>NZ_FXUF01000009.1 GCF_900182905.1 Anoxynatronum buryatiense | reverse complement strand
CCGTGTAAAACTATTGTGTCACACAAAAAAATGGAGCAAGTAATTGGAAGATGTTGGAGGAATGGCCAGTGTAGAACTTTTGTGTAAATCTACAGCACATCCTTCTCAGGATATCCCTGGGGCTATTTTAATTCCCACAATGATTGGTCTGTATCTCAAGTTTTACGATCGAGGTACATTTCTAATCGCAATCTAAAAGCTGTTGATGATCTCCCAACAACCCATCCCCTTTTCCATAAGCTGTTCGACATTGATATTATCATTAATAGCCTTTTTGAATTTAGGCGCATGAGAGGTATCTCCCATGAGAATGCCGCCTGTTATTTTATGATTTGTCAGATATATTTTATAATAATGCTCCTTTTTTTCCTCTGTATGTTCCAATGTCATATCATATTCTTGAATGTTGCCAGCAGAAAACACATTAATTCCTGCAATCGTCAGCATGGTAAAAGGTTGTGCAAGTTTGTATTCTACAAGGTCTCCTGCCATGTTTTGGCCTGCAGCTTTTCCTTGGGCCATGGCAGTACTCCATAACCCCAACACGACACCATCAACTTCTGCAATATCGCCTGCTGCATAAATGTTGTCAATGTTGGTTCTTAAATATTTATTCACTTTAACGCCTATATCAAATGCGATTCCTGTATCCTGCACTAAATCCAAGCTGGATCTAACCCCAGAAGAAAATATGACAGCATCCGTTTTAAACTCAGATCCATCTTTCATTTTAATTCCATCTGCTTCTGTATCTCCAGTAATTTCTTCGACAGCCGACCCAAGGTAAAAGTTCAACCCCTTACCTTCTAATTTTTGAAGAAGTTTAGCAGATAATGGTTCATCCAGTTGTTTTGGTAGCAAATAAGGAAAAAATTCAATAACATTGACATTTTTACCTGATGATTTTATAGCCCAAGCTGCTTCCAGCCCTAATAATCCTCCTCCAATGATGGTGATGTCATTACAAATGGAAAAATATTGTTGCATATATTTCAAATCTTTTATTGTTCTTAATGCAAAGATACCGCCCTTGTACCTGCCATTAACCGGAGGCACAAAGGGCCTGCTTCCGTTTGCCAATAATAATCGATCATAGGTTAATTCTGTTCCGTTATCCAATCTTATGCGGTTTTCTTTTACCTTTATTTCTTCTGCGATCTGATTTAAAATGACATCAATGTTTCGGTCTTGATACCACTTTTCATCATGTACCAACATTTGTTTATCATCGAAGGCTGTGCCAATATAATGAGATAACTTAACCCGATAGTAAGTCAAAATATTCTCTGAAGTAACCATCGTGATGGTACCTTTTTCATCTCTTTTTCGAATTTCCTCTGCAGCAGATAATCCTGCTATGCCGTTACCTATAATCACATACTTGAGAATTTCACTCATAATGCTGATAACCCCCTTCATTTGCATACATTGTTTTAGGTTTAATACATGCGTATGATACCCATTATTATCTTGTCTATAGCGCCTTTTTTTATTCAGAAACAGAGGCACTCGTTCATTAGTTCGTGAAATATTAAACAAATCTTTAACTTGGGAAGTTGTCGCATGTGATAGAATTAACATGAAAGTACATGATTATAAGTAATGAACCGTCAGATTAGCAAGGGACCGTTCCATCTACTTCACATCAGGTAAAATGATGATAAATTCAGAGCCTTCACCGACGCGGCTGTCAACTTCAATGCTTCCCTGATGCATTTGAATGATTTTTTGAGCAATGGTCAGGCCCAGACCCGTTGACTTTTTAGACGTAGCGGGAGAAGCAGTATGGGTATAGTACCGGTTAAAAATATGGGGCAATGCTTCAGGGGTAATGCCTGATCCCGTGTCACATATTTTCAGATGCAACGTACCGTTGTCTCGCTGAAAGAGTGAGATGGTGACGCGGCCACCTTCGTCAGTATGCTGCAGTGCATTACTCACGATATTTTCGATGGCCTGTTGAAGACGGAACTGATCACCATAACAGAGTGTTTTTTCGGGAAGATTTTCAACTGAAAGGGCAATTTGCCTTTGTTTTGCAGGGCCGCCGTGGTTTTCCAATACACGCTGCAGTAACAATGACAGATCAAAAAAAATCATATTAAAGGGAACCTGATCTTCCTCTAATCGGGCAACAAGGAACAGTTCTTCAGCCATCTTCTGAATATAATCGATGCGTTCATTGATTTGCCGAAGGTATTGCTCAGTTTTAGGCGAAGGGTCTGCCAGATCAGCCTGGAGCATGTCAACGTATCCAATCAAGGCAAACAGAGGGCTGCGGAGATTGTGGGCCACTTCAGAAAGAAACACCTTCCTGGTATCCTGAAGATTGACAATTTGATTGTATGATTTCGTCAGATCGGCGGTTTTCTCGTCAACAAGCCGTTTCAGGTTTTGGTTGGTTTTCTCCAATTGGATGGCCAGTGAGTCGGCTTTGCTGAACTTTCGTGCAAAAATACCGTTGATGGCAATGGAAAAACAAACAATGTAGATGATGTAGGCATATCTTCTGGGTTGCAGCTCGATATCCACCATTCCGTGGGGAATCAGACCCTCCTGAATACCGAAAAAAAACAATCGACTGACAATGAGGATACAAAGACCCACAAACAGGATGGGAGCTTCCGGGCGATTGCGCCTATAGCTGTGTAAAATCATCCAGCCTTGAACAAGAATCAAAAACCAATTGAGAACAGACGCATAGTTTTGCAGTATCACAGGGATGTTGCCAACAAAAAAGAAAACACTGAGAGACACTGCATAGAGGGCGTAAAAGAACCATTGAGTTTTAGGCGGCAGCGCATCAGGGATCAGCTGGCGAGTGAGTTCGAAATTGAGAATACTGGGGTGCATTAACAGCGTGAAAAAGATATACATGAAGACACCCTGGGGGATCAGCTGGTGGAAAACAGGATACTGCAGCACCGTTAACGAACCCCAAAAGGCCAGTAATGAAGACAGGGGCAGCAACAGCAGGTAGTGTTCACTTCTTTTAAGGGCGTATAGAACAAATGAATTCAAGATGATCATGGCATAGATACCCAGAGCAAAAGATTCGAGAACAATCCATCGATCGTGGACAAATCTGATTTGATCTTTCGTACCCAGCAACAAACTGAAATAACTGCCCCGCAGGTCAGAAGGTGAATATACCTGCAAGACAAAGGAATACCCTGGGGTGTTTCCCGCATAGTCTTCCAGCGAAAAAGCATCGTGGGTCTTCAAACGATTGCTGCCATCTTCAGATAATACCGGCTGATGATTAATCCACAAATGAAAATAGTAGGTGGAAGAGATGATGAAATGAAGCGACTCCGGGTCGTTCACCTGCATGTAAAAGGCGTACGTATTCCCGGCCATGCTAGAGTTATAGCGCATATCACCGGTAACGGTGTAATCCAAAGCAGCCAGTTCATCTGGTGCGTGAAGGCCGTCATACATCAGCCACTCACCGGCCAATTGATGGGTTCCTTTTGCAAATTGGCCGAGTTCCACGTGAAGCTGGCCTGCAGTGGCTTTCAGCAGGGAAGAATGTTGATTGATGCGTATCATTGATACAAGAAGCAACAGGCTGAAGGCCAGAGTCAATAGAAGTGATACCCGCCTTTTTAATTTCATGTCGTGTCCTCCTGAGAAAGCAAATAAAGAATAAAAACTGATTCAATTATACCTAAGATGGGAGGGAGAAGCCATCTATAAGATTCTGATTGTGGAAGATGACCTGGAAATCTGTGACATTCTAAACTTTTATCTGACTCAAAAAGGCAATTATTTGGTTGAAAAAGTGCACACTGCGAAAGATGCACTGGAGAAAACCAGAACGGAAAGCTTCGACATCATTTTGCTGGATATTATGCTGCCGGACACAGATGGCATTTCACTCTGTGCGCAGTTGCGGCGCCATGTCTACTGCCCCATCATTTTTATCAGCTGTCGGGATGATGATGAATCCATTATGGAAGCCTTGAATATGGGAGGAGACAGCTACCTGACAAAGCCTTTTCGAAGCCCGGTCCTGCTGGCTCACATTGAAGCCAATCTGCGCCGCATGCAACAGCCCCACACACAGGAAATGAGTTGCATCACCATCGGAGAATTAACGCTGGATTTTGCAGATCATACGGCGTTGAAGAAAGATGAGAAGATCTATCTGTCACCAACGGAATACGAGCTGTTAAAACATATGATGATGAATAAAGGCAACGCGCTCAATGCTGAAGAGCTGTATCAGCATATTTGGTATAAACCCAGCAATGGAGACGTGAGAACCGTGTTTGTGCATATCAGAAATCTGCGAAAAAAGATTGAAACAGATCCGTCAAAGCCGGAGTACATTATCACAGTTCGAAAAACGGGATACATGTTTGCCAACAGGTAGTGGCTATCATCATGCACCAAAAAAATTGTCATGCAAAGGGGGGTGTTAATACCATCAATGAATGCCGCTTTCTTTCAGGCTTGTTAAATGCTGAATGGGTTAAGGAATGCCTGGCAGATACCATGGCAAAGGTGTTCCGGAGAGGATGACCGACTTAATGAAAGGCCAGAGAGAAGAAGGTGAAGCCTTGGGAGTGAAATATCATCGACCAGGTTTTCGCCGGACAAAATGAGTCAAGGAGGCAACATAATGAAGAAAACGATTGCGATTTTACTATGCCTACTGATGATGGCAACACTGTTTGTTGGATGCACCGCAGAACAACCTGCTGCACCTGCAGAGGAAGCGCCTTCAGAAGAGGTTGCTGAAGTGATCAACGGCACTTTTGAGGGCACTGCGGCAGGAATGCAGGGGCCCATCACCGTTGAAATCACTGTGGAAGACAGCCGAATTACAGGCATTGAGTATCTGGCAAACTCTGAAACCATCACTGTTGTGAGTGTTGCCAACGAACGGATACCGGCACAAATCATCGAACATCAGAGTCTTTCCGTTGATGTCGTCACAGGCGCCACATTGACAAGCTATGGTATTATCAGTGCTGTCACAGAAGCTGCAAAAACAGCTGGGTTGGATGTCGATGCACTTAGACAGAATCGGGTGGCGGCTACTCCGGGAGCTCCAGAAACCTGGGAAACGGATGTACTGGTGATCGGCGGCGGCGGTGCCGGCTTGTCGGCAGCCATTAATGCGGCTCAACAGGGCGCAGAGGTCATTCTGATTGAAAAAGGATCGGTACTGGGGGGAAACACCTTAATGGCCGGTGCGGCTTATAATGCAGTTGACCCTGAAGCACAGGAGAACCTGATGATATTATCAAGAGCCCAAAAAGATGCTTTGGATGGCTACCTTGCCCTGAATCCCACTGATCCAAAGTTGAAATTTGATGTGTATCCTGAATGGGAAGCTGTTTTAACCGAACTTAAAGGTGAAATTAACGCATTTTATTCAAGGAATGCCGGTAAAGCAGCTGGTGTTGATATGCCCGGATTCGACTCGGTGGCGTTACATATGTGGAATATGTACACAGGCGGTCTGCGTGAGTTGACTGATGGCAGCTGGATTGCTCCCAATGTGGTACTGGCCAGACAGCTTGCTGCCAACGCCCTCGATGCCTTCGTATGGATGGGAGAAGCGGGACTGGAGGCTTCTTACGGCCTTGATGCCCAGTATGGAACAACTGTAGGAACAGGTACAGTGCTGGGAGCCATGTGGCCGAGAACCCATACCTTTATGTCAGGCGCCCAACGAATTCCTCAACTTGAAAAGGTGGCCATTGATAACGGGGTTACTGTATTCACCGAAACCAGCGGCATCGAGCTTTTGACAGATGCATCCGGCAGGGTGATCGGTGCCAAAGCGGAAAACGTGGTTGACGGAACCCAGATCACCATTAATACATCGAAGGGTGTTGTATTGGCCACCGGCGGATATTGTGCCAACCCGGTAATGGTGAAGGAGTACGATAAGTACTGGGGTGAAGATCTTTCAGACAGAACATTGTCCACCAATATGGGAACCAACAGAGGCGATGGCATTGTTATGGCACAGACAATCGGTGCTGATGTAACGGGCATGGAAATCGCCCAGATGATGCCTTCTTCCTCACCTGTTAAAGGCACCATGACAGACGGAATATGGGCCGATGCAGCCGAACAGATCTGGATTGACAGCAGCGGAAAACGATTTGTGGATGAATATGCGGAACGCGATGTGCTGGCGAAAGCATCGCTGGCATTGGAAAATGGGATTTTCTATATCATCTATGCCGGCAGAGGAAATGTGGGCAATCCTAATGAACTTTTGCAGGGAACCGACTACAATGAACGGGTTGCCGGTATGGTTGAAGGCGGACACATCTGGTATGGCAAGACTCTGGCCGAACTGGCTGAAGCCACCAAAACGCCTGCAGCAGGGGTTGCACCCGCATTTACGGAAGAACAGCTGCGGGCAACCATTGAGCAGTACAATAGTTATGTCGCCGCTCAGCATGACGATGATTTTGATAAGGCGGTCATCGCCGGGGCCATTGACCTTGATTATGTTGATGCCAACGACGATGTGGGTATTACCATTTCTCCAAGAAAAGCTTCATTGCATCATACCATGGGTGGGGTGGTCATTGACACCGACACACGTGTGTTGAATGGAAATGGAGAGGTGATTCCCGGGCTGTGGGCAGCAGGAGAAGTCACCGGTGGTATTCATGGCGGGAACCGACTGGGAGGCAACGCCATTACCGATATCTTTGTATTTGGACGCATTGCCGGATTAAATGCAGCAGCCGGAAACTAAGTCTGAGCATTGCCAGCTTTAAACATTTGAATTTAATTGTAAAATCAGGGAACGTTCTTCAAGGAGCGTTCCCTGAAAAATATAACCTCTGGCGGAACGGGAAGTAGAAACGTGTCCACAGAGGTTTTAGTTGATGACAGAAAAGAGTTGACAAATGCAACTCAGCAATCTAAAATAGCAGCATACAATTGAATTGTTCAAAACTGGAAACAGCGTTTTGACAGTGACAAGCTTGTCATGGAACTGAAAGGTGCTACTGAAATCCGAATTACTTAAAAAAGCTTAATCCATTGATGAATCTTGACGTTGTCGAGAATAAGAACAAGCGGACTATGGGTGTATAGGCCTAACAGAATGAAAGTGGCGGGTGAAAAACATGAACGATGATTTTCTGAAACTGGATAAGCAGTTGTGTTTCCCTCTCTATGCCTGCTCCCGGCAGGTTATCCGGCTGTACAAGCCGGTGCTGGATCCCCTGGGATTGACTTATACCCAGTACATCACTCTCATGGTACTCTGGGAAACCGATCATATCAGTGTCAAAGAGCTGGGGGAACGTCTTTTTCTTGACTCAGGCACGCTGACACCGTTGCTGAAAAAGATGGAAAATCAGGGATTGGTGCGGCGAGTCCGCAGCCTGGAAGATGAACGGGTGGTGGTGATTCACCTCACCGAAGAAGGAAAGAAAATGAAAGATAAAGCGGCAGAGGTGCCCCGGCGGGTAGTTTCCTGCCTGCATCTGGATCAGGAAGATGCCAAAAATCTTCATCGAATTCTGCATCTGATTCTGGAAGATACTCGGTCAGACACGTGTTTACTGGAAGAATCGGCTGAATGATAAGTAAAAGAAAAAGCGTTCCGGTGGTTGTCTGAACGCTTTTTCTTTTACTTGTTCAGCGAATCAGTGCCACTTTGATGTCGAAGCTGAAACTGCTTGGGTGTTTCCTGGTAACACTCGCGGAAGAGACGTATAAAATGGGAGAGATTATCATAACCCAGCATCAAAGAAACTTCTGTCACAGAGTGATGTTGAAGGTATGTAGCTGCCAATGCCATTCTTCGTGCTCTGACAAATGCCATTGGACGGAGAGTGGTATGCTTTTTAAAAAGATGGGACAGGTTGGAAGGCGACATGTGACAGTCCTTGGCGATTTCTTCCAACGTCATGTGTTCATGAAGATGGACATCAATGTACTGAATGATTTCCTGTAAACGTGAAGGGTATTGCATTTGAAGGATTGAACGCGCAGCACAATCTTTGATCAGCTCATAAACCAGTTTTTGAGCAGATAGATCCATCAAAAAAGCCTTGTTGGGATTACTGCTGACTGAAATAGAATGCAACTGTTGAATTTCCGCGTTGATTTCAACCCGATTAAAACCCAAAGCATATGATTTAAATGATGATGTGGAAAGAGTTTCGCAGACGGTATCCGCCAGGCGAGTGCGTTGGAGAACCCGTTGAATCACATCTTGGTTGAGTTCGAAAACAAGAGCCTGGGTGGGTTGGTCAATTTCCATGAGCACCTGTGAATGGGGCGGTAAAAGCAGGTGCTGGCTTGTTCCATAGGTGAAGGAATCTGATTTGTTCAGCGTGACTTTCTTTTCGCCGGAAAGAATGGTGCATAGGCGGGTGTAAGCATGGGAGCGGTAGTGATCGCAAAACGAGGAGGGTAAGTCATAGCTGAGAAGCTTCACATATTCGGTTTCCAGCCCATCAATGGTCTCGAGATATTCATGAAAAGAATGAAGCACACCAAGCTCTCCCTTCGTACAAGTTAAAAAAATAACAATATTTCAAGAATAGAACACTTTTTAAGCGCTATTTGATAGTAATGGAAATGGTGACAAGTTATACTTAAATCCTGAAACATAAGCATTTGTCACAGTAAGCAATAAATATATGTCATCATATCATATTGACGATGATTTCACAATAACAGTATCAATCAGCACTGTTGAAAGTCACCGTATATGAATGAATATACAAACAGGAGGCGATTTGATGGGTATGCAGTGGTTTCGTGTTCCAGCAGATATTGTTTTTAACGCAGGATCTTTATCTTATCTGGGAAAACTGAAGGGGGAAAAAGCAGTTCTGGTCACCGGCGGCGAGTCGATGAAGCGCCATGGATTTCTTCACCAGGCACAGCAGTATCTCATGGAGGCAGGGATGGAGGTGGCTGTGATTGATGGCGTTGAGCCTGATCCATCCATTGAAACCGTCATTCGGGGCGGGAAAGCAATGGCTGATTTTCAACCGGACTGGATTATTGCCATTGGCGGTGGATCAGCATTGGATGCCGCCAAGATTATGTGGGTGTACTATGAATACCCTGATACTAAGTTCGAAGATCTTGTGGCAGGAAAGTTTCCAGAGCTCCGAACAAAGGCACGCTTTGTTGCCATACCCTCCACCAGCGGCACTGCATCTGAAATTACTGCATTTTCGGTGATCACAGATCGGGAGAACCACATCAAATATCCGCTGGTGTCCTATCAAATGACTCCGGACATTGCCATTCTTGACGCCAATCTGCCTGCCAAAATGCCACCTCATATCACCGCCAACACAGGCATGGATGTCATGGCCCATGCGGTGGAAGCCATCGCATCGACTGCGGCCACCAGCTACACAGATTCACTGGCCATGGAAGCCATTCGATTGGTGTTTGCGCACCTGCCGACAGCAGTGGACAATGGGGATAATATGGCAGCCCGGGAAGCCATGCATAATGCCTCTGCCATTGCAGGCATGGCCTTTACCAATTGCTCTCTGGGAATTGTTCACAGTATGGCTCACAAGGTTGGTGGTGAGTTTGGTGTCACCCATGGAATGGCCAATGCCATTCTAATGCCTTATATTATTGCCTTTAATAAAGCGGGAAGCACAAAATATCAAGAGGTGGAAAGACAATTGGGAGTTGCCGATCTATCTCAGGCCCTTCAGGAATTAAACAGAAGTGTGGGTATTCCTACCAGCTTTAAAGAAGTAGCGGAAGTGAGCATCTCTGATGAAGACTTCCAACATGTCCTGGATCGCATGAGCCAGAATGCTCTCAACGACCCCTGTACCCTGACCAATCCGGTGAAACCATCGGTGGAAGATATCAAGGCAATCTATCAAAGGGCATTCAGTGGCGCGCTCGTTGAATAGGCATATAGTGGAACAGTAACACATCTTCGGCTCAATCTCATTCAACCATCAACAACCTTCCGTATAGAACCATATAGAACCAATTTTGCCATGGTATCCTCAAGGCGAAATTGGTTTCTTTTTGTTTTGGCAATCAAGTGATATACTGATGGAAGATTAGTGAAAGAACAGAGGTGAAGTCAGATGCGAAAAACAGCCTGGCTGGCAGTAGTGGGATTAATAGCTTTCCTATACACGGCCTCTTCAATACCGGGGCTGCGGGTGCTGCCGGTGCTTCGTCATTTGAATCAGCTGGCAGCAGGAATGGACATGACTTTCATCCGGCTTGCAGACTGGCTGGCGGCACGAATTCCATTGAATTTCGGGGAACTGGGGCATCTTGACACTGTGACGCAGGACTTCTTGTCTTATGTACGGGAAAACCCGGTGGTCATTGAGTTTTTTCTGCGGAAGCTGGCCCATGTGGGTGTCTTTTTCCTCATTACCCTGGCATTGTTCTTCCTGCTGTACCAGTATATTGCCAGTGCCACGCTTTCAATAGTACTTTCCTTCATGGGTGGATTTGTGCTGGCGGTGCTGGACGAATACCGCCAGTCATTTGTTCCTGACCGGGTGGCCAGCCCCGTGGATGTGATGATTGACATGGTGGGTGTCAGTATGGCTGTCTTGTTGATTATTTTTTCCCTGATCATTACCAGCGGTGAACGGCAGCGTTTTTTTCGCCATGGTGGGTTGAAAAAGAAGTTAAAGAAACACCGCGGCCCCGGGCGATTATCACCTGCAGGCAGGCGGCTTTCTGGAAAATGGCAGAAGATCTGATGGCGGCGAATCATGGTGTGATGACAAAACAGGAAGGGACCTTCGGCGAATGCCGAAAGGTCCCTTCCTGTTAAATAAAGTTAAGTTCATTTGAGCTGCACTATGATGTGAAAAGCTGAGAGAAATGTGGCAACAGTAAGAATCTACTTGGCTGCAGATTTCCCTGCGATACGTCCAAAGACCATCAGGTCGGCCAGTGCATTACCGCCCAAACGGTTGCCGCCATGAACACCGCCTGTGACTTCACCAGCTGCAAAGAATCCGGGAATGGGGCTGCCGCTTTCATCAAGTACTTCTGCCTGGGGTGAAATATGAATGCCTCCCATGGTATGGTGAACAGCAGGGCCTACTTCAATGAGGTAGTAGCCGGCTGTTTCCAGAGATCGTGGCATATCGTCACGACCGAAAGCTTCGTCATTTCCGGAAGCAACAGCAGCATTGTAGGTTTCCAAGGTGGCGGTCAAAACTGCGGCGTCCATATCCATCAGTTCAGCCATTTCCTCAAGACTCTCGGCTTCCACCACAAAGCCCTGGCGAATATAGCCCTCGATGGCGCTGAGGCTTTCGCGAATGCCTTCATCAAAGAAGAGGAATCCAGTGGCACCTTCCTGGGCCAGCATGGCCTCAGAAACCACATCACGGGTACCGATCTCATTTGTAAAACGTTCACCGTTTCGGTTGATAAGAATGGCACCATTGCCACGTACTGCTTCTGTGATCATGTAGCCGTTTTCAGGCACCACAGTTGGGTGCGTCTGAATTTGCTCCATGTCGATCAGGGCAGCACCGGCAGCCTGAGCCATTAGAATAGCCACACCATCTGCGCCGGGGTGGTTGGTGGATCCAAAGCCAGTGAGAGCAGCGTCATAGTCGGCAAACATGTCGCCGTTGGCACCAAACCCGCCAGTGGCAACAATGACAGAATTAGCTGAAATCTGATAAGTGTCACCTTTGTTATCTTCCACTATAATACCGGTGACGGCATTGCCTTCTTTCATAATTTCAACAGCTTTTGTGTTGATTTTGATTTCGATACCACGATTTTCCACTGATGTTCGCAGTACTTCCACCAGATGGGCGCCAACAGGGGCACCACCGGTGGGTCGGTGAGAGCGGTTATTGGAAGAACCACCCAAACGTCCAACATCAGATAAGTCGGCACCAAGTTCGATGAGCCACTCCACTGCGGGGCCGGCCTCATCAGCCAGAATGCGCACCAGGGCAGGATCATTCAGTTCATAACCGCCCTTCATGGTGTCTTCATAATGGGTATCGGCATCATCTTCAATGCCTGCGGCTTCCTGGGAAGAAGTGCCGGCTGCGTTTAAACCGCCGGTGGCTCGCAGGGTGTTGCCGCCGATAATGGGCATTTGCTCCACCACGATGACTTCTTTGCCGGCGTCATGAGCTTCGATGGCAGCTGCCAGGCCCGCGCCGCCAGCACCAATGATGACCACATCAGTGGTCAGGTCTGCTGAACCTGCTTCAGTTTCTGCAGGTGCTTCCACCTCGGTTGGCTCTTCCGGGGCCTCTGGCGCCGCAGGTTGTGAACCACCGCATCCTGACAGGAGTGTCATCATCAGCAAGATGGCCAATAAAAATGACATGCCTTTTCTTTGTTTCTTCAACATAAATAAATCCCCCTTTTGTTAGGTTTTTTCTTTGGCAATAACAGCATATTGCTTCATTAGTATGACAGAGGAAGAGGAGATTGTTAAGGTTTTATCAATATTGTTTCTTTTGTTCATATTGTTTACGACGCAAATGTCGAAATTGATTTATACAGACTGACATATGCACAGACTGTAGTAAGATGACCGATGGCCGGAAAGAAAAGAAACTGATATAATAAACTGGTAAAAAGTTTGGACAGGAGTTCAGGCAGGAACTTTAGACATCAATATATCACACTGACAGGCATCGCCGCTTGCAAAAAGGAGACAACCATGCTTGATAATCTGATTTTCAGCATTAATACCGCATTGCCGATTTTTCTGGTGATGCTGATGGGATGGGGATTAAAAAGGAAGCAAATACTCAATGACACTTTCATTCAAACAGCCAATACGCTGGTGTTCTATGTGGCACTTCCCATCAAACTGTTTCAGGATGTGGCCGGAACCACCTTCACAGAGGCATTTGATACAGGGCTGGTGCTGTTTTTGGTGCTGGCCACCATCATCAGCATTCCCTGCATCTGGCTCATAGGGCGTTTCATTATTCGTGAGCCGCAAAAGTTGGGAGCTTTTGTTCATGGTGGCTTTCGGGGAAACTTTCTATATATTGGGTTCTCGTTGCTGGAAAATATTACCGGCAGTATCGGGCCAAAAGCTCCCATTGCCATCGCCTTTATTATTCCGCTGTATAATGCTCTTGCAGTGATGATCCTCGCGCTGGCCAATGCCGGTCAAGACAAAGGCAACCGACGGCACCAGGTACGCCACCTGGTGGCAGGCATTCTTCGAAATCCGCTGATCATTGCCATTGGTGCGGGTTTTGTGGCCTCGGCCCTGTCGTTGCCGCTTCCCCTGGTCGCCACCCGCACCATGAACTACTTTAATGCCCTGACAAGTCCACTGGCCCTGATCGCCATCGGAGCTTCCTTTCAGATGGGTGCTGCTCTTAAAAATTTACAGCCGGCATTGGTGGCCAGTGGGGTTAAACTGGTACTATTGCCACTGGTGACAGTTTCTCTGGCGGTGATGCTGGGATACACAGGGAGCGATGTCATTCTGGTGTATATCCTCTTTGGAGTTCCCACGGCCACAACCTCTTACATTATGACGGCGGCAATGGGCGGGGATAAAGAACTGGCCTCCAGCATTATCATGATGACAACAGCCCTGTCGGTACTCACCATGACTGCCTTTGTTTTTGCCTTCAGGTCATTTGGCATTATTTAAACAGAAACCCCTCCATCATACTTTCATCACATTTGAGATGTAAAATGAATGCATCTCAACGAACAGTTCTAAAAGATGAATGAAGGAGGAAACAGTGATGAAAAAAAGATGGCTGATGGTGATGACTCTCTTATTGGTGGCAGCCCTGGGTGCCATGGTCTATGCAGAAACAGTGGAGACCCCCCAGTGGTTTTTCGACATGATTGAATGGCGGCAGGAGCGTATTGAAGAAGCCCTCAACGAAGGACTCATTACCGAAGAACAGGCAGCGTGGCAGATGGAACGTTTGGAAACCATGGAAGCCGCTCATCTGGAGAATGGATTTGATGGCTTTGGTGGTGGCGCTTGTCAGGGAGGCGGTCGCATGAGACTTGGCGGTTTCAGGAATGGCGCAGGTAAAATGGGAGGCTGGTTCCGTGGAGAACAGCCCTCGCTTCAAACCCAGTAAAATGATATGAACAAACGAAGCACTAAAAGAGCAGCAATCATTGCGATTGCTGCTTTTTAGTGCCGCTGACTCACAAAACCGACAGAGTGAAGGGGATTATTATGACGACAATGGACAGATGGTTGTCCTTTCTGATATTCTTAGATGAATAGTAGAGTTATCGTAGTTAAGAAACTTGATAAAAGAGAGCAGGAGGCTGCCATGAAAGCGAGTGTCTTGAATTATCACCAACTGTTCCATCATTCTCCCATGGGGATCATCGCCTGTGCCTTGGGTGAATCACTTGACAGTACCGATGAACTGAGTGTGTGGAATGAAGGTGTGATTGATTATAATGAAGCGTTCATCCGTTTAACCGGATGGCGGCAATCTTTCGATCAGACCAACATCGGCATTTTTGTTGATTCGCTGGGAGAAGAGCAAATCTGGGTTCATTTATTGCAAGGTGCCTGGCAGCGATGGGAAGAGATGGAGACAGAAGGCTGGTTCCCATTGACACAGCGGTGGTGCCGTGTTGTTATGAAACCTCAAAATGACCCCAAGCGACATCTGTTAATCTACCTGATGGATGAAACAGATCGAAAAAACCGTGAAAATGCCGTTATACAGGCGCATCCCGATTTGCTGTTTGTTTTTGATATCAATGGGAATTATCTGGAATCTTACACCCAGGATGAAAACAAGCTGTTGGTACCCTTGCGGCAGCTCATTGGAAAAAATCTCATCAGCACATTTCCCAGAGAGGTGGCCGAAGGTGCCATTTGCGCCTTCCAAGAAGCATCGGCAGAGCAGCGGCTGGTGGTGTATGACTATACCCTGCACGTGAAGGAGGAACCGGAACATTTTGAAGCCAGAATTGTTCCCCTCGAAGGTGACAGAGTGCTGACCATCATCAGGGATGTGACAGAAAACCGAAACATCAAAAAACAACTGGAGTTTCAGGCGGCAATTCTTGATCAGGTGGCAGACCATGTGACTGTCAGTGACGAAGCGGGAATCATTCATTATGTGAATGATATTCAGTGCCGCACCTATGGATTGTCGAAAGAAGACTTTGTAGGCAAATCCACCGCTATTTTTTATCAACAGGAAGGATTGGTGCTGGATCGTGATGATCAGCAAAACCGCAGGTCAATTATGAAGGAAACCTTTGAAAAAGGGTTCTGGGAAGGCGAAGTGGTGAATCAAAGGGATGGGGAGGAAAAAGCTGTTTTTTACTGCCGAAACAAGGTGGTGGTACTTCCGGGAGACGAGGAACGCTACAGCATTTCAACCCTGACCAATATCACAGAACGCAAAAAAATGGAGGATGCCCTGCGTGTGGCCAAAGAAAATGCAGAATCGGCCAATAGTGCCAAGACCATCTTTCTTGCCAACATGAGCCATGAAATCAGAACTCCCATGAATGGGATGATCGGCTTCATTCAGCTGTTGCAAATGACTGACCTGGACGAAGAGCAGACAGAGTACATTACGTATGTTCATGAAGCGGCACGAACGCTTCTCCATGTGATCAGTGATGTGCTGGATATTTCCAAAATCGAGTCAGATAAAATGAGCCTTCGGAAAAGCACGTTTCATTTAATGAAGGCAGTGGACAGAATTGCAGGCCTGTACCGGCATCAGGCAGAGACGAAAGGGTTGATGCTCTCAGTGTCGGCAGATGCGCATCTACCGGAATGGGTCACTGGTGATAAAGACAAACTGACTCAGATACTGGGAAATTTGCTGAACAACGCTGTTAAATTTACGGAAGAGGGACATGTGGCAGTGAGAATTTGCCTTGACAAAACCAATGCCTCCACGCATCAGATCACCTTTGAGATTGAAGACAGCGGCATAGGTATTGAGGAAGACCAGTATCCTCAAATATTTCATCCCTTTATGCAGGTTGATATGACGTTATCCAAAAGATACGGGGGAACCGGCCTGGGCTTATCTATTGTGAAACGCCTGGCAGAACTGATGAATGGCACCATTATGGTTAACAGGCGTGAACCTCACGGAACCGTTTTTATCCTGACGCTGCCTTTTGAAGTGGTTGCCTTAACGGAAACAGATGGAATCTTGCCGAAAGTGTAAGGGGTACTGCCTGGATCTGACCACTATTAATAAGGAAAGCCGACACCCGAACCTGAAATCACGGGCAGATCATTCTATCAAGAATGGGTGCCTGCGGTTTCAGGTTTATTATTTTTGATCGAAAACAGCTTGTGATAGTAGGCGGTGGACGAGTGGTGCATCGAAATTTGCTCCATTTGCTCTGGTGATCAGTCTCCTGTTTCTGTAAAGTTGTGCGGGGCAATTGAACAATAATGACAAAATCAGAAAATCCTTCTGAAACATTTGACAAGAAGGACAACATACTATAAAATTCATAAATAGAATAAACTGAAAATATGAAATATATCAATAAGTAGTAAGATTCGATATGTTCCACCAATCGCATCGATTCATTTGCAGGGAAGCCATCCCGGTATTACCGGTGAATGGGGTGGCATACCATAAATCAACACAAGGAGGTGAAATTAAGACATTCATTGGGAGATGAGCTTTCGAAAACCGACTATTAAGAATGACCAGAACGTTGTCAAGCTATTTTAGAATCTTATGAACACCTGCATTTCTGGAAAAAGTGCCATCTCCTGCAAAGTCGGCAATCAAGTACGAGAACAATAAAGGAGGAAAGTTGATGGATGCATTTCTGGACAAGTTAGTCGGTTGGTTATGGGGTCCTGCCATGCTGGTGCTGGTGCTGGGTCTCGGGGCATACTTCACCATTCGAAGCGGATTCTGGCAGTTCAGGTACTTTGGTCATTCCTTTAAGTATGTCTGGGGCAACCTGACCCGTAAACGCGGCGAAGGCAGCGGGATTCTCACATCGTTCGAAGCTTTTTGCGTGGCGACATCCGGTGCCATTGGTGTCGGTAACATCGGCGGCGTGGCCAGTGCCATCGCCATTGGGGGCGTGGGAGCTGTTTTCTGGATGTGGGTGACCGGTCTTGTCGGACTGATGACTAAAATGGTGGAGGTTGCTTTAGCAGTCCACTATCGGCAGGAGTTTGAAAATGGAGACACCTATGGTGGACCCACCTACTACCTGGATAAAGGCTGGCATGGCCAGTTGGGACTTCCCTTCTGGAAGCCCCTGGCAGCGATCTTTGGCGTGGGGATCCTTTCCTCCTGGGTACTGACGATGCAGACTTTTACCGTATCTGAATCGATTTCCACCACCTTCGGCGTCAGCCACAGCATGGCGGCTGCCGGTGTTGGTATTTTCATGTATGCGGTTATCCTGGGCGGTATTTCCCGCATTGGGCGTTTCTCCTCCTATATAGTGCCTTTTATGGCCGCATTTTACATTATCGGCGGTCTGTTCATTATTATTACCAATATTGGACAGCTTCCTGCAGCGGTTAGCCTTATTTTTGCACATGCCTTCCAGCCCATGGCAGCAGTGGGCGGCTTCGCAGGCGCCACCTTCATGATGGCCATTCGCATGGGGGTTGCCCGGGGTGTTTACAGTAATGAAGCTGGCTGGGGTTCTGCACCAATGGCCCATGCCACATCAAAAGTTGATCATCCCATCAAACAGGGTATGTGGGGGATTTTTGAAGTATTTCTGGATACCATTGTGGTGTGCACCATCACAGCACTGGTTATTGTCATGACCGGTGCCTATGATACAGGGCTGGCCGGCGCCAGTCTCACACTGAACGCTTTTGAAGAAGGCATTGGTTACTGGGGGGTAGTACTGGTTACCATTGGGGTTGTGCTCTTTGGTTTCACCACCCTGACAGGCTGGTACGCCTACTATGAAACCATCCTGCTTCACGGGTTTGGAAGAGAGTCCGCCTTCGCCAAGTTTATTCTGGGTGTTTTGAAATATGGTTATCCTGTTCCTGGTGTGGCGCTTGTTTTCTACGCCAACTGGGTGGGAATGCCCACAGGTACAGTATGGCTCTTTGCCGATATAACCGTGGCCATTCCGGTGTACGTCAACCTGATTGCGCTGATTCCTCTTTGCCCCAAATTCTTTGAGCTGCTGCGGCACTATAATGCCACCGTGCTGGGCAAAGAACCTGTCACTGATCAGATTCAAAGCACGAATCTGTTCTGGGCACCAGGCCAGCCATTCAAGTCTTATTAAGACAGGGTAAGTGACCGTTTAAGGGATCACACCCTGACGGAATGCATCAAGAACATGAAAAGCATAAATTCCGGATTGCCGGGGTTTATGCTTTTTTTTATAAAAGGGAATCTGATGTCTGAAAAACGACAATATGATATGATGAAATCATTAGTTCATCTCAGAAGCCCTCATACACAAGAACAGGAGGAATGCAGATGATTGACCGTCTCATTGTTCACGCCACACTGCTCACCATGACAGATGAAAAGGGAGGCTTGCTGCCGGATGGTGCAGTTGCCATCGAGGGTAATCGTATTCTGGCAGTGGGCACCACCCAGGAGCTGATGGAACGTTACAGTGCCCGGGTGGTGCACGACGTTGCCGGAAAAGCGGTGATGCCCGGGCTGGTGGATGCCCACATTCATACCAGCATGGCCCTTTACCGGGGCGTGGCACAGGATACTCACCACTGGCTTCAAAAGGGTGTGGGCCCGTATTTCAGTGAAATAAATGAAGCAGAGGCAGTGGCCGGTTCCATGCTGAATATTGTGGAGGGACTGAAGGCCGGCACCACCACCTTCTCTGATTTTGACAATCCCATGCCACTGATTGCGGAAAATTACCGAACCACCGGTGCCCGGGGAAGGCTGACGGCAACAGTAAACCAGCTGCCGCCCGGTCTTCACCGTTTGAAGGTAAATGAGATGTATCCCCTTGATGAATCCACCGGCCGACAGAAACTGGAAGAAACCCTTCAGATGCTGGAAGAATGGCACGGCAAGGCAGACGGGCGCATCACCGTTATGCTGGGTCCCCAGGGACCAGATATGGTCACTGAATCACTGCTGCTGGAAATAAAATCACTGGCACGCACCTATAAAACCCGCATTCACATGCATGTGGCCCAGGGAGACAGGGAGATCAACCAAATGGAGCGTCGGTATGGGCAAAGAACAATTCCCTGGCTGGACAGTATTGGATACCTGGATGAACAGCTGGTGGCCGTTCATCTGACAGAAGCCACCGATGAAGAAGCTGCCCTGATGGCAAAAAAGGGCGCAGCCATGATCCACTGCCCTGGCAGTATTGGCATCATCGACGGCATGGTGCCCCCGGTGATGGCCTTTCTTGAAGCCGGAGGCATCGCCGGGCTCGGTTCCGACAATGCACCGGGGAACAACTGTAACAATATGTTCAATGAAATGAAGGCAGCAGCCGTTTTTAATAAAATCAAAGCCAAAGACCCCACCGTCATGCCGGCGGAAAAAGTGCTGCGCATGGCCACCATCGAAGGAGCCAGAGCCATTGGCCTGGCAGATGAAATCGGATCACTTGAACCCGGCAAAAAAGCAGATCTTATTGTGATCAATACCAGAGAACCGGGGCTTGCTCCTGTGATCACGGCCCCAGTGTCCAATCTGGTGCCCAACCTGGTCTATGCAGCCCGGGGTCATGAAGTGGAAATGGTTATCATTGACGGGCAGCTGGTGATGGAAAACCGGCAGTTGCTGACAGTGGATGAAAGCCAGGTGGTGGCACGGGCTCAGCATCTGGCGGAACAGCTGGCAGCACGAGTCGCCAACCGGTCATCAAACTGACAACAGGGGGTGAAATCATTGGAATCGTTGGAATCATTGAAATGGACAGAAACAATGAAAGCGGAGATCAGCGAACTTGAACAGGAACTCATTCACCTTCGCCGGGACTTTCACCAGTATCCGGAACTGGGTTTTGAGGAGCATCGCACAGCAGGTATTGTGGAAAAGTACCTGAAAGACTGTGGAATTGACACCCACCGGGTGGCTGAAACGGGAGTGGTGGGTATCCTCGCCGGTACCCAGCCGGAGCCGGTGCTGATGCTGCGGGCAGATATGGACGCCCTGCCCATTCAGGAAACGGCAGAAGTGTCCTTTCGATCGGTTGTTGATGGGAAAATGCATGCCTGTGGGCATGACGGTCACACGGCTATGCTGCTGGTGGCAGCTAAAATACTGGCCCGGCACCGGGAAAAGCTGGCGGGAACCATCAAATTTGTCTTTCAGCCCAACGAGGAAGATGCCGGGGCAGAGATTCTCGTTGAACAGGGAGTCATGGAAAACCCACGGGTTACCGCTGCCATGGGGCTCCACCTCTGGTCACCGCTGCCCTCCGGCACGGTGGGAATTATTCCCGGACCCCTCATGGCATCCAGCTACTATTTTTGGATTACCATTGAAGGCAAGGGCGGCCATGGCGGAGCACCTCATCTGTCAAAAGACCCCATTTATGCCGCCAACCAGTTAATGAACGCCGTTCAGGCTATTCAGACGCGGGAAAGAAATGTGCTGAAACCCACCCTCATCACTTTTTGCCAGATCAATGCCGGCACTTCCCCCATTATCATTCCCGATGAAGTTACTTTATCCGGGTCTATCCGTTGCCTCCATGGAGAGGATGAACAGGTGCGGGAGCGGTTTGAACAGTTGGTGCACCAGGTATGCGCATTGAATGGCACCCGGGGGAAAGTAACGTTTAAATGCGGCAATGAACTGCTGGAAAATGACAGTGCCATGGCTGCACTGGTGGAACAGGCGGCCATGGCTGCAGCAGGAGAGCCCATGGTGATGACGCATGATCTGGCAGTCATGCTGGGGGAAGATTTTGCGTCCTTCGCCCGCCGGGTACCTAGCGCTTTCTATTTCATCGGAATCGCCGATGCAGAGCAACAGACAGACCTGCCGCACCATCACCCATCCTTTAAGCTGGATGAGCGCGCGCTCCCTCTGGGGGTGGAAATGCACGTACGCAGTGCTGTTGCTTACTTCCGTCAGAAAACCGAAAAAGCAGGCGAATAAAGAACCCTTTCTCCCCCCGAACCCACCAAAAATATTTTAAAAAAAGGTGGATAATCCTTGATTAAAGGGAAGTGGGTGTGGTATAATAACAACAGAAACAAAGTTGTAATCATTACAACTTAAATCATACCCATCAACCCATTGATCTTAAAAGGAGGAAACACAAGATGACAGAAATCAACATTGGTTTGGAAGCAAAAGGCAGAGAAGCAGTGACAAAAGAGATGAACACCTATCTGGCCAACCTGCATGTCCTTTACACAAAACTTCACAACTACCACTGGAACGTTGAAGGCAAACAGTTCTTTGCCCTTCATGCCAAACTGGAAGAGCTGTATGACGGGGTTGCTGAAGAGATTGATGCAGTGGCCGAGCGTATTCTCATGCTGGGACACCGTCCGGCAGCTTCCATGAAAGAGTATCTGGAACTGGCAACACTGAAAGAAGCCGCCAGCGAGAAAATTGACGGTGAGAAGCTGGTCAAAGAAGTGATGGCAGATTTTACGGCAGTGATCAAAGACCTGCGAGCCGGTATCAAAGTTGCTGAAGAAGCTGACGATCAGGTTTCCGTCGATATGATGGTGGGCGCTTTGGCCCAGTATGAAAAAGCCGTTTGGATGTTCCGAGCCTGGTTGGCATAAAAACAAGACAGCCATTTATGCAACACTAATATGGATCCATGAATCATTTCAATCCTGTGCCTCAAGGCACGGGATTTTCCTTTTTGTCCTTCTTTTTACTCTTCCTGATCAATTCCATCTTTACAGTGACAGTCAGTGGGTATGATATCATTGAACACCCCGTCTGAAAACCCGAGGAGGTCTGGCTGATGAAATGCCTGAAACAGCAAAAATCAGATGAATATCATCAAGAGCAGAACAAGGTTGTCACAGCCGTTTGGCGTTGTGAAGGCAGCAATACTACCAGTGGGAAAAGAAGAAAAGGGATACCCTTTGGTAAGCAACCAACCATGAAAAAGCATTGGAGCCAGGGTATAGGCTTGTGTCTCCTGATCCTTACTCTTCTGACAACCAGTGCCTGCAGCCAGCCGGAATCTCCTCCGGAAAGAGTGGATCGCCGGGTGACGGTGATGGAACTCCGCCAGGAAACTGCCCCACTGACCCTCCATTTCACTGGAGAAGTAGTGGCGCAGGAACTTCGACAAATCAGTTTTCCGGTTTCGGGACGCATTGAGGCATTTCATGTGGCCAAAGAAATGCCTGTGGAAGCCGATACACTTTTAGGAAAGCTGGATGATACAGACTACCGCATCGCACTGGAAGGCGCCAGGGCACAGTTGCGATCAGCGCAAAGCCAACTGGACCTGGCTTTGGCAGGTGCCCTTGAAGAAGAGCTGCTGCAGGCTGAACTGGAAGTGCTGAAAGCAGAGGAAGCCACTGTCTTTGCCCAGGCTCAACTGGGGCGCAGCGAGGCTCTCTTTGAAGCAGGCGCTGTTTCTCAGCTGGAGCTGGATGCAGCCAGATTGGAGGCGGCTCTTGCAGCTGCTTCATTTCAACAGGTGGAGCAACAACTGACCAGGTTGCGTTCAGGGGCACGGAAGGAAGAAATTGATGGTCTCGCCGCCCTCCGTGATGCGGCCGCCGCAGAGGTGACTCATTTTGAAACCCAGATGAAGCGCGCGGTGTTACAGCCCCAAACCCGGGGGATTATCACCGCTCTTCATTATGAGGCAGGAGAAACCTATGTGGCGGGCACACCGCTGCTCACCCTTCGCAGCGATATCCCCAAGGTACAGGTGAGTGCCACTGCTGGGGAGCTGGCACTGCTTCAACCAGGAAACCCGGCGGTGATGGTGTCCCGTGACCTGGAATGGGCAGGGGAAATCAGCCTCATCAGCACCCTTCCCGATCCGCTGACCCGTACCTATCCCATCGACATCAGTTATCAGGAAGCGGGGCACCTGCCGGGAACCGTGGTGTCTGTCGCGGTGGAAACCAACCCGGTGACAGGCATCTGGGTACCCATGAGCAGTGTTGTTGCCGGTGACCAAGATTATGTCTATGTGGTGGAGAGTGAAGTGGCGGTCCAGATGCCGGTGAACGTGGTACAGTCATCAGGCACCCGTTTAATGATCACAGGGGTGGAACCGGGCCAGCTGCTGGTCATTGCCGGCATGTCCCGGTTGTCTTCCGGTGACAGGGTTATTTGGGAAGCGGCGGGTGATCGGCCATGACCCGGTTGATCCAAAGTGTTCTGAGACATCCGCTGGTGGTATTCCTGCTGGCGGGCATGGTGGTGCTGGCGGGAGCTCTCAGTTTTTACATGTCTCCCAAACAGGAATATCCTGAAATTGCCCCGCCCATGGCTTTGGTGACCACTGTCTATCCCGGAGCGCTGCCGGAGGACGTGGAACGGCTGGTCACCCGAAAAATTGAAGAAGAGGTGGAGGCTGTTACCGGCCATCTTCGTTCCAATTCCAGATCGGTACATGGCCTGTCGGTGGTGGTGCTGGAACTGGAATACGGTACCAGTGTGGACAATGCCTGGGTGGATTTGCGCAATCGGATGAGCGATTTGCAAAAAGACTTGCCCGATGAAGCTTTCGCCATAGAAATCAACACCAAGCTGGATGAAACCGCCGGTTTTATTCTGGCGGTCACCGGCCCTGACTTGACCATGGCAGAGTTGGGCTCTCTGGCATCAGAAATCAAAACATCCATGGAAGGCATCGCCGGGTTGACCCGCATCAGTCTCACGGGTGAGCAGGCTTCCCATCTGGAAATTCGGGTGGATGCCGAAGCGCTTTTGCCACTGCCCTTAACCATGAGCCAGATCAATGACCTGATTCATGCCCAGACGGCTGCCATTCCCCTGGGTGAAATGCAGCCCCAGTTTCAGGGAGATCAGGTGCGCGTGAATCTGGCCCAGGGGATGACCAGCCAGGCAGAAGTGGAGCAGCTGGTCTTGCTGGCCTCTTCACAGTCAGGGGCCACTTTGCGTCTGGGCCAGCTGGCAGCCATTCGCCGACGGACAAAGCCGGAAGAACCCAGAATCTGGCACCAGGATGAAACGGCAGTATTGATCACCGGTTATTTCACAGAAGGCAGCAACGTTCTGTTTACAGGCCGCCGGGTGCAGCAAGAACTGGCCGCCTTTGAAAACCGACTGCCTCAGGGAGCGGCACTGTCTTTTCTTCTCTTCCAACCCGATGATATTGCCGAAAAAGTCAATGGCTTTGCCCTGAATCTGCTTCAGGGAATCCTGTTTGTGTCCCTGGTGATTTTTATAGGCATGGGAATTCGTAATGCGCTGGTGGTTTCCTGCGCCATTCCCCTGTCCATCTTCATGACGCTGCTGTTCATGTACCTGTTGAAAATACCTGTTCATCAGATTTCCATTGCAGCCCTGATTATTGCGCTGGGTATGTTGGTGGACAATGCCATTGTGGTGTCTGATGCCATTCAGGTGCGCCTGGATGAAGGTCAGTCTGCCACTGAGGCGGGGGCTGGCGGTGCCCGGGATGTGGCAGTTCCTGTGTTTACCTCCACCCTGACCACCATCGGAGCCTTTTTGCCCCTGTTGATGCTGGATTCACTGGCCGGTGACTTCATTCGAAGTGTGCCTCAAATTGTGATCATGGCCCTGGCTGCCTCCTATCTGGTGTCGGTTTTCTTCATTCCTGTGGCTGCTGCCCGCTTTTTCAGGTCCCGGATTCCATCACCAGAGAAGAACAGAGCCCGTCAGCGCATCCACCGGTTGGTGGAAACCGGTATTCGACGGCCCCGGGCCAGTCTGATGGTGTTGGGGGTGCTGGTTATCACCGCAGCCATCATGGGTTTGCAGCTGGGACTCCAGTTTTTTCCCAAGGCAGATACCGATCTGGTTTACATTGACATAAAAACCGAGAACGATCAGGGAATTGAAGCCACTTCCCGACTGGCAGAAGATGCTGCTTCTCTCCTGGCCGCCTGGCCTGAAGTCACCCAGTACAGCGTTGCCGTGGGTGACGGTTTTCCCAAGTTTTACAACACTCTCCCCATTCCCCTGCAGGCCCGGGATACAGCCCAGATCGTGTTTCGGGTGAATCTGAAAGACAGCGGCCGTTACCGGCGACTGTCCCAGTTCACCGATGACCTTCAACGGGAGATGGACCGACAGCTGGTGGAAGGGCAGGCAACTGTGAAGCTTTTGGAACAGGCTGATCCCATTGCTGCTCCGGTATTGGTGCGCATCAGCGGCGGCACCCTTGAAGAGCGGCAGCAGGCATCCCGGCAACTGCGGCGATGGCTGGAAGAAATTCCCGGCACCCTGAATGTGCGGGATGATGATGCCCCTGCCCGCTATGAATACCGTATTCAACCTGTTGATGATGTGGCCATGAGGTTGGGCATCACCCGCTATCAGCTGGCCCGCGAGCTGAGCCTGGCCATCATGGGACAGGCAGTGGCCACTGTTACCCTGGATGGGCAGGAAACGGTGCTTTTTCTCACCAGCACGGCCAACAGCCGGGAAGCCATTGAAAATATGGGCATTCTGTCACCTGTGACCGGCGAAAAAACGCCCCTGAAACAGGTGGCTGTCATGGAGGCAGTTTCTCAGCCTGCCAGTGTACTGAAGTACAACAGCCAGGAAACCATCACCGTCATGAGTGATGTGGTTTCGGGCTATAACGCCGTCAACATTCAGGATCAACTTCAGGCAATGGCAGAGAACCAGCCTGCTCCCGGGGTGCGCATGACCTTTGCCGGCGAAAAAGAAGAAATTGCCAAATATTTTGGTGAAGTGGGAGTATCAGGGGTTTTTGCAGTGATGATCGTTTTTGTCATCCTGGTGCTGCAGTTTGGAAATTTGCGGCTGCCGCTGTTGATTCTGCTGACCATCCCCTTTGCCACCATTGGTTCGCTTATGGGACTGTGGCTCTTTCAGCAACCCCTTTCTTTCACGGCCCTGCTGGGAATGGTGAGCCTCTTTGGCATCGTGGTGAATAACGCCATTATTTTGCTGGATTACATTCAGTATGAGGTGCGCCAGGGGTATGATCCGCCGACGGCCTGCCGTCAGGCAGTGGCCCTTCGCCTCAGACCCATTCTCCTCACCACCATCACCACTGTGATGGGTCTGCTGCCCCTGATTCTTTCCGGCAGTGATCTCTTCACACCACTGGCCATTGCCCTCATGGCCGGGTTGCTTGGTTCCACATTTCTGACACTGGTGATTCTCCCGGTATTGTACCTGATTACTTATCCAAAGACTTCTGCCGCAAAAGGGATTCTTGCTCCTGAAAGGGTATCAAAAGAATAAGCGCATGAAAAGAAGTGAAGAGAAGTGAGAACGGCATGAAAAAAGAGGACGACAGGAAAGAAGTATTGGAAATTGTTGAAATACCGGTAAGGGCGTTGTTGAAGATGCGTGGGTATTGACCAATCAGTGATGCCCATACATTTCTGGTTGAAGAAAGTAGGTGAAGCACATGCCACTGATGCATTGTCTCAGGCATGAACAACATAAAGGCAAGAGTAAAAGAAATATGACTGACAGAGCAAAAAGGCGGAAGTTTCGCCAATGGCTGCCATTGTGGCTGTTGGCCTTGTTGCTCCTGTTTCCGGTACAGGCTGTTCGGGCCCAGTCGGAGGTTCCTGTGGTGCTCACCATACAGGTGGATGACATGATTACCGCCGGCACCACGGCACAAATCAGGCGGGGCATACAGGAGGCGGAAGACCGGCAGGCAGATGCACTTGTGATTTTGCTCAACACTCCCGGTGGTCTGGTGGATGCCACGCTGGATATCGTCAGCCTCATGGCAGAATCCCGGGTGCCGGTGATCACCTATGTGTCACCCCAGGGAGCCATTGCTGCCTCAGCAGGAGCCTTTATCCTCCTGGGAGGTGACGTGGCCGCCATGACGCCGGGTTCCACCACTGGTGCAGCCATGCCGGTGACCCTCAGTCCCGGGGAGGAAGGCACGCAAACTGCCGACGATAAAACCGTGTTGTTCCTTGCCGGTCATATTCGCAGCATCGCAGAATCCCGTGATCGCCCCGGGGATGTGGCTGAGCGGTTTGTCACAGAAAACCTGACCCTGAGTACACGGGAAGCACTGGAAGAAGGGGTGATTGATCTGACGGCGGTGAGCCTTGTCAATCTGTTGGAAGAAACAGACGGCATGACAGTCACTATTGCCGGAGAAACCGTGATGCTGAACACTGCCGGTGCAGTGGTGGAATCGATTGAAAAATCACTGACAGAAAAGATGACCCACCTCATCAGCAACCCTCAGATCACCTTTATCTTACTGCTGTTGGGAGTGTATGGCCTTATCATTGGTTTCGGCAATCCGGGCACTTTTGTGCCAGAGGTGATGGGAGCCATCGCACTGGTACTGGCCCTTTTCGGGTTGGGCATGTTTGAGATTAATCTTTTTGCCATGCTGCTTATTTTTCTGGGGCTGGGATTGTTGGTGGCTGAAGCCCTTACCCCCACTTATGGTGTGCTGGGAACAGGCGGTGTCATCAGCCTGGTACTGGGAATTCTGTATCTTCCCGTGGAACCGCTGGTGGCCCGGCGGTGGCTGGCACAGTTCCGGCTAATGGCCATTGGCGTTGGTGCTGTGGGAGCCGTCTTCCTTGTGGTGCTGCTGGGAGGCCTTATGCGCCTGCGGCGGCTGCCGGTGAAAATGGGGAACCAGGAATTTTCCCAGGAAACGGGTGTGGCCGTTACGCCACTGCAGCCGGAAGGAATGATTCAAATCAGAGGCGAGCTGTGGAAGGCGAAAACCCGGAACAATGAGTTGTTGCCTGAAGGTACCCGGGTACGGGTGCTGGAACGACAACAGCTGGTGTGCCTGGTGGAGCCGGCAGAGGTCTTGGCGAATGATTCAATAGCAAAAATGGCGGATGTTGCGCCTGAGATGGATGCAGAAGCGACGGCAACAGAAGAGAATGAAGTAAAATGAAGATTTTCCTTCAGAAACAAATGGAACACTTGGAAGAAACTGGAATTCATTGACGGGTTGTGAAGAGGAGGCGTTACCATGTTATTTCGATGGATAGAAAACCTGGTGCCCCTGGCGGGTGTTTTCGTGGCACTGGCAGCATTGTTGAAAATGGCGGTGAAAGTTTTTCCGGAATACGAAAGAGGTGTGCTTTTTCGACTGGGTCGACTGGTGGCGGTGAAAGGGCCTGGCCTTATTCTCGTTATCCCCTTCATCGACAAAGTGATTCGTGTGCCCCTTCGTATCGTGGTGGATAACGTACCGCCCCAGGAAGTCATCACAAAAGATAATGTGACCTGCAAGGTGAACGCAGTGCTTTACTACCGGGTGACCGAGCCGGATAAAGCTGTCATCAATGTGGAAAAGTATCATGAAGCCACCAGCCAGTTTGCCCAGACAACCATGCGCAGCGTGGTGGGGCAGGCAGATCTGGATGAACTGCTTTCGGAGCGTGACCGGCTGAACCGGCGCATCCAGGAAATAGTTGACTCTGCCACAGATCCCTGGGGTATTAAAGTCACTGCAGTGGAAATAAGAGATGTCATCATTCCCGTGGAAATGCAGCGAGCCATTGCCCGTCAGGCTGAAGCAGAGCGGGATCGCCGGGCAGTGGTCATTCAGGCAGATGGTGAAAAACAGGCGGCGAAGAAGATTGCGGAAGCTACTGAAATCCTCACCCGTGTCAACGGTGCCATGACACTGCGGATGCTGCGTACCATCAGTGAATCAGCCAACCAGGAAAGCAACACCATCCTGTTTCCCATCCCCATGGAGCTGAGTCACTTACTCACCAAATGGACTGAACCTCCGGTAGTCAAACAGGAAGAAAAGAAACCTGAAACCACCGGAGCCTGGAAAGAAACCTGGGCGGCAGATGAAGAAGTGTAAAGCGTAATTTGAATGAGTAGAATTTGAATGAGTAGTCCAAATCACTCGATCAACGGCGACTGTTGCATGAAGCGCTGTTGATCGGGTGTCTTTTTTGGTGGTGCCATGATGGGGTTGAGTATGTTGATTCATTGTGGCAAGGGTTAATGAACGTGTTTAGCTGTCGCAAAACAGGAAGAGAAAAAAGAAGCGGGTGAAGTTGAAGTTTTTGATAAAAACACCATAGTCTGTGTTACAATATAGGTTAGTAAAAACAGAAACATCACTATTCTGAGGCAATCAGAGATGCTTCAATGAGCGTGTTTGCCAAACCCTTCAACAGGGCATTTTCCTTTTCCTGAGATCAAAGACTTATTCTTCCAAAGACCTCAATGAATCTAACATTTGTCTCAACACATATTTAAAATACAATCTGAATAATACTGGGCGAATGCAGGAGTGAGCCGGTAGGAGGATGAAAATTGCTGTTACATTTCCAATACTTATTGATAGCGGCAATCCTTATTTCAATCAGTATGTATATGTACATATCTTTACAAATCTTTGAAGACAGTCAATCAGCCAATGATTTCATCCCCAAAATCATAGGGGTGGCGTCTTTTTCTGTTCTGATTTCAGCCGCTGCACTCATGAAAGGGATTCTTCTTAATGCCTTTCTTGGTTTTCACAGTTCGCCAAGATATCAGGTGAATATCTCGATGGCCATCCTGGTGACGGTTGTGGTTTCTTCCGTTGTTCTCATTAATCACCGAAAACATTCTTATTTCTACAGCAGAAGAAAAGAACTGTTTGCAGGTGCGGCAGGGTTTGTTGCGGTGATTCCGGTGCATCGTTTTGACATGCTGTACTATATATCCACCGTTGTTTTTTTGGTAGCAGCCGGCAGTTTTTTGCATAAGGGCTTCTTTAAGTATAGAATGAGGCATAATGTGGGCCTGTACTTTCTTTTCATTGCCAGCACCTCCGTTGTTGCTGCAGTGGTACTTTCCTATTACTTTGAACCCCTGTTTTTCAACACCTTTAACATGGGGCTGCTTACCTTTGTTATGCTGGGTTTTTTTGTATTTTACATCTCGCATTATCACGAAGAGTTGAATCACAAAATGTGTGTGCTGACAGAACAGGAACAAACCATTAAAAGTAAAAACAGGAAACTTAAAGAAGCCATCTATCAAGATGCAGTGGTGGGAATTCCCAACAGAATTGCATTTGAAGAGGCCGTTTTGGAAAATGGCGACAACTGTTATGTGGGACTGTTAAATATTCGGGACTTTATGAGTTATAACAAACTCCTGGGCTTTGCCCGGGGAAACCAGATTTTACAGGAACTGGCAAGGATTTTAATAGAGATTAATACCACCAACACAACCGTTTATAGATACTATTCCGACAAGTTTATCATTATTTTCAAAACGAATTGTATTGAAGAAGCAACCCATCTTGCCATGGCCACTCAATCAACCATTGAATCAATGAAATTTCAGGGGGTGGCCATCAGAACCTATATGGGATTGTATTATTTAACCAAGGAGGAGATCTCATCATCAGAAAACTGCTGTACTGACTTGTATGGAGCTTTGGAAACGGCATCGTCAATGGCCAGAAATACCAGCACGTCAATCTACCATTATCATTCAGATGATCATGAGAAAGAAAGATTCGCCACTTCGTTGGAGATAAAGCTGATGGAGGCCATTGAAAAGAAACGTTTCCAGGTATTCTACCAACCACAGTATGACAGTAAAAAGCTTGAAATCAACTCTTTTGAAGCCCTTATCCGATGGAAGGATGGGACAACATGTATTGCTCCCAATGAGTTCATTCCACTGGCTGAGAAAAAAGGGCTCATGGGGCCCATTACATGGCAGGTGATTGATACTGTTTTCAGGGATGTTTCAGAACATGCTTTCTTTTCTGGGCGAACCGTTGCGATTAATCTGTCTGCTGATCAACTGGTGGAAGATGCGTTTATTGAGTATGTGACAGCTAAGAAAAAGTTGCATGCTTTAGAGGCTCAAAGAATCGTGTTCGAAATTACTGAAACAAGTCTTTTCAACGATATCGAAAAAGTGAAGTTTACTTTGAGCACCCTCAGAAAAATGGGTTTTCAGTTATCAATTGATGATTTTGGTGCAGGGTACTCTTCACTGTTTCGCATATCTGAACATGAAATTGATGAAGTCAAATTTGACAAATCATTCATTGATGATTTTCAAAACCCGAAGACATATGCCATCATGAAAAAAACAGCAGAGTTGTTTAACAGCTTTGGTATCCGGGTTGTGGTTGAAGGTGTTGAGAAAAAAGAGCAACTGGAAATGATTGAGGGTTTTATGATCGATTTGTATCAAGGTTACCATTTTTGCAAACCAGCACCACTCGAAAAACTTATGGAAATGTTTAGTTTGGAGAAACCATCTGGCAACAAGATTAATAATGAAGGAGGCCAACTCAATGAAACAACCCCATATTCTTTGCCAGCCAGACCAGGTGGCACCCCAGGTGCTTCTGCCGGGAGATCCGGCCCGGGTATTGCGGGTGGCAGATTTTCTGGATGAATGGAAAGAGATCGCTTTTAACCGGGAGTTTCGCACTATTACAGGCACCTACCGGGGGATGCCTGTGACAGTGACCTCCACCGGCATTGGTGGTGCCTCTGCTGCCATTGCCGTAGAAGAGCTGGCGGCTTGCGGTGTGCGTACCATGATTCGCATCGGCAGCGCAGGTGCCGTTCAGCCGGGAATTGCCATTGGTGATCTGATCATCGCCCAGGGGGCCGTGCGGGAAGACGGTGCCTCTCGCATGTACGTGCCGGAAGCATACCCGGCAGTGGCCTCTCCCCGGCTGACAATGGCTTTGGAAGATGCCTGCCGTAAGCTGTCTGTTCCATGGCACAGTGGTCTGGTACGCAGCCATGATTCCTTCTACATTGATGAAGAGGCAGCCCTTATGGCTCAATGGAACCGGAAGGGCGTGTTGGGCTCAGATATGGAAACAGCAGCACTGCTGACAGTTGCCCGGCTGAGGGGCGTTGAAGCAGCGGCTATTCTCAACAATGTGGTGCTTTACGAAGGTGATGTGAAAGAAGGCGTGGGCGAGTATGTGGATGAAACAACCGCAGCTGCTGAGGGAGAAAAAAGAGAAATAAAGGTGGCGCTGGAGGCCCTTTACCATTCCTGTGACGAGAGTGCACTATAAAGCAAGGGAGCATCGAAGAATGTGTTTGATAAAGTCTGAACAGCCAAAATCTAATTCTGGCTGTTTTTTCATGGTTTCACAGTTGGCGGCGTCTGGTATAATGGAGACATCACTATCAAAAGAGTCGGAAAAATAGGTGGTCTTGTTAGGAAGGAGCTTCCAGGTGAATGCATCACAGCAAATCCATCAGTTGAAGGAAGAACTGAATAAATACCGGCTGATGTTTCAGCATGCACCTCTGGGGATGTTCCATCTAAACCGCCAGGGTGTGGTGACAGACTGCAATGATCAGCTGGGAGTCATTGTGGGAGCACCAAGGGAAAAGGTGTTGGGCATCAACGCCCTTACCCTGGAGAATGATGCATACGTGTCGGCGGTCCGACAGGCACTGGCTGGCAATATGGCTTCTTTCGAAGGTGAATATACCTCGGTGGCAGGTGGAAAGAAACGCTTCTTGCGGGTTCTTTTTGCCCCGACCGGCGAACCACAAAAGGGCAGTTGGGAAGTGGTGGCCATTGTGGAGGATATCACGGAAAAACAACAGGCAGCCCGGGAGTTGAAGGCCAGTGAAGAACGGTTTCAGATTGCCCTGGAAAACAGCGGCGACGGTGTTTGGGATTGGGATCTCAAGTCGGATGATACTGATGTCACCGATAACTGGCTGGAACGTTTGGGATACCAGCGTCATGAAGTAGACCTCAGCCTCAACGGCTTTCTCACCTTTGTGCATGCAGATGACCGGGAGAAAATAGTGGAACAGTTTCAGTGCTTTTCGACAGGGAAAGCGCCGCAGTTCAGTGTCCTTTTTCGGATGCGGTGCCGGGATGGCACTTTCCGGTGGTTTTCTTCCATTGGAAAACCTGTAGAATGGTCGGAAACAGGTGAGCCGATGCGAGCCATTGGAACCCACCGGGATGTCACGGCCCAGCAAGAAGCCATTGAAGCACTGAAAATCAGCGAACACAGCAAATCAGTGTTCTTGTCCAACCTGCCGGGAATGGCATACCGATGCGAATACCTTCAGGATATGTGGCAGATGACCTACATTTCAGAAGGATGTTTTGATCTGACGGGTTATCCCGCTCATATGCTGAAAGGAACCAATCAGTCGTTGAAGGAGCTGATTTTACCCAGGGGAATTATTCTGCCGGAGTACCGGGAAAAACTCTGGGAAAAATGGCTTCAGATGATGCGGGAAAAAAAGGCTTTTCGCAGCGAATACCCCATTGTTACCGCTGAAGGTGAGACAAAGTGGGTCTGGGAACAGGGGCGGGTAATTTTGGATGACATTGGCAGGGTGAGCGCCCTGGAATGTTTTGTCACAGATATCACTGAACGTCGTGAAGCAGAAGAAAAGAACCGTCGACTGGACAAGTTGAAAGATGAGTTTCTGGCCAACACATCCCACGAACTGCGAACACCCCTTAATGGAATCATCAGCATTGTGGAATCCCTTTTGAAAGGGATCGGCGGCCCCATGACACCTGATCAGAGACAGAACTTAATGCTGGTACGTCTCAGCGCCCGGCGGCTGGCGGCGCTGGTGAATGATATTCTGGATTTTTCACGCATTCGGCACCATGATCTTCGGCTCCATTTACGGCCCGTTGACCTTCACAGCAGTATTCGCCTGGTAATGGACCTTTTTCGTCATCAGGCAGAACACCGGGGAATTCAGCTGGTGAATCAGATATCCCCCCACAGCCGAATGGTACTGGCAGATGAAAATCGTTTGAGCCAGATCTTCTTCAATCTCATAGGCAATGCTCTCCGCTACACTGAGAAGGGAAGTATCACCGTTTCCGGCGAACAGCAGGACGACATGGTAAAGCTTACGGTGGCAGATACAGGCATTGGAATTCCAGAAGAACGACAGGACAATCTGTTTGAATACTATGAGCAGGCAGGGTTCTCACCGGAGAGAGAATATACCGGGGCCGGGCTGGGGCTGCCCATTACCCGTCAACTGGTGGAACTTCACGGCGGCACGATTCAGGTGCGTTCTGCGGTAGGTCAAGGGACCACCTTCACCTTTACGCTGCCATTGGCACGACTGCAGGGATCGCAGGAACGGTTGGAGCAGGCAGTTGATCATGCTGCTTTGACAGGGCAGGAGAACATGACCGACTTCTACGTGGAACCCCTGATCGGTTCTGAAACAAACCTCATCCAACAGGGTGAATTTACAGTGCTGGTGGTGGACGACGAACCGGTGAACCGGCAGTCGCTTATGAACATACTGGCTTTGAGAAAAATGAGTGTTGTGGCAGCTGAAAGCGGTCACCGGGCGCTGGAGCTTTTGAAAGGCCCGGAAATACCAGATCTGTGCATTATTGATATTATGATGCCTCTCATGAATGGGTATGAGCTTTGCCAGAAAATCCGGGAAAGATTCACTTCTTTTGAACTTCCGGTGATTTTTTTAACGGCTCGTTATGGCGAGACAGAGTTGAATCAGGGTTTTAAAGTGGGAGGCAACGACTTTTTACACAAGCCATTTGAAGAATCGGAATTACTGGCTCGGGTTGAAACATTGCTGCACTTGAAAAAATCGGTGGAAAAAGCCATGGCGGCAGAAATTGCGTTTCTTCAAGCGCAGATCAAGCCTCACTTCCTTTATAATGCACTGAACACCATCGCCGCCTATTGTGAAGTGGAAAGTGAAAAAGCCGGCAGGCTGATTTTATCCCTCTCCACCTATCTCAGAGGCAGCCTTGCCTTCGATAATTTACAGCAAACCATCACCCTGGAGCAAGAGCTGCAATTGACAAAAGCCTACGCAGAAATTGAACAGGCCCGGTTTCCCCAGGTGGCAGTGACATACCAAATTGAAGAATCGGTCTGCCTGCGACTCCCCCCTCTGGTGATTCAGCCGCTGGTTGAAAATGCCATTCGGCATGGGATCTGTCCCCGGCGGGAAGGAGGAGAAGTGTCGGTCAAGGTGATGGCACAGGAGTCGGGTTATTTGGTGGAAGTCAGCGACAATGGTGTCGGTGCTGACATCCGAGTCTTGCACCAGGCCATGAATCAGTCACTTTGCGGAAAAAGTGTAGGGCTCTGCAACATTCAAACCCGGTTAAACCGTCTTTATGGGCAGGGGCTGCAGGTGAGCAGTCAACCAGAAAAAGGCACCTGCATTCGTTTTCTGATTCCAAGACAGTGAGGAGTGAGCAGATGCTAAGAGTCATTATCGTGGATGATGAACCCATGTCTGTTAAGCGTTTCAGCGGATTATTGGCCAAAACGGGAATGGTCACGCTGGCGGCGGCATACACGAATCCGGAGGCAGCGCTGAAAAACGCAGTCATTGATGGAGCCGCCGTAGCGTTTATCGATATTGAAATGCCCGGGATGAACGGGCTGGAACTGACAGAAAAATTGCAGGAGGTGAATCCGATGCTGGATGTGGTGATGGTGACAGCCCATGACCACTACGCACTGGAAGCTTATCGGGCCCACGCCATTGGATACCTGCTGAAACCTGTTTCACTTGATGAAGTGGCACGCCAGCTGGAACTGATCCGGCTGAGACGCGAAGCACACAAACCTCCTGAGACGCCGCCGGTTTTATCCATTCGCAGCTTCGGTCGGTTTCGGTGCCATACCGGTGAAGATTCACCGGTATATTTCAATTGGCGAACGGCGAAGGCCAGAGAACTGCTGGCTTTTTTACACCATCATCAGGGAAAGCCAGTGTCCCGGGACGTGATTTTGGACACTCTTTGGCCGGAAATGGACTTGGATCGGGCAGTGAAAAACTTTCACGCCACCAGTTACTACCTGCGGGAGTCGCTGAAAGAAAGAAATCTGGCCAACTGTTTTGAACGTTTGAATGGTGCCTATCGACTTCGAATGGATCTGGTTGACAGTGATGAGGCAGCATTTGAGCAGCAAAAGCAGTTGATGGGAACCACAGAAAACCAGTTGGATCGCAACAAACGAATTGCGGCTATTTACCAGGGAGCCTATTGCGAGGAAGATGATTACCCCTGGGCAGAAGAAAAGCGCACCCGTTACGAACAGGAATACCTGGAAGCACTTCGGGGCCTCATTGACGATCTGCTTGAAAAGAAAGAACTGAAGGAAGCGGCACAAATCCTTCGTTGCCTCCTTCAGGTAGATCCCTATGAGGAAAAGAACCATGAAAAACTCATGGATATATTCATCATGCAAGATAACTGGCCGGCAGTCAGGGCGCATTACCAGTATGTGAAAGAGCTTTTCTTCCAGGATTTGGGAGAAACACCCAGCAAGTCGCTGCGGGATAAAATAGCCCACTTTCAGGCAAAACAGGAAAAATGAGTTTAGTTTTTGTTTAGACTGCCACAAGTATGATAGAATGAAATAGAAGTCTGGTGATATACGGGAAAGAAAAGGAGAATGAAGATGAAATGCAATAGGGTGAAGCGCCTATCCGTCGGTATGTTGATCACAACAGTGAGCATGATGTTAACGATGAACCCGGTAAGTGCCGCGACCGATTCGACGTCGGAGGCAGCCGGTTGGCTGTCAGATTTAATTATTGCCTGCGTCAACCTGTTTGTCCGACTGGTGATGATTTTTGTGGGGTAGCTTTATTAACCGGAAGAGACGAACGCGGCAACTGACTGATGTTGTAGACGTTCACCATGAAAAAGCCTTTTAAGCCTCTGTTCCTGCGGGAAACAGAGGTTTTGTTTTATAATAATGCTTTATGGCAGATGACACTGTTGAGAGCCAGGTTAAAATTAGGGACAACGGGTATGAAACAGAAAGAATGTGCGAAAGTTAAAATTAACAAAAGCCTGAGGGAGGCGCTGAAATGAATTCATATCGCAGTGTTAAAAGAGTGGTCAGGGGAAGAGATGCCAGTGATGGCGCCGGCGTGAAGCTGGTGCGGGTTTTCAGCAACCGGGATGCTTCTGACTTTGATCCGTTTTTGATGATGGATGCCTTTGACAATGATAAGCCGGAGGAGTATGTGAAAGGGTTTCCCTGGCATCCCCACCGGGGGATTGAAACCATTACCTATTTGCTGGAAGGAAACGTGGAACACGGCGACAGTCTGGGAAACAAAGGCAACATTTATGATGGGGACTGTCAGTGGATGACTGCCGGCAGTGGTATTATTCATCAGGAAATGCCCCAGCCGCCGGGGCGCATGGTGGGAGTGCAGATCTGGCTGAATCTCCCGGCAAAGGACAAAATGACCACTCCCGCCTATGGGGATATTCTGTCAAAAAACGTACCCCTGTTGGAAGACCAGGGATGTGACGTGCGTGTCATTGCCGGTGATTACCGGGGAACCAGCGGAGCCTTTGAAGGCAGATACATCAAGCCCCGGTTCATTGATGTGACCATGCCTCCACAAAGCACCTGGGTGTTGGATACAGAGCCCGATAACACCCTTTACACCTATATTTTTTCAGGGGAAGGGTGTTTTGATCCGGATTCCGGCGAAATCACAGGTGCCAGGAATACCCTGCTTTTTGAGAACGGCAGACAGATGAAAGTCACCACAGGTGAGAAACCGTTGCGATTCATTCTTCTTTCGGGCCCGCGGCTCAATGAACCCATAGCCTGGGGAGGCCCCATCGTCATGAATACCAGAGAAGAACTGGATCAGGCATTCCAGGATCTGGACGAAGGCACCTTCATCAAAGAACGTATTTAGAGTAGCATCGAATATACGTGGAGACAGTAAGTATACTGGCAGGAGGAGTACTATGATCACCATCGGATGTCACCTTTCCATTTCAAAAGGGTTTTACCAGGCCGGGTTGGATGCGGTTTCCATAGGTGCCAGCACCTTCCAGTTCTTCACCCGAAATCCCCGGGGCGGGAAAGCGAAGGCGATTGATAAAACAGATGTGGAGCAGCTGCAAAAAATCATGAATATCCACCGGTTTGGGCCGTTGGTTGCCCATGGGGCCTATACCATGAATCTGTGCTCCGACAAACCGGAAACCCGGGCCTTTTCCCGAATGATTTTCCAGGATGATTTGGAACGTCTGAAACAGTTACCGGAAAGCGTGTATGTTTTTCATCCCGGTTCTCACGTGGGGCAGGGGGCAGAAACTGGTATCGCCCTGATCGTGGAAGCCCTCAATGAACTGTTGACGCCAGAAACAGATAACTGGATACTGTTGGAAGGCATGTCGGGAAAAGGGTCTGAAGTGGGAAGTGCCTTCGAAGAACTGAAGATGATCATTGACGGGGTGAAAAACAACCGGCGGCTGGGCATCTGCCTGGATAGCTGTCACCTCTACTCAGCCGGGTACGATATTGTCACTGATCTGGATAAGGTGCTGGATCATGCAGACAGTCTCATGGGCCTGGAGCGACTGAAGGCCTTTCATCTCAACGACAGTCTGGTGCCATTTAACTCCAGAAAAGACCGTCACGCCACCATTGGTGAAGGGAGTCTGGGACTGGAGGCACTGGTGAAGGTGATGACCCATCCCCGCCTGCGGCATTTGCCCTTTAATCTGGAAACGCCCAATGAGCTTCCGGCGCATCAGGAAGAAATCAAGAAACTGAAAGCAGCTGCAGCCGAGTTCCTTCCGTGAAACAAATCTTTCGGTGAACCGTCTGTATCATTGTCAACATAAAGGAGGCGAAAGCAGATGGCAATTTCTTTACTGATTCCACTGGCACTGTTGGCGATTGTCGTACTGGTAATTGCCGGTGCGAGAAGCGGTTCACATCAGGGAGGCGAAGACATGATTCGAAATGTGTACATCTATGTGGTCTTGTTTGCAACATTAATGATGACCATCGGCGGCAGTGTGGCGGCGTTTATGGCAGTGGCAGACATTGTGGCGCCGGCTCCCTACTACCAGAGCTATGAAGATTACCGACGGTGGGGAATCGAACGGGAACTGAAAGAAGACGGTGAAGCGGTGGTTCAGCTGAGTGAGGAAGAAATTCGGGAAAAGTACGATGCCATGGTCATTGCCGAAACAGAGCGGCAGGTAGTGCGGGCCAAAAATTCCCTTGTTAAAAGCCTGGGCTGGATCGCAATCCCCCTGCCCATCTTCCTGTTTTATTCCCGAAAGCTGCGGCAACGACAGACGGCAGGTGCTTAATGGCTTGCCAGGCAGAAAGGGTAGGTTGAATGAAAACGATAAATGTTTCCAAACTCAAGAAAAAAAGGGGGCTTATCATTGGTATTCTGCTGATGGTACTTCTGGCATCGGGTGTCATCTGGGGGGAACGGTGGTTCCAGCTTCGTCAGTATCGCCAGGAAGTGGCGGCCATTGAGCTGACGGGTGTTGACTTAAAAACCCTGGAAGACGGTATTTATGAAGGGGAGAAAACCATCACATGGATCTCCGCCACCGCTCGGGTAACGGTGGAAAACCACCGTATTACTGGTTTGGAGTTTAGTCATCAGCATGATCGTGGAGAAGCGGCCAATGTGATTCCTGGTCAGGTCATGGCATTCCAAACCACCCAGGTGGATCTGGTGTCGGGAGCCACCAACAGCAGTAAGGTGATTCTTCAAGCCATTGAAACGGCTTTAAAATCACCACCGGTGGCTCATATTTCAAAAGAATACCAAAATGAATACCAGTACGAAGGGCCACATCGGGTGGAAGTAGAAGACCGGGAACTGGAACTGGTTCGACCACCCAAATCGGTTGCAGAAGAAGTGGTGGTGCGTGACTTCATCAGCTCCATCACCTTTGACTTTGACGAAAAATATACCCTCCTGGCTGATATTGAGCCACACGCCATCAGTATCGAAAATGAACGGAAGCTGGCACTGGATGAAGGCCGTTACATGAAAGCGGTCACACTGTACCATGTGGATACCCTGAGTGCCAAAGAATACAATGAGGGGTTGCTGGCCAATGGAGCCTGCAATGACTATTACTATGACGGTGTGATGGATCTGGTAAAAGACTACCAGCTGGTCGACTTTGAAGTGATCAATGTGGATTATGAACAGGTGCTTTCCGATGATACCGGTGGTCCCCAGTGGGGCACCGGGCGATACCTTCGCAATTTCCTGGTGGGGCACCGTGAGAATGAGGACTCATGGAAAATATACGATTATGCCATGCCGGTGAACCGATCCGGCCAGTGAATCCATCAGTATAATCAACAACAGCACAAAACCGGAAGTGCCTTGCGGCGGCTTCCGGTTTTGTGCTGTTATCTTACCGAAATATAAGAAAGGAGGATCTAAGCAAAATGGTGATTACTGCTCGTTGGCAATGTTTTCACCGGCGATTCTGCCAAAGACGGCAATATCAGCCAGGGCGTTGCCGCCAAGTCGGTTGGCACCGTGAATGCCGCCAGTGACTTCTCCGGCAGCATAGAAACCGGGAATCACATTGCCGTCGGTATCCAGTACCTGTGCCAGGGTGTTGATTTCAATACCACCCATGGTATGGTGAACGGTGGGTACGCGGGGACCTGCATAGAAAGGTGCCTGTTCAATTTTTCTGGCAAAAAGGGTGCGGCCAAATTCGTCGGGACCGCCGTTTTCAACAGCTTCATTGAAGGATTCAACTGCCTGAACCAGGTTGGCAGGATCCACGTTAATGGCGGCTGCCAGTTCTTCCAGGGTGTCGCCTTTGAAGGCACGTCCCTGATCAATCAGTTCATTAATGGTTTCGTTGAAGTTATTAGTGGTGGTGTCGGGATCCGGATAATCACTGCTATCCAGTACGATATACAGGTAGGCATCTGTTTGCTCCATCAGGGCCAGGGTCATCACATCGCGCCGGGCACCCTCATCAACAAAACGATTCCCTTCTTTGTTCACGAAAATACGGTTTTCAACACCGTGTTCAATGTTGCCGCTGAGACTTCCGCTATTGGGGTCGCCCAATGGAAGCAGCTGAATGTTATGCATGCCGATGAGGCTGGCTCCGATGGCTTCAGCCATAACAAGCCCATCGCCGGTGGCACCGGGATGATTGGTGCTTTTCAGGTTGGTCAGTGCGGGCCAGTCTTCGTTGAAGCGGTCACGCATTTCTGAGTTCACGCCAAATCCGCCGGAAGCCATGACAACACCTTTGGAGGCGTTCAGTGTCACATCATCGTTGAAATGCTTGGCGATAACACCGGTGACACGACCGTTTTCCACAATCAGTTCGGTGGCTTCAGTATCCAGCAGTACTTCAATACCGTCGTTAGCATTGATGTAATTGGAATAAGTGTCGATGAAGCCGGTGCCCAGTGGTGTGGAAGGTTTGTGTGCACGGGGCCACAGGCCGCCGAGAACCGTAAACACCTCGTCATTGAACTTCATGCCCAGGCTTTCCAGCCATTCGATGGCCGGGTAGGCATTTTCCACCAGCACACGAACCAGTTCAGGATTACCCACCTGGTCGCCGCCGTCGAAGGTTTGCTGAAAATGCTTGTCAATGGAATCTTCGATTCCCTGAGGCACCTGTCTGCCAGGATCAACAGCGTTGAAAGCACCACCGGAAAGAATGGTGTTACCACCCAGGCGGGGCATTTTTTCGATGATAATAACACTGGCACCATTTTGATGTGCAGTGACAGCCGCGGCCAGACCAGCACCACCACCACCAATGACCACGACATCAGCATCGTAGGAAATGGCTTCACCAGCAGCTGCAGCACTGCCAGCACCGCTTTGCAGGGCAGCAATATCTGCGCCGGCCTGCTCTAATGCATTGATAATAGCTGCAATCAGAGCGTCACTGGTAACGGTTGCGCCGGAAACAGCGTCAACTGCCAGGTTTTGCTGGGAGAGAATCGCAGCAGGAATTCTTTCGAAAACAAGATCAGTGATGCCGGCACTCTCTTTGTGGTCGGTTGTTTCAATGCTGACAATCTCGTCAGCGGTGACAGTGACTTCAACAGTGAGATCACCGTTGTGTCCGTCAACAGTCGCTGTGTAGGTACCTGCCTGGAACAATGCATCAGCAGATTCGTCCACTGGTGCCTCCGGTGCTTCCGTGGCAGTTGGCTGGCAGGCTGCCAGTCCCAAAACCATGATTAATGCAAGCAACAAAGCCAAACCTTTCTTCAAATGTGTCAAGCGATTCATCAAATTACCCCTTTCAGACTTTTTAGAATGTAGTCACTGAATGTACTCAATGACCTAGACCATTCTACGATATTGTTAAGACATTGTCAACAGACTAAACATGAGTTAAAAGAAATGTCATCAAAAGCGACACATTGAGGTTGTCTAATGAACTAAGATGGATGCAACTGAGAGATACCGTGTCAAAGATCTGATAATCGGGTGACTGCCACTACTTTTCATTGTCTGAATGAATTGATATAATGAACCATAATAGCCGAGAAAATGAAGGTTAAAAAAAGTTTCTTGCTGCAATAACTGAGAAAAAACGGAAACAGAACCCATAAGACTGGAGAGATTTGATGGGAAAGGATTTGACAAACCGGCAAAAGCAAGCGATTGAAACAAAGAAGAAAATCCTTGAAACAGCCACACGTCTATTTGAGCAGAAGGGATTTCAGGAAATCACAGTGACAGATATTTGTCGTGAAGCAGGTATTTCTGTGGGAACATACTATTACTACTTTCCGACAAAGTATGCAGTGCTGGAAAAGATTTTCACAGACATTGATGATTATTTCAGGGAAACGGTGACACCGCAGATCACTGAACTCGCGGCATCTGGGATTCGCGCCCAAATACTCACCTACTTTGATGCTTACGCTCACTATACAGTGGATCAGGGGCTGGGATTTGTCAAAAAGCTTTATGAGGTTCAGAACAATCTGTTTCGGGTAAAAGGACGATACCTGCAGGTGTATCTGGCAGAAATCATCACCCGGGGGCAGCAAACCGGGGAACTGGCCGCAGATCTGTCGCCGGAGGAAATGGTGGATTATCTTTTTATTGCAGCCAGAGGGGTGGTCTACCACTGGGCACTGCATGACGGTGAGTATGACTTGGTGGCTGACATGCACCGATATCTATCGCGTTTGTTTAGAACACTGGAGACTCCTGAAGAAAAATAGTTGTCCACTTTTTGAGCATGGAAACCGGAGAAAGCGAAGGTTTTCGCCATGGCACACGTTGAATCCAATCATGATGCTGTCAAGTGGCACCAAATCAACCTGACAACCTCCGCGACAGACGCAGAATTGAATCAGGTGCTTGAATACTATACAAACTGGGAACCTGAAAACTTTCAGTGGTTCTGTTTGGCGCGGGATTTAAAGCGATTGACAGGGGCCCTGTTTCTGGTACTTTCGGAATATAGTCCTGCAAAAATGTCGCTGGTGACCCGGGGCATCGAAGGCATACCCCAGAAAGTGGAAGCAGTGATTCACCAGCTGGGGCATCCAATGATTGGCCATGAATGGATTCTGGCAGAAGGCGTTTATGAAGAACTTCAAAATGGCCGGCTGCTCCGTCTGGATTCTATCCACGAAGCTTCGTCCTATCATATTCCAGAGTTCATTGGTTTTACCATTGAAAAAATGCTGGGAATCGGCAACATTTACAGCATGAGCTTTCTTCACAACGGCCAGCTGATGGGGAACTTCGTGCTGGCCATGCCCAAAGGGCAGGAACTGGCCTCGGAGCGCCAGGTCGTGCTGTTCAGCCAGGGCGTTGGACGTGTGCTGGCTAATGCCGGAGTCGATAGATCGAATGAATCGTGAAAAAGTCATCACCAGACACAACAGATATGGGAAATATTCTGGGAAAGCGGGGGAGGCAGCATGTATGTCGATTTAAATCACTCCATCATTGAACATCTGCCCATGGGGTATGCCAGGCACCACATTATTTGCGATGAAAAGGGACAGCCTGTGGATTACCGTTTTCTCGAAGTCAATCCAGCCTATGAAACCATGACAGGGCTTCGGGCCGATGCTGTCGTTGGTAAGCTGGAAAGCGACGTTTTTCCCAGAGAATCTCGCAGACGGTTTGACTGGATTAAAACCTTTGGCCAGGTGGCGCTTTCAGGGAGAAGCCATGAATTTACCGAATACTCTGTGGCCTTGGAACGATGGCTTCACATGACCGTATATTCACCTGCTCAGGGGGAATTCATTACTCTCTTTCAGGATGTGACAGATGTTAAAAGGAATGAAAAATCACTGGAAGAAGCGCTGGCCTTTAACCGGCAGATTATTCAGTATGTGAATGAAGGGATTATCGTCTACGATACCGAACTGCGCTACCGGGTGTATAATCCCTATATGGAGGAACAAACCGCGGTCAGTGCTCACGAGGTTTTGGGAAAGCATCCCTGGACGGTTTTTCCGGAAACGCTTGAAAATGGTGTGATGGTATATCTTCGCCGGGCTTTGGAACGGGTTCGCATCAGTGATGTGGAACTTCATTTCAGACATCCTCATACCGGCGAGGATATCTGGTCATATCAATCCTTCAGTCCCATGATGGATGAAGCAGGGAAGCTGGCAGGTGTGATTGTCACCATACAGGATGTGACGGATAAAAAAAGAGCCATGGCCGAACTGGAAAAGGCAAAAAAAGAAGCAGAAGCCGCCAATGTGGCCAAAAGTCAGTTTCTTGCCAATATGTCTCATGAAATCAGAACGCCCATGAATGGGTTTATGGGAATGCTTCAATTACTTGAAACAACAGATCTCAATGAAGAACAGGAGGAATTGCTGGCGCTTACCAAAAGATCTTCAGGGGCATTGCTGGCGGTTCTGAATGATATCCTTGATTTTTCACGGATTGAAGCCCACAAAGTCCAATTGTCGAATAAACCTTTCTACGTGCGCCAACTGTTTTCTGATGCGCTGGGACTCTTCCAGGGAACAGCAACAGAAAAAGGCCTGATATTGAAAAGTCATATCGACCCATTGATTCCTGAGTATCTGGTGGGAGACGCTTTCAGGCTTCGTCAGATCACTGCCAATCTGGTGGGAAATGCTGTGAAATTTACCACCAGTGGATCGGTCCGCCTGGAAGCTTCGGTGGAACCTGGTGAGAAGCAGCACAGCGTGAAGTTGATAGTATCCATTTCTGACACCGGTATTGGTATTCCGCCGGATCAACTGGAAGCCATTTTTGAACGGTTTGTGCAGTCCGACAGTTCAGATAACCGGGTTTATGGCGGTACCGGATTGGGGCTGGCCATATCCAAAGGACTGGTGGAGCTTATGGGAGGCAGCATTCAGGCTTCCAGCAAGGTGGGAACCGGGAGCTGTGTTACTTTCAGCTGTGTGTTGGATACCATCATTTAAAAGGTGAACATGGCGGCCTTTATCATTCAGACTGTCAGAAAAAAGGGAGCATGGCCGCGGGGATGGGCGCGCCACAACACAAGGGAGGAAATGGCTTGGCATATCCCGAAATCAGAATTGATCTTAATAAAATTGAAACCAATACCCGGACAACTGTGGAACGGTGCCACCAGCAGGGAATCCAGGTGGCGGGGGTCACCAAGCTTTTTGGAGGAAACCCGGAGATTGCCACCGCTTATGTGGCTGGAGGCGTTGACTTGCTGGCAGATTCCCGCATCGATAATTTGAAGCGCCTTTCCGGTTTTTCTCTTCCTAAGATGCTGCTCCGCATTCCCATGATCAGCGAAGCGGCAACGGTTGTGCAGACAGCGGACATGGTGTTGATCTCTGAACCTGAGACAGCCAAAGCGCTTTCAAACCAGGCGAAGGCTCTTGATAAATCGATTCAGCTGATTTTGATGGTTGATGTGGGGGATTTGCGTGAGGGGCTCTATGCAATGAAAGAAATCCAGGAAGCGGCATCCATGATGGATGGGCTTCCTGGAGTACAACTGACGGGTATTGGCACCAACCTCACCTGCTATGGCGGTGTACGCCCCAGCCGGAAAAACCTGACGCAACTGGTGAACATCAAAACAGAACTGGAAAAGCTGCTGAAAAGACACTTGCCTGTGTTGTCCGGTGGCAACGGCGGCACGTTAAGCCTGCTGGAAACCGGCGAAATACCGGTGGAAATCAACCAGCTGAGATTAGGGTCATCCCTTGCAATGGGTATTGGGCTGAATGATGAGCCGATACCGGGGCTTCAACAGGACGCTTTTCTTCTGCTGACGGAAATTGTGGAACTGCGCCGCAAGCCCTCAATCCCCGAAGGGATCATAGGGCTGGATGCTTTTGGCAACCGGCCGGTATTTGAAGACCGGGGCAATCGCATGAGGGCCATTTGTGCACTGGGTCGTCAGGATATTCATCCTGACGAGATATGCCCCCTGCAAAAGGGCATTCAGATTCTGGGAGCCAGCAGTGACCATTTGATACTTGACGTGGAAGATTGCTCTGATTTATTACAGATTGGCAGCTATCTGACATTTTTACCAACTTATGGTGGCTGCCTCAGTTTGATGACATCTCCATATGTTAAAAAAATCATTATCACCTGATTAAGTTTACTTGAACCTCAAATCCGCCCCCAAAAGGCGGATTTTTTTACGTATTGTAATAAGATGACTACCAAGAACATTTCTTTCATTAACAGGACCATTCAGTGCAAATGAATGAAAGCACTCAGGATAACAGATAATTAACTTGAAAAGAGGAAAATCAGTCCGGGTGAGAAAATGACAATATTTGACTTGGAATAAAAGTTACCATTGACAAATCATGTTGATGAGAAGCAGAATGGCCGATAATACTTATACAAGTGTTAAATAGATAATGTTTCATTTTGATGAAATGGCACCGTTCATAAAAGGGGAGTGACATGGCATATGAAAAAAAGCATGAAAGGTCAAATGGTGGCACTGGTATTGGTAATTCTGTTGATGACAGTAGCCACAATGAGTGTAGGATCATATCTTTTATCCAAAGGGAGCAACGAAGCACTGGGGCGTTCCCTGTTGCGGGAAAAACTTGAAGGAGACATCAATGCATCGTTGGTCTATCAACAGCACTATCTGGGAAATCTTTCACTTACTGGAAACCAGCTGATGACTCAAGAGGGTATGCAGCTGGAGGGAAACAGCTTTGTGGATACCCTTGAAAAAGATTTGGGACTTGCCGCCACTATATTTGTCAGAGAAGATGATGATTACAAACGCATTGCCACCACCATCCGCAATGAGCAGGGGGAACGGGTAACAGGCACATATCTTGGAAAAGAGAGCGCAGCCTATCAGCCTGTATCGGCAGGTCAGCGCTATCTGGGAGAAGCTGGTATTCTGGGAAGAAACTATCTGACTGCCTACGAACCCATTACTGATACCAGCGGACAAATCATTGGCATTCTCTTTCTGGGAGTTTCAGAGGATGAAGTTGCTTCCATGATCAATGTGTTTGTTACCAGAATGCTGCTGATCCTCTTGTCGGGAGCGGCTGTCATCCTGTTGGCGGCGGCAGTTCTCACATTTCTTTTTGCCGGCAGGCTGGCATCTCCCATTCGTCGTCTGGCAGAACATGCGGCACTGGTAGGGGAGCTTAATTTGACAGAAGAAGTACCGAGAGACATTCTGCAGCGACAAGATGAAATTGGTCAACTGGCTGGTGCATTTGATGCAGTTACCCGCCAGTTGCAGACAACCATGTCTGAAATTGGGGCAGCAACAAACCAGGTGGCCAACTCAGCCCAGTCATTAAAAGATACCAGCACCCAATCGGCAATGGCTTCAGAAGAAGTGGCCCGAACCATTGAAGAAATTGCCAATGGTGCAGCTGATCAGGCTCGGGACACTGAGGCGGGAGCCAACAACATCAACGAGCTGGGACAGCTAATAGAAGCAGATCAGCATCTGGTGAAGACGCTGAACACCACGGTGGAACAGGTCAATCAATTAAAGAATGAAGGAATGGCATCGCTGAAAGAGGTGGTGGATAAAACGGCTGAAAGCGGCAAAGCTGCTGCTGAGGTGACAGAAATCATCACCGAAACCCATCAAAGCGCACAAAAAATTCAGAATGCCAGTACCATGATTAAAAACATTGCAGAACAAACCAACTTGCTGGCTCTGAACGCAGCCATTGAATCTGCCCGTGCCGGTGAGGCGGGCCGTGGATTTGCCGTAGTGGCAGATGAAATTCGGAAACTGGCAGAACAGTCCAATCAATTTGCAGGCGAAATTGACACCGTTATTTCAGATTTAACTGGGAGAACTGCCCATGCAGTGACCACCATGGAAAAAGTGGAGAGCATTGTTGGCTTACAGACCCAGCGCGTGGAAGAAACAGACCAGCGTTTTCAGGGAATTGATCATGCTATTCAGCAGATGGGCCAGGCACTGGCAGATCTTAACCAGTCCACCCGACAAATGGAAGCTAAAAAAGACGAAATCATTGGTGTGATTGCCAATCTTTCGGCCATTTCAGAGGAAAATGCTGCCGGTACACAGGAAGCCTCTGCATCTGTTGAAGAACAGACTGCAGCCATGGCCGAAATTGCTCAGTCAAGCAAAGTGTTGGCAGATCTGGCTGCAGCCATCGAAGCAGGGTTGGATCAGTTCAAACTGAAGTAACAACACCGGTATCTCTTAAGTTCACCAGAAAATAATCATAGCCCGGTATCGACTGTTGAATCAGCAGACGTGCCGGTTTGTTTCATGTTCAGCGACAGTCGAAATATGTCAATGCTAATGGTATAATATAGAAAATGAAAGTTAACTCAGCCGTTAAGATGTTTGTTGATTAATGAAATCACGTTGTTACAGGAGGATATGATGAAATCCATTGAATACCAGAAACTCATTCGAGACAGAATACCAGAAATTATTGAAGCTTCAGGTAAAAAAGCGGTGACAGAAATCCTTGACCCCGGTGAATATCTTGAAAAACTGCATGAAAAACTGGATGAGGAAGCGGCCGAATACCATGAAACACACAGCATTGATGAGCTGGTGGATCTGGTGGAGGTTATTTATGCCATTTTGGATTTTCGATGTGTTTCCCGAACTGAGTTTGAAGAGTTGCGCCTGATGAAGAGCGAACGACGCGGGGCCTTTCAGAGACGCCTGCTACTAAAAGCAGTGGTGGAAGCAGAGGAAGCAACTGAGGATGATCAGGTATGAAGAAGTCACTGATTCTCGTTGGGATGATTATGTTGATTGCCGTTTTTCTCCATATGACAACAGAAGAACAACCTGTTCAGCTTGAACTGTACCGTCAGGGAGAGGAAGGTAAGGCGGTTTTGATGGGACGTATTGAAGATGAGCGGGTCGCTGAATACCAGGCTTTTTACCGTGGTTGCATGGCTGAAGGAGAACCCGAAGGAGAACCCGAAACCCTCCGGTATCCAGATGTGGCGGTTTATCTGATTGATGGCAGCAGCGTCATTCACCATAGCAGCTTCTGGTTTTGGGAAAACGGCGAAGGGATGATGGCATCTGTTGAGGCAAAACATCGCACAAAACCTTTGACTGCCGAAAAAGTGGAGGAGATCAGAACCATCCTCGATACTGACCTTGAAGATCAGTAAGAAGTAAACGGACAAACGATATTTATTCTCATTATTTGGAAAACGCCTTCGGTGTTTTCTTTTTTTTGAGACATGGATGATAAGAAGTTGAAATCCATTGACAAGAGGATGAAAGAACGCCATTGGTCTCAAAAATCAGACTCAAACAGCAGAAATCAGCCAGTGGATGACATCTTGGCTTTTGTTATGGAGAGGGTTTGAGCGTAAAGATCCAAGAGACGCTCAAATGGCATGATAATTGCAAGAATATTCCAATCAATGGGGAATTTCCGCGAAAATGACGCGAACAACAGAAACACACACCTGAAGGAGGAAGACTATGGGAAGCGGCATTAAAGTCAATCAAAAAAGAGGATCGTTGAAAGGCCGGGTATTCTGGCTGCTGACAGCAATACTGGTGCTGCTGAATGCAGCCGTTGTCATGGCGGTGGTGGATACATACAGAAAGAATCTGACAGAACAGCTTATGTCAGAACAGCTGGGCATTCTCCGGGCGACTGCTGTTCAGATTAATGGTGACGCTTTTCAGGAGATGGTGCAGATGGCTTCTGCACAACACTCCTATTATGAACCGTTACGTCGTTACCTGGAACAGGTTAAAATCGCTACGGGTCTCCAATATCTATATACAGAAGCGTTTTTGACAGATGGCACCCTGGTATACATAGTCGATGGTGGTGACCCTGCCAGTGATGATTTCAGTGCATTTGGCGATGAAGTGGAACCTGACGAAATTGAAGATGCACAGCTGGTTTTCAGCGGCCAGGAAGTGATGATTGAGATTTACGAGACTGAAGAGTGGGGTGCGTTGGTGACCAGCAAAATACCGGTTTTCAATGAAGCTGGTCAGGTGGTGGGTGTGCTGGGAGGAGATTATCCCGCGTCTTTGGTGGGTGAAATGGTGGCGGGCATACGCATGCGCATGATCTTCATCATGAGTATCCTTTCCCTGCTGGGGATCGCCATTCTTATGCTGGGCACTTCCAAACTCATGCTGACACCATTAAAACAGCTGGAAAATCAGGCAAGTTATATTGGGAGAGGTGACTTTTCCGTTGATGTTGCACCATCTTTACTGAAAAGGAAGGATGAGATCGGTTCGCTGGCGCTGGTATTGCAACAGACCATTGATGTTTTTCGCCAGTTGATTGCAGGAATTGTCACATCCTCTCAAAGAGTGGCTGCCGCTTCTGAACAACTGACAGCTACCACGGGACAATCTGCTGAAGCTTCACAGAATGTGGCTGGGTCTGCCACACATGTGGCAGTAAGTGCTGACAGCCAAATGAAATCCATATTGGCGGTTACACAGGAAATCAGCCACATCACACAAGGCATGGAGCAGGTGGCGCAGCATATTGGAGGCATTGAATCATTAAGCCACTCTGTGAGGGGTGAATCTGAAAAAGGCCAACAGGAAATGAATCGGGTAAGTCTTCAGATGCAGGAAATTCAAACCAGCCATCACCAGGTAAAAGGTGGCCTGATACAGATCACTGAAAGCAGCCGAAAGATGAACGAGATCATCGGCGTTATTCGAAGCATTGCAGAACAAACCAATTTACTGGCACTTAATGCAGCCATTGAGGCAGCAAGAGCCGGCGAACAGGGAAAAGGATTTGCTGTGGTGGCAGATGAAGTGCGAAAGCTTGCAGAGGAATCTCAGCAGGCCACTGAAGAAATCAATCACCTCATTATGGATAACGACAATAACATCAGTCGGGCTAATGAAGTCATGGAAACCGGAACGCTGCAGGTAGCCTCAGGTATGGAAGTGGTACAGGATGCTGAAGCTGCCTTCAAATCCATTGTCACGTTGATTCAGCAGATGAATGAAGCCGTTGGGGAGGTGAATGAAGTCACTGGACAGGTAACTTCAGGGAGTCGCAACGTTTCCCAGGCAGCGGAAATCATCCGCAAGTCGGCAGAAAGTGTGGCATCTGAAGTGCAGAACGTATCGGCAGCGGCACAGCAGCAGACTGCTTCCATGCAGGAAATTGCTTCCTCCAGCCATGAACTGGCGGTGCTTGCCCAGGAACTTCAGACGGCTGTGGGACAGTTCAGGTTGACATAAATATGATAAGAACGGCTGATTTTGTCAGGATAAGATAAAAGAAATAAGTTGCAGAGGGGCCGGTTTTTTTGATAAAATGGCTTTGGTACGGCAGCTGACCTGCTTGAAAGCATCTGGGTAAACGCCGGCTTCCAAAGGAGTCTCCAATGAAGCGGTTGATAATAAAAAAAGTGTTACTGGCAACCCTTGCGATCATTTTAATCGGCATGACCATTACAAACCGGGCGGAAGCGACGGTCGTTCGTTATTATGCGGACGATACGTATCCGCCCTATTCTTATGCGTCTGGGGCCGGACTGGATGGCTTTGATGTGGAGCTTTTGGAATACATCATGGCAGGCACAGATTACCATCTTCAAGTTCAGGGAATGAACTGGATCAATGTCCTGGAACACATTGAAAGTGGAAGGGCAGATGTGATCAGTTCGCTTGCAAAAACAGAGGCGCGCAGCGAAGTAATGCTGTTCTCGAATCCCATTGCCGGTGTTACAAATGGCTTCTTTGGTACCGCTGAACTCTCGGGGTTTTCCATGGAGTTGCTGGCCGATTATCGGATCGGTGTCGGACAGAGCTATTCAGATGAAGTACTTCTCAAAGAACGGCTGGGAGTCGAGCCTCATCAAGTTTACCGCAATCTGAATGTGGCTGTGCAGGCACTTCTGGCCGGTCAAATAGATTTGATTTTTGCCGAAGAGCAGGCACTTCGTCACTTCCTCATTCAAAACAGGCTTCAGGGCCGGGTGGTGGCCCATGCAACTGATTTATATCCCAGAGATTACCACTTTGGAATCTCAAAAGAACGGCCTGAACTGGTTTCGCTGATCAACGAACGGCTGGCAACCCTGCAGGCAAATGGTACCTATGAACGCATCTATCAAAAGTATTTTCATAAACCCTCAGCAGACAGTCTGGCCCGACAACGGCAGCAGCAGTATCAGAGAATGCTGCTGGGCGGCCTGGGGTTGGCGGTATTGCTCATGACCGTACGTTATGGCGTTATTCGGCGCCAGATGACCGAACTGAGAGCATCATATCAGCAAATTCGCGCCATGGAAGAGGTGCTGGGAGACCAGCTGGATCAGTTGCACCAGCAGGACCGGTTGCTGCGGATCAGTGAAGAACGTCTGAAACACATGGCATATCACGATGAACTGACAGGACTTCCCAATCTGCGTGCATTCAATGATTATCTCCAGCAAGCCATCGAGGAAGGGGATTTGGAACAGTCAGAGGTGGCGTTTCTGCTGATGGATCTTGATGACTTCAAACTGATTAATGACATGTACGGTCATGAAGTGGGTGATCTTGTTCTGGTGGAAGTGGCAGCCCGACTGAAAGATCTTCGCCCAAACAATGCCATGATCGCCCGGCTGGGGGGGGATGAGTACATGATTTGCATGAAACAGATGAAAGAGCGGCAAGGGCTTCACCAATTTGTGGATCAGCTGCTGAGTGCCATGAATCAACCTATGAAAATTAACGAACTGGATCTTTACCTAAGCACTTCAGTTGGAATCGCTTTCTACCCTGCTGATGCACAGAATCCTCAGACATTATTTGCTCATGCAGATGCTGCCATGTACCTGGCAAAAAAGCGGGGAAGAAATGCAGCAGCCTATTACTCCCGTGACCTTCATGAACATATTCGCTACAAACTGGAGACTGGTGCAGGACTTCGCCAGGCACTGGAATTACAGGAGTTTGAAGTCTATTATCAACCGCAGGTGGAAGCTCATACAGGGGCTATCAAAGGCGTTGAAGCTTTGTTACGGTGGCGGCATCCCTCGAAAGGAATGATACCGCCGGGGCAGTTTATCCCCATTGCCGAAGAAACAGGACAAATCCTGGACATAGGCTGGTGGCTGCTGAATCAGGTAAACACCCATTTGGAGCATTGGTGGCACATGGGCATTGAACTGGTACCGGTATCGGTGAACATCTCCATCAAACAGCTGCAACATCCGCTCTTTTTAAATCGTTTGAAGAAACAGCTGCAACAGCCCGGGATCTCACGCACCACCCTGAAGCTGGAGATCACCGAAAGTATTGCTATGATGAATCCCAAAGAAACCATGGTGAACCTGGAACAGATCAAAGCATTGGGATTGGAGATATCGCTGGATGATTTTGGAACTGGGTTTTCTTCCATGAATCGCCTGCAGACCATGCCGGTACAGGAACTGAAGATCGATAAATCCTTTATTTGTGATCTTGAAAAAAGTGATAAGCATCAGGCAATTGTGCAAACGCTGGTTCACCTGGCTCATGCCCTTGATAAAAAAGTGGTGGCCGAAGGGGTGGAAACCAAGGCGCAGGCAGATATGCTTGATCAGTATGGCTGTGATTTGCTGCAGGGCTATTACTATTACCGCCCCATGCCTTCAAGTGACCTTACCGGCGTATTTCTTTCGAAATCGGGTATGAATCAACGAACAGTTTTATCCAGTGACAAAATATGCCCGGGAGAGGAGGGTTCATCTTGAAAAAATCAGACAGCTGTTCATTGATCCATACTATACGCTTGGCAGCCATTTTGATTGTCTGTTGTATTTTTCTGGCGGGTATGACAGTGGGATCAGTGCAGGCCTTCTGGGAAGAATCCACCTTGCCATCATTTGAGTACTTAAATCGGGATGACGGTCTTTCAAATCTTTCAGTGTCTTCGATGATTGAAGACCGCAATGGTTTCCTCTGGTTTGGCACACAGGGTGGGCTGAACCGTTTTGACGGACGGTACATGTATGTCACTCGCCATAATCCCTTTGATGATGAAGGGCTGGTGCACAATCTGATTCAAACCATGTATTACGACGAAGTACTCCATGAACTGTGGATCGGCACCTACCAGGGGATCTCACGGCTGCTTATTGACGAAAATACCTTTATCAACTATACGGTGGAAGACGATGGCTTGTCCAATCCTGTGGTCATTGCCATTCACCCGGATCATCAGGGGGATATGTGGGTGGGCACCATGAAGGGCCTGAACCGAATTGACCCTCAGACAGGCACGTTGAAACAATACGATGTTCCAGGCGATGTGGTACGGGCACTTCACGTTGATACGGGCAATCGGCTTCTGGTGGGCAGTTATGAGGGATTGCTCTACTATAATCCTGTAACAGATAACATTGAAACCCTTGAATTGGATTTGCCTACTTCTTATGTGATGACCATCCATGAAGAGATTCCAGGCATGCTGACGCTGGGCTTGTGGGACGGCGGCGTGGCAATGGTGAATCTGGAGACAAGTGATGTCGAGACCATCACCTATGAAGACAACCGGGTATATGCGATGACAACCACCCGTGACGGCACCCGCTGGGTGGGTACTTGGGGCGGCGGTCTTTACGCAGAGCTGCCCGACGGAAGATCCTATCACTTTTCAGGCGAAGGCGAAGGCCATATACTGCCTCACTCGGTGGTCTATTCTCTGCTGGAAGATCACTCCGGCATTCTCTGGATTGGTACCAACGGCGGAGGCCTCAGCAAGGTAAATCCACGCAAAACCAATTATGTGCGGCTTAGCAATGACCCTGAAAACAGCCAGAGTCTGAGTGCAGGCAAAATAAACACCGTGGTGAAAGACCAATTAAATCGGCTTTGGATTTCAGTTTACAACAGTGGGGTGGAACGCTACGACACGGAAACAGATACTATGGTTAAGTACAGGCATGACCCTGATAACCCCGAATCACTGCCTTCGGACAGCGTGGTGGCACTTCACTGTACCGACGAGGGTCAGTTGTTGCTGGGAACGGGTGCCGGCGTAGTGATCTATCATTCTGAAACAGATACATTTTCGCTGCTGACAGAGCTTCCGGAAGATGTGATTGTCTACGCACTGGCGCAACAGGAGAACTACCTGTGGATTGGCACTTATACCCATGGTGTTTTCAGATATCATTTCACTACGGGTAACCTGACGCATTTTGAACATACCGGCCAGGCTGACAGTTCCCTGTCTGACAATCTGATCTATGCGATTCATGTTGACGGCAACAACCGTGTTTGGGTGGGAACCAACAATGGACTCAACGTACTTGAGCCGGGCAGTGACCGTTTTCGAACGCACCGGCGACTGTCAGGTGATAAAACTCAACTGGCCAGCAACACCATTCGAACCATTCTGGAGGATGACCAGGGACAGATCTGGGTGGGTACAGTGGGCGGCGGGATTGCCCGATACAATGAATCCACCGACACCTTTACCACCTACATTGAAGAAGATGGATTGTCCAGCAATGTGGTAACGGGAATGCTTGTGGGAGATGACGGGCGGTTGTGGATCGCCACTCACAGCGGCATTTCTGTTTTTGATCCTGAAACAGAAGATTTTTTGGCTCTGACACCAGATGACGGCATTGGCGGCTGGGAGTTCAACAGTGCTCATTATAAAGATGAAAACGGCGACCTTTATTTTGGAGGTGTTCATGGCATTACAGTCATTTCAGGGATGAAAGATCAGGGACCCACTGTGATTCCTCCGGTATATATTACAGGTATTGATCTTTTTCAGAATCCCTATCAGCCTGAACGCATGTTTTTCAACGATGAAACCCTGCATTTTGGCCCTCAGGATACCTTTCTCAGCTTCCGTTTTGCGGCACTGGATTATGATGCACCTGATAAAGTAAGGTTTTCCCACTATCTGGAAGGCTTTGATCAAGACTGGATTCATTCCGGAAACCGTGATTATGCCACTTATTCCAATCTCCCACCGGGAGAATACCGCCTGCTTGTCAAGGCAGAAACCGTTCGGGGAGCTGTTACTGAACCTGCAATGGTGAGTTTTGTCATTGCAACACCCTGGTACCGAAGCAGTTTGGCTTATGTGGGATACGGCGTTTTGATCATTGCACTCTTTGCCTTTCTGATGCAAATTCGGGAAAGTCGCCTGGTGGGCAGGCGAAATGAAACACTGGCTGCCATGAACCTGAAGCTGGAAGAAGCCAACCGGCAGTTGGAGCATCTTTCCACCCGTGACCCCCTCACCGGGCTGTTCAACCGACGTTACTTCAACACCATGATGGAAGAACATTTGCAACTGGCAAAACGCAGCCAGGTTCCCTTTTCGTTGTTAATGTTCGATATTGATCATTTTAAGGAAATTAATGACCGCTTCGGTCATGTGGTGGGAGACAAAGTGTTGGTCACTGTCGGCAAGGCTGCAACAGCGGTGCTCCCCCGAACAACCGACTTCATTGCCCGTTTTGGAGGGGATGAATATGTGGTGGTGCTATACGATACCGGGCAGGAGGGTGCCCTTCGGGTGGCACAGAACATTAAAGAAGCGGTTGAAAAAAGCGAGGCAATGGGAGAATATCTGGGCCACTCCTTTGAAATGACCACCAGCCTGGGTGTGGTCTCCATCATCCCCGACAAAGAGATGACAGCGGAAAAACTGCTGCAAGAAGCGGATCGAACTCTTTACCTGGCAAAAGAGCAGGGCAGAAACCGGATTTGTGTCAGTTGGGAATCGTCGCATACTCATGACTGAAGCCACGAAGAAATCATCGGAGATCAAGTAAGACTGTTAAGGTGGCAAGACTGGCAGAAAAAAATGAATGATTGACATGAATGAGTGAAATCGGTATAATGAGATTGCACGTTAGGTGCAATCTTTTTTTTGAAGAAATGCACACGTGTGCAATCGACTGCATTCCTCAATAGGGTGAGTGGTAGTCCTGAGGAATGTCAGGATTTCAAAGGTTTATGGTAGTATGAAGGGAGTTGATTGATGATGAATCGTGCAGCAACCGCCGGCTCTTACACACCACTGAAATTGTTCCTCTTTCTGTCATTTTTCATTATGGGTGTTTCAGGAAGTCAATTGGCAGCACTATTACCCGAGATACGGCATGCATTTCAAATTAGCTTTCAGCAGGCTGGCAGCGCTATGGCGGGTCTTTCTGCCGGACTGCTGATTTCCATGTTTGCCGGAATCTTTATCATGGACCGGCTGAATCGGAAGAAAACGTTGATACTGGGAGGGATCCTGTGGGCAACAGGATTTGCCATGATGATATTTGCCACGGAATTTCACTGGTTTCTGGCGGGTTTAACTGTCACCGGCAGCGGCTTCGGTCTCTATCAGACGGGAGCCAGTGTGACCATGGCCACCCTTGCCACCCGTGGAAAAGGGAAAGAAGTGGGTTATCTAAATTTATTTTTTGGCCTGGGAGCTGTGGTGGCACCACTGCTGGCCACATGGACAGTAAGACTGGGAAACTGGCGGTTGGCCTATGGTGTCTGCCTGGTGATGGTGATCATAATGCAGGGACTATTACTGCGAATCCATTTTCCTGAAACGGTCACTGGCGGCAGTAAACATTCAAAAGGGTTCAGTGGCCTGCTGCTGCTTATTGGGCTGCTGGCATTTGCATATCCCCTGACCGAGCAGACGGTGGGTTCATGGATTAGTGAATACTGGTTTCAGGCAGGCAACCAGCAGTGGGTTCCCTACAGCTTAATTCCCGCCGTTTTTTGGATGACGTTCACCATCGGGCGGGGTTTTTCCGGACGATTAGCCGACAAAATGGGTTACGAACGCTACCTGACAGGCGTTCTGACGGGCTATGTGCTGGTGACGGCTGTATGGGTTCTTTTTCCTTCGCCGGTGATGACACTGTTCATGCTGCCGCTGATGGGACTGCTGTTGGCAGGCGTTTTTCCAGTGATTGTGGTGCTGATTTCAGATGCCTTTCCCCAATCAGTGGGAAGCGCCACATCTGTGGTCTTTACATTTCTGGCTCTGGGAAGCGTACTGGCTCCCCGAATCACCGGCAATACCATCGAACAGACAGGCGTCACCGGGTTACCGGTGATTTTGCTGGCAGGAGCGGTGGTCAGCTGGCTGCTTTCGACAGTGATCCTATTGTGGAGACGCCAGCAGACAAAGGGGCAGGTCAGCTCGATGACTGGGAAAGATGTGAGACTGGCAGTGAATGGTGTTCATCTATCCGAACAGTTACAACAGGTGCCGTTACCTGTCATTTGTACTGAATCCAGTGGTGAAGAGGCGGCTTGCGGAGGTGAAAGGGCATGAAGGTCACCATTAAGGACATTGCCAAAAGAGCTGGAGTCAGTCATCCAACGGTGTCCAGATGCCTGAATAACAGTCCCCTGGTATCGGAAGAAACCCGAAAACGCGTCCGGCAGATCGCTGCAGAAATGCACTATGTGCCCAATCAAAATGCCCGGGGACTCTGCAGCAACCGAACAGACACCATTGGTGTTATCGTGCCCTTTTGCCAGGTGAGTGAAACCAGTCTTTTTTTGGACGAACTCCTGCAACAAATCAGGGTCATGCTGGGAAAAAATCAAATGGACTGCATTGTTGCCTATGACGGCAGCCGCCAGGAACAAGAGAACCATGCCCTGCGGTTGGTACGTCAGGGCAAAGTGGACGGGCTGCTCATTGCCTCTTCAACCATGAGTCGTGAAACCGTGACAGCGCTGGAAGAGGAAGGCGTTCCCTCCATTTTTTATCATCTGGTACCTGCCTGGGCGGAAGAAGAAACATCCACTCTTTGGGTGCATCATGACAATTATAGGGGTGGATTTCTGGCGGGTGAATATCTGGCGTCTTTGGGACACCGGCGGCTGGCCTGTGTCACCGTGGCACACTATGCCGGCGAAAAAGAATTTACGGATCGTCTGGCAGGCTTTCAGGCAGGGCTGCAAATTCACGGGAGCAGCGTGGCGAAATCCCATGTACTGACACTGAAAGAACTGACCTGGGAGGCCGGCAAACAACTGGCGGGCAAAGTGGCAGGCTTGTTAAAAGAAACCAGCGGCGTGTTTTTTCATGCGGATCAAGCCGCCCTGGGATTCATCAAAGGCCTTCAGGAGCAGGGGCTGGTGATTCCCCGGGATTACAGTGTCATGGGTTATGATGATATCCGTGAAGGATTCATGACATCGCCAGAACTCACTACCATTCATCAGCCGCGTGAAGCCATTTCCACATTGGCGGCCTCCATGCTCATGGAAAGGCTGAAGGGTGGAAAGCTGCAGGCATCACAGCAGACACTGAATCCCACACTGGTGGTGCGGAAAAGTTGCTGTACTCATGGATAATTGATTGAAACTTCATCTATATTGAAGCTTCATCTGCAAAGGCGTCAAATCGAAAAGCAGCTCTTTGACAGAATTTCTTCAAAGTGCTACAATGAAGCAGACAAATGCATAGCGTTACAGCAGGGGTGCCTGAAAAGGCTGAGAAATGAACTTCTTCATTACCCTTGAACCTGATGTGGATCATCCCACCGTAGGAAGCTGTCGATTCGATCACTCCGAAAATTCTCCCCATAGCCCTGATGCAGGTGCTTGGCGGATGGTTCTGTGGAACAGGTGCTCGATGAACTTCTGAACTTCCTCTTTGATGGGGAAGTTTTTTGCGTTGCTGGCGGTGGTGCCTAGGGGTTAAGTGAACGCTGCAATCTAAAAACAGGAGGAATGTCCAAAATGAAATTAAATGGTATTTTATCCGAAACCCGACGCAAGACACCGCTGGTGCAGGTGATCACCAACTATGTGACCATTAATGACTGCGCCAACGTGCTGCTGGCCTGTGGCGCTTCTCCAGCCATGTGTGAAGTGGAGCAGGAAGCCTACGCATTCAGCAAGCTGTCGGCAGCCGTCTACTGTAATATTGGTACCCTGACACCGGAGCAACGGCTGGCCATCAAAGAGGCGCTGCGGGGAGCGGCAGAAAAAGAGATTCCCGTGATACTTGATCCGGTGGGTTGTGGAGCGATTCCAAGCCGCATTGATTACATTGAAGAATTAAGGAGCCAATATCCAATCCATGTGGTGAAAGGAAATTTGGGAGAGATCAAATCACTGGCAGGGATCAAAACAGAAGTGCGGGGTGTTGATTCTGTTGATGATGGGAAAGACGCCGTTGAAGCTTGCGTATCCCTTGCCAGAGACTGGCAGTGTGTGGTAGCGGCGACGGGAGAGCAGGATGTGGTGACCGATGGTACCCGGGTGGCAGTGATTCAAAACGGCACTCAGATGCTCACTAAAATCACCGGAGCCGGGTGTATGGCCGGGGCTGTTATTGCCGGTTTCTGTGGAGCAGCAGCGTCGTCTTTTGAAGGAACCGTGGCGGGATTGCTGGCGATTTCATTGGCAGGAGAACAGGCCGCGGCCAGTGCAGATGGTGACTTGCCGGGCACCTTCAAAGTGAAGCTGATTGATGAAATTCATCGGCTGACAGAAGAAATCATGACAGCATCCGGTAAAGTGAAGTGGATCACACCTTCACAAACTGATTCAATACAATGATGAATGACATCGATGGTGCATCACATCGTTGTCGACAGGCAGTCACAACGTGTAGGAGGAACAGCAGATGATATTTTCAGAATGGTTGATCGTAAGCTTGTTGGTGCTGGTGGTACTTGTGTTTACCATGGTGGGCGTGGTGCACAGCCGGGGACAAAAGCCGTCACCAGACGATTTTTTAACGGCCAGAGGAACAGCTGATACGGGCATGCTGCTCTCCACTTTTCTGGCTTCATTTTTAGGCGTCTTTATCCTGTTTACACCGCCTGAGGCTGGTGCCATCGGAGGGTTTAGCAGTATTATCGGTTATTCTCTGGGATTGGCAGGTCTTTATCTGATTCTTATGTGGCTGGGTCCCCGCATAAGGGCCTATTTGCCGGAGGGAAGCACCCTCAGTGATTTTGCGCAACAGCGGTATGGTCCCTGGATGCAGGGATTAACAACAGGTTTGTCCGTTTTTTACATGCTGGTACATCTTGTGGCAGAACTCACAGCCATTGCGCTGGTGATTCAGGAAGCGGCCGGTATTCCCCTGATGACCACAGCACTGGTAGTGGGAGCGGGAACAATGATTTACACTGCCTATGGCGGGTTGCGGGCTTCCATGTTCACTGACATGATCCAGATGGGACTCATGGGGTTATTGCTTATTATCGTGGGAACTGGTGTGGTGAACTCTCTGGGAGGTATTGGGGCCATGGCTCAGGCAAGTGCGCTGGGTGCGCCTCAGCTATTTCGCCTCAACAACGCCGGTGGGATTGAATTTGGGCTCACCTTATGCATAGCCGTAATGGTGGCCAACTTATTTCATCAGGGGTATTGGCAGCGTATGTACGCCGCCCGAAACACGCGGGCCATCCGTCGCTCACTGATCATTTGCATTGGCATCGCAGTACCCGTGATGCTGATGACAGGTTATCTGGGGATGGTGGCTGTGGGTATGGGTTTTGCTGACAATCCGTCTGCCGCCATGTTTTCTCTGGTGTACGCACTTTTTCCGCCGGGGCTGATGCTGGTGGTGTTAATGCTGGCAGTGGTACTGGTGATGAGTACGGTGGATACGCTGCTGAATGCCTTGGCGGCCACATTGGCATTGAGTAGTCAGCATGTGTCGAAAACATGGGAAACAGCATCTCTCATTAAAATGGCCCGCTGGGCTGCCTTTTTCATTATACTGCCGGTGGCGGTGATCGCCTCCAGAGGCTACAGCGTGCTTTTCCTTTTCCTGCTGGCGGACATGCTGTGTGCCGGGGTTGCCTTTCCCCTGTTTTATGGGCTGTACAACGAAAAAATGACAGACATGACAGCCCTTGTGGCCTCTGTGGCAGGCATTGCCACAGGAATCCCCTTTTTCATGGCGAACCAGCTGTTGCTGAGTTTTATCATGCCCATGGTAACATCGGTGATCGTTGTGTTTCTGGGGTTAAGTCTTGGGAGGAGAAAAGGTGAAGGATCCTATCACGAGGGAGGCGACATTCAATGAAAATTGATTATCGGTTGTACCTGGTCACCGATCGAACACTTACGGGAGAAACCCATTTTTATGAAAAGGTTCAACAGGCGCTGAAAGGAGGGGTAACACTGCTGCAGGTGCGGGAAAAGGAGGTGGGGTCCAGGGAATTTTATGACATCACCTGTACCCTGAAAAAAATCGCAGCCCCCTTTGGGGTACCAGTGATTGTGAATGACCGGCTGGATATAGCACTGGCAGCAGATGCCGACGGGTTACACATAGGTGAAGGGGATTTACCGGTGGAAGTGGCCCGGAAATGGCTGGGAAACAGGAAGCTGTTGGGATATTCTGCGGGAAGCCCGTCATCGGCCGCATATGGTGAGCGCATGGGAGCAGACTACATCGGCGCCGGTGCCGTTTTTCCCACAGACAGCAAAAAAGACGCGGGGACAGCCATTGGACTGAAGACACTGGAAGAAGTGGTGAAGAGCGTGGGTATTCCCGTCGTGGGCATTGGCGGCATTTCAGCAGCCAACCTGTCACAGGTGAAAGCAACAGGTGTGGCAGGTGTTTCGTTGATTTCGGCTGTCTTGGGACATGCTGAACCTGAGAAAGCCGCGAAGGAGCTGACGCTTCAATGGACAACTTAACCTGCGCTCATACAAGTGATGATGTCTATGATATCTTTCTTGACTTTGATGGCACCATTACGACAGCAGACGTGTGTCATGCCATGGTGAAAGCGCTGGCTGGTGAAGGCTGGCAAGCCATCAATCAACGCTGGGAGAATCGGGAGATTTCAACAACAGAGTGTGCACGGCAGACATTCCGCACATTTCGAAGTAACGATCCGGAGGCCATTTTGAAGATTGCAGAAAGTGTCCCTCTGGAAAAAGGATTCGGTGAATTTGTCAAAGTTATGAAGGCAGCAGGCCATCGATTATACATTCTCAGTGACGGCTATGAGCTGTACATTCATCATCTGTTGAAAAAAGCAGGCATTTCACTCCCTGTGTATGCCAATCGAATTGTTTTCAACCCAGAGATTGACATTGAGACACCCCACCATGAACCGGATTGTGGTCACTGTGGGGTGTGCAAATGCCAGTTGATTCGTCGGTTTTCCGTAGAAGGTCGAAAAACCATCTATATTGGCGACGGTGTTTCTGACTATTGTCCGGTGAGAAAAGTGGATATTGTTTTTGCACGAAAGCAACTGCTGGATTTCTGCCGCCGGGAAGGCATTTCTGCCAGAGCCTATGACGATTTTTATCAGGTGATGCATCTGATGGAAGCGCTGGGGAAGGCCGGTGATTAAGGCAAACAAGTGTGATTCACCAGTTTAAGCCGGATCAATCACGTCGTTTGAAGGAGATGATGAGATGAAAAACCTGTTAACCATCGCCGGCTCAGATTCCAGTGGCGGTGCCGGCGTTCAGGCCGACCTGAAAACTTTCGGAGCTCTGCAAACCTACGGAATGAGTGTGATTACAGCTGTTACCGCCCAAAACACCCAGGGTGTTACAGGGGTGGAGAATATCAGTCCTGAAATGGTGAAGGCGCAAATGGATGCAGTGTATGCCGATATACAGGTGCACGGGACAAAAATAGGCATGGTCTCCAGTGCAGCCATTGTTGAGGCCATTGAGGAAATGCTGATTAAGTGGCGCCCAGTCAACGTGGTGCTGGACCCGGTCATGGTGTCCAAAAGCAATCATCGATTGCTTCAACCCCAGGCAGAGAAGGCCCTGTTTGAAAAACTGCTGCCTCTGGCAGCGTTGGTCACACCCAATCTCCCCGAGGCAGAGGTTATGATCGGGAGCAGCATACAAACCCTTGAAGAAATGGAAGCGGCGGCTCAGCGGATTTTCAGGCTGGGTCCGAAGGCGGTTCTGGTGAAAGGCGGTCATTACACCGGGGAGGCAGTGGATATTTTGTACGACGGCAATGAAATGAGACGCATCACCTGTGACAGAATACCAGGGAAAAATACCCATGGCACCGGCTGCACCCTTTCTTCTGCCATTACCGTTTATCTGTCTCGGGGAGATTCTCTGGAGCAGGCGGTGAGAAAGGCCAAGGCGTATGTGTCCGAAGGTATTCGCCAGGGATTATCCATTGGTGGGGGAGTAGGGCCGCTCCATCATTATCACCCTTTTTATCTTCCCTTCTAAAGAAAAAATGAAAAGGTCATTGCGGATTTTACGCAATGACCTTTTTTTCAACAGTGCTGCAGTTATCTGCCAGCGTAAGTGACGGTTACCTCCTGGGTCAGGTCATTCCACTGAACATTGCAGCCCAGGCTTCTTGATACAAAGGCAAGGGGAATCATGGTTCTGCCCGGCGGTAAAATAAGGGGCTTTACCTGACTGTTGTTGGCATCGATTTGAGTGGAAACACCGTTGACTTTTGCGATATTGTTGCCGATCCACAGTTCCACCACTGTATTGTCCAGCATGACTGTTACCTTTTCCGTCATGGCATCCCACTGCACGGTGGCACCAACAGCTTCTGCCACATAACGAATGGGCAGCAGTGTGCGTGATTCATAAATAACAGGGACAGCGTCCATCTGTCGCAGCTGTCCGTTTACCTGGTACTGGCTACTGCCGATGGCAAGGCGGGTGACAACTTCTGTGATGGGTGGAACGATTGTTTCCAACTTGGTTCTGGCAACCACTTCGTTGGAAACTGGAGATTCACCGCTGTTGTTGTAGGCCTTGATCCGGTAGGTGTAGCTCTGTCCGCCGGTCAGGTTTCGATCGATATAAACAGTTGTGTTTGCCGACAAAGTGGCTACTTTGGTAAAGCTTCCTGTGCTGGTTTTACGTTCCAGGATGAACCCATCTTCGTTGCTGGACCGGTCACGCCAAGCAAGAGAGATCTGGTAGGTTTCCTCGCTGGTCACGGTCAACTGGTCCGGAGCTTCCGGCACCAAACCGGTTACGGCGCTTATTTCGTTTGAAAACGCTGAATTACCGGTTTCATTATAGGCTCTGACACGATAGGTATATTCAGTGCGATTTTGAAGCCCTGTGTTGGTATAGGTGGTGGTATTGGATTTAACTGTGGCAACTTCGCTATAGCTGCCATTTCCAATTTTTCGTTCGATTTTGAAGCCGGTTTCATTGTCTGAGTTATCTTTCCACTCAATTTTAATACTGTTAGCAGCGACAAGGGTGACTGATAGAGCTGTCGGTTTTTCGGGCGTTAGTCCGGTGGTCACCTTCAACTCGTTTGAGTACTCAGAACGGCCATCATCATTGTATGCCTGGACTCGATAGGTGTAAGTGGTGTTATTGCTCAGTCGAGTATCGGTGTAGCTGGTGGTGTTGGATTTTACTGTGGCAACTTCGCTATAGCTGCCACTACCCGTTTTTCGTTCAATGATGAAGCCTTTTTCGTTGTCGGATTTGTCTTTCCAGGCGAGGGTTACCCGGTCGGTGCTGACTTCGCTTGCTTCAAGGTTTTCTGGCTTGGTCAGTGCCACACCGGTTTTTCCCGACACTTCGTTTGAATAATTGGAATTACCGGCATCATTATACGCTCTTACCCGGTAGGTATAGGTGGTGTTATTGCTTAAACCGGTATTGGTGTAACTGGTAGCATTGGCCGAAACAGTGGCGATTTCAGAAAAATTGCCTGAGCCAGTCTTCCTCTCAATGCGAAAGCCTTTTTCATTGCTGGAGTTATCTTTCCAGGTGATGGTCAGGCGATCAGTGCTGGTGGAAGTAATTTTCAACTCGTCCGGCTTGGCCGGCACTGAAGCGATGGTAACAGCGGCTTCGTTGGAATAATCAGAGTTTCCAACGGCATTGTAAGCCCGTACCCGATAGGTATAGGTGGTGTTGTTGCTGAGCCCGGTATTGGTATAATTGGTGATATTGGCTGAAACAGTGGCAATTTCTGAATAGTTGCCGCTGCCGGTTTTGCGTTCAATTTTATAACCGGTTTCATTGGTGGCATTATCTTTCCACACCAGCTTTACCTGGTTATCACCCACCTGAGAGGCCTCCAGATTCGTGGGCTTTGCAGGCGCCACAGCAAGGGGAGCGACAGTGGCTTCGTTGGAATAATCGGAATTGCCGGCAGCATTGTAAGCCCGTACCCGATAGGTGTAAGCGGTATTATTGCTGAGCCCGGTATTCGTAAAAGTGACCACATTTGCAGCTACAGTGGCAATTTCTGAAAAACTGCCGTTACCGGTTTTTCGTTCAATCTTGAACCCAGTTTCGTTGGTGGCATTATCCTTCCAGGTTAAAGTCACCTGATTATTACTCATCGGTGAAACAGACAGATTGGTGGGCTTGGCGGGTATGACAGATAAAGTGGCTGCGGTTGCTTCGTTGGAATAATCGGAGTTGCCGGCAGCGTTATAAGACCTTACCCGGTAGCTGTAAGTGGTACTGCCGTTAAGACCGGTGTTGGTAAAAGTGACAGCGTTGGCACCAACGGTGGCTATTTCGGCATAGGTGCCGTTGCCGGTTTTTCGCTCAATTTTAAACCCGGTTTCATTACCGGAATTATCTTTCCATGTCAGCGTCATTTGATTTGCTGTTACCTGACTAATGGTGAGATTCGTTGGCTTTGAAGGCACCACAACCAATGCTGGCGTTGCAATGGTCACTTGGTTGGAATAAGGAGAAAGACCTCCGCTGTTATAGGCCCTCACCCGGTAGTAGTAGGTGGTGTTTGCCGTTAATCCGGTACTTTCAAAAGTGGTTGTGCTGGGGTTGGTGATGGTTTGCACTTGCTGCCAGGAACCTCCTACCGGCATTTGCTCAACATAAAAACCATCAACAGTACCTGCGCCCGCAGTCCAGGTGAGGCGTATTCTGGCAGCATCCAAAGCGACGGCTGTTAAACTGGCAGGCGCTGCTGGTATGCTGACGGGAGCGGGTGGTGTCAGGGCACTTACAGAACTGGAAAAACCTGAGTAAATCCTGGTGGTGATGGGAGTTTCGCCGTCCATCTCCTCCACATCTTTGAAGCTGCGCACTTTGTAGGTATAGCTGGTATTTGGCGTTAAGCCAATGTGTTCAAAGCTGCTGGCGGTCATTTCTCCGATAGACTGTTCACCCTGGTACAGTTCATAACCTTGGGCATCACCAACGGGTGTCCAGGTGACATTAATTGTGGAATGAGATGTGGCCGTAGCCGTCAGGCCTATGGGGATGCCCGGTGGATCGTTGGCCCACACTGTTACCCCCGGGCCTCCACCCCAAATGAACCCCACCAACATAAACATTGATAATACCATTGACAATCGCCTTTTCATGGTTACTCCCTCTTTCTTTACAAAATAAATAAAAAATATATCGTTCCATTCATGGAGACGCATTTCAGAAGATTTTGTTGCTGGTTTTTAATGGCGCAGAAAAAATTTTTTCTACATGATCCGGCTGATCTGAATCACATCATCGAAAAGCCTATGCCAGAGCGGCAGAAGAAATGTAAATGATGCCTTCAGGTTTGGCTATTTTATCAATACTGGTCTTTGAGTCGATTTTTTGAGAGGGCAACTCTGTCAATATATCAACGAGTGGGATAAAATAAATATACAGAGACGCTTACGGACTGATGTAGATCATATTGCCAATAAGAGACTCGATGCATGGTCTCTTGACGGGGACAGACGGTTTTAATGAAGAAACGGAAATTGAATGGAAGCTATTTGAAATGATCCAGGAGATAATGGTTTGAATGGGTGAATGTGTGGAAAAGGAGGATCTGAAAATGATTGAAATACCTGAGGCAATTGTACTGGCCCAACAGATCAATGAAACGGTGAAAGGAAAAAGAATTCGTCATGTAGTAGCAGCCCAGTCTCCCCATAAACTTACATGGTATCATGGCGAACCGGAAAAATATCATGAACTGCTGGCAGGCAAGAAGGTGGATCAAGCCATCGCCGTCGGAAGCTTTGTTGAAATAAGAGGAGAGGATACGGTGATTCTGTTGAGTGAAGGCATTCATCTCCGATTTCACGGGAAAGAAGAGATGCGACCTCAAAAGCATCAGCTTCTCATCGAATTTGAGGATGCCACAGCCATCAGCGCATCCGTCCAAATGTATGGCGGGCTACTGTGTTTTAGGGAAGGTGAGCTTGAAAATAAGTACTACCAGCAGGCACAGGAAAAACTATCACCCATGACAGATGCCTTCACCAAAGCCTATTTTGACGGTCTTATTTCCGCGCCCGAAGCGAAAAAACGAAGCGCCAAAGCCCTGCTGGCTACAGAGCAAAAAATTCCGGGATTAGGCAACGGCGTTTTGCAGGACATACTCTTTCATGCAGGCATACATCCCAAAAGGAAAGGCAGTACATTTACTGAAAAGGAAATAGAGAGGTTGTATGAGGCTGTGATAAGCACCCTGACAGAAATGACTGCCAAGGGTGGTAGAGACACAGAAAAAGATTTATTTGGCAATTCAGGAGGTTATAAGACCAGAATGAGCAAAAATACAGCCAACAAGCCCTGTCTGGTTTGTGGTACCAAAATTAAGAAGGAAGCCTATTTGGGTGGCAGTATTTATTACTGTGAGGAATGTCAGAAATAGAGCCGGCTGTGCGTACTTGAAAAAGAAGCATGAAGACACCGTGACACAAGAATAGCAGCAATGATTTCAAAAAAAGCAATCCATAAGAAACATGCAAGAAGATGAGATGATAAAATTAAATAAAACAAGAAAGGGGTTTTGATAATGGCATTGAGTGTATACCTTAATTTTGATGGCAATTGCAGGGAAGTCGTTGAGTTTTATGCAGACGTTTTTAACACCCAGATGCAAGACGTGATGACATTTGGCCAAATGCCGCCAGAGGAGGGGATCACCATCCCTGAAGAGGCAAAAAACCTGGTACTGCATACACAACTGAACATTAACGGTACCTTGGTTATGTTTTCAGACTGCCTGCCGGGAATGGGAGCACCCTTAAAGATGGGCAACAACGTGAGTCTGACAGTTGTCAGTGAAGACATCACGGAAATCCAGCGGCTTTATGACCGGTTAAAAGAAGGCGGCAGTGTCGAAATGGAACTGCAGGAAACCTTCTGGTCAAAAGCCTACGCGTCCATCACTGACCGTTTTGGCATTCCCTGGCAGTTGGACCTGGATTCTGGAGAAACTGGCCAGTAGTGAGCATCCAATAACATGCTCCAGAAAAATGAAGATGGTTACCGGGAGAATGGTGGAGGTGAAGAGATGGAAGGAATTAACAAGATCATGACTCACTTATGGTTTGACAAAGAAGCCGTTGAAGTGGGAGAATTCTACCTGAAGGTTTTTGAAAACAGCAGACTACTGAGTCAAACCAAAATCCCGGAAACACCCTCCGGTGATGTTGACTCCGTGACTCTGGCCATTGAAGACCATAACCTGATGATGATTTCAGCAGGGCCTTTCTTTAAAGTGAACCCATCGGTGTCTTTCATGGTATCCTGCACCAGCAAAGCGGAAGTCAATCGGTATTGGGAAGCCTTTATTGAAGGCGGACAGGTGATGATGCCTCTGGACACCTACCCCTTCAGCCAGCTTTATGGATGGGTGGAGGACAAATTTGGTGTTTCCTGGCAATTGATGTATGTGGGAGACGCACCTGTCAATGCTAAAATCAGACCTTCTCTGATGTTTGTGGGTGAAAACTGTGGTCGGGCTGAAGAAGCGATAAAGTATTACACACAAATGTTTCGAAGGGCTGAGGTCAAGGCCGTGTCAAGGTACGGAGACGGTTTCCCTCCCAACAAGCCTGAGATGCTGAATTTTGCAGAATTTCTACTGGAAGGCCAGTCTTTTTCCATTATGGACAGTGCCTATGATCATGAATTTAATTTCAGTGAAGGCATTTCATTTATTGTCAATTGCGACACCCAGGAAGAAATTGATTACTATTGGGAAGTCCTGTCGGCAGACCCCTCGGCAGAGCAATGCGGCTGGCTGAAGGATCAGTTTGGTGTTTCCTGGCAAATTGTTCCCACGGCTATGAATGACATGATGGCAACATCCGACCCGGAAACGCTGCAGCGTGTGACGAAAGCTTTTTTACAAATGAAAAAGTTTGACCTTGCGGAGCTGGAGAAAGCCTATTGGGGAGAGTAAAGAAAAATATCTGAACCAATAAATAAACATCAAGCTGAACATCATCAAGGGGGTGTTCAGCTTATTTTCTTCATCATCACCTGAAGCACAAAATAACCCCAAACACATCAAGAGACCTTTAGAAACTTGAGAAAAATACATCAATGGACTTGACAATGAAAAAGAAACCGGGTATGATGGTACAAATTTCATACTTCACACCATAAATTCGGTGAAGGGAAAAAGTAAACAGCAACTGGACGCCACAGCGAATCGGGAAAGGTGAAAGCCCGGTGCAGAACAGCCTGTTGAATGGTTCCCGGAGAAGCGCCGCAAAATCAACGGAAAGTAGCGGTCGCCGTCAGCCCCACGTTATCAGGGCAGGGTATCGAAGCCAAGGCTTCCGTACCTGCAAGAGTGAGATGGCTGAAGCTGTCTAACATAGGTGGCAACACGGAATCAATGCATTTCGTCCTATCCGGGATGAAGTGCGTTTTTTATTTCCCGGAAAAGCCACAGGTGAGACCTTCGGCATCTAAAATGGGTGGCACCGCGGTGGTTGTCAAACACATCGTCCCTGCAACAAGGGGATGGTGTGTTTTTTGCGTGGCAGCAACAGTGAGCTGTCATGACGGAATGGATCAACAGACAAAGCAGGAGGTGCAACAAATGATCACATGGGAAACCTTTCAGCAAATGGCAGCGCAACAAAAACGCATTTGTCTGAAAAAAGAAGTTGGGGGAGATATGGAAACGCCCATTAGCCTGTATCAGAAACTGAAACAGCCGGGAGGATCTTTTCTTCTGGAAAGTGTGGCCGATGGTGTGCAACGGGGGCGGTATTCCTACATGGGAAGCTGTCCAACCGCCCGGCTGAGCAGTCGGGGACTGGAATGGCAGTTAAAGACGGTGCCGAACGCGGATGTAATGAGGAAGAGCGGCGCTGAGGGTCAACAGGGACAGGGTCGGGTACTGGAAAAACTGCAACAACTTCTTCAACCCACCCGCCTCTGCAGTGAGACCTCAGAGGAAGGACCGGATTTCACCGGAGGAGCCGTGGGGTTCATGGCCTATGACACCATACGCCAGTATGAACGGCTGCCGGATGAAACAGAGGATGACCTGGGATTGCCGGAAGCCTGCTTCCTGCTGGTGGATGAACTGGCCGCCTATGACCATGCCCGGCAGATCATTATACTCATGGTGAATGTGCTGATTCCGGAAAAACCGGTGCAACTGCCGCGTCTGAAAGTGATTTATGAAGCTGGTCTGGCGCGGATGGAGCAAATGGAAGAACGGGTGAGGCAGCCGCTGATCATCAAAACCGGGGTATCAGAGGGTTCAGAGAGCCGATGGGGAGAAAAAAACGCGGTTGGGACGCCTCAACTAACCAGCACCGAAACAATGGAGAGCTTCAGTCAAAAGGTAAAAGTTGCCAAGGAGTACATTCGTCAGGGAGATATCTTTCAGGTGGTGCTGTCTCAGCGATATACCATTCAACCGGCGCCAGACCCGCTGGATACCTACCGGGCCCTGCGCAGCCAAAACCCTTCACCCTACCTGTTTTTCCTCGACTACGGTGATTTTCAGCTCACCGGTGCATCGCCGGAAATGCTGGTGCAAACCCGACAGCGCCGGGTGGAAACATGCCCCATTGCCGGGACCCGGCCCCGGGGGAAAACACCGGAGGAAGACGACGCGTATGCGGCAGAAATGCTGGCAGATGATAAAGAACGGGCAGAGCATTTGATGCTGGTGGACCTGGCCCGCAATGATGTGGGGAGGGTGGCCGCCTTTGGCAGCGTAACAGTGGCTCCTTACATGGTGGTCAAAAAGTTTTCCCATGTGATGCATCTGGTCAGTCAGGTGCAGGGAGAACTGGCACCGGGTAACAGTGCATTTGACGCCCTGATCTCCTGTTTACCCGCCGGCACTCTTTCAGGAGCACCCAAAATCCGGGCCATGGAAATCATCGATCAACTGGAGACCAAACGCAGAGGACCCTATGGGGGCGCTGTGGGGTATGTGGGCTATAACGGCAGTATGGATACCTGCATCACCATTCGCAGCGTGGTGTTTCATGAGGGGAAAGCCCATGTGCAGGCGGGGGCAGGGATTGTGGAAGATTCTATTCCTGCATCGGAATATGAGGAGAGCCGGCGAAAAGCCGCCAGCCTGTTGGAAATACTGTGCCCCCAAGGAGGACGAGCCTATGATGATTCTCATTGATAATTACGATTCCTTTACCTATAACCTGTATCAGTACTTGGGTGAAATTTCGCCGGAAATCAGGGTGATTCGAAATAATGAGGTGAAGGTGGAAGAGCTGGAAGCCATGAATCCCTCCCATTTCATCATTTCTCCCGGCCCGGGGTTTCCCGGAGAAGCGGGCATTTCCATTGAGGCTATCCGGCGACTGGGCCCCAAAATTCCCACTCTGGGGATTTGCCTGGGCCATCAGGCCATCTGTGAAGCTTTCGGAGGAAAAATTGTCCTTGCCAGGCAACGGGTGCACGGAAAAACTTCTCAAATTGTTCATCAGCAGACCGGGCTGCTGGCAGGGCTGCCCAGTCCTTTCATTGCCGCCAGGTACCATTCTCTGGTGGCAGATCCGGAAAAAATGCCCCCGGAGTTGCAGGTAACGGCTGAAACAGAGACTGGAGAAATCATGGCAGTGCAGCACCGGCGGTTTCCCATCACCGGGCTTCAGTTCCACCCCGAATCCATCGCCTCAGAACATGGGAAAGCCATTTTGAGGCAATTCATTAACCAGCCGGAGCACATGAGCCGGCAGGAAGGAGCATCACATGAATCAACTTAAAAATCACACTGCACACCTGTTGAACCACCAGCCTTTGCCAGAGACCGCCATGACGGAAGCCATGGAGATCATCATGACCGGAGAGGCAGATCCGGTGTCAACAGCTGCTTTTTTAACCGCACTGCGCATGAAAGGGGAAACGGTGGCAGAACTGACCGCCGCTGCCCGGGTGCTGCGAGCCAGAGCCTTGCCTCTGCCGGTCAGCTTTTCTGATGCCTTGGATACCTGCGGTACCGGTGGTGACGGAGGGACTACCTTCAATGTGTCCACGGCTGCCGCCCTGGTGGCTGCTGCCGGGGGCGTGAAGGTGATGAAGCATGGCAACCGCGCTGTATCCAGTCGATGTGGCAGTGCTGATGTGCTGGAGGCCCTGGGCATTGCCATTCACCACCAGCCTGAAGCTGCCCGCCAGGCGCTGGAGACAGTGGGGATGACCTTTCTCTTTGCCCCGGACTATCATCAGAGTATGAAGCAGGTGGCAGGCGTACGGAAAACCCTGGGGTTCCGCACCATTTTCAATTTGCTGGGACCCCTGGCAAATCCCGGAAAGCCTGCCTATCAGGTGCTGGGGGTCTATGACCGGCGACTGGTGACTCCCATGGCTCAGGTATTACAGCAATTGGGGATTCAACGGGGGCTGGTGGTTCATGGCAGTGATGGGATGGATGAGCTGACGCTGACAGGCACCAGCTACCTATGTGAAGTCACACCGGAAACCCTGACAGCAGGCAGCCTTGAACCGGAAGCGGTGGGGCTGAAACGGTGTGATGCTGAAGTGCTGATCGGGGGAGATGCAGCCTTCAATGCCCGGGTGATCGAAGGGGCTTTTTCAAACCAGCGGCCGGAAGCGGCAGATCTCATTGCCCTCAATGCCGGAGCCGCCCTCTATGTGGCAGGCAAAGCCGCCACCTTGGCAACCGGTGTGCTTCAGGCAAAAAAACTGATTCAAAATGGGAGTGCTGCTGCCAAACTGGCGGCTTTAAGGAGTTATGAGGCAGCACCGGGAGGGTTCCGGGAGGCGGCGTCATGTTAGATCAAATTCTGGCACATACGCGTCGTCGGGTGACAGCAGCAGAAGCAGCCAAACCGCTTCATCAGCTGATGAAAGCGCTGGAAGATCAGACGCCGGCATTCTCTCCCCGAAGTCTTTCCCGGGCTTTTGATCAACAAGCCGCCATGGCGGTGATTGCAGAAATCAAACGGGCTTCTCCCTCCAAAGGCCCTTTAAACATGACACTAGACCCGGAAAAGCAGGCAGATTGGTATGAACAAGCGGGGGCAGCGGTGATTTCAGTACTCACAGAACCTGAGTACTTCAAGGGGAGTGACGAAGATCTGGTGCAGGTACGCCGCCGGGTGAAATGTCCCGTACTGCGCAAAGATTTTCTGATAACGCCATACCAGCTTTATGAAAGCCGCCTGCTCCAGGCAGATGTGGTGCTGCTCATTGCCGCCGCACTGCCCGGGGATCAACTGGCTGCCATGCACCGTCAGGCAGAGGCTTTGGGACTTCAGTGTCTGATGGAAGTCCACAACAGGGAAGAAGTGGAACGGGTACTGGCACTGCCGTTGCAGCGGGAACGGGACTTCATCGGCATCAACAATCGGAACCTGAAAACCTTCCAGATAAGCCTGGAAACCACCCGTCAGCTGAGGCCCCTTATTCCGGGTGAGTTTATCTGTATCAGTGAAAGCGGCATTTCAACCCCTGATACCGTGGCAGAACTCAATGAGATGAATATTCAGGGAATATTAGTGGGAGAGGCCCTGGTGACGGCGGCAGATCCCGGGAATGCCCTGAAGCTGCTGGTGGAAACGGGATGATGAAAACTGGCGGAAAAATAACTGTTGTGCAGGAAGCTGGCAGTAAGAAACGGTGTAGGAAGTCATCAATGAATAATCGTGTGAAAACCATGGAAGGAGAAAAAGCAAATGGGGACAGCCGTTAAAATCTGCGGACTAATGAACGAAAAAGTGCTGCCGGTGATAAGGGAAATGAAACCGGAATATGCGGGTTTTGTTTTTGCCCCCAGCCGGCGAAGGGTGAGTGTGGCAACGGCCAGAGAGCTGATTGCTCAATTGCCTTCAGAAACGGTGCCGGTGGGGGTGTTCATGAACGAAACGGTGGCAGCCATGGATGCTGCCGGCCGCCAGGCCGGCCTGAAAATCCTGCAGCTCCATGGCAGTGAATCTGCCGAGACCTGCGCCCGACTCCGCAGGGAAGGATGGCTGGTCTGGAAGGCCTTTCCAATAACTTCACTGGATGATCTGAAAAACCTGCACCGGTACGAAGTGGATGGTTACCTGGTGGATGCAGCAGGAATCGGGGGGGCCGGAGGCACTGGCAAAAGCTTTCCCTGGCAATGGCTTGTCGGTGTACCGCTGCCAAAACCGCTGATTTTGGCAGGCGGCCTTCGGCCGGATAACGTGAGACAGGCCCTGGAGGAAGTGGCACCCACGGTGGTGGATGTCAGCAGCGGTGTTGAGATTCGGGGTGAAAAATCACCCCGGCAGATAGGTATCTTTATCAGGAAAGTGAGGAATACCCATGATGAATGAAAAATCACCCCAAGAATTGTTTGATGGTTATTTTGGCGAATTTGGCGGCAGATATGTCCCTGAAACGCTGATGAATGCACTGCATGAACTGGAAGCAGGATTGGCGGAAGCGCTGACTGACCCGGATTTCATGGCAGAATACCAAACGCTGCTACGCCAGTATGCCGGGCGGGAAACCCCGCTGTACGAGGCCGATAACTTAACACGGCACCTGAAAGGTGCCCGGATCTTTCTGAAACGGGAAGACCTGAACCATACCGGTTCCCATAAAATCAACAATGTCATAGGACAGGCCCTGCTGGCCCGGCGCATGGGCAAAAAAAACATCATCGCAGAAACCGGTGCAGGACAGCATGGAGTGGCCACCGCCACCATTTGCGCCAAAATGGGTCTCAACTGCGAAGTGTTCATGGGCACCGAAGATATTCGCCGCCAGGCCGTGAACGTGGAAAAAATGAAACTGCTGGGTGCAAAGGTTACCGGCGTGGATGCCGGCACCGGAACCCTGAAAGATGCCACCAGTGAGGCCATCCGCACCTGGGTGGCCCGGGTGGAGGATACCTGCTATATTATCGGTTCGGTGGTGGGGCCACACCCCTACCCATACATGGTGCGGGAATTTCAGAAAGTCATTGGAGAAGAAACCCGGGAGCAGATTCTTCGACAGGCAGGCCGCCTGCCGGAGATGGTGGTGGCTTGTGTGGGTGGCGGCAGCAATGCCATGGGAATCTTTCATGCCTTTGTGCCGGATGAAAAAGTGGCACTGGTGGGGGTGGAAGCAGCAGGATTGGGGCTGCACACCCCCCATCACGCGGCGGCCATCAATGGAGGCAGTGTGGGGGTGATTCATGGCATGCTCACCTATTTGATGCAGGATGAATGTGGCGGCATCGCACCAGTTCATTCCATCTCCGCCGGTTTGGATTATCCCGGTATCGGACCGGAACACGCTCATTTGGCAGGCAGCGGGCGGGTTCGCTACGAGTCTGTCACCGATGAGGAAGCACTGGCTGCCTTTTGCCTGATGTCAGAAAAAGAAGGGATTATTCCCGCTCTTGAAAGCGCCCACGCCATTGCTTATGCTCTGCGCCAGGCACCTGGAATGCCGCGGGAGGCCATCATGATTATCAATCTTTCCGGGCGGGGAGACAAAGACATGCATACTGTGATGACGGCGACGACAGCCGTCCAGAAAGGGGGCTGCATCCATGAACAACCGCATCGCACACCGCTTTACATCCCTTAAAGAGGCCGGCAGAAAAGCCCTGATTCCCTTTGTCACCGCGGGTGACCCCAGTGCCAGTGTCACGCTGGAAATGATCACGGGCCTGGAGGCTGCCGGTGCTGATACTATCGAACTGGGAATGCCCTACTCAGACCCCCTGGCCGACGGCCCCGTCTTGCAGCGGGCAGCTCAGCGGGCGCTGGAAGCGGGCATGACGCCCAATGCTTATTTTCAGCTGATAAAAGAAGCACGGCGTCGAACGGAACTCCCGCTGGTGGGGCTGGTTTATGTGAACACCCTGTTTCAATACGGGTGGGAAGCCTTCGGGCAACAGGCGGCAAATGCCGGACTGGACGGTCTCATCATCCCGGATCTTCCCCGGGAATCCCGTTATTACCATGGAAAGCCGCTGACACCGCTGCCGGTGACTGAAATCCGGCTGGTGGCCCCCACTTCAAAGCATCGCATTCAGCAGATCGCAGGCGAAGCCCAGGGCTTTCTCTACTGCATTGCCTCATTGGGAGTCACCGGTGCCCGTCAGGATTTGTCTGAGAATCTGATTCCGTTCATGGAAGAAGTAAGCCGCCACAGTGCCTGCCCCACCGCGCTGGGATTTGGCATTTCTTCGCCGGAAATGATTCAACAGATCCGCCGCCTGGCAGACGGCTTCATTGTGGGCAGTGCCCTGGTGGCAGCCCTGGAAAAGGGTTTTCTTGAAGATGAAGGCATTCGGCCTGCCCTCAATTTTGTTCGGGAGCTGCGCAGAGCGCTGGACAAGACATAGAAATTCGAAAAAAAATCGAACAATGTTTCAGGCAACTTATAATGATTTTAAAACTGTGCATCACAGCAATCGGGTGAGGCACCGTTTTTTTGTGTGAAAAGAGACACAAAAAACCGTCATTGTGCATGGACAATGACGCGAGGTGCAATTATAATGATTATTGTTATCAACTGCGCAGGATAACCACAAACTGATCTTGAAAACCATCAAAGAGAGAATACTTGATTGAATCATAGAAAGGGTGCTTATAGGTGAAATTTTTAAAGCGTAAAACGATGGTTATCCTGGTGGGCCTGCTGGTCATGGCCCTGTTGGCCGGATGCACCGGTGCCTCCGGTAATACCGCCGAAAGTCAGCAAGGGACAGGAAACAATGAAGTGACAGGTGGAGAAGAACTGCAAGAGCTGGTTTATGTCAATTTTCGAGACATTCGTGATTTGAATCCTCATCTATACAGTGGTGAGCTTTTTGCTCAGAACTTGATTTTTGAGGGACTGGTGATGATCACCGAAGAAGGCATCCAGCCCTGGCTGGCAAAAGACTGGCACATTTCGGAAGACGGTCGAACATATACCTTTGACATTCGGGAAGAAGTGACATTCTCAGACGGACACCCCTTTGATGCGCATGTGGCTTATGCAAATTTTCAAGCGATTTACGATAATATTGAACGCCATGGATGGCTGGAAAGCATTCGATTGATGGAGAACTTTGAAGCGGTTGATGACATGACGTTTCGAATCACGCTGTCAGAGCCCTATTATCCACTGCTCACTGAGCTGGCAGTCACACGCCCCTTCAGATTTATTTCTCCCAACTGCTTCATCGACGGTACCACCAAAGATGGGGTTGACGGCATGATCGGTACAGGTAAATACGTGTTGGCAGAAAATCATATCGATGAGTACGCTGTCTTTGAAATCAATGACACTTATTGGGGTGAAAAACCTGAAATTCAGCGGATTGTTGCCCGGGTTATTCCAGACAACCAAATTCGGGCGCTGGCACTGGAAACAGGTGAAATTGATATTATTTACGGTACCAACATGGTGGATGCTGAAACCTATCTGCGTTTCGAAGAAATGCCCGGGTTCAGTGGTGTCCTTTCAGATCCGCTGGCCACAAGAATGATGATTATGAATTCCACTGATGCGATCTTATCCGACCGATTGGTTCGACAGGCCATTAATGCGGCAGTGAATCGGGAAGAAATCTCGGAAGCCATTTTCCATGGGCTGGAAGCACCAGCTGCACGACTACTGGCACCCACCGTACCTTATTGTGATGTTAGTCTGGAAGATTATACTTATTCGCTGGACAAAGCTAATGAACTCCTTGAAAATGCAGGGTGGTCCATGAATACTGCCACCGGAATACGGGAAAAAGACGGAAAACCCATGGAAGTTCAGCTGCATTATAACATTGACAGCGTCACAGAAAAAACCATCTCAGAATACATGCAGGGTGAACTGAAGAAAATTGGAATTCAACTGTCCATCACCGGTGAAGAAGAACAATCTTACCGGGACCGCATGAAAGCCGGAGACTTCAGCATTACCTTCAATATTTCCTGGGGAACTCCCTATGACCCCCATTCATTTCTGGGAGGGATGCGCATGCCCGCTGTTTATGGCGATTATGCGGCACAACAGGGACTGGAAAAAGTGCAGGAACTGCACGACAATATCTTCAAGGCTTTTATAGCCACCGACGAAGGTGATCGGCAGCAATTATACAATGAAATCCTCACCTACCTTCACGAAGAAGCGATTTATGTACCACTGACATATGAAAGAAACCGGGCCATCTTCCGTAATGGTGTTGAAAATGTTACGTTCAACCCATCACAGTTCGAAGTACCCCTTGAGCAGATGCGTCTCCGATAACGACGCTGTCAGGAAAGCAAAGCGGAAGGTTCTGTTCCATGGGGAAGAACCTTCCCTTTGCTATGAATGGCATCCATGAGAAATGACGTTAGAGAGGAGAATCTGTCTTGAAACAATATATTGCCAGGAGAATCTTGCTGGCCATCCCCATGCTATTGGTTGTCACGTTTATTTCCTTTGGACTGATTCATTTAATTCCATCAGACCCGGTGGAAGTGGCTTTGCGGGTCAATGAAATTATCCCCACCGATGAAGCCATCGCCATCATGCGAGAGGAGCTGGGGCTTGATCAGCCTTTCTTCACCAGATATGCCTCGTGGCTGAAACAGATCGCTCGTTTTGATTTTGGGCAATCCTATATCAACAAAAATCGGTCTGTTTCCGGCGAAATTCTCAGAAGTCTGCCGGCCACTTTAAAACTGGCGGGAATGAGCTTTATGATTGTTGTGGGTGTCAGTATTCCACTGGGGATCATATGCGCTGTGTATAAAGACCGGCTGATAGACAGAGCCATGCGGATCTTCATTTTTGTGGCCACTGCGGTACCCAATTACTGGATGGGAATTTTACTGATCTGGCTGTTTGCCGTTAAGTTGAAAATACTGCCGACAGGTGGAAATCAGCAGTCAGGGGCCATTATTTTACCGGCTGTCACCCTGAGTCTTACTTATATTGCCACCTATATGCGGCTGATCCGTAACAGCATGCTGGAAAACCTGACAGAGAATTACGTGTATTATGCCAGAACCCGGGGGCTGAAAGAAAAAAGCATCATCGGCCGGCATGTGCTTAAAAATTCGCTGCATGAATCCATTGCTGCACTGGGAATGAGTGTGGCGCAACTGATTTCAGGGACAGTGGTGGTAGAGAATATATTTTCATGGCCTGGTATCGGCCGCTTATGCATTTCTGCCATTTTTAACCGGGATTATCCTGTGATACAGGCATACATACTAATGATGGGGGTGCTGTTTATCCTGTGTAATTTATTGGCAGATATCACACAGGCCATGCTGGATCCCAGACTGCAAGAGGTGAAATAAAATGATCCGTAAACTGCTGAAAGACAAGGTTGCTTTGGTATCGATGACCATTATTTTCATCACAGTGCTATTGGGAATCTTCGCTCCTGTGGTGGCTCCCAACGATCCGATGGAAACACGCATCATTCAAAAATATGCATCCCCCGACAGAGAATTTCCCCTGGGAACAGATCATTTAGGGCGCTGCCAATTATCGCGGCTTCTGCATGGTATTCGACCCACCATTTTTCTTTCGCTGCTCACAACAGTATGCACCATTACATTGGGAGGGCTGGTGGGCATGATTGCCGGTTACAGCAAGGGTTGGTTGGATGAAATCATTATGCGGGCAGTGGATGTCATGCTGTCTTTCCCCAGTCAGGTGATGGTGCTGGCGGTGGTGGGCATGCTGGGCGTGGGCATGAGAAATGTGGTGATCGCCACCATTGCAATCAAATGGGCCTGGTACGCCCGTATGATTCGATCCTGCGTCAAACGCCATACACACCAGAATTACGTTAATTACGCCAAGGCAGTGGGTGCCAGTCAAAGTTTTATCATCATCAATCACCTGATTCCAGCAGTTCTGTCAGAAATAGTCATGCTGGCATCGCTGGACATGGGCTGGGTGATGATCAGTATTTCGACACTTTCTTTTCTGGGGCTGGGAATACAGCCACCGGCACCGGAATGGGGAGCAATGCTCAGCGAAGCCAAAAATGCGCTGATGACACATCCGACTCAGATGCTGGGGCCTGGTATTGCGTTGGTATTGGTGGTTTCATCCTTCAATATGCTGGGTGACAGTCTCAGGGATGCCCTTGACCCGAAGGAGGGGTAACATGGCTGAAACAATATTGCAGGTGGAAGACCTGAGTGTTTCTTTTGAAAAAAATGGTCAGAGAGACATGTTGGTTCAGAATGTTTCATTTCAAATAGAAAAGAACCAATGCCTGGGAATTGTGGGAGAAAGCGGCAGTGGTAAAAGCATTACCTGTAAGGCCATCTTAGGATTACTGCGTCCGCCCTTTCATGTGACAGGAAAAGTCAGTTTTTTGGGCAGGGATTTGCTTCTCGCAGAAGATACAACCCTGCGAAAAGTGAGGGGAAGCGAAATTGCCATGATTCTCCAACACCCAATGACTGCCTTTGATCCCCTTGAACCAATTGGTAAACAGATGACAGAATCCATCACCCTTCATAAGGGGATATCAGAAAAAGAGGCATTGATTCTTTCGGCCGCATCCCTTGAAAAGCTAAACATTCATCAACCGATGGAAGTCATTCAAAAGTATCCCCATCAAGTCAGCGGCGGTATGCTGCAACGCGTCATGATCGCAATTGCGCTGGTCATGGAGCCGGCCGTAATCATTGCCGATGAACCCACCACCGCAGTGGATGCGGTGAATGTGGCAACGGTGGTGGAACTCTTTGAGAGTCTCAAAAAAATGAGAAAAACTGCCCTGGTGTTTGTCTCCCACGACCTGAACGTGGTGGCACGCCTGTCTGACCAGCTGGTGGTCATGAACGAAGGCAGCATTGTGGAGCGGGGCCAGGTAGAAGAGGTATTACATCATCCTCAGCATCCGAAAGCTCAACAACTAGTGGAAACACGCCAGGCGCTGGTAAATCAGTTTTATCGATATGTGAAACGGAGGTGACACTCATGCTATTAAGGGCAGATCAGGTATCAAAAAGTTATCGAAAGCCGGGTAGATGGTTGAAACCGGAACAGACAACAGTTCTCAAAGGAGTCTCCTTAACCATTCAGCAGGGTGAATGCGTGGGGCTGGTGGGAGAAAGCGGCAGTGGCAAAAGCACCCTGGGGCGCTTGTTGATGGGCATTGAGAAGCCAGACAGCGGCACCGTTTATTTTCGGAATCATTTGGTAAACAGCACTGGTTATCAGCAGGTGAGACAACAAATGAGCGTGGTGTTTCAAGACTATGGCACCAGTGTGAACCGGCGTTACCGGGTGAAGAGCATTTTGGAGGAACCCTTGAAAATTGCCAATAAAATGGCATCAAAGGACTTTCAGTCACATAACATACGTCTGTTGGAAACGGTGGGCTTATCTGAAAAATTCATGGACCGCTACCCCCATGAACTAAGTGGGGGGCAACTGCAAAGAGTCTGCATTGCCCGGGCCATTGCCAATCAGCCAGACCTGGTGATACTGGACGAAGCCATCAGCTCTCTGGATGTCACGATTCAACTGCAGATCCTTGACTTGCTTGTCAAGCTGAGAAAAGAGATGAAACTCTCCTATTTTTTCATCACCCATGACTTGCTGGCAGTCACTTACCTGTGTGACCGGGTGCTGTTTATGAAAGAGGGAGAGATTATTGAAGAAGTGGGAGATATGAAGGCCTTGGATCAGGTGGCGCACCCGTATGCCCGCACCCTTCTTGAAGCGGCCATGAAGGTAACAGGAGTTACATGGAACAATCACATCCAAAAAATATCTTAAACTGCCGGCCATGCCCTGCATCCTTTCCACTATTACCCAACCTCATTCTCCATTAAGAAAGCAGGCATTCCCCATGAGGTATTCCATCAAAGCACAAATGATCACTGTCATCCTGTTAACTTTTGCCATCCTGTTAACAGGATATCTCTATGTCATGAACCAAAAAATAAAAGCAGATGTGAGTCAAATCACCCATCAGCAAACCAGTCAGTTGGTGGACGCCCGGGCGAACCAGATCTCCCACTGGATTGAACAGCGAAAAATTGAGATGCAGATGATGGCCGATCATATCATTAACTCTGAAATGTCCGGCATTGAAGCACGTGATTATATCAATGAGACGTATGTTCAAAAAAACGATCATTATCTGGATATGGGAATCGTCAAATACGGTGGATATCAAGTGGGGCAAGATGGTATAGGCAAATCCATTGCCCAGGAATCTCACTATCGGGAGGCACTGTTGGAGAGTGCCCGGTTTAAACTAAGCAGGTTGAATTTTAGTGAAGGAAAACGAACCGTGACACTACTTTACCGGGTGGGAGGTGTCAATCGGGACATCGAGTTTTTGTTTGCTGAAATTTCCATGGAGAGCATTCTGCGCATTATTGGTAAAATAAAGGTGTACGATGGCGTGGGTGAGCTGATGATCAGAGGCGAGCCACTGCTGTTAGGTGAAGAGGAGGAAAATCTAAAGAGATGTGTGGATGAATGCCAGGTTTTCCAGACAGAGATCCAGGCTGCCAGAGGTTGGTCTCTAAAGTATTTCATTTGTCAGGACAACATGAACGGGCTGAACCATCGCATTCGAAATTCCCTGATTATTTTTGGGATTCTGGTTTCCATTATCATGAGTTTTTTGACGACGTTAGGGTTCAAAACGATTATTCAACCCATTGAACAATTGGAAGAACGTATGAAACAGGTGGAAAAAGGAGATCTGACGGTACGACTTGAAACACGCCGACAGGATGAAATCGGAAGACTGATTGGTAACTTCAACGGAATGGTCTCCACCCTGGATAAAATGAACTACCAGGAAAAAGAGATGCGCCTGAGAATTATGCAGGAACAAATTAAACCTCACTTTCTCTATAATACACTGGATACCATCAAGTGGATTGAAATGGAGGAAAATACCGAAGAAGTGGTGGCGCTGATCGATGCCCTCAGCAGTTACTTTCGCATTGGACTCAGCGGCGGAAAATCAAAAATTACCATGGATCAGGAAATGGAACACGCTGACAGTTATCTTCAAATCTTAAAGGTCAGGTACGAAGATCGCCTGAACTATACCATTCATTACGACGAATCGTTGTTGGACTGCCTGGTGATTCGGGTATTGCTTCAACCACTCATTGAGAATGCAGTTATTCATGGGGTTGCCAAAAAAGAAATGGGCGGTGAAGTGATGGTCAACGCTGTCAAAACAGCTGCGGGAATTGAATTGTCAGTCACCAATGATGCCCAGACAGATCCTGAAACAGTGGCCCTGTTGAATCAAATGCTTCAATCAAACCAGCGGGATCACCGAATCAAAGGCATGGGACTCTATAACGTGAATCATCGAATTCGGCTGGAATACGGGGAGGTCTATGGAATAAGAATCGTCTCTGAAAATGGGCAAACCCGTGTGGTGGCGACTCTTCCAGAAATCAGAAAGGGGATTTGACATGTATCGTGTACTCATAGTCGATGACGAACCTAAAATCAGACGCGGCCTCTCTCAGTGGGTATCGATGTATGGAGGACCTTTTTCGGTGGTGGGAGAAGCCCATGATGGGGAAGAGGCATTGAAGGTGGCGAAGGCGTGCGAGCCTCATGTGATTTTGATGGATGTGTGCATGCCGGGAATGGACGGGCTGGAAGCCATTGATCGAATAAGACACACTGCCCCCGGAGCTGTTGTTGTGGTCATCACCGGACATGATGATTTTGAATATGCCCATCGGGCCATCAAACTTCGTGTGTTTGACTTTTTTCTAAAACCGGTACGTCAAAAGGATTTTGACCGTCTCTTCGACCAGCTTTCTGAAAAACTGGGAACACAGGTGTTGGCAGCCCCTGAAGCTGCTGAACAACACTATTCCTGTTTAGTGCGCAGTATTAAGGCCTATATCGACAGTCATTACGAGGATAATCAACTGAGCCTTACCCGGTTGGCTGATCATTTTAATGTGAGCAAGTGCCACATCAGCAAACTGATGAAGCAGGAAATGGGGCATTCCTTTACAGAGTATCTCATGGACATTCGCCTGAAAAAAGCAGCTGAAATATTGGCAACAGGACATCCCAGCACTTCGATTTATGAAGTGGCAGTGGAGGTGGGTTACCGTTCTCAACATTATTTTAGCCGGATTTTCAAGAATACTTACGGGATGGCGCCCACAGAGTACCGGCAGTTGCATGGTCATCCATATCTCTAATTGAGTTGCCCCCCGGTCTTTGAAAGAAAGTCGTTGAACCCTTGCATTTTTTATCAAAAAAATGCATACTGGTACATAAGACTTTTGACAAGGAGAATCACATTATGAATCAACGGAAAGCATGGCTCCTGCTTATATTTTGCAATTTGTTCTGGTCAGGCAACTATGTGTTTGGAAAATATGTGGTGGGGGAGATGAGTCCCCTGTTGCTCACCTACGTTCGCTGGGTACCGGCAACAGCACTGCTGCTGGTCATTGCCCAGAAAATGGAGAAACCAGACTGGAAAATGGCGGTGAAATCCTGGCGGGTACTGGCTGGCATGGCTGTGTCCGGCATCATTGCTTATAATATGATTCTATATACGGCGCTTACGTATACTTCATCCACCAATGCGGCAGTGGTCAGTGCCTTGAACCCGGCGCTGCTGGTGATAGTATCAGCGGTGTTGCTGCGGGAAAAACTGACACGCATTCAGAGCCTGGGGATCTTTGTGTCGTTCACCGGTGTGCTGGTGATCATCACTGGGGGAAGTCTTGCGCAGCTCATTGCCATGCAAATTAATCGGGGAGATGTGATGATGCTGGGGGCCATTACCGTATGGACCATCTACTCCATCATTGGAAAACGACTGGCCCAGGTGCCTCCCATCACGGCCACAGCCCTGTCTGCCCTTATGGCCATTGTGATCTTAACTCCCTTTGCCGCACCTCAGTTTTCAACCTTGTATCAGTTGCCGCCCATGGCAATTCTTGGTATTGTTTACATTTTTCTGTTTCCCTCCGTGGGTTCCTTTATTTTCTGGAATGTGGCTCTCCGGGAGATCAATGCCGGGAAGGCAGGCATCTTTTTGAATTTGATCCCCGTATTTACTGCAGGGATCAATCTCATGCTGGGTGTTCCTGTGACACTGGTGCAATTAACCGGCGGACTACTGGTCTTCATCGGGGTGTATACCACCACCGGATTGCTTGAAAAACGGTTAAGCCGTTTAAGGGAAGCGTAGAAATGGGCAGGCATATGCAAATGTATTGATCAATTTCGTCGAACTTTCGCCAGTGAGAGCACTTGCGATTTTGTTCACAATCTGATAACCTGATGGAGGTTAGTACCTGCAGAATAATCATATTAAAAAGAAGTCTGCTTTCATAGCGTCACATCAACTCAAAACAAATTGATTGAAAGACAGGAGCAGTGAAGGATTAATGAAGACCAAAGATGTACAGCTGGTTGTTATGGTGCTGTTGGTGGCCCTTGCGGCGCTGGCGGTGGGACGCTTAATGCTGAACGACCGTGATGTCGATGAACATTATGCAGTGATTTATGCCGGGCAGGAGGAATACCAGCGAATCCCTCTTAGTGAACCCCAGACGGTAATCATAGACAGAAACGGCAAACACAATGAAATCAGGGTATGGGAGGAAGGCGTCGTGATGCATGCGTCCAACTGTGACAGTCAGGACTGCATTCATCAGGGAGAAGTGACTCTGGAGAATCTGGAAACCCGTATTTTGGGTGGCTGGATCATTTGCCTTCCCAATGAAATTGCCATCGAACTGGTGAAAGATGAAGGTGAAGATGAATGAAAATGAATACACAAACCATTGCCAGAATGAGCTTGTTGACGGCGGTGGCTTTGGTGCTGGGGTATTTTGAACGCTTTATTCCCCTGACGGCCACCATGCCGGGTATTAAGCTGGGACTGGGAAACACGGTGCTGCTTTATGCCATTTACATGATGAGTAACCGCCATGCCTTCGGCCTGATGGTGCTGAAAGTGGTGCTCAGCGGATTGCTCTTTGCTGGTCTTGGAGGCGCCATGTACAGTTTTGCAGGAGGGCTGCTGAGCCTGGTGGTGATGCTGCTCCTGAAAAGAGTTCAGGGAATTAGTATTCTGGGAATCAGTGTTGCCGGGGCTGTCTTTCATAATGTTGGGCAGTTGGCCATGGCAGCAACGGTGGTGCAGACAAGAAGTCTTGTGCTGTACTTCCCGGTGTTGCTGGTGGCCGGTGTTGTGACGGGGATTATGACGGGCTTGGTGGCTAAGTATGTTTTAAAAGGCCTTCATGTTAATGCAACAGCCATGAGAACCCGGGATGCCTCATAAGCAACTGAATGTCACAGCCGGTCCTTTTCACTATTCTAAGATTTACTGCTATCAAAATTAGTGATCTCATCATATTCTGGCAAAATCAAATCTGCAGCTGCATAAACCCTTACCTTCATCGTACTTTGCCACAGTCAAACCTGCAGTGTCATATCTGCAGGTTTTTTCAGTGCAAGGAAAAAAACAGTTGCATCAACAACCAAATAGGCGTATACTACTAATGGTTGCTGATGCAACTGTTTCCATTGATGTGAACACCAGGAATTTTCAAAAAGAAGGGATGTGGCATCATGACCCCTGATGAAATGCTCACGGGAAAATATATCTCCATGTTGAACCGTCTGGGACAGGCACATCTGGCGGCAAAAATGAAGGCTCATGACATAGGCAGTGGTCAGTACTCTTTTTTGCTGATTTTGTATCATCACGATGGTCTCAGCCAGGAAGCACTTTCTGCGAAACTCTTAATTGACAAGGGCACCACCGCCCGCGCCATCAGTAAACTGGAAGCAGCAGGGTATGTCCGGCGCACGAAAAACAGAGAAGACAGAAGAGCTTATCATGTGTTTCTTACAGACAAAGCACGTGAGCTTCAGCCAGAACTTCACCAGGCAATCATGGAGTGGAATGAAAAAATGCTGGAGGTGCTTTCTCCTGAGGAACGTCTACAGCTGTACAGCATGTTGAAACGAATTTCGGACAATACACTTAAAAACCTGAAAGAATGTGAAGGGACACACACCACTGAGTAGGCCATCACAGGGTTTTATTAATGAGAGAGGACTGACCTAATTTGAGTCGTAGTCATCAAATGGAACATGAAAAAATGAGTACTATTCTGCTGCGATTGTCGATTCCTGCAACCATTGCCATGATGGTGAATGCCCTTTACAACATTGTCGACAGTATTTTCATCGGACAGGGCGTGGGGTATATGGCCCTTGGAGGGCTCACCATTGCTTTTCCTGTTCAGATGGGGATCATGGCCATGGCTCAAATGATTGGGATCGGTGCAGCTTCAGCAGTTTCCCGATATCTGGGGGCAAAAGACCGGGAAAAGGCCCTTCATGTGGTGGGCAATTCATACATCGCCGTCGTACTGATGGGCATAATCATCTGCGCCTTGGGACTGATTTTCATAGATCCTATTTTGCGTATTTTTGGAGCCACCGATCTGCTGATGCCCTACGCGAAAGATTACCTGCAGGTGATACTCGTTGGCAGCCTCTACTTTCCTTTTGTGATTTCTGCCAATAACCTGATTCGTGCAGAAGGGAATGCACGTGCCGCCATGCTTTCCATGCTGGTGGGTACCATTGCCAATATATTTCTGGATTACCTCTTTATTTTCCCCTTGCAGATGGGCATTCGGGGCGCGGCACTGGCCACCATCATCTCCCAGTTTATCTCTCTGGTTTATATACTGGCGTACTTCTATGGAGAGCATAGCAGTCTGAAAGTTCAATGGAAGCATATGAAGCTGAACTGGCAGATTCAAAAGGATATGATGATGGTGGGGTCATCATCTTTTGCCCGCCAGGCGGCGGGAAGTCTCATGGCCATCGTCCTGAACAACTCCCTGGGTTTTTATGGTGGTGAGCTTGCGTTGGCTGTTTACGGCATCATCCAGCGGGTGATCATGTTCCTCTTCATGCCCATGTTTGGCATTGTTCAGGGAATGCAGCCCATTGCCGGTTTTAATTACGGTGCCAAAAGGATGGATCGCGTCAGCGAGGTGGTGCGTCTTTCCATCATTGGCACTACTGCGCTGGCTTTATTCAGTACCATTTTTGGGCAATTGTTTCCTGAAACCATCATCCGTCTTTTTAACGATGATCCGGCATTGCTGGAATACGGCGTGTTGGCCCTTCGTGTGGTCATTGCCATGGTGCCGGTGGTGGGAGTGCAGATCATTGGTGCCGCTCTATTCCAATCATTGGGGAAAGCTGTTCCTGCCTTGGTGCTGACCCTGTCACGACAGGTGCTTTTCTTCATTCCGTTGGTGGCCATACTTCCCCGGGTTGGTGGCCTGGGTCTCATGGGAATCTGGCTTGCCTTTCCTTTGGCAGACGGCCTTTCCACCATTTTCACCTCCATCTGGATGAAACGGGAAATGAATCGAATGAAAAAGGAACTGGCGGCATAATACCCCACATAATGGGTATGCTACCAATGAGAGTTGGTAATCGGAAACCAGTGATAGTCTCCGTCTAAAGATGCTTCAGGTAGATGAGTTGCAGGAGGGATCAACGATGAAAAAAATTCTGGTGGCCGTCGACGGATCGGAAATGTCCCTGAAAGTCCTGCAGAAAGCCCGAACCATGGCAGAAAAATTTGGTTCGGAAGTATTGATATTAACAGTGGTGAAAAAGCTGAGGGCCATTCATTATCACACGGGCAGCGATTTTCAGCTGAGTGATGAGGTTGACAGGGTCATTGAAGACAGTGCTAAGAAAATCCTTGATGGAGCAAAAGAGCAGTTTGAATCGTATGAGGGTAAATATGAAACCCTGTTGGCCTACGGTGAACCGGCAGAAGAAATACTGGTGGTGGCAGAACGGGAAAAACCAGACCTGCTGGTAATGGGAAGCCGCGGCCTGAGTGGTTTTGGCCGGGTGATGCTGGGAAGTGTTTCCACAAAAGTGCTTCATCATACAGGGTGCGACATGTTGATTGTAAGATACGACGATTGAGCAAATGAACAAAACAAAAGCTGAAAGTCCCTGATTGGGGGCTTTCAGCTTTTTTAGCGTTGAGGAAACGAAATGCAGAAACAGATGAGATATTCGTCGAAATGCATGGCGATACATTTGCCGCCTGCTGTGCGTTATCAGTTGATTTCACTGAGCGTGGCATCAACAGCTTCCAGTGTCTGATGAATCTGTGAATCGGTATGCAGTACTGAGAGAAACCAGGCTTCGAACTGGGATGCGGGCAAATAAATGCCCCGTGAAAGCATGCCCCTGAAGAAACGGGCGAATCGCTGGGTATCGCAGGCTGCCGCCGATTCAAAATCGGTGACTTCGCTTTCAGTGAATTCAGTGAAGAAAAGGCATAACATGGAGCCCTTCTGATTTACCTGGGCAGGTGTTCTGTGTTTTTTGATGAGGTCCCGCAGGCCCTGAGCAAGCCGGCTCCCCTGTCGATTCAGCTGGTCGTAATAGCCGGGGTGTTCCTGCAGTTTTTTTAGAGTGGCATGGCCGGCAGTCATGGCCAGAGGATTGCCGGAAAGTGTACCAGCCTGATAAACAGGCCCTTCTGGCGCCATGTGATCCATGATGTCTTTTCGGCCGCCAAAGGCACCGACAGGGAGACCGCCTCCAATGATCTTACTGTAACAGCTTAAATCTGGAGTGATGCCATAAAGTGACTGAGCTCCCTGGAAAGCCAGTCGAAAGCCGGTCATTACCTCATCGAAAACCAGCAGGCTGCCGGCCTGACTGGTTAAGGATCTCAGCAGGTGTGCAAAAGACTGGGTCATGGGCACCACACCCATGTTTCCCGCCACCGGTTCCACAATCACCGCGGCAATATCGTTTCCATGAGTTTCGAAAATGTCTCTGATCATGGCTTCATCATTAAAACGGGCAGTCAGGGTGTACTGAACCACTCCTTCAGGCACACCCGGGCTGCCTGGAATGCCATGGGTGAGCAGACCGGAACCGGCTTTCACCAACAGTGCATCGGAATGCCCGTGATAATTGCCGTTGAACTTAACGATTTTAGATCTGTTGGTGTAACCCCGGGCCAGTCTTAATGCGGACATGACAGCTTCAGTACCAGAGTTTACCATACGCACCTTTTCCAGAGAAGGAACGGCTTCGATCATCAGGGAGGCCAGTTGATTCTCTGCTTCGGTGGGCGCTCCAAAGCTGGTGCCTTTGCCGATCACGTTCTGCAGGGCCGCCACCACATCCGGGTCGGCATGGCCCAGAATCATGGGACCCCAGGAAAGGACATAATCCAGATAGGTATTATTGTCGACATCGGTGATCAAAGGACCGTTACCCTCTCGAATAAATACCGGATCGGTACCTACGGCAGAGAAGGCACGCACCGGGCTGTTTACGCCGCCAGGCATGAGGGTTTTGGCCTCCTGAAAAAGCTGTTGTGAGGCGGAATGATTCATTGAGATTCTCCTTTCAGTGCAGGCAATATTTCTTCATGTGGTTCGGGTTTGTTCAGCAGGCGATCCAATAGAGCACCGGCAGCTTCTCCCCGGCCTTCAAGACCCTCCTGCTTTAACTGATGAATGGGGGTGCGCCACATTTTTTTTGTCAGGCTGAACACAAAAGCGGTGATCTGCTCCTGGTCACCAGGTGTTAAATGAGGCATTTGCTGGAAAAGTTGCTTCAGCTCTCCAGTAGTGAGTGCGTGGGAGTATTCCTGAATGGCCTGAATGCGGGGGAAAACCGGCAGACAGTGCCACCACTCCTCAAACTGTTTCATTGCCTCATTGAGGCGCTGTCGAATCAGGGAGAGCTGGCTGTATCGGTGCTCCATTCCTTCCTGAGCAACGGTTTCCAACATGTCAAGATCATACAGCTGAATAGTGGGCTCCTTTGAAAGAGCCGGGTCGATGTCCCGGGGAAGTGCGATGTCTGTCAACAGCAAGGCATGCCCCCGGTATTCCCGGAGAAAAGCATTTTTCTCAAAAACAATGTGAGGGGCGGCGGTGGCGCTGATCACCCAGTCCACTCCGGCAGCGATACGGTACCGATCCTCATAAGAAACGGGAATCAACCGTCTGCGTTTTTCCAGATCGCTGAGAATCAGAGACTGCCGGCTGCTCACATAGATCTCTGAAACTGCCGTATCACCGAGATGATTCAGAGCCAGCCGGGCCATCTCGCCTCTTCCGATGACCAGTACCCGTTTGTCCGAGAGATCGGTGAAAAACTGTTGGCCCATTCGAACGGCGATGGAAGCCACAGAGAGGGGGGTCTCAGAGATTTTCGTCTCAGCACGCACTTTTTTTCCCAAAGTAATGCCTTCCTGAAACAACCGGTTCAACACTTTATTGGTTGCCTGAAAATCCCGGGCGTTGAACCAGGCTTCTTTCACCTGTCCAAGAATCTGGTCTTCACCCAAGACCAGAGAGTTGAGGCCACAACAAGTCTCAAAAAAATGACTGACGGCCTCTCGACCTGTCAGAGTCTGACAGCAGGGAGACAACTCATCCTTCGAAAAATGGAAGAAATCCAGGTAAAACTGAAAAAGAGTGGTGGCAGCGGCTGAAAGATCCGAGACATGGCAAATCAGCTGGCTGCGGTTACAGGTGGATAAAATCACACCGCCTTCAATATACTGACTTTGAAGCAGGCGGGCATACGCATGCTCCATCTCTGAGGAACGAAAAACAGCCCGTTCCCGGATGGTTAATGGTGTTTTCTGGTAATGTAAGCCGAAGATAATCAGGTTCATGGGCAGCATCCTTTGTCAATTTCTGATGAAATAGAGTGAATGAACACACTTCCCATGATAGCAGAAGTGATCCCGCTTCACAAGGTAATGCAACAAAGGAGGAAAAAACTGGTATCAATCACTCAGCATGAAAATTATCTCGCAAACGTAAGATGACATGTTCGCAGAATATCCATTATTTTAAAAAGCAAAGCCTTGACAATGAAGCAAGGAGTATGATAAAGTTTTGATTGCGATAATGATAATCGTTATCACAATATGCAGGCGAGGAGGGTGTTTATGACGCCGACAAAAGACCAGTGCTGGTGGCAGGTTTGCGATGAAAGCAGAGAAAAAGAGTGTTCTCAGACCAGCTTAAGCCATCATCATGTTTTTTTGCGATGGATGGCAGATAAACTTGCACCAGTGCTTTTAGGGGCTAAAACTGCTGAGTTGCTGTGTTTTCGATTGACTGCCGAAGAGCAGCTTCGTCACCTGAGCAGCATTACCGCACTTCTTGACCAGAGTGATAAGGTGGGTTATCGCACTTTTGAAACTGTCAACGGACGATACAGAGTGCTCTTCTACCATTTTGAGAGTCTGCAGAACATGGTGGATGACCACCGCAATCAACGTTTCTTATTACAGCGGGGTTATGTGGTGAATGACACATTGGAAAAATTGCTTGATCAATTGGTTGATAATATGGAAAATGGGACATTACCTCATGAAATCGGTTTATTTTTGGGATATCCATTGAAAGACGTCATGGGATTTATTGGACACCCTTCACTGAAACTCACAAAGGTGACGGGCTGGCGAGTATATGGTGACCCTGAGCCTTCAGACCGGCGATATCGGTTGATTCAGGAAGCCAGAAGGCAAATGCGGCTTCAAATGGAAAGGCTGGACCCCCGCGGCGTTATACAAGCCGCCTGCTGACGGTAACACATGAACCATTCACATATAAGGAGGCAGTACATATGAAAAAAGTGGCAGTGGTTTACTGGACAGGATCAGGCAATACAGAACAAATGGCACAGGCCGTTGCAGAAGGTATCACAGCGGGCGGCGGCGAAGCGGTGCTGCTGAATGTGTCAGATGCAAGCCCTGAAGATGTGTGGAAGGCCGATGCAGCTGCACTTGGTTGCCCATCAATGGGTGCCGAAGTGCTGGAAGAAGGCGAGATGGAACCATTTGTGGAAACACTGGTGGGTGGCGAACTAACGGGGAAACCCATGGCACTGTTCGGCTCCTATGACTGGGGTAATGGTGAATGGATGCACGATTGGGAGGAACGCATGAAGGCAGCTGGAGCCCAACTGGTGGATGACGGGCTGATTACCCGGCTGAACCCTGATGATGAAGCTCTTGAAAACTGCCGTGCCCTGGGGAAGCGGCTGGCAGGATAATGCTGGTCTGAGTTTTTCTTGCATGAAAACAAAGACAAAATGATGAAATGGCCCCTCAGAGAACCCGGTTGTTGGAAATGCGTACATGCTATCCGACAAGTGGGTTTTCTTTTGTGTTTAAAACAACTATGAATGGATATTCATCTAATACTGGATGGCATGAGGTCTTTGTCATTCGATAGGATGAAAGGGGCGTTTGATAATGGATGTCAAAATGGATGAGGCCACGTATGAGTACCTGCGTAAAAAAGGCGGAAAGTTAACCATGGAACTGATGGTGCCGGCGGGTTGTTGTGGGGGAACAATGATTCCGAATCTGATCTTTAACAAGCCAAAGGATACCTCGAAGTTCATGGAGCTTCCCTATCACGACATTACCCTCTTTGTAAGCCCGGTCATGACTTTTCGGGATAATGTGGTGGAAGTGAAGCTGACGAAAAAGATGTTTCTGAAAGATCTGGAACTGCCCACGCTGAAACTCATGTAACGAAAAACACCTGCTGTTAACCGGCAGGTGCTTTTATATGAAAATGAATAAAGGTTAATCATACTGGCAGTGATAATGTCCGTCTTCATAAAAGCACCGGTACTGCCAGCGCTTTCTTCTTATAAAGGGGATGACAAGCACGCCAAAAAGAAATCCGCCGATATGGGCCCACCAGGCAATACCGCCGCCATTCATGGGGGCAAACAGTGTGAAAACCCCTGAAAAAACCTGGGAAATAAACCAGAAACCGATAAACAACAGTGCTGGAACCTGAAAAAACAGCGGGATAAAGAAAATGGGCACCAGTGTTGTAATGCGGGCCAGAGGAAACATGATCACATAAGCACCCATCACAGCCGCGATGGCGCCGGAAGCACCAATGGTGGGCAGGGTGGAAGCGGGCTGAAACAGAAAATGAACCAGCGATGCCGCCACGCCGCCTGTCAGATAAAAGAGAAAAAATCTGAAATGTCCCACGGTGTCCTCCACATTATCACCAAAAAGCCACAGGCTCCACAGATTACTGATGAGATGAAGCCAACTGCCATGGAGAAACAGGCTGGTGACCAATGGCACCACCTGAAGCGCGGCGGGAAACCCGGTGCCGGGTACCAGCAGGCGATTAAAGTCTGCCGGTATAAAGCCATAATTCATCACCAGAGAGGAAAGTGCTTCCGGTGACAGTGAGAGTTGATAACGAAAAGCCAACAAGTTGATGGCAATCAGCAACCAGGTCATCCAGGGGACACTGCGGCTGGGAACATCGTCGCGGAGGGGGATCATGGCACATCATCCTTTGCAGTGTTGTCGATTCATTCCAGTGGGCGCACAAAATTGGTCATCACTTTGCGGGCCAGTGGCGGTGGTTCGATCACGGTATTGCCGTGATCCTTCAGTTTAAGCAGCCATGCCATGTTTTGACCAAGCACCTGCATAATCTGAACACCTTCGGCGTCTTCATGCACTTCGCCAGGGCGGGCTCCGTGAATCACATTCCAATAATTGGAAGTGGGTATCAGCATCTCTGAATACAGCAGGTAGCTGTTCAACTGCTGAAAGGCAGGCAGCCCTCCTGAACGCCGAACTGTTACCAGAGCAGCCCCCACCTTGTGGCGAAAGAGACTGCGGTTCATACCTGCCACATAAAAGGCCCGATCAAGAAAAGCCTTCATGGTGGCACCCAGGGCTGCATAATGAACCGGTGAACCCAGTAAAAGACCGTCAGCCTCTTTGATCAACTGAATCCAGTCATTGACAGGATCATTGGGAAGCACGCATTTTTCATCCCGGTTTTTGAGACACTGATTACAGGCAGTACATCCCCGAATCATTTGACTGCCGACCTGCACGATCTGGGTTTCGATTCCCTGACTTTCAAGCTCTTCCAAAACCAGTCCCAGTGCCTGGAAGGTATTTCCCCTGGGATTTGGACTTCCATTAAACGCAACGACCTTCATGGGTAAAAACTCCTTTCCATTTAGCTGTTTCTTACCATTTACTCATACCACTAAACCCGACATCATAAGCAGGAAAAGTAACCGAAACAAGCAAAACAGCACTGTTCTCATAGGGACAGTGCTGTTTTGGATGATGAATATTAGCCCACCATAGAGTTTCGGTAATTTTGGTTGATGCTGATGGTTTTATTTTTGACCAGCTTGCTGAAAAGCACCACCAGTTCGGGATCAAACTGCGTGCCGGCATTGCGTTCAATTTCATGCAACGCGTCATGAATGCCCATTCCCCGGTGGTAAGGCCTGTCGGAGGTCATGGCATCAAAGGTATCGGCTATGGCCAGGCAGCGGGCCAGCAAGGGTGTGTTCTCTCCCTGAGTTCCCCGGGGATACCCTTTGCCATCCCAGCGTTCGTGGTGGCCGATAACAGCCGGGAGCACATAGGTCAGCGAAGGCAGATGTTTGACGATGGTAATGGACATCTCAACATGTTTTCGGATGACTTCCAGTTCATCGCGAATGAGCGGTCCGGTTTTATTTAAGATTTGCTCTGGAATTCCAATTTTACCGATATCGTGGAGCAGGGCTGCTTCTTTTAGAATCATTAAATGAGAAGGGTCAAGGTTCAGTGATTTTCCCAGAGTGACAGCATATTCTGCCACCCGCTGGGAGTGCCCAAAGGTATACTGGTCTTTGGCATCGATGGCAGCAGTAAGGGCATAAATGGTGGCGGCATAGGAAGGTTCGGCGTCGAAGTTACCCCCGGGCTGGCTCTTTGAAGGCGAAGATGGGTTTGTTGCCGATGCGGGCGTATAAATAACCGTTTGATTTTTCCCTTTGTTTTTGGCGGTATACATGGCAAAATCAGCGCGCTTCAACAGTTCATCACCATTGGGAGCGGATCGGGGGTAGGTGCAGATGCCAATGCTGGCAGTTAAAAACTGCTGAGTCACGTCGTCGGAATTCATAAAGGTTTGCTGAATTTCGATGCGAATTCTTTCTGCCATCTCATAGGCCTGTTGCGTGGGATGATGGGGAAGTAAAACTGTGAACTCCTCACCGCCATAGCGGGAGACAATGCCCCTGGTGCCCACCAGACGTGTAAGAATCGCTGCGATCTGCTGCAGTGCTCTGTCACCGTCAAAATGACCATAAAGGTCATTGTAGAGCTTGAAGTAATCCAAATCGATGAGCAGCAGCGATAAGTCTCCGGAACCAACCTGCTCAATCTGTTCAGCCAGTGAACGGCAAAAATACCGGTGGTTGTAAAGCTTGGTCAGGCTGTCGGTGTGCGCTTCTGCCTGAGCAGCTGCATACAGCCGGGCATTATCAAAGGCCACCCCGGTGGAAGTGCCCAGATAAGTGAGCAGATCCAGATCATCCGGCTGGTAGGGGCGGTTATCCTCTTTGCTGGAAAGTAAGATCATTCCGGTGAGTTCGTTGCGGCTTTTGACAGGGACAATGACCTCAATATCCAGTTGATCCAAAAGACGTTTCTCCTGATCCCACATGGACTTAAAGTATGGCAGTGACTTCATGGCCTGGCTGGTCAGGCTGGTTTCATTTTTTCGAAACCAAACGGGTAGTGGATGGTCGGTTTCAAGGGTTAGCTCAGGGTGATAGATATGGGATGACGAATGGAAAACATCATAAGTCTGCGAATTTTCACTATAAGTCATCACAAATATTTTGCGCGTTCGCAGTACCGATTGAACTGCGTCGGTGAGAGACTCGCAGATTTTTTCAAGGCTTAAAACACCTGAAATGGTGAGACTGAAATTTTTCAAAGCCTGGCGACGGGAGTAATCCGCTTTTTGAAAGATGAGACTCACCACTTTTCGGGAAAGAATGATCAGCGGCTGGAAGGTGGCTGCAATGAGCATAATGAGCATTAAAGTGATGAGGGTGCTGTGGTTGCCGGAAAAGAGGGTGAACCGATGGTCAACCCATAACAGACCTTGCAGATAAACGGTGATAAGAGCGGCGACAACAGCAAAAAAAGCCAGCCCTCTGGTGATCATGAAACGCAGCTCCAGCATGCGGTACTTGTAGATTGCCACCACCAGTAAAAGGGCATTGATAAAAGTGGCCAGAATATCCAGGGGATAGCGGCCAAGCATGGGTACCAGGTTGAGGACAACGCCGACAAACATGATGATGGTTCCGGTGACCACCAGTCGAATGGAGCCAACGGGAGCTGTGCCTGCCTGAGAAGCTTTGCGAGCCTGCACCAGCACCGAAAAAATGGTCAGGAAAAAGAGGATATAAACAGGAATGGCCAGGGGTCCCAGTTTATAGGTGAGTTCCCGATAGAGGGTGGGCTGCTGATGAATGAAAATGGGGGTGCTGATGATGGCTGCTTCCTGTACCACCATGCCACTGAAATTGGCAGCCAAGGCAGCTGTCAGGGCAATGCCCGCAACAAAAAGAGGCAGTTTCCGCAGACGGCCCCCCAAGACTGAAACAAATACATGAATGAGAAAGGGCACGAAAAACATGCCGGTCACCATGATTCGATTCCAGAAAAGAGAGCCGGGAGACAGGTCCATCCGCATGAACAGTGCAGAAGCCGTCCAGAGAATAAGGGCCCCCAGCACCAGCATAAATGTTTTTATGTACCTGTCTTTGGTGGACAGCACAAGAAACAGCATCAGAAGGCAGTAGCTGACCAATGCAATAATAGGCACTCCCCAGAATAAAAACTGGCTTAAAGGCATGCACTCACCTGCTTTCTAGAGACTGTCATTTGCCAGTTTATTTATTTCAATCACATCAAAATGAGACGGATTCATTCGTCTCAGTTTACGATTGAATTTCAGCCTGTAACGTTTGATAGTACCCCCGGGCAAAATGGTCACCACCAGTGGGTCGATTCCCAGTAATGCTTTCAAATCCTTATAATCGGCATCAACATAACGGAAATAGATGGCCAGATGATCTTTGATAATTTCCCTGGAAACAGCGTAACTGTTGCTTTCTTCATGAAGTTCCAGATACAAATGAAAAAAGGAACGATCCTGTTCATCAAAATCCTTCACGGCAAACCATTCGCCAATCTGAAGCCGTGACAGCTCAAAGGCCTTCAGGATGGTTTTTTCAGAGATGCGGGTAAATCCGGAAATATCAATCACATGGGGGTCGCGGTCCACATAAGTAAAGTGAGGCAGCATGACACCCTGTTCCGGGTTCTTCACACGCAGGCACCGAAAAACATCACCCACCCGATAACGGGCAAATGCGCCACCCTTTAAGCTGCTGATCACCAGTTCATACTCCTCGCCGGCCCGAAGCTCATCCATTAAATAGGTGCGGGGGATATAGTCGGGGTCCTGAAAATCCCGATCCATTTCTGAACGGGGAATAAACTCGTAAAAACAGACATCAGGAAAGAAAACCAAACCGTCCCGGGCCCAGGTTTCGCTTGCGATACAGGTGGGCTCTGTACCACCAAAAATTTCAAGGGGCCTGATACCCCAATAGGCTTCAATCTGCGGTTTGAAAGAGGCAGTGTCGGTACCGGCGCAAATCAGGCCCTTCAGTTGCCAGAGATCTTTGGGAAGGATGCCCCGCTTCTGCTTCCGGCTGCGCAACCATCCGCGAAGCAGCCGAAAAGTAGCCCGGGGAGAACGACCCCAAAAACCCGTTTTCTCAGAGCTGTTTTTTTTCTCAGCCAACAGGCGGCTGATGACCATGATGACACTGCTAAGGCCAAAGAAAAGATCCACACCCTGGCTGAGCCCCATTTTCATCCCCACTTTGTTCCGCTGGCCAAAACTCATGGCTTCAGCCTCTTTTGTGGGAGGAAGAAAGTGAACGGTTAATTCATCAGAAATCATATGGGGGACAATTCCTGTCAGATACGGCAGGGGTGCCATTCCATAAAGGAATTTCTCGCCGCTGCGCAGGCTGAACTCCCCCCGTTTTCGACTGGTTGCCAAAATCATGCAGGTGATGAAAGTGCCCTTATGGCACTGAATCATACTTTCAGTGTAGGGTGCCAGTTTAATCGGGTTGGTGCCGCCTTCCCAGGTAGTTTGAATCCACAGCAGCGGCTTGGAGGGCATGGCGTTTTCTGCCTTGGCCAGCAGCAGATCTGCATAATTGTCATAAGTTGTCAGCGGAACTGTGCGGCGAAACGCCTCCACGGTTTCGGGAAGGTGGTCACCCATGATTCGGCGCCCCAGCTCACAGTTGCCGTACAGGCCGATTTGCTCCATGAGAAGGCGCTTTTGAATGTCCATGAACTCATCAATGGTAAGGTCGAGAAAACCGCAGTATTCCTGCCAAATCTCTTCATAGCGTTTTTCTTTAAGCTTTCTGTCCAGATTCATCCCATCGGCCCTCTCTAAATGTATCGATGCACAGTTTTAAACTGGCGGCGGTGGGCACCAGAAACGGAGTCTGTTTCTGATAGGCACCATAGCCCGGAAAACTGCGGGGGAACAGCCAGCGGTCCTGAATAGATACGTGGATGATGTCCATGATGGTCCAGATCACACCTGCAACCAGAATGAAATGAACTCCCGAAGCAAGCCAGAAAAAAAAGTAAAACACGCCAAAACCCAGCACACCCGGATGGCGGCATAGGGCAAAAGCGCCTGAAGTGATGACCAGCGACTGAAGCTCGCCATGAAGGTAGGTGGCCTGAAAAGGCAATGCCCAGAATAGTGCGTAGAACTGCCAGGCAAATCCTGCCGCCATCATGACCCCACACATCAAACGCAGAATGGGCGACAGATGGAAGGCGGCTTCTGCCGTTATCAGAATACCTGCAGTGGCGGCGATCACCAGAAATATACCGAGAAAAAATGTTCCGTGAAAAATGCGGTGAATAAAAAACAATTTATGCAGGTCGAAAAGCGTGAAAAAAAGGAAGGCAACGCACCCCAGGGCGATAAAAATCATATCCAGATCGGTCACCTCCAAAAGCTGAGTTGTTAATAAACAGACAGGTACCAGCACCATTATATACCCGGAATTTCAATGTTGCAAGACTATTTTGAATAAAACTCGGTGAAATTGTCATCATTTTAAGAAAAATACGAAAATCATTCAAAAAGTGGCGTTTTCAGTGATGACAGGCAATATTGAGTCATTGACAACAATATAAAAATCGGATTGGTTTTTCTTGCCAATGAGACAATTTATGAATATAATAACAATGGAATGTTAGTTATGGCTAACGTACATATTGTTCATGACGCATGACCAAAATGAACGAAAGGTACAGAAGGGTACATGAAAAATAATAAAATGAGAAAGTGGGGTTGGGCATCATGAATTTATCAAAACGCATTATTTTGTACGTGAGTCTGCTGGTATTGTTGATTTCTGCAGGCTTGGGAGTAACAGCCCTGGTTTTTGGTGATCGAATCATTACCGGCCAGGCAGAAGAGGCACTGCTGAGTCAGGCGGAAGATGGGGCGCGGCTGGTCTCTGAAATGGTGTCGCTCCGGCTGGAAATTTTGCAGGAACTGGCCACCCGGGCCGCTGTAAGTGGAATGAACTGGGATGAACAGGTGGAGAGCTTGAGTAGAGATATTCAGCGTCTGGGATATCTTGATTTCGGTATTGTCACGCCCGATGGTAACGTTCGTTATATTTCTGATGGTAACACAACAAATTTGGCAGACAGAGAATACGTCAAAAGGGCGCTGGCAGGAGAACGGAATGTGTCAGATGTGATCATCAGCCGGGTCACCGATCAGTCGGTGTTGACATATGCGGTTCCCATCATGGATGGAGACCGGGTTCACGGAGCGCTGATTGCCAGAAGAGACGGCAATGCCCTCAGTCTGATCACCGATACCATGGGATTTGGTGAAACAGGCTATGCTTATGCCATTAACCGTCAAGGCACGGTGGTGGCTCATGGCAACCGGGAGTATGTGATGGGCCAGTTCACGCCCATTGTCCAGGCGCAGGAGGATGCTTCACTGACGCCTCTGGCGGCAACCTTTGAATCGATCTTGCGTAATGAAACCGGGGTGGGCAGTTATAGCTTCAATAGCAATAACCTTTACAACGGGTATGCGCCTGTGGCCGGCACCGATTGGATTCTGGTGGTGACAGCCAATCGGGCAGAAGTGTTGTCAGGACTCAATGAGCTCCGTACTATTCTGCTGATCGGCAGTTTGGTGTTTCTGGTGTTGGGAGCTGCCATTGCCTTTTTCATAGGCCGCTCCATTGCCACTCCCATTACCAGGCTTTCTACAGCGCTCGCACAACTGGCGCAATATGATCTGTCTTTTGATGAAAACAGCGAAGCAATGCGCTACCGCAACCGCAGCGATGAAATTGGCATTATTGCCAGCTCTCTGGCCACGATGCAGCAAAACTTAATTACCCTCATTAAACAGATCAGCGAAAACGCCCAGCAGGTGGCCTCTTCTTCGGAAGAACTGACGGCCACCAGTCATCAGTCGTCCACAGCCGCCAATGAAGTGGCCAAAACCATTGAAGAAATAGCCGACGGTGCTTCTCAGCAGGCACGTGACACTGAAACAGGCGTTGTCAATATCTCTGAACTGGGGGGGCTGATTGAAGATGATCAGCAGCAAGTGGTACTGCTTAACAGGGCGGCAGAACAAGTAGGTGCCTTAAAGGATGAAGGCAACAAGAGTTTGCAACTGGTGGTGGCGAAAACAACAGAGAGTGGTGAAGCCACCAAAGCGGTGAAACAGATTATTCGAATGACTGATGAAGGGGCCAAACAGATTGAAACTGCCAGTACCATGATTCAAAGCATTGCAGAACAAACAAACCTGTTGGCGTTGAATGCCGCTATTGAATCAGCCAGGGCTGGGGAAGCCGGGCGGGGATTCGCGGTGGTGGCAGAAGAAATTCGCAAACTGGCAGAGCAGTCCAGTCAATTTACAACTGAAATTGATGGGATCGTCAAGTCGCTGAAAGACAGGACAGGAGAAGCAGTGGTTACCATGGATAAAATGGAAAAGCTGGTGGAGATGCAGCATGAAAGTGTGCAGGAAACTGCCGGTAAATTTGAAGGTATCGACGAAGCTGTGCAGCAAATGCAAGTGGTGATTCAATATTTGAACGCATCGGGAAAGGCCATGGAGCAGAAAAAACAGGAAATGATACATGTGATGGAAAACTTGTCGGCAATTTCTGAAGAAAATGCTGCCGGTACTCAACAGGCTTCAGCCTCTGTCGAAGAACAGACAGCTGCCATGGATGAAATTGCCCGTGCCAGTGAAACCCTGGCTCAACTGGCAGAAGAAATGAATCAGGGGATCATGCAGTTTACCTATTAATGAAAAAATTTCAAACAACAGCATAAGAAGGTTGATCCGGCGTTATCCTTCCAATAGAATGGTATAATAAGTATATGTCGCTGCTAAAAGGGTAGATAACTTTTATGAGCGAATCGTTTTAAACCAGGACACCATGGAAAGGAAGGCGCCGATGAATCTGGAGCTGCTTGTCTCTGAAAAAGTAAACATGGAGGTAACGAACAGGAATACAGGAGAAACACTGGTATTGAAATCCCTTCTGTTGGAGCAGGATGAAGAAGCGTTATATCTGGCAGTCCCCATCCACCGGGGGATGGAGTACGCTTTGCACCAGGGGCAGCAACTGAATGTGGTGTATTATCGGGAGAATGGGGTTTTCAGCTTTCGAGCCCGTTTTCTCCAAAAAGTCAGACTGGGCGAAGTGGAGGCCTGCCGGCTGGCGGTTGATGGAGAACCTGTCAAAATGCAGCGCAGGGACTACTTCCGACTGCCCTGTCTATTGACAGCCCGACTGAAAAGCCTGTCCACAGGCGTGATTAGCCGGGTCACCTTCGATGAGGTCGAAGCCATTATTCATGATATCAGTGGCTCAGGGGCTAAGGGCATTTCACACAAGCCATTTGCTGAAAAAGATCAGGTGATATGTACTCTTTATCTTGACCCGGAAGAATTGACAGTCAAGGCAGAGATCATTCGATGCCAGCATCAGGCAGATGAGCGTCATTATGAACTGGGCATGCGATTCAGTGAAATTAGCGAAACACAGCAGGATCAAATTCTGGCATTTATCTTGAATCGTCAGCGTGACCTGCGGCAAAAAGGTTTGTTATAACATCAAAAACCCCGGCAGTTTGAAGTGATGACACTTCAAACTGCCGGGGTTTTGTGATCATTAGCCAAGTTGCACGAGTAAATTTGTCGGGTTATAATGAGATGAAGGATCTGAAAAGCACCTATTATGTGACAACCAATGGGTAAGTCAAAGGAGCGGATGTGGTGTCAAAGTTAAAAAGAGCATTCATCTACCTGATTATACTGGCCATACCATCGACAGGCCTGCTGTATACAATACCCCGCAGCATTGAGCGGGAACTGCCTGCCGTTGAATATCGTTTGGGACGGCCCGAAGAAATGACATCTTATCAGCTGAGGATTGAAGGCGTTATCCAACGCCGTCTGTTTGATCACAAACGATTTCGAGGGACCATTTGGCTGAATGACAGGGCGCTGACAGACTTGGATTTTCTGCTGCGTGAGTCAGGGGAACTGTTGATGGCCCGCGACCCTGAAAGTGGTCAGCGGGATCAGTTTGGCGCAATTTATGTGGATGAGTCCATGAGCAGGGTCACCATCGCCGTGTTGGAACCTGTCAGAATGTTTGGGATAGAAAGTTCGGAAAAGTTCTGGAATCAGGAAACAGGAAAAATGATCAGCGCACCGGCAGACAGTCGAAAGGATGCGTTGCGTCTTTCAAATGAAATCATGGAAGACATTCTGGAAAAGCCGCTGGAATGAAACGGCTTTTTCAGGGGTGTTTGGGTTTGCGATGCAGGAGTGAGGCGCGGGCAATTTTATCGGTTCCATGTTTGAGCCGCACCTGGTCCATGATTTCATCAATTTTTTGTTGTTTCCGCTGGCGGTCATCATTTTCGGTGGCCTTCGCCGGGGATAAATCAAAAATAGAAAGTTGTTGCGGGACTGCTTCTGTCTGAAATCCGCTGAGACTGATCCCGATTAACCGTACCCCCCGATTTGACGGCCAGTGTTTCTTAAGAAGCTGATACCCTGCCTCGTAGAGTTCCCGGGTATAATGTGTGGCGGTGGGTAATGTCACCTGTCTGGTAATGGCCGAAAAATCGTTGAACTTTATGGTGATTTGAACCACGTTCCCCGGTTTTCCATATTGTCTGGCCTGGTGAGCCACATCCTCTGCCAATCCCATAAAAATGGTGCGAATCTCGTCGATGTCATGAGCATCTTCCGCCAGTGTGGTTGAGCGGCCAATGGATTTCATATTTTCCCTGAGAGAGGGGACTACGGGGGCGGTGTCGATGCCGGAAGCTTTTCGCTGAAGTTCCAGAAAGGCATCCCCAAAATGCTGCATAAGAAGAGCCGGCGAAGCTGCTGCCAGATCTCCAATGGTCGAAATATTCAGACTCGTAAGCTTTCCAGCGGTTTTTTGACCGATTCCATACATCGTTTCAACGGGAAGAGGCCATAATTTGTCAGCCACCTCTTCTGACCAGAGGGTGGAAATACCCAACGGTTTTTTGAAGTCGGCCGCCATCTTGGACAAGAATTTATTCCGGGCAATGCCAACGGAGCACCAGAGTGACAGACGTTCATCCAGTGCAGTCATAATTTGCTGGGCAGCGGCTTCGGGCGGCCCAAAGATTTTTTCGCTGCCGGTCATGTCCAGCCAGGCCTCATCAATACTGTTCTGTTCAATGCAGGGAGAAAATTCTGCCAGAAGCGCCATCACCTCCCGTGATTTTTCGCTGTAATAATGGTGATCAGGAGGCACTGTAGTTAAGCCGGGACAGCGTTTCAGTGCCTCCTGAAGGCTCATGGCCGTTTTGACGCCACATGCCCGGGCCTCATAATTGGCTGCCAAAATAATGCCGGTACGCTTTTGAGGATCACCGGCGACGGCAGCCGGCGTCCCTTTCAGATGGGGATGCCGGCTCATTTCGCATGTAATATAGTAGGCATTCATATCCACTAAGAACACGATACGCGGCAACGTTTTCAAGGTCAGACCCTCCCTGCTCAGACTGTAGACAAAAGACGGTCAAATCTCTTTGTCTTCAACCTCAGATGAACTGACCTCTATTATATCATGCCAATTGAAGATGTTTCATGTCGACACGGCGATGAACTGAGAGGGATCACACGTCAGCTGAAATTCCACTTCACTGAAATTCTATTTCAATGTCTTAAGATGTCAGATTTGGATGAAACTTTATGACACGGCAGGATAAAACAATGGTAAAATAGGCATGAGAGAGAAATATCAACTGAACGGGAATCAATAGGCACACAAAGGGGGAGCAAAATAGTGAAAAAAGTGTTGCTATGTGATGACTCCATGCTTGTTCGTCGCCAACTGAGAGATTATATTTCCCAACAACGTAAAGATGTAACAGTGATTGAAGCGGTGAATGGAATAGAGGCTGTGGAAAAATATGCTATCGAACGACCTGACCTGGTGCTCATGGATATTGTTATGCCTGAAATGGACGGTATTGGATGCCTGAAAAGTATTCGGAAACTTGATCCGCAGGCCAAAATTATTGTACTGTCATCTGTGGGAAACAGAGAAACGCTACTGGAAGCATTGGAAGCCGGTGCACTGGACTTCATTCAGAAGCCCTGGACAGAAAAAGTGATCAACCGGATACTTGACTTATATTAGCACATAGGAGGTGCTGGAGGATGCTCAATTTATACTTTGGTAGCTATTTGCTGCAACAGCGGCTTATTGACCCGGAAACACTGCGAAAACTTCTGAAAGTTCAGCGGGAAACACACTTGCGGTTGGGAGTGCTGGCCATGCAGGAAGGCCTGATGACAGCAGAGCAGGTGAAAGAGATAAATGACATTCAGCGGCGGGTAGACGCCCTTTTTGGTGAAGTGGCTGTTCAGAAAGGCTATTTAAACCAGGAGACAGTGGATTCACTTTTGCAGCTTCAGAAAAGAAGCACCGCTCGTCTGACCCAGTTGCTGCTGGATCATCAGTTGTTCACTTACGATGAACTGGAAGCTGTTCTGAAGGGTTTCAGAGAATATAACCAGTTAAGTGCCGATGAGGAAGAGGCACTGGAACGCGGCAATGTTGAGGGATTGCTGGCACCCTATATGGTGTTGCAGTGTCAGTTGGCGGGAGTAACGGAAACCGAAGCTCTCACAGCTTACGGAAGTTTGTTTCTGCGCAATATGATTCGCTTCATTGACCATGAGACGGTACTGGACATTGAAAGCCAGCAGTTGCCCACAGAAGACATGGTTGCGGTGAAACAGGCTTTTTCCATGGGAATTAACATACAAACGGCTTTGATGATGGAAAAAGAGGTTTATCAGAAGATGGCTGAAAAACATGCGCGCATGCCTGTGGCAGAATCTGAGGAATTAATGGATGCCTCTGTGCTGGAGTTTTTGAATCTGCACAATGGCCTCTATTCCATCTGGCTTTCAGATCATGAGATAAGACCATTTTTGGAACCGCCGACGAAATGGACAGCACTGCCGGATATCAGCGGTGATGAATGGATAAAAGTACCCTTACAGACAGCGTTTGGTCAGGTAATGCTGCTTTTGAAAGTGGAAGAAACATCTTAAATCATCGCCAATGCCTGTCCCTGCCCTAAATAGCAGGGGCGGGCTTTTCTTTTTGAAAGTGATGCAATTTTCTTTCTTTATTAATTCGCTTCATGGGGTATCATAGGAGATATATGCAGAAGAAAACGGTACACCGACACCAGTGAATTGACGGGAAGGAGCATGTCAGTGGAAGACCGAATGAAACTGATCACATGTCGATTCTTTTATGCTGAGGCCCTCCACATCATCGAAACAGAAAAACTGAGTGACGTTGATTTGGAATTCACCAAGGCGGGTTGCAATAATTGCCGCCTTGCGCAGAGCGAAGTCACAGACCCCGACTTTTTATCAAGCACGCAAATGATGCGTATCGAAACCCAGGTCTATAACCAGATGGGGAGAACGACATCACCTGTGTTGCAGCGCTGTGCGTTTTTGCTCCTGGGCAGCACTTTGGCCTCGCATCTGATTAAACGTGGAGAAGTGCTGGTGAGCCCCGGCTGGCTGATGAACTGGCAGCAACAGCTTTCAGAAATGACAGGCACAGGTGATCTTCAGGTTCACAAAAGCTATGTGAAGTCTTTGGGGTCACTACGCCTATTGGATAGTGGCGTATACCCCGAGGTTCATCAGCATTGTGCAGCTTTTCAGGAAGCGTTGGACGTTCAGGTGGCTTACTTGCCTGTGGGGATGGATTACTATCGGGAAAAACTGCTGAACTACCATTGTCAATGGCGCATGAGTCAAACGAATACACAAATGAAGCAAAAGACCAGGCAGATTTCAGCGTACACCTTGTTTTTTGAAAAACTGCCGGAGGCAGCCTCAATCAATCAGATGGACGAGTTGATGGATCGGGGATTTGATATTTTTGCCACATTGACAGGTGCCACCAGAATGGCCTTTCGATTTGCCGGTGATTATCAGGTGGGAACCACTTACTACTACCGCCACCAACACTATGCGTCAGAGTTGGACGCCATACTTGAACAACCTGAGTTTACTCAGTATCGACAAACGGCCAACGGAACCGGCTTTATCATGGGGATCCGACACCAAGAGCAGATGATCGGCTACATGGAGATTGATGATATACCGGTGCCGGCCTACCTGAGTTATTATATGGACCTTGCCCAGATGGTGGGGGGGATTTTCGCCCTTTTGCTGGTGAATGTGTTGCGCAACGAAACGCTTCATCGGGTGAAAGAAGAAGCAAGGGCCGAAAAAATGGCCAATCAGGCCAAAAATCATTTTCTTGCCAATATGTCTCACGAAATCAGAACGCCTATGAATGGGTTTCAGGGAATGTTGCAGCTCATGCAGATGACTGAGCTGACAGATGAGCAGGAAGAATATTTGACCTATGCGCAAACAGCGGCAGACCGTCTTTTGCGGGTGATGGATGATATTCTGAATTATTCCCGTATTGAAGCAGAACGGATAGCGTTTTTATCGGCAGCCTTTCAGCCCGCAGCGCTCTTGCAGGAAACGGTGGAACTCTTTGAGGTAGCGGCAAAAAATCAGGGCAATGAGATGATCATGCACGTTGCAGAAGAAATACCCCTCACCTTGTGGGGTGATCCCTTTAAATTAAGACAGGTATTGTCCAATCTTATTGGAAATGCCGTGAAATTTACCCGGAGTGGGCGCATAACCGTCTCCCTTGATAAGGGTAATCAAATGGAGTCAAACAAGCAACAGCTGATTTTCACGGTTAAAGATACCGGCATTGGCATTGATGAATCAAAGCTGGAGATGATTTTTGAGCGATTTGGTCAGGTGGAGCCGGTGGATACCCGCCGCTATGGGGGAACAGGTCTGGGGCTTACCACTGCAAAAATGCTGGTGGAGAAAATGGGGGGCACCATTCAGGTGACAAGCCGAAAAAATGTGGGAAGCACGTTTTCCTTTACAGCTCTTTTTGATACGCATGAAACATCCGAACAAGCATAATGGAGAGTAACAGCTGAAACGGAGGGATAAAATGGCCAGAATACTGATTGTCGACGATTCAAAAACTGATATGATTTTTATCAGCAGCATGCTGGAAGAGCATGAGCTTTTCAGAGCTCAGGATGGCATTGAGGCGATGGAAATGCTGGACAGGCAGCCGGGAATTGATTTGATGATTCTTGACCTTAATATGCCCCGCATGAATGGTTTTGATGTGCTTCTGGCCATGCAGCAGCATCCCAAATATGCGACAGTCACCACCATTATTCTCACCAACCTGGAAGAAGTGGAAAATGAGGTAAAGGGACTGATGCTGGGGGCTGTGGATTACATCAGAAAGCCTCTGAACATTGATGCGCTGAAAAAACGGATTGAGGTGCATCTGAATGTGCGTAATGTCCGTAAAAATGTGGAGAAACACAACCGAATTCTGGAGCAAATGGTCATGGATCGAACACGTGAACTGATGAACACCCGGGACATGACCATTCGAGCCTTCACAAGGTTGTTGGAGTTTCGTCATGCCGAAACAGCCAATCATTCCGGGCGTATTCAGGAGCTGATGGGTGTGCTTTGCCGGCAGGTGGCTGTTGACCCGGCCTTTTCAACACAGCTGGACCCAGTTAGAATCATGACGCTTTGTCAAACGGCACCCTTACACGATATCGGAAAAGCCGGGTTAACCGACGAAGCCCTATTTGTATCCGAAACCACTTCTGAAAAGGCTGTCATGACACATCAGAAGCATGTGACATTTGGAGTGGAAGCATTGAGAGAATACCTGGAGAAAGCAGATGATAATGCCTTTCTCAAGACAGCCGTGGAACTCATTGAAACCCATCACGAGCACTATGACGGCGGCGGCTACCCCCGGGGACTTGCCGGGGAGGCGATTCCACTGGGCGGGCGGATACTTGCGCTGGTAGATGCATACGACACAGCTGTGTGCCCTGCAGACCAGGAAAAAGCCATCACCCATGAGGCGGCAGTGGCTTTGATCCGATCTGAAAGCGGCCGTCAATTTGACCCGGCTGTTGTCGCGGCTTTTGAAGCAGTGGCAGAAGAGTTTCGCAGGCTGACCCACGGTACAGAAGCCAGGTTTGCCTGTAGAGGGTGATCAAATGAACAGGAAAAGCATCGATCAACCAAAAAAATGGAAGCGCTGGTTATTCAGGAGCCTGTGGATGGCAGGAATGCTGTTGATGCTCGTGGTGATAATCGGCAGCATTCAGAAGGGGAACGCAGAGGCCGAAACCCCTCTGATAGAGCTGAGTCATGAAGAAGCTGAGTTTATTAAAAGGAATCCAGAAATACGCATTGGTATTGATCCCCGATTTGTTCCTTTTGAGTTCGTGGATGCATCGGGAAATTATCAGGGAATTGCAGCTGATTACCTTCAGATGATCAGTGAGCGAACCGGCATCACCTTTATCATGGACCCTTCCCTGACATGGAGAGAAGCGTACCAGAAAGCGGTTGACCGGGAAATTGACATGCTTCCCAGTGTGGGACGAACAGCAGAGCGGGAAACCTATTTTCTATTCTCGGATGCCTACTATACCTTTGACCGGGTGATTGTGGTGGAGCGCAAGAATGAAACCATTGAACAACTGGGTGATCTTTTTCAGAAATCCGTGGCGGTGCAGGTAAACAGCTCCCACCACGGATTTCTCGGTCAGTATGAAAGCATCGAGCCCGTTTTGTATCAGACCGTCGAGGAAGCTCTTGCGGCAGTGAACCGGGGCAGTGAAACCGCGTTTATCGGCAATCTGGCCACCGTCAGCTATCTCAGCCGTCAGCTGGGATTCACTGAATTAAAGTATATTCCTGTGGAGATGGGGGAGCGGCAGTTTCTGCACATGGCAATTCGGAACGACTGGCCGGAACTCCATCAGATTATTAACAAAGCACTGGCAACCATCACCGATGAAGAACGAATGACCATCAACAGCCGGTGGGTTGGCCTGGAGCAGCAAATTGATTATAGTGACATCATTCGAAATGTGATGGCAGTTGTCGTGGCTGCATTGCTTATTACAGGCGTCTCTTTTTTCTGGATTGTGCGGTTGCGAAAAGAAATCGCTGAAAAAAACATCATTCAGCAGGAACTGAAGCTGGCAAAGGAAGAAGCAGAATCAGCCAACCAGGTTAAATCAATGTTTTTGGCCCGAATGTCCCATGAGATTCGCACACCGCTAAATGCCATCACCGGTCTGACGTACCTGATGAAAAAATCTGATGTGACCACCACACAAAAGATGCACCTGGACAAAATTGCAGAAGCTTCACGAACCATGTTGAGTATCGTCAATGATATTCTTGATTTCGCCAAAATAGAAGCCGGTAAAATTGACATTGAACATATTTCCTTTGATGTGGATCAAGTATTGCAGGAGGTGGTGAACCTGGTGACCCACCAGATCAGGGAAAAAAAGATAGCCTTTCATCTGAACCGGGACCCGCGGCTGCCCATTTATTTCCACGGAGACCCCACCCGGGTGGAGCAGATACTGCTTAATGTGGTGAACAATGCCGTCAAATTCACAGACACGGGTGAAATTGCCATGTCAGTACGATCAGTGGCAGTTCGGGAAGATACACATTATATTGAGTTCAGTGTTAAAGACACGGGAATTGGTATGGATGAAGAGCAAGTGACGAGGCTGTTTACGCCCTTTGACCAGGCGGATGTCACCATTACCCGCCGCTACGGCGGTACAGGCCTGGGACTGTCCATTGTCAGGCATTTGGTTGATTTGATGAAGGGTGAAATCAAGGTGTATAGTTCTCCGGGAGAAGGAACCACCTTTCTGATTACCATACCCATGACAGAAGACAGAGAAAAGGCCTTTGAAGAGAAGCAGCGTCAGGCATCTTTGTACTTCAAAGATTTGCGGGTGCTGGTGCTGGAAAAAAATTCACAGCAGCGGGAGCGATTGGCCACTTATTTGGAAGCCTTCAATCTGTCGGCAGAATTTGCATCCTCGGAGAACCAGGCGCTTCAACTGGTGAAATCCACTGATCAAAAGGGTCACAAACCCTATAACCTGCTTATCCTGGATCTGGATCATCTCCACAAGGAAACGGCTGATTTCACCCGACGCGTCATCGCTGAACAACCACTGGGCACACCACTGAAAGTCATGGGATTTATACCCCTCGACAGGGATGAGATCTTTGATCGGCTGGAGGATTACGGAATTGACATGGGGGTTGGAAAACCAGTGATACCGTCTGTGCTTTTCAATGGGATTCTCCAACTGTTTAATGACCAGGTCATGACAAAGCATCGGAATGCCATGGCACCTGGATCTGAGAGTGTCCAACGTCTGCAGGCACCAGCGCATGCGCTGGTGGTGGAAGATAACCGGACAAATCAGTTAATAGCCAAATCCATTTTAGAAGAAGCCGGATTTACGGTGTCAGTGGCGGAAAATGGACTGGAAGGGCTTCAAATGTACCGAAAAATGGCAGATGCAGTGGATGTCATCCTTATGGATTTGCACATGCCTGTTATGAACGGACTGGATGCCGCCGCCCTTATACGCAAAGAAAATGAACAGGTTCCAATGATTGCCATGACGGCAGACGCCATCACCGGCGTTGAGGAAAAATGCCGCCAGGCGGGGATGGCATACTATGTCAGTAAACCCTATGATCCGCCGGAATTTGTTAAGACCGTGATAATGGTACTGGATAAAAAAGAGCCTTCCAGACAACCGGAAACGACTGGAGAGGACAACCCTTCATCACTGGATGAATCAGATGCGCTGCAGCGCATTGGAAACAACCGGGAACTCTATCGGTTGGTGCTGGATTCATTTCAGGAAGAAAATGAAGGCACAGCTGAAATGTTAAAGCAGCAGCTGGAGGCAGAGGATACTGAGGCAGCTGTTCAAACCATTCATAAGATCAAGAGCAGTGCAGGCAACATTGGCGCAATCGAACTCCGAAAAAGCGCAGCGGCACTTCAGGACGCACTGACGGGTGGCGAGAATGATGAATGGAACCCGCTGGCACATCAGTTTATCATTGAGTTGGCACGGGTGTTGGCAGAAATTCAGGTGAAGCTGCAGCGCCATCAAGAGCCACTTGTAAAAACAGACGCCCCCGTCACGAATGATTCGGTGGAAGAAGCAGATAGAAACACATAGAAACGCTTGAACAGATGGTTCGAGGGTATAAAAAGGAGAAGACAAACTGATTCCCATGGCCGGAAGAAAGGAATGATTCCGGCAGAAAGTGTGGTGAGCCGACATGACATTTCAGAAATCCGCTTCGTTACCGGGGGGAGGTGTGAACCGACCCCGCATCCTTTTTGTAGAAGACAACGATATTAGTCGGGAACTGATCCGCCGCATTTTCAGAAGGATGGAAGAACTGACGGTGGATGTGGCCAAAGATGGAATGGAAGCGCTGGCGTTACATCAACAGTATTTTTATCAGCTTATTTTCATGGATCTGCAGATGCCATCCATGAATGGAATTGAAGTCACCCGGGAGATTCGACGACGAGAAAAGGCAGATGGCCTGAACCACACGCCGGTGATAGCCGTCACCGCTTATGTGGGAGAAGAGGATCGGCAGCGATGCCTGGAGGCCGGCATGAACGATTTTTTAACCAAACCGGTGGATACAGAAGCTCTGGTTAAAAAAATTATCAGCCATACCCGAAATCTGCCTGAAGATGAAACCTCAGAGCCTGTGGAACGTCATCATGAATGAAGAAGCGGTTGTTGGCATCCATTGACCCTCGCAGTTAAGTGTGTTAGAATCATAGTGATTTTTGACAGAGGAGGGTCGGATGATGGAAGAACAGGAAACATTGCTACATGAAATTATTGCAGCCATCAAAAATGAAGACACCCATACCCTCCGGCAGTTTCTGGACGAAATTCATCCCTATGACATGGCGCAGGCGTTGCTGCAGCTGGATGAAGATGAACGCATTCTTTTTCATAAGCTGACAGATGAAGAGCTGGCTGACCTGATCGAAGAGCTTGACTATGAAGAACAGCAGTCGCTGCTTCAGAAACTGGGCCCTGCCAGGGGCATTCGAATCATCGAAAAAATGGCACCGGATGATGCTGTGGATTATCTGGGCGAACTGGAAGAATCTCAACGAAAAGAAATCATCAGCAGATTGAATCCCGCCTTTGCGGCAGATATCAACCAATTGTTGCGGTACCCGGAAAACACCGCCGGGGGCCTGATGACCACCGAATTCTTTGTGCTGTATGCCACAGATACGGTGGAACGGGCGATTCAGCGTCTGCGGGAGCTGGCACCGGACGCCGAAAGTGCTTACTACCTTTATGTGGTTGACGAAAAGCACCAGCTTTCCGGCGTGGTTTCCATTCGGGAACTGATCGTTGCACCGCCTGAAACACCGGTGGAGCAAATTATGTCTGAAAGAGTCGTTTCTGTTCCGGTGGACATGGACCAGGAAGAAGTGGCCCGCACCATGAGTAACTACGGTTTTCTGGCCATGCCGGTGGTGAAAGGCAATCAGATGGTGGGTGTGATCACCGTGGATGATGCCATTGACGTACTGGAAGAAGAAGCTTCTGAAGATATGATGAAATTCGGGGGGATTACCGGCACAGATGCCGGCATGCAGGACTTGAGTGTTGGTCCCCTGAAATCGGCCATGGGCCGAATTCCCTGGCTGGTTTTGCTGTTGGGCGTCGGTGTCATGGCGGGTAACATCATCGCTTATTTTGAAGACACTTTAGATGCCGTTGTGGTATTGGCCGTTTTTATTCCCATGATTGCCGACATGGCCGGGAACACCGGCACACAATCACTGGCGGTGGTGGTGCGGGGCTTGACCATGGGCCAGTTTAAAGGAAAAGATGTTTGGCGGCTGATTCGCCGTGAAGCAGTGGTGGGCATCTTAATTGGGCTGGTGAATGGTGTGCTCATCAGTGTGGTGGCAGCCATTTGGCAAAAAAGTGTCATGTTAGGTTTTGTCATTGGGTTGTCCCTGTCAGTCACACTGTTTTTTGCAACGCTGGCCGGTACAATTGTACCGCTTATCATGGCAAAAATGAAAATTGACCCTGCGGTGGCATCAGGTCCTTTCATTACCACAATTAATGACCTGGTGGGGTTGACCATCTACTTCACGGTGGCCACCCTGTTTATGCAGTACCTGATATAAAACCCCACGCTTTCGGGCAAAGGAGGGAAACAAATGGAACAACGGGAACGGATTAAACTGAAGCAGCAGATACAGCAGATTAACAGCTCATTGTCCGAGGGCGATGCGCAGAAAATCATGGAACTTTTGGAAAAGGAAGTTCAGAAAGTTGAACGCAAAATGATGATCACCCTTGAAATAAAAGAAATGCTGGAAGACTGGCTTGAAGAAGAGTACGAAGAAGATGATGGCGACCGGGTCATTCATTAATTTTATCATTTAAAGACACCCTCACCAATGAAGAGCTGCCATGAGCGGCTCTTGTTTTTATGGATGAAGCGGCATGAACAACATATATTTTTGGAGAGAATAAACCAAACAGATGAAACAAGTTGTCCTGACGCGCGTAGTGAAAGATGACCAACAACCAGCGTTACAGATCATTGATCGATGAAAGGAGCAATACCATGGCACGAACTGGCAAGATAAGCAAGAGACTGCTGATGATCGTACTGTTAACCACGTTACTGTTAAGCGCCTGCCAGCCTTCCGAGGTGGAAATACCGACAGAAAGAGCTCTAAGTGTTGAAATCATGGAAGTATCTTACGGAGACCTGCAAGTGCGCACCACATTGACCGGCCAGGTACATCCACTGGAAGAAGTGCGCCTGGCACCGAAAATGCCCGGGACAGTGAGACAGGTATACGTCTCGGTGGGTGACCGGGTACAAGCCGGTGAAACGCTGGTAACACTTGATCAAAGAGATTTGCTGAACAGCATTCGACAGTCAGAAGCGGCAGCAGGCATTGCAGAAGCAGGCGTGGCGACGGCTGAAGCGGGATTGGCAGCAGTCGAAGAGCAGCACCAGCAGGCACTTCGGGAATTGAACCGAATTCAAACGCTTTATCAGCAGGGAGCTGCCACTAAGCAGCAGCTGGAACAGGCAGAAATGGCAGCCTCTGATAACGCACTGAACAGTTCCCAGGCACAGGTGGAACAGGCGCGGGCTCAATTGAACCAGGCCCAGGTAACGATTGAAGTGGCGCGATCCAGCCTGGAAGACACCGTGATTCGGGCACCCATCGAGGGGGTGGTGACAGAAGTGAATGCGAAACTGGGCGAAGGCATATCCGGGCCTGCGGTGACTGTGGCACAATTGAATCCGGTGGTGGTTAAAACCACCGTTTCCGAATATCTGATCAATCGTTTTGAGATCGGCCAGGAAGTATCTGTCAAAATTCCTGCAGCTCAGACGGAGGCTTATCAGGGAACGGTGAGCACCATTGCACCTGCTCCGGGTACCGGGTCTCTGACCTATCCCATGGAAATGGAAATCAGCAACCCTGATGGCGTTATTAAAATTGGGATGTTTGCCGAAGTGGAGCTAACCATGGAAACCCGTGAAAATGTGATCACCATCCCCTCAGAGGCAGTTGTTATCAGGGAAGGGAGAACGGTGGTGTTTCTGGTGGAAGAAGAGCGTGCTGTGATGCGGGAAGTGATTGTAGGTGTTGATAACGGCCAAACAGCAGAAATTGCCTATGGGCTGAATGCCGGTGACAGGATTATATTCAGTGGTCAGGACTTCCTTGAAGACGGCAGCCTCATCAACGATGTCAACGGTAAGGGAAGTGATGCATCATGAAGCTTTCAGCACTGGCTGTGAAACGACCGGTGACCACCTTTATGCTGATGCTGGTGGCAGTGATTCTGGGCATCGTGTCCACCAATCTGCTCCCGGTGGACCTTTACCCCGAAATTGACGTGCCTGTTTCGGTGGTCACTGTCAGCTATTCGGGGGCAGCACCTGAAGAAATTGAAAACCTGATTACCATTCCCCTGGAACAAACCCTGGCCACGGTTTCCGGTCTCAGCTCCATCGAGTCCTACACCAGTGACGGGTCGAGTACCGTGGTGGTGCTCTTTGAGTATGGAACCAACATGGATATTGCTGCTTTGGAAATGCGGGAGAAAGTGGATTTGATCCGGGGTTTTTTACCGGAAGATGCTTCGGATCCCATGGTATTGAAAATTGACCCCAACGCTTTTCCCATCATGCAGGTGGGTATTTCAGGAAACATGGAGTTTACACAACTGCAGCGGATTGCCGAAGATGAAATGCTCTCCCGTCTGGAACGTATTGACGGGGTTGCCTCAGCCAATGTCTTTGGAGGTGTGGAGCAGGAGGTGCGGGTACGCCTTGATCAGTCAAAGCTGACAGGCTATAGCCTGGATATATCCAGGATTCAGCAGCAGATTATGGCAGAAAATCTGAATCTCCCAGGGGGACAGGTTTTTAAGGGCGACCAGGAGATGACGGTGCGGACACTGGGAGAATTCACCAGTGTGGATGATGTCAAAAACATGCCCATTATTCTCCAGTCGGGGGAAATTATCCGGCTTCACGAGGTCGCCGATATTTCGGTGGATTACAAAGAGCGTACCAGTATCGCCCGGCTTAATGGAGAGCCTAACATCACTCTTTCCATTACCAAACAGTCTGTTGCCAATACCGTACGGGTGGCAGAACGAATTCACCGTGAGTTGGACAATTTGCGCAGAGACTATCCGGATTTGCAGCTGACAGTCGCTTTTGACACCTCTGAATTTATCAATGACTCCATCAGCAACGTGTTCCGCAATGCAGTGATGGGAAGTCTGCTGGCTGTTCTGATTCTCTTTTTATTCCTAAGGAATCTTCGATCCACCATTATTGTGGGCGTTGCCATTCCCGTTTCGGTCATCAGCACATTTGCGCTGATGTACTTTGGTGGTCTGACCATCAATCTGATTTCGCTGGGCGGCTTGGCTCTGGGAATCGGGATGCTGGTGGATAACTCCATTGTCGTGCTGGAAAACATCTACCGGTACCGGGAGTTGGGAGAAAATCGACGTGACTCTGCAGTGAATGGTGCTTCAGAGGTGGCCATGGCCATTACGGCTTCCACCCTGACGACGGTGGCAGTCTTTTTGCCCATCGTCTTTGTACAGGGTTTTACAGCCATTATTTTCAGGCAGTTGTCATTTGCAGTGGCGTTTTCCCTGACGGCTTCGCTGCTGATAGCCCTGACAGTCGTCCCCATGCTGTCTTCCAAAATTCTGAAAGTGGGAGAAGCTAAAATTCGCAAACGACGCCTGCTTTCCATCGGCTGGTTCCTGGATCTATTCGATCGAATGATTCGAAAGTTTTCAGGGTTCTACCAGGTAAGTCTCCGGTTTGGATTAAGGCATCGCATTATTTCTGTGGTCATTGCCCTGGTCATTTTTGCCAGTTCCATCGTCATGCTGGGAGTGGTGGGTGGTGAGTTCTTTCCATCAATGGATGAAGGAACCATTCAAGTGTCCATTGACACCCCCCATGGCACGCGACTTGCGGATATAGACCGTCAGGTGCAGCAGGTGGAAAACCTGATCCTTGAAATTCCTGAAAGTGAAAGGGTTCTGGTTACCATCGGAGGCGGTGGCATGATGGGGATGGGTGGCGGCAGCGGTTCAAGCATTGACATCACATTGGTTGACCAGAGTGAACGCCAGCGCTCCACCGGTGAAATTGCCGATTTGATTCGGGAAATGGTACAGGGAATCGCAGGCGTGGATATAACTGTGCAGGAAACCTCGTCCATGGGAATGGGGGGCACCGGTGGCAGCCCCATTGCCATTCAGATGCAGGGTGATGACTTACGAATGCTTGAAACCATGGGCCGCGACATTCAGCGGATGGTGAGAAATGTACCGGGAACCCGTGAAGTTTCCCTCAGCGTCGAAGAAGGCGAACCGGAAGCACGGGTGGTGATTCAGCGGAACATGGCATCCCGCTACGGCGTCACGGCAGCACAGATTAACAATGCGCTGCGGGCATCATTGGATGGGGTACGGGCCTCCAGTCTTAACCTGGGAGGCGAAGATATTGACATCACATTATCCCTGGACGAACGGGCCAAAGAGTCCATTGAAAACATGCGGCAGATTTTAATACCCACCAATTATGGCACAGCAGTGCCTTTGGGGCAGGTGGCCACCATCGAATACGGCGCCTCGCCGGCACAGATCAACCGCATCAACCAGGTGCGGACAGTGGTGATCTCCTCTCAGCTCAGCGGCAGAGACCTTCAGTCGGTTACGAGGGAGATTCAGGCAGAGCTGGAAAACTACCCCATGCCTCCTGGGTACAATTACCGCATGACAGGGGAACAGGAAGACATGGCAGAAGCTTTTGGAAACCTGGGCCTGGCGCTGATGCTGTCCATCGTGCTGGTGTACATGATCATGGCTTCGCAGTTTGAGAGTCTGCTGTATCCTTTCATTATTATGTTTTCCATTCCATTTGCATTTACAGGGGCTTTTATTGGTCTCTTCCTCACCGGCACATCCCTTTCGGTTCCGGCCCTCATCGGCATGATCATGCTGGCAGGGATTGTGGTGAACAATGCCATTGTGTTGGTGGATTACATCAACCAGCTGAGGCAGCAGGGAATGGATCGGAATGAGGCAGTGAAAGAAGCAGTGGCCATACGATTCAGGCCGATCCTGATGACGGCCCTGACAACGATTCTGGCACTTGTCCCCTTGGCCATGGGTATCGGCGAAGGAGCAGAAACCATGGCGCCCATGGCCATCGTGGTGGTGGGTGGCCTCATCATGTCCACACTGTTGACCATGGTCTTCATACCGGTGCTGTATACCATTATGGATGATTTTAAACGCAAACTTCGAAAATGGTTCAAGCGGGAGCCGGAAACGCCGGCGAAAGCCGATGAATCATCCCAGGCGTCGGCGCAGAACATGACAGATGCCGAAACGCCCGAAGGCAGCTTCGTTCCATAAAACTGAAAAGAATCATTCAAGGCGGGTCGCCGGATGCGAAAATAAGCTTCCGGGACCCGCCTTTTGGTTGTCATGATGAAAGATGATTTTGGGGATGCAAAGGGTTAAAAAGCGGCTGAGGGGGTAACATAATACCATCAAAACAAATGAATCCATGACAAAACCGTGACAACTACAAGGGAAAATCATCATGAAATGAGGTGATTCTATGAAACTGCTGGTATCCATTCGACAACTGCAGCAAGAAATGATTCGCAGGCTTTCTTTACTGGCAGACGGGGTTTACTATGTATCGCCAGACGAGCTGGGTGCGGTCAATTACAAAAAAACAGACCTTTTTCACTTTCCCAAAGAACCTGTTTTTCTCCGAGACCATCTGCACACAGTGTCTGATGTGATTCATTATCTACGTGCTGCCTATTTTCGGCCCCGGAAAGGCGACATACGCATTCGGGAGGAGCATTTACTCTGGCACCATAACCGCACCGGTCCCGAAACCATCAGCATGAATCGGGGAAACTGTGGTGGTGTTTCCAGTTTGATGGCCTATTTATTATGCGGCAAATTTGAATCAGTCGGATTTGTGGCCCTTGCTGATCGAATGGGAGGACATGTGTTCAACTATGTGTACCATGACGGCAATTACTATTTTATTGACCTGTTAAACTACCTGTATGCCAGTCGTTCCATCGATCATCTGGCTACCATGATCTATTCGTCAGAGTCGATTCAGCAATATGCCGACTACTACCGTCAACGGTCCCATCGGGAAATCACGCTGATGGTGGCCTATGAGGGTAACCATGTATTGCCCATGGGAAGAAAGGAAGGGCAGCCAATCATGTTTTTTCCTGAGGGCACTCATCTGCAGGTGCTCCATGAATCGCCCCACCTGGGGATCACGGTGAAGCAACACCCGATGCTTTGCCGCCCTGTACACCACTCAATTCACTGCGCACATCCCTTTTTCTTTCGAGGGGAATATGATACAATGATCAGTAGAAATTCGGCAGATCTACCCTAAACACTGCCAGTCAGGAGTGAATTGGTTTTGACAGCCAGAGGAAAAAAGATGATCGCAATTGTCATCGCATTCATGATGATACTATCCACTTTTGCAGCCTTGATCACAGCGCTGGCCAGTATTTAATGACTGGCGGAGTGCTCATGTGCTGCCATCAGACTCAGCTGTGCAACGACAATTGATACTAGGAAATGGAGTGAAAACATGAGCGTGCACATTGGAGCAGAAAAAGGTGCCATTGCTGAAACCATCCTGTTGCCGGGAGATCCCCTTCGGGCAAAGATGATTGCAGAAACATTCCTTGAAGATGCTGTTTGTTATAACGAGGTTAGAGGTATGTATGGCTTTACCGGCACCTGGCAGGGGAAACGGGTTTCGGTTCAGGGAACGGGTATGGGAATCCCTTCCATTTCCATCTATGTCAATGAACTGATTCGGGAGTACGATGTTAAAAACCTGATTCGTATTGGCACCTGCGGCGCCATGCAGCAAGACGTTGGCCTTCGGGATGTGATTATTGCCATGAGTGCCTGCACCGATTCAAATGTGAATCATTTGCGGTTCAATGGCATGAACTATGCAGCCACCGCCAGTTATCAACTGCTATCAAAAGCTGTTGAGGCGGCAAAAGAAAAGCAGATGACTCCCCGGGTGGGCGCTGTGGTCACCTCTGACACCTTCTACCACGATGATCCTGACGCCTGGAAGCTTTGGGCAGGCTACGGGGTGCTGGCGGCAGAAATGGAGACGGCAGAACTCTACACGCTGGCAGCCAAATATGGGGTAAATGCCCTGGCCATTCTCACTGTCAGCGACCATATTGTGACCCACGAACTGACAACTGCAGAAGAGCGGCAGAACACCTTTAAGCAAATGATTGAAATTGCCCTTTCGCTGGCATAGCACTCTTCCACTCACCATTCATACCCGAAAGGCCGAAGTCTATGAAAAAGCTCTATCTGGCTCAAATACCCAATGGTGAACCCTTGCATGAAGATCTGTTCAATTCGAACGGTGCTATTTTAGTACCCAAGGGGAAAATCATGACACCCCGGCTAAGGCAGCAGCTGCTGCGCAGCAACATCGAATATTTTTTGCTTGACGCCACCGGCTTTAATGAGGTGGATCACTACCTGGAACACTTTGAGATGGAGACAGTCAAAGAAATCGAAGAAGTGCGCAAGGTATATACTGAGTCGGTGAAGAATATCAGCAATGAGTTTGAACGCATGCGCAAAATTGGCAACCTGGACAAAAAAGTGGTTGAAGAAACCGCCCATGAATTGGTGGAAAGCATTGGACGCCATCAGCAGGTGTATTTGGGGCTGGAAGGCATTCGGCGGAAAGATTTTTACACCTACATCCATTCCATCGATGTGGCGGTGTTCATGATTGTTCTTGGGAAAAGCCTCAAACTCGACCGAAAGCAGCAGGAACGGGCAGCCATGGCCGGTCTTCTCCATGATATTGGGAAAACACGAATCCATGATAATATTCTGTTGAAACCCGCCCGTCTGACCGATGAGGAAATGAGGGTGATGCAGGAACACAGCCGCATTGGTCATGAAATTCTAACGAAAGAATTACGTTATCCGGCTGATATTGCCTGTGCTGCTTTGGAACATCACGAACGTATGGATGGCACCGGTTATCCCCATGGGGTGAACTGGGAAAAGCTGCATCTGCACTCCAAGATGGCAGCTGTCTGTGATATTTACGACGCCATCACCGGGGAACGGGTGTATAAGAAAGCCATGCTGCCCCACGAAGCCGTGGAGTTTTTAATGACCATTGTGGATAAACACCTGGACCGGTCGCTGACAACCCAGTTTGTTCGAAATATTTCGGTATACCCGTTGGGCACCCGGGTCACCCTCAACAATCAGGAAGAGGGGATCGTGGTGAGGCTGCATGATGGGTATCCAACCCGTCCGGTGGTGAAAGTGCCGCGAAAAGGAACGGTGCGTGATTTGCTGATTGAACAAACCATCATGATTGAACGGGTTCATGACCCCAGAGAAGCGGCAGTGGGTTAGCGGGGCTGTGGGCTTGACCCTGAGCCATAGAAGTTATATAATGGGCCATATGAAAATGGCGATGATGAGGACGGTTCCCGAGAAATCCGGCAACAGAGAGTCAATCCAAGGCTGTGAGATTGGCACGGATCCGGCAGAACCCATCACCTCAAAGCCGGTTTTTCGACTCCGCTTCACTGGAAACAGGGGAACCCGCAGGCATGCGTTACCATGCAGTGAAGTGACAGATTACTTTGGGCGGCCATTTTTGGAGTATCGCCTCTCAGGTACTCTGTAATCAGGGTGGTACCGCGATTAAATCGTCCCTGGGCTAAGAAGCTCAGGGTTTTTTTGATTGGAAAACTGGAAAGGATGATGATTGCATGAATAAATTTCAATCACTTCCCAGCCTGCCGGTGGCAGAACGGGAAAACCAGATCAATGCCTTCTGGGAGGAAGTGGATATCCTTCAGAAAAGCATTGAAAACAGGGAAGGAAAACCTTCCTTTGTGTTTTATGAAGGGCCTCCCACGGCCAATGGCCGGCCGGGTATTCACCATGTGATTTCCCGAACGTTAAAAGATGCCGTTTGCCGCTACCACAGCATGCTGGGCAAACAGGTGAAACGAAAAGCCGGTTGGGATACCCATGGCCTGCCGGTGGAAATAGAAGTGGAAAAGCAGCTGAAGCTTTCAAGCAAACAGGATATCGAAGCCTATGGCATCGCCGAGTTCAACCAGAAATGCCGGGAATCCGTGTTTTCCTACGAGAAGCAGTGGCGGGAAATGACCCGGCGCATGGGCTACGCCATCGATATGGACAATCCCTATATCACGCTGGATAACAACTATATTGAGTCTGTTTGGTGGATTCTGCAGCAGTTTTTCAATGAAGGTATGATTTACGACGGCCACAAGATTTTACCCTACTGCCCCCGCTGTGGAACCGGTCTGGCATCCCATGAAGTGTCACTGGGCTACAAGGAAATCAAGAGCGAAACGGTCATTGTTGCCTTTAAACGAAAAGATGCCGACGAATTCTTTCTGGTGTGGACCACCACTCCCTGGACACTGGCTTCCAATGTGGGGCTCTGTGTGCATCCTGATGTGGATTACCTTAAGGTGAAAGCCCAGGAAACCATCTATTATGTTGCAAAAGAACTGGCAAACAAAGTGTTGGGTGACGACTATGAAGTGTTGCAGGAGTTAAAGGGAAAAGAACTGGAGCACGTGGAATACGAGCAGCTCATGCCATTTGTGGAGCCTGACAAAAAAGCGTTCTTCGTAACCCTTGGAGATTTCGTCACCACCGAAGACGGCACCGGCATTGTTCATATGGCTCCTGCCTTTGGGGAAGACGACTATAACATCGGCCGGGCCTACGGTCTGCCTGTGTTGCAACCAGTGGACGAAGAAGGAAAATACACGGCAACTCCCTGGAAAGGGCAGTTTGTCATCGATGCTGACCCAGACATTGTCAAGTGGCTTCGGGAAGAAGGAAAGCTGTTTAAAAAAGAACGGCTGGCCCATAATTATCCCCACTGCTGGCGATGCGCCACCCCCCTGCTTTATTATGGGAAACCCAGCTGGTACATTGAAATGACCCGCATCAAGGATCGACTCATTGCCAATAACAACAGCGTCAACTGGTATCCCGACTTTGTGGGCGAAAAACGTTTCGGCAACTGGCTGGAAAACCTGAACGACTGGGCACTGTCCCGGAACCGTTACTGGGGAACACCTCTGAATATCTGGCGGTGCACCTGCGGTGAGCTGGCATCCATTGGTTCCCGGAAAGAACTGGTGGAGCGGGCAGTGGAAGCCATTGACGAAAGCATTGAGCTGCATCGACCCTATGTGGACGATGTGCACCTCACCTGCGATAAATGCGGCGGCACCATGACGCGGGTGCCGGAAGTAATTGACTGCTGGTTTGACAGTGGGGCCATGCCCTTTGCCCAGCATCATTACCCCTTTGAGAACAGTGAACGGTTTGACGAAGAATTGTTCCCGGCAGACTATATCTGTGAAGGCATTGACCAGACACGGGGATGGTTTTACTCTCTGATTGCCATTTCATCCTTCATCAAAGGCGTGTCCCCTTATCGGAACGTACTGGTAAACGACCTGATTCTGGATAAAGACGGACAAAAAATGTCCAAATCCAAGGGTAATACCGTCGATCCTTTCCAGCTGTTTGACGAGTTTGGTGCCGACGTACTCCGCTGGTACCTGCTCTATGTCTCGCCGGCCTGGACGCCCACCCGGTTTGACATAGAAGGGTTGAAGGAAGTGAAGAGCAAGTTCTTCTCCACCTTCGAAAATGTCTATACCTTCTTTACCTTATATGCCAACACCGATGAAGTGGATCCCCGCACCTTCTGCATCCCTGAAGAGGAGCGGCCCGAGCTCGACCGCTGGATACTGTCCAAATATAACCATCTGATAGAAGCAGTGCGCAATGAAATGGCTGTCTTTGACCTGACACGTGCCGTTCGAAAAATTCAGGACTTTGTAAATGAAGATTTCTCCAACTGGTACATTCGCCGTGCCAGGGGACGATTCTGGGCTTCGGAGCATTCTGATGACAAGAAAGCCGTCTACAACACCACCTATGAAGTGCTGGTGGGTGTCTGCCGTTTGGCAGCAGCTTTTGCCCCCTTCATGACAGAAGAGATTTACCGTCATCTTACCGGTGAACTGTCGGTGCACCTGTCTGATTTGCCTGAAGTGAACGAAAGGTTGAAAGACCCTGAAGTAGAAGCCAAAATGGATCTGGTGCGGGACCTGGTCACCCTTGGCCGGGCAGCAAGAGAGAAAAACCGGCTGAAAGTGCGGCAGCCCTTGCAGAAAATTCTGGTCGACGGCAAGTATGAATCCGGTATCAGCCACTTGGTGCCGTTGTTGAAGGAAGAACTGAACATCAAAGAAGTGGTGTTTGAAAAGAACCTTAATGAGTTCATGAATTTTGGTCTTAAACCGGATTTTAAAAACGCAGGACCGTTGCTGGGCAAAAAAATAAAAGCATTTGGAAAAGCGCTGGCTGCGTTGGATGCCAATGAAATCGCCCCCAAACTGGAAGCCGGTGAGACCATCACCCTTGATTTGGAGGGAGAATCCACCGTCGTCACCAAGGAAATGGTGATGATCGCCATCGATGCAAAAGAAGGCTTTACAGTGGAGATGGAAAACAACCGCTTTGTTATTCTTGACACCACCCTCACAGATGAACTGGTGAATGAAGGGCTGGCCCGTGAGTTTATTTCAAAAGTGCAGCAGATGCGAAAAAATAATGGCTACGAGATGATGGACAACATCCGCATCATCTATCATGGAAATGAAGCAGTGACTCATGCCATGACCCTGCACCGGGAGTACATCATGGGAGAAACCCTGGCGGTTTCCATGGAATCCACCAGCGAAGAAGGGCTGGAGGAGCAGAACCTGAATGGCCACAAAACCGGGATTCAACTTGAGAAAGCCATTCAGTCATAATGGCGTTTGTTCCGAAAAAAGGATTGTGAGTTGTTTCACGAAGCATGATAAGATATACTGATTGATGAAACCGAATAAGCTCAAATAATTGAGCTTAGAATATCAGGAGGCGAATCATGGATAAAAAGCAAATCAGAGGCGTATTGGTACTTCTTGTGGCAACTTTTGTCATTTTAGGATCCCTGTCTTTGGCAGGAAGAACAGATGCCACCAGCGAATCAGCCGGCGGCACACAGGTGCTCACCGGAAGCGGGCAGGGATATGCCAGCCAGATCACCGTTGAAGTAACCATGGATGGCGATACCATCACCGGCATTGAAGTGGTGGAATCCGACGACACACCGGGGCTTTCAGACGGAGCCTTTGACGCAGTGATTGAAGCTGTGCTGGCAAACCAGTCGGCAGAAGGTGTTGATATGGTCAGCGGGGCCACCGGTTCCAGCGAAGGCGTTCTGAATGCCATCAAAGAAGCCCTGGCATCAGCCGGCAGCGAATCAGCCGGCGGCGCACAGGTGCTCACCGGAAGCGGGCAGGGATATGCCAGCCAGATCACCGTTGAAGTAACCATGGATGGCGGCACCATCACCGGTATTGAAGTGGTGGAATCCGATGACACACCGGGGCTTTCAGACGGAGCCTTTGACGCCGTGATTGAAGCCGTGCTGGCAAACCAGTCGGCAGAAGGTGTTGATCTGGTCAGCGGAGCCACCGGCTCCAGCGAAGGCATTCTCAATGCCATCAAAGAAGCCCTGACAGGCATTTAAAATCATGTTACGGGAATGATCAATAAAGCCCCACCGATGGCGCCTCTGTTAAGGCTCCTAACGGTGGGGCTTTTCTCCAACAGGCACAAAACAGTTTTAATCGGACAGGAAGTATTAATAACTGCCCATGGGATTTAATACAGGCAGACATCATGGTATAATAGGGGAAATAACTTGAACTGGTTCATGAAACCAGTGGGTTTCGTTGAAAATAGAGGCATATATTATCTATTCATAAGGATGTGACAAGATGGCTGTTCAGGACGTCAGAAACTATCTCGGCCAATGGGGCCTTGAAGAAAAGGTAATGGAAATGGAACTTTCCAGTGCGACTGTGGAGTTGGCAGCCGAAGCGGTGGGAGTGATTCCCGCCAGAATTGCCAAAACCCTGTCTTTTAAAAATGGTGATGGCTGTCTGTTGATTGTAACAGCAGGAGACGCCAAGATCGACAATGCCAAATTCAAAGCCAGATTCGGCATGAAGGCAAAAATGCTGTCGCCTGAGGAAGTGGTGGCGCTGACGGGCCACCCGGTGGGCGGTGTTTGTCCCTTTGCCTTGAAAGAACCAGGTATTCAGGTTTTTACCGATGTGTCCATGAAACGGTTTGAGACGGTTTTTCCCGCCTGTGGAAGTGGCAACAGCGCCATCGAACTTACTTGTGAACAGTTGTATGAAACTGCCGGCAGTCAGGATTGGATAGATGTCTGCAAGGGGTGGAACAGCGAGGCATAGCTTCTTTTTCAGATTAATAAGACAATTGTTGGGTATCTGTACCCTGTGTGACCCGCAAAGGCTTGTGGAAATCAAAATGCCAAGGAGCGACAACAATGGACAACATCCCCTGCAAAGGACAATTGCATGGACCTGCCATCTTCTTTCGGCGGGGAGCTGATTATCGGTGGCCTATCCAGTTTCTCTCCGACAATATTGCTCAGTGGGGCTATAATGCTCACCAGATGGCAGATCAAGGCTGGCATTATGATGTGTTGGTTCATCCGGATGATTTGGAAGAACTGCGAAATGGGATGGACCTTGTGATGAACCGCCAGGAGAAACAATATACCCTTCAGTATCGGATTGTGACAGCAGACCGTTCGACACGTCGCGTGGCAGAGTTCGGCACCTATTATCAGCAAAATGGCGAAGGAAGCCGCTTTGAGGGCTACCTGATGGATATTACCCGGTATGAACACATGGAAAACAAGCTGCAGGAAGCGGAAGATCATATTGAAAAACTAACAGGCAGCAGTTTGGCAGGCATTTATATTATACAGGACAATCACTTTGTATATGTCAATGAGCGGTTTGCCCATATTTTTGGATACGAACCTGATGAATTGATGAACCAACCGGCTACCATCATTGCAAAACCTGGAGATGAAGATCTTATGCTTGAAAACATCCGAAGGCGTATTGAAGGAGAACCGGGAGTCAGCCGAACCTACCGAAACATTCATAAGGAAGGCCACCTGGTGGATGTGGAGGTGCTGGGAAATCGTATCATTTTTCGAAATGAGCCGGCTGTCATTGGAACAGTGATTGATTTAACAGCCACCGGCGAGACATACCGGCGACTGAAACTGGCCGACACCATTTTACAGCATACCAACGAAGGCGTGGCTGTGACGGATGCCAAAGGATTGATTCAGTGGGTGAACCCGGCTTTCAGCGATATCACCGGATATTCACTTCAGGAAGTGATGGGAAGAAATCCCCGTATTTTGAAATCTCAACGGCACAAACCTGTCTTTTATGAAAATATGTGGGACTCATTGAGGGCAGAGGGATTCTGGCGGGGAGAAATCTGGAACCGGCGTAAAAATGGCGAGGTATATCCTGAACTGCTGACCATCAATGCCATTCGGGATGAAGCGGGGATCACCATCCAGTATGTGTCGGTCTTTAATGACCTTTCAGACCGGATCAAGACAGAAGAGCTCCTGCGGCACCAAAAATATCATGACAGCCTGACGGGACTGCCCAACCGGTTTTTGTTGATGGACCGGTTATCAGTATCTATTTCTCGTGCGTACCAGGAAAAACGGATGCTGGCGCTGATGTTTTTGGATGTGGACCGCTTTAAGCGGATCAATGACACCCTGGGGCACGTGGTGGGCGATGAGCTGATTCAGGCCTTTTCACAGCGGCTGGTGGAGACATTGCGCGATGGTGACACTGTATCACGGGTTGTGGGCGACGAGTTCGTGGTTTTGCTGGAGATGGTTCCAGGAGATGAAGCGGCGGCAACAGTGGCCAATAAAATTATCAAATCACTGATGAAGCCCTTTCGTATTCAGGGACATGAAATACATATCACCGTCAGCATTGGCATTGGACTGTACCCTGAAGATGGAAAGGACCCGGAAACGCTGCTTAAAAATGCGGAAGTGGCCATGTTCCAGGCTAAAAAATATGGAATGAACAATTACCGCTTGTATTCCACCGCCATGAATCAACGGGCTCGTCTGAAACTTGAACTGGAAAACGAAATACGTATTGGTCTTGAAAAAAATGAGTTTTTCCTCCATTATCAGCCCCAGGTGGATGTGTTGCGCGGGGTTGTTGAGTCGGCAGAAACCCTGATGCGCTGGCAGCATCCTGAAAAAGGCCTGATATCACCGGCAGAATTTATCCCGGTTGCTGAAGAAACCGGCCTGATCATCCCCATGGGCCTCTACACCATGCGGCGTGCCTTTCAGCAGGCAAGAGAGTGGAAAGTAACCGGCTGTCACCGCATGGTTCTCTCCTTTAACCTGTCACCCACACAGTTTCAGCAACAAGACCTGTACGAGCAAATTCGGTGGTTGCTGAGCCAGACTCAGGCAGATCCTGAAATGCTGGAAGTAGAAGTGACAGAAAGCACAACCATGCTTGACCCGGACTTTGCGGCTGAAACATTGAATAAGCTTAAAAAGCTGGGCATTCGGGTGGCAATGGATGACTTTGGAACCGGTTATTCTTCACTGGCCCTTTTAAGCCGATTACCGGTGGATAAACTGAAAATTGACCGGTCCTTTGTCACGGGCATTGAAACCAGCCAGGACAAGCAGGCCATTGTATCGGCCATGGTGGGTATGGCAAAGCGTCTGGGAATGGTGGTGGTTGCTGAAGGAGTCGAAAAAACATCTGAAAGGGATTTCCTCATCGAAATCGGCTGCGACCTGATTCAGGGATTCTTATACAGCAAACCGTTGCCACTGGGCGATTTTCAGGAATATGTGAAGCTGCAGCGAAAAAATAAACCAATCGAGGGGTGATGAAAGATGAAATTTAATATTAAAGATGTGGCCAAGCGGGCCGGGGTCTCCATTTCCACTGTTTCCAGAGTGATCAACTCCAGCAAGCCGGTGAAGCCCAAAACCAAAGACCGGGTGCTGGAGGCCATCGAAGAACTGGGTTATCGACCCAATGCCATTGCCAGAAGTCTGAAAGTGAAACACACCCAGTCCATTGGTATTATGGTGCCGGATATTGCCAACCAGTTCTATCCAGAGGTTGTCAGAGGTATTGAAGATGTTGCCAATATGTATGAATACACCATCTTTCTCTGTAACACAGATCTGGACTACGAGAAGGAGTTACAGTATTTTACAGAACTGGAAGAAAAACAGGTGGATGGCCTGATTTTCATGGGAAACCTCATCTCAGACGCACTGGCCAAACAAATGGCCGATGCCGGCATTCCTGTGGTGCTCATCGGCACGCAGCATGCTGACATGCCCTCGGTGACCATTGACAATGCCAAAGCAGCAAAAGATGCGGTGGGCCATCTCATTCAAAAGGGACATCAGCGAATCGGCATCATTACCGGTAAAATGAAAGACCCTCTTATGGGTAAAGCGCGGTTGGAAGGCTACCGCCAGGCCCTTCAGGAGGCGGCGATTTCATGGCGGTCAGAACTGGTGGTCGAGGGCGGGTACCGGTTCAAAAGCGGCTACGAGGGTGCCCGGCAGCTGCTGATGCTGGATGAAATGCCAACAGCCATTTTTGTAGCCAGTGATGAAATGGCCATTGGTGCCATGCGGGCTATTTTGGAGAAAGGGTTGCGCATTCCTCAGGATATTGCCATTATGGGGTTTGACAATGTGGACATGGCAGGTAAAGTCTACCCATCGCTCACCACCATTGGACAGCCTATGTATGAGATGGGAGCCATCGGCACCCGGCTTTTAACGAAGTACCTCCAGGGAGAAGCGGTAACGGCCAGCCAGGTGGTACTGGATTATGAGCTGATTGAACGGGAAAGTTCGTAGGCAGTCTGTCCCGGTGATCAAAAATGCCTGCAGCAGTCTTTCAGCTGACAGTTGAACGCATAAGCTACACCAAAAAGACTCTTTCGAAATGCTTTTAAAAAGCTTCGAAAGAGTCTTTTTGGTGTCATTCCGTGGCATTCTTGATATCAGGCTGAGTCTAAATCAAGCCGAGGGAGGTTAAAAATTCCCGGGCAACAGCATCTTCGGTCATTCCCATTTCATCCACCTGAAAGTTCAATTGGGCCATGGTTTCATCATCAATCAGATTCTCCAACTCATTGAGAATCTCCAGTTGTGGATACTGTTCAAGGACATCCATGCGCACCAGCGGAGCGGCATAGTAGGGAGGGAAGAAGTTCGGCGGGTCGTTTGTTCATGTTTCGCCGATGAGTACCACCAGTTCGCCGTCTTTGATTACCAGGTCAAGCTGATCAACCACTTTTGTTTTTGAATCGTAAGACTTTGTCAATTTTTTGAACTCGATCATCCGGTGTCCTCCTTTCCTTTGAGAGTGTATCAAGATTATATAATTAAGCAGATTGGAATGTCAAATTTGGTCAGGGCAAGAAGCATTATTTATGAAGGCTTTCAGGGTTTCAAGATGGGCTGATCAGTTGTTCTAAAAATCACCTGTGTTTGTTGACAATGCCTGTAAAATCCGGTAGTATAAGGATAGCCAACATCGGGAAGCCTTGCTGCCCGGTTGTTTTTTTCATAGATAAATCATGTTCCAAATAAAATCGAATATCATGTCAGGAGGCCATTCATGAGCTCAGAAATTATCAAACAAGAAGAAAACCAGATTTCCCTTCGGATCACTGTTAGTCCGGAAAAATTTGAGGAAGCCGTTAACAAGGCTTATCATAAAATGCGAAGTCGGTTCAACATCCCAGGTTTTCGAAAAGGGAAAGCCCCCAGAAAAATTGTTGAACTGAACTACGGACCGGAAATTTTTTACGAAGAAGCCATTAATTTTGCTTTTCCCGATGCCTACGAGGCAGCACTTGAAGATCTTGACCTGGACCCGGTGGATCACCCCCAGGTGGATATTGAACAGATGGAAAAAGGAAAAGAAGTGATTTTTATCGCCGACATCGAAGTGATGCCGGAAATTTTGGTGGAAGGTTACAAAGGCGTTGAAGTGGAGAAGGTGCTTTACACTTCAGACGAGGCGTCCATTGAAGCTGAACTGAAAGGCATGCAGGAAAAGAATGCCCGTATGATTACCATTGATGACCGGCCGGTTAAAGAAGGCGACCAGGTGCAGCTGGATTATGAAGGCAGCGTTGAGGGAGAACTTTTTGAAGGCGGCAAGGCTGAGGGCCATACCCTTGAAATAGGTTCGGGCCGATTCATCCCTGGTTTTGAAGAACAATTGGTGGGATTATCAACGGGTGATGAAGCTGCCATCACCGTCACATTCCCTGAGGAATATCATGCTGAAGAACTGGCGGGAAAAGAAGCTGTGTTCAAGGTAAAAATCAACGAAATCAAGGAAAAAGAAGTGCCTGAACTGGACGATGAGTTTGCCAAAGATGTGTCGGAGTTTGACACCCTTGAAGACTTGCGCAGCGATTTACTCAGCAAACAGGAAACAGCAGCGAAAGAACGGGAAGAGCAGGAACTGAGAAATGCGGTGGTGAAGGCCGTTGCCGATAAAGTGGCAGTGAACATGCCCGATGCGGTCATTGACCGTCAGGTTGACCGCATGATGCAGGACTTTGGTTATCAAATGAGCTCTCAGGGGCTTGGAATGGAAATGTACTATCAGATCACCGGTTCTTCAGAAGAAGATCTGAGAGAGCGGATGCGATCTGACGCAGAACGTCAGGTAAAAGAGCAACTGGTGCTCGAGAAAATCACCGAAATGGAAAATATCACGGCAGATGAGGCGGAAATTGACGAAGAAATCGCCCGAGTGGCTGGGCAGTACGGCCAAGAGGTTGAAAAGTTTAGGGAAACAGCGGCTAAACATGATACCAAAATTTTTGCCGATAATGTTATTCTTCGAAAAACCATTGATTTTCTGGTGGAAAATGCTACCATTAAAGAGAAAGCAGCTGAGGCACCTGTCGAAACAGAAGAGGAAACAGCTGAATAGAAGGCAAAATCTGCTGTTCAGGAGGATTGAACCATGTCACTAGTACCTATTGTTGTGGAACAGACCAATCGGGGAGAGCGATCTTACGATATTTATTCCCGGTTGCTGAAAGACCGGATTATCCTGTTGAATGAAGAAATCAATGATGTAACTGCCGGGCTTGTGGTGGCGCAGCTGATTTTTCTGGAAGCAGATGATCCGGACAAGGATATTCAGCTTTATATCAACAGCCCTGGCGGTTCCATTACCGCCGGCATGGCAATTTATGACACCATGAACTATGTCAAACCAGATGTGTCAACCATCTGCATCGGTATGGCTGCCAGCATGGGAGCTTTTCTGCTGGGCGCCGGTGCCAAGGGCAAGCGGTATGCCCTGCCCAATGCTGAAATTATGATTCATCAGCCGCTGGGCGGCACCCGGGGACAGGCGGAAGATATTCGCATTCACACTGACCGAATTTTGAAAATGCGGGATATCATCAACAAAATCCTTTCCCAGCGTACCGGACAACCATTGGAACGTATTCAGAAAGATACAGACCGGGACTTCTTCATGTCAGCAGAAGAAGCCAAAACCTATGGATTGATTGATGAAGTCATCACGTCCAGGAAATGAGTAAATGAGGTGTAATCATGGCACGCTATGAAGAAAAAAAGCAGCTGAAATGTTCATTTTGCGGAAAATCACAGGATCAGGTCCGGCGGTTGATTGCAGGACCCAATGTGTATATCTGCGATGAGTGTATTGAGCTGTGCCAGGAAATTATTCAGGAAGAACTGGACGATACCATTGAAGTGGATCTCATGGATCTGCCAAAACCAAGGGAAATTAAAGAAATTCTTGATCAGTATGTTATTGGTCAGGAACATGCCAAGAGAACTCTTTCAGTGGCAGTGTACAATCATTATAAGCGCATCAATGTCGATCAGAAATCCGATGACGTCGATCTTCAGAAGAGTAATATTTTGCTGCTGGGGCCCACAGGATCAGGTAAAACGCTGTTGGCTCAAACAATGGCAAAACTCCTGAATGTTCCTTTTGCCATTGCGGATGCCACGTCTCTGACGGAAGCCGGCTATGTGGGTGAAGACGTGGAGAATATTCTGCTGAAAATCATCCAGGCTGCCGATTATGACATCGAAAAGGCAGAAAAGGGAATTATTTACATTGATGAAATGGATAAAATTGCCCGCAAATCCGAGAATCCGTCCATCACCCGGGATGTAAGCGGCGAAGGCGTTCAGCAGGCGTTGCTGAAAATCCTGGAGGGAACGGTGGCCTCTGTACCGCCTCAAGGTGGTCGTAAGCACCCGCATCAGGAATTTATTCAGATAGACACCAGCAACATTCTTTTCATTTGCGGCGGTGCCTTTGACGGCATTGAAAAAATCATTCAAAAACGTGTTGGCACCAAGGCCATGGGATTCGGCGCAGAAATTCAAAGCAAAGAAGAGTTGGATATTGGGGCTCTCCTTAAAATGATTCTGCCGGAAGACCTGCTGAAATACGGCCTGATTCCTGAACTGGTGGGACGCCTGCCAGTGGTGGCCACGCTTGATTTGCTGGATGAAGAAGCTTTCATTCGCATTCTCACAGAGCCACGCAACGCCCTGGTGAAGCAATATCAAAAGCTCTTTGAGCTTGACAGGGTGGCGCTGGACTTTGAAAAAGGGGCTTTTGAGCTGATCGCCAAAAAAGCCAAAGAAACCAAAACAGGTGCCCGGGGACTGCGGGGAATCATGGAAAATATCATGATGGATATCATGTACGAAATTCCTTCCCGGGATGATGTGGAAAAAGTCATGATCACAAAGGAAACAGTCAAAAATAATGTACCACCCACCATTATTCTGCAAAAACCTGATAGCAAACCCAAGAAAAAAATCAAGGAAGAAACCGCTTCCTGATTAAGATCATCAAAATCAACAAAAGCTGTCTCCGGGAGGAGGCAGCTTTTTTGCAGTTTTTGCAAATAATGAAACAACATGGGCAGACCGTTTGAGCACATTGAAGTAATCAACAGACCCGTGGTGATGTAGAGAGTGATGAGAAAGAATGTGGGTGGTGAGGGTTATGGATTAAAGGGCACTGTATGAAGGTCGATGCCCAAGGACTCCAGAAGCGCACGCCATTCCTGACTGATGGCCTCATCAGTGACAACTGTGTCAATGCGGTTCAGATCACAAAAATAAGCAGGGCGAATTTTATCGAATTTGCTGGAATCCACCACTAAAATTTTCTGGAGAGAAGATTTGAGAATGGCATGTTTGGTTGGTACTTCATAACTGTTGACACAGGTAACCCCCAGGTCTTTATGAACACCAGCCGCAGATAGGAACACTTTTTTAGCACGTATGCGGCGTATGAAATCAATGCCTTCAGTGCTCTCGAACATCTGCGTTTTTGGATGGTAATACCCGCCGGCAAACAGCAAATGAATGCCGGTGTTGCCATGAAGAGCAGTGAGAATATTGGCGGTGTAACATAATGCTGTGACATTGAGATCATCAGGAATGTGGGGAGCTATTTTTTCGGTGGTTGTCCCCGTATCCAGAATAATAATATCGTCCTGTTCGATGAGAGAGGCTGCATAGCGGCCAATGCTGTTTTTTTGGAGGTTCTGCTTCACGGTTTCTTCCGACAGGTTATAATCCTGGTCATTGCCTTTGGCAAAGCTTCCCTGATGATAGACGGCAGTGCCGCCCGCGTTTTCAGCGATCCCCCGTGTTTTGAGATGGTCCAAATCACGGCGTATGGTCATTTCAGACACATCAAAATGCGACGCCAGTTCCCTGATGGGAATAAAATGGCGTTGTTTTAAAATATGAGTCATTTGTGTCAGGCGTGCCCCTTTTTTGCCCACGATGATCCACCTCCACCTTAACAGGATTATGTTTTAATATTAACATTACTACATAAAAATGTAAACATCGAAACGAAAATTTCTGACTAAAGCGGCAATCAACACAAACATTTGTTGACATTTTCACTAAAATACATTACCATAAAAGCAAATAGCAGTTCAATAATGGAGGAGCGACATGGAGAAATCCCAAATCCTGAAACATGTGGATCACACCCTGCTAAAGCCACTATCCGATTGGAAGGAGATCAGTCGGTTGTGTGAAGAGGCCATCGAATATCAAACAGCATCTGTATGCATCCCGCCGGCATATGTGGAACGCATTCATCAAACGTATGGCGAAAAGCTGACCATTTGTACGGTGATCGGCTTTCCTTTGGGGTATCAGACAACTGCCGTTAAAGTGGCAGAAACAGCCGAAGCGGTAATGCTGGGTGCAGCTGAAGTGGATATGGTCATTAATCTTGGCGCGGTCAAGAACGGTGATTTTGAGAGCATTACCCGTGAAATAGCCGCGGTGAAAGCAGCGGCAGGTGACAGAATTGTGAAGGTCATTATTGAAACCTGTTACCTGGATGAAGCCGAAAAAATTAGATTGTGTCAGTGTGTCACCGAAGGCGGCGCTGATTATATCAAAACATCCACAGGATTTGGAACTGCGGGAGCCACCCTTGAAGACGTTCATTTGTTCCGAAAGCATATTGGGCAACAGGTAAAGATAAAGGCAGCCGGCGGCATCAGAAGCAAAGAAGATCTGGAGGCTTTTATTGAAGCCGGGTGCCAGCGGATCGGCACCAGTGGTGCAGTGGCGCTATTGACAGGCGGCAGTGCATCGTCGTATTAACGGCAGGTGGATAAGACCTGAAGTTTTAGTTGGCATGGCCCCGTTGAAACAAGACTTTCGTCCTTTCGACGGGTAAATAGATAGAACCAGCAATTCAGTAAATATCAGGAGGGAGAAAAGATGAAAAAGAAAATGGCTTTGCTTTTAATTCTCATCATGACCCTGTCACTGGCGGCCTGTGGGTCACCAGCACCCGCCCCGGCTCCGTCAGAAGAGCCCGCAGGTGAAACAGAGGCAGCGGCGGAAGGTGTTTCAGATGACGGTACTTTCGAACTGGCACTGATCACTGACATTGGCACCATTGACGACAAGTCCTTTAACCAGGGTTCTTGGGAAGGGCTGCGGGACTACGCAGTAGACAATGGCATTTCCCACAAGTATTATCAGCCAAGCGAAAAGAGTACTGATGCGTATCTTTCTGCCATTGAACTGGCAGTGCGTGGCGGTGCAAAAGTAATTGTCACTCCGGGCTTCCTTTTTGAAGAACCCATCTTCATTGCTCAGGATCAATACCCAGACACCCATTTCATTCTCATTGATGGTGTGCCTCATAATGAAGACTACACCGAATTCAGAACTGAACCCAATGTGGTGGGTGTGCTGTATGCAGAAGAACAGGCCGGATTTCTGGCTGGCTACGCAGCTGTAAAAGATGGCAGCCGCAGCCTGGGCTTCATGGGCGGCATGGCAGTACCTGCAGTGGTACGTTTTGGCTATGGGTTTGTACAGGGTGCCGAGTACGCAGCTGAAGAACTTGGCCTGGCTGCAGGCGATGTAACCATTAACTACCACTACACGGGTGGATTTGATGCCACTCCTGAAGTGCAGACTCTCGCAGCATCCTGGTATCAATCAGGAGTAGACACTATTTTTGCCTGCGGCGGAGCCGTTGGAAACTCAGTAATGGCCGCAGCTGAACAGGCTGGCGCTAAAGTCGTAGGTGTTGACATTGACCAGTCCGGCGAGTCGGAAACAGTGATCACCTCAGCCATGAAAGGGTTGGGAGCATCTGTTTACAGCACTCTGGAAGCTTTTTATGCCGGCAGCTTCCCCGGCGGAGAAACCATTGTGATGGATGCCAGCAATGACGGCGTGGCCCTGCCAATGGCAACCTCCCGTTTCGAATCTTTCTCACAGGCCGACTATGACGCTATTTTCGGAATGTTGGTGAATGACAGCGATGGCATTGCCAGCAGCATGTTGAAAGACAACGATGTTGACTCAGCAGGAGCTATTCCAACAGAGATCGTTACCGTCACATTGGTGAACTAAAAAAATGACCGGGTAACGCCTGATGCTGTTGGAACCAATTTAGGAGGGCTCTGCACTGCGGTGCAGACCCTCCTTATCCATACCGGAAACCATGAGTTGACGGGAGTAACCATGCAGGTGAGGGGTGAAGTGGATGGCATATATCATTGAAATGTGTAATATCACCAAAGAATTTCCGGGAATTGTGGCAAACGATGACATTACCCTGCAGTTGAAAAAGGGAGAAATCCATGCACTGCTGGGAGAAAACGGTGCAGGAAAATCCACCTTGATGAGTGTCCTTTTCGGCCTGTATCAACCTGAAAAAGGGATCATTAAAAAGAATGGCGAAGTGGTCAGAATCGAAAACCCCAACGATGCCAATCGACTGGGGATCGGCATGGTACATCAGCATTTTAAGCTGGTACACAACTTCACAGTGCTGGAAAATATTATTTTAGGTGCCGAAACAGTTGCCGGTGGACGATTACAAACAAAAGCAGCCGCCGACAGTGTTCAAAAACTGTCAGAGCGATATGGTTTAAAAGTGGACATACATGCCCGCATCGCTGATATCAGTGTGGGGATGCAACAGCGGGTGGAAATACTGAAAATGCTTTATCGTCAAAATGAAATTCTTATTTTTGACGAGCCCACTGCGGTGCTGACACCCCAGGAAATTGACGAGTTAATGAAAATCATGAAAGAGCTGGTATCGGAGGGAAAAACAATTCTCTTCATCACCCACAAGTTGAATGAGATTAAGAAAGTGGCTGATCGCTGCTCGGTGCTTCGCAAGGGGCAGTACATCGGAACCGTGACAGTGGCAGATACTTCCATGGAAGAAATGTCAGAAATGATGGTGGGAAGAAAAGTGAACCTGATGATTGAAAAGAATCCTGCAAAGACGGGGGATGTCATCGCTCGCGTACAGGAACTTAGCATTCGCAACCGCCTGACACACAAAATGGTGGTGAACAATGTTTCTTTTGAAGTGCGCGCCGGTGAGATTGTCTGTCTGGCAGGCATTGAAGGCAATGGCCAGTCAGAACTGGTGTATGCCATAACGGGATTACTACAGCCTGATGCAGGCGCCATTGAAATGAACGGTGAAGACATTACGCATCTGCCCATCAGAAAACGTAATGAAAAGGGGATGAGTCACATCCCTGAAGATAGGCACAAGCACGGACTGGTACTGGATTTTAATTTGGGATATAATCTGGTGTTGCAGCGGTATTTTCGTGAACCTTTTCAGCAAAGTGGATTTTTGCAATATGATAAAATTTATGAGTATGCAGATGAGCTCATAGGAAAATTTGATATACGTAGTGGGCGGGGTTCTCGAACAGATGCCCGCAGCATGTCCGGCGGTAACCAGCAAAAAGCCATCGTTGCCCGTGAAATTGACCGGAATCCGGATTTTCTCATTGCGGTGCAACCAACCCGGGGACTGGACGTGGGTGCCATTGAGTATATTCACCGAAAGCTGGTGGAGGAGCGGGACCAGGGAAAGGCGATTCTTCTGGTATCCCTGGAACTGGACGAAGTGATGAACTTAAGTGATCGTATTCTGGTGATCTATGAGGGGGAAATTGTGGCTTCTCTTGACCCGAAAACAGTCACTGTACAGGAACTGGGTCTATACATGGCCGGATCGAAAAGAGGTGAGCTGGCATGAAATTCAGCTGGAAAGCTTATGTGAGAAGTGACGCCTTTTCCAGTTTTATGTCTTCTCTGATGGCCATTATTGTCGGCCTCTTCATTGGTTTCCTGGTTTTGCTGGTCAGCAATCCATCCCAGGCTGTACGGGGGTTTGGTGCCATTCTTTTTGGCGGGCTGACTGACATGAAAAACCTGGGACAGGTGTTTTACTTTGCCACTCCCATCATTATGACTGGTCTTTCCTTTGGGTTTGCCAATAAAACCGGCCTCTTTAACATTGGAGCGGCTGGCCAGTTCATTGTAGGGGCCTATGCGGCTGTTTATGTGGGTGTCAAGTGGACATCCCTTCCGGGTCATGCCCATTGGATGGTGGCCCTGATGGCGGCTTTGCTGGCTGGGGCACTCTGGGGACTGGTGCCCGGTATACTTAAAGCTTATTTTAACGTCAATGAGGTTATCGCCTGCATTATGATGAACTATATTGGCATGTATACTGTGAACTACATGGTGGTGAAGACCGTTTTTGATTCCCTGCGGAACCAGTCACTGCGTGTGGCGGCCACTGCGGTTATCCCGAAGGCAGGGCTGGACAAATTGTTCATCACCGGCAACAGCCCATCCAGTGTCAATGCGGGGATTTTTATTGCCATCCTGGCGGGGATTGTGATTTACGTGGTGCTTGATAAGACCCGGTTCGGATATGAACTGAAAGCCTGCGGCTATAATCGGGATGCGGCCCGGTATGCTGGAATCAACGAAAAAAGGAGCATTGTGCTGTCCATGGCCATCGCCGGAGCACTGGCAGGACTGGGAGGCGCCCTCTTATACCTGGCGGGAGCGGGTAAAAGCATTGAAGTGGTGGACGTGCTGGCAATTGAAGGTTTCAATGGCATACCTGTTGCCCTGTTGGGGCTGAGTCATCCTCTGGGCATATTGCTCTCCGGCATTTTTGTGGCATATCTCACCGTGGGGGGCTTTAACATGCAGCTCTATAATTTTGTGCCCCAGGTCATTGAAATCATCATTGCCGTCATTATTTATTTCAGTGCATTTGCACTGCTATTGAAGGGTTTCATCCAGGCATATCTGAAAAAGAAAGACCGCCCCCTGGAAGAAGCAAAAGCACTGGCAGCCGATGCGGGGTCAACGGAGAAAGGGGGTGGCGTTGAATGAATACCATCTATTTTCTGGTACAGCAAACCATGTTTTTCTCAATTCCGCTGCTGATCGTGGCCCTTGGAGGCATGTTTTCCGAGCGCAGCGGGGTGGTGAACATTGCACTGGAAGGCATCATGATTGTGGGTGCTTTTTCAGGTATTCTGTTCATCAACACCTTTCAGGCAGCCTTGCCGGGACAGCCTATCCTGCTGCTGGCGATTCTTGTAGCAGCTCTTTCGGGGATGCTGATTTCCCTTACCCATGCCTATGCATCGGTTAATATGAAAGCCAATCAGGTGATCAGCGGCACAGCCATCAATATGTTTGCCCCGGCCTTTGCCATTTATGTGGCCCGTATGCTGCGCACTGTGCAGCAGATTCCATTTATGAATCAGTTTCGTATTGCCAGCGTGCCGGTGCTGGGACAAATTCCTGTTGTGGGAGATCTTTTCTTTACAAATACTTACCTGACCACCTACCTGGGATTCATCATTCTGGTACTTAGCTGGTTTGTTCTCTACAATACCCGCTTTGGGCTGCGACTGCGCTCCTGCGGCGAGCATCCTCAGGCAGCCGACTCTGTGGGGATCAATGTGTATCAGATTCGCTACGCCGGCGTGTTGATTTCCGGTGCATTGGCTGGTATCGGAGGACTGGTGTTTGTGATTCCCACTTCCACCAACTTTAATGCCACTGTGTCCGGCTATGGGTTTTTAGCTCTGGCGGTATTAATCTTTGGGCAGTGGAAGCCTTCCCGTATTTTAGTGGCTGCCTTTTTCTTTGGACTGATGAAAACCATCGCAGCTGCCTATTCCGGAATTCCATTTCTGGCAACACTGGGAGTTCCCAATGATGTCTACAAAATGATTCCTTACCTTACAACACTGGTGGTGCTTGCTTTTACTTCCAAAACATCTCAGGCACCCAGAGCTGCAGGGGTTCCCTATGACAAGGGAAGCCGGTAGAACTGCCAGATCATAACACCAATCAATGACATGTATGATTCAATCTAAAAAACCGTCTGGAGTGCCACATGTGTGGATCGCTTCAGACGGTTTTTCAGGAGGGGAACGACGCAAGTGCCAGTCAAATCAATGGCGGGTCCTCAAACATGTCACCGTTAAAAAATGAAGGTGGCAATCAGGCCCGATACCAGCACAATGGGGATGGGGGGCAACTTGAACTTTCCAAAGGCAATAAAGGCAGCCGCCATCAACCCAAAAGATTTCAGATCAGGAACAGAAACCGGGTAGAGAGATAAAATGGCAGCTGCGATGAAAGAGATGACAGCCGGTCGAATCCCCTTGAAGAATCCCCGGGCAATCAGATGGTCGGGATGGGCCAGCAATGCTTTGGCAGCCACCAGCACCAGCATGGAGGTAAAGAAGACCACGCCAAAGGTGGCCAGCAGCGCGCCTGCCACTCCCTTTTGATCAAAGCCGATGAAGGTGGCCAGGTTAATGGCAATGGGGCCGGGAGACATCTGGGAAATGGCGATCATGTCCACCAGCCCCTGAGAACTGATCCAGCCCTGAGAATCAACCACTTCCCGGGCAATAAGGGGCAGCATGGCATACCCGCCGCCGAAACTGAAAAGGCCGATTTTGGCAAAGGTGTAGACCAGCAAAAAGTAAATCATACTGTTTTTCCCTCCTTGATGCGTTCACTGATGTAACCGGACACCATACACCCGATAATGATGGGAATGGGGTGCAGTCCTAATAAATGAAGCAAGATTAAGGTGATGGCAGATATGGCATAAGAAAATGGATTCTTTGGCACCGAAGGGTACAGCTTCATTAAAGAAACAATGAGTAAGGCAACGATGGCGGGGCGCACCCCCAGAAAAAATTGCTGCATAAAGGCCATGTTGCGAATTTGCTGATAGAACTGGGCAATGATGAGAATTGCGAAAAAAGAAGGGCTCACCGTACCAAGCACACAGGCAGCAGCGCCTTTTTTGCCGGCAATCTGATACCCTGCGTAAGTGGAGACATTCACGGCAATGGCACCGGGCAGACTTTGGCAAACAGCCAGCGTATCCAGAAAATCTTCATTGCTCATAAGGTGTGCCCGATCCACCAGTTCTTTCTGAATAATGGGGACCATGGCGTAACCTCCGCCGAAGGTGAAGGCACCCACCCTAAAAAAGATTTGAAATAATTGCCATAAAGATGGTTTCATGAGAAGACCTCCAGGTTAAATGACGAAGTAATATAGGGAGATAAAGCCGAAAAAACCGGCACTAAGAGAAAAAAAGTTGCATCTAATGGCTGATGAAGGTATAATAAACCAGGTTTTCAATCCATTAAAGGATAGTTTTTGCAGGTTATGGGTACATATACAACTGAAACCTTCATGACAGGCCCGGATAAACCGGTGAGCAACAGCCATGATAACAGCATACCGGATTTTGAATCAGGATACAAGGGAGATGAAAAGAATGACTGAACAGAATGAAAAAATCAGCCAGCGGACACTGCCGCTGATTCCTTTGAGAGGACTGACGGTGTTTCCATATATGGTCCTTCATTTTGACGTTGGAAGGGAAAGGTCTATTAACGCGCTGGAAGAAGCCATGGTCAGTGATCAGATGATTTTTCTGTCATCACAGAAAGAAGCAGAAACCAGCTCGCCTGGGGCAGAAGATGTTTATGAAGTGGGAACCATATCCAGAATTAAACAGATGCTGAAGCTTCCCGGAGATAATATCAGGGTGCTGGTGGAAGGCATATCCCGGGGACGTGTGAAGCAGTTCGTACAGGAAATTCCTTACTTCATGGTGGAGGTGGAGGAATGGGAAGAGAGTGATCTCCCGTCGGAAGATCCTGAGACGGAAGCTCTCATGCGAAGTGTGATTGATGCTTTCGAGAAATATATTGAAGTGAGCAATAAAATTTCACCGGAAATTTTCATGACCATCACAGAAATCGAAAACCCCGGACGCCTGGCAGACAGCATTGCTGCCAATATTATTCTTAAACCACATCAGAAACAGGATATACTGGAAGCATTTGAATCAATAGAGCGTTTGGAAGTGCTTTATCGGTTTTTGCTGGAAGAAATCGAAATTCTTGAAATTGAAAAAAAGATCAACACAAGGGTGAAGAAGCAAATCAATAAAGTGCAGAAAGAATATTACCTGCGAGAGCAAATGAGAGCGATTCAGAAGGAACTGGGTGAAGATGAAGGTGTCGTGGAAGAGGTGGACCAGTACCGTAAGCAGCTGAAAAAAATCAAGCTGCCCAAGGATCTTCACCAGAAGATAGAACGGGAAATCGACAGGCTTACCAAACTACCCGCCTCATCCGCTGAAACAGGTGTCATTCGAAACTACATCGACTGGGTGCTGAACTTACCCTGGCACAAAGAAACCAAAGATCGGCTGGACCTGAAACGGTCGGCAGAGATTCTGGATGAAGACCACCACGGGCTGGAAAAAGTGAAGGAGCGCATCCTGGAATACCTGGCGATTCGTCAGTTGTCCAAATCGATGAAGGGTCCCATTTTGTGCCTGGTTGGTCCTCCGGGAGTGGGAAAAACCTCCATCGGCAAATCGGTGGCCCGTTCTCTGGATCGTAAGTTTGTGCGCATGTCACTGGGTGGAATGCGGGATGAAGCTGAAATTCGCGGACATCGTCGCACGTACATCGGTGCTATTCCCGGACGAATTATCAGTTCTATCCGTCAGGCTGGCACACGTAATCCGGTATTCCTGCTGGATGAAATAGACAAACTGGCCAATGATTTCCGCGGAGATCCGGCATCAGCCCTGCTGGAGGTTCTGGATCCGGAACAAAACAATGATTTTACCGATCACTTCATGGAAATTCCCTTTAATCTGTCGAAGGTGATGTTCATCACCACGGCTAACACGTTGGACACGATTCCCCGGCCGCTGCTTGACCGAATGGAAGTCATTCGAATTCCCGGTTACACTGAAGATGAAAAGCTGGCCATTGCAGAAAAATACCTGCTGCCAAAGCAGATTAAAGATCACGGATTGCAACCTGAAAATCTGAAAGTATCAGAAAAAGCCCTGCGGGAAATGATCAACAGCTACACAAGGGAATCCGGTGTGCGTAATTTGGAACGACAGGTGGCCAATATATGCCGTAAGGTGGTGCGGCGCATTGTTGAGGAAGACATTAAGTTCGTGCGGGTAACACCCGGCAACCTTAAAAAGTATCTGGGAACCCCCCAGTTTCGCTATGAAATGGCGGCTCAAAAGGATGAAGTGGGCATTGCCAGAGGGTTGGCCTGGACGGTAGTGGGTGGTGATACCATCTCCATCGAGGTGACACCCATGAAAGGAACCGGAAAGCTGGAACTCACCGGGCGACTGGGAGACGTGATGAAGGAATCGGCCCGGGCCGGTATCAGTTATATTCGATCACGAGTGGAATTATTTGGCATTGACCCTGACTTCCATTCGAAGCAGGATCTTCACATCCATATTCCCGAAGGAGGGACTCCGAAAGATGGTCCTTCTGCCGGAATCACCATGGCAACAGCGGTGATTTCTGCACTGGCTGGCATTCCCGTTCGTAAAGATGTGGCCATGACAGGAGAAATCACACTGCGGGGCAGGGTACTGCCCATCGGTGGAGTGAAAGAAAAAGTACTGGCAGCCCGCAGAGCTGGCATCAGAAAAGTGTTGCTGCCCAAAGACAATGAAAAAGATGTGGAAGAAATCCCAGAAAATGTTCGCAAAAAAATGGAATTTGTGTTCGTTGAACACATGGACCAGGTGCTGGAACATGCGCTGGTACAAGGAGAAAAAGATGATCATTAAAGAAGCAGCCTTTGTGGGAAGTTTTGTTAAGATGGAGCAGTACCCGGTACCGGATATGCCGGAAATAGCCATGGCGGGTCGGTCCAATGTGGGAAAATCATCCCTGATTAACACAATGTTAAACCGTAAAAAACTGGCCAAAACCAGTTCAACACCTGGCAAAACCCGCACCATTAATTTTTACAAAATCAACCAGACATTCTATCTGGTTGATTTGCCCGGCTATGGGTATGCCAAAGTGTCAAAAAAAGAACGGGAATCCTGGGGAGGGATGATCGGCAATTATCTGTCCCGTCGAACCAGCCTGCAGGAAGTGGTGCTCCTGGTGGATTGTCGCCATGACCCCTCGGGTGAAGACAAGCAAATGTACGAATGGATTCAGCAGCACGGTTTTGGAGGCGTGGTGATTGCCACCAAGGCAGATAAACTATCCCGATCCAAGCTGACACAGCAGCTCCGCCGGATTCGAAATCAGCTGGGAATGCCCAAGGAAGCAGTGATACTGCCGGTTTCTTCCCTTAAAAAAGAAGGCAGTGAAGCGGTGTGGGAAGCCCTGGCAGATAAATTAAAGCCGCTGACAGATTTACCGGATGAAATGGATCGAGATCTTGAAACAATCGAACAAGACAGATAATGAAGGCAGATGACTGCCATCAATACCTGAGACAAAAAAAGAAACTCTCTGTGGGAAACAGAGGGTTTCTTTTTTGCAGCTAATTCTAAAGTGAGTTCTGCTGGCGGCGTAAAATCTTGTTCCAGTTGGTTTCGGCAATAATCATGCCGCAGAGAATCAGAATACTTCCCACCACTCCCTGGGGTTTGAGAGTTTCGCCCAACAGCATAAAGGCGAAAACCGCCGCAAAAACCGGCTCGGTGGTGAAAATAAGGGCTGTTTGGGTGGGTGTGGTATATTTTTGCATGTGATTCATCACAATATAAGCCACTGCAGTCGACAGAACAATCAAAAGAGCCAGATTCAACCATACAGTTCCTGCGGTGGGAATAACAGGCGTCTCCCAGATCAGTGTGACAGGAAGGCTGAGAAGTCCCACCACAGAAATCTGAACAATGGCCAGTGCAAAAGAATCAGCGGTTAGCGTGAATTTGCCGATGGTAATGATGTGAAGGGCGAATAAGAAAGCGGCGGCCAAAGTGAACAGGTCACCCTTCTGCAGGGGTGCACTGCCGTCCAGTGATAGCAGCGCCAGCCCGATGAGAGCCACCAAAGCGCCCGCAATGGATGCGCGAGGAGGGATTTTCTTCAGGATGAGTGCAGACAGCAGTGGTACAATCACCACAGAAAAACCGATGATGAAGCCGGATTTGGAGGCTGTGGTGAAGTTCAAGCCATAAGCCCACAGCCCATAGGCAAAGAAAAGAACGGTGCCAATAATAGTGCCATGGAGCATGGTACGCCTGTTCAGCGTCAGCATCTTTTTATAAAAAATGATGGAGCAGATCATTCCGGATAAAATAAAGCGAATGGCCAGAAAATTGAATGTCTGCAAATGATCCAGGGTATTCTTGGAGATGACAAAGGAAGAGCCCCATAGCATGGAGACTCCCAGTAGTGCCAGGTTGGCCTTGGTTTGACGATTCATGGGTCACATTCCTTTCAAAATGGATACTCACTGACATCATCATACCGGGCCGGCAGGAGAAAAGCAATGCAGAAAAAATAAATCACCCAAAAAAATGACGAAATTCATGGAAATGACATGAAATTATGCAGATGAGTTTTAATTAGCACACAAAAAAGCAGAAAGCGACGGCTTTCTGCTCTGGATGATCACTGTCATATAAAGCAATCAACAAGACTGTTTTTTTAGCTCTCCAGTTCAAACATATCTTTTCCAGCACCGCAAACAGGACATACCCAGTCTTCTGCAACATCAGCAAACGCTGTGCCGGCGGCTACGCCGGAATCTGGATCTCCTTCAGCAGGGTCATACACATAACCACATGGCATACATACATATTTTTCCATCGTTTGATCTCCTCTCCAGGATAATTTATTCAACTCAACAAGCATGATACCCGCTGATTTCAGTGCTAAACAAATAATAGCGTCATTCCTGCAAAAAAATGTGGTATAATGGCGATACATTCATTGAAGTGAAAGCGGATAAGGAGTGAAACGTATGGAACAACAGGAACGGGCTGATGTGATTAAACGGCTGAAAACCATCCGGGGGCATTTGCAGGGTGTTGAAAAAATGATTGATGAGGGGAAAAACTGCGATGAAATCATGCAACAGATCACAGCCATCAAATCCTCTGTTGAAAAAGTGGGATGGTTGATCATCCGGGATCATGCGGCGGATTGTCTCATGGCTGAGCCCATGACAAAAGATGAAGTGAATAAAACCATCCAGCGCATTGCCCAGTTTCTCAAATAGATGTGAAGATATTCGACAGATGAAGGCGAAACGGAGGTTGGCGGAATGGAAAAACAGCCCAAAAATATTCTGGTGGTGGATGATGAGGAACATATTCTTGAACTCCTCAAGTTCAATCTTGAAAAGGCAGGCTATCAGGTATATATGGCAGAGAATGGACAGGAAGCACTTAAGTTGCTGGAAATGCATCAAATGGATCTGATGGTGCTGGATCTTATGTTGCCTGATCTTGACGGGATTGAAATCTGCAAGCGCATTCGGGCATCAGAAAAATATGGGATGCTGCCCATCATCATGCTGACGGCCAAGTCTGAAGAAATTGACCGCATATTGGGCCTGGAACTGGGGGCAGACGATTATATGACCAAGCCCTTCAGCGTCAAAGAATTGGTGGTAAGGATCAAAACAGTCCTTCGCCGGACAGAGCATCAGGTGGGTGAAACCACTGCCCTTATTGAGTGGGGTCAACTGGTCATGGACTTGGCCAGGCACGAAGTCACGATTCAGCATCAGCCTGTGGACCTCACGCTGAAAGAGTTTGAATTATTACGGTTCCTTCTTCAGAATCGGGGACGGGTGATGTCGCGCAACTTTTTGCTGGATGAAATATGGGGGTACGACTATTTTGGAGAGACACGCACTGTTGATGTTCATATCCGCAATATCCGTAAAAAACTGGGCGATTTCAACATGGAAGATATGATTGAAACCGTCCGGGGTGTGGGATACAAAGTCAGGTAGGAGCGCAGCCGATGAAACGAAAAATTCTCTTGTCATTTGTTGCCATCTTGATGGTGAGTGTACTGATCATTGGACTGTTGTCCATTAATCTGGTGAAGCAAAGCTATACGACAGAATTGGAAAGACGGTTGGTGACAAATGCGGGTTTGATTGCTGCTTTTATTGGAACGGATGGCATTCGGCCGGAAGACCCTGCTTTTTCAAAACTGGCGGATGAACTTGCAGATCAGGGCCAGGTCAGGATGACGCTGATGGATCACCATGGGCGCGTCATTTACGATTCCCGGGCAGACTGGGGGCTGATGGAACTGCACCACCAACGTCCGGAAGTGATCAGTGCCCTCCGGGATGGTATCGGAAAAGAAATTCGCTACAGCAATACCACCGGGCAGGAAATGATGTATGTGGCGGTGCCTGTCTTCATGAGTGAAAGTGACGGCATTGCCTATGTGGTTCGTCTGGCAATGGATTTGCAGGAAATCGACGCCCTGACAAAGCATATCGTTTGGTATCTGACCATCTCTCTTGCCTTTGGACTGCTCATTGCAGTGGTACTGGGTTTCCGTCTCATCGACCGGATCATTGAGAATATCCGGGGCATTGTTAATATGACTCAGCGGATGGCAGATGGGAATTATGATAAACACATCTATCTGGAATCGAATGATGAACTGTCAGAACTGGCTGATCACTTTAACCACATGGCTGACAGGTTGAATGAAACCATCGGAAAGCTTTCGGAGAGCAACGCCCGGTTCATGGCACTGCTAACCAGTCTTAAAAACCCCATGATCGCCCTTGACCAGCAAAAGTGCATCACACTGATGAATGCCGCATCTGAAAATCTTTTCGGCGTGACAGCGTCAGAACTGCAGGGACATCACCTGTTGGAACTGGTAAGAGATACAGAGCTGGATGATGTGATACAGGATGTGTTGGAGAACCAGTTAGATCAGCAGGTGGAAGTAACATTGCGTGAGCCGGCAGAAAAAACGCTGCGAATGATGACCAGCCTGATTCGCGAACCGGAAGACCCGCTGAAGGTGACGGGGCTGGTGATTCTAATGGATGATGTGACAGAAATTCGCAAGCTGGAGAAAATGCGATCTGACTTTGTCACCAACGTGACCCATGAACTGAAAACCCCCCTTACTTCCATCAGCGGATTTGTGGAGACTCTAAAATCAGGTGAGATTGAAGATGATGAAACGCGGCAGCGGTTTCTTGATATCATTGAAATTGAAACAGAACGTCTGACCAGGCTTATCAATGACATTTTGACCCTTTCTGAGATTGAAAATATTCGGGGACATGAACGAAAAGTGCCGGCAGCACCTGGAGAGCTGCTGGAAGAAGTGATCTCCATGATGGAAACCATCAGCCGCCATAAAGCGGTTACACTTCACCGGGAAATTGCCCGAAACCTGTCGGAGATGCCCCTGAATGAAGACAGATTCAAGCAAATGGTGATCAATCTCATTGACAATGCCATTAAGTACACGCCTGAAGGCGGCAAAGTGACTGTCAGTGCTTACGAGAAGTACCGCAGTCTGGTGATTCGCGTGAAAGACACAGGAATCGGAATTCCTGACAAAGACCTGCACCGGTTATTTGAACGGTTCTATCGGGTGGACAAAGCCCGTTCCAAAAAAATGGGAGGAACCGGCTTGGGCCTGGCCATTGTAAAGCATATTGTGCTTTCAATGAACGGCACCATTCGGGTAAACAGTGAAGTGGGAAAGGGAACAGAGTTTGTCATTACCCTGCCCCTTGCATAGCGACCAACATGTGAAGGAATGCCGAAAACCGGCATTCCTGAGGTTGAAGACAAAGGGTTCTGGCCAGGCCAGCTGATTCCAATTTTCCAAGGCTGTCCTTTACCAGATCCCTTGTCTTCATCTTATTTTGTCTACAATATGAGGAATGCCGAAAACCGGCATTCCTTTTGTTTTTTGGAGATTTTTTCTTTACCTGATCTTTACATTTCGTTTACGCCCGCTTAACCACTCTCGAGTTCTGGGGGGGTATAATGTGAACTGTAACAGGATGCTGTAAACCTGGTACAAAACAACTCAGGAATGAGAGGAGATTAAAAAGAATGAAGAAAATGATGTCTTTGTTGATGGTGTTAATTGTCGCTGCTTCACTGCTGGCGGGGTGTGGACAATCTGAACCTGCTCCAGCACCGGCTTCGACACCAGCACCCGCTGAAACACCTGCAGCAGCCGGAACATCTTCCAATTCAGAAGTCGATTTTAGTGAAATGATTGAAGTGAAGGGATCTGACACCATGGTCAACCTGGGTCAGGCATGGGCGGAAGCCTTCATGGATGCACATCCGGAAGCGCTGATTTCTGTCACCGGCGGCGGATCAGGAACGGGTGCAGCGGCGGTGATCAACGGAACAGCACATTTAGCCCAAATGTCACGTGCTATGAAAGAGGACGAATTTGCTCAAGCAGAAGCAGCTGGAAATCCTGCTACAGAAATTGTTGCAGGGCGTGATGGGATTGTTGTCGCAGTGCATGTAGATAATCCTGTTGAAGCGCTGACGATGGATGAGATTAAGGGCATTTACACCGGTGTCATCACCAACTGGAGCGAAGTAGGCGGGGCAGACATGAACATCTCACTTTTCTCCCGTGATACCAGTTCCGGAACCTATGCCTTCTTTAAAGAATTTGTACTGGATGATGAGGAATACTCTCCTGAAGCTATGTTGATGCCTTCCACCCAGGCAATTGTAGAAGGACTGATTCAGGACGTCGGCGGTATCGGTTATATTGGACTGGGCTATCTGACAGACGATGTGAAAGCTGTTCCTGTTGCCCAGGAAGCTGGCGCAGAAGCTTTCCTGCCCAGCCTTGCGACCATCAATGCAGGAGATTATCCGGTAGCCCGTCCGCTGTTCCTGTACACCGCAGGTGAAGCAACTCCTGCTCTTCAGATGTATGTTGACTTTATTCTAAGCAGTGACGGCCAGCAAATTGTTGAAGATCTTGGATTCGTACCTCTGCAGTAAAACAGCGAATAAGTAAGTGGTATGAACGTTACACATACAAGAGCATACTGTTAAGATAACACTGATGGGCCGGCGTTCTGCTCCGGTCCATCAGAAATGTTACACAAAAGATTTCGCAAGTATATCCGAAAACGATGGGGATCGTACGGATCTATTGAATTCGGGGGTAACCCCGGGGAGGTGTCAGTCTTGAAAGAGCAATCAGTTACTACCGGTAACCGTCTGGTGGTTAGTCGTGGCCATGCAAACCCGCCAAAACAGGAACCACTCCAGAACGCAACGAATGAAAGCACCGACACAATCACCAACAGCAGAAGCTTTGCCCATGGCAAGAATCTTAAATCGAAATTTACCAATCGGTTGAGCGAGTTTATCATAGAAAAAATCATTTTCATTCTTGGAATGACATCCATTGTGATCTTGGCCCTGATTTTTATATTTTTGATCAGTTCCGGGTTTTCGGTTTTTAAGGACGTACCTCTGATAGATTTTCTGACAGGGCGTTTCTGGTATCCCAACTCGGTGAATCCGCAATTCGGCATTTTGCCATTGATCCTGGGATCTCTCTGGGTCACGGCAGGTGCTATCCTTATATCCGTCCCCATCGGAGTCGGCTGTGCCATTTTCATTGCGGAGGTGGCACCGCCGAAAACCCGGACAAGCCTGAAAGTGGTCATTGAGTTTTTGTCAGCGATTCCATCAGTGGTGCTGGGGTTCATCGGAATCATGGTGTTATCCAACTGGGTGCGTCTGTCTTTTGACCTTTCATCGGGATTCACGCTGTTAACCGGTTCCATTCTGGTGGCTTTTATGGCCATGCCCACCATCATCAGTATCTCAGATGATGCCATCAGTTCTTTGCCGAAAGAATACCGTGAAGCTTCCCTGGCCTTGGGAGCCACGCGTCTTGAAACCATTTTCCATGTACTGGTACCGGCGGCTTCCTCCGGCATTGTTGCCGGTGTGATGCTGGGCATTGGCAGGGCCATTGGCGAAACCATGACAGTCATGATGGTAACGGGAAATGCAGCGCGGATTCCCACGTCGTTGCTGCAATCCGGTCGTACCATGACAGCCACCATTGCGGCAGAAATGGGTGACACGGTTCGTCAAAGCACCCATTACCATTCTCTTTTTGCCATAGGGATTGTGCTCCTCATTATGACCAGCTGCATCAATCTGGTGGCCGATTATGTACTGCGGCGTGCTCAGAAAGGAGACCGTTAACATGAAGAAAGAACAACGGGAAAAACTGGTCTTTTCACTGCTTACCCTGACAGCAGCCCTGGTGGTCATTCCCACCCTGCTGATGATTGGTTACATCATCTTTAGAGGCATTGGAACCATCAGCTGGGAATTTTTATCAGCCATGCCCCGCAAAGGCATGCGTGAAGGCGGCATATTCCCGGCCATCGTAGGCACTGTCAGCCTGGTTCTGGGAACCATGATTGTGGCACTCCCCCTGGGTGTGGGATCAGCCATCTACTTAACCGAATATGCCAAACAGGGATTTTTAACCCGCACCATTCGACTGGCCATATTAAACCTGGCAGGTGTGCCCTCGGTGGTGTACGGGTTGTTTGGATTAGGGTTATTTGTTCTCTTTCTCGGGTTTGGCAGCTCCATTCTGGCAGGTGCCCTTACCCTGGCCTGCCTCGTGTTGCCGGTTGTCATCACTGCCTCAGAAGAGGCGCTGAAGAGTGTTGACTTCAGTTACCGACAGGCGTCGCTGGCCTTGGGAGCCACAAAGTGGCAGACCATTCGCCATGTGGTGCTTCCCCATGCTGCACCAGGGATTGTCACCGGTGCCATTCTGGCCATTGGCCGGGCCGCAGGGGAAACAGCCCCCATTCTTTTAACGGTGGCAGCCTTCTTCCTTCCCCGGTTGCCCCAATCGATTTTTGATCAGGTGATGGCATTGCCGTACCATCTGTATATCATTTCAACCCAGGTGCCGGGAATGCCGGAGAGCATCAAGTATGGCACCGCACTGGTACTTCTGGGGATTGTTTCCATCTTTTTTGCCATTGCAACAGCCATTCGAATTCGATTTAAAATGGCAAACCGTTAAGCAGTTTTCAATGACACTGCTAAAATGGGCACGGTGTATAACATGAAAAACTGAATTTCGATTGCTGCGATGTGTTTTTGTTTCCAATTGACGAATGTGACAGGAGGCTTCATCAATGTCTAAAATATCTGTGAAAGACCTCAATCTCCACTATGGCAGTTTTCATGCCCTGAAAAATATAAATCTGGATATCTGTGAACGGGAAGTCACAGCCCTCATCGGTCCGTCCGGTTGCGGAAAGTCCACTTTTATTCGCAGTTTGAATCGCATGAATGATCTCATTGACGGTGTGAAAATCGACGGTGAGATGTTCCTGGAAGATCAAGACATTTACCAGCCTGATGTAGATGTGGTATCCTTAAGAAGAAGGGTTGGAATGGTCTTTCAAAGCCCCAATCCTTTCAGAAAATCCATCTATGAAAACGTGGCATATGGCCCACGGCGCTACGGTATTAAATCCCGCAATCAACTGGATGAAATTGTGGAGCGAAGCCTCCGGGAAGCCGCTTTGTGGGAAGAAGTGAAGGACCGCCTGAAAAGCTCTGCCCTGGGACTATCGGGAGGCCAGCAGCAACGCCTGTGTATTGCAAGAGCACTGGCCATGGAGCCGGAAGTATTGTTGATGGATGAACCCACATCTGCACTTGATCCCATTGCCACCTCCCGTATCGAAGAGCTGATTGACCAGCTGAAAAAAGAATATACCATTGTGATCGTGACCCATTCCATGCAGCAGGCAGCCCGTATCTCTGATAAAACAGTCTTTTTTCTCATGGGAGAAGTAATTGAGGCAGATGACACACAGGTTATTTTCACATCACCGCGAGATCAACGCACAGAAGACTATGTTACCGGTCGATTTGGATAGGGAGGGAATGCCATGCGTACAGAATACACAGAGCGTCTTAAAAACCTTAAAATCAAACTGCTGAAAATGGGCAGTCTGGTGCAGCAGGTCATCGAAGAATCCCTGCAGGCGTTGATGCAACAGGATATGGAAAAAGCAGACACCATTCACTTGATGGATGATCGCATTGATGCCCTGGAGCTGGAAATTGAAGTGGAATGCATGAATCTCATTGCCCTGCAACAGCCCATGGCGAAAGATCTGCGGGTGATCGGCACCATACTCAAGGCCATTACTGATCTGGAGCGCATGGGGGATCATGCGGTGAACATCGCCCGACAGACGAAACTCATCGGGCAGGAGCCATTCATCAAACCGTTGGTCGACCTTCCCCGAATGGCACGTTTATCAGAGGAAATGGTGGCAAAGTGTCTTGATGCTTTCATGAAAGAAGATGTGAATCTGGCGCGTGAAGTGGCGCATGACGATGAGGCTGTGGATGAGATTTATGAAATGATCTATACAGAGTTGATGGAAATGATGATTCATGACCGTGGTGTGATGAATCAGGCCATTCACCTGCTCTTCATTGGCCGATACCTGGAACGGATTGCTGATCATGCCACCAATATCGGAGAACGGGTCATTTATATGGTGACGGGTGAACGGGTGGAAATCAACTAAAGGTCCAAAGGGTATTATTGCTGGCGGGCTCAGGAGAATTGCAAAAGACGTCAGTGAGAATATAATAGATAGTTAAATATGACAGGGATCAGGCAGGGACGGCTTTTGGCGTCGGCTGTCCGGTCCGGATCCTTTGTATTCAACCACAGCAAAGTAATTTAAATGACTTTGTTGTTGTTTTTTTTGAATCATTTTTGCTTTTTTGCTGGAAACATGGGATAATGACAGTGTGACGATAAAAATGCACCTATCAAAAGGTGGATGCATTGACAAGGGGTTCTTGGGTAAGGTAGACTTGTATGTACAGAAATAATGACATTATTATATAATGATTAAGCGAGGTGCTTCCATGAAAGAGCAGGCAGATTGTTTTAAGGCGCTGGGGGATATGACACGGCTTAGTATTTTGATGATGCTGGCAGATGGTGAGAAATGTGCCTGTGATATTCAGGAAAACTTTGATCTGAAGCAACCCACCATTTCTCATCACATGAAAATATTGCAACAAGCGGAGTTGGTACGTGTTGAAAAACGTGGAAAATGGATGTTCTATGCTTTGAACCCGGAGCGATTCCGGCAACTTCACCAGTTCATGGATGCGAATTTAATGCAAGGCACAGAGATTACCTACAAACTGGCGCCCCACGACTGTGAGGGTGGTCGTCGAAAAGCGGTTCAGGAACCGGTATAATTTGTGATGTCCATGACTGACAGTCATCACTGACAACTCAGACATCACCAGATTTTCCGGTGTGTGATGGGCGCCGTCAGGCTGTGAGATATCACTTGATTATATGATAGTTTATGATTGACTGATTTGAAAATGGGTATCATTGTATGGTGAGTCATTGATTATTTGAAGGGAGGCAGCAAAATGGATAAAAAAGTAGTGGTTTTTACCAGTACAACTTGCCCTCATTGTGTAACGGCAAAAGAGTATCTGGCACAAAAAGGTGTTGAGTATGAAGAAAAAAATGTACAGTCTGATGTTTCGGCTCGCAAGGAACTGATGGCAAAAGGCATCATGGCGGTGCCGGTGATTAAAATTGGCGACGAGATGATTGTCGGTGTAGATAAGGCGAAAATTGACAGCCTGCTTGACTAAATGAATGATCAGAAGAAACCTCCTTGACACCTTGCAGGAGGTTTTTTCTTGTGGAGCCGGCGGGCTGTGGTATAATAGAATTTAATCAACTGAGAAGAAGTGAAAGAACAGGTCGTATTCTGAATCAAAGGCGGGATGCAATATGAACATCCTCGTATATCAGGTGATGAATCTCTTGCTGGTACTGGTTTTGCTGGGGGCTCCGGTGTTGATCACAGTGCTTTTGCTTCGGCATTTTAGTCGCAAAGAACAGCATGTTGAAATGGAAGCCAGACTGACAGAGCGCATTCGGGAGCTGGAAGAGAGGGTGCGCCGTCTGGAAGAAGGATAGAATGTAAGAGGAAGGAGCAGCTTATGGATAAACAACAAAAAGTCATTTTCAGTGGTGCGCAGCCGACGGGGAGCTTAACGCTGGGAAACTACATTGGTGCAATTCAAAACTGGAAAGAACTTGAAAAAGACTATCAATGCTATTATTCCATTGTCGATCTTCATTCATTAACGGTGAAACAGGATCCCCAGGCTTTTCGTCAGGCAAATCTGTCTTTTCTGGCTCAATACCTGGCAGCGGGGCTTGATCCTGAAAAAAATGTACTTTTCTTTCAATCACATGTGCGTGAACACACCGAGCTGGCCTGGGTGTTGAGCTGCTACACCTACATGGGCGAACTGAATCGAATGACCCAGTTTAAAGATAAGTCAGAGAAGCATAAGGATAATATCAATGTGGGGCTCTATACGTACCCCGTATTGATGGCGGCGGATATTCTCCTCTACCAGACAGATCTGGTACCTGTGGGGGATGACCAGCGGCAGCATCTGGAATTGTGTCGCGATATTGCCATGCGCTTCAATAATGTGTATGGTGACACTTTCCGCATTCCGGAAGCACATATTGGAAAAATTGGTGCCAGAATCATGAGTCTTCAGGAACCGGACAAAAAAATGTCCAAAACAGATGAAAATCAGAACGGTGTCATTCATATGCTTGACCCTGCAGATATCATTCTGAAGAAACTGAAAAAGGCTGTCACTGACAGTGAAAACCTTGTCAAATACAGGCCTGAACAGCCGGGAATTCAGAACTTGATGACTATCCACGCCACTTTGTCCGGGTGGACGCTGGAACAGGTGGAAGCCCATTATGAAGGAAAAGGATATGGAGTCTTTAAGAACGATGTGGCAGAACTGATTACTGGAAAAACGGAACCATTCCGTGAAAAGTATGCAGCTTATCTGGCGGATGAAGCGTTGTTGAAAAAAGTCTATTCCAGTGGTGCTGACCGTGCCCGGGAAAGGGCTGCCGTCACAGTGGCAACAGTGAAACTGCGACTGGGACTGGTTTAACTGAAGGGTAAAAGGATGTGAATACGTGAGCTTCAAATCGAAAATTGTCATCACATTCTTCTTTCTGGTTTATGGTGTGCTGATTGGAATTAATCTGGGGCCTGAACAGGTGAGTGAACCGCCTGGCGGTATTTTTTCAATTCCATCAGAAACCAATGTTCAGGAAGTAGAAGATTTGATGAAGGCCAATGAAGATATGCGCCAGCGTATTCAGAACTTGAAGCTGGAAGTGGATGCACTGGAAGGGGAGCGGGCAGAAGGTAACGTGACACTTCAGGTGTTGATGCAGGAAGTGCAGCACTATCAAATGCTGGCAGGCCATAAAGCGGTTGTGGGCCCGGGGATTACCGTCTTGCTGGAAGGCATATTTGAAGAGAATATCGCGCCTTTGGTGTATCAGCGCAAATATCTGGTGACGCTGGTAAACGAGCTGAGAAGTAACGGGGCGGAAGTCATCGCTGTCAACGGCAATCGGATTACCGGCCGAAGTGAGATGGCACTGGCAGGCAATCATATTCAGGTGAATGGGCGGCCTGTGGCACCGCCATACCTGGTGCAGGCCATTGGGGATCAATCTGAGTTTAAGCGGTATGTGGCCCATCGAACGTTCATATTTGATTTAATGGCCGGTGATGGTATTACGGCCACCATCGAATACAACGATTCCTTGAGTATCGATCAGCCCCATCGGGAAAAAGCCATTCAGTTTTTAGAGGTCCGTCGCCCATAAAAAAGGGGCAGTGTTGTCATTTCGACAAGCGCTGCCCCTTTTTTATTTTAGTATTTGGTATGAGTTATGACCTGTCAACGGCAAACCCATTGCAGGCGATATGGTTCATTTTTGAAGGTTTAATCGGTCACTGGCCAGAGATAGAGAATTCCCATTGCGCCTGGGCCCAGATGAGCACCGATGACAGGCCCCAGCTCTGATAAAACAACCGTTGCATCAGGAAACTGCTCTGCCACCTGACGGCGAAGTGTTTCAGCTTCTGTTGAAGCCATAGCATGGGCCACATGGATCATCGAAGCATCAGCAGGAATGGACGCAATCATTTTTTCAAGGGCTTTCTTTTTGCCTCTGGTTTTATCCACGGGTTGAACGGTGCCGTCTATCAGGCCGAGAACGGGCTTGATATTGAATAAATTTCCAATGAGAGCGCCGGCATTGGAGAGTCGGCCGCCTTTCTTGAGGTAATCAAGTGTATTTACGGTCAGCCGGATACCTGAGTTGTATTTTTGCTTTTCCAGAAAAGAGACAATTTCTTCACGTGGGCGATTTTCATGAGCCAAAGTAACGGCCATTTGAACAAGTGCTTTCAGATTTCCCGCCGTTGTCTGGGAGTCGATGACAGAAATGCGATGAGAGGCACCCGAAAGCTCAGCTGCTGTGCAGGCACTTTGGTAAGTACCGCTGATACCTGATGAAATCGTTAAAACAATGATTTCCATGTCCTGGGAAAGTGCCTGTTCATAGGCTTCCAAAAACTCTCCTGCTGAAGGTTGGGAGGTGGTGGGAAATGAGTTGCTGTCGGCCAGTTGGCCGAAAAAATCATCAAAAGAGCCGGGAGCACCTTCCTTGGACACTTTACCATTAAAATGAACAGAAAGTGGAACAATTTTGAGGGGGTTGGCATCAATGTAGGCTTGCTCCAGATAGGCCGTACTGTCTGTAATGACAAAAATGGATGACATGATCATCACTCCTCTAAATAACGTCGATAATAATATAATACCAGGTACTAATAGCTGTTGTCAATTACATCTCAATTGTTAGGACATTTATCACCGGGCAGTTGCTGCCAATAATTCATTCTCGAAATTGAGATTGATATCAAAAATAAGAATAAGTGAAAAATACCACAACCATCCAGATCCTTTGAGGTGCAATTCTCAATTGTAAGAATTTTTAAATGAATTGTTAAATTTTAAACATATTAGCCAATCGATGTGGTGTCATTTTTAAATGTTGTGAAAGATGATGGAAACAGGCTTTTAGCATGCGATGTGCGAATATTTTAAATGAATCAACATTTTCTCCTGAACTGGCATGGGTCTTGCAATAATTCAGAGACAGTATGGAGATTCGATTGATTACCTATCATAAAGGAGGAAGAAAAATGGCAGCGGATAAAGCCAAAGCATTACAGGAAGTTAGTCGGGTTTTGAGTTATATTGAAAAACCGGAACTTGCACCTGAAGACAAGGATGCCATCGTTAAGGATTCTGTGGCGAACTTCAACGAAAATGTTAACCCCGGTTGGTTGCTCTATCGAAAATCTGTTTCCACAGATGCCACATTTGTTGAGTGGGAAGACAGTGCAGAAACATTCAAAGATGTATACGGCAAAGAGTTCATCGATGTATTGGGCGGCTACGGAATCTATATGTGTGGACATCGAAATCCGGAGATTCTGAAGTATGTCAAAGCCCAACTGGACCGCTATGCTCTCCACAGCCAGGAACTCATTGATCCGCTGCGGGGCTATCTTGCTAACATTCTTTCCATGATTACCCCAGGCGATCTTCAATATGCGTTCTTCTGCAATGGCGGTGCTGAAGCAGTTGAAATGGCTTTGAAGCTGGCTCGTCTGGCCACTGGAAAACAGTGGTATATTTCCATGACAGGTGGTTTCCACGGGAAAAGTATGGGCGCAGTCTCAGTGAATGGAAAAGGTACGTATCGTGAAAAGTACAAGCCGCTGATTCCTGGTGTGATGCACGTCGACTTTGGAAATGCTGAAGCACTTGAAAAAGCCATCAGCAATCTGACTAAAACTGGTGAAACTGTTGCAGGTGTCATTCTTGAACCCATTCAAGGCGAGGCGGGTATTATTCTGCCGCCGGAGGGTTATTTGCAAAAAGTGCGGGAAATCTGTGACAAATACGATGTGGTGCTCATTTTTGATGAAATTCAAACAGGCATGGGACGTACCGGTACTATGTGGGCCTGTGAACAATCTGGGGTTGTGCCGGATATCCTGATTTATGGAAAAGCCTTTGGCGGCGGCGTCATGCCCATCACCGGCATCATTGCACGTCCCCATTTGTGGACTGAAGACATTAAGGAGAATCCTTGGATTCTTGGTTCGCCCACCTTTGGCGGAAACCCGCTTGCCTGTGCAGCGGCGCTGGCCACCATCAAGTTTATGCTTGAAAACGATCTGCCGGCACAGGTGGCAGAAAAAGGGGAATACATGCTGGGTAAAATCATGGAACTGAAAGCCAAGCATCCTGTACTGGTGGATGTGCGTGGAAAAGGCTTCCTCATTGGCCTTGACTATCCCACTCCTGAAATGGGATGGGCAGTGTCCAAGGGACTCTTTAAGCGGGGCGTGCTCACCGGTGGTACATTGAATAATGCGAAAACCAATCGGATTGAACCGCCAGGCATCATGTCCTATGAAACCATGGATAAAATGCTGAACATTCTGGATGAAACTCTGGCAGAAGTGGAAGCGGACTTTGGTGTTACCTGGGAGAATGTTGCGTCCCTGAATGTATAAAGCCGTTTTCAAATAAAGCGAACGGTTGCTAAATGGATTACCTGTGGCAGCAACAGCGATTCTTTTATGGTCGCTGTTGCTGTCTTGCCGTTCGTTTGCGTGTTGAAAATACCTATCATTAGAAAATAAGAGTACTGTTCAAAACGGCAGTCTTTTGTAAGATGGCAGTTGCAGTCATTTGAAAGATGGCAGTTAAGGAGGAACAACATGGAGCCAACCCTTGAAATCAGCAAAGAGTTACAAGACCTGATGCACAAAGCCCGCAGCGCCCAGGCCGCCTATGCCCACTTCAGCCAGAGCCAGGTGGATGCCATTGTGCGGGCCATCGCCAAAGTT
>NZ_FXUF01000008.1 GCF_900182905.1 Anoxynatronum buryatiense | reverse complement strand
GTTCACCTGTCTGGTGAAGTGATGAATAACGAAAACAGGTTGTTATTCCAATGGTTTGACTGTGATGCAGGTATGGTTGCGTCACGGATTAAGGAAAGAACAAGATGAGAAGTCGTAAATTAATAGAATAAAATGTTAGTATTAAAAGGGGTGGTTAAAATAAGCAGGATGATATTAATGGTATTAGGTAGTTTTCTTCCGTTTCTAATTTTTTATGTGTTAGATAAATTGTTTAATATGAAAAAAAAATGTATGAGCTTGTTTAAAAGCACTAAAAGCTATAGGAATACAATCGCAGTTATTTCATTATTAAGTCTTCTAATTGTGGGAACAGGTACGTATTTAGCAGGGATAGAAAATTATATCATTCCATTTTCCATGATGTACTTAATTCTGTATCTTTTATACACCCCAGAGACAGAGACTGGCTCCAAATCAGGATAAAATTTATAAATTTTAATGCATTGATTCAGGTGTCAAAAGCACCATAATTCATCAAGAATCCAACATTTTGCAAAACCAGAATCCACGATCATAAACCCAATAAATCCACCATCAAAAACGCCTTAATGCATTGGAAATACTTCGATTCAGGCCGAATTTGTGATATAATAAACCTATATCAACGAACCCTGAAAGGTGGATTTCCATGGCGTTTAAACCCAACAGATCAATTTCGATGATGCACTCCTCAAGTTACCATTCCAAGTCCAGCATTTTGTGCAGAAATCCTGGGCCATGGGTTTTTCAGAAATAGTTTTTCCAGCGATCAATGAAGAACGGTTTGCTGTGTTGTACAGCGACAAGGCGGCCTCCCGTCCCAATGCCCCTGTCAATGCAATCGTTGGTGCACTCATACTCAAAGAAATGTTTGCACTGACCGATGAAGATCTGCTTGAGTCCATCCTGTGTGACGTCCGGTTTCAAGTGGCCTTAAGGTCTACCAGTTTTAAGGAACAACCCTTTAGCGACAGAACCTTCAGCCGGTTTAGGGAAAGACTCTATCATTACGAACTTGAAACTGGTGAAGACCTGCTAAAAGATGAAATGGAAGCCCTGGCAGAAACCTTCCGACAGTACTTGGGGATTGAACCCACACTGAAACGAATGGACAGCCTGATGGTTTCTTCCAACGGATATTACCTGCTACCCGTCTCCGTTGACAGTCAATGGGGTTTTATGAACACCAGCGGAGAAATTGTTATTGAACCGGTTTTTCAACAGGTGCTTACTTTTAGTGACAATGGTCTGGCTCCCGTTCAGGTAGATAACCTGTGGGGCCTGATTAACACTAAGGGAGAGTCTGTAGTTGAACCACAATTTGATTATATGCATCATCAATTCTCCATGGGGCTTATTGGGGCAGGAATCGTTGAACCTGGTGAAATTGGATTCCTAAATAAAGATGGAAATTGGGCAATTGCGCCTACAGGCATTCTTGCTGGACATTTTAACGAAGAAGGCCTTGCTGTATTTTCAATGAATGAACAGTATGGCATGATGGATATCAACAGAAACATCCTCATAGAGCCCATTTATGATTTTGTTTTCGACACTGCTTTATTAGACTGGGAACAAGCTCCTTTTCTGCTGAACGGCCAGTGGGGATCCATGAACCGGCAGGGAGAAGTGGTGACTGAAGCCATGTTCGACTCTCTCTTTCATTTTGACAAAGCGGGCATGGCCCGAATAGAAAGCCATGAGGGATACAGTAACTAACAGTATTAACAGTTATGCAAACTCTACTTTTGTCAGAAAACCATACTATAAAAGCACTATCTTGACAACCGAAGAAACCCTCCCCAATTCAACAGTTTTTGTAAAAACGATTGAAGAATTTTCAGGCGATACGTTTGAACCATCACGTTTCATCACATATGATATAAAAGCTTCCGATTTTAGCATTGATAGCCAAGGTAATATTACCTTAAATAAGGAATTTGAAAATTCCATTGAAATGAAAAAGGAATCTTTGAAAGGCATGCCATTGTCTATCAAACAACTGAATGATCCTTTTCTTTTGATCGTTTTTCTGATGGAACAAAATTTAGATTCTTTTCAGGTTGACGAAAATAACAAAAATGGATTTGAAATAATATACAGAGGTCAAATTAAACCGGATACTTTGGTAGATTACTATATCCATGACGGAAATGAAATTTTTAAAGAGGCACTTTATGGCAATTATCGTGGCAACATGACACGTGACGCACTAAAAAATGAAACAATAAAAAACAATTACAATTCGTTAGTGGAGCCGCTAAATGCATTATTGTTTACAGACAAACCGGCCTTGGTTACATTTACCGTAAATACCAAAGAGAATACCTATGATATTATTATTGATATCACTAACGCAAGAAACGAGCTTTATAAAGCAATGCATGCCGATGCCCAGACTGTCAAAGTAGAAAAAAGAGTAATGGAATACAAAAACATAACGATTAAAGAATAATGCATATCAATTCAGCCTATATACTTTTCACTATAATATAAAATCGATTTCCAAATATTAAAGAAAGAGGGTTAACCCGTGCAACGAAGCTATACTTCAAGGAGGGTCATGATGAATACAGAACGATATACTTTCTTGATGAAACATCATCGGTACGTGATCGTGTTAGCCCTACTCATGTTGTTTTCGACAATGGTGACGCTGTCGAATGAACTAAGTGTTGAACGCCTTTCTCATATGGGAGAAGCCAGCTTACCCGGCATCAAAACACAGGTGGAGAGTAACCTGAGGAATCAAGCGCATCACTTTGAAAATGATCCTAAAAAGACGGTTGCGCCAAGAGAAGGGCCGGTGAAAAGCGGTCAGGTGATGTTGTCGGTTCAGGACGACGTGATGTCCACCTACTCCATGCTTTCACTTCATCAGTCCTGGTTGATGAATCGTATTCTGCTGATCCTGATGAATCGGGGACAAGTGTATATGGCCTTTATTGGAATGATCATTGCCACAGGCCCGTATGGAAATGGAATGAAAGCAGATGACCGCCAAAATGCCAATGCTAAACAAATAGTTTACAAACAGCTTCGCGCCTTGACCATCAGTACCATAAGCTTATTGGTGGTGGGATTGCTGCTGGGGTTGATTGTGGGAAGCGTTCGGTATGCAACAGCTTTGAATCATACGGAGATCCTTCAGTATGTGAATGGTTTATATCAGGAATACAGCTTGTGGAAGCCAGGCATAACCGCCTCAATCACAGCCGGCGTTGGTGCGTTTTTATACCTGTTAGTTTATGGCATTGTCGGATTATTCATTGGGCACATCATCAAAGAAAGAATCATGGCTTTGCTGATCATGTTCTTTACAATGAACTACTGGTTTGTAAATGCATTATACATTCCTGTTACACCTATTTATTACCTTCATCGGGTCATTCACCGCTTTATTTTCAACGCGGGTATGAACATTATCACGATACCGGGTTTTCAAGCCTGGGACTTTCTCATGCTACCTTTGCTGTGCCTGCTCCTTCTGGGTATTTCATATAAAAGCGCCCGTTACTCACTCGAAAAGCCGTTGAAGTAAAGGGATCAAGAAGGCTGCGTTGATGTGATATCAAAAGTGATCATGAAAAACGCAGAGAGCTTTGAGCTGAAAAATCGAGTGTAACAGATAGCCGACAAACGGAGACCCTCACTTTGGAGCCCAGGGGATCTGCCAATTTGTATAGGTACTGTTGATCTTCAGCTCAGTGAGGTGGGACTTCTCAATACTTGTCTTCAAGTTATCCGGCATAAAATCCGGGTGACACCGCTTTTCTTCAGTTCCTTATGTATGTGCCCATAAGCTGACAATTTCCTGCTTAACTTATGCCGGTCACACAGGTAGCTCTTTCGGAAAAGAAAATCCAAATCATCTATCTTGGTTGATTGAATTTTGGGGAAGCGCAAAAATGATCAAAACGTTCAAAGATAAATTTTTGTTCACTGAAAAGATTCCTAATACAAAATATGCAAGAACTACCAATATAATGCTATCTATGATTGGACTACAGGTGGTAATGGGAGATTTCAATGGCATGACATATCATATGCATTCATTCGTTCTGATCCCCTTTCTTACTTATGTATGGGCGCATAATTACATCACGATCATACTTCTGTCAAACAAGGATTTCTTTTTAGATAGAAGTATAAAATCAAGATTCATACGTTCAACCATTCTTGTCGCTAGTATATATTTGATTCTAGCAACGAGTTTCTACCTCCTTCTTGCGTTTTGGGGAAAGTAATAGCTCTCTAACAGGGAGCAGCACTATGAAAAAAGGAATATCGAGCGCAAAAGGATGGTATAATTCCTCCGCACGCTTGCGTTCAGGACAAACAACGGAGGTGCACTATGCGGCAGAGAAATGTCATCGCCATTATAATTGTCATTGTTGTTTCAATGACTGCATTGACCTTTTACATTCATAAGAGCGCGTCTTCCAATGTTAGAAATCGTCACTATGAAGTTGCGATGCATTCCCGTATGATCCGTGACTTTCAGAACTTTGGAAAGGAATTGCAATTGTTGGATAATAAGCTATCAACAGTTCTTGAGGAATACGAATCTTTTTCCGATAATACCTACCCGTATTTTATTAGCGACACAGCCATCAATAGTTTTTTCTCATCCAACTTTTTTTCAGCGGTTCTCCTGGAAAGCCCGGCTTCCTATGCCTATGAAAAAATATATACAAATGCAAATGAAAATATAACTGAAATAATAACAAATGATCAGTTTGCAATAACAGGCCCTGAATACTTACAGGCTCTGTATACTTACAATAAAGAACTCATACTTGAGTGGGAGAGCATTATGTTAGATTTTTTTCCTAATGAGCATATCCGAACTAGTGAAGAAGTTGATAATGCTCATTTAGAAATTGTGAGCACTTATCACCATTTTTCAAAAAGATCTGAGGAGTTATTAAATAGCGATTTGTTGGATTTGCACGGGTTATTATTTGGGCACTATGATTAACAGAATTAGTTGCAAAAAAAATGATGGCATTACTTTTATAATAACTTGACAGGCTTTGGAGAAAGTGAGGCAATTATATGATGCATAATGAACATTTTAAAAGATCACTTTGTCTACTATTGACAACCATTTTGGTGGGGATATTCGTGCTGGCAGGCTGCCAGGTATCTTCAGAGGCTGATTTTAAAGGTTATAGCATCGGAAGATCTGAAACAGACCAAGAAATAAAGGAGGTTTCATTGTTGCCATGGGCGATGGATTTCTTCCCATTCGTCATGGATGAATACTATCAGATGCCAGAGCTGATAACCTTTGATTTATACCAGATTAATGATGAGTTGTTTGTGGATTACTATTTTCCTGAAGATGTCAGCAGGGAAAGTGTCATGAAAAGCAAAAGAATGGCATCTGAGCTGTTTGTCATTGGCATGGCAAGTTATATGTTTTTGTCGATGCCGCCGGAATTGGAAGCCCTGCGACAGGAACTGGAACAAATAAATCATAGGGTCTTCATTGCCGATAAATTGGTCGTTGAACAGAGAACACACCTTCAGCAAGGGATGGTTGCAGGTGGACAGTACATAGAAAATACCCAGGCACGCTTAACGGCTAGAGAAGAAAAAGCCGACGTGGTGTCTACTTTTCAGAATGCAGTAGCCAATCAACTTTCATTGTCTGTTGGAAGTATTCATCTTCAAAAGAGCTTTAAAGGCTATGTGGTTTTCGTGCAGATCGACACTCGTTCACAGATGAAAACAGATGAAAAACAGTGGGTAAAGCAGGAAATTGAACATCTGCTTGCGCCCGCCCTCGCTGCTTATTCTGAAGAACTCTATGGACGTAATCAGGATTCTCTGGGAATTGTATTGGAACTATACCAAGGTGGAAAACGCTATCATCAGGAAACCTACTACAATGGTGATGAAAAATACTGGTTTGATGAAGATTGGCATAACTATGATTTCTATGGTGAAAATTTCAATGTACTTCAGGCAGTGTTTGCATAGAGGCACATCGTCAGAAGTGGTGCAAACATTGTCGTCAATCTGGATTTAAGTGGAGGTGGTACGATGATTAGAAAAAGAAAATGGCTAATCAGTATGATCTGCCTCATGGGATTGTTTCTCATGGCTTTCAGTGGTAGCGGAACAATGCCAAACGAAGAGATTGACTTGCAACACCTGGTCACGCCTGCAGGTCTAATGGCGCAAAGCAAGGAAGTTTATGAAATGGACCAGGAAGCAGGTAATATATAAACAGCAAAGTCCCGGCTGATTTCTCCCGGGACTTTTTTAATGACGTTCTCAAAAGCATACATTTTTAACGTGTGGAAAAAGTCATGTCAGCGCTTTTTCCCCTAAAGACGGAATTGTGTTTCAGGCCGATGAACGCTGTCTTTAGATTCCCTGAGCCGCTTCTCTCACAGGGTTCAGGATTTTCTCCACTTCTTCATCTGACAGGGAGTAATAATAGTATTCCAGGTAATAATCTTTCAGGATTTGGCTCATATCATAGGTGAATCGTTCAGGGTGATTCTTTTGGGCCAGCCACTGAAGCATGAGAGGGGTGTCGCCAGAAGGAGCAAACCATCGGTAAATCCCCAGGGGAATTTTGTAGACCTGCCCATTCTTAACAGCCTCAATCTGGCTCCAGTCCAGGCCTTCGATGGTGTTATTGTAAAAGTCTTCCGGCATTAATTCAGTGAAGTTGGTGATGTAAATAATTTCAGGGTTCCACCGGTAGATTTGTTCCATATCAACAGGCGATTGGCCCTGAAGATCGTCTTCGGCCACATCGATGGCTCCGGTGGCATTCAGCCAGTAGTTGCCAAAAAAGCCTTTGCCAGAAATAATGGGTTTCCCGTCGGTGTAATTAAAGAGCATCATGGCCCGGGGCTTTTCTGCCACATCGCTGACGATGGCGGCAATTTCAGCTTCTGCCCGGTTGCCATATTCAATAATCCCCTTGGCCCGGTCATCCAGGTCATAGATTTGATCCAGCAGTTCCAGCCAGCTGTTGATGGTGGCTAAAGAGTCGCCGGCTGCAACACCTGTGGTACCAATGGCCACAGTGGTAATACCCGCTTTGTCGTAGAGGTCTATCTGACCGGATTCGGCACGAATGTAGACCACATCGGTATTCAGTTTCAGCAGTTCCTCAATGTTGATTTCGTCCCCTGCTGCAAACCCGGTATTGGCATTGAGTATTTCTGGTGCCAGGGTTGCCAGCATGGAGTTTTCAGCGGCACTTTTGGAGGCCGGATGCATACCCACGATTTGTTCGGCGGTGCCGGTTGCCAGAAAATACACAGAGGGAAAGGGTAAAATACGGTCTGTGGCCACCCGGTCAATGGATTCGGGCAATTCAACTTCCCGTCCCAATTGATCGATAATGACTCTTGGTGCTGCCATGGATTCTTCAGAAACCGCTGCCGGTTCGGCGGCGGCGGGCTGGGCTGGTGTTGCCGGTTCGGTGGGTGCAGCGGCACCGCAACCTGCCAGAAGCAATGCCAGTAAGATGGCCGTCAGTGCTATTCCTTTTCTTTTTCCAACTTCTTTCACCATCAATATTAACCTCCTTCTCATCATCTTCATCTTATTATCAAAAGTTCATTACCAAGTAGATCTCATTTAAATTCCATAATCCGGATCCGTTCATTATTGTGTTTTTCCATGAAATCCAAGAACTTCACTTTCCTGATTCCTGTGTTCGAAATTCCTTTTTAAGGCTTGCCTCTTTTAGATGGAGCAGACTTCTTTTCTGTTTGAGTACGTCGGGAAATAAACCGGTGTACTGCAGGGAATGATCCCAGTGGAGACGGCTGGACACCGCCAGGTGAGGCACCGGGCAAAAGCGCAGAGCTTCATCCTGAAAAAAGGATTGGAACAAGGGGTCGCCCACCACCAGGGTATAGCGATTTTGGGAGGCCAGTTCCATCAAATCATCTTCTGTGGTGAGAAGACGATCATCTTTCTCCATGAGTGCCTTATCCATTTGGAAAAAAGAGCAGACCTCCACGTTGCTGACGCCGCCTTCATCTTCCAGATATTCCCGAAAGGCATTGGCCCAGATCTGTTCGCCAATGACCAGGCTTCTGCCGGGGGAGTTCATTTGAGATAGAGATGCTTTCAGAGGCATCATGTGATGACCTGCAGGGTTTTTCAGCTTTCTTGCCAGCCGCCTGGCAGAGCGTTTCCCCACAGGAACCCCTGTGACATAGGGCATGCCGTACTCTTTTTCCAGATACCGGGCGGCTTTCAGTCCTGAGACAGAAACCACCAGGTTCACATCCCCTTCCAGAGTGGCTTTGATGCTTTCCATCCCGTTGCCATCCATCCCCCAGATACTGTTGATACGAAGCTGATAATGCTCCAGGGCCTGTCTTACCAGTGTCATTTGCTCCGGCCCCCAGTAGTCGAGGGGGGTGGATCCGATCACATTCACACCACCTTTTTTCTTTTTTCCCGGCTTGACCCAGTGAACCGCCAGTTGCTCAAAGGCTTTGGATGCGCCGATTTCGTAGGTTTCCATTCCGGTGGTGTTCAGGGGAATCACGGGGATCTGCTGTTCGTCCATGAGAATGCGGGAAAGGCTCTGGTGGTCGCTGGCAATCACCGCCGAAGTGGGCGTGCCCAACATAAGAATGAACTGAATGTCGCCGGTGAGACGGGCCTCCCGGATTTTTTCCAGCAACACGGCTTCATCGCCGGTGATGGCATGAATTTCCCGGAGACCTGAGCTGAAAACCCGCCCAGGTTCGTTGAAAAACCGGGGTTCATCATAGCCGGTCACATTGCCGATGCACCCGTCGGCACCGTTGAGAATCACTGCCCCGCCCAGGGGATAAAACACCGCACTGGCTCCCGAATAATCGGGAGCAAAGGGGGGCAGTCGCTTTAAGATGGCTTTCATATTTCTCCTCCTATACCAGCAGATTTTCGATGCCAGCTCTTTCAGTATTCCGCCATTTTTGTTACACCACCAGGTTGGCCCGGTAGATGCGCTGGGTCAGGTCGTACCGGTAGGGTTCTGCTTCCTGAATACGGGTGATGAGTTTTTCAGTGCCCCGATAACCATACAGGGTTTCGTCGAAGGGGAGTTCCACCAGTTTTTTGGGTTCGAAGTAGACGGCGGCATCCAACCCCAGGCACAGATCCACCTGATCCACATAGGTGTGTTGGGCCGACAGGCTGGGATCAAGATCTGGAATCACCTGCAGGGCTGGTGCATGCTCCTTCAGCCAGGCCACATGTTTCTCCTCTGAATCATGGACTGCCTTGGCCAGCACGTAGCGAACGTGAATGCCCAGCTCCGTTAAAAACCGGGCCAGTTCAAAGGGGCGGGCGTTGAGGGTGGCACCGATGGCCGCTGTCATTCCTTTCAAGACGGGCTTTGCCCTTTCCATGAGGTGCCAGGCGGCGGCTTCTGCCGCTGTTGTATCCAGGGGGCCAGGAAGTGCCAGGGCCTGGGATAACTGCTGATAGTTTTCGTTGATCTCTGCCGGGCGAAAAGCAGTGAAACCTTCCACAAAGGGTTGTTTTCCCCGCTTTGCCATGGCTTTGACCGCAAAGGCCCCGGCAGGCTTCACCAACAGATTAAGACGGCTCTTTCCCATGGATTCGAAGGCTTCCAGTGTGGCGCACTCGGTGATGTGACGCAGACGGTAGCCGCCGGCATGTCGCAGGGCTTCGTGTATTTCTGATTCTGAATCCAACTGGCCGAAGGACCCAATGACATTAATATGCCGTTCACCGGTAACATCTTCCGGTGTTTCATTTGCTGCCGGATACTTTAAAAACTGATAGATGCTGTGCTGGATCATCACTTCCGGTGGTTTTTTGGTATCGGACATGATGGGGTTCATTTTGGCCCGAACAACGGGAATTCGGTGACGTTCAGAGGCTACCCGGATGATACCGTCAAAGTCGGCTCCCAATAGGTCGTCCATGCAGGTGGAAAAAAGGATCATCCCCGCAGGTTTTTCCGCTTCTATTAAATGGTCAACCGCTTTTTCCACCCGATCAAGATAGGAACCCACCACAATTTCTGCTTCTTCCACCAGCAAATACCTGACCATGCGGCTGTCACCGGTCTGCAGGGCAGCCACACCCCCATGCCGGCCACAGCCGATGGGAATCACAAACAGCACCAAAATTTCGGGTACCAGGCAGGCCACCCGTACCACGCCCCAGCCGCCGCCGGAGGGAGCACAGTAATGGAGAGCGTTACGGCGATTCACTTTGTTTTGCCTGGTGTGTACCTGTTGCTGCAAGTCACCAATGGGAATCATATAGGGCCGGAGGCTGTTCATGCACATTCACCGCCTTTGCAGCTGCCGGCACATGCCTGGGTTGCTGCCTGACGCTCCACAGTGCTGTTTTCAGCGGTGGCGTTCCCGGCATGACCGGTCGTGTCATCTGTGCCGGCCGCCGGCATATTACCGGTTTCAGGGGAAAGTTCTGCTGTGCCGGGATAACCGGCGATGATGTTGTCGGCAATGGCTAAAATGGTCTGGGATACCGGCAGCGAAAGATCGCCTTCGATGACGGTTTTGTTTTGATCTTCATAGATTTGAATGTGCCTGTCCCGTTCCACCGTACCAATGAGTCGGGTGTCAGCCCGCTCCACAAAATCTGCCACGATGGCTTCTTCATTTTCGATGTTCCGCTTGTTGAGAATGACCCCCTTGAGCCGGGCATAGTTTCGGTCCTGGTAATGATCCACTGCCATTTTAATGTTGCCGGCGGCAAAGAGGGCCATTTTTTCTCCTGAGGTGACAATAATCACTTCCTCTGCATAACCGTTGCGAATGGGCATGGCAAAGCCACCGCAGACCACATCGCCCAGCACATCGTACAGGACATAATCGGGGGCGAAGGTTTCGAAGGCCTCCAGCTCATCCAGCAGTTCAAAAGCGGTGACGATGCCCCGGCCGGCGCAGCCGGTGCCCGGAGACGGACCACCGGCTTCAAAGCAGACAACCCCTTTGTAGCCAATGGTGGCCAAGTCGTCGATATCGTCACAGTTTCCTTTCTCCAGCAGGTAGTTCACAATGGGCACACTGGCTTTTCCGCCGGTGAGATTAATGGTGGAATCGGCCTTGGGATCGCAGCCAATCTGCATCACCCGGTATCCCCGGGTGGCGATGGCGGCGGCAATGGCACTGGTGAGGGTTGACTTTCCAATGCCTCCCTTGCCGTAAAAAGCTATTTTTCGCATTACACTGCCTCCTTGGCCAGTCCCACCGGAAAAATGCGCTGATGGGTTTTGGCGGCATCCTGCCACTCCACCATCTGGCTGTCCACATGGAAGTAGGTCCGAATGGTTTCATGGTTAATCAGGTCTGTGGTGTTGCCGAAATCCCGCCTGTTGCCGCTTCCCAGCAACAGGGCCTTGCCTCCCAGACGGAGAGCATGGTTGGGATAGTGGGTATTGATGATGGTGGTGAGTCCCAGTTCTTCCCGGAGCTGTTCCATGAGATCCAGAATGATCAACTGATTCTTCATATCCAGATTGGATTCCGGTTCATCAAGAATCATCACTTCGGGATCATTGACAATGGCCCGGGCAATGAGGACCAGCTGCAACTGTCCTCCGCTGATCTGCCGGGTGGACTGGTGCATCAAAGGAGCAATGCCCACCCGGTGGACGGCAGCGGCAGCCCGGTCCATATCTTCTTTTGAAGGCCTGGCATTCAGCCCAATGGCTGAAGCCCTTCCCAACAGCACCATATCCAGCACCGAATATGGAAACACCACATTGCGGGCCTGGGGCACATAACTGACCCGGCGGAAAAACTGTTTAAGCGGGATTTTTTCAAGAGGCTGGCCCTCGAACTGAACTTCACCGCTTTTTAACCGCTGAAACCCCAGCAGGCATTTCACCAGTGTGGTTTTCCCCACACCGTTGGGGCCCAGAATAGACAGGGTTTCCCCCTTGTTCAGATGAAAATTGAGATCACTGAAAATAGGTTCTTTCTGTCGATATTCAAAGCAACCATGATGCATGCTAATCATGCCATCCACCTCCTGTTCGTCGCAAAAGCACCGCAAAAAAGGGTGCTCCCACAATCGCGGTTAAAATTGACAGGGGAATTTCTGCTGCCGTGGCCGACCGAGCAATGGTATCGATAAGCAGCAGGTAAATGCCACCCATGAGAATGGTGACGGGCACCAACACCCGGTGCTCATGACCCACCACCATACGGGCAAAGTGGGGGATCACCAGCCCCACAAAACCGATGATACCTGACAAAGAGACTGCAACAGCGGTGATAACAGTGGTGGCAATGATAATCAGGCCCCGCAGCAGTTTCAGGTTCACTCCCATGGATCGGGCTTCTTCCTCTGGCAGTGAGAGGACATTCAGGTGCCATCGAATGGCAAAGATGATCAGAATGCCCACACCGATGAGAGGGATGCCCAGTCTGAGATCTTTCAGGCTGGTGCCACCCAGGCTGCCCATCAGCCAGTACACGATGCTGGGAAGCTTTTCTTCCGGATCGGCCACGTACTGAATGAGAGAGATGAGGGCCTGAAACAGCGCCCCCACAATGACTCCCGCCAAAACCAGCATGTAAAGCTGGGTGCCTTTACCGGTTTTACTGATACTGTAGGTGAGGGCAATGGCTACCATACCAAAAACAATGGCCATGCCCTGAATGAACAGGTGATTTTCCGACAGCAGTATACCAATGGCTGCGCCAAATCCGGCTCCGTAGGAAACTCCCAGCACATGGCTGCTCACCAGAGGGTTGGCAAAAAGGGCTTGCAGGGCCACCCCGGAAACAGACAGCCCGGCACCAATGAGAATGGCCAGAATGATACGGGGCATACGAATGTTCAGCACCACTGTCTGTTCCACATCTGTCCAGTGTTGTTCCACATTGAAGATCACAGAAGAAAGAATGGACACCACTTTGTCAAAGGGAACCATGTAACGGCCAACGCCAGCCGCGGCCAGCATGAGAAAAATCAGCAGAACTCCCAGGCCCGGCAGTACCCATCGGGCCCGTGATTTCTTCTCCATTGCCATCACCGCCGCTGCCGGCTCAGACCGGAGGTGCCGTCGGCAGCTTCCCGGAGGGGGTTGAGAATCCACAGCACTTCATCTTCTGTGAGTTCAAAATCATAGAAACGTTTGTAGTAGGCTTCCACTTCTGCTTCCATGTCGTAGCTGAACAAGTCAGGATACTGATGGTTGGCCATCCATTTCAGCATCAGGGGTGCATCGCCGCTTGGCGGATACCAGCGGTAAACGCCCACCGGTTCTTTATAGACCCGGCCATTTTTCACCGCATCCACCTGACTCCAGTCCTGGCCGGAGATGGTGTTGTTGAAAAGATCCTCCGGCACGGTGGTGGTAAAACTGCTGATGTAGATGACTTCAGGGTTCCACTGATAAATTTGCTCCATGTTCACCGGTGCAGTCACGTCGATTTCCTTGGCCACATTGATCCCACCGGTACCTTCGATCCAGTAATCGCCGTAATGACCGGTGCCCGGCACCACGATTTCTTCACTGCTGTGATGGAACAGGAACAACCCCCGCTGCCGTTCCGATTCAGGAATATCAGCCACTTTTCCTGTGATTTCTGTGGTGATTTCCCGCCCGTAATCAATGACCGCACCCACTTGATCCTGCTGCCCAAAAACGTCTCCCATGATTTCAAGCCAGGTTTGGAGTGTCAGCAGGGCATCGCCGTTCCCCTGGGTGTTCACCCCAATGGCCGTGATGCCGGCATCATCAAACTGCTTGGTCTGGTTGGCGTAGTCAGCCCAGTAGAAGACCACGTCGGGATTCAGTTTCAGCAGTTCTTCCATGTTAATGTCCGTGCCTTCAATAAAACCGGATTCCACATCCAGAAGTTCCGGGTACATGATGCCCATAATGGAGTTTTCGATGGCACCCTTGGACCCGGGATGCATGCCCGTTACTTTGGACACCGGTTCGCCGGTGATGGCGTAGATGCTGGGGAAAGGAAGGGCTGTCATGACCACCCGGTTGATTTCATCGGGGAGTACCACTTCCCGTCCACTTTGATCCACCACGGTTTTAGGCGCTTCTGCTTCACCAGATGGCTCTCCGGCAGATGCCGGCTCCTGTGCTGCTTCAGGCGGGTTAGCTGCAGATGTTTCGCCACCGGCACTCTGTCCCGATGATCCGCAGGCTGTTAAAGCAACTGCCAGCAGAATGATGGCTGTCCATCCTGCAAGGCGTTTCATGTACTGATTCATTGATGTCACTCCTTTTTAGTATTGATTTTCATTATCAGTGCTATTATAATGAGAGTCAGCCCGCACGTCTATCCAATATTGGACAGACCACCTTAAAGAAAAGAAATCAGGAGGTGCCTTATGACTCACCAATGTTGCCTCTATCCTTGTGCCGGCAAAAGGTCCACCAGTTTTTGGGCAGGTCTGGAGGCCGATGAAATTGCCGGAATTCTTCAACAGGTTTCCACCTTCACCCGCACCTTTTCTCAAGGTGTTTCCATCGAAAGCGATAACGAAGATGATTACCTTATGTATTTACTGGAAGGTCATGTTTCTGTTTCAGTCGCTCTTGAAAACGGCAAGTTCATTCCTTTGCGGCATATTCACACCGGTGAGGTTTTTGGTGTTTCATCCGGCTCAGAAATCAACGGCACCCTTGCTTTCAGCGCCGAAAGCATCTCCACTGTTCAGTTCATTCACAAACCCCTCTTTTTAGGTGTATTGACCGAACATCCTCAGCTTCTGGCCAACTATCTGGCTTTTATGAATCACCGCATCAGTTATTTGCTGAATAAGGTTATTCTTTTCAGCATACAGAACAACCGCCAGCGGATCGCCTGCTTTTTTTTGGGAGAAATGAAGCAGCAACAGGAGAACTTGTTGACAGTTGACCTGTCAAAAACCTGTTTGCTGGAATGCCTGGGAATGTCCCGGAGCTCCTTCTACCGGGAACTGAACGCCCTCACAGCGGCAGGAGCCATTCACCCGGTGGGACGTAAACAATACCAGTGCAACACTGCCATCTTAAATGAAGTTCTCAGCCGTGATCCCTGATTTATATAAAACTAATGTGCGTGAAATGTCTTTAAAAGGGTAAAATGGTGACTATACAGATGAGTGTTTTGCTGAAAGCCACTCCTGTAAATTGATCTTTAAGCGGAGGAGATGCACTCATGAATAACGACAAGGGCATATTGTTGGAGAGTGGTACCAATGAATTGGAAATTGTGGAATTTCGAATTGGCGAGAATTTTTTCGGCATAAATGTGGCGAAGGTTAGAGAAATCATCCCCTTCATGAAAACCATTCGCATTCCCAACTCACACCCCTGCATCAAGGGAATTTTCAAGCCCCGGGACCTGGTGATCACTGCCGTTGACCTTCCCAAATACCTGAATTTGAGTGATGAAGATGCCGATGCCGGTGCACGCTACATTATTTCGCATTTCAACAAAACAACGGTGGGATTTTTGGTTCATGAAGTGGTGGGTATTCACCGCATATCATGGGAGAATGTGGAAAAGCCGGATGAAACCATTTTCTCCGGTCAGGAAGGCATTGCCACCGGCATTGTGAAAATGCCTGAAAAGCTGGTTGTCGTGCTGGATTTCGAGAAGATCCTGGTGGATATCAGCCCCAATACAGGCATTCAAATGTCTGAGGTGTCCAAAATGGGACCACGCGTCAGAAGTGAAAAACCCATTCTTATTGCGGAAGACTCCAAAATGCTGACCCATATTTTGCTGGAAGCCCTCACCACCGCCGGGTATACTTCTGTCACCATCACCTCCAACGGCAAAGAGGCCTGGGAAGCCCTTGAAGCCTATCGGGAAAATGAAAAGCTGCCTCTTGAAGAAAAAGTGGCATTGGTCATAACTGATATTGAAATGCCTCAGATGGACGGGCACAGCCTCACCAAAAAAATCAAGACCGATAAGGTCCTGTCGAAACTTCCTGTGATCATTTTCTCCTCATTGATTGACGAACAAATGCATCAGAAGGGCGTGGCACTGGGTGCCGATGACCAGATTACCAAGCCTGAAATCGGACGCCTGGTATCCTCCATCGACCGCCTTATCCTTTAATCTGCTCTCACAAAAAGACGCTGTTGCAGATCATCGTGATCTGCAACAGCGTCTTTTTGATGTGTGTTGTTAAGTAGCGATGAACAACCTTCATAGTACTGACTACTGAGATCTGACAGCCACATTGATTTGAAGTGCAAGGCCGTCAGCGTTCATTTCGACACACACATATTTGGGCATATTCACCATGACTTCAAAATCTGTGCCATACATAAGTGTTGGCGTGGAAATATTGGTGCTGATATCCATTTTAGAGAAATTAATACTGGCATTGGCTGTCAACATATTCGATAACTCAGAAATGGCACTTTGAGCCATTTCATCCAACTCGGCCACTGGCATTCCCATCATCATTTTCGAAGCGATTCCTTTCGCCGTTTCCATTTCAATGTTATAAACCACATTCCCGGTGAGCTCTCCCACAATCCCCAAATTCATAATGACGCCGGCACTCTTAATCTTACCCTGCCCCAGGGTAACCGCGCTTTTTTCGATGGTTTGAAATCCAAGCTGGGGCATCACATGCATAAAAGCTTCAATAAAAGGGTTAATCCATTTTACATCCACATGTGTTCCCCCTTTGCGAATCCATAGTTCAAATACATTGCTCCAACAGAAGTCTTCGCCACAATAGTAGTGCCTTTCAAGTTGGCTGTGGAAAGTTTCAGAGATTCACCATGATAGATGGTGGGAGGTGCCAGGCGAAGTGCATAAAGCTTATTGATCTGGTTGATCATTGAGCAGGCGTTCCCTGCAACCATATTGGCCAGCTCTGCTGCAGAGTTGAGTACCTCATCTTTTGGAACGGTTTCCCGCTTCAACATTTTTTTGACCACCGCTTCAGCTGAGGCATATGACAGGTCCATCACAAAACGGCCGCTGAAGGCGCCAATAATTCCCATGACCACAGAAATTCCCTGTGACTCCGAGAGCGTCTCTTCCGGATCCTGAAACACGGGCTTTTCGCCAAAAATGCGATTCATATTGTTCATCAACGATTCCTGAAAAGCCAGTTTTCCCAGTTCGTTCAGCTTTTCCAGCAATCGTTCTTCATTCACCAGCCGGTCAATCACCCGCCCCAGTTCTTCTGAATCAACGGGTTTCTGCACATACCCTTCAGCCCCCGCCTCCTTGGCTTTTTTCATCATGGCTTCGTCTTTTAACGAGCTGATGATGATCACCTTGGTGCCGGGCAGTCTTTTTTTAATCGCTTTTGTGCACTCCAATCCATCGGTGCCGGGTATTGTCATGTCCATGGTAACCAGATCAGGCTGATGATTTTCCACCACCTCAATGGTTTGTTCAAGAGAATCAGCCGAACCCACGACATTGTGCCCCAAATCTGCCAAGATGTTCTCCAGCACGCTGACCGAGAAGGGAGAGTCATCCACAATGACAATACGCTGCGAAAGAGAAGTGTTTTGACTCATTGATACCACCTGCTTTCTGTAAATTGTCAACGCTATCTGCAATCCCCATCAAGCTTTACATTATTGTCACTAATTGGCAATTATGAAGCGTCATAGTTCTATTGTACCATTTAAGCAACACTTTTAATCAAGAAATGTCACTCGCCCAGCATCGGGCCGGCAATCATCTGGTTCCGGCAAATCTCATACAAACCTCTTCTATTTCGACTTATTGGAATGCACCGCTTCCCATTTGGCAAGATTCGACCAGCCTTATTATTGATACAATGGCATTTGATTTATCAAATCACAAAAAATTGGTGGATTTTTCAGGTTTTGGTTATAATAGAGGCAGCTTTCCATTCCAGTTTTTACACCATCGACTTCAAAGGAGTGATTGTCATGAAAGTATTTATCTCTGCTGATCTGGAAGGAATTTGGGGTGTGGTTTCCCGAAAACAGACGGGATGGGACAAGCCGGACTATGCCCGGGCCCGACAGTTGATGACGGATGAGGTCAACCTGTTGTGCGAAGAACTGTTCAAACATGGCGTCACCGAAGTGATTGTCAATGATTCCCACGACTCCATGGATAACATTCTCATTGAACTGCTTCATCCGGATGTGAATCTCATCAGCGGCTATCCCAAAGACTTGAGTATGATGGAAGGCGTGGACAGCGGTGTTGACTGTGCCATGCTCATCGGGTACCATCCCAAAGCCGGTACGCCTACGGGGATTTTTGATCATACCTATGCCGGCCGGGTGGTGAGCAAGCTCATGATTAATGGGGAAACTGTGGGGGAAATCGGTCTGAATGCTCTGGTGGCCGGTCATTTCGATGTGCCGGTGGTGCTGGTGGCCGGTGATCATCAGGTTACCCAGGATGCATTGAGTGAAGTTGGCCCCGTTGCAACGGTGGCAGTTAAGAAAGCACTTTCCCGCTATTGCGCCCGGCATGTATCCCAAAACCAGTTAAAGTCGGCTTACGCCGAAGCCGTGGTGAAGGCACTGGCAAGTATTCCCACTGCACCGGTAAAAAGACACGAAGGCCCTTTTTCTTTGACGTTGGAGCTGGCCCAGGCAGTGATGGCTGATAAGGCGGCATCTATTCCCGGTGTCAATCGGGTGAACGCCCTGACGGTGAGCTGTGAAGCCTCCGATGTTGTCACGCTGTATCAACTGTTCAGAGCCATGGTAACACTGGCAGGTTCAATGCTGTAAGGTTAGCCTTCCTCATTTGGTGATTGATGCCATAAGTCAAGAGCAGGGATTCCGTCGAAGTGACAGAACCCTGCTCTTGATTGTTTACTTTACCATGTCACATTTTACAATTCGTCTTTACAGGCTAAACCGGGCAATCCCCTTCTGCATTTCTTCCGCCAGCTGTGCCAATGTTTCACTGGCTCCAGCTATTTCGGCCATGGCTGCAGTTTGCTCCTCTACTGAGGCAGAGGCCTCTTCGGTTCCGGCAGCATTTTCTTCCGAGATGGCCGACAGATTTTCAATTACCCCCACCAACTCATTTTTCTTGGAATCCATCACCGCCCCCGACTCATTCAATGATTCAATCGCCGCACGCATTCTTTCAATGGATATGTCAATGCCCTGAAATTTTTCATTTGTTACGCCAACACTTTTGCTTTGTGCTGCCACAATTTCAGCCACTTGACTCATGGTTGTCACAGCATAACCGGTTTTACCTGTCAAATCACTGATGATGGTATCTATTTCCTTTGTAAATTGATTGGACTGTTCTGCCAACTTTCGGATTTCTTCAGCAACCACGGCAAATCCGCGGCCAGCTTCACCCGCTCGTGCTGATTCAATGGCTGCATTCAGAGCCAATAAGTTTGTCTGCTCTGCAATACTCTTAATCATCCCACTGGCCGTTTGTATTCGGCTTGCACTTTCGTTTGTATTGATAATGATCTCACTGACTTCTTTCGTCGAATCACTGGTCTGTGCCGTCTTTTCGACAACATCTTTCAGTGTTTGTAATCCTTCGTTTTTCATCTGTTTGACATCTTCAGCTGTTCGATTCAACGTTTCCATTAATTGTTGGTTTTTTTCAATCTGTTTTCCGATTTCATTAACACTTTGAACGCCATGCTCCGTATCCTTGGCCTGATCAGTCGCTCCTGTTGCGATATCTTCAATGGTTTTTGCCACCTCATTGGAGGCTGCGGCCGACTGTTGACTGGTCGCTGTCAACTCTTCTGCCGAGGAAGCCACAGTCTGCGCATTACCGCTGATTTGCATGATCAGTGAAGCCAGATTTTCCTGCATGATTGCCAGCGCCTTGGTAATCAAACCAATTTCATCTTTTCGGCTTGCGTACCGGCGAATTTCCGTCATGCCTTCGGTTGTCAAATCATATTTTGAGAACCGTTCAATGACAGACGCCTGACGTATAATCGGTTTCGCTATGCTTCTTCCGACAATAAAAGCTGTTACCAACCCAAGCAGCATGAACGCCGCCGACATCGTTATGAGGGTATTTCGCGTGGATGCAACCGCACTCAGAACTTCATCTTTTGCAGCGGTGGTGACCAGAATCCAGTTGGTTCCCTGAATCGGCGCGTAGGCAGCAAAAAAATCCTGGTTGTTATGTCGATAATAGCTGTATCCTTCCGGTTCATTTAAGATTCGCTGGAATAAACCGGCCAGATTTTCCCAGTAAACATCTGTCTGCGCAGCCTGTACCGGAGCTATCTGATCCATTACATAATCTTGATTCGGATGCGCCGCAAAAATGCCTTGGGTGTTAAGGATAAAGGCATACCCACTTTCACCAAAGCCCATTTCATCGGTGAGTGAAGTCAGCATATTGCCGTCTCTTCTTGCATAAAGCACGCCTTCAACCCTGCCATTCACTTTAATAGGTACCGCATGAACAAAAGAAGCCTCCCCGGTTACCGGACTGATGATCACGTCTGATACATTACTCTCCCCGGCAAATGCTCTTTTGACGTAATCGGCATCACCGTTATTGATACTGTTTCCCGACAGCACATAAGTTGCCTGCCCGCCGCGGTCCACAATTGCGATGTCTTCATATCCCAAGCCTGCCACATCGTCCAGCAGTGAAGTGCGCTGCACGTTCCAATCCATTGATTCAACTGCTTCCCTGCGCGCCACCTCTTCCAGAACCTCAAGACGCATGCCGACAATCGTTTCAACCAATTCAGCACCTTGTATTGTCTGCCCGAGCAAAGTGTTATCAATTTGCTCTTCCAGTGTGTCTGATGCGATTTTGATCGCCATCCCACTTAGCCCCAGGCAAATAATCAACACAAGAACCCCCACAATAACAGCAATTTTTTTTGCCAATCCCATTTGATCACCCTCCAGTTTTGATTTTTTATTGACCATCCCGCTCTGCCTCATTGACATTCAATGCTTAAAATCATGCCCCCTGTTCAATTACTTCAGCATCGTCTGCTGAATCTATCCGGAAAATTACCGGAGCCCATTCAAACCGACTGCTTTCCATGGTAATGATTTGCAAAGCTTCATCTTTCATAGTGATTCAATCATTCAAGCGTCGCTTGAGACGCGTGCCACTGTCTGGTATGCTGCGTGTTAGTCATACAGGTCTCCCAGCACAAGACGATTACTGATAGAAACCTTCAGCATCAGCTGCGCTTCTTGCTTTCTTTGCTGTTTTTCCAGTAGCTGCGTGTACTTCAGTAGCAGTTCGTGGAACTTTGACTGAATCTGATACCGTCGTTCTGAAATCCAATGCTCATAGATATATTCACATAGATATGGTTGTCGATAATTGCTGATAATCAACTGGCATGTTTCAAGAAACGCTTTTTCCAATCCCTTGCTCCATTCGTCCTGTGCTCTGGTCATCAGTTCAGTCAGTTCGAGATCCTGAATGGCTGCATGGGTAGTATTCAGAAAACAGCAATTATCGTGATATTGGATGATACGGGAATGTTTCGGCTTGTTCAAATCGGGTTCGAGGGTTTTTCGGAGAGTATGAAGCGTCAGGTACAGATTGTTCTTGCCCTGTTTAAAGCTCTTATGGGGCCAAAAATGCTCTATCATCATATCGGCAGGGATTCGCTGTCCCGGACGGCTCAATAGATAGGTCAACACATCGATTTCTTTTCGGGTCAATAAATCATTGATCTTCACCGTCTCCCCTTTATACCAAATAACCAATGTTCCCAGTGTTTGCACCGACCAATCTTTCCTTTTATCTTTTCCCAGGCATAACCGGATCCACTCTGCCTGTTTTTGTGAAAAAACGTTCATGTCTATCCCAAACTGCATTAAATCAGAAAACTCCTCCATCAGGACGGCAATCATTCCGTTTAATGAATGTGCTGCCATGACATCGGCTGCTTTCCTAAGTAATAATACGACTTCGTCCCTGTTGTAGTGCCATGATCCCTGGCTGTTTCCCGGCTTCCTGAATGTCCATAAAACAGCCGCCTCCAACAGCAGCTTCCGAATTTCAGTTCCTCTGGCCACCCGATCGTCATGTGCAGTTGCAATCTGACCGATTACTTCTATTGCGGCAGTATACTTTTTGTTACGATAGAGATTGAGCGCTTTATAATAATAAGAGATCGGCCGTATCAGTGCCGACATTTCATCGGCTTCCTTACCTGCCTGTTCTACAAAGAACTGGTTTAACCATTGCATTTGCCGCTTCTCCGTTTCTTCCAGGCGAATACTTACGATGGAATGGTATAAAACGCGGCGCACCCGTAACTGTTCACAACAACAAATCGTATTAAAAATCAGTGTTTCAGGTTTAACTGGTTTATTAAGGAAACAATGAACCTTTCCCTTGTTGATGGATTCTTTCGCCACTTCGAAATTTCTCATACCTGTAACGATCATTCGCATTGCTTCCGGGATTCTTTTCGACATGTGAAACAATAGTTCCGCTCCGGTCATATCTGGCATCCACGCATCACTAATGATTACTTTCAGTCGTTTCACAGATTCCCGATCCATGTATTTTAGTGCTTCCACCGGATCTGAAAATGCCTTTACTCCAAAAAAAGACTTGAGAACCAGCTCATAGTTACGCAAGGTTAAGGACTCATCATCGACCAAAATGATCTCAGGCTCCGAAAGATTTATCATTGATTCACCGCTCTTTCAGTTTAATACTGAAGTTTATTCAGTGATGCTACTGCCAGATAAAATCATTCGATATCGTTTATACACTCTCATGTATCCCTCTAAAATCAACCATGGTCATTTTTTATATGCTACCATAATGATCTTAGCCAATTCTTAGTTTCTCCCTGTGTTACTCTAAAAAACCTTCTTATTTCGTCGCTTAAGCATCTTGTAACTGTTGCAAATCAGAGTGTTCGATAACAATAGGGTGCTTAATTAGAATGTTTGGTGTTTCCGAAAATTCTAAACCTCTATGAAATCACCACCTTGTTCAGTGAGTTGTTCACACGACTAATTATTTCGCGACATCAGATACAAAAGCATCTCCCACTAAAAATTCCCATTAAAAAATGCTGGCTTCTGTGATAGAATCCAGCATTTCTGTCTTCAGTTATAGACATCACTTGCAAGGAATGCTTGAAAGAGTATGTCTGTCAGCAACCCCAAATCACAGATCCTCTCAATTATCGGTCAAATTCAATCATCGTATGATCGCTGCTTACCACATAGGCTTCAGCAGTTCCTTGAAATCGTTGGACAACCAGTCTTTCAATGGATTCAAGCGCCTGCCGAAAAGATGATTCCGGTTCATCTTCAAAGCCCACCAGCTGAAAAATGATGTCTTTGCTGGCAAGTGTGGTTTTACCCAGTTCACTCTGCCGCCAGATCCATTTTCTGGTTTGCACCTGGTCACCACTGGTGAAAATCAGTTCTCCCGGCTCCACCGATTCCTGTTCTGTTTCTCCAAAGGGGAGGAACCGCTCGTTGCCGGTGGCAAAGCGAACCGCCAGATCTTCCTGAATATCTGCCAGATCATGGGCTCCAAGGGTGATCAGGTGCTCCAGAGAGACGGCGTTGCACAGATCCACCAGGGCGTTGATCACCGGCAGGCTGCCGCCTTTCACCACCCGCTTCAGCATGGCTTCCACCGATACGGGATATTTGTTAGGGTTGATACCGGCCCGGGTCATCACATCCCGATAGAAGGCCACCGTAGGCCAATCCCGCGGTACACCTGCAGACAGTTTTACCCGTGCACTTGCTTCCGCCTCTCGAAGTCTTTCCAAATCTGTCGCTGATGTTTCACCATTTTGAAGATTCTTGCCGATCACAATGCCGAATTTCAGTTGTGGTTCCAACTGGAAAACGGGAGGCATCACCTGGTAACGCATCTTCTTCACTCCCCTCACTCATTCAAGGCTGGTTTGTTTCTCCCAGTAAAATGGCTTGAACTGCTGCGAAATGTCACCATGGTTAATTCCGCCTGTTTCAAGACCTATTAAAACCACTATATCAAACATTGACTTATGTGTCGAATAAAAATGATCTGCCAGTACTATTTATTCAGGCTAATTTTGTCATTTTTTTGTCAATTATTGATTGACGCATCTTGCGTTTATGTATATAATTAATTCAATGACCGCGGTCACTATTTTGTTCAGGTCTTTACTTATCCCCCTTTCACCTGGCAATATGGTGAATCAAGCTCATCCTTTTTTCTCATCTCTCCCTTTTAAAGAAGGCCTCTGTGCGATCCAACCACACGAGGCCTTCTTCATATTTATGCATTCGTGTTTGTTGTTATGCGTAGTCCATTTAATGAAAAGCCTGGTTTTTCTCCAACTCTTTCACGCAACATGGAGACCATCCGGCCTGTCGATTTACTTTTCTGCTATTTTCTTGTGGTCCGCTGCTATTTTCTTGTGGTCCGCTGCTATTCTTTCAAGTTCCAGCAAGCGTTGTTTCAGGGCAAGCCCGCCCCGGTATCCAGTGAGTGACCCATTGCTGCCGATCACCCGGTGGCAGGGAATTAAAATGGGAATCGGGTTATGGCGATTGGCCAGTCCCACCGCCCGGGCGGCCCGGGGTGAACCCAGCCGGATGGCTAGGGCTTTGTAGGTGAGGGTCTCTCCATAAGGAATGGTGCAGAGATGTGCCCAGGCTTTCTGGAAGAACTCAGTTCCCACGGGCTTCATCGGCAGGGTGAAGCGGGTGCGCTCTTTTGCCAGATATTGGCGCAGCTGTTTTGCTGCTTCTCTCAGAAGGGCTGTTTCATGGATTTCCATGTTCTGCGGCAGGGGATCCTCTTCAAAAAACAGGTGGGTAATACTGCCGTTCTTTTCGGCAATGCCAAAATTTCCGGCTTCTGTTTCGTAGTAATATAGCGACACCTGATCACCTCATATTGTATTCATCAACGCATTCAGGCAAAAGAACAGACAGCAGATTTGACCGACAGGGAGTCAGGCAGGCTACTGATCCAGCTTCAGTTTTGCCAGGGCATCCGCCAACGCAGTGTTGATGGGTTCATCCTTGGCTTTTTCCTGGATTTTCAGGTACTGGGCCACTTCTTTTTTTGAAACCCGGCTGCCGCCTTCTTTTTTCTTTCGTGCTTCAAAAACACTGAGTTTTTCTCTGTAACCGCAGCGACAGACAAAAATGCGGCCTTCTCCTTCGCCCCGCAGCTCCAGTTTTTTCCGGCACTCCGGGCAACGGGCGTTGGTTACCACTGCCACCGACTTTCGGTGGCCGCATTCCCTGTCCTGGCACACCAGCATTTTTCCTTTCTTGCCTGCAACCTCCAGCAGGTATTTGCCGCATTCCGGGCATTTTTCCCGGGTGACGTTGTCATGCTTGAAGGTGGCCTCACTTTGCTTAATCTCTTTCACAATTTCTTTGGCATAGGTGCGCATGTCACTGACAAAAGTTTCCTTTTTCAGTTTGCCTCCGGCGATGGCTCCCAGCCGCTGCTCCCACTCTGCTGTCAACGCCGGAGATTTCAGACCTTCCGGCACCAGGTTCAGCAGCTGTTTTCCCTTTGAGGTGATGTACAGGGCATTGCCTCTTTTTTCAACGAGAAAGCTGTTCAGCAGTTTATCAATGATATCAGCCCGGGTGGCCACGGTTCCCAGCCCGCCGGTTTCACCCAGGGTGCGGGCCAGGTCTTTTCGCTGAGATGCCATGTATTTTGACGGATTTTCCATGGCTGCCAGCAGTGTGCCTTCGGTAAAGGGGGCTGGTGGTTTTGTTTTTCCCGTGGTGAGACGCAGGGTTTTCACAGGCAGCCGCTGGCCTTTTTCAAGTGCCGGCAGGGCTTGGTCCTTCAGGTCTTCATCGTTGTCATTTTCCGGCGATGCATCGTCCAGTTCCTTTTCCTGTTGGAAGACGGCTTTCCACCCCTGATCCCGGATGATTTTGCCCCGGGCGACGAATGTTTCATCGCCAATGACGGCTTCCATCACTGTTTCGTCGTAAGTGAAAGGTGGATAAAAGGCTGCCAGAAAGCGCCGCACCACCAGATCGTAAATTTTTCGTTCCCCATCACTGAGATCTGCCAGAAAAGGGCTCACCTCTGTGGGGATGATGGCATGATGATCAGTGACCCTGGCATCATCCACCACCTGCTTGCCTGCTTTGATTCCCTGGCGCAGCAATCGGCTTGCCAGGGGCGCATAGGGCCCCACGCTGCAGGCATTCACCCGGTCTTTCAGAGTGGCTGTCATGTCAGAGGTCAGGTGCCGGGAATCGGTGCGGGGATAAGTGAGCACTTTGTGATGTTCATAGAGGCGTTGTGTCAGCGAGAGGGTTTCCTTGGCCGAAAATCCGAAACGGCTGTTGGCTTCCCGCTGCAGCAGGGTCAGATCATAAAGACCGGGAGCCGGTTGTTGCCTGGCATTTTTTCGAATACTCCGCAGGATGGCTGTTTCTCCTGAAAGACGTTGCTGCATCTGGGTCATCCGCTGTTGGTCAAAGGAGCGGGTGGCGTTGCTTTTGGCATCCCGCCAGGTGAGTGACAGACCGTTGGCGTCGGCAATGAGGCCATAATAGGTTTGGGGCTGGAACTGCTGAATCTCCTGTTCCCGCCAGGAGAGGATGGCCAGTGTGGGGGTCTGCACCCGGCCGCAGGAAAGCTGGGCATTATAACGGCAGGTGAGGGCCCGGGTGGCATTGATGCCCACCAGCCAGTCTGCCTCAGACCTGGCCACAGCAGCGGCGTAGAGGTTTTCATACTGCTTGCCCTCTTTCAGGCTGCGAAAGCCTTCCTGAATGGCCTTATCAGTAACAGAGGAAATCCAAAGCCGCTTCAGGGGTTTGCGCACCCCGGCTTTTTCCAGAATCCACCGGGCCACCAGCTCACCCTCACGGCCTGCATCGGTGGCAATAACAATATCGGCCACGTCTTTGCGGTTCATCTGGCTGGTGACAGCCTGGTATTGCCTGCGGCTTTGGCCGATGACTTCCAGCTTCAGTTCTTTGGGCAGCATGGGCAGGTCTTCCAGCTTCCAGCTTTTGTACTTTTGATCATAGGTTTCAGGATCTGCCAATGTGACCAGGTGGCCCAGTGCCCAGGTAACAATCCACTTGTCGCCTTCCAAAAATCCGTTTCCTTTTTGCCGGCATTGAAGCACTCGGGCAATATCCCGGGCGACAGAGGGTTTCTCTGCCAGTACCAGTGATTTTTTCATCGTTTCACTTCATTCCTTTCATCAGTAAAAATCCCGGCGCATACCGGGACAGAGACAGTCGACAATCTTTAATGAAACCAAAAGGCTTTGATCAGGGGAGGCGATTGCCTGCAGCCAGATACAACGCATACCACTCCTGGCGGTTCAGATGAATATGAGCGGCTTCACTGAGGGCTTCCAGCCGTTCCGGCCGCGTGGTGCCCACAACAGGCTGAATACCTGCAGGGTGGCGCATGATCCAGGCCAGGGCAATGGCGGAAGGTTGGGTGTTTTTGCTCTCTGCCATTCGCTCCAGCAATCGGTTCAGCTCTACGTAATCTCCGTGGCCGATGAAGCTGCCGGCCTCCGGGTTGATGGTGAGGGGTGACCAGGCCTGCAGTGTCATTCCTTTCGTCCGGCAGTAATCCAGCACATAGCCGTCCCGGTTCAAGGCTGCCGTCTGGTTCATGTTCACATGCAAACCGGCATCCAGCAGGCTGGTGTTGGCCAGGCTCAGCTGCAGCTGATTCAATATCAGAGGTTGTTCCAGATGCTGGTTCAGCACCTCAATCTGCAGCGGATGATGGTTGCTGACGCCAAAATAACGCACTTTTCCACTTTCGTGAAGCTGACTGAAAGCTTCTGCCACTTCCGCCGGCTCCATGAGAGTGTCGGGCCGATGAAGCAGCAGAATATCCAGGTAGTCTGTTTTCAGACGCTGAAGGCTTTCCTCCACCGAGGACAGCAGATACTCCTTCGAAAAGTCGTAATACCCTTTCCGAATGCCACATTTGCTTTGAATCAGAATCTGATCCCGTAATCCAGGATGTTTCTCCATTACTTTCCCGAATACTTCCTCAGAACGACCGTCGCCATAAACATCAGCATGGTCAAAGTGAGTAACGCCCTTTTCAACAGCCGTCTGCACCAGTGCCGTCGCTTCTCTGGTGGAGAGTGTGTTCATCCGCAAACAGCCCAGTACCAGTGCTGGGGCGTTCAGGCTGCCCCGGGCCAGTTTCATCTGTGTCATCATTGTTCCCTTCCACCTTTCGCTTCTTTTTATGCTTTCCATTATAACAGATTTACACCTTAAGGGCATGGAATCAGTTGACTTCTCCCCTGCTTTTCAGTATATTAACCTTAACTGCGTCACCCGCGACCGCCCCTTTATTCGGATGTTCCTCATAAACAGCGGATCACACGGATGACCTTGTCAACCATCACCCGAGAGGAGTTTCACAACATGTTGAAAAGAACCGGCCCCCTATGCTTTCTTGTGATTCTTTTTGTATTGACCACCGTACTGACTGCAGGTGCCGTTGCTCCTGAAAAAACCGTCACTGAACGCCCGCCCATGCGGGGCCTTTGGGTGGCCTCAGTGCTGAACATCGACTACCCTTCCAAGCCCACCACAGACCCTGCCGTTCTGAAGGCAGAGGCCATCACAATTTTGGAAACTGCTGAGGCAGCCGGCCTCAATGCCATTTTTCTGCAGGTGCGTCCCACTGCCGATGCCTTTTACCAATCCCGTTATTTCCCCTGGTCCCGGTATCTCACAGGGAGTCAGGGCCTGGCACCCCAGGATGGTTTTGATCCTCTTCAATTTTGGGTGGAAGAGTCACACCGCCGGGGCATGGAGCTTCATGCCTGGTTGAACCCTTACCGCATTACCCGCAAAACCAAGGATGAACCGGCTCATGACATTGCGGCGCTGGTGCCCTGGCATCCCGCCCGTCTCTATCCTCACCTGGTGGTACATCATACCGATGGCAACCTGTATTTCGACCCGGGCATGCCCCAGGCCCGCCAGCTGATCATCGACAGCGCCCTTGAGCTGGTGGAAATGTACGATATCGACGGCATTCATTTTGACGACTATTTTTACCCCGGCACCACCTTCGATGATGCCGGCACTTATGCCAGCTATGGTGCCGGTTATGCGTCGGTGGAAGACTGGCGCCGGGAAAATGTGAACACGTTGATCCGGGATCTTCACCAGGCCATTCAAACCACTGACCCCGAAGTGCGTTTTGGCATCAGCCCCTTCGGAATCTGGGCCAATAAAAGCTCTCATCCCCTGGGAAGTGAAACCCGGGGCAACCAAACCTATTTTTCCCATTACGCAGATCCCCTTGCCTGGATTCAGGAAGGCACCATTGATTACATTGCTCCTCAGATCTACTGGCACATTGGCTTCGATATTGCCGATTACCATACCCTGCTGGCCTGGTGGAACCAGGCGATGGCTGGTTCTGCCGTTGACCTTTACATTGGTCAGGCAGCCTACCGCGTTGGCAACTCTGACCCCGCCAGCCCCTGGCACGGTATTGGCGAAATGGACCGCCAGCTTCAGATGAATACCTGGTATCCGCTGGTGAAAGGCAGCATTTTCTATAACTACAGCGCTTTGAAACGTAACCCCGATTTAGTGACCCTGCTGAAACACCATTTCCATGATAAGTAACCCGTTGAGTAATCAACCATGACACATCTCACTTTCAACCCCCTCCCGGCATCTTCTCCAGGAAGGGGTTTTATCGTCATGTGACTCCGCACGGTGTCATCCTGTTGCTTTATCATTTGTTTAATTGGTCATTGCTTTCCATTTCTTGATTGAGTATAATTACCTAATCAAGGAGGATAAGCACCATGGAAATACGAAGATTTTCTGAAACAGCTCTTCTAATAACGCTATTCTTTCTATTTATCATCAGCACTCTGGCAGCCAGTGACATATGGAGCAATCTCGCTTCACCCCTGGTGGGCTTCGCGGCAACACTGGTTCTTTTTCGTTCCGTTAAAGCCCATGGACTGCCCCGCTTTCCATGGGTTTATCTGCTTGCCTTCACTGCTGTCTGGACATTTGCCGATTGTTGCTGGCTGGTGATGGAGCACCTTCTGGGGATTGACCCCTCAAGAGTCTATTGGCTGGAAGTGTTATACACTCTTCCCAGCCTCTTTCTCATGTCTTTTTCCATCAGGTACTTCAGGGAACATCTTCAAAAATGGAATGGCTATCAGTTGCTGCTGGACCTTCTCACCGTCGTCTCCCTAATACTGATCTTCATGTGGGCTGTGATCTTTCTCAGAACTAATCTGCGTTTCAATGAAATCGATGACTATATTCTGACCATGGTTTATTTATTTGCTGGCTTCTTTTCACTGACCAGCATGCTGCTCATCTATATTTCCAACCGTGATGGCCGCATTCATCCATCCTTCTACTATCTTTTTCTGGGAATTGCCATCTCATCAGGCAATGATTTTTATTATGCCTACCTGACATTGGCAGACTTATACCAGGCGAATACCCTGGTGGATGTTTTGTACTTACTTCCCCTCATTCTTTTTTCCAAAGCCTCCATCCACGCCAGAACCACCTTTGCGCCAACTGGAGCTGATGACTTATTAGTCCTGCCACAAAATTATGGACGCAAAAAATCCGCCAGACTGCTGCCATTTTTGCTGTTGCTTCTGCTTCTGACAAAAACATTCAGTATTGAAGCTTTTCTCGCTGCCACCTTCATCATTATCCTCCATCAACTGCTGACAAGCTATGTACAAACCAGCATACGAAATGAATATCTGTTAAAGAAAGAACTGTATCTCAACGAACAGTTGGAACAACAAGTGGTTGCCCGCAGCCAAGATCTCATTGTGGCTAATGAGACCCTGAGTTCACTGGCGAAAAAAGACTCCCTGACAGGTCTTTTCAATCGCAGATATTTTATCGACCGTCTTGACGCTCGCTTAAACCAGATGGGAGCTACTTCCTTTGGCGTTCTTTATCTGGATTTGAATCGCTTTAAATCCATTAATGATACCCATGGCCATGAGCTGGGAGACCATGTGCTGGTGGAGATCAGCCAACGCATTGCTGCTGCCTGCTCTCCATCCAATAGTTTTTTTCGCATCGGCGGAGACGAGTTTGCCATCCTCACTGCTCCGGGTCTTTCAAAGGAAGGAATTGACCTTCTGTCACAGCAAGTGATTGAAGCCATCAATTTTCCCGTCGAACTTCCTCCCTATATCTTCCACTTGGGTGTCAGCATTGGTGTTTCTCTTTATCCTGATGATGCAACTACCCGGGATTTACTAATGAAGTATGCAGATATGGCCATGTATGAAGCCAAGGATTCTCATCAGAACAGTGCTTCAGTTCGATTCAATAGTACCTTAAGGGAAAAAATCGAACGTAAGCACTCCCTGGAAATAATGCTGGGAAATGCTGATTTTTCCAGGGAGTTCCAGCTTTATTTTCAGCCTCAGTTTCGCATCTCTGACCATGCATTAGTGGGGATGGAAGCATTGCTTCGCTGGTTTCATCCCCATCAGGGAATGATTTCACCTGGCGAGTTCATCCCTGTGGCCGAGGAAACCGGGATCATTCTTCCCATCACCGAATGGGTCATTGACCAGGCTTACGCCACCATCGCCCACGCACGAAAAGCCTCTTCTCTTTCTATTCAAATGGGAATTAATCTGTCGCCGAAAGTTATTGAAACAGCTGATCTTTTGGCTTCTCTGAAGCAAAAAGAGATGAGGCACTGTGTACCGCCTCATTGGATCGATCTGGAAATCACGGAGAATTCAGCCATGAGCTTGCATGCAACCATTGAGGGCACCTTTGATCAGTTGAAACAGTCCGGGTTTACCATTTCCATTGATGACTTCGGTACAGGCTACTCTTCCCTGAGTTATATCAGGCGCTTCGGAGTTGATCGCCTGAAAATCGCCAAAGAGCTGGTGGATCATGTTGCTGATGACAGAAACTCTCAGCTGATCATTAAAGCTATCATCATGATGGCCAAAGGAATGAACTTGCGCACCATTGCAGAAGGTGTTGAGTATCAGGATCAGTTGGATGTTCTTAAAGAAATGGGTTGCGATGAAATGCAGGGATACCTGTGGGGTCGTCCGGTACCCTTCGAAACCTTCAAGCAGCAGTACCTGTCATAGCATCTTTTAAACCAAACCGCTTGATGTGATTCATAATCCTGCCGGTTTATCAGGTCGGCAGATTGTTTCACATACGGTTTCTGGCCTCATGCAAAAGAGACATGCCCTCAGCATGTCTCTTAGCCTTTCCAGCTATGATGACCAGGGTTGCTGCCGAAGGGGAACTGCCCATTCTTCATCCACCGGCAACTGGTACACGTAACTGTACACCTCTTCCAGTGTAACCGCCGCCATCGTGACAGGCATCTTGACACGCCTGTATTCGCCCCCTTCATCTTCCAACTCATCCAGTTGAGCCAGCGTTGTTTCGTTAATTCGATATACCTCGCCCTTTACCTGACAGCCGACAGACGGCACCATTCCCGGATACTCTCCCAAATGGTAGAGCTGATAATCCTGCACAATGCCTTCTCCCAAACGCTGTGAGTTGCTGAGGTAATGGTGATTGCTTCGTCCCTGCATGAGGGTTCCATAAACAAATACCAGCACTTCCATTGATGATTGATCCACAAGAATCTCTCCTTTAACTATATCTTATTCGCCCTCTTTCATCCTTGCTCATTTCAGTAAAACATGCTCATAGGATTATTTCAATCTGTTCGTCTTGTCTTATCATTTTTTGCTGGTTAAGATACTGAATATTATGATAGAATCACAGTAGTCAGTCAAATACGGTGCAGGAGTGATGCCCAGAAGTGATATGATGCCTGTTTTCAATTTAGTTGCCGTCCACTCACCACCACATGACACGAAAGGTTGATGACTATGAAAAAAATGAAATGGTTTTTGGCATGCTTGCTGGTGTTCGCTCTTGTTTCTCTGTCAGTGGGATCTGCTGCTGCCGAAGTCAGCGTCACTGTGAACGACCAGCCTTACTCTCTGCCCGAAGGCCAGTCTGTTGAAATGATCAATGGACGCAGCTATGTCCCCCTGCGTGCACTGGCAGAACTGCTGGGAGTTGTTGTGGAATGGGACGCTTCCGAAAAAACGATTCAACTGACACCTGAAAGTAATCAGGCCGCAGAAAAAAACAAACCAGAAGTCGTTACCGAGGCCATTAATATCGATGAATGGGGCGGCGCCAATGCCTACGAGTACGCCGGCGATAATCCAGCCTCCCGCTATTATGTGAATCCTGATTTTTACCGCATGAAATCCGATGACCAGCTGACTCTGCTGGAAAACTTCAAGACCTATCAGCAGACAGCTGAATGGTCTTGCGGACCGGCTTCTGCCCTTATGGTGCTGTGGCATTTTGGTGTCACCGATTATGATGAATGGGACATCAGCGTGATGATGGATGCTCATACCGATTTGGATGATCCCGATGCCGAGCCGGGTTCTGCCGATGAATTTGGGGAATATGGCACTGACGTGGGACAGATGACCCGCTTCTTTGAAAGCCTGGCAGGCTTTGAAGTGGTGGAAACCAGCTATCACGAAAATTATTCTGCCCAGGATCTGATTCAAGAGGGTGATTCCAGTCATGTGGCTGCTGAATGGGGCAATTTGCCGCCCACCTTCTCCTATATGTCGCTTTACACCACTGAGAATGATGATGAAAGTGAAGACTGGGCTGAAGCCGCCGACAGCTACTTTGTCAGATGGCTCACCGGTCATCTGGAAGCCGGCCGCCCCATCATGGTGGAATGGGTGGACTGGGATGGCCATTGGCAGGTGATCATTGGCTATGACAACAACGGCACCCCTGAGATTGGCGATGACGTGCTTATTTTTGCAGACCCCTACGACACTTCTGATCACTGGCAGGATGGCTACTACTATTACCCGTTGGAGCGCTGGTTCTATATGTGGCATGACCGCAATATCGCCCCCAAGCCTTACCAGCTGCAGCCTTACCTGGTGGTGGATCTGGTAAACTAACCATCACCATCGTTTTGTTCCTATCACAAAGGCCGCGGGGTTATCCGCGGCCTTTCGCTGTAAGGAATCTTCCGGCAATATCATAACGATCTCCAGGTATCATGGCTGGTGAACCTCTGCAAGACTATTGAAACCGGTGCAATCCGTCTTCTTCCATGAAAATAGTCACACCACCGTTGGTATTCAACTGGGTGGGCGGTATTGACCACCACTGCCCAGTGTCATCCTGCCGCTGGACTATTCTTCCCCTCAGGCTTTCCCCCGAAGGAGGTGAAAAGATCAAACTCACCGCACCTTTGGGATTGGCATGAATCTGATACCCTTCATCTGTCTTTTCAACGGTGATCTTGATCTCCTGGCCGCTCTTAATGGCCTGGGGTTCCAGCAGTACGTTCAGACGCCCCTCCATCAGCAACAGGTTGTTCTGGTTTTGTTTCAGTGCTTCCACTGTTTCTCTCCCAATGGTAAAACTGCTGAAGCGCTGGGCTCCAAAGGGGATCTGCAGCAGTTGATTGCGGCCTAAATCTGCCGGAGCTGTCACCGTGAAATAGCCTTGATCGTTGGAAAAAGAGGGCAGTATAAAATGACGATAAGTGGTTTGATCACTGTAAAGACCGGCACCCGGCATACTGGTGGCGGGAGTGCCAGTGGTGGTGCCCGTACTGCCGCCTGTATCCCGTGATGAATCTCTTCGATCATTTTCATATCGGTCATCGTACCACCGAAGCACCGTCACTTCACAGGTGTCCCGGTAAGAACCGTCTTCTGTGGTGACGGTGATGGTCACTCGGCCATTTCTGCGGGCTGTCACCAGCCCGGTGGAAGATACCCGGGCCACTGAATCATTACTGCTGCTCCAGGTAATGTTTTGATTGGTGGCCTGGGACGGGGTCACCGTTGCGATAAGACGCCGGGTTTCCCCTTCATCCAGCGTGAGGGTGCGGCGGTTCAGAGTAACACCTGTTACCCTGACAACGTCTGCCGGATCTTCCGGGTCGTCATCATCGCCAGGTTCTCCTGGTTCGTCATCATTATCGTCACCCGGATCATCATCATCGCCATTATCGCCATCGCCGGGGTCATCGCCATCATCAGGGTCCCCTGGCTCCCCGTCATCGTCATCATCACCGGGGGCTTCCTCAGGTTGTCTCACCTCAATGGTTGCTGTTCCCAGCACTTCATCTGCTGATATTGCCCTGATCGTCGCCGTGCCTTCGCCCATGGCCGTGACAACACCCTCCTGGGAGACAGTGGCCACCTGGGCATTGTTACTCTCCCACACCAGCCAGTCTTCCGCTGCAGTGGCATTGGCGGGATTGAAGGCGGCAGACAGCGCACTCCATTCGCCAATGTCCAGGGTCACTGCCCCAGGCGTCACCTGAATGGATTCTGTTGGAATAATGGGTTCAAAGGAATGCCCATTGGCAAGGGCATATTGTCTTGCCGTTGAATAGGTATTAGCCGTCACTGTTTCAGTTTCCGCCTGGTACACATAGCCCACCACCGTCAGGGCACCCGGCTCTGTCAGTGAAGTTACAAAAGCCTGGTCTTCAATGGTGGCAGCCCCATTCCACACCACCACTCTGGTGAGGGGGTTCCCATGAAAGGCGCCTTCTCCAATATGGCTCACCGACACCGGAAGTCGCAGGATGCTGATCTGGTTACCCTCAAATGCAAAATCACCAATGACTTCGAGACCCTTAAGAATGCGCAGTGTTGCAATGTTTTTTCCCTGAAAGACTTCCCCGGAGCCAAGTGCCGTTGCCTCTTCAATGGCCACAACTGGCATCCCTTCAATGCTTCCGGGAATAATCACATTCGGTGCGTCCTGTCCGTACACCAGCCCGGTGATGGTCACTTCCCCATTGTCAACACGATAGGTCAAATTTCCACTGACGCCCTGCTGGTCATCAGCAAATACCCCGCCAGGCCAACAGGTTACCATGATCATGATGATTGCCATGAGACATGCCACATTTTTTCGATTCATCAAGATGCCCCCTCTGTCTCTGCAGATCGAACAGATTGCCGTTCATATCTTCTCTTATCTGCATTTCATGATAGATGCTCATTCTTTTGGTCAATGCATCATTCTTGCAAACCGTCACTTTCACATGCTTCACTTAAGTTATCGACAGTTGAGGGCCTTCACATTAGCCTTCCTGCTCACCGTGATGAATCGCTTGTCTCTTTTTGGCACCTATTTGAAGTGCTGTTTCTGTTGACGAATCACATCAATCACCGTTCCATCCCGGTATTCCACCACACCCACAATGCGTTCTTCAAACGCCACCGGATCTGGTGTTCCGGCACGTTCTTCTGCCATTTGTTTCAACTGGTGAATGGATGTGGTGGGAATACCGGCTTCATTCAGCTTTTCTTCCAGATCCTTTCGCCGGGGGTTCACAGCGATGCCTCTTTCGGTTACCAGTAAATCCACAGATTCTCCCGGCGTGGTCACCGTGGTGACTTTGTCGCGAATGATGGGTAACCGGCCACGCAGCAGCTGGGTGGTGACAATGGCCAGCTTGGACCCTGCTGCCGTGTCACTGTGGCCGCCTGATCCGCCCATGATGATTCCCGTTGAACCGGTAGTCACGTTCACATTAAAATCAGTGTCTATTTCTGTGGCACCCAGAATCATCACATCCAACTGATTGACCACAGCACCTCTGTTATGGGGGTTTCCGTACATGGAAGCCGACATGAACTGATGGGCAGGATTTTGCTTGTAAGAATTCACCGCCTGCAAATCAAAACATTGCACATCCAACAGGGAGCGGAACAGCCCTTCTTCCAGCATATCCACCATATACCCGGTAATTCCACCGGAAGCAAAGCTTCCTTTTATCTTTTTTTGGCGCATGATTTCCCTTACATAAGCAGCCACCGCCAGTGACACCCCGCCGGCACCGGTCTGGAAAGAGAATCCATCCACCAGTAATCCAGAGGCTTCTATGGCCTGGGCCGCTTTTCGGGCAATGTTTAAACCCAGCGGGTCCCGTGTGAGGCGTGTGGAACCGGAAACAATGCCTTCCGGATCCCCGATGGAATCCACTTCCACAATAAAATCCACCCATTCCTGACTGATTTCAATGGGATTGGCCGGATAAGGCACCAGGTGGTCTGTGACGGCCACCACCCGCTTGGCATAATGGGCATCTGGCACCGCATACCCCAGCGAACCGCAGGCAGAGGGCCCTTCCACGCCGTTCAGGTTGCCTGCCAAATCACAGGCCGGCGCTGCAATAAAGGCGACATCAACGGACAGATCGCCAACTTCGATGGCCCGTGCCCGTCCTCCATGGGTCTGCATCACCACGGGATATGTCAGCTTTCCATTGGAAATCGCTTCTGCCACCGGCCCCAGCATATAATTAGCGGTTATGCGAGTGACTGTTCCTTTTTCCATCAGGCTGACCAGGGGAGCATGAACCGGAAACAGGGAACTGGCAGCGACATGAATATCTTTCAGCCCTCTGGCATCAATGGCTTCCATCACCTGGTTGAGCACACCGTCACCATTGCGAAGATGGTGATGGAAGGAAACCGTCATGCCGTCTTTCAACTCACAGGCGTCCAGTGCCTGTTCTATGGAATGAAGTTTTTTAACTGTTCCTTTCCCCGATGGCACCAGGGAAACCGGTGCCGTGTGAATCATCGGCATATGCTGCCACACACCTTTAAACGGGATGACATCTCCGAATCCCGGAATGGTTTTTGGTATTTCGCGCTTCACGTTATTCAGCATATCAGGCACCTCCGTTCACGTTGTCTGTCATGTCATGAACTCCCATGGCTTTTGCCTGCTGTAGCAGCTTTTCTGCCCTTAAAATAATGGGCGCATCCACCATCCGTCCGTCCACTGCCACCGCACCTTTGCCTTCCCGTTCCGCCTGCTTCATTGCCCGGATGATCTGCCTTGCCTCATGAATTTCAGCTTCACTGGGGGCATACACCCGGTGGATCACTTCAATCTGAAGCGGGTGAATCGCAGCTTTGCCGGTGAACCCCACAGTTTTTCCCTTTGCAGTGTCTTTTGCCAGCCCTTCGTCATCCATCGTATCGGCATAAGGGGTATCAATGGCATCCACCCCACAGGCGCAGCAGGCCATGGCCACCCGGCTTCTGGCGTAAAGCAGTTCATCACCTGCTTTCGTCCGCTGAATTCCCAGGTCTGCCGTTAAATCTTCTCCCCCAAGCAAAGCAGCCACAATCCGGCTGGAAGCTTTCAACAGCTCATTGATTTCTTCCACCGCCACAGCACTCTCGATAATGGGAATGAACGCCAGGGGCTGACGGTTTCCACCCAGCGCCGCTTCTATTTCACCTACCATCAGATCTGCTTCTATCAGCCGCCGGGCTGTTGCCTTGGGAATCATCAGTGCGTCGGGTCCGGCCGCCACCATCATTTTCAAGTCCTGGGTACCGCAGCCCGTGTCCAGGGGATTGATCCGCACCACCCGCTCTGTCTCTCCAAAATCAATCTTTCTCAACGCATGTTTCACCAAAAGACGGGCGCTGTCTTTTTCCTGAAGGCTGACGGCATCTTCCAGATCAAAGATGATACTGTCACTGCCATAAATATCTGCATTCTGAATCATGCCCGGATGATTCCCCGGAACAAAAAGCATGCTTCTACGTAGTCCCTTCATGCTTACTCCTCCTCCCCGGCGCGCAACAGGGCTGTTTCAACCCTTGATCGGATGGCGTATTCCAGCGCGCCCCGGTCTCTTACCGTCATCTTAACCCCTGTTACCCGGCAGATTTCCAGGGTTTCCCGGATTGTCTGCAAAATTTGATGGCCATATTGCTCCAACACAAGACTTTCCAGTGTAATCTCCGGCTCTTCAGCCGTGCTTGGCTCCACTGTCACGTATACATCTCCCGATTCCATGGTTCCGGCCTGAGCCGGCTTCCTGATCTCCATGCATGAACCTCTCCTTTCACCATAACCGCCACACTACTCATTAACCTGGTCATTCATGTTCGAAACCTTGTCTCCTTTAACACAGGTCCGGCTCAAAAGCACGGACTTGAACATGACCGATGTTCTATCATTTCTTTACCCATTACTGGAACATTTGAATTCTTTGCTGTAATTCATTAGCCATTTTGCTCAAATGCGAACTGGAAGATGCTATTTCCTCCAAAGCAGAGGTCTGTTCTTCCGTTGACGCAGAAATGCTTTCAATTTCTTCTGTCACTTTCTGGCTATTCGCTTCAGCAGCGATGGCGGATTCAGAGGCTTTCCGACTAAAGTCCACACCATTTTCAACGGACGCCGTTACAGAAATCAGGTTGTCTTTCAATAGCGCTGCCTTTCCCATAATCACTGTCAGAACATCACCGGTTTGGTTCACTTGCTGTCCGTTATTTTTGACCAGACTCTGATCATGCGCAACCACTTCATTTGCTTCAACGATTTCCTGTTGGATGACACTGATTAGCTCATTAACTTGCTGGCTGGATTCTCCAACGTTTTCTGCCAGTTTTCGAACTTCTTCCGCCACCACGGCAAATCCCCTTCCTGCTTCTCCTGCACGGGCTGCTTCGATGGCTGCGTTTAGCGCCAACAGGTTGGTTTGTTCTGAAATCGACTGAATGCTTCGTGTAATCATATCCATCTGATTGGAATTCTGGGTTATTTTTTCCAGCGTCTGTACCAGTTTTTGGCTGCTTTCTTCCAGTTCTTGCATTCCCTTTATCGTTTCTTGCACTTGATTTTGTCCCCTATATGCCTGGACATTCATTTCCTGGCTTTCTTTTTGCATTATAATCGTTTTTTCATGAATTTGTCGAATCTCTTCCGCCAGTTTATACGTCGCCTCTGAGATCACTCGAATAGCTTGGTTTTGTTCCAATACTTCCTCATTAATCTGCACCGTTGAATGAGCTATTCCTTCTGATGCCTCTGCTGACTGTTGGGTAATGATGCTAAGTTTTTCTGCCGACTGGTCAACCTGCAAGGTCGCCTCTCCAACGTGCAACACCAATTTTTTAAAGTTTTCCATCCCCCCAATCAACGCATTTTGCAACTTTTCTTCTTTGGCGCTGACAGATTGAATGTCAATGGTAGCCCCAAACACCCCAGAAAACCTATCCCTGCTTTTATACGGAACTGCAATCACCAAAGCTAGTTTATTCGTAATCTTTGAAATGACTATACCAGAAACTTGTGGATTTCCTGTTTTTTTGGCCTGAGCAAAATACTCTCTGTTTCCGTTGTTTACCAACTGCGATCCTTGTGAATTATAGATCTGCTGTCCTTCTTCGTCAGTTATAAACAATAGTGCAATTTCTTTATACTTGTTCATCACTGATTGCACCTTGGATTCCATTTTTTTTGGTGCCTCATTAAGGCTCTCATACTCTTTGGTGAGTCTATTTAAGTCTGCTTGTATATTTTCTAAATTTTTCTGTGTTCGATGCCCTATTTTTAGGTTCGTATTCAGTTTTCCTTTTGCAATACCTTCAATGGCCTCAATAATTGGCTCCATTTTTTTCGTTTCTTTTTGAGCGTCTACATAAGCACCCAGCAGGAAGAGTCCTAAAACCAGCGGATAATGTGCTTTAAACTCGATTGCCTGATGATACCAGTATTCACCCGCCATAAAAAAAAGCATGATCATTGCATACCTTATTTTTTTCAAGTGTTTCTCCGGCACATTCATGGTTAGCACCTCACTTTTTTGTAGTAAATAGGATCCTCTTTCTCACTCATATAACTTCGGTGATCAATTTAATAATATAGCCGCAGGCCGCTGAGAAATCAGCTGCCTGCGGCTATTAGACTACCAGTATGAGATTCATGTCTTTCTGTTAAGGACCGTCATCTTTCGACAGGTTTCTTTTATTGCAATATGTTCCATAGCGTTTCTTATCAGAGGAAAAGGTTAATCAGGAAACTGGCCAGAATCAGCATAAAGGCACCGCCAATTCGGGAGGAAATTTGTGCGAAAGGCATGAGTTCCATCCGATCTGCTGCTGACAGCACGGCCACGTCGCCGGTGCCGCCCATATTGGCCATGCAGAGGCCGGCGGTGATGGATGCTTCGATGGGGTAGAAGCCCATGAGGCGGCCCACGAAGCCGGAGCCCAGGATGGCGGCGATGACTACGACGACCACCAGAATGATGTATTGAATGGTAAAGGCTGCGATGATCTGGCCCAGGTTAGTGTAGGAGATGCCGATGCCCACCAGGAGGGCGCCGGTGGTATATCCCATGATAAAGCGGAACCACTGGTTGGCAGCGGATTCAAACTTATGAGGGAGCCATCCGAAGGCTTTAAACACAGCTACAGTGATAATCATCAGGGCGTAGGGGTGAATGGATGGGAGAAATTGACCCAGGAAGTTCCCCCAGGTGAAGAAAGCGGTGGCCATGAGCATGCCCATGCCCATGAGTTTGACGTCCAGAGGCAGTTCTTTTTCAGGCTGGGTATCCTCTTTTGCATTATCTTCCTTAACTATCATCAGTTGTCCTTCACCTGAGAGGTTGGGTCTACCTTTACCATATTTGTTCAGTAATCCTGCGGCGACAATCGACACCGCGTTTCCCATGGCCAGGGCTGGCACCATGATGGAGAGAACGCCTTCCGGCTCCAGGTTCAGGGGTTGGGCAAAGATCTGAGACAGGGGAACGGCACCGGCGCCCATACCACCGCCCATGATGGGCAGGGCGATGAAGAGCATGGCTTCACGGGCACCAAAGCCAATCAGTGTACCTACGAGGGCTGCAGCACCCATGGCGGCAATGACGCCTCCCAGGATAGCAGGCAGGTAACGGATGGAGGCTTTGATAAGGAGTTTGCGGTTCATGCCCAAGATACTGCCGGTGATAAGTGCGGCAATGTAGAAGTCCAGAAAGCCGCCGCCTTTCATGAAGGTGTCCATCGTGGCCACGGTGGCTTCAGGCAGGATGTTGAAATAGACCAAAGCGGAGCTGCCGAAGATACAGACAATGGCGCCACCTCCCAAGTAGGTGTTGACAATGGGTGTATGGGTCCCAATTTCAAAGAAGATAGCACCCAAAATGATCATGGAAGCAAAGCCGCCGATCATACCGCCGGGCAGCCGGCCGGTAACGATCGCTGCAAATACGACGGCAGTTAACAATAGGAATAAAGGCACAGGGAATCCGATGATGGTATAGGCTTTCTTCTCAGGGTGAGAAAGTTGTTCATTGACAACAACTGCTTGTTCGCTACTCATGAATGATTTCCTCCTTTTTTTCATCACCTAAATTGACACGCTGGCACATTTTATGGTGTGTAGGGGATGCGGTTCACACCTGTTTTGACTGCAGCTTCTGAAACTGCTTTAGTAACCCTTTCCACCACCCTCAGATCAAAGGCATCCGGAATCACATAGTCAGGGGATCGTTCGTCATCTCCGATGATGGATGCAATGGCGTTGGCCGAGGCGATTTTCATTTCTTCATTTATATCGCTGGCACGCACATCCAATGCGCCACGAAAAACACCTGGAAAGGCCAGCACATTGTTGACCTGGTTGGGGAAGTCAGAACGTCCGGTACCTATGACCACCGCTCCTCCCGCCTTGGCCTCTTCCGGCATGATTTCCGGCGTGGGGTTTGCCATGGCGAAAACAATGGCATTTTCATTCATCTGTTGAATCATTTCTTTCGTCACCATATTGGGGCCTGACACGCCAATGTACACATCGGTGCCCTTAAACGCATCTTCAAGTTTACCCTGTCGCTTTTCCCGGTTGGTAACCTGGGCCATTTCTGCCACATATGGGTTCTTGTGTGACTGACCTTCGCAAATGATGCCTTCCCGGTTCACCAGGAAAATGTCTTTCACACCAATGTGGAGCAACAACTTGGCAATGGCAACCCCGGCGGCGCCGGCGCCCGTAATCACAAAACGGCAGTCTTTAAACTCCTTCTTAACCACTTTCAGCGCATTGATGGTTCCTGCAAGGGTCACAATGGCGGTTCCGTGCTGATCATCATGAAAAACGGGGATATCCAGCGTTTTCTTCAGTTTCTCTTCAATTTCGAAACAGCGGGGTGCAGAAATATCTTCCAGGTTGATGCCGCCAAAGGTGGGTGCCAGATACGCCACTGTTTTAACAATTTCGTCCGGATCTTTTGTATCCAGGCAGATGGGAAACGCATCCACATTCGCAAAGCACTTGAACAGAATGGCTTTCCCTTCCATGACAGGCATGCTGGCTTCAGGTCCGATGTCTCCCAGGCCCAACACAGCAGTTCCATCGGATACCACAGCAACCAGATTGCCTTTGGCTGTATAGCGGTACACCAACTCTTTTTCTTCCGCAATCTGCTTGCAGGGTTCTGCCACTCCCGGGGTGTACGCAATGCTGAGATCGTCCCGTGTTTTCACCGGAACTTTGGACACCACTTCAATCTTCCCCTGATTTTTTTCATGCATCTCCAAGCTTCTTTCACCTGTCGTTGACAATACATTCCCTCCTTAATATCCAAACGTTTTCCTTTTATGCAGAAAAAACCTCCACAACTCTGAGGTCATTTTATGACACTCTCAGAAAATTGTGAAGGTTATGTGCATAACGTCCATCTTTAGTTCATATTGTTTTTTATTGACTATTCAAAAGTTTGCCATTCAGGCGACTAATACTGGCATTTAGGCACCCTTATTTGGCAGCATTAATTGGCAACATTATGATTTTGTAAGTGCCCCCGGTATTACACCGAACCTCCAGTTCCAGATCTACTTGTTTCCAGTTGCTGTTACAATGGGTTAAATGCACGTCACAGAGACCGCATTTGAATTAATAATCGCATATATGTATAAATATTCTTTTTTGTTGACTTCATGCCACTGCTCCAGTATGATGAAGAAAATCATCCGCATCAGGGGAGGAAAAACCATGAATAACGACACGACTCATAAAGCCCTGTGGAGCGGCCGCTTTGCTGCCTCTCCTACTGAAAAAATGCAGCAGTTCAGCCAGTCACTGGATGTGGACTGGCAGTTTTACCGGGAAGACATCGCCGGCAGCCGGGCTCACGGTGCCATGCTCTATCACGTGGGGTTGTTAACGGCCGACGAGCAGGAAGCCATCGACAAGGCCCTGTTTGAAATTGAACAGGAGATCGAAGCAGGCACCCTGGTTCCCCAGATCTCACTGGAGGATGTTCACATGAATATCGAGGCCCGACTCATCGAAAAGCTGGGGCCCATGGGTGCCAAGATTCACACCGGCCGATCCCGAAATGACCAGGTGGCCACAGACTACCGCCTGTTTATGAAAAAGCGGATCGCTGAGCTGCTGGAAGGCCAGAAAAAGCTGCTGGAAGCCCTGACCAACCGGGCCGAAAAAGACATGGATGTGTTTATTCCCGGCTTCACCCACCTGCAGCATGCCCAGCCCATTTCTTTGGGCCATTTCTGGATGGCTTATTTCTGGAAGTTCCACCGGGACATGGTGCGCCTCAGTGCCGCCCTGGACACCACCGATCTGAACCCGCTGGGAGCCGGGGCCCTGGCGGGCACCACCCTGCCCATTGACCGGCACGTGACTACCCGGTTACTGGGCTTTGCCGGCGTGACAGAAAACAGCCTGGACACCGTATCTGACAGGGATTACCTGCTGGAGTTCCTTTTTGCGGCTTCCACCTTTATGCTGCATGTGAGCCGTCTGTGTGAAGACCTGATTCTCTGGAACACATCGGAATTTGATTTCATTGAACTGCCGGATGCCTTTTGCACCGGCTCCAGTATGATGCCCAATAAAAAGAACCCGGATGCCCTGGAGCTGATGCGGGGGAAAACCAGCGGTGTGCTGGCCGCCCTGCAGGACCTGATGGTGAACCTGAAGGGCCTGCCCCTCACCTATAACCGGGATTTGCAGGAAGACAAACGCCCGGTGTTCCATGCTCTGAAAACCGTTGGAGAAGTGCTGGGACTGCTGCCGTCATTGCTGACAGAAATTCAGATAAAGGAAGCTTCTCTCCAGCCTCATCTTGAAAAAGGATTCCTGCTGGCCACAGACGTGGCAGAATATCTGGTGGAAAAGGGGGTTCCTTTCCGGGAAACCCACCATATTGTGGGCCAGGCGGTTCAGCAGTGCCTGGCCAAGGATACCGGCTTTGAAGGGTTGAGCCTGGCAGAATGGCAGTCTTTCCACGGGGCCATTCAGGAAGATCTTTTTCTCCGCCTCACCATTGAAGCTGCCGTGGACCGCCGCAACAGTTTTGGCGGCACTGCCCGGTCGGAAGTGAAACGTCAGATTGACGCCGCCCGTTCATCCATGAGCCGCATCACCTTCTGATACACCTCGGGGAAGGCTTTGACAGACAGCTCAGCATGGGGCAGCCATTCACAAGCCGGCGGCAGCTCCTCCGACACGGCACTTACCACCCACATCGTCCAGTGGCGATGACTGAATACGTGGCGCAGCCTGCCGACAGCCTCCGGCTGCTGCAGTGTGATCTGCCACCTGGCGACCGCTTCTTTGGCTGCCAGAGCCGGCAACGCTTTCATGTCTTCATGATCTGCCGTCACTTCCATCATGGGAAACGCCCACAACCCACCCAGCAAACCGCTGGGCGGGTTTTTTTGTGCCGCCACACAGGTACCTGCCGCATTTTGCAGGTACATCACCAGGTAATGATGCCGGGTGGTGCGGTCTTTCTTTATGCGAAGGGGCAGTTGCTCCACCCGATGCTGCCTGTGGGCTTCGCAGTGGTCCTGGATGGGGCAGTTCTGACACAGCGGACTGACAGGCAGGCAGATCACCGCTCCCAACTCCATCATGGCCTCATTGAAGTCACCCGGCCGGTGCTGTGGCATGGCCGTCTTCAGTGCTCCCTGTACCCTTTTCACCGTGGCCGGTTCCAGCACGTTTTCCGCCAGTGCCGTCAGGCGGGCGTATACCCGCAGCACATTGCCATCCACCGAGGGGAGAGGAACCCCATAGGCCATGCTTAACACCGCCGCTGCTGAATAAGGGCCAATGCCCGGGAGGGCCAGGGCTTCTTTTTCAGTTGCCGGAAAGGTGCCCTGATGTTCCGCCACCATCACCCTGGCCGCCTTCAACAGGTTCCGAGCCCGGGAATAGTAGCCCAGGCCTTCCCACAGTTTCAATACTTCGTCTTCCGATGCTTCTGCCAGATGTTCAACCCTGGGGAACCGCTCCACAAACCGGTGAAAATAGGGAATCACCGTATCCACCCGGGTTTGCTGCAGCATGATTTCCGACAGCCACCGGTAATAGGGGGTGGAGGTTTGCCGCCATGGCATGGGGCGCTGATTGACTTCAAACCACTGGAGCAGCGCAGGTGTCCAGGGGAATTCATTGTTATTCAAAGTCACGATTCGTTTCCTCCGTTGACTGGGAAAACCCGCTTCCCAACAGTTTTTCCCCGGCTTCTGCCGGCAGGGCTTCCACTTCACGCAGCCGCCGCTCAATGGCACGGGTGCGCACTCCGGCCGTGTCGATGACCTTACCGGCTTCATCCAGCTTTTGACGGGTCTTTTCCAGAATACCGGCAAACTTTCCAAACTCACTTTTCACCGCTCCCAACAGCTCCCACACTTCACTGGAGCGCTTTTCAATGGCCAGGGTGCGAAAGCCCATTTGCAGACTGTTAAGGAAAGCGGCCAATGTGGTGGGGCCGGCAATCATCACCTTGTACTCCCGTTGCAGCACTTCGAAAAGATCCAGGCGCAGCACTTCGGCATAGAGCCCTTCAAAGGGAAGGAACAGGATGCCGAAATCAGTGGTGTGAGGTGGTTCCACGTATTTGTCCCGGATGTTTTTAGCTTCTGTTTTCATCCGCTGCACCAGCTTTTTTCGGCACTGGTCGATCACCGTGGCGTCACCCACTTCATAGGCTTCCAGCAGCTGCTGGTAATCTTCTGTGGGAAATTTGGCATCTACAGGGAGCCATACCGGAATGTCCTCCTGACTTCTGCCCGGCATTTTCACGGCAAACTCCACCCGCTCATTGCTGCCGGGACGAGTTGCCACGTTTTTGCCGTACTGGTCACTGGTCATCAACTGCTCCAGCAGGTTTTCCAGCTGGTATTCCCCCAGCGTGCCCCGGGTTTTTACATTGGTCAGCACCTTTTTTAGATCCCCCACGCCGGCGGCCAGGGTCTGCATTTCCCCCAGCCCCTGATGCACCTGCTCCAACCGTTCACTCACCTGCTTAAAGGATTCACCCAGCCGGTGCTCCAGGGTTTTGTGGAGCTTTTCATCCACCGTTGCCCGCATTTCTTCCAGCCGGGTGTTGTTATCCTGTTGCAGCTGCGTCATTTTCTGTTCCATCACTTCACGAATCCGCTCCATACGCCGTTCTGTGACAGACTCAAACTGGCGAAGGCTGTCCGTCAACTCCCGGCGGGCTTCTTTCTCGTTGCGACTGAAGGCTTCCCGGTTTTTTTCCAGTTCTTCCTTCATCTGCCGTTCCATGCGTTGAGACTGCTGTTCAAGGACTTCACTTTTCCGAAGCAGTTTTTCCAGCTCTTCCTTATGGGATGCAGGCTTCTGCCGCAGCACCAGCACCAACAGCAACAACAGTTGTATCCCCATCATCAGGTAGATGATCCATGATTCCATGGGTGCTCCTCCTTTGTTTTTTTCTTTCTTTTTATGCATTCGGAAAAGCAAGTTTTAAAGTATTTGTGATTTCAAGCGTTATTGAAGAGAGTTAATTTACCCATCAAACGCTGAAAGCCTAAAAATGACAATACTTCCCTTTTGTGATACATCATCGATTACATCCAACTATTTGACCATCCAGCTCACTTCGCTGTACGGTTATTGTTTCCTTAATCTCTTTCGGAAGATTCGAATGTTCCAACACAGTTTTTATCCCTCTTAAAAAAGCATCTGATGCCCATGGATTAGATACTATAACCATATCCCTAAAAAAATCGTCTTTAAGTCGCAACAAAATATGTTCTAAACAAGGTCCTTTACCATGCCTAAGTATGCATTGAATACGCGTCTCAGCCTCATATTTCCAATGGATCGTTTTATATTTTCCAATTGTCCTTACGTCATTAACTTCAGCAGGCAATTCAACCTCATTTTCTGCAAATGTCATCTTTTCATTAGTTTTATAGTTTTTTGTAAGCACTTCATTATCTGGGTGTACATACTTAACATCGAACAACCTAACAGCCAGAATAGTTTGACTGCTTTCTATGCAAGAATCATTTTTTAAATCATAACTAATCCCACCTATCTCCTTTGAAAAAAGATCTTTAGGATTATAAAATATGCATTTTTTATCTCCAGTAAACGCCCAATCGTCTTTTATGGCATTTCCAAAACTTTTCGCAACATTATTGAATCTCAATAATACTTTGTTGCTACATTCACTTCCTCCATACAGATACCAAAAAGGAACCGTCTCATATTGGCAATGACTGAAGCAAGAAACATAAGTTGCATCAGCCTGCTCTTCTATCCCTTTTCTTTGCCTTTCTAAAAGATCATTGACGTTTTTCAAACTGTTGCACTTCAAGGTTCGCTCGTCAAGCATGATTCTAAGTGTCTCAATATTCGAATAATGGAGTAATTGGTCATATTTCATGCACTCATTTTCAGCTTTGAATTTCGGTATATTCATGTACATCTCCTCCTCAAACTTAGAGCTATAAAAAATATCCTTAACTTTTCTCATAGCTTATACTCTCCCTTTTTCAAATCGATGCTTTTCCTTGCCAGAAAGTCTTTATTCTGTGTACTCATTCCAGTCAGACAAGGAAAAAGACCGAGAAATCTCAGTCTTTTGTTTAAATATAAGTGTCTACCACTTGCCCTTTCAGATCCTCTGCGCTGATACTTCCCCGGGTGACCGTTCGAGTTTCACCACCGGCTACGTAAGGTTTTCCACAGTCGGGACAAATCCCCCCATGAAGCACCACCGTCTGGTAAAGGACTTCGCGGCCTTCCCGTTGCGCCTGAGCCTTCTCATTTCGAACATGTTCATGTTCATGAGCCCTCACCTTAACCGATGCCTGCTCAGGCGATATATGTGTGGGGCTTTGAAAGGAAACACTGGGATCGTCAGATCGATCTTTGTATTTTCGGCTATCACAAGTTTCACAGGATTCGCCCTTGCCAAAAGCGGTACTTTCACCCTGATTGACAGCAGCAGCCTGTTGGCTGCCAGGTTCCATTGGTGTCACACCACCCGGTCGAAACAACCGTTCCATTGGGATTCCCTGATCAATTGGTTTTAACACCCCATCACCTCCTGGCCTTTACCTGGTTCTCCATACCCGATGACCCTTGCCCTTTACGCTTTACACGTTGCACTTCATGGGTGAAATCACGGTCAGCGTGTTCACTGACCACGGGTTCACACCCCTATGGGTCCATCTTTCTTGTTGTATCGATTATACCATAAACTCCCTGCCTCTGGGAAAGACAGGGAGTCATACTGTTGGCAATATTCGATGAAGGCAGCGGCTTTAAGGAGCCAGCGACGCTCGTTTAAGCTGCTCTTTTTCCATAAGTGCCCTTGCGCCAGAGGTACTCCGCCGGTCCCTGGCGAAAACGCCGCAGGTAAGGACGGCTGACCAGCAGCTGAAGGGTGTAAATCACCAGCGACAGCACCATGCCCTGCCAGAGGGGCATGCGGCGCAGCAGCCCCAGACCGTGACCATAGAACACCAGGGAGAGGATCACCGACTGGGTCAGATAATGGGTGAGGGCCAGACGACCCACCCCCTGAAAGAAGGCCAAAGGCTGCTGCCAGCGGGGATGCTGCCACAGCTGCAGCAATGAGGTGATGTAGAAAAGGCACAGGGCCACCGTGGAAATTTCACGGGCCCATTCTGCCGCCAGTCTGGCGGCCAGTCCGGCTCCGGGAATCAATTGAAGATCCACCACCACATAAACGGCTGTCAATGACCAGCCGATGAGTCCGCTGGTACGCCAGATACGGCGAACCTGTTCCTGCAGTTCTGTTGATTCACTTTTGTCTGTCGAATCGTCTTGGCTTGATAAGTCATGCAGCTTCTGAAAGATGCGGGTTTTACCCGCATAAAGTCCGGCAAGAAAGAGAGCCAGCAGCTTGGGAATGATAAAAATCGTTGAAAGGAGGACAATGGGCAGTTCCTGCGTAAGACGGTAACCAATGGTAGCCGGATAACTGCCTTCCTGATACTGACTCACCGTTTGCTGAATCTGGGCTTCATACATTTCTGCCTGTTGGGGAGAAAGTGATTCCAGGCTCACCGACTGCAGGGCCATTAAACCTCCAATCACCAGAATGGACAGGCACAGCAGGATGATGATCCATTTTTTCAGCTGTTGAGGCTGCTTCTTGCGAAAAGCCATGAGAAGAAAGCCGGTCAGGGCATAGGACATGAGAATATCACCATGCCAAAACAAGGCGAAATGGAAAAATCCAATACACAGCAAAAGGAGCAGGCGCCGCCGAAACAGCGAAATGGCCGGAAGGCCTTTTTCTGTCAGTCGTTCAGTGAACAGGTAAAATCCCAGCCCGAAAAGAAAGGAAAAAAGCGTGTAGAACTTGCCGGTGGCAAAAATCTGAATCAGCAGGGCCGCCACCTGGTTCGCCGCTCCTGTGTAGCTTAACGGGGAAGCAGAAAAACCCATCATGGTATCGTTGTACATTTGGGTATTCACCAACAACACGCCAATGAGGGCAAATCCCCGGAGCATGTCGACTGCCTGGAGTCGTTCACCCACTGAAACGGGTATCGGCCTTTCCAAGTGTGTGTCTTCTTTTGATTGGTTCATTATAAGCCTCCGTTCACACATTTTCATTACGTCTCTCTGCCTTCATCTACGATGTCCTGTCGTTTTTGTTTCAGTTAACAGGTGACAAGGAAAAGTGAATAAAAAGCTTATAGCCATTACTAAAACGTTATCAACAGCTTTTTTGCGCATGCTGTTTCCAATGCCAAAAAAATATGGCGGGCGCCGCAACAAGGCGACACCCGCAAGAGAAGGGAGGAGGATAACGAATGGGTTTATCAGGGCTTGGGCATATGAATGCAGTGTCCCTGAGCGGCATGGGCCGCTTCCAGAATGGCTTCTGCCAAAGTGGGATGGGCATGAATGGTGGTTCCGATTTCTTTCAGGGTGGCTTCCAGGCGCAGGGCCAGGGTGCCTTCACTGATGAGATCGGTTGCCCGGGGCCCTAATATATGCAGTCCCAGCACTTCATCGGTGGCGGCATCGGCCACAAATTTCACCATGCCCACCCCGTTGTTCATAATCAATGCTTTTCCGTTTCCGGTAAGGGCAAATTTGCCTGTCTTGACGGCATAGCCCTTTGCTTTGGCAGCGGCTTCTGTCAATCCCACCGAAGCATATTCCGGACGAATATACACGCAGGAAGGAATGGTATCAAAACGGGCTTCCGTGTAATGACCCATGATGGTTTCCGCTGCCGCCACACCCTGGGCTGATGCCGTGTGCGCCAGCATGGTGCCCCCGGTGCAGTCGCCGATGGCGTACACATGGGGCAGGGATGTCTGCAACCGGTCATTCACCAGTACCCGGCCTTTTTCGGTGCGAATACCTGCTTTTTCCAGCCCCAGAGAGGCAGTGGCCGGACGTCTTCCAGCGGCCATGAGAACATGTTGTGCCGCAACTGTTACCGGCTGGCCCTGGCACCGGGCATTCACCACAAACCCCGCCGGTGTTTTTTCAATGGATTTTACCTGGGTGTCGGTGTGGAACTGAACACCCTCTTCTTCCATGATCATCTGAACCATTGCCGTCAGCTCCGGTTCCATGTTCACCAGAATTTCAGGCAGCATCTCGATGACCGTCACTTTTGTGCCCATGCCTGCATAAATGCCGGCAAATTCGGTGCCAATCACACCGCCGCCGATGACACACAGGCTTTCGGGAATGGTTTCAAGGGACAGGGCTTCGGTGCTGGTGAGAATCCCGGGGTGGTCGGCTCCCGGCAAAGGCAGCTGCACACTTTCTGATCCGGCAGCCAGAATGGCCTTGTCAAAGGGCAGCAACCGGGTTCCCCCTGATGATTCCTTCAACAGCAACTCCTGTTCGTTGGCAAAGGATGCCTCTGCCTGAATGACTTCCACATTCCAGGAACGCAGCAGCCCGCCCACGCCTTCCACCAGCTGATTCACCACTGCCTGTTTCCGTTCCTGGAGGCGCGGCCAGTTCACCGATACCGCCGGCACTTCCAGTCCGTAGGTTTCTGCATGGCGTATTTCCTGAAGCAGTTCGGTGCTGTGGGCCAGCACCTTGGTGGGAATGCACCCCACATTCAGGCAGGTACCTCCCAAAGAGGCTTTTTCAACAAGGGTCACTTCGCCGCCCAGCTGTGCCGCCCGGATGGCTGCCACATATCCGCCCGGCCCGCCGCCTATCACTACAATTCGCATGGTCATTCACCTCAGTTAATCACACTGTCTACCAGAGAAGTGTGAGGGGATTTTCAACAGCTTCCTTCAGATCCTGCATGAAATGCGCTGCCACGGCACCGTCCACCACCCGGTGGTCCGCCGACAGACTCAGGTTAATCATGGGCTTGAAGACCAGTGTGCCATTTTCTGAAACCGGTGTTTCCACAATACTGTTGACGCCCAGAATGGCCACTTCCGGCTGATTGATAATGGGGGTGAAGGCCTCCATGCCAAACATGCCCAAATTGGTGATGGTGAAGGTGCCGCCGCTCATTTCTTCCATGGTGAGGGCATTGCCTCTGGCCTTTGCCGCCAGTTCACTGATCTCGCGGCCAATTTCACGGAAACTTTTCAGGTCCGCATTTTTCACCACAGGCACCAGCAAACCTTCTTCCAAAGCAACTGCCACACCCATGTTCACATAGTTGCGCACCAAAATGTCATTACCGTCCACACTGGCATTCAGCAGGGGATGCCTGCGCAGCACCCGGGCAGTGATGGCCACCAGGATATCAGTGTAGGTGATTTTGCTTTTTTGTTTCACACGGTCACGGAAGTTCATCATTTCAGTGGCATCCACCCGCAGCTGATAATGAACCGCCGGTGAAACCTGCACACTTTGAAGCATACGCTCGGCAATGACTTGGCGCATTTGTGTCATGGGAATGCGGGTCTCGGTCAGGTTGCTGCCCGCCAGACGGGCCTGGTCTGCCATTTGTTTCAGAATGTCTTCTTTCATGATGCGGCCGTCTTTACCAATGGTGACCGGATCAATCCCGGCTGTACGGGCCATTCCCGCCGCTGCCGGTGAAATTTTATAGGCCGCTCCTGCTGCTGATGCCTGCAGCACATCCTTTTCAACCACCCGTCCCTCAGGGCCGGTACCGGCAATTCGGGCCAGGTCAAGCCCCAACTCCCTGGCCCGTTTTTTGGCCAGGGGCGAGGCTTTCACGTATCCTTCTGTCACCACTGCTGCCGCCGGCACTGTTGGGGCCGGGCCGGACGCTGTCGAAGCTGCTGCCGGCACTTCTTTTGGCGTCTCTTCAGGGGCTGTTCCAGCCTCGTTCAGCAGGGCGGTGATGTCTTCCCCTGCTTCTCCGATAATGGCTACCGGTGCTTTAATCTGCTGCTTTTGACCCTCCGGCACCAGAATTTTCAACAAGGTTCCGGAAACCGTACATTCCACATCATTATTAATCTTATCTGTGGCCACTTCGTAGAGGATTTCTCCTTTTTCCACCAAGTCGCCTTCTTTTTTATTCCATTTGGAAACAGTGCCTTCTGTCATGGTCAGGCCCAGTTTCGGCATATTGAGAATGGTTGCCATGTTTTCACTCCTCTTTCGGCAAAGGGGTAAAGAAGCTGAACCCGCTTTGATGATGATAGATGCGTTTCAGGGAAATATCGCTGATTTCCTGGATCACCACTTCCATGGTGGCCAACACCAGATTCCCTTCATCCAGCATGTGTCCTGCCAGCACATTCCGATCTTTGTCGCAGAAAGATGCATGGAGATGAACCTGCCAGCCGTCATGTTCGTCCAGCCCCACCAGCCCCTGGCCTCCCAGAAACTCAAAGGGGCCATCCAGCTTTTGTGCCTCACTGTAAACCATTTTGTAATATGTCTCTTTGTTCTCCACCGCGTAGACAAAAGATGCCTTGCGCAGACTGCCGATGCACACGGTGATAAAGCCGGCCTTAACACCATGTTCCCGACAACATTCGATGATGGAGGGAATCAGGTCTTCTCCGGGTAATATGCGTGCCACCAGGGTCTTACCCCGGGTAGCGGCTGCTGTATAGCTCACAGTCATCCTCCTTTTCCGGCTAATGGCCGTGTGATGTTACATACCCATGAGTGCCGGTAATCCCAGCGACAGGATGGGCAGGTACGTCACCAGTAAAAGTGCCACCAGTGAAGCCACCAGGAAGGGTACAATGGACTTGGAAATTCGGTTGATGCCGATATCGGCAATACCGCAAGCCACATAAAGGTTCACACCCACCGGTGGTGTGATCTGCCCGATGGCCAGGTTCACCGTCATCACCACCCCAAAATGAAGGAGGTCAATTCCCACGATGTTGAGAATGGGAAGGAAGATGGGCATCAAAATGTAATAGGCACTGACGGCATCGATAAAACAGCCGGCAATGAGCAGAATGATGTTGATGATCATGAGGATGCCATACTTGTTGGAAGTAATGCTTAGGAGCACATCTGCCAGATCCCGGGCAATTCCCTGGGTGGTAATGATCCATGCAAAGAGGGAAGCCGCGGCCACAATGAGCATCACCACCGCCGAGCTGACAGAGGATTCCACCAGCAGACTGGGAACGGCTTTGGGTTTCAGATCACGATAGATGAACAGCCCTACAATCAACCCATAGAAAACCGCCACACCGGCTGCTTCTGTAGGTGTGAAAATACCACCGTAGATACCGCCAAGGATGATCACCGGGGTCATAATACCCCAAATGGCCTCCACAAAGGCTTTTCTCAGCTGTTTTCCCGTTGCCGCACCTGTTTGCTTGATATTATATTTGCGGGAAACAATGAGACTGGCCACAATGAGCGTCAACCCGAATAAAAGACCAGGAATAATCCCTGCAATAAAGAGTTTCCCGATGGACACCTGCGCCACCACCCCGTACACCACAAAGGCAATACTGGGAGGTATGATGATGCCAATGGCTCCGGAGGCAGAAAGCAGGGCCGCCGACATTCCTTTGTCATATCCTGATTCTTCCATGGCGGGCACCAGCATATTCCCCAGGGCTGCCACGGTTGCCGGCCCTGAACCGGAAATGGCTGCAAAGAAACAGGAGGTTAGCACGGTGACAATGGCCAGACCACCCTTCAGATGACCCACCACCAGATTGGCAAAATTGATGAGCCTTTTGGAGATCCCTGATTTTTCCATAATGGTGCCTGCCAGAATGAAAAAAGGAATGGCCAGTAATGTGAACTTGGCCGTTGCCGTGTACATGGTGAAGGGAAAAATAGACAGCGGGATATCAAAAATAAAAAGTGTCACAACGGAAGATAAGGCCAGTGATACCGCAATGGGAACATTCAGGATCAGAAGGATGAACAGTGATCCAAACAACGTTAAGGCTACCGGGCTCATGTTGATCACCTCTTTCCTTTCAGGGTTTCATAGCCGCCCACTAAAAAGGCCGCTGCCATAAACAGACCGCCAATGGGAATGGCTGCGCCAAAGATCCAGGCAGGTAGTCCCAGTGCAGGGGTTCGCTGACCGAAGTTGAACTGGTCGCGGGCCATGGTGAAGCCGAATCGCAGCAGTACCAGAAAAAGCGCCGCTGACAGCAGTGCCACGCCAAACATCATCCACCGCTGGTTTTTTTCGTTTAATCGGTCATAAATAATGGGCATACCCAGATGAGCTCCCTTTCGGGCGGCTACACTGGCCCCAATAAAGGTGTTGTAGACAAATAGATTGGTGACCAGTTCTTCAGTGTATGCCAGGGATGTGCTGAGAAGATAGCGGGACACAACATTGGCAATATTAATAATGGCCATCACTGCCAGACTTAGAATAAGGATCAGTTTGGCCATACGTTCCAGTTGATTGTAGTACTTGATCATGATGGCACCTCCATGCTACAGTGCGGTCTGCCAATGACAGACCGCGGCTGTAACGTTTTAAGGGTTGCAAAACCAAATGGATTGCTGATGCTTTTTAGAAATTCAGGAACAGGTTCATCAGGTCTTCCCCAATGATAGGTTCATATTTTTCATAAACCGGTGCCATCAGGTCACGGAATGCAGCCACTTCTGCATCTGTCAGTTCAATGACTTCCATTCCCTGCTCTTCCAGGAAGGCAATAGCTTCTGCTTCTTCCTGACGGTTCAGGTCGATCTGGTAAGCTGCTGCTTCTGCTGCGGCTTCACGGAAGATCTGCTGCAGTTCCGGGCTGAAGGAGTTGAATTTGTTCATGTTGATACCGATGACCAGTGGGTCATAAGAGTAGTTCCACAGGGTCACATATTCCTGTACTTCATAGAGCCGGTTGGTGGTAATGACCGGCAGTGGGTTCTCCTGACCGTCGATGGTTCCCTGCTGAAGGGCAGTAAACACTTCTGCAAAGTTCATGGCTGTTGGGTCAGCTCCCAGTGCCTGGAAAAGGTCGATGTACATTTGAATACCGGGGATACGGATTTTCATGCCGCTCATATCCGCCGGGGTTCTAACCGCACGGCGGTTGGTGGTCAACTGACGGTAACCGTTTTCACCAAAGGCCAGGGGTTCGATTCCCTTGCTGCGAACGATCTCTTTGATGGCTTCGCCCGGTTCACCCGCCATGGCCTGATCCATGTCACTGATGTTGGGAATGATCCAGGGCATGGAGACCACGCTGAACTTGGGATCCATGATGGAGTAAATGATGGTGGAGTGGAAGGACATGTCAGTCACGCCCTGCTGCACCTGCTCAATACCAACTCCCTGGTTACCACCGGAGAGCTGTTCGTTGGGGTACACTTCGATATTCACTTTGCCACCGGTGCGCTCGCTGACAATTTCAGCCATTTTCATACCGCCCATGTACCAGGAGCCCACATCGGAAGTGGTGACGCTCATGCGCAGGGTCATTTCCGGAAACTCAACCTCAGGGGCTGCTGCCGGTTCACTGCCTTCTGCTGCCGGTTCCGGAGCTGGAGCTGGAGCGGGGGTTGACTGCCCACAGGCAGTGGCAAAAAGACTCACCAACATTAGCAATGCCAATACAAGTACCAACTTCTTTTTCATTCTTTCTCCTCCTTCGTTCTCTTTTTTTGTTTATCATGACAGACCTGCCGATACGGCAGGTCTGAGCCATGCCCTTCAAGGATCATCAGCGCTTCAGTTCCTAAAACATTCCTTTGATGCCTGCCACCATTTCTGCCGTGGTGGGACGATAGGCCGCTTCCAGCGTGGGGCTGAATGGCACAGGGGTGTACTTGGCTCCCACGCGGACAATGGGGGCATCCAGCTGATCAATGGCTTCTTCTGCCACCATGGCTGAAATCTCCGCACCCACCCCGCCAATTTTCACGGCTTCGTGGGCAATCAGCAGGCGGTGGGTTTTACTCACAGAGGTTAAAATAGCTTCTCTGTCGATGGGCGAGATGGTTCGCAGATCAATGACTTCAGCATCAATGCCGTCTTTTGCCAGTATTTCTGCGGTTTCCATGGCGTTTTTCATCATAATGGAGTAGGAAACGATGGTGACATCTTTGCCTTCCTTCACCACGTTGGCCTTGCCGATGGGCACCAGAAAATCTTCATCTTCCGGCACTTCGCCACTCTGGCGGAAAAGGTCTTTGTTTTCAAAGTACAAGACCGGATTGTCGTCCCGAATAGCAGCTTTGAGAAGCCCTTTGGCATCTGCCGGGTTGGAAGGTGCCACCACTTTCAGTCCGGGAATGTGAAGAAACCATGATTCCACACTCTGGGAGTGCTGTGCTGCAGCTGAACGAACCAGCCCGTCGGGTGCCCGCAAGACCATGGGAACCGATGTCTGACCGCCAAACATGTAGCGGATTTTTGCCATTTGATTAAAGACTTCATCCATGCAGACGCCGATGAAATCGGCAAAGTGCATGTCTGCCACCGGCCGTGTTCCCGCCAGGGCTGCTCCGACGGCAGCTCCAACGATGGCTGTCTCAGAAATGGGGGTATCACGCACCCGGTCATGGCCGAACTCTTCAGGAAGTCCCTTGAACTGTCCGAAGATGCCTCCCTGTTTGGCAATATCTTCTCCCATGACAAAGACAGTGTTATCCCGTCGCATTTCTTCCTGCATGGCCTCCAGGGTGGCCTGTGAAAAGGTTATCGTTTTCATCCTGTACCCTCCTGTTATACGTATAGATCCGTATAGAGTTCTGAAACATCGGGAAAAGGACTTTCCAGCGCAAAGGTGATGGCTTCCTGTATCTCCTGTTCCACTTCATCACGGATGGTTTTCAGTTCTTCTTCTGACAACAACTGGTCCTGCACTGCTTTTTCTTCAAAACGTATAATGGGATCGTTTGCCTTGAAACGATTCATTGTTTCTTCCCGGCTGCGGTACACTTGGGGGTCTCCCACAAAGTGGCCGTCAATGCGCAGGGTTTTAGCCTCCAGCAGGGTTGGTCCCTCACCCCTGCGGGCCCGTTCCACCGCTTCCTGGGCTGCTTCGTAAACGGCAAAAACATCGTTGCCGTCAACCGTGCACCCGGGGATGTCATAGGCCACCGCTCTCACGGCAATGTCTTTCACTGCTGTCTGCTCATGGAGGGCCGTGGTGGAAGCCCATTCGTTGTTTTCACAAACGAAGATCACCGGCAGTTTCCATACTGCCGCCATGTTCAGGGCCTCATGAAAGGTGCCTCTGTTGGAGGCGCCGTCTCCAAAGAACACCACCGAGATGTTGTCTGTTCCTTTCAGCGTCTCAGCCAATCCAGCCCCTACGGCCATGTTATAGCCCCCGCCGACAATGCCGTTGGCTCCCAGCATGCCCACACTGAAGTCAGCAATGTGCATGGAGCCGCCTTTTCCTTTGCAGTAGCCGGTTTTCTTGCCAAAAAGCTCTGCCATCATGCGATCCACCTGTGCACCTTTGGCAATGGTATGTCCATGGCCGCGATGCGTGCTCTGAATGTAGTCTTTTTTGGTAAGATTGGCACATACGCCGGTGGCAATGGCTTCTTCACCAATGTAGAGGTGGACAAAACCCGGGATTTCACCTTTTTGAGAGAATTCACTGATGGATTCCTCAAAGCGGCGAATCCGTACCATGGTGCGATAAAAGTGAACTAATAATTCCTTTGAATACAAATCCGACACCTCCTGAACAGTTTTTAAACTGGTTTGTCCTGACCATCTTTATTGCAAAGGCCGTGCCAGTTTTTCCTGTCTGAAGATCTTTATCTGGCGCACAGCTGTTTTCAAGGGTTACACGAATTGTCTAATGGTGTTCCTGCTGAAGTGCGTCTTTTCCAACACAGACTATATCCATTTAATTGTCATCAAAATCGAAAAACTGCTCAACAAATGAGCAGTTTTTTTACTTGATAATCCTGTGCTTCCCAATATCGCAAGCTTTTCAGCTTGATTTGCGCATTATTTGAGCAGTGCTCATTTTTTGAGCATGCATTCCATGTTTCAACCCCTTATTCCCCTGCATTCACTGTTGATACAGCATCATATTTCTGCATTTTGTTGTAAAGTGTATTTCGACTGACATTCAGCAGCTTGGCCGTTCGTGATACATTCCCGTTGGTATAGGCAAGGGCCTTGAGGATGGTTTCTTTTTCAACATCCTCAAGAGGCCTTAGATAGAAGTTTAAATCAGGTTTCGCTTCCACAGGAGCGCTTTCACGGGTAATAAAGGCTGGCAGGTGTTCCGGCAGGATCTGTTCAGCATCACACAGGTTGACCGCTTGTTCCATCACATTTTCCAGCTCCCTCACATTTCCGGGCCAGTGATGCCCTTTGAGCATTTCATACACCCGGGTGTCGATGCCCTGAATATTTTTCTGTTCCCGGCCGGCAATTTTCTGCACAAAGAAATCTGCCAGCAGCCGCACATCGCACTCCCGCTCCCGCAGGGGTGGCAGCTGAATGCTGAGCACATTTAGACGGTAGTAGATATCCCACCGGAACAACCCCTTGGTGCAGTCGTTGTATAAGCTGCGGTTGGTCGCCGCAACAATGCGCACATCCACATCAAACACCGTATCGCCGCCCACCCTGACAATTTTCTTGTCCTGAAGCACCCGCAGCAGCTTGGCCTGGATATTGAGAGGCATATCGCCGATTTCATCCAGAAAAATGGTGCCGCCATGCGCCAGCTCAAATTTGCCGGGACGGCCGCCTTTCACGCCGCCGGTAAAGGCACCGGCAGCATAACCAAAAAGTTCGCTTTCAATCAACTCTTTGGGGATGGCAGCGCAGTTGATGGCCACAAAGGGTCCTTCACTCCGCTGGCTTTCCCGGTGAATGGCATGGGCAAAAAGCTCCTTGCCCGTACCGCTTTCTCCCTGTATCAACACACTGGAAAGACTTTGGGCCGCCACCTTTGATTTTTGGATGCACTCCCGCAATGCCTGGCTGTTTCCCAGGATATCGCCAAAACTGAAAGTGGCCTGAGCCCCCACCATGGAGTTAATCATTTTTTTTATCTGTTTAATCTCTTTGAAAATGTCAATCACACCCACCAATTCACCCTGTTCATCCTTAATGGGCATGGCCGTCTTCAGGAGATGCATTTTTTTCCCTTTCAGGTTTTCAAGCACATATTCCCTGTCGGTATACCCTTTCCCCGTTTCCAGCACTTCAAGAATGATGGGTTTAAAGGGCACCAGATCTCCCACGTGCTTGCCAATGCAGGTATGCTGATCAAGGGCCAGCAGTTCCGCCCCTTTTCGGTTAATGTATGTAAGTTTGCCATACTGGTCGATGGTGAGGAAGCCATCGGACATGTTCTCCACGATGGCACTTTGGTATTTCAACTGTTCTTTCAGTTTGATGGCCTTGTCCATGTTCTTAATCTGATTTTCAATGCCTTTGGCAGATGCAATCACCATGCCCAGTGCATTGGGGTTTTCCTGGCGGGTGTTTTCCGTGAGGCACAATACCCCCTGGAGCATGCCGTCGGCATCCACGATGGGCGCCGCATAGCAGGACCAGCTTTGATGCACTGACATGGGGTGGTCTTCACCACACAGCTTTGCAGGCATGCCGGTGTTGATGGCTTCAGAGATGGCTGTTTTGCCCACCCCTTCCTTCATCCAGCAGGTACCTTCCAAAAATCGCATTTCATCATTGCAAAGCTGCATCAGCGTTTGTCCGCCGGCAACCTTCAGAATATTGGCCTTTTCATCTGTCAGGACAATCACAAAATTCTTTTCCGGCATAAACGAAAAAATATAGTCCATGAAAATCTGGGCATTTTGAATCAGCTCTTTCTTATCTTCCAGCAGGTGTTGAAAGGCTTTTTGATCGATTCTGATCCGACTCAGTTGATCATCCCGTATTTGTTCATCTGACATGCGTTCCCCTCCGTTACCTGTATTGCAACAGCTCTTCGCTGCAACCGTTTTCAGCTGTGCTCCCCAACCGGGCTGTCGTTTCTGATTTGTGTCTTATTCTACCACATTCCACCAAAAATGAAAGAAAAAAAGACCGGCAGTGATCTGCCGGCCCAAAAAGGGAGTGACTGAAATAACGAAATGATCGATGTTGGTTAACCTTCCAGCGTTTCGTCTCCCGGATTCCAGTTAACAGGGCATAATCCGCCGGTTTTCAATGCCTGGAGCACCCGGAGGGTTTCTTCCACGCTGCGGCCTACGTTCAGGTCATGGACCACACTGTAGCGGACCACACCTTCAGGGTCGATAATGAAAAGACCGCGAAGGGCAATGCCGTCTTCTTCCACCAGCACGCCATAATCCTTCGCCACCTTCTGTGTCATATCAGAAGCCAGGGGGAACTGGAGCTTTCCAAGACCGCCCTTATCATGAGCCTGATGAATCCAGGCTTTATGGGAATGTTCACTGTCTGTGCTGACGCCCAGCACTTCGGCATTGGCTTTGGCGAAGTCTTCAATCCGGCTGTTAATTCCGGTGATTTCAGTGGGGCAAACGAATGTAAAATCAAGGGGATAGAAGAACATGACCAGCCATTTACCCTTATAGTCATCCAGTGTTACCTTTCCAAACCGTTCCCCTTCACCATCCACATATTTCATTTCAAAGTAAGGGGCTTTGTTGCCAACAAGACGCTCTGCCATTTTTTCAACCTCCTGATGTGTTTGAATGAGTTTTTCTTTTTAATTTATATCCTGTCATAAACTATTTAAACATAAATAGTAATTAATTTCAATACATATTTGTAATTATTTTAATAATTGGTCAAAGTATTACCGGCTCCCTTTTGGAGAGCCGGTTGACTGAAGATATTGCCTGATGTGATCTGTTATTTTTTCGGTTTGCGGGGAGGTGCGTTGTGAATGGCTTCGCCTTTGGTGGCCAGCACCGCCTCCAGCACACTTTCTGCCAGGGTGGGATGGGCGTGAATGGTATTGGCCACATCTTCCAGGGTCATGTCGTGGGCCAGGGCCAGCGCCAGTTCATGGATCAGGTCTGAGGCATGAGGGCCCATAATATGAGCTCCCAGCAGCCGATGGTCATCTTCCCGGGCCAGTATTTTAACAAATCCGTCAGTTTCACCCATGGCAAGGGCTTTGCCATTGGCGCCAAAGAGGAACTTGCCTGAAATGTAGGGAATGCCCGCTTCTTTCAGTTCTTCTTCTGTTTTGCCCACACCTGCCAGCTGGGGATCCATGAAGACACAGTCCGGCACCACATCCAGCCGAATTTCAGGTGTGTGTCCCATGATTCTTTCCACCGCGGCAATTCCCTGGTGAGAGGCCACATGGGCCAGCATCATACCCCCCAGAGCATCTCCGATGGCGTAAATGCCAGGCACATTGGTTTCAAAGTTGTCGTTCACCCGGATACCTTTGGCGTCGTGGGCCACTCCCGCCGCTTCAAGACCAAGACGGTCCACCATGGGCTCCCGGCCAGGGGCCATCAATAGCACATCGGCCGTAACGGTGTCTGTGTCACCTGTTTTCTTGTTGCGCACTTCCACTGTCAATACCTCATTTTCACGTGTCACACCGGTGACCCGGCAGTCCTGAAGCAGGTTCAGCCCTTGTTTTTTCAGGTATGGCTGTACCCGTTTCACCATTTCGCCATCCATGCGTTTCAACAGCGTGGAAGAAATGACCGTTACTTCAGAGCCGAAGGCCTGGAAAATGGCTGCCAGCTCAATGCCAATGACACCGCTGCCGGCCACTGCCAGCCGCTTGGGTACGTGCTCGATATTCAACAGGTCATCACTGGTGATGACGCCTGGCAGATCGGCCCCTTCCACCGGCAAAATAGAGGGCTTGGAGCCTGCCGCCAGCAGAATGTGTGCTGCTTCCAGAATCTGGGTGCTGCCGTCTTCCATGGCGACTGCGATTGTTTGATCTGCCTGCAGGGTTGCCCAGCCTTTGATGATCTCCACTTTGTAGGCTTTCAGCAACCGTTCAATCCCTGACACCAGCTGGGTCACCACTGACTGCTTTCGTTCCTGAATGGTATCGAAATCGATGGTAAACCCTTCCAGCTGAATGCCGAAATGGGCCATTTCCTTTAATTCATTTATCTTTTTGGCATTGGTATACAGTGCCTTGGTGGAGATGCATCCCCGGTTCAGGCAGGTACCACCGATGTCTCTTCCTTCAATAAGAGTTACCTGAGCGCCCAGCTGCGCCGCACGAATGGCCGCCACATAACCACCGGGACCTGCTCCGATAATCACCAATTCTTTCTTCATTCAAATTGCCTCCCTTAAAGTGGTGCACGCCGCCTTGTTTTTTCTTATGCCCCTCCCAGCAGTACCAGGTACAGGGGAATCACCACCAGACTGGCGATGGTGGTCGCCGAGGCGCCCAGGGCTGCAAACTGATCATCGGCCCCATAAGCCCGGGACACGATCACCGCCTGAGTCATCACCGGCATGGCCGACTGGATTACAAAGACATTGCGCATAATGGCGGGCACCGGTATCAATTGCAACAACAGATATACCATCAGTGGTGAGATCAGATACCGCCCCATCAGTACCAGCACCAGTGCCTTGTTCAGCCTCATTTGGCTGAGAGGCAGCGAAACCAGTACGATTCCCACAAAAAACAGGGAAAGAGGGGTGGTGATCCGGCCTACAGTGGTGGCCGTATCTAAAACAACCCGGGGCAGGGGAATGTTCAGCAGGATCAGCAGCGCAGCGAATAAAAAAGCCACAAAGGGAGGTGTAAACACCTTTCGCAGCGCCTGCAGTGAAAATCCGCCTTCTTCCCGGGCATCACGCCGGATGCCGTACACTCCCACAGTCCAGAACATGATGGTATTGGCCACAAAGTAAATCAGTACATAGGGAATGCTCACGTCTCCAAAGAGAGCCACATTCACCGGCAATCCCACAAAAATGGTATTGGACATGGCAAACATGCAGGAAAAAACACCCTGCTGATTTTGAGGAATCCGAAACAGCTTTGCTGTCAGTTTGGCGCAACCGTAAGACAAGAGCATGCCCGCCAGGGGAATCAGAAATCCCATTCCCATGACCAGGAGCTGTTCCCGGTCGAAAAAGTTCATCATGTTGGCCACCATCATGGCCGGCAGGGTGATGTTCATCACCAGCCGGGAAAACATGGCGGAAGTATGCTCGTCAAACCACTCTCTTTTAGTGAGCACATACCCGATGGCAATCATGATCATGATACTAAGGACACTCTGAATTGCATTAAGAAAAATCATAGTGGTCGCTCCTTCAGCCGGCTTAATCTTCATTAGGCTTATTCATTGTTATGCATGATTATAACCGACCCAAAGCGCCCCGTCAAAACTTTTTCCTGCCATCATAACCGGTTTTCTCAACCGTCAATCGTAAAAAGAGTGCCGGAGAATCTCCGGCAATCTTTCACTTCAACCCTTTGTCAGTTGTTGATGACGCTACTGCGGCCCCTCCGGCATGGCGCATTTCAGCACCGGCTGCCGGGCCGCCTTGACTTCATCCAACCTGCGCACCGGTGTTACGTGAGGTGCTGATTTCAGCAGTTCAGGATTTTCGTCGGCTTCTTTGGAGATGGCTGCCATGGCTTCAATAAAGGCATCCAGCGTTTCCAGGCTTTCTGTCTCAGTGGGCTCGATCATGAGGGCTTCCGGCACAATCAGAGGGAAATAGACTGTGGGTGGATGGAACCCGTAATCCAGCAGACGCTTGGCAACATCCATGGTATTGACTTCCAGCTCTTTCTTGCCCAGTCCTGCCAGCACAAATTCATGCTTGCACACCCGGTCGATGGGGAGACGGTAGTAGTTCTTCAGGTGATGCATCAGGTAGTTGGCGTTCAGCACCGCCATCTGACTGACTTTTTTCAGCCCTTCCGCTCCCATGGTTTTCATGTAGGTATAGGCCCGCACATTGATGCCGAAGTTGCCATAGAAAGCGCGAATACGGCCGATGCTTTGGGGCCGGTCTTCATCCAGATAGTAGGTATCGCCTTTTTTCTCAATCATGGGCGCCGGCAGGAAGGGTACCAGGTGTTTCTTCACACCCACGGGACCACTGCCGGGACCGCCGCCGCCGTGGGGGGTGGTCATGGTTTTATGAAGGTTCAGATGCACCACATCGAAGCCCATGTCGCCGGGACGGGAAATTCCCAGAATGGCATTGGCATTGGCACCGTCATAGTACAGCAGTCCCCCGGCTTCATGAACCAGCCGGGCCACTTCCTGAATGTTTTCTTCATAGAGTCCCAGGGTACTGGGATTGGTCAGCATCAGGCCTGCCACTTCGTCACTCAGGGCAGCCTTCAGGCTTTCAATGTCAACGTTGCCGCTTTTGTCGGACTTGATTTCCACCACATCGAAACCCACCACCTGAGCGCTGGAAGGATTGGTGCCATGGGCTGAATCCGGCACAATGATTTTGGTTCGTTTGTGGTCATCACGGCTTTCATGATAAGCCTTCATGATCATCAGACCGGTCATTTCGCCGTGGGCACCGGCTGCCGGTTGAAGGGTTACCCGCTCCATTCCGGTGATTTCCGCCAGCATTTCATCCAGTTCATACATCAGCTGAAGGGCTCCCTGAACCGTTTCTTCCGGCTGATAAGGGTGCAGATTGGCAAAGCCAGCCAGCGCCGCCATGTCTTCATTGATTTTGGGATTGTATTTCATGGTGCAGGAACCCAGGGGGTAGAAGCCTTTGTCGATGGCGAAGTTCTTTTGGGAGAGGTTGACAAAATGGCGAATCACATCCACTTCACTCACCTCAGGCAATGCGGGTTCATCCTGCCGCAGCATGCCGGCGGGAATTCCCTTCTCCACCTCCATGTCTTTCAGTTCATCTGGCGGCAGCCGGTATCCGGTTCTGCCGGGTTTTGTAATGTCGCACAGTAATTTGGTGTATTCTTTCATGCTTTTGCCACCTCCAGACCTTTCACCAGCCGCTGGATGTCATCCAGGGTGCGTTTTTCTGTCACGCAGAAAAGCAGGCTGTTGGATTGATCCTGATAATGTTTCCCCAGTTCATACCCGCCCAGAATTCCCTCTTTCAAAAGGGCTTCGTTAACAGCTGCCGGTGATGTGGGCACCTGTACTGCAAATTCTTTGAAGAAAGGTTTGTCAAAGGTTCTTTTAAAGCCTGTCACCTTCTCAATTTCCGTCAGGGCATGATGGGCTTTTTTGTAAGATTGGCGCGCCACTTCCTGAATGCCTTTTTTACCCAGCACCGACATATACACCAACGCTGCCAGGGCGTTCAGCGCCTGGTTGGAGCAGATGTTGGAGGTGGCCTTTTCACGGCGGATGTGCTGCTCCCGGGTCTGCAGGGTTAACACATAGCCCGTTTTGCCTTCAATATCGGTGGTTTGGCCGGCAATGCGGCCGGGCATCTTGCGCATCAGTTTGGTGGTGGCGGCCATGAATCCCAGGTAGGGGCCGCCGTAGCTCATGGGATTCCCCATGGCATGGCCTTCACCCACCACAATGTCGGCACCCAGGTCGCCCGGTGCTTTCAGAATGCCCAGGGAAATGGGATCCACATTCATAATGAGCAGACCCTTGACTTCGTGAATCATTTTTTCGACTTCTTCCACTTCTTCGATAATCCCAAAGAAGTTGGGTGTCTGAAGAATGACACCGGCTGTTTCTTTGCTGATCATGGTCTTGAGCTTTTCAAGATCGGTGACACCTGCTGCTGCGGGCACCGTTTCCACTTTCAGTCCATTGAAATGAGCATAGGTGTTCAGTACCTGGCGGGTTTCCGGATGCACGGTCTCTGAAATAAGAATCTCCTTGCGCCGGGTGGCATCTCCCGCCATTGCTGCCGCCTCTGCCGTGGCTGTGGAGCCGTCATACATGGAGGCATTGGAAAGATCCATCCCGGTGAGGTTGGCAATCATGGTCTGAAATTCAAAGATGGCCTGCAGGGTTCCCTGGCTGATTTCAGCCTGGTAAGGGGTGTAGGCGGTGTAGAATTCCGACCGGCCGGTGATGTGTTTCACCACCGTGGGAATGTAATGGTCATAGGCACCGGCTCCCAGAAAGCTTAAAAGCTCGCCTGTGGGCTTGTTTTTGTTTGCCAGGCCATTCATCAGCCGCTGGACTTCCAGCTCTGACTTCGGTGCCTCCAAGTTCAGCTCCCGGCCAAGACGCACTTCTTTGGGGATGTCGGCAAACAGTTCTTCCAGCTCTTTCATCCCCAGCGTATCCAGCATGTATTTCACATCTTCTTCGGTGTGGGGAATATATGGAAACATATTATGCCTCCTCTTCACAGAAACGCTCATAATCAGCGGGTGTCATCAGTTCATCCAGCTGGCTTTTGTTGGTGATTTTAAATTTCAGGAACCAGTTTTCCAGCGGTGACTGATTGATCTGACCCGGGTCATCTTCCAGTTCAGTGTTGATTTCAGTCACAACGCCGTCCAGGGGCATGTACATGTCTGCAGCAGCCTTTACAGATTCCACCACTCCGAAGGAATCGCCGGCGCTGTACTCTTCATCCACTTCCGGCAGTTCCACAAACACAATGTCTCCCAGCGCTTTTGATGCGAACTCTGTCAGTCCCACATAGGCTTCCTCTCCCTGTACATCCACCCACTCGTGCTCATTGGTAAACAGCAGGTCTTTCATCACTCTCATGTTCAGTCCTCCTCATTTTCATGTTTTTGGGGTTTTCTTTGGTAGTGCCTGATGTTGATTGATGTTGATGATTATTGATAGAACCTGGGAGTTATCCCCGGGCCTTGGTTCTCTTCCGATAGAGGGGCAGTTTCACGATTTTTGCCTTCACCTGTTTGTTTCGAATCTGAACTTCCAGCGTTTCGGCACCTGCCACTTTTTGCCTGTCCACCAGGGCCTGTCCCACGTTTTTATTCAGTGTGGGAGATAAATAACCCGTGGTGACAAAGCCGATTTTTTCACCATTAAGCAGCACCTCATAGTCACTGCGGGCAATGCCCCTTTCAATGAGTTCGAAGCCCACCAGCTTTCGGGGCGGCCCTTGCTCCTTCTGTTGAGCCAGCACTTCCCGGCCGATGAAATCCTCTTTTTTCAGGGAGACAAAGTATCCCAGTCCCGCTTCAAGCGGGGTGATGCTGTCGGAGATTTCATGCCCGTACAGGGGTAACCCGGCTTCAAAGCGCAGGGTGTCACGGCACCCCAAGCCAGCCGGTTTGACTCCTTTGGATGCACCGGCCTCCATAATGGCCACCCATACTTTCTCCAGTTCATTCCAGGGGGTGTATACCTCAAACCCGTCCTCACCGGTATACCCGGTGCGGGAAACCAGGCACTGCACGCCTGCAATGGCCACGTGATCCCTGAAATGAAAGAAGCCGATTTCTGAAAGGTCGGTATCTGTCAGCAACTGTAAAACTTCCTCTGCCAGAGGCCCCTGAAGGGCCAGTTCACCTGTCTCCGAAGACTGGTTGGTGAGACTCACCTGGTATCCGGCTGCCTGCTCCTGCATCCAGGCCACATCTTTATCCACATTGCCGGCGTTGATCACCAGCAGGTACCGGTCAGACTCATACCGGTACACCAGCAGATCATCCACCACGGTTCCGTTGGGGTAACACATCATGGTGTAGAGAATCTCGCCATTGACCATGGCTGAAAAATCATTGGTCAGCAGCTTTTGCAAATATGCCAGTGCCTCCGGTCCTTCCACCAGTACCTCGCCCATGTGTGACACATCAAACATGCCGGCCTGCTCACGGACGGCATTGTGCTCAGCAACGAGCCCCTCATACTGTACCGGCATTTCCCAGCCGGCATAGACCACCATTTTACCGCCATTGGCTGCGTGCCAGTCCGTCAACGGTGTCTTTCTTGATTCTTCCATAACGCGCCTCCTCTCTATTTCCTACCATACCCCGTAAATCACTGCCTCATTCATGTGAATCATTAAACAGACAACCCTCAAATCGGCATGAAAAAAGGACACACAAACCCATCACTTGGTGATGGTGTCAGCATGTCCTCTGTTATCAGGCCTGAGAGTTTCTGAGAAAACGGTGTTCGGCATCATTCGCCACTGTTTTCACCTTGCCCCTTCGGCGTTCCCCGGGGAACTTTCCAGAGTCCCGTCCAGCCACGATCCTGTTGCCTGAAAGATTCTATACCAGGGGTCCAGTCCGGTATATTGCTTCTTCGGCTCTCCTTGTCATTCAGAGATCTCCCGTGACCTTCATTCGGTTATGTGATGCATTTTTCCCCTTTATTGTACTCTAATTTTCAGAATTTGACAACATTTGTTAAAAAGACCACAATCTTATGATGAAGGCCGTCGTTTTCCGGAAGTTATTCATTGCTCCTTGCCGGCCGGTTCCAGTGATGCCATTCCTGACAGCGCAGCCCCGATGGCCCCTGTATATTGTGCCAAATGTGATTGATGAACCGGTACTCCCAGTTTCTCCTGGATGACTTTTTTCAGGTAGCCGATTTCTGCCAGGCCTCCCGAAAAAAACACGTCTTCCACCACACCCACCCGTTGGGCCTGGGTGCAGATTTTACTGGCGACAGAGGTGAGCAGCCCTGCGGCGATGCTGGCTTTGGAGGCTCCAGATGCTAAAAGCCCCACCACCTCTGATTCGGCAAAAACCGTACACATGTTGTTCAGTTGTACGGGTTTTGCTTCTGCTGCCAGTTCTTCCAGCTGGCTGACATCCACTTCCATCTGGGTGGCCATCACCTGTAAAAACCGGCCTGTGCCGGCCGCACACTTATCATTCATGATGAAGTCCACCACCTGCCCCCGGTCACCCAGGCGAACCACTTTACTGTCCTGCCCGCCGATGTCAAGGACCGTTCTCACGGCTGCATTGATATGGTAAGCTCCCCGGGCATGGCAGGTAATTTCTGTGATTTTTCGATGGGCCTCCTCCATTGTCTGACGCCCATAGCCAGTGGCCACAATTTGCTGGACCTCCCCCGGGCAAACCTGATGCCGTGCCAGCAGGTCAGCAAGGACGCGTCGGCCAGTCTCCCTGGGGCTCCAGCCGGTGGGCAGGCGATGGGTGCCTGTCACAATGCCATCTGTCATGAGAACGCCTTTTGTGACAGTGGAGCCAATATCGATTCCAACGGCGTACATGCCAACCCCTTCTTTCTGAAATGTTTTCTTCATTAGTTCCTGTCTTGTGGCACTTCTTTTAAGTGTGCCTGATCGCTTAAGTGTGCCTGATCGCTGCTGTTAGGCCTTCGTATCAATGGTTTCAAGGAATGCGTCAATACGCAGCTTCAACTGGCCTGCGTCTGATTCTGAATAATCGGTTTCAATTTGAATGAAAGGGAGACCCAGCTCTTCACGCACAAAATCCCGGACAAAGAATGACTCGATATTGTAGGTGTGACAAGCCTGCCAGGTGAGGTCCAACACCCCGTCAACCTGATACTCCGCTGCCATACGGGCAATCAGATCCAGTCGTCCCTGGTTATCATACATACATGAACAGGGGGTGCTCAGGTATTTTTCGGCGAGGGCTTGCAGCGGCTCTTTGGTTTCGTCCACCAACACATCCAAACCTTTGTAGCCGGTACAGTTTTCCAGTGCAACCACACGGCCGCCACCTTCTTCAATGAGACGAATCACCTTGTCAGAACCAATACCCACCGGCACGCCTGTCAAGAGAATACGCGGGCCTTCCTGTCCCATGGCTGTTTTAAGCGCATCCATATTTTCTTCCACTTCACGAATCAGCTGCTCCACCATTTCAATGCCGTCTTCTTTGTCGACATTAAACCCTTTGATCCACTGGGCTTTCATCATGTCCATGCCTGTCAGCGGCGCTGGTTTGTGAGCATTCAACTGATGAAGCCGCTTCATGGCTTCTCTTTCCCGGTTCACCAGTTTAATGGCTTCCTTCAGTTTGTCTTCGGTAATGTCCACCTTGAGCGTATCTTCCAGGTAGCTTTTAAAGCGCACCATCTCATTTTTCCAGAGGGCCAGGTTTTCTTCTCCATCGGCAGTCTGGGGAAGGTTCATTAAATGCATGGGTTTTAATTTTCCCATGAGCTCGTACATTTTTTTCTTACCATCACAGGTGGTTTCTGCCAGCAAAATATCCGAGAAATAGAAGTACGGGCATTTATCGGTGATGGCAAATCCGTAGCTTGACTTGATCAGGGGACAGAGGTTGCGGGGAAGCTCTTTTTCAGCCGCCTCTACAGGGTCATTGCTGGTACCGCACAGGCTGACAGGGATCGCCCCTGCCGCCAGGGCAATTTCCTGGGGCGAAAACACACAGTACATCCCCACTATCTTGCGCCCTGCTTCGCTGGCTTCCTTGATTTTAACTGAATTGATGCCCCGCAGTTCTTCGATTTTTTCCATCATGGCCGGTCTGTTCATTGATTCATCTCTCCTTCCAAATTTTCCTCTTATGGATTGTATCCATTTCTCATGGAAATGGTGCCAGATTCCGCTCTACTGACGGCTCACCTCATCCAACCGCTGGAGAATCTCTTTGAAATGCGCCCCAAATTTATCGCACCAGCGATTTCTGGGATAAGGGAGATCAATGGCGTAGTCAGCCACAATTTCTCCGGGATGAGGGCTCATTAGAATGACTCTCGTGGCCAGAAAAACCGCTTCTTCCACACTGTGGGTGACAAACACAATGGTCCGTTTATCGGCCACCCAGTAATCAATCAAATCCTGCTGCATTTGATAACGGGTGTAGGCATCAAGGGCTCCAAAGGGTTCGTCCATGTAAAGAATTTTGGGAGAGACAGCCAACGCCCTGGCGATGGCCGCACGTTGCTTCATGCCACCCGACAGTTCATAGGGAAGGCATTGAGAAAAATCTTGGAGCCCAAATCGCTGCAAAAGTGCCATGGCTTGCTTTTTCTGTTCCGCCCGCTTCACTTGCCGCAATTCCAGCCCAAAGGTCACGTTATCAAGAACAGTTCTCCATGGCATCAGGGAATACTCCTGAAAAACCATGGCCGCGTCACTTCTGGGGCCACGAACCGGTTCGCCAAGAACGCGCACCTGCCCCTCCGTCGGTTCAATCAACCCTTCCATCAACCGCAGCAGTGTTGATTTGCCTGACCCGCTCGGCCCAACCAGGCAGACAAACTCCTGATGATCAATTTCCAGCTGAATATCATTGACTGCCAATACCCGCTGTCCTTTTTCCGTATGAAAGACCTTTGATACACGCTGCACTTCAATCATTTACCGAGCCTCCCAACGTCACAAACACACTATTTTTCAAGCTTTTGCCAGCGAAACCAGCGATCCTCAATTTTGCAAAACAGGAAATCCATCAACCCGCCCACAAGGCCAATACAAATCATGCCGGCAATGACAATATCTGTGCGGGCGAGGGTATAGGCGTGTGTAATCAGATATCCGATTCCCGCCAGACTTCCCGGCAGCATTTCCGCAGATACCAGACACATCCAGGCAACCCCAAGTCCCACGCGTAGTCCCGTCACCATTGAAGGAAGCGCCCCAGGCAACAAAACCTTCATCATAATTTCACGTCTGGTTGCTCCCAGGGTTTTTGCTGAATCCACAAGGGTCTGTTTTACATTTTTCACACCATAGATGCTGTTGGTCAAAATTGGAAAAAAAGCTCCGATAAAGATGATAAATATCATTGATAGTTTAATATTGTGCAACAGCGAATAGTACTGACCGCCTCTGATTCCCATCATGGTGGCCAGGCTGCTGACACCAAACCAGGCCAGCACCAGGGGAACCCAGGCCAGGGGAGCAATTGGGCGAAAAAGACTCAGGAAGGGCATCACCAGTCGGTCAAGTCTTTTCGAATATCCGATGAAAACGCCCAGCGGAATGGCAATCATCGCCGCTGTCAGGTACCCCAGTGCAACCCGGAGCAGGCTGATCCAGGTGTTGCGAATCAGCGAACCGATGCTGACCAGTTCAGCTGTCGGTTCTGCTAATATGGACAATACCGCACTGACTGTGGGCAGTACCATCCGGTTATCCATTTTAACGGCCGCCAGTTGCCATATGATTAAAAAGAAAACCGGCAGTATCACCGGTGTCATCCATTTGGTCCATTTAAATTGTTTGTTCATGGGTATCTCCCTGTGTGTTTTCTGTCTGATGCCACAATAATTGTGTCTCGACGCATCGTTTACCGCTAATGCCTGTCTACTGTCCCATAATTGAATGGATAAAGCTGAAATCAAAGATTTCATCATGGGTTTCCACATACGATTTATCTGCAAACTGCTCATTCAAACCATCACTTTCATGCAGCACATCATACACCAGTCCCAGGTTTGTCACCCATGTTTCGCTGGGGTTGGTGGTGTATTTTATCTCAGACATTCTGGCGGCTTCCAGTGACACCCCTGTAAAATCTGAGGTAATTTGGGCAGCCTCCTCCGGATGATTGGCTGCATAGTCTGCCGCCACTGTCAGCAGTCTGGTAAATGCTTCCACCGCTTCGCCGTGATTCTCAATGGCCGCTTGTGTCGCCCCGGCCACACAGCAGGGGAAATCATGCCATTTTCCTGCAGGCGGCATTTCCCGAAGATCCAGCACCATTTTTCCAACGCCTTCTGTCACGGCCAGCTCAGGATAAGGCGACGGCCCCACCCAGGCTTCCACTTGCTGACTGGTCAATGCCGGCAGCAAATTATTGGTACCCTTGAGATCCACCAGTAAAATATCCGCTGTCACATCATCAGGATTTTTGGTGTAGCTGAGTCCGGCATCATCAAGTGCCGCAGCAAAAAGAATCACTGGCGCACTGGTTGGCGAATGGTATCCCACCATGACAGGTGCATCAGATTCACGGGTCATGGAAGCAAAGGCTTCCCAGTTGTCAACGTCAGCATCCTGGGCCATCACAAGACCAATCCCCTCAGTGTGTACCGGACACAACATTTTCAGCTCTGCGCCTTTATCCACCGCCGCGATAAAGGCGGCACTGGAAGCCAGCGCCAGATCCACATGTCCCTGGGTCATCATGGTCATGGTTTCAGAACCATTTTTATTGACAATCAAATCAATATTGGCAATGGGTTCATCGCCTTGCATCAGTACGTATTGCTCCCGTTCAATCACTGTTTTCAGCCAGGTTCCGTCTGCTTCAAAGGCTTCTGCCCTGCTGGCCGCCACCATCAGTGGTGTTTGGTGATTGGTGAAAACATACGCCACTTTCAGATCCGGAATTTCGGTATTATCTGCTTCAGTACTTCCTGAACAGCCCACCATCAGCGTCAGTACCAGTAGCAGCAGTACCAGCCTGATGTTTTTTTCTTTTAATCTGAATAACATGGTGTTCCCCCTCTGAATGTTGGTTATTTATTTAACGTGCCACCAGTTATTATACTGTCACTTGAAACGCCGCGTCCAATCAATTAGCTCAATGCTTTTTTCATTTTTCATTGGCTTTTTCTATCTGTAGCGGCTATTCTTAATTAATGCTTAAAAATGCCCATCCTCGGTTACAAGGATGAGCACGATAAACATTATTTGTATGTTTTGTCAATGATGATTGCTCCCCTTTATCTGGGTTCCGGTTCCCTATTGCTCCTGTCCATAGTGGCGTTACCGGTCAACGAAAATCACAGGTGGTCTGATATATACAATCCCGCCCGCCGCCACTCGATCTAACTCATTCTCTGATAGTTCTCTTTCCAGGTCTTCGCCTTCTTTAGTGAATGTAGCCTCCATGATTACATGCTTCACTTTAATTGCATCTTGCGGACTTACATCTACGCCTCTTTCTTTGAACAGGGCCTGCAGTTCCTCTGGCGCTTCAATGGTCAATAGTTGCCGAATCAACGCATTATCAAACTCAAATCTTATCTCTGGCACTGTTGTTTCTTCAGGCATGATTATCCTCCTTTTTTATTAGTAGCAGTTTTACTGCTTACTTTCTTATTCCCTACTCAGTTTTCGATGAAGCAAAATGATTGACTTTCGTCGCTATAGCGGCGACTTTTATCGACACAAGCGCCATTTAAATATCAAAAGAAGAGCGGACTTATCACCCGCTCTTATCCTGTCTTTCATCATTCACTTCTGATCTGTCGCCGAATTCTCACTTCAACTGCAGCTTGCAGGCTTTGATCACCTGTTTTGCCAAAACAGCCGTGGTCACCGAACCCACGCCGCCGGGTACAGGTGTGTACGCCTCAGCCATTTCTTCCGCAGCAGCGGCGGCCACATCACCAGTCAAATTACCGGCATCATCCACGTTGATGCCCACATCTGCCACCACGGCACCTTTTTTGATGTGAGTTGCTGTCACAAATTCTGAACGCCCAATGGCAGCCACCAGTAGATCTGCTTCAGATGTCACTTTTTCCAGGTCTTGAGTGCGGGAATGGGCAATGGTCACCGTGGCATTTTCTGCCAGCAGCAGCAGGGCCACGGGCTTACCCACCACCATGGAACGCCCCAGTACCACTGCCCGTTTGCCGGACAGTGCCACTTCATAGTGCTTCAGAATTTCCATCACTGCCATGGGGGTGCAGGGGGCAAAAGCCGCGGGGTCTCCCGTCAGCAGCTTGCCGGCGTTCACCGGGTGAAAACCGTCCACGTCTTTTTCCGGTGCAATGCGGTACTGCACTTCCTCTTCTTTCAGATGTTTGGGCAGTGGCCGGAAGATCAGAATGCCATGAACTGCCGGATCCTGATTATGTGTATCCAGCAGGTTGAAAAAATCAGCCTGGCTGATGCTTTCCGGCACCACCTCGCTGTTCACCTTAACGCCCACCGACTCGCAGCGTTTGATAATGGCTCGTTCGTATGCCATATCATCCGGCTTTTCGCCAGCCCGAATCAGCGTCAGGGCAGGTTGAACCCCTTTGGGTTTCAGATAATCCACTTCTTCCCGAATGGCGGCGGACAGGGCATCTGCCACCGGTTTTCCCTTCAAGCGTGTTGCCATGGTCATCCTCCTTTTTTCATCCTCCGGTTCATTTGCATTTTCCTGTTCATGGTTAAAAAGCGGAGACTGGTGTCTCCGCTTTACATTTTCATTTCCGATTGCTTAGAACAAGCCTGAAATTTTGCCGGTTTCATCCACATCGATATGCTCTGCAGAAGGTACCTTTGGCAGTCCGGGCATGGTCATGATATCGCCTGTCAGGGCTACCAGGAATCCGGCACCGGCAGATACTTTTATGGAGCGCACGGTGACTGTGAAGCCTTCCGGCCGGCCGATGAGGGTGGGTTCATCTGACAGGGAGTACTGGGTTTTGGCCATGCAGATGGGCAGGTTTCCGAAGCCCAGTTTCTCCAGTTTTTTAATTTCCTTTTCAGCAGCACCTGAGAAGGCAACGTCTTTGGCACCATAAACGCGGGTGGCAATGGCTTCGATTTTTTTCATGATGGGCTGGTCCACTTCGTAGGCATAGCTGAAGTTGCTGCCATCATTTTCTTCCATGAGGCGGAGGAGTTCTTTGGCTACTTCTTCCCCGCCTTCGCCGCCTTTTGCCCACACTTCAGAAAGGGCCACGTTGACGCCGGCAGCATTGCAGGCTTCCCGCACCATTGCCAGCTCAGCTTCTGTATCAAGGGGGAACCGGTTAATGGCTACCACGGCAGGCAGACCAAAGACCTGGGTGATGTTTTCCACGTGCTTCATCAGATTAGGCAGGCCTTTTTGAAGCGCTTCCAGATTTTCTTCGTTCAGGTCGGCCTTTGCCACGCCGCCGTGGGATTTCAGGGCACGAACGGTGGCCACGATGATGACAGCGTCTGGCTTGATATTGGCCATGCGGCACTTGATATCAATGAATTTTTCAGCTCCCAGGTCGGCTCCGAAACCGGCTTCTGTCACCACGTAATCGGCAAAATGCATAGCGGTACGGGTGGCCATCAGAGAGTTGCAGCCGTGGGCGATGTTGGCGAAGGGGCCGCCATGAATGAAGGCGGGAGTGCCTTCCAGGGTTTGTACCAGGTTGGGTTTGATGGCGTCTTTCAGCAGGGCTGTCAGGGCTCCTGCGGCTTTCAGGTCGCCGGCAGTGATGGGTCTGTCATCACGGGTATAACCAATGACCATACGGCTGATGCGCTCTTTCAGGTCTGTGAGGGTGGAGGCCAGGCAGAAGGCTGCCATGACTTCAGAAGCAACGGTGATGTCGAAGCCGTCTTCACGGGGCACGCCGTTTCCTTTGCCGCCCATGCCGTTGACCATGCTTCGCAGCTGCCGGTCGTTCATATCCATGGCCCGTTTCCAGGTGATTTTACGGTTGTCAATGCCCAGGGCATTGCCTTGCTGAATGTGGTTGTCGATCATGGCAGCCAGCAGGTTATTGGCTGTACCAATGGCATGAAGATCACCGGTGAAATGAAGGTTGATGTCTTCCATTGGAATCACCTGAGCGTATCCGCCGCCGGCGGCACCGCCCTTAACTCCGAAAACAGGGCCCAGTGAGGGTTCTCTCAGTGCGACGATGGTGTTTTTGCCCAGTCGTGCCAAGGCATCAGCCACCCCAATGGTGGTGGTGGTTTTACCTTCACCTGCCGGTGTGGGGTTGATGGCAGTGGTTAAAATCAACTTGGCGCTTTTTTCGTTGGTTTCACCCTGCAGAAAATCAGTGTGCACCTTGGCTTTGTACTTTCCGTATAAGTCAATCTGGTCTTCCGTCAACCCCAGTTTACCCGCAATTTCCCGGATATCCTTTGGCACTGCTTCCTGGGCAATCTGAATGTCGCTTTTCATCATACATCCTCCTTTTTTGTAAACGTTTTACAATGATCCGCATGCCTGCGGTTATTGGTGAAAATGGCTGAAGAAGCTTTTTTATAATATTCAGAACACCAATTCAATCATTAGCATAGTATACCCGTTGTCCCTTGTCAATTGTCAAAATGCCACAAGCTAAACTTTTAAAATTCGACACTTTTGCCAAAGAAAAAGCACAATCCATTCCGGACATCAGGCGGGAACAAGAGCGTCCCGCGTTTTTCGCCAGCCGACGTCTCATGTTTCCCGATCTTAATCGTTGTGCTTTTTTGACAGAAGCATGCTTTTGTCGGCCAAAGTGATCCTATCACCTCTCCGTCGCAAAATCGTCGACAGGTGTCCATTCTCTATACTCCCGTTCCAACATGGACAACACGTGCATGGAAAGAAAATCATCGCCTTTTTTCTTACATTCCCGCAGGGTTCCCTCAAAAACAAATCCCTCCGATTCGTAGAGCCGGCGGGCCCGGGGGTTGAAATCAAACACATCCAACCACAACCGGTGGCATTTGTAGGTTTCAAAGCAAAGCTGCTTAATCAGTCGAACGGTTTGACGTCCATAACCTCTGCCTTTTTCTGCAATGGTAATTCGATCGAAGGAAATCACCTGATGCTCACTGGCCAATCCCGAGAGAATGACATACCCAACGGGGCAGTCATCTTCCACCCGCATGATCATGAAATGTTTTTCATCCTCTGAGGCGATGCCGGCCAGGTGACGTTCTCGTGGCCAGTTATACACGTACTCCCGGTTATCCGGGTGCTGCTCTGTTGCAATGACCCAGTCAAGGTCTTCTGGCGCTGTTTGTCTGAGGCGGATATGTTGATTTTCCACCACTGCTTGTGTCATAAATTTTTTCGCTCCTTCCCTTCCCGTGCATCACATGTCAACCATCCATCATGCATACTTCAGGCAGCCGGCCGTTTCCACCGACTCCAAAGCGCCTGATTGGGCTGTACCATCACCACTGACGAAAACACCATTATAATTCCCAGAAGCTTCATGCCTCCCAGGCGGTCACCCAGCAGCAGCGCTGCCGCACCTACGGCCACAATGATTTCAAGGGTGGTGAGGATCCCTGCCCTGGAGGCCTCAATACCGTGGGAAAAGGCGCGGATATAAAGCCCATACCCCATGGCTGTGGGAAGCAAACCCTGAAGAAACAATCCCAGCCAGACCACCGGTTCCGGATTGACGGCAAACACCCCCAGGGGGTCAGACAAAGGAATGGCAAAGAGCGCCCCGAATCCAAAAAAGTAAAGTCCCAGGGTCCAGCGGTTGTACCGGCGGGTGAGGTGTTTCACCGCCACCGTGTTAACGGCAAAAGTGAAGCCTGCCAGTAATCCCATCATAACACCGTATCGGTTGATTTCAAGAAGATCCAGCCGCCCCTCTGTCACGGTGACCACCGTGCCGACAGTGCAGAGAACCAGGGCCGTCAGCTTCAGGGGGGTCAGCAGTTCTTTGAACAGCAGCCGGGACATGAGAATGACAAATGCAGGAGAAGTATACAGCAGAATGGTGGCCGTGGCCACGCCGGTGTATTCGATGGCGTTGAAAATAAAGACATTATAACATGCCTGGCCGTAAAATCCCATAAACATGGTGATGAGCAGTCCCCGGCGGCTGATGACCATAAGACCCGGCTGCCGGAAGATCATCCAGACGGCTGTGATGAGAAAGGCGAAGGCCAGCTTCCAAAAGACGATGTGGCTGGCTGCCAGTCCTCTGTCATACAAAAACTGGGCATTGACTCCCATGGTGCCCCACAACACACTGGCAGCCGCCACCATCAGATACCCTTTATTTTCTTCAGACAGCATCATTGTTCATCCCCGTTCCCAGAGAAGGGTACTCCCCGGAAAGAGATTTCCGGGGAGGTGAAATCATTCGCCGGCCAGAGCGGTCACACTGACCTCCAGCAGCACATCTTCAAAAAGAACGCTCTGCACGGTGATTCGGGCCGGATAGGGCTCAGAGACGTACTGGCCGTAGACTTGGTTGAACTCCGTAAAATCAGCCAGATCTTTCAAATGCACATCGACTTTTACGATGTCGGCCATGGTGCTGCCGGCCGCCTCAAGAATGGCCTGAATATTTTTCATTACCTGATGGGTCTGCTCTTTGATGCCGCCGGGCACCACTTCATCAGTTCCCGGATATTCCGGTGTCTGACCGCTGACAAACACAAAGCCGTTGGCGATGATGGCATGGTTGTATGGTCCTGCCGGCAGGGGTGCCGTTGATGGATGAATCGCTTTTTTGTTCATGAAAAGCCCCTTTCTTACATGAAATGCTTTTAAATTGTCCTGAAAATGCTTTTAAATTTTCTTGAAGTTTTCTTTCATCAGTGCCAGGTATTGTTCAGGCTCCACACAGCTGCCGCTGAGAATGATGCCAATGCGTCTGCCGGCGGTTTCCACCTGGCCCTGTTGCAATGCCGCCACTCCCACAGCCGCCGCCCCTTCAATCACCAGGCTGTGATGTTCGAGGGCAAACCGCATGCCGGCGGCAATGGCTTCTTCCTTCACCACCACATGCTGATCCACCAGTTTGCGGATCAGCGGCAGGGTGTAGTGATTTTCTCTGCCGATGCCTCCCAACAGTGATCCGGCCAGGGTTTCCTGTTCTTCAATGGCCACCGGCTTTTCTGCCTTCAGACTTTTCAGCATGGCCGGTGACCGGTCAATGGAAACACCGACGATGTGAATCTGGGGATTAATGGCTTTTGCCGCCAGGGCTGTTCCCGCCAGTAAACCGCCGCCGGACAGGGGTACCAGAAGAGTATCCAGCTCCGGTTGTTCTGTCAGCATTTCCAGCGCCACCGTGCCCTGGCCGGCAATGACTGCCGGATCGTCAAAAGGAGGCACCGCCACATAGCCTCTTTCCCTGATCAGATGCTCATAATGGGTTTCAGCCTCATCCTGGGATTTTCCCATGACTTCTGCAACTGCCCCCAGCTGTTCCACCAGGGCCACCCGGTTTTTCGGCACATGTTCCGAAAGGCATACCACTGCCTTTACCCCGGCTTCCCGGGCCGCATAAGCCACTGCACGGCCATGGTTTCCCGTGGAGAAGGTAATTACGCCCCGCTGTTTTTCAGCCTCCGTGAGTCCCATGATTTTATTGGCAGCGCCCCGCAACTTGAAAGCCCCGGTGTATTGCAGGGATTCCAGTTTTAAGTGGATGGATAACGCTTCCACTGATTGTGTCAGCTGTGGTGCAGGAATCAGGGGTGTCTGCCACACGATTCCCCTGATACGCCGCTGTGCCGCCAGTACATGCTGCAACTCCAATGACCGCCAGTTTAACAGGGTATTTTTAAGCACAGTCATGGCGTCACCGCTTCACGCAGATTTCCAGGGGATAATCAAAGAAATGCTGAATGCCCGTGTCTGTCACATAGAAAGAGGCATCCACCTCAAAGCCCACATCATCCAGCCAGATCCCGGGAATCAGGTGCAGGGCCATGTTTTTCTGCACAACGGTTTTATCACCGGGTCTGACACTGATGGTTTGCTCGCCCCAGTCTGGCGGATAATTCACTCCGATGGAATAGCCGATGCGGGATTCTTTCACCAGACCTGTTTTCTCGATGGTCCTGCGCCAGGTGGCTTCGATTTCTTCGGCGGTTACGCCAGGCTTAATCATGTCCAGGGCAGCACTCAGCCCTTCCAGCACGGTCTTTCCCGTATCCCGCATCAGGGCCGGAGGTTCCTGGCCCAGATACATGGTGCGGGCAATGGGAACATGATAGTGCTTGTAAACACCGCAGAGTTCCAGCAACACTGCTTCTTCATTCTCGTATCGTTTTTCTGTCCAGGTGAGGTGGGGGGTTTTGGTTCCTTCTCCTGCCATCATCAGCGGCACGATGGCCGGGTAATCGCCGCTGTGCTGTGCGGTGCCCCGATACTGAACGGCTGCAATGGCCGAAGCGGCATCACATTCCCGCACACCGGGTGCGATGACTTCCTGGGCGGCGGTCATCACATTGTGGGCAATTTCACCGGCAATTTTCATAAACCCGATCTCTGCATCCGATTTGATCACCCGCACCCAGTTCACCAGGGTATTGGCATCTTTAAAGGTGGCGTCGGGAAGGGATTTTTCCAGCTCCACATAGGCCCGGTGGGTGAAATAAAACTGGTCCATTTCCACCCCGATGCGCCCTTTGTCCCAGCCCCGCTTTTTAATCACATCTGCCATGTAATGCATGGGATGCTTCACCGTGGACTGGACATAATCATCTGCATACTCCAGAATGTTGTCATGGGACAGGATACTGTTGAGCCGCGCCGCATTGGCATCCATGCCCCGGCCGATCCACACCGGCTCCTCCTGTTCCAGGGAAACCAACAGGCATTGGTGCACATAGAAGCTCCAACCGTCGTATCCTGACAGATAGTTCATATTGGCCGGCTGAGAAATGAACAACAGGTCGATACCCCATTCGTTCATTTTTTCCTTGGTCCGGCGCACCCGTTCCATATACTCCTCTTTTGAAAAAACCGCCATCCTCTGTTCCCTCCTTATTGGTAGTCACTGCCATCCGCTTTTCTACAAAAATCTGCCGTCTGCTTCACGTACCACTGCCGAAAAAACGTAGTGAATCATGGTGACAAAATCGAAAACCGGCAGTCCCACCGCCCGCTGCACCGCCGGTGCATAGGGGGGCAGTACGCTGCATTCCAGGAGAATTATTTTCACTGCCGGGTCTTCTTTCACCAGCGCCACAGCAGCCGCCGCCACCTCTTCTTCCACCCGCTTGACATCCAGCAAACCGGTTTCTTCAATGAAGGCCGATGAAAAAGCAGGCGCCTGCTGTAAGCCTTTCATACAGATGCGTTCACCCAGGTTGGCACCGCAAAGAGCCAGCACTGCCGAGGTTAACGCATTGGAGTCAACCGTTAAAATACCAATTTTATGTTGGTCCGGAATCAGGTGTGCCAGAAAGGGAACCTGCAGCAGGCTGGAGAGAAAGACCGGCAGATCCAGCTCTTCCCGCAACGCCTGCTGGTAGAGGGCCATGAACCCGCAGTCGCTGGTAATCGCCCTCACCCCTTCCCGTTTCAGCTCTCTGGCTGCTGCCATCACCTCATCAAGTGCCGAGAGATCATGGCTTAAAATGCGCTTCACCGTTAATCCCGGCACCCGTTGAAAGCGAACGGGAAAAGGATAGGTGGTGGCATTGGCCACATCTCCGGGAATGAAAGGGGCTTCACTGTCCAGTAATAAAATGCCAATGGCTTCGCCGTAGCTCACCTGACCCGGTTTTTTTCGATAGATCATCTCATCGCCTCCCGCCGCTTAAAAGAGTGCCGAGTTGGGCAGGAACAGGGCAATTTGAGGAAAAAGCACCAAAAGGACTGTTGCCAGCATGAGAATGGCAATAAACGGTGGTGTGTTGCGAATAATTTCCAAATAGGGTCTTCTGAAAATCAGCTGAGCGGTGAAAATATCGCACCCAAAGGGGGGCGTTGCCGAACCAATGGCACACTGCAGTACCACCAGCACTCCCAGCAGAATGGGATCGACCCCGGTCTGAATAACATAAGGTGCAAAGATGGGGCTCAGCACATAAATGGCCACAATGGGATCCACAAACATGCAGGCAATGAAGTAGGCCGCCACCACAATGAAGATCACGTAGAGGTATGAGGGATCTTCACCAAAAAGCAGGGGCAGGTATGTTTGAGGGATACGCAGAAAACTGAGAAGCCATGAAAAGGCACTGCCGGCCCCCACCAGGATGAACACCACTCCTGTGACCACACCCGTTTGCAGAAAATGATCGATGAGATCTCCAAAACGAATGGTGCGGTAGATGATTCCCTCAAGGATCAGTGCGTACAGCACCGAAACAGCCGCCGCTTCTGTGGGGCTGAAAAAGCCGCCATAGATACCGCCAATGATAATCACCGGAAATCCCATGACCAGAATGCCGCCCTTCACTGCATCCTTTCGCTCTTTGAGATCGGCCTTGGGAATACCGCCGATGTTGTTTTTCTTGGAGTAATAGACACAGTAAATGGAAAACATGAAAAAGATCAGCAGTCCTGGCCCCACTCCCGCCAGAAACAATTTGCCCACCGAGGTGCCTGTGACAACTCCGTAGACAATAAATCCTATGCTGGGGGGAATCAGGAAGGCAATATCACTGGAATTGATGATGAGTCCCAGAGTGAAGGGACTGGAGTAACCAGCTTCCAGCAGCATGGGCCGCATGGTGCCGCCGATGGCTGCCACAGTGGCCTGGGTTGATCCGGATACGGCTCCAAAGAGGGTGCAGGCGGCATTGGTGGTAATGGCCAGCCCACCGGGAATATGCCCCAAAAAAGCTTTCACCATGCGAATCAGCCGTTTGGCTGCCTGTCCTGCTGTAATGATATTGGCCGCCAGAATAAACATGGGCACCGCCACCAGTGACGGCGGAATCATTCCGGTGACCACCTGCTGAATGATGACGTTCATGTTGAAAGTGGGCATGTTGACGTAAATATAGAGAATGAGAGATCCCAGCAAAACAACCATGAAGGGAAATCCCAACAGCAGTTTGGTAATCATGGTACCTACCAGTAATAGCATGTTCTCACCTCTCTCTTAAGCCATGGGCGGATGCTGGCTTGATTTGTCGGCATTTTCCTCGTGTTCCTTCATTTCCTCCACCATTTCCTCCGCCATATCTTCAAACTTTTCTGCCAGCTGCTGCAGTTCCTCCGCCTCATATTCACCCTGTTGTTCCGGAGACAGCCACACCTCAGGCACCGACAGATTTTTAATGATGGTTCGCACATACTGAACCCCGGCAGAGAAGAAGCCCAGGGGGATAATGGCCAGAAAAGTCCAGTAGGGCAGCCGCAAAGCCGGCGTGCGGTGGGACATGGTTCGGGCAGTGCTCATGTAGCTAAAGGCATAGCTGGACAGCAGAAACATGACCACGGCACTGATAGTGCAGATGATAATGATCATCACTTTTTGCATTTTGGGGTTCATAGCGTCAAAAAACGCACCCATTCGAATGTGCCGCGCTTTTCGGACGCCGTAGCTGACCCCCACAAAGGTGATGAGGACCACCAGCAGTTCTGTCAGTTCTTCCACAAAATAGATGCTGATAAAAAAGGTCCTGGCAAACACATTGACAATCACCAGCGTGGCCAGGCAAAAAACACCCAGCGACAGGACAATCACCTCAAACCAGTCAAAAGCACGACCGAAAACTTTAAAGAGAAAGGAGAAACTCATCTTATTTTCTGCTTCCATGGCGACGCTCCTTTCAGAGTTCTCCGGCAAACCATCCATCGGTTTGCCGGAGAAAAGTAGCTGTATTAGTGGTTAGTCAATTCCCAGGGCTGCCTTGGCATTTTCGATGTCATTGAGCAGGGCTTCCAGAATTTCTTCTGCCTGTGGTCCGCCGATTTCCAGGAACTTGTCGTAGACAGGCATGGCCAGTTCTCTAAAAGCTTCCTGCTCTTCGCCTCTGATTTCGTGATACACAATTTCAGGCCGCTCAGCCATCATGGCCGCCAGATCCTCTTCATGGCGGGCTTCAATCCATTCGGCTGCCGGAATAATGGCATCAATCCACCAGTCTCGCATTTCCTGCTGCACTTCCGGCGGCAGTGAATCAAAGAACTGCATGTTCACCGTGGGAATCCCGGTGAAGGGTTCTGCATATATTTCAGTGAGGTAGTCCTGCACTTCATAGAAGTTCATGCTGCGGATGGCAAAGATGGGATTCACCTGTCCGTCAATGAGGTTGGTCTGCAGGCCGCCATAAATTTCTCCGTAGTTCATTGGTGTGGGAGCTGCGCTGTAAGCCAGATAGTCTTCCACCAACAAAGCTGAACCCATGACCCGCACTTTCAGTCCACGCATGTCATCCACCGTCTGAATAGGACGATTGGAGGTGATGGTCTGCCAGCCTTCGTACATGAGACTCAAAGGAACCAGCCCGTTACGGCGGAAGGCTTCTTCAAGAACGTCCATGAAATCACCGTTGCGCACCACCCAGTCCATGGCTTCCCCAATCCGCTCATCAGGCCACAGATAATGCAGGGCCAGTACCTGGGCTTCAGGAACAAAGGCACTGATCCAGGCAAAGTCGGTGAACACGTACTCCACCACTCCCAACTGAGCCAGTTCATTGATATCGCGGGTGTCTCCCAGGGTTCCATAAGGGTAGACAGTGACATCATACATGCCATCGGTGACTTCCCGCATGTGATCGGCATAATGCTCAGCCCACACGGTCATGAAGTCGCCTTCAATTTCTTCAGAGGCAAATTTCGGCTCCAGTTGACGGTCCAGTACCAATCCACCGGGTGCTTCTCCCGGAGCTGCAGGTTCAGATGACGCTGCCGGTTCAGCCGGTTCAGCAGGTTCTGCGGGAGCCGGGGCCGGACTGCCGCAGCCTGCCAGTGCCAGGGTGCCCACCAGTGTGATCAGCAGCAGTAACACCGTCAGTTTCTTCATGGTCGCCGTGCTTTTTTTCATTATTTCTCCTCCTTTTATGGCTCGATGTTCGATTAACCATCCCTTTCTGCGCTTATTGGCTGCATTGCTTCCAGGTTTCAGCACAGGCGGGATTGGTATATCCTTGGCAATCTTTCGAATAATCAGTAAATAGATCCGGCAACGATCCCCGGTTCCTGCCAGTTGAACGGCTATCCCTCGGGTGCTTCAAAGTAAGCTGTTGCCGCCTTCACCAACAGCTCCACACCTTTCACCAGCACCGATTCATCTATGTCGAACTTGGGGTGATGGTGGGGGTAATGGGTTTTCTTCTCTTCATCCCCGGCTCCCAGAAAAGCGAAAGCACCGGGCACCCGGGCAGTGAACTCCGAAAAATCTTCACTGGCCATGCTGGCATAAGGCAGGATGCACGCGTCGTCTCCCATCACACGGGCTGCCGTTTCTGTCATTAAGCGGGTCATTGCCGGGTGATTGATGAGGGGAATGTTCTCCCGAAACCACGTCATTTCACAGGTGCAGCCATGGGTGGCGGCCACCTGTTCCGCCAGACGGCGCAGCCGTTCCACCGGCCTGTCCTCCCGGTCATCATACAGCGTGCGTATGGAGCCTTCCAGGGTCATTGTGTCGGGAATGATATTGGCTTTGGTGCCGCCGCTGATTTTGCCGAACATGATCACCGTGGGCTTCATCAGACTGATTTCCCGGGTTTGAATGCGCTGGGCCGTTTGAATCAGGTCGGCAGCAGCTATCACCGGATCTCTGGCGGTTTCCGGGTAGCCGGTATGTCCGCCGGCACCCCTGATGGTGATCCTGAAGATATCCAGGCCTGCCATGACACCGCCTGAAGACAACCCTACAGTACCGCTTTTCAGAGGCGTCCAGACATGCAGGCCCAGCGCCGCGTTCACTTTTGGGTTTTCCAGCACGCCATCATCAATCATGGGGAGTGCCCCTGCATTCTCTTCATTGGGCTGAAACACCAGCTTGATGGTCCCCTTCAGTTGTTCCCGGTGTTGCATCAGTACCTTGGCTGCCACCAGCAGTATGGCCGTATGGGCATCGTGGGCACAGGCATGCATGACGCCTTCGTTTTGTGATTGGTAGGGAAGGCCGGTTTCTTCCTGCACCGGCAGGGCGTCCATGTCGGCCCGCAGCATCAGCACCGGCTCCAGTTGTGTTCCTTGTATAATGCCCACCACACCGGTTCCAGTCATGCGACAGGTGGCAATTCCCAGTTGCCCCAGGTAGGCTTCCACCGCTGCCGCTGTTCGGTGTTCTTCAAACCCCACTTCCGGATGGGCATGAAAATCCCGGCGCAGGGCAATGAGTTCCTCTTCCAGTTCTTCAATCTGTTGCCGAATGGCATCCATGAGGCATTGATCCCCTCCTTTATCCCTGCCAGCCCAGAAAGACTGACAGTCTGTTGGTGGCATCCTTCAGCCCTGCCTGAATCTGGCTGATTTTGTTGAAAGTCATGCGAATACTGGCACCGCTGACACTCACGGCCGCCACAATTTCGTTCTTGTAGTCTCTCACCGGCATGGCCACACAGGTAAGCCCCGCGCAGAATTCTTCATCGTCAATACTGTAGCCCTGGTGTCTGATTTTCTCCAGCTCGGTCATCAGATCGTCCATGTTGGTGAGGGTGTTGGAGGTGTAAGCTTCAAAGGGTGTATCTCCAAAAATGAGGATCACTTCTTCCCGGGTCATTTCCGAAAGCAGTACTTTTCCCATGGCAGTGGCATGAAGGGATTCCCGGGCGCCAATCTGCAAATTGGCTATCAGGGAGGTTTTGGGACTTATTTTGGAAATGGTCACCACGCTGTCCTTCACCCGAACCCCCAGGTTCACCGTTTCCTCACAGCGGTCGCAGAGCTCCTGAAGAATCTGCTTGTCAACGTTATAAAGATTGCGCTGACGGGGAATCACATTCCCCACCTCAAAGAGCTTCCAGCCCAGCTGGTAACGCTTGCTTTCTTCATTTTGCTCGATGTAGTTTTTGGCAACCATGGTTTCCATGATGCGATGCACCGTGCTTTTTCCCAGCTTCATTTCTTTGCTCAGCTCACTGATGCTGATCCCTTCCCGATAGTTGTCTCCGGAAAGCAAATCAAAGACTTCCAATGCTTTTTCAACGGTTTGCACCGGGTATTTGGGAATTTTGACTTCTTTCGACTGAGTGGTTTTTTCTGTTTTTTCCATGATTGATACACCTGACTTTCACTTTTTCTTCCCAGTATAGCAGACAGATGGGAACAATTCATACCGGAAGGGAAACAAGTGAGGGAAAATGGGTTTTCCATTAAGACCGGAAAACCCACCAGAGATTAGATCCAGCCCCGCGCTTTCATGGATTTGCTGACTTTTGTCAGCGCATTGATCCAGGCAGCATTGCGCAGCGATGTGTGTTTCGCCTCTGCCGTTGCCTTTGTTTCACGATAGGCCTTCACAATGCGTTCCTTTAACCTGGCATTGACTGTTTCCAGATCCCAGTAAGAGTCTGTCAGACCCTGGGTGCGCTCAAAAGCACACACAATGGCACTGCCACAGTTTGTCAGGACGTCGGGGACAATATGCACCTGTTTTTCCTGCAGTATTTTTTCACCTTCCGGAGTCACCGGCCCATTGGCGCACTCCATGATCACCCTGGCCTTCACCTGACGGGCGTTGTCTTCATGAATCACACTCTGGACGGCTGCAGGCATCAAAATATCACACTCAAGGGCAAAAAGAGCTTCATTGGTAATGGGAGTGGTGCCTGGAAAATCAACGACTGAACGGGTTTCATCCACATAGGCTTCCAGCTCAGGCATGTCCAGTCCCTCAGGATTATGAATGCCGCCATGAATATCTGCCACGGCGATGATTTTGTAGCCTTCCTGATGCAGGAGCCGGGCTGCAATGCGCCCCACATTCCCGTACCCCTGAAGGGCAACGGTGGCTCCCTTGGGAATTCCCAGATCTTTAATCACTTCCATGGTGACAAAGAAGGCCCCGGTGCCGGTGGCTTCCATACTGCCCACCGTACCGCTGGTTTCCGCCGGCTTGTCGTTGATGGCTGCCGGGCTGTGGAATCCGTTGATTTCTTCGTACTCATCCAGCATCCAGGCCATGGTTTTGGCACTGGTGCCAATGTCGGCTCCCGGTACATCCACCCAGGCCCCCTTCATGGGGAGTTTGCGGATGTAAGCCCTGGAAAGTCGTTCCAGTTCACCTTCGCTTAGCTTGGAGGGGTCCACCCGCACGCCACCTTTACCGCCGCCGGCAGGAATGCCTCCCACTGCATGTTTAATGGTCATCCAGAAACCCAGGGCTTTCACTGTATCCAAATCCAGATTGGGGACAAACCGCAGGCCATTCTTCACCTGCCCCAGGGCATCGTTATAATGTACCCGGTAAGCCGTGAAAATTTCCAGTTCCCCATTATCCATTTTCATGGGGATGGCAAATTCGAAAACCCGTTTGGGCTGACTGAGCATCTTGACAACATTTGGTTCAATCCCTGCCAGTTCACTGGCTTCAGCCAGGGTTGCCAGGGCTGTTTCAAAAGGATTCTTACTCATCAAACTCCTCCCGTCTTTTCTCTGTCTTCACGTCGCTTTGTGTCATGGCTTTGGGACAGCCAAATCGTCTGTGTAGTCATTGAAAACCAGCTTGGTGTCACTTTCATCGCACCATTCTTTACAGACCTTCGCCATGCGCACCTTCACTTTCACCAGATGGTTCAGGTGAGCATCGTCATGCCAGGAGTTGTACAGATCACATTCATTTTTGCCCGGCTCAAACTTGAAGTACACCGGTGCACAGATGCGGGCGATTTCATCAGCTTCCACGTGACGCTGGTTGCCACCCATGGAATCAACGATACTCATGTATACGTCCATGGGAATATTGGTGACGCTCCTGATGGCTGCAAACATGGCCAGCGAAAGATCGGCCAGGGGATTGAAGCTGTCGGCTCCCAGTTCTTCCAGCATTTTGGCTCCCACTGCATTGCCGTGACCTGCAAAGACAGAAACCTTAAACTTCACGTCTGCCGGCAGCACGCCTTCTGCCCGCATTTTGCTGGCAATATACAGTAAGCCTTCGTCAGGAATCAGGAATCCACGAATACCAGCCTCAATGCACCGGTTGACTTCTTTCAGCCACAGATACAGGTTGTCCTGTCCTCTGACACGCATGCCGGATACATAACCTTCCGGTGTCAAATATTGCCGACCCGTGTCCCATCCCCTGGTGGCCATGGGATTCACCAGGGTTTCCATTTTGGCGTCGGCACCAATCTGGGCATAGTATTTCAGTTCTGCCTTATCCAGATAAGCTGATCCTCCCACGGTTCCAATCACCCGGTGAATGGGCACTTGCTGTTTTTCAGCCTCTTTCACCAGTGTTTCAAAGTTGGCGGCATTTTCAATGCCAGGCACTTCCATCCGATAATGAGCACCGCCTTCAAAAGTGGTGGTGGAAGAAGGCAGATCGTGGCGATCTTTCAGCGGAAAGCTGGTTTTTTCTGTGATGAACTTCTCAATTTCTTTCATGGACATGGGTGGTTTCCTCCTTTGATTCTATGGTTTATGCGTACTCTTTAAAGAGTTTTTCAAATTCTTCAATGGGGTCAGTGATGTGATACACATAATCGTCGGATGGGAATACGCCTTCTTTCACATCTTTCACATATTCCTTGAAGGCATTGATTTCCACCTCTGCCACATTGGCATAGACTTTGACGAATTTGGGAGTAAAGGCTTGGAATTTGCCCAGCATGTCACTGCTGATCAGCAGTTGGCCGTCGCAGGCACCGGCTCCGATGGAATAAACGGGAATATCCAATTTTTGGGTGATGAAGGCTGTCAGTTCTGGTGGAACAGCTTCCACCAGAATGGCAAAAGCGCCGGATTCCTGCACTGCCAGGGCATCTTCAATGACCCCCCGGGCATTCTTCACGTCTCGCCCCTGGGCTTTGAATCCACCCAGCTGACCGGAACTCTGGGGTGTCAGCCCAATGTGGCCGATGACAGGAATGCCGGCGTCAGAAATAGCTTTGATCCTGGTTTTTACCCGAACGCCGCCTTCCAGCTTAATGCAGTCCACATCTGCCTCTTTCATAAACCGCACCGCATTGTCCACTGCCTGTTCGTCGGAAGACTGGTAAGAGCCAAAAGGCATGTCGCCGATGATCCAGGTGTTGGGAGCCCCTCTGCGCACTGCCTGGCAATGGGAGATACAGTCTTCCATGGTGACCGGTATGGTGCCTTTGTATCCCAGCGTCACCATTCCCAGTGAATCACCCACGAGAATCATATCCATTCCGGCCTGCTCCACAAACATGGCCGTGGGAAAATCATATGCCGTTACCCAAGCCACCTGTTCCCCTTCTTTTTTCATTTTCATCAGATCCAGAATGCTTTTCTTCTTTGCCATTTCCTTTTCCTCCTTTTCTCGTTCTTCACCTGAATACTTTGATTAACACTTCGACACTTTAACACCTATCACACCTATCACACCTATCACACCTATCACACCTATCACACCTGCCTCCGAATTACAGAACACCTTTCCAATATTATTGCTTTTTTAGCAGTTGCATCCATCTCCGAAGAAGATATTCGGTTGATTTGGGGTCTTTTGTTGCACTCAGGCATTGTTTTATCGGCAATATCTCCCGAAATGACACCTGGTTTTTTCCAGCAACGGTCGGTTAAATCAAAATATTAGAACACCGTTCTGTTTAATCATACTGGAATCATTTTCCTGTGTCAATAAAAAACAGGCAAAAAAACAAAAAAAACCGTCGATTCTGATTATTCTCATCTTGAGCCACTTTATCCTTTTTTGACCACCCACCGTTTCTTTTCACCAGGCTTTCATGAAAAATACTGCTGTTTTCGGGTATAATGGGAGAGACTGACAGATTGATGTTCGCAAAGGAGTGAACCCATGTTACGGCTGCTCCCCTTTCTCAAACCTTACCGATGGTGGTTCATGCTGGTGGGGATTCTGTTAATGCTCATTGCCCTGCTCACCACCCTGCCCCCGTGGCTGATTCAATATGCCATTGATGAGGTGTTCCCCACTGGCGACACCACCTGGCTGCTCTGGCTGGGGGGCGGTATTTTGCTGCTGTCTTTAATGGAAGGCCTTTTCAGCTTTACCCAGCAGGTACTGAGTGAGTGGGTCAGTCAACGGGTTATTTTTCAGATACGAAATCAGTTGTTTCATCATCTGAATCAGCTTTCCTTTTCTTTTTTCGACCGCACCCAGGTGGGCGATCTCATTTCCCGGGTGGTCTCTGACACAGACACCCTGAAGCGGTTCATCGCCTTCGGTTTGCTGAAGGTGGTTACCAACGGGCTGGTGCTGCTCTGGATTTTCGTCAGCCTGATGATGTGGAGTCCCTGGATGGGCTTCCTGTTTTTGCTCATGATTCCCTTTATGGTTCATGCCATGTGGACTTACAGCTTTCGGGTGCGTCCCGCCTTCCGCCGCATCCGTCAAACCACCGGCCGCCTCACCTCCTTCACACGGGAGCGTCTGGCGGGCATTGAAGTGATCAAGCTTTTTGGCAATGAAACCCATGAGGAAAATCAGTTTCAACAGGAAAACCAGGAATATCTTCAGTACCAGGTGGAGGCTGCCCGCCTGGGAGCGTTCTGGCTTCCCTATTCAGAAGTTCTGTTGGGTTTTTTTGCCGGTCTGGTGCTCCTGGCCGGCGGCTGGCTGGTGACCACCGGGCGAATCACCGCCGGATCTCTGGTGGGTTTCATGGCCTATGTCAACCTGCTGAACCGCCCCATCCGGCAGACCGGTTTTCTTCTCAGCCTTTTTCAACAGGCTGACACAGCGGCCGAACGCATCCACCACCTGTTGGACCAGGAAAGTGCCATTCAAAATCATCCCGGTGCCCAGCCCTTCACCCGTCTCACCGATTCCCTCTCCATGCAGGGCGTCTCCTTTGCCTATGATGCTCAACCGGTGCTGCAACATGTCACGTTTAAGATCAAGGCAGGCGAAACCCTTGCCATCGTAGGCCCCAGCGGTGCCGGCAAAACCACCCTGGTACACTTGCTGCTGCGCTTTTACGCGCCTTCGGCAGGTGAAATTTTGCTGGATGACCGTCCCATTGAAAGGTACACGGTGGAGAGTCTGCGGGAGAAGATTGGGTTGGTGATGCAGCATCCCTTTCTGTTTGACGGCACTCTGCGGGACAACATCGCCCTGGGAACCCCCGATGCCACTTTGGCCGATATTCAGCAGGCCGCCAGACTGGCCAGCCTGGACTCCTTTATCAAAGCCCTGCCCCAGGGATACGACACGCCCATCGGCGAACGGGGCGTGCGCCTCTCTGGCGGCCAGGCCCAGCGCCTGGCCCTGGCCCGGGTTTTGCTGCGTCAGCCGGAAATTCTGGTGCTGGATGAGCCCACCGCCAGCGTGGACCATCTCACCGATGCCCATATCATGGAATCTGTATCATCTCTCATGGCAGGCAAAACCCTGCTGGTGATTGCCCACCGGCTGGCCACACTGCGCAGCGCTCATCGGATTCTCTTTCTGGAAGACGGCCGCATCACCGGTTTGGGGACACACCATGAACTGGTGACCAGCCACGCCGGCTACCGTGGGTTTATTGAAGCATCCGGCGACATAGCCGGCAGGGGAGGTGTGTAGCATGAGGGGCGGCTTTTACAGCAAGTTCAGCCGGGAGCATGAAGGCGCCTGGCAGTCTTCGTTGCTGACTCGCAAAAATCTTCATTTTTATGCCCAACTGGTGATTTCCCAGCGAAAAGCCCTGGCCATTGCACTGGTGGTCACGCTCTTACACACCATTATGGGATTAATGCCGCCCCTGGTGGCCCAGCAGATGATTGATCATCACATTCTGCCGGGAATCCGGGAGGGCATGCTGTGGTGGGCAATCCTGTTTTTCCTGCTTCAGGGCGGCGCCTGGTTTTTTGCCTATCATCAGCGCCTGATGACCCAGACCATCGGGCAGCGGGCCGTTGCCGACGTGCGTCAGCAGCTTTTTCACAAACTGCTCCATCTACCCATGGCTTTCCATGAAAAACAGCAAAAAGGCGCCCTCACATCGCTGGTGATGAACGATGTGGGCGCCCTTTCCGCTGCCGTTACCGACGGCATTGTGGGGTTCATCAGTGATACTGCCACACTGCTGCTCATGATCTGGATCATGTACCGCCTTCACCCCGGCCTGACCCTGTGGCTGCTGGCCACCCTGCCGGTGGTGCTGCTGGCCATGGCGCTGCTGGGGCGGCATATTCGCCAGGCCTTCCGGGAAGTACGGGAAAAGATGGCGGCACTGAATACCCAGGTGGAAGAAAATTTTGCCGGCATTCGGGTTGTCCAGTCCCTGGGTGTTCAGCAACAACAGGAACAGGATTTTCTGGATGTGAGCGAGGGGAATCTTCAGGCAGGGTTGAAAGCCATGGTGCTGCTGGCACTGGTTTTCCCCCTCACCTCCCTGACCACAGGAACCGGTACTGCTCTGCTACTGTGGTACGGCGGAGTACAGGTGATGACAGAAACCATAACACTGGGAATTTTTGTGGCCTTTCTGACCTATCTTCGAAAAGTCTATCAACCCCTGCGCAATCTGAGCGATCTGTACAATACCTATCTGGCAGCACTGGCTTCCCTGGACAGAATCATGTCTGTGCTTGAAACGCCCAATCCCCTGGCTGTCAAAGACACCCTCCCCCCTCTCCCGGAACCCCTTCGGGGAGAAGTGATCTTTCATCAGGTGTCTTTTGCCTACGATGAAAATCAGGCCAACGTGCTGGATAACCTGTCACTGGTACTGCGTCCCGGTGAGCGGGTGGGCATCGCCGGGGCCACCGGTGCGGGGAAAAGCACTTTAGCCGCCCTTCTGATGCGCCTGCGGGACCCCGACACCGGAAGCATCACCCTGGACGGCGTCCCCCTGCCTCAGATTCCACCGGAACAGCTTCACCGGTTCATGGCGGTGGTGCCACAGCAGGTATTTCTTTTCTCTGCCACCGTAGCTGAAAACATTGCTTTTGGCCGTCCCGGTGCTTCACAGGAGGCGGTTGAGACCGCTGCCCGGCAAGCCATGGCCCACGACATGATCATGAGCCTGCCGGAAGGGTATGACACCCGGCTGGGAGAAGAGGGAGCCGGTCTTTCCGGCGGCCAGCGACAGCTCATCGCCTTTGCCCGGGCACTGCTGAAGGATGCGCCTCTGCTTGTATTGGATGAAGCCACTGCCAGCATGGATGTTACCCTGGAAAGCCAGGTGCAGGCTTCTCTTTCAAAACTGCTGGAAAACCGGTCGGCATTGATCATTGCCCACCGCCTCAGCACTCTGAAACAGCTGGATCGTATCTGTGTGCTCGAAAAAGGGAAGCTGTCCGCCTGCGGCGACCATGCTTCCCTGATGAAAACCAACCTCTATTATCGTCAACTGGTGGAGAGCAGCGTGGCATCCAACCGTCCCACCAGTGCAGGATAAGGTTTGCCATACCGCAATGCAAAATAGGGAGGCTCCCCCGGCAGCTTCTCCAACCGGTAGCCTGCATAGCCTGCTTCCAACAGGCCTTTTTGCACTTCGATGGCCGTGTTCATCACCAAGCAGTTCTCAAGGAAAGCCGGTTCCACCTGTCGCCGCAAGTTCATAGCCAGCAGAAAACGCAGTTTGCCTCCGTAAACCCCTTCCCGCACCTTCACATCCCTCACCAAAAGGCCTGCTTCCATCACATTTTTCAGGCTGGGATAGTTGAAGGGCGAAACGGTGCACAACACCATGCCGCAGCCTCTGTGTCTGGCGTAATTCAACGATGGCCGCATCATTAGTGCCTGAAGCCGGTTGCCCCGGTAGTCCGGCCGCACCATAGAAGCCTCCAAATGGCAGACCCGAAGCATTTCTTCCTCCGGCAGATTCAGATCCCACGCCAGATTCTCATAGGAAAGCCCGGGAAAGCTGATGCTTCTTGCGGCAACCATTTCCCCTTCCACAAAAACGCCAATCATCTTTCCCCGGCCTTCCGTCAGAGCAATTTCATCGTAAAATTCCCGGGGGTCCGGCACAAATTTCTCCTGGTTGTCGATGGTGTCATAAATCTCCTGTTGCAATGCCATCACCTGATCAAGATGGGAATGATCCAAAAAGATCATCTCATAGGTTTTTTCTTCCGTGCCATCCTCCAAACGCCGAAGAATGGTGCCGGTCTCGATTCGATCCATATGGTCGCCTCCCTTCTGCCGAAACAGCGTCACTCAACAAGAGTGATCATGACGATTTCAGGCCGGTTGCCGGTGCGTATTGGCGGCCCCCATGTACCGTAACCAGAAGAAACAATGAGGGTTTGATCCCCTTCCTCCAGTTTTCCCCAGTCTTCATCAAACAAACGTTCGGTTATGAACCCAAAGGGGAACAGCTGCCCCCGATGGGTATGACCGGATACCTGCAGCCGAACGCCTGCTGCCTTGGCTTCCTGCCAGTCTTTGGGCTGATGGTCCATGAGCAGCACCGGTGTTGTATCCGAGTCAATTCCGTCCAGAATATCTCTCAACGGTTTTCGCGGTTTCCCGGTTAAGCGTTCTGATGCCAAATCTTCACGCCCGACAAGATAGAAACTGCCTTCAATGTGGAGCCCCTCGTCACGTAGCACCCGAATGCCTGCGGCCTGTAAATGGTGCACGATATCTTCCAGATGGCCGCCGTAATATTCATGGTTTCCCAGCACCGCATAGGCTCCCAGGGGAGGGTTCAGACGGCTGAAGATTTCATCCATTCGGTCATCGATGAAGTGATTCACATTTTCATCGATGATGTCTCCGGCGAAAAGAATCATGTCAGGGTCCATTTCATTCAACTGATCAACCAGTTTTTCCAGGCGCCTGCTTCCCACAATGGTTCCCAGATGGATGTCTGATACCAGGGCCACCCGGAGCGAAGATTGAATCTCCCCATCAGTGGCGGTAGCAGCCTCCTGTGCCGGTGGATTAAAAAATGCCACCTGATAGCCCACCTGCCGGGGATTCCGGGCATTCCATGTGCCGTAGACCAGGATTCCCAGCACCAGTCCCACCACCAAAAGTCCCACATGGTACCGCAGTAGTGCTGGCTGGTTAAAAGTCAGCGGAATGAAGGCGGCGGCCACCCGGATCAGATCAATGAGAATCAAGAACATCAACAAGTAAACCATGGCGGCCATCCAGTAGGCGCCGGCATGAATCAGACGGCGCTTCACCGGTGAAGGAAGCCTGTCTCCCAACAGCCGGACGGCCATGTACAGATAAACTACCAGCCAGTAGAGGGTCCATGCCATCCGCAGGCCCCGGGGTCCCAGTAAATGGCCAAAGGCCTGGACCCCCCGAAGGCCAATGTAATAGTTTAAGGCAGTATAGATGGCCAGCAACAATGCCACCAGTGGAATCATGCTCCATTTCATGGGTCAGTTCTGCTCCTTTTGGCGGCTTATGCTTCCGGATGATTTTGTTTCAGAACTTGAGGAACCGCCTCTGATATTTTAATCAGCGCATCAAACCGCAGTTTTTTACTCAGCACATACGCCACCCGTTCACCCTGGGGGGCATCCGATAAAAAATATTTGGGCGGCATCTGATTCAGCACCGTTGCCACCACATCATCTTCACAGTTATCGCAATCACACACAGGATCCTTGGACTTGTATTCCTTCAGTACTTCACGCACCAGCTTTTCCGTATAGTTTTCCAGCATGGTTCACGCCTCTCTTTCTCTTTGGCTTTACAGCCGTCCCCTTCTCTCATCTGCCGCTTACATTCACTCTCAGTACCTTTGAGCAAAGAAAAAATCCCTTCTCTTTTCATTGTCTTAATGATTCTATTATACCCGGCAGTCTTTGAATTTACCATGACTGTCTTTTGATTGTTGCCTCTTTATCTGAGAATTCTCCGTAATACCATGAATCTTTTAGCAAAACCAAAAAACCCCGAAGGAGAGAAAGCAACTTCTCTTCCAACGGGGATTTGCTGTATCTGTTTATCCGACAAGCTGAGCACCAGCATGCTTCAGCCTGTCCTTTACAGTTTAAAGGGCACGATGATAGCTGGATCCAACACACGGAAGGTGAAAGACTCTGCCACAAAAAGATTTACATTTTCTGCATCGTGCGATTCGTATCCGATGGAGAAATCGCCGCCGATGACCAGCTCCAGATCTTCATGGTCATAAGGCACCAGCAGGGCCCCCTCCACCACACGGCTGAACACCACATCGCCGCCGATGATATCCTTGATGCGTTTGATCAGAGGATATCCCTGAACTTCTGTGTTCACACGCTTCCAGCCTTCTTCTCCCACCACCAGGGTGAAGGGAGCTTCCTGGTAAGCTTCTTTCATAAGTAACACTGCCTTTGAAAGGGAATCCATGATCTCGCTGCCCTTTTCACCAAAGGGACGGTGTTCCTGCTCAGCGCTTCCAAAAAGTCCTTGAATGCCACCGGGTTCATATCCGTTGTAGACGGCATCCTCTTCAAACACAGCCATTTTTTCCATGGCTTCCTCAAGGGCATCCAGCTTCACATCCCGGGCACCGCGAATGATGTCATCCATTTCCCAGCGGCTCAGCGTAAAGGAGATGCGGGTTTCCACCAGGGGTTTCACTTTATATTGCCCGGATTTGACTCCGTTTTTATCACCATCCAGAATGGTCAGACGCCCTTCGGGAATGGACGTGTAGTTCCAACCCTTGGGTCCTTGCACTCGAACCACCTTGCGGGCTGACAAATGGGTTTTCAGAACATCCACTGCCCGTTCATCAATTTCCTGCCAGGTTTCCTGGGCCAGGGGTGCCAGCTCACGTTTCAACAGATCCATGATCGATTCCTCCTTTAGTCAACATGCCATTGGCGTGGTCAGTTCTTCCAATAATCGTCAGTCATTAATCGTCAGTCATTAATCGTCAGTCGTTTTTTTAGCCGTTACTTCAGATCACCAATTTTCAGGCTGCCGCTGCCGTCGAGCTTTCCGCCGCCTTCAGCATCGCCCTCTTCCAGAGAAGTGAGGTCACCTTCGGTGAAAAGATAGGTGCGCAACTCTTCGTCCCAGCCATCCATATTACGCCGCAGCCATTCCAGGGTCATGCAGGCATGTTCAATCTCTTCATCCCGGTTATGGGCCATGATTTTAGCCAGCTCTGGGTCAGCTGAAGCAACGACCCTCTGATTATACCAGTCGACAGCTTCAATTTCTTCTTTCAGGCTGTTCAGAGCTCTGGAGATATTTCGGGTCTTTTCATCCAGCAGCTCCATGGGCTCATGATAGTTTGACATGCAATCCGCCTCCTTCAGTGTGGGGTGATTAATCAGTACTGACTCATCAGCACTATTCATATTCGCAAGTAATTACCTACCCGGCCAAAACGTATTTTAAACATTTGTGTCGAAGAAATTCCATTCCAGAATGCTATCAATTCTTCGACCACGCCACACCGCTTCCATGATATACTGAGGTTAAACCATTAATCTCTCTGGGAGGTATGCACATGCGTATCAATGCTTTTGAACTGGAACGTTTTTTTGCCAAGTATGAGTTCTCGGCACCTTACCTGTTGGGAAGCTCAGATTGCGAAGCCATGAACATTGAAGACCTGCTGGCCCTTGAACCCGGCAGTGAAAAGGGCTTCCAAAAATGCTGGCTGGGATACACCGAATCCATGGGGCACCCTTTGCTGCGGGAAGAAATCGCCCATCTTTACAGTGAATGCAGTGCTGATGAAGTGCTGGTTCACAGCGGCGCCGAAGAGGCGATCTTCATTTTTATGAATGTGATGCTGCAGCCGGGAGATCATGTGGTGGTCCAGTCCCCCTGCTACCAGTCTCTCTTTCAGATTGCCAGTGACCTGGGCTGCCAGGTGACCCGCTGGTTTCCGGAAAACCAGCCCGACTGGCACTGGAACCTGGAGACACTGAAAGATCTCATCAAACCCAATACAAAGGCGGTTATCATCAACCAGCCCCATAACCCCACCGGGTATTTGATGAGCCGTGAAGAGCAGGCCCAGCTTATTTGGATGCTGAAGGAACGGGACCTGCTTCTTTTCTCTGACGAAGTGTACCGCTGCCTGGAGCACGACCCGGCCCTGCGGCTTCCAGCCGCCTGCGATCTTTATGAAAATGCCGTTTCACTGGGTGTCATGTCGAAAACCTACGGACTGGCCGGTCTGCGCATTGGCTGGATCGCCACCAGAAACAAAACCATTTTCAGGGAAATGGCCACTTTTAAAGACTACACCTCCATTTGCAACAGTGCTCCCAGTGAATACCTGGCCCTCATCGGGCTTCGTAACCAGCAGCAACTCATTGACAGAAACTTGGCCATTGTTGAAACGAACCTGACAGTACTGGACCAATTTTTCAAAGAGTATCCAGACTTGTTTGAATGGCAGGCTCCCCGGGCCGGCTCCATTGCCTTCCCCCGTTTTCTGGGAACTGCCGGTGCAGAACAGTTTTGCGTGGATCTGGTGGAAAAGCAAGGGGTTCTGCTGATTCCCAGCGTCTACTTCCACCATGGCGACAGTCATTTTCGTATTGGCTTCGGCCGACAGAATCTGCCGGAGTGTGTCACCCAGCTGGAAACCTATGTGAAACAACACCGGGAGGCGCTGTTGTCCTCCTGATTCCAACGTAACTGTTTAAGCCTTCATGATTTGGGTTATCTATGTATCAGAATGATTGTCAACCCATTCACATGATCCAAGGAGGCGTTTATATGAAAAGTTTTGGACAATTTTTGCAAACCGGTGACTGGAAGGGCGAAAAACACGTTCCCGTGATTCATGCCCCTGAAACAGTGAAAGCAGGCGAAGCCTTTGACCTGAAGATTTCCATCGGCGATGCCATTGGTCATCCCAACACTCTGGAACATCACATTACCTGGTTTAAGGTGTTCTTCCATGGCGACGGTGAAAAGTTCCCCGTTGAACTGGCCACCTTCACCTTTGCCGCCCATGGAGAAGGCGAAAACTTCACTGAGCCCACCGGTCTTACCACTGTCAAGCTGAGTAAATCCGGCACATTGTATGCCCAAAGTTACTGTAATATCCACGGCGTCTGGGAAAACAGCCAGGACATCACCGTGGCATAAAAAAAACCGCAAAAGCACCGTCAGACATGCGCCAAGCATACCTGACGGTGCTTTTTTGATGATTGCCGTGCTTTTTTGATGATTGCCGGTGCTTTTTTGATGATTTATGAAGGCGATCTCAGTTGTTCCAGCCTGGTCACTTTTTCTGTCTCAGTTCGTCTCCACCAGACAGCCAGACAACCGGCAGCCACCAGCACTGCCATGCCATCGGCAAATACCAGGGCTGTCCAGATTCCCGAGGCCCCCCACCAACGGGGAAACAGGGCCAGCCCCATCAGGGGAAGCATCAGGCTATGGCACAAAGCAATGACCAGAGACCACCGGGCCTGTTCCAACGCTGTAAAATAGATGGAAGCCATCATGGCCACAGGCTTCAGCAGCAGTGACCACCGCATGGTCTGAGACGCCTCCAGGGTGAGTGCCAGCGTCTCCCGGTGACCATCGACAAACCACATGGTGAGTGTTGCCATTCCCCGGGTCATGATCCCGAAAAACACGCCGCCCATCAACAATGACATCCCCATCACCCGCCAAAAGGTGCCTTGCACACGATCATCCTGCCCCGCCCCGTAATTATAGCTTAAAATAGGCTGGGTACCGTTGCCGATTCCCATGATCACCATTCCTCCCAGCATCAGCAGATACTGTACCAGCGTGAACGCCGCCACTCCCAGTGAACCGATATGTGACAGCAATGCCCGGTTCAGAAAGAAAGTGGTAATCCCCATGGCCAGGCTGTTGAGCATTTCCGAAGATCCATTGACAGCGATTGCCCCCACAGTGCTCAATTGAAACCCGGGCTTTCGAATGCGCAAGCCCCCCTTGTTGCGAAAGTGCTTTTGAACAAAATATCCCACAAAAATGAAGACACCCAGAGTTTGTGACATTCCTGATGCCAAAGAGGCTCCCATAATGCCCAAGTTTAGCACGTATAAGAAAAGGTAGTCCAGAGCAATGTTCAGCACAGAGCAAAAAGCCATGACACCACTTGCCAGATTGGCCTGTCCGTCGTTTCGCAGCGACTGCTCCAGGACAAAAAACAGGATGAGAAAAACGAAAAAGGGCAGCATCCCTTTCAGGTAGTCGGCGGCATAAAGGCCCAAGGAGCCGGAGGTGCCCAGCATGGTTAGAATCACAGGCATCAGCAGCAGCACCGCAACGGTACCCACCAGGCCAATTCCCACTGCCAGCAGCACCACCAGGCCCAGCACCCTTCCGGCCTCCCGGTTTTGGCTCCCGCCCAAAAGCACCGCGATTCGGGCATTGCCGCCCACCCCAATCATAACGCCAAAACCCACCAGCAGTGCCAATATGGGGTACAGCACATTGACCGAGGCCAGCGCTTCAGGCCCCAATCGGCGCCCTACCATCATACCATCCACAATCTGGTAAAAGGCCATGAACAACATGGATGCCACTGCCGGTGTTGCATTCCTGGCAATCAGCTTTCCCAGAGGAGCCGTCAAAAATCCCTGCTCTTCGCTACTCATCTGTTTTCCTTCGCTATTATTCTTAGTCACGTTTACTGTTGCTTTTTCCTGCATCATTCTAACTCCTTTTCAAGATTCCTTCACTGTCACTTTCACTGTCACCGTTTCTGATTCTCTTTCACCGCTTATCTTCCATCACTTCAACACCCATAAGCCAACCCCAGCACAGGTCTTTTCAAGTGCTCAGCCTCAAGGGTCCAAGGATATTGGCATGGTGTGCAGCGTTATAACAGGCGAGCCATCACTGATAGTAAGCTACCCGTTGCGTCATCCAGCGCTTGACGGTCTGTTTCCGGCAAGGTGTCCAAGTATGCTTCAAAGTTTTTCAGCAGGCTTTTTTCCGCCAATCGAAGCTGCTTTTCTCCTTCTTTTGTCAGCCGCAGCACGACTCTGCGGCGGTCACCAGTATCCTGCACCCTGTCCACCACGCCCTGCTCCACCAGCGAGTTCACCATAATGGACATGCTGGAGGATGACACCACCAGGCTGGTGGCCAGTTCCTTCAGGCTGATACTTGGTTGCAGGTCCAGCTCATACATCACCATGAAACGTTCTTCAGTGATGCCCATTTCAGATGATAAAAGCGGCAGCCATTCCAAAAGTGTTTTTCTGGTGAAGAGTGACAGGGTACTCAACAAGGTCATGAGCCTTCTAGCCTGCCCTTCACCTTCAGCACTGGTACGGGTAGACGGCTCAATCTGCTGCCGGGCACCTTCACCCTGGCTGTCCAGTGAAATATCTTGATCCCTGTTTTTCATATCTTCCATCGGTATCCTCCTTGATGTTCCCCTTGAGTTTCTCCGCCAGAACCTTCTTCTCTCGGTTGTTTAAGTTTATTTTCAAATTATTTTATATTAAAATCATTTTATCGGCAATCTATTCGTATGTCAATCTATAAATGTTTCAATGCTTTAAGTGGCGCCACCTCCACCACAACACAAACAGCCTGCCGGTACCATTTTTGTACCAACAGGCTGCTGCATGACAGTCTCAAACTGTCGACATGATGCGATAAGAACAATTACTCTGACGAAGAACAGCCTTGGAAATCTTGTCACTGTGTCTTCTGTCTCAAATTTGATCAAAAATGCTTTCCCTTTCATAGGCTTTTTACAATAAGTGTCTGGAGTAACGTTTTTTTACTTCGCCCATGGTAAATGAAAAGAGCATCAAGCTCAGGAGCGTTCCTTCTCTAACGTATAGTGGTAGCACAAACACAAATGAAATTGAGAGCGAAACGGCTACAGAAAACACATCTACCGCATAGCGCAGTTGAGTAAAGCTGTACCGTGTTTTTTCTGAGAGCAGCAGGCAGACGCTTTCAATAGGAAACGTGATAGCGTTTAAACTGACGATCATTCCAACTGCCGATCCCCCAATTAGTGTTCCAACGATTAAAGCAATTACACGTACCAAATAGCGCTCAATAACCCATCCTCCTAAAATCGTATAAGTAAAAAAGTTAATGAAAAAACCGAACAATACCACAGAGAAAAATTGGAGAAGGTATTTTTTCTTAAGCTTAAATCGTGTCATGTAGATGTAGATGTAGAGGAATAAAACGTTGATTGCCATGGTGATGGTGCCTACTTTAATGTCAAATGCATTTGCAAATGCGATATTCATGGCGTTAAAACTACTTACACCTATGGCTGCTTTTATGGTGATGCCAATGCCGAATGCAGAAACCATGTAAAAGATATATGATTTTATGAGTTTTTTATATAGATTCATAGATGCTTACAGCGATCAAAAAGAGCCAGCAAAACGATGTTTTTGAGCCACCTTGTGCATGAATAAGAGCCACCCTGGTGATGATGGGAGCCACTTTCAAATGGCCAAATGCGAGAGGGTGCCGGCAAAGCGCACTTTGCTTTGCCTTTACAAGGCACCCGGCTCGCATAGAGGCCCCGCACTTTGGGGCCGTTGCCCGCCTTTTGCAGCAGTTCGATTTAGCTGAAAGGCCTTTCGCGGACACAGCAGCCTGAACAACCACTTCACCTACATCGCGCCCTTAAAAGCCCGCGGTTTTAACCTTTTTCTTGCCGATCCCCAGCCGTTCCCGCATGGAAACCTGACCATCGATGAAAATGGTATGGGAGTCATGTACAATCCTATCCAGAATTGCATCTGCCAAGGTCATCTCGCCAATACGGTCATACCATTCTTTGGGCGGAAACTGACTGCAAAAGACAGTGGAGGCATTTTGATACCTGGCTTCAATGAGTTCCAGTAGTTCCCTTGCCTGGGTATCTGTTAGGGGAGAAAGCAACCATTCATCCAGGATCAAAAGTCGGATTTTCTTGTATTGTCGCATCACTTTTTTGTAAACCCCTTCACCTCGGGCAATGGCCAGGTCGTCCAACAGTTCGGGTAACCGGATGTACCTGACCGAATAGTAATTTCTGCAAGCTGCCATGCCGAAGGCACATCCCAGGTAAGATTTGCCGTTACCGGCTGCCCCCATGATGATCAGGTTGTGCCGCTCTTCAATGTAACTACAGCTCGCCAACCTGTGAATTTGATCTTTATCCAGTTTTCTGTCCCCGTGATAGTCAATGTCTTCAATGCAAGCCTGGGGATACCTGAATTTAGCGCTTATGATTAAGCGATCCAGCTTGTTGTGCCGCCTTCTTGACCATTCGTGATCCACCAATAGGCCAAACCTGTCTTCAAAGGAAAGTTCCTGAAACTGGGGATCTGTTATCTGATGGCGAAAGGATTCTGCCATCTTTGTCAGGCGCATCTGGATCAGTTTTTCAATGGTGGTGTGATTCATTGATCATCACCTCCAAAGTAGGCTGCTCCCCGGACAAAACCTTGGGACGACATAGGCTTTGGCGGCTTATCAGATGGCACCTTGTCTTGGCCTGTGGTTAAAATGGTTTGGATGCTTTTGACACTGGGACTGGGTGTGTAACTTAAACCCCTTTGACAGGCCTGTTCCAAGCGAACCAGGGAGTACTTGTCACCTAACTTCATCAGGGATGTACAGGCACGATAGCCTTGTTTCTCAACTTTATGGTTACCCAGCAAACCTTCCACTACGATGGCGGTGCTTGGCCCCACATCAACTGCCCATTTTCTGAAGTAGTCACTGTTCTGGGTCAGGTACTGGCGATGATTTTCCGGCATGTGTTCTGACAGGGTGACCCATTCGCCTTCCATCCCACGCACTCTTCGGTGTGATGCAATTCGGTGATGGTGGTAGAAGATTTCCACCATCCGGCTGGTGAGGCGCACATTCACAAGTTGCCGAATGTACTCGTAAGGGACTGAATAATGATTTTTGTCCACGTTTATGTGATAATTAACCTGTACGAGCTCATCCGACCAGGTGGCAAGTTCGTATGGGGAAGTGGGTAATGGTAGTAAATGTGCTTTTTCTTCTTGATGAAAGGCACTCATCCTGCTTCCCGGTTTCTTTTGAAAGGGTTTTTCGTTAAACTCTGCCAACTTTTTTCGGATGGCTTCGTTCAGCTCCTGGAGGCTGAAAAATTGTTGATGACGTAAAGAAGCAACAATCCAGGTGGAGATGATCCCTACAGTGCCCTCCGCTAACGGCTTGTCCCGGGGTTTCTTCACCCTGGCAGGTATGACAGCGGTACCATAATGTTCTGCCAGTTCATGGTAGGTGCGGTTGATTTTCAGTTCCGTGCGGTGAGCGTTGTCAACACCTGTCTTTAAGTTATCCGGCACCAGAATCCGGGCGACACCACCAAAGTAATTGAACGCATTCACATGGGCGTTGATCCAGCTTTCCATCTTCATATCCCTACAGGCTTCCACATAAGCGTATTGACTACAGGCAAGTACAGCCACAAAGACAGGAACAGGAATAGCTTCACCAGTCAGGTAATCTTTCAGGTAAGCAGGATCGCCTGCCCAGTCCACTTCCATGAGTTCTCCAGGTTTGCGTTTGATCCGCATGGTGGCTTTGGTTTTGTGGGCATACTCCCGGTAATACCGGCAAAACTGGCTGTACATTAATGGGATTTCGCCACTCAGTCTTGTCTTTTCGCAGTACTCATTCCATAACAAGCTGAGGGTGACGCCGCTTTTTGCCAGTTCTTTGTGGATGTACTCTGAGTCCGGTATTTTCCTGCTCGACTTAAGCTTTTTCTCTGGAAAAAGAAGGTCTTCCAGGTCTTGATCTGTCAGATCTTTCTCGAAAGGCCAGTGTATTTCATGATGTTTGGCTCTTTCCAGTACGTTACTGACAGTGTTGCGTGAGCAGCTACAACTTGCAGCAATGCCGCGTCCACTCACACCTTGGCTGTGAAGCCGAAGGATTTCTGTGTACTTGGTCATGTGATCGACCTCCTATTGATAATTAGCACTATTGAGTGCTTCTCATCAATATACCCTGGTGGCTCTCAACGATGACCAGGCTGGCTCTGTTTCATGCACAACGTGGCTCTAATTCGTCACACTGGTGGATCTTTCGCGAAAGAATACCCAATAGAACGCCTCCTTGTTAAAAATAGTATAAATGATGTATAATGGCATAAAATATGAGATATCTCACACCAAGGAGCAGTTATGAAAAATTTTACACTGGATGAAGCGGAATCCGAGCTTGGTTTTGATGCAACGCCACATATGAGATTATTTTGGTCTATTTCTGAATACGTACAGGTTAATGTTTTTGAAAATAAAGACCATATCATTTATGCAAATAGGCTTGTTCCAAGGCTCTATTTATTGATGAAAGGAAAAGCTAAAATTTCAGTTACTCATGAAGACGGCGGCAGCTCTATTGTTTATTTCGTAAAACCCAATGAACTGATTGGCGAACTTTCGTTAATAGACATAGAGGATCGTCCAAAAGATGTTATTTCAATAGGAACCTCCCTATGTTTATCGGTTCCAATGGACGTTGCGAAGTCAACGCTGATTAAAGATGCTCAGTTTATGCTTGACATGAGCCGTTATATTGGTACAAAGTTAATTGAGCGTACTTGGTTTAATGCGAAACAACAGCATTATGAGCTGAAATACCGTTTGGCCGCATACATTTTGCTTTGTGAGTGCGATGGCATTTACAATGAAAAACATACACAAAGCGCGGAGTACCTTGCAGTGAGTTATAGGCATTTTCTCCATACCCTCTCTCAAATGAAAGCAGAAGGGTTGATTAAAAAAGAAAAAAAGGGCTTTGCGTTTGATAGAGAGGCCCTTGAAGCGCTTGCTGAGGTGATGAGTTGAAGCCACAACACGATTGATAAACCATTATTTAATAGGGGCTTCAGAAGAATTGGGATATCAAAAAACGCCTTTGCTCGCATCTACCAGAAGGGGAGTGAGTCCGTTGTTGCAATGAAATTGGCCTGGGCCTGCATTCCAATGGCTGAAGACCGGTTGGTCATTCGATTGGCCCGTTTGGTGGAAGGCCGTTCCCGCCCCGCCGATTTTTCCAGAATATGAGTCGGTTCCCGGGCAAATTAATTGACGCATAAGCAGCCGTTTCGATAAGTTCATTTCGATCTCCAACAGGCAAACAGCTTCTCCACGTCATTGAGGAGAAGCTGTTTGCCTGTTGACAAAGCACGGTGAAAACAAGGAATATGGTGAAGGGCCGCCGGAGAATTAACACGCATGTAAGCATGGATCAGGAATGATTGTTGCTTCATCAATTTCACGGGTATATTTACTCATGAAAAAAACACTGGCAATCCAGAAACTGGAGGATATCATGGACTATTACGATTTAGTCGAAGACTCATTATCCTATATCGAAGAAAACCTGGACAAACCGCTGGATCTGGAATCTGTTTCAAACAAACTTAATGTATCCAGGTTTTATTTCCACAGAATTTTTTCTGCCGTTATGGGGACTTCTCTCAATCACTACATCCTTTCGAGAAGACTGAACGCATCTCTTCAAATGATCCTCAAAGAAAATGATTCACTTACTGATATCGCCTATGCACTGGGCTTTGGGACCCAGGCCTCTTTTACAAGAGCGTTTAAAAGGTATTATGGATACCCGCCAAGTCACGCCAGGCTTAAATCCATTAGTTTTCAACCCATGGATATCCCCCAAATTATCCGGCGACCTTTCAAGAATTTAAACGGAACCCTCATCACCGAGTTCAACATTGCTGCATTTGAAGGTATTTCACTTCTGGGACTCGCGTTTGAAATCGACTTGTCATCCGATGATTATAAAACAAAGATACGCAGTTATGTCAAGGAACTTATCCACGCAACCAGCATGCCGATAACCACAAAAAGCTATCTTGTGTATTCAAATTGTCAACCCAATTCATCAAAGTTTCGAGTCCTCTTTGGTATTCCTATAGATCTCTTCAACCCTGATCAGATCCAGCAACTGAAGCGCCGGTTTTCAAATATCCACCCGGCGAAACTTCCACGCATGTATTGTGCACGATTTGTCTATGCCGGTGATCTTTTGGAAATTGGCGATGTCTTTAAAACTGATTTTGCCAAAACAGCTCGTATTTCCAGATTAGAGATCCCTGAAACTGATATCGAGTTGATACAGGAATTTGAGACAATCGCCCATATCATGAATCATTACCACATTCTGGTTCCCATCAAGGAAGACACCTTATGACCACCGCCCGTCAATCTCTTTGAAAACTTTATCTGTTTTGGCAAGCTCACTTAGTTATCGCATGGATGCAGTGATGATTAATTCTTCTTTTGCTCCGGTTTCATGAATACTTGAGCCCAGCCAAGCCAGCATAAGGCAAAAGCCATGGGGACTGCAAAGATTCTGTTAACCGGATAGGGTACAAATGAAGCGAAAACGGTAAACAATGCAGCAAAAGCAAAGGTCATGGCGGGTGCTTTGGGAAACACCCTTGCGCGAGCTGTTGCGAAACCAAAAGCAAATCCACCGAACACATATAAAAAACCTGCTATCCCCACAATGAAAGGAAATACCCCCAGGTTTGTTTCATCTGGAGTTGCATCAAATAACCCCATCATGCCACTGACAAACTCCGGTGAACTGGATGCTATCAGCGGCAATACAAAGGCTTCAATAAATGCAAATGTCATGGACAACAGCCAGAATAGTCCGGTTAGCAGTATTCCCAGCAGCCCCAACACACCAGATTCTTTTACTTGTCTGACGTAAATCCCAACTAATCCTATAAAAATAAAAAGTGACATGACCATTGATAACAATGCAACCGTGAACCACATGCGCGTTCCTGCGTTTTCCAATTGACCATCAGGATGAATCAATTGAACAATCATGTAAATAGCTCCCGAAATCATGAGTAAAAAGCCTGACAGATGATACATGGTATCATTGGTGATCTTGAATGACCCTTGTTCTTCGCGTTTCATAAAAATCCCCCCTTTAAAGAAAGTACAGCTCTTACAATCATTGTAGTTCATGTTTGCACGACACGCTTTCCACATCTTGCTGTACTTGCGGGGGATTTTACCCGGTTGCTTCGGCCGGGTCCCCACCGGTTGCAGCGAAAGGGCCGGATCTGTCCAGGATAATCCTTTTCTAAAAATCGCATCATGCAGCCACTTTTTTGGCTAAGTTGCAAAAGGTATTGACAATTTTGACCACTGCGCGTATGATTGACAGAACATATGAAACCGATGAACCGGAGAAGTAACCCTGATCACTGAACTTCCCAGAGAGCTGCAGACGGTGAAATTGCAGCAGGTTAAAGACAGGATGAATGGACCGGTGAGGGCGGGCGCCAACCAGTATCTCCCCTAAGGATGATATTGCAGTAGCGGCCGACGGGATCTCCGCCCGTTATCCAGGGAGCACGCATGATGGTGCGTGAACCGAGCGGGTCTTTTTTAAAAGACCAATCCGGGTGGTACCGCAGGAAGCTGATCAGGCCTCTTGTCCCAGAATAGGGACAAGGGGCTTTTTGTATGCCCGCCAACGGAAAAAACCTCTGTCACGTCCAGTATCTGAGTCGTTCCCAGTTATGTGAACCCCCTCATAAACCCACGAACCGGCCGGTAAAATGACGGCCACCGAAAGGAGCTTTTCCATGACAAGCAAACACATCCCCTACAAAACTTACCTCACTGAAGACCAGATGCCTTCCCAATGGATGAACCTGCGAGCCGCCATGAAGGAACAGCATGATCCCTTTCTTCATCCGGGAACCCTGCAACCCCTGGGACTTGAAGATCTGACACCCGTGTTCTGCGAGGAACTATGCCGTCAGGAACTGGATACCACCACCCTCATGGTGGATATTCCCGAACCGGTACAGGCTTTTTACCGCATGTACCGGCCCTCTCCTTTGGTTCGGGCCTACGAACTGGAAAAGAAGCTGGGAACCCCGGCCAAAATCTACTTTAAGTTTGAGGGCAACAATACCTCCGGCAGTCACAAGCTAAACGCCGCTGCTGCCATGGCTTATTACGCCAAAGCCCAGGGGCTGACCTCCCTCACCACAGAAACCGGGGCCGGCCAGTGGGGCACCGCTCTTTCCACCGCCTGCGCCCATTTCGGATTAAACCTGGATGTGTACATGGTGAAGATTTCCTATGAGCAAAAGCCTTTCCGCAAAGCAGTCATGGAAACCTTCGGTGCCGGCATTACTCCCAGCCCCTCCACCACCACCCAGGTGGGGCAGGCCATTTTGGCCAAAACCCCCGACACCAACGGCAGCCTGGGCTGCGCCATTTCCGAAGCCATCGAAGCCTCCATGCGCAGTGACCAGAGCCGTTATGCCCTTGGTTCCGTGCTGAACCAGGTGCTTTTGCACCAGTCCATCATCGGGCTGGAAACCAAGCTGGCCATGGACCAGCTGGAAGAATACCCGGACGTGGTGGTGGGCTGCGCCGGCGGCGGCTCCAACCTGGGCGGTCTGATTACGCCATACATGAAAGAGCGGCTGGAAGGCAAGTCCCTCACCCGTTTTGTGGCAGTGGAGCCAGCTTCCTGCCCCTCCCTTACCCGGGGACGTTATGCCTACGATTTCTGCGACACCGGCCGCATCACACCCCTTGCCAAAATGTATACCCTGGGCAGCGATTTCATGCCTGCCCCCAATCATGCCGGCGGCCTGCGGTACCATGGTATGTCGCCCGTGCTTTCTAAGCTGTATCATGACGGGGAAATGGAAGCGGTCTCTGTGACACAGACCAAAGCCTTTGAAGCCGCTGTTCTTTTTGCCCGCACCGAGCAGATTCTCCCGGCACCCGAATCAGCTCACGCCATTTACGGAGCTATTCAGGAAGCACTGGCCTGCAAAGAAAGCGGCGAAGCCAAAACCATTCTTTTTGGCCTCACCGGCACCGGCTATTTTGACATGAAGGCTTATCAGCAATATAACGAGGGCACCATGACCGACTACATCCCTTCGGATGAGGATCTTCAACAAGGCTTCGACGGCCTTCCGCAAGTGGATTCAACTCTACGGGATGCCGCTGGCTGCTGTTAATCTTTTTCTGCTGCGGCCCTGTCAGTGGTTGCATCGCGTCGATGAACATCACACCATTTTGTCTCCAGGATTCTGTCGGCCATCCTGTTATCTCCCAGTGGAACTCTTGTTTTTCAATGTGGTATAATGGGAATACTAACCACCGGCAAGGAGGCGTTTTCTTTGGATTATGAAACCATTTTTAAAGCACTGGGGGAAGGCACCCGGATTAAAATCGTCAAACTGCTTTCCATCAAACCTATGTATGTCTGCGAACTGGAGTCAGTGCTTGAAATGAGTCAGCCCAGAATTTCTCAGCATCTGCGCATCCTAAAACAGGCAGGGCTGTTGAACATGCAGAAGGAGGGCCAGCGGGCGGTTTACTCTCTGAAAGAAGCGGTTTTTGAAGCCTGGATCACCGGTTTTACCGATTTTCTTCGTCAGCCTCTGGAAACCCTGCCGGAATACCAGCCGGAAGTTAACCGTATTGCAGCCATTGCTGATGACCCCAGTATTGCCATCTGTAAAAACGCATAATGATATCGCCGACACTCAAACGACCTCCCTTTCGGGAGGCCGTTTCGTATTTCTGTGTTCTATTTGGGCGGCAGCAGCTTGTCAAAATGCAGTTCCATGATATAGCGGTGATGGCCTTCGCCATACTCATCCTCATTTTCACCGGTAATTTCAAATCCGATCTTTTCTTTATAAAGGCGAATGGCCGGTGCATTCTCCACGTCCACTGTCAGGCCCATTTTGGAGAAGCCCTGGTCTTCCAGATTGCGAATAATGGCCGCGAGAAAATGGTATCCCAATCCCTGGCCCTGTAACTCTTCCGAAATGGCATAATCAAACAGGTAACATTTTTGAAGGTCTTCCCAATCACGCATAAGAATGGCCAGCCCGATGATCCGCTTCTTGTCTTCTTCACGCAACACAAAAACGTTTCCGTGACGAATTTGCGGTACCAGCCCCCATTCATCCATTCCCAAATCGCCAAATATATCCAAGCCAAAATTGACCATGCGTTTCAGCAAGTTAACATTGTAATCCTGAACCAAATAAACTTTCAGATTTCCAATATCACCGTCCAGATTTTCAACCACTTTTCGGGGTAGCTTCGATGCTTCTTCTAAATACAAAAAACCAACTCCTTATTCATTTTTTCGGGATTTTTTTCATTATAAATCAAGAAGTGAGATTTTGCAAATATTTGCGGGTTTGCAAAACCCTTGAAGTCTTTGAAACAAGGGGCCTGTCCCCATTTGAAAAAAGAAGCCCCCAACAACTGGCGGCTTCTTTTTCTTCGGCTAATACACACCACCCAGAAGGTGTGTTTAGACCTGGAACTTGCTGATGATTTCCTGAAGTTCTTCGGCAATCTGGGTTAGTCCATCACTGGCATTGGCAATTTCTGCCATAGACGCAGACTGTTCTTCCACCGAAGCCGATGCTTCTTCGGTGCCTGCCGCATTTTCTTCGGCAATGGCCGACAGGTTTTGCATCAGCTGCACCAGCTTAGCCAGACTGGTATTCATGTTTTCAGTGGTTTCATTCAGCTTTGCCATCACCTGTTGGCTGGTGTCAATGGAACTGGCAATGGTATTGAAACGAACTTCAGTCTCATGAACACTCTTGGTTTGAGATGACACGATTTCTTTCACCTGCTGCATCGTGCCGACAGCATTGGTGGACTTATTTCGCAGCTCATCGATCACCATTTTGATTTCATCATTAAAGCTTTTGGATTGCTCTGCCAGTTTACGGATTTCATCGGCCACCACCGCAAATCCCCGGCCGGCTTCGCCGGCCCGTGCCGCTTCAATGGCTGCATTCAATGCCAGCAGGTTTGTCTGATCAGAGATGCTCTGAATCATGGCACTGGCCTGTTCAATTCGCTCTGCACTCTGATGGTTACTGTTGATAATGTCAGCCACTGTCTCGTTGGCTTCGTTGCTTTGGGCTGTTTTGGCCACAAGATCTTTCAGAATGATAAATCCTTCTTCCTTATTTTTTTCAATTTCTCCCACTGCCTGATTCAGCTCCAGCATCAGTTGCTGATTCTGGTCCAGCATACGTCCCATTTTATCCACATTCTCCGCTGAAATCTCTGTGTCTTTTGCCTGTTCACTGGCCCCACGGGCGATCTCTTCGATGGTTTTGGCCACTTCATCAGAAGCTGTTGCCGACTGGGCGGAGGTGGCCGAAAGCTCTTCCGATGATGCCGCCACCTGCTCTGCAGCACCTGCCGTTTTGACAATGAAACTGCGCACATTATCCTCCATGGCTTTGATGGCCCTGGTGATGATTCCGATTTCATCGGCCCGCTCCAGGTAACGCATGGTGGGAGAATGTTCGTCAATCCGAAAATCCAGCTGTTCCTGTTTTTGTATGGTGCCTGTCACTGCCAGAATGGGCTTGGCGATATTGTTGCTGACCACATACACCACCGCAACACCGATGAGCAGTGCTGCCAGCACCACGATGACCAAGATATTTCGCAATGCGTTGACTTCAGCTAAGATTTCGTCGGTTTCCACTCCTACAACGACATTCCACGGGCTTCCTTCCACCGGGAAGAATCCAACTCTTCGCCCTATTCCGTCAAGGTCGTATTCGCCATTACCGGGAATACGGTTAATCACTTTGCCTCCCAGCACATCTGCTATCTCTTTCAATTCGGGTTCAGTTTTAGCTCTTTCAATGAAGTTTTCCTGATTAAGCACGTACTCAATGTTGGAGTGGGCCACAATGGTTCCCTGATCATTAACCATGTAACCGTACCCGGTCTCTCCAAAAGAAATCGCCTTGGCCAGTTCACTCATGAACATGGCATCTTTAGCCCCAAAAAAAACACCAATCTGCTCACCGTTCCTGTGAATAGGTGCGGCGAAAATGACAATGGGCGAGTTGGTCACACGGCTGATCAAGATGTCTGAAGCCGTCGGTGTTCCCTGCATCGCTCCCTTAAAATAGTCACGGTCACCCACATCGGTCGTGGCTCCGGATCCGTCAAGGGAGACACTTCCCCCCTGCCGGTCAGTCAATGCGAAAGAGATGTATCCGGCCCGATGGGCTTCACTTACCATAAAGGCCACCCGGTCTGCTTCAGAAACAGTTTCATCCGTAATGATGGAATTCTGGGCAAGTCCGGCAATATACTGAAGCTCCCCGTCCCGGACGGCTTCGATATACTTTGCTTCCTGTCTTGCGGTGTTCATCAGTGTATCATAGGCATCTTGTATAACCGTCTCCGATGTGATGCGAATAGCGATGAGTCCCATGGTGGTTGAGATGACTAAAATGATTGCTGCAAATGATAAGATTAGTCTGCTTTTAATTGATTTCAATTTTTTTCCTCCTGCGACGTTTGTCATTTGATTTGATTTGATATGATTTGGCATGTGTCGATTGCTTCTTCTCTGCTGTTACTGCGAGAGGGTTGACTGGTGAGTGAACTGCCACTGATAATCTCAACAAATCCGCTTCCGTCGCAAAAGTGTTCTTTATCTATGGTTCTCTCTTCCTTCAATTCACTATCGCTATCGCTATCTCATCAATAGCCCCTTGCCGTTGACAGATGCAGCCACCTCCTCCGTGCTTTATTTCGACTTTCTTTATTTGAGTGATTTAACTAGTACTATTATACCATTTTTGTAATTGTTCAAACGTAATATTGACAAATTTTATGATCTCGTTTAAATAAAAGTTTTTTCTGAATTCGTTGATATAATTGCACAATTCTTTGCCAAGTGAATGTCCTTCTTCGTTGCTAATTTCAAACAAAAAAAGCCGCCTAGCGACGGCTTTCAGACTGAAGACAAAATACGATGGCGGCAAGGAATTTGGTAAAGGATTGGAGTCAGTTGCCCTGGCCAAAGCCCTTTGTTTTCAACCCCAAGGCCGTCTGACAACGGCTTTTCTGTATAATTGCTACTTACAGCAGCACCACCAGCAAATACACGCCTACACTGGCGACAATATGGAGCATCAGTGTGTTGCTGACAATCTCCGTGTGCCGTTTATTGCCAAAAAGATCTATAAACATGGGCACCACCAGAGGTGGCGGCAACACTAAAAAGGTGAAGTAAGCATGGTCAAACACCGGATCTGCCGGAATAAACCTGTCGATCAGTAACCACTTCACGCCATAGCCTATGGCGAAGATAATTCCCATGCGCACCAGTACCAGTTTAAGGCTGTCTTTCATAAGGTACCCGTGAAAGGTGATGCTGTATCCCACCATCAACATAATCAGAGGAGTGGTGAGCCCCGCCAGATAATCAATGGTCAGCAGCATCCCCGACAGCAGGCTGCTGCTTTCGGCCCAGCGCGCCAGCTGCAGCTGGTTCATCAGAATACCCACCACAATGCTGAGAATGGTGGGCGATTTGGCCACCTGTAAAATTTCTTTGGGAGTAAAACCCTTGGCCCCTGCCTGCATCCGCATCCATGGAAAGAGAAAGAACCAAATGAACAGTTCGTGTCCCACTCCCAAAATCGAGTATTTTCCCAGCTCTTCAATACCGTACACTGCCAGAAAAAAAGGAATGCCAATAAATCCAAAAGCGGCACCACTGGATAAAAAGGGAATGAGGGGATGAGACACTCCAGGAAGGCGCGCAGCCCCATGTCCTGCGGCAAAAAACAAAAATTGTATGCCAATCATCAGGAGAATCAGCAACAGGTACTCCCGGCGAAATTCCAACTTTAAAAAGGAAAGAAACAGTACTGCGGGCAGTGTCACATTCATGACAAAGCCTTTCAGATCTTCAATGGCCTTTGTGGAAAAAAGATTTCTTGTTCCCATCCATTTTCCAATGGCCATGAGCAGAATAACGGGAATCATTTGAGTAATCACTTGGTTCATGTGCAGGACGCCCTTCTTTTTGAGTCATGAACTCATTTTAACAGACCCCAGCGTCTCTGACAATCGTTCAAACAGCTATAATTTGAGGAAAAGGATTGCATTTCCAACGTTTGTGCGGTTGCCTTCACCAGCTGGTTGACTGCAGAATCCCGGGCAACTCATCGACCGCTTCTTTGCAACAGCACCAGGAATCAGAATCTGTCATTGTTCCCATTGGCATCTGCCTGCCGTTTTCGCTGCCTGTCCGCAGGCTATACATTCAACACAGGAGAATCAACCGCTTCCAACTTCACTGTTTTCACATACAGCTGTCCTTCCGGTATAGCCATATCATCTTCATTCACCAACCGGGGCTGGTATCCCTCTGCCTTTGCCGCCAACCACAGATGACACAAAGCGATTCCAATATCCACCTGGTTCATGCGATCATATAGCCAGGCTTTCATCATTCCCGGTTTCATGCGGAAAACATGTATGGCATCCGGCGTGGTCTGGAACCGCCAGGGTTGGCTGTTGGTCGCAGAAGGAGCCAGCCGGGCCGCCGCCACCAGCGCCTCGTGATCACTGCCTGTCACCATGTCTGCCAGCGGTTTTCTCTGAAAATCTGTTTGATGCTGGCGGTGCACCTGTTCAGCTGGCATACCCACGCTCAAAGCAATGACAAAGGGCAGGGCGGAAACGTCGGTAAAGCCTTTAGTTGGTTTTGCCATCCCCAGCCAGCAGGCTCCCAGCTCCAGGGATGACAGATGCAGGTCCATCTGCTGCAGCATGAAACCGGCATTGAGGAGGGATTCCGGTGATTCCTCCGAGAAAAAAAGAAGGTAGTGGGGGGCTTTGATGGTTAGCAAGCCTTTCACAGCTCCCTCTGAAAGAAAGTGAATCTCTGTTTTGATCCCCGGGTTAAGAGGGCACAGCTCTCCTGCAGCATCCCGAATCTGCTGTTGAAGATTCTCCGGCAGGGGATTCATGTCGTATTTTCGAACAGATTTCCGCTTGCCAATGGTTTCAAAGAGTGTTGTTTCGTTCATCATCAGTCTCCTCACACAGTTGATTAGTTGATTTCGTCGGTTTCCACAAAGGGCACGAAGGCAAAACCTCCCTGGGTTTCCCGGGTCAGGGTGCCGTCCTTTTGTCGTATGAGCCGCAGCATGCTGCCTCCCCAGTCACTGAGGGGCATCACCAGTATCCCTTCCGGCATCAGCTGCCGGATCAGTGCCTCCGGTACCCGGGGAGCAGCCGCACTCACCAGAATGCGGTGATAAGGGGCTTCTTCTTCCCAGCCGTGCCATCCATTGGCATGATGCACCACCGCCTGGGGCCAGTGACCCTTTGCCAGGTTTCTTCGCCCAAAATCCGCCAGGGCACCAATCCGTTCCAGGGCGATGACCCGGCCTTCTGCACCGGTGAGGCAGGCCAGCAGTGCCGTTGTCCAGCAGGAACCGGAACCCACATCCAAAATCCGGTTTCCTGGCTCCACCTGGAGCATTTCCAGCATGAGCGCCACAGTGGATGGTTGAGAAATCGTCTGCCCGACGCCGATGGCCAGGGGGTGGTCGGCGTAGCACTGAGCCTTCAGATGCTCCGGTACATACGAACACCGGTCCACCTGTCGGAAAGCTTCTTCCAGTGCCGGGGTCTGAAGAATGCCCCTGTCTTTCATCCGCTGAATCAATGTTTCAATGGTTGCCATCTGTCCCGCCTCCTCTATTTGGCCGCTCTTGCCGCCACCTGCACCACATCCCAGACGGTGGCGTAGGGAGGTGCATAAGACAGATCTGTCATTGCCAGTTCTTCCACCGTCATCTCCTGCTGCAGGGCTACGGCCAGCACATCCAACCGTTTGGCGCCTTCCACCGGCCCTCTCAGCTGAGCTCCCAAAAGTGTTCGGTAGTGCTGATGGTAGATCAGTTTAATGGTGATTTTCCCGGCTCCCGGGTAAGAGCCGGCATGGCTGGCACCAGTAACTGTCACTGTTTCAAAAGGAAGGTGTAATGCCCGGGCTTCTTTTTCCGAGATGCCGGTTTTGCCAAATGTTCGGTCCATCACTTTCACAATGGCCGTACCCAGTATTCCTCCAAAAGGCTGCGGTTTACCTGCAATACAGGCACCGGCGATCATCCCCTGCTTGTTGGCGGTGGTTCCCAGCGGCAGGTAAACCTGTTCTTTTCGAATCCGGTGATACACACCGGCACAGTCGCCGGCGGCAAAGTGGTGATCCCGGTTGGTGCGGCTGAAAGCATCTGTCACCAGGGCTCCGTTGGACAACTGATGAAATTCATTTGCCGGCAGCCAGCGGGTGTTGGGTCTCACTCCCAGGGCAATGATCACCAGATCAGCCGGGTAGGTACCCTGATCAGTCACCACCTGGCTCACCCGGGTAGTCCCTTCCAGTGCCTGCACCGTTTCCTTCAAATGCAGCCGAACCCCGTGTCGTTCCAGCACTTCTCCCGCTGCCTTGCCAAAATCTTCATCCATATGGTTCAGCACCTGCCCCGGCCGCTGAATCAGGCGCACTTTTTTCCCCCTTGCCAGGGCGGCCTCTGCCATCTCCACATTGATGTACCCGCCCCCCACCAGCACCACCTGCTTCACCTGCGGGTCTGAAAGGAATTGTTGAATGGCCTCGGCATCGGGAATGGTTTTCAGAGGCAGCACACCCGGCAGATGCGTGCCCGGCATAGCGGGCATCACCGGGTCTGCTCCCGTGGCAATCACCAGATGGTCATAGGCCACTTTTTCCTGCCTGCCGCTGATGCGATTGGCCACCACTATTCGCTGGTTCTTTGTATCCAGTTCCAGTGCTTCGTGAAACAGGTGAACTGCCACTCCCTGTTCCCGAAAAACTGCCGGCTGTCTCACCACCAGCTCTTCTGCCCTTTCCAGATGCCCCGCCAGGTAATAGGGCAGGCCACACTGTCCATAGGCTACATGGGGCCCTCTTTCATACACCCGGACTGTCAGATTCTGATTTTCCCGTTTCGCTTTTGCCGCCGCACTCATTCCGGCGGCAACGCCACCGGCAACAACCAGTGTTTCATTTCCCATTTGAACCGGCCTCCTTCAAACTTCAACTCATCGACAAAATAAATTTTATTTTTTTCCATCATCAACGAAACTTTTTTGACACATCCTTGTATAGGATGGTAAAGGGACCTTTCGCACCCGGGTGCCGTCAGGGAAAGCGGGGCTGCTGCACGTGAGTATGACTGAACACATGATGATACAAAAATGCCAGGCCAATGATCCGGAAGGATTTCGGGCACTGATGCACTCTTACGGCCCGTTGGTTTATCGTACCTGCTTTTATTATACCCAATCCCGTGAAGATACACTGGATTTGATGCAGGAAACCTGGCTGAAAGTTTTTCGTGGCATCCACACCTTTGATGCCAGCCGTCCCCTGGCCCCCTGGCTGCGCCGCATCGCTGCCAATACCTGCGTCTCGTACCTGCGGCAAAAGCCTGCCCCGTCCCTTTCACTGCAGTGGGTCACCGATGAAACCGAAAGCACGCTGGAGGATTTGCTGCCTGATCCCCAACAGGTGGAAGACCAGATCCTTCTAAAAGAAACCCGCCAGCTGCTGCGCCACACCCTCCTTCAATTGCCGGAAAAGATGCGCACCGCCATACATCTGCGCCACGGAGAAGGGTTCAGCTATGAAGCCATTGCCCAGGAGATGCAGGAACCTCTGGGAACGGTAAAAACCTACCTCCACCGGGGAAGACAGGCACTGCGGGCCGCTCTGCAGCAGCAGGAAAATGACAAAGGAACTCACTACAATCCAAAGGAGGGAGCAGGATGAAACCATCACCCCACGCATGCTGCCGTTTGCAGGAACGTTGGGCACAAAGTTATCTGGATGAAGCCCTCTCTCCCGCGGAGCAACTTCTTTATGAAGGTCATCTGGAACAGTGCCCTCACTGCCGCGCCGCCGTCACTGTCTTTCGTCATCTTTTCACGGCCCTGAGCAGCGATGAACCTCCGGCGATTCCTCCGGCCCTGATGTTACTCCAGGAGCAGTGGCTGACAGATTACCTGAAAAGCGGGAACAGCACCCTGACTCCCGGCACCCTGTTAAAACTTCAAAAACACATTGCCCGTAACACCACCCGATATGTGCAGTGGCTCCCTGGTCTGTCACTGGGAGCGAAAATCACTGAAAAGACCACCCGCTTTATGGTGAACCAGATCAAACAAAAAACCGGCCGGTTTCTCCGCCAGAAAGGGAAGGCCCTCCTGGCCAGGTGATGCTGATGATTTTACTGAAAATACTGTTATGGCTGTTATTGATTGTACTGGCCTTGATCCTGCTGGTGCTGGTGGCTCCCATTGGCTACCAGGCGTCAGGCCGATATGCTGAGGATACGAAGGAAGGCAAGGGGCAGGTTTCCCTTTTCTGGGGACTGCTTCGTCTGAAGGTTTTCACCAATGATTTCAGGCACCTTGAGACAACTGTGACAGTTGCCGGTATTTCTAAAAAAATATCCATGACGGCTGCCAAAAAAGAGAAAGCACCGAAAGATGGCACCAACAACCAGACAGCCACCGGGGCAACAGGTGCACCATCCGTGTCCTCAGAATCGCCCCGGAAGAAACCTGCCCTCAGCTTTTCAGAGGCACTGGATCACCTGCGGGAGGCCCTCACCCGGGACCTGTTTGCCGCCATCCGGCGCTTTCTTCAAAAAATCTGGAAAGCCCTGCGACCCCAGATCTTTCGCATCAAAGTGGTGTATGGACTTCCCGACCCCTACCAGACCGCCGTGATCAACAACTTTCTCATGGCCCTCTTTGCCGTCTGGCCCCACCAGACCCTTCAACTGCAACCTGTCTTTCATGACAGCCTGGTGGATGTATCCGGCAACATCAAGGGTTCTCTGGTTCCCATCGCCTTTCTCGCCGCCGCCCTGCAGTTGATTCTGGCGAAACCGGTACGCCGGATCTGGTGGCCGCTGCTGAGAAAACACCGCAACAAGTCCGGTTCCAGGACATCAGAAGCCTCCGCCGCATCACATGGAGCTTCATCATCATAGTGCAAGACAGTCACCATCACCCGTCAACAACAACCACTAACCAACTACCAACTACCAAAATGAACCACCAAGAAAAAGGAGGAACACCCATGTCCATTAATTTAAGTGAAAATGCATCTGTTCTTTTTGAAAAGCTGGAGAAATTCTTCACCTCCAAGACTGTTGTGGGCGAACCCATGCAAGTGGGCAGTGTCACCCTTATTCCCCTGCTGAACATCTCCTTCGGCCTGGGCCTGGGCGGCGGCGACGGCACCGATGAAAAAGGCAACAAAGGAACCGGCGGCGGAAGCGGCGTCGGCGCCCGGGCCATTCCCACCGCTGTACTGGTCATTCGTGACGGCCAGGTGGAAGTGCTCCCCATCAACAACCGGGGCGGCCTGGAAAAGCTGGTGGACCTGGTGCCGGACATTCTGGAAAAAATGGATTTTTCCGGCTGCTGCGGCACTCACAAAGAAGCGGCTGCTGATACCGAAGAAACCGCTGAATAACCAATATTAAAAAGTGCCTCTCCTGATTTTAATGGAGAGGCACTTTTTGATTGTGACGTGCTTCATTTTAGTTGGGAGGTTTTTTGCCTGACGGCATCCAGCGCCCGAACGGCGTTGTAGGAGCTGCGAATAAAGGGGCCGCTTTCCACGAAAGCCAGGCCCAGGGCCAGGCCTTCCTCTTTGTAGGCTTCAAACTGTTCCGGTGTCACATATGCTTCCACCGGTAAATGTTCCTTGGAAGGCTGCAGGTACTGGCCGATGGTGAAAATATCACAGCCCACGGCCACCAAACGTTCCATGACAGTGGTCATTTCTGCCGGCGTTTCTCCCAGCCCCACCATGATACCGGTTTTGGACAAAATGGCAGGGTTGTAAGCCTTCACCCTTCGCAGCAGTTCCACCGACCGGTCAAAGCTGGCTTCCGGCCGCACCTTGGCATAGAGCGACGGGACAGTTTCAATGTTGTGGTTAAGAATCTCCGGCTTGGCATCCAGCACCACCTGCAGGGCTTTTTCATCTCCCTGAAGATCGGGAATGAGGACTTCAATGGTGGTGTGGGGGTTCAGGCGGCGCACCTCCTCAATGGCTGCGGCAAAGTGGGCCGCGCCACCGTCGGGCAAGTCATCCCGGGTGACGGAAGTGATCACTGCATGTTTCAGCCCCAGCTCTTTCACAGCTTCCGCCAGATGGCGGGGCTCTTCCGGGTCGGGGGGCAGTACTGCCCCTTTGCCAACGGCACAAAAGCGGCATCCCCGGGTGCAGGTTTCTCCCAGAATCATAAAGGTGGCGGTTTTGTTGCCAAAACATTCTCCCACATTGGGGCAGTTGGCCTCTTCGCAAACAGTGTGAAGGCGCAGATGACGCACCATTTCCTGCATGCTGTCCAGGCTTTTTTTATTGGGCATTTTTTTCTTCAGCCATTCAGGCTTCCGTAATGTTGACACGGGCTTTCACCTCTTCAAGGGTTGTGTTTTCCAGGGTGCACTGGAAAAGATCTTCGAAAATCTGCAGCATCTCCTGCACCAGTTGTTCCCGGTCGATGACAATTCCCTGTTTATCAAGGGATGTCACGCCATACTCGGTGATTCCGCAGGGGTTAATTAGTGCAAAGTGATCCATGTTGGTCTTATGGTTCAGGGCAAAGCCATGCATGGTACGCCATCGCTTGATGGCCACTCCCAGGGCACATATTTTTTCATCACCCACCCAGACGCCCCGGTAGGCCGGCTTCCGATCCGCCGCAATTCCCAGGCGGGCCAGAGTCTGAATCACCCATTCTTCAAGGGACCAGACATACCACTGGACATCTTTTTTAAACTGCTCCAGATTGATGAGCAGGTAGCCCACCAGCTGGCCGGGCCCGTGGTAGGTGACGTTGCCGCCCCGGTTACTTTCCACCACTTCGAATCCCTGCTGTTTGACCATTGCGATGGGAAAAAGAAAGTCTTCTGTCTGGCCGTTGCGCCCCAGGGTAAACACTGGAGGATGCTCCACCATAAAGAGGAACCCGGTTTCTTCGGGATGGGCCTGCAGGTAGCGGTTGACAGCTCCCTGGAGTTCAAAGGCCGGCTGATAAGACATGGTTCCCAGATTTACGTAACTCACTGATTTCACCGGAATCACCCGCCTTCCTTCATCACCGGCATTTCTGTCGGTAATTCGGTCGGTTTTTTCTTCAGATCCACTTCAGTAATCAAGATGGCGATCATGATCACGGCACACCCGGCCAGCATCACCGGTGTGAAGATTTCCTGCCAGAAAATGAACGCAAAGAGGGCGCCAAAAACGGCTTCCATGCTGAGAATAATGCCGGCATGGGTGGGATACGTGTATTTCTGGGCTGTCACCTGAATCATAAAGGCACCGATGCTGGAGAAGAGTACCAGATAGGCCAGTGAATACAGGGCCGGGAATCCAAAGCTGGTGGGAAAGGGCTCCAGTACCAATGCCAGCACCAGACAGCTGATTCCTGCCAAAAGAAACTGATACACGTTCATCACAACGGTATCCACCCGGTTGGCAAACACACCAATGACCACGATATGACCGGCAAAGCCCACTGCCGAAATGAGTGTCAGCACATCTCCCAGGTTCACCTGCATGTCCCGGGTGAGGGAGAGCATGGCCAGACCCACCATGCAGAGAAAAGCACCTGCCAGTTCCTTTCGAAGGGGTTTGCGCCGGCTTACCAGGTAGCTGAGAAAAGGCACCATCACCACATAGGCACTGGTAATGAAGGCCTGCTTGCCCGGGGTGGTAAAGAGCAGTCCCACCGTCTGGGCCACAAAGGCAACTGTGAGGAAAACCCCTACAAAAAGGCTGTTTTTCACATCCTGCCGGGTGGCCTGTTTCACTTTTGGAAAAAAGATTACCGCCAGTACCAGTGCTGCCAGCGTGAAACGGGCCGACAGAAAGTACAGCGGCGTGAGGTACTGAAGAATATTTTTGGTAAAGGAAAAACCGCCGCCCCACATGGCCGCCACCAGCAGCAGGGACACATCGGATAGAATCACTTTTTTTCGGTCGGTCATAGAATGTCCTCCAGTCAAAAAATTAATAGTGCATACCAGAACGATACCCGGAGCGTATCGCTGCTGCCACCACCGGACTTCAGTTCGTTGGCGTTGCTGCTGGATGACAGCCTATTGGACTGACCGCCACAGCACTCTCTTTTTCCAGAGCGTCTTCAATGAGGCGGTGTATCAACTGGGAGTAGGGGATGCCGGAAGCTTCGCACATTTTGGGGTAAAGGCTGATGTGGGTGAATCCGGGCATGGTGTTGATCTCATTCACCAGCAGTCTGTCAGTGTTCCGCTCCAGAAACAGGTCTACCCTGGCCAGGCCTTCGCATTCCAGCAGCTGATAAACCTGCAGTGCCATCTGCTGCACCCGCTCCGTCATCTCCCGTGTCAGGTTTGCCGGTACCTGGGTCTGGCTGGTGCCGGAAAAATATTTATCTTCGTAATCATAAAAATCATGGGAGGGCAATACTTCTGCCGGTACAGAGACCACCGGATTCCGACTGCCCAGCACGGCGCACTCGATTTCCCGGGCGTCCACCGCCTGTTCCACCAGCACCTTGGGGTCATAGGCAGCTGCCAGTCGCAGGGCATTCTCCAGTTCATCCCGGGAGACTGCCTTGCTGATGCCCACACTGGAACCCAGGTTGGCCGGCTTCACAAAAACCGGATAATCCAGTCGACTTTCCACCATGTTCACTGCCTCATGAATCGCCGGCTGCCGGGGGTCAAGGCGTATTTCCACATGGGGTGTCTGGGGGATCCCCGCCTGATGAAAGAGGCGTTTGGCGATGCCTTTATCCATGGCCACTGCCGACGACAACACGCCGGCGCCCACATAGGGAATACCGCACATTTCCAGCAGGCCCTGTAACCGGCCGTCTTCGCCGAAGGGGCCGTGGAGAACAGGAAATATCACATCCACCGTCAGCGGCTGGACGCGCCCTTCATTTTGCAGATAAACACCGCCGTCTCCCGGAGAAAAGAGCAACCGGGGCCGCCGGGGATCGTGCACAAAACGCCGGTAGGGAAATCCTTCCCAGTGATTCGTATTGATACCTGCCTGATCTTCATAAAGCTCAAACAAGCCTTCCGGGGTAATGCCCGCCGCCAGCACTTCATAGCGGCTGCGATCCATGGCCCGCAGCACTGAAGCCGCCGACATCAGCGACACTTCATGCTCGGAAGAAGCACCGCCGAAGAGAACGAGAATGTGTTTTTTTGTCATGGTTACCTCCCCTGGCCATGATCCTGTGGCCCTGTTCATTGTGACCGCCTGAGAGTATGCACCACATGCACTTCCCGGTACAGTCGTTTCAGCTTTTCCCCGGCAGACCGGGCCTTTTCCTGATCTTTGAAAAGTCCAAAAACAGTGGGCCCGCTGCCGCTCATAAGACTGGCTGTGGCGTTCAAGGCCAGCAGCCGGCGTTTTAACTCGCCGATTTCCGGCACCTGGGGAATGGTGACTGTTTCCAGTACATTGGCCATGGCACCCGCCATGGTCAGGCTGTCCGCCTGGGCCAGGGCTTCAATAAGGGCCAGGGTGTCTGGCCGCTCTTCAATTTCATCCAGTTTCAGGGCTTCATAAACTTCCCGGGTAGAAACAGACACCGGTGGTTTCACCAGCACCACCCAAAAAGGTTTTGCCAGGGTGAGGGGTGTCAGCCGTTCACCGATGCCTTCGGCCAGGGCCGTGCCACCCATGAGGCAGTAGGGAATGTCTGCCCCCAGAGGCAGGCTGATCAGTTGCAGTTCTTCCAGGCTGAGTCCCAGCCGCCAGAGGGCATTCAGCCCTTTCAACACTGCCGCGGCATCGGCGCTGCCGCCGGCCAGTCCCGCAGCGACCGGTATCTGTTTGTCGATGTGGATGGCCACTCCTTGGCTTTCCAGTGATACACCGGCTCCCCGGGCCAGTCTTTCCGCCGCCTTCCAGGCAATGTTGCCCTGATCAACGGGCAGAAAACCGGCGTTGGTGGTCAGCCGGATTCCCGGCTCAGGTGTCAGCCTCAGGTGCACTTCATCATGGAGGCTGATTTCCTGCATGATCATGCACAGGTGATGGTATCCATCACGCCGTTTATGAAGGACGTCCAGCGAAAGGTTGATTTTAGCATGGGCCTGCAGGGTGAGTGTCGGGCCGTGTGATTCGTTTGTCATGGCGGTTCTCCTTGGGTAGTTGGTCAGGGGGCCATCTTCTTCAGCAAAGCTGACCGGTAGATTTCAATGGCTTTTGCAGGACAAATTTCCTGACAGCAGAAGCATCGAATACATTTGGTCAGATCGAATTCAGGCCGGCGGTTAACCATGGTGATGGCCGCTGCCGGACAAATAATCTTGCATTCACTGCAACTGATGCATTTTTCAGGGATGACAACGGGTCTGGGGCGCAGCCACCGGTTGCTGACGGCCGCCAGCCCCGGCCCCAACAGGGGCACCTGCTGATACCGCCGCAGAAAGTCCGGCTCATGGATAACAGGGGTCTGAAAGGGTTTCACCGCCGCTGCTTCCGGTGTCAGGCTCACCCACTGGGTTGTCATCGCGCCACCGGGAGGAACAGATGCTGCATCACCGGGGTGATAGAGACCCCGTTCCCGTGCAGCCGCCAGCAGCGGTACCTGGTCGGGGGAAATGCCCATCCACCTGGCGGCGGCCAGGTCAAGCTGGTGGGGGTTGGTGGAAAGAAGCAGCACGCCTGCCGGGGTAACCGTTCCCGCTGAGGGGCCGGCCCCTTCCATTCCTTCAATGCCGTCCATGATGGAAAGCACCGGATTGACTTTCTCGCAAATATCCACCATGGCATGGGCAAAATCTGCCAGCTGGGGAAAGCGAAAATGCAGAGCCGCCTTTGTTAAACCAGGCATCACTCCAAAGAGATTTTTCACTGCTCCGGTCATCAAAGTCATGCTGTGGGTTTTCATTTTGCACAGGGATATCACGGTGTCGGCTTCCTGCACCGCAGTCATCATTTCAAACTGCTTTAAGCGATGGGCCTGAGGATGAGAAATCATGGCCGCTTCCAGGTTCTCATTGAGAGACACGCCTGCAGCGGCGGCCGCCGCTTCCATTCCCGTCACCCGGTAAATCTGTTTCATGCGGGCAGCTGTAAAAGGGCCGGCAGGACTGTCACCAATGACCACTTCCATGCCCGCGTCTTTCAGCAGGGCCGCCACCGCCTGTACCACCACCGGGTGGGTGGTCACCGCTTCTTCCGGCGGACGCCCTGTGAGAAGATTCACCTTCAGAAAAACACGGCTTCCCCGGGGAATCAGGTGATGGATGCCGCCAAGGGCTTCCAGGGCAGCTTCCAGTTTAATGGTGACGGCGGCCAGGTCGTAACGGCCACAACCTACGGCAATGACTTTGGACAAGGGGGTTGCCTCCCGTTTCACGGTTGACTGCTTCACTGGCAGCTCACTGTGTATTCATTCCTCTTATTGTACAACAACAGTCACAAAAAAACCACCGCCCGCCGGAATCGCCGGCAGGCGGTGAGAGATGATGAGAAACAACGTGACGAGCAGGAGTCCTGTTCATGAGGCTATGCGCTTCAAACCGGTTTCATTTCCAGATACTCGTTGAGGCGCCGGTACTGCAGGGTGGGCAGCCTGTGGTAGACCTTCATGGCCTGCAGGTAGGCCGCCGCTGTATCCAGTGAAGTGAAGGTGGGCAGCTTGTACAGGATACCCAGCTTGCGCACCTGGAACCCCCGGCTGCCGGCCATCTGCCCCTGGGTGGGGGTGTTGATGATCATCTGAATGGTTTCATCCTGAATGGCACCCAGCAGTTCTTCTTCCGGCAGGGGGGTGCAGTGGATTCCCTGGGACTGAAGATAGGCCGCGGTTCCATTGGAACCATAGCAGGTGAATCCCATGGCCTGCCAGCTGCGGGCCAGCTTCATGCCGTCTTCTTTTTCCCGCTGGCTCAGAGAGAAATAGATTCCGCCGGTCTCCTGCATGCGAATGCCCGACGCCAGAAATCCTTTCAGCAAAGCAATTTCATAGACGGGATCGAGGCCCAGCACCTCACCGGTGGATTTCATTTCAGGCCCCAGAGCCATATCCACATCTGTCAGCTTTTCTGCGGAGAACACGGGCACCTTCACCGCATGATAGTGTTTCACCGGAAGAATGCCTGTTCCCCAGCCCATCTGGCTCAGTTTTTTCCCCAGCATGGCCTCCACTGCCAGCTTCACCATGGGAACACCGGTGATCTTGCTGAGAATGGGAACGGTGCGGGAAGCCCGGGGATTGATTTCAATCACATAGGGCTGCTGATCCCGAACCACGTACTGAACGTTCACCAGTCCCACCACTTTCATTTCTCTTACAATGGTTTCTGTCATGGCCTGGAGCTTGGCCAGCACTTCCGGGGTCAGGCTGCGGGTGGGATAAACGGAAATACTGTCACCGGAGTGAACACCGGTCTTTTCAATATGTTCCATGATGCCGGGAATCAGCACCGATTCACCGTCGGCCACCGCATCCACTTCCACCTCTGTGCCTGACAGATACTGGTCCACAAAAAGGGGATACTGCATGTTCAGGGCGGCCATTTCCGACAGGTAAACTGCCAGCTCATTTTCATTGCTGATGATCTGCATTCCCCGGCCGCCAATCACATAGGAAGGACGTACAATCACAGGGAATCCAAGGGCCTGCGCTTTTTCCGCAGCTTCCGATGCGGTGTGGGCTGTGGCTCCCACAGGGGTGGCCAAGCCATACCGCTGGAGAAACTGGTTGCATTTCATCCGGTCTTCTGCCAGATCCATGGAGGGAAAAGAAGTTCCCAGTATGGTGACACCCCGCTGATAAAGAGCCGGTGCCAGGTTGACAGAAGTCTGCCCCCCCAGTTGAAGAATCACACCGTCCGGGTTTTCCTGGCGAATTACGTTCATCACATCATCCACATGGAGGGTTTCAAAATACAGTTTGTCGGCGGTGTCGAAGTCAGTGCTCACCGTCTCCGGATTGTTGTTCATCATAATGGACTGGTAGCCGGCTTCCTCCAGTGCCCAGACACCGTGAACGCAGCAATAGTCGAACTCAATTCCCTGGCCGATGCGAATGGGGCCGGAACCGATGACCAGCACTTTCTTCCCGTCACTGATCCGATTTTCGTTTTCTGCCTCATAACAGGAGTAGTAATACGGGGTGGCGGCCTCAAACTCACCGCTGCAAGTGTCCACCATTTTAAACACCGGGAAGATGCCGTGGGCGTCCCGGTATTGCTGCAGTTCCTGGCCGTCAATGCTGGACAGGTCCATGATTTCTTCATCAATGAAGCCCATGGCCTCTGCCTCATGAAGGAGGGTGGGGGTCATGTTTTCCTGGGCCAAACGCTTTTCCATGTCCACAATATGCTGCAGTCCCTGCAAAAACCAGGGGTCCATTTTGGTCATGTCATGAAGCTCCCCGATGGTAATGCCCCGTCGCAGGGCATCTGCCAGGGCGAAGGTTCTTTCATCGTCGCAGGCCATGATTTTTTCCATGAGCGCCTCTTGGGATAGAGCAGACATCTGGGCCAGACGCAGACCGGTGAAGTTGCCTTCAAGGGAGGTGATGGCTTTCAGCAGTGCGCTTTCAAAGGTGCGGGCAATGGCCATCACTTCTCCGGTGGCCTTCATCTGAGTGCCCAGGGTGCGTTTGGCAGACCGGAATTTTTCAAAGGGCCACTTGGGGAACTTAATCACCACATAATCCAGCACCGGCTCAAAGAAGGCACTGGAACCTTCGGTGACGGTGTTTTTCAGTTCGTTGAGGGAATAGCCAATGGCAATTTTGGCAGCAATTTTGGCAATGGGATAACCCACCGCCTTGGAAGCCAGGGCACTGGAACGGCTTACCCGGGGATTCACCTCAATGACCACGTATTCGCTGCTTTCCGGGTTCAGGGCAAATTGAATGTTACAGCCCCCCGCCACCTTCAGGCTGCGGATGATTTTAATGGAAGCCTGGCGGAGCATCTGGTATTCCCGGTCCCGCAGGGTCTGGGAGGGCGCAATGACAATGCTGTCGCCGGTGTGCACCCCCACCGGGTCCATGTTTTCCATATTGCAGATGATGATGCAGTTATCCTTATGATCACGAATGACCTCATATTCAATTTCTTTCCAGCCGGCCACGCTCTGCTCCAGCAGAATTTGACCGATGGGGCTGGCTTTCATCCCCCGCTGGCAGATTTCCAGCATTTCTTCCCAGGTGGTGGCAATGCCGCCCCCTGTTCCTCCCAGGGTGTAGGCAGGCCGAATGATCACCGGCAGTCCCGCCTCTTTCACAAAGGCTTCGCAGGTTTCCAGATTGGTGGCAATGATACTGAGGGCCACCGGTTCTCCAATCTCTTCCATCAGCTCTTTAAAGGCTTCCCGGTCTTCTGCCTTTCGGATGGTTTCCGACTCGGCGCCCAGCAGCTGGGTGCCCATCTCTGCCAGCACCCCCTGTTCCTGCAGGGTCATGGCCAGGTTCAGTGCCGTCTGCCCGCCAAAACCCGCCAAGATCCCGTCGGGCTTTTCCTTTTCCAGAATCTGGCGAATGCTTTCCATGGTCATGGGTTCAATGTACACCCGGTCAGCAATGTGGGTATCGGTCATGATGGTGGCCGGATTGCTGTTGAGAAGCACCGTTTCAATGCCCTCTTCCTTGATGGCCTTGCAGGCCTGGGTGCCGGAGTAATCAAACTCGGCAGCCTGGCCAATAACAATGGGTCCAGAGCCCAGAATCAGTATTTTTTTAAGTGCTGGATTTAAAGGCATTGGTTTCGCTCCTTCATAAGAGTCACAAATCGGTCAAATAAATATTCGGTGTCTGTGGGGCCGGGAGCTCCCTCCGGATGAAACTGAACGGAAAAAATGGGCAGCTCTTTGTGCTCCATGCCTTCCACGGTGTGATCATTTAAATTGGTGTGGGTAATCACCATGCCTTTGGCTTCCACACTGGCGGCATCCACCGCAAAGCCATGGTTTTGGGAAGTGATGTAGGCCCGGTCCAGCTGACTGTCGTAGACGCCGTGATTGCCTCCCCGATGACCATATTTCATTTTATAGGTACTGCCTCCCACCGCATGGGCCAGCAGCTGGTGCCCCATGCAGATACCAAAAATGGGGAGTTTTTCCATCAATCCGCGAATCAGCTCAATGCCTTCCACCGCTGTTTCAGGGTTGCCGGGGCCGTTACTCACCAGCAGGCCGTGGGGTTGATACGCCTCAATCACTTCCAGACTGGTACCATAGGGGAACATCATAATGTCGCATTCCCGTTTCTGCAGTTCTCGAACCATGTTTCCCTTTACGCCCAGATCCAGCAGGGCCACGCGGCAGCCTTCGCCGTGGAGATGTTTGGCCTTTCGCACTCCCACCACCTTCATCCAGTCTTCCTTCAGCTGGGTGGCCTTCAATAACTGTTCCAAGCCCTGTACATCGGTGATTTCGGTGGAGATAACCCCTTTCAAGGCTCCTTCAGAGCGTATTTTTCGGGTGATGCTGCGGGTATCCACGTCGGAAACGCCGGGAATACCCAGTTTTTGCATCATCTCTGCCAGAGTGGATTCACTCTTATAATTGGAAGGGTGGCTGGAGATGGACCGCACCACCATTCCACGGGCATAAATGCTGTCAGACTCTGATTCCGACATATTCACGCCATAGTTACCGATGAGGGGATAGGTCATGGTGATGATCTGCCCCGCATAGGAGGGATCGGTGAGAATTTCCTGGTAACCGGTGATGGCGGTGTTGAACACCATTTCACCCACAGCGGTGCCTCCCCGGCCAAATCCTTTTCCCCGATACAGGGTTCCGTCTTCAAAATAAATAATGCCTTCCATGAAACCATCGCTCCTTTTTCTTTCTGTTATTCTTCCACCACCGGTCCCAGGGTGGCCACCATGAGGGCTTTAATGGTATGCAACCGGTTCTCGGCTTCATCGAAGACCACTGACTGCGGGCTGCGGAACACTTCGTCGGTGACTTCCAGCTCTTTTAATCCATGGGCTTCGTAAACGTCTTTGGCCACCTGGGTTTCCAGGTCGTGAAAAGCCGGCAGGCAGTGCATGAACAGGCTTTCCGGTTTTCCAGTGGCTGCCATAAGGGCTGCATTCACCTGATAAGGCAGCAGCTGTTCAATACGTTGGGCAAACTGATCTTCTTCTCCCATGGAAACCCACACGTCGGTGTAGACCACATCGGCCCCCTTTACGCCTTCAAGGGGATCTTCAATGAGGGAAATGCTGCCGCCGGTTTCTGCTGCCACCGCTTTCATTTCTGCCACCAGGCCGGCTTCAGGAAACAGGCTGGCGGGTGCCACCGCCCGGAAATCCATGCCCATTTTGGCGGCCCCAATCATGAGAGAATTGGCCATATTGTTGCGGGCATCTCCCACATATGCAAAACTCACCTGGTTCAGTGGCTTTTTCAGTTTTTCCTGAATGGTGAGAAAGTCTGCCAGGATCTGCGTGGGATGGTAGTCATCTGTCAGGCCGTTCCACACCGGCACCCCCGCATGGGCTGCCAGGGTTTCCACCGTGCTGTGGGCAAATCCCCTGAACTCAATGCCGTCATAAAACCGGCCCAGTACCTTTGCTGAGTCTTCAATGGATTCTTTTTTACCGATCTGGGAATCTTTCATACCCAGAAAAGTGGCATGCCCACCCTCATCCATCACCGCCACCTCGAAGGCGCAACGGGTTCGGGTGGATGTTTTTTCAAAAAGAAGAACAACGTTCTTTCCTGTCAGCAGTTTCCCGCGAATGCCCTGCTGTTTCTTCTCTTTCAGTGCTGCAGCCAGGTTCAGCAGTGACAGTATTTCTTCAGGTGAATAATCTTTCAATGTCAGCAGGCTTTTACCCCGCCAGGATGCGGTTTCTCTCAAGGCTTTCAACTGTCTTCGAACAGTCTGGCTGCCGTTTCTTTTTCGATGAATGGTTGTCACTGTATGAGTCATCCTGATTTCCTCCCTGTTCTGCCGATTCCACTGACTGTACCGTCATTGGCGGTCGAATTTTTATAATTATACATTATATATTATATTTATTCAACCCTTCCATTCATTTTCATGTAAAAAAAACAGCCTTTTCCTGTTGAAGGTCAAGGCTGTCGGGTTCATACAATGAAACTAAATGGCAAAAAGCCACCCGCAGGTGGCTCTTAACTGACTTTAATTTGCCGGTTATCTTCGCAAACAGTAATTTCGACAGTTTCCGTCAGTATATCACAGTAACTGTAGGAAACGCGACGCACACTGTCAAAGTCGCCATAGACCTTCACAACAAATATGCTGGGATAGGTATCCTCCAGGATGCCTTCCCTTACCACAATGCGCTTTCGGCCTTTGTTGGCCTTTAAGGTTACTTTCTGTCCCAGATACCCTTCGATGATCTTCCTGATTTCGCCCAACGTGTTTTTATCAGCCAAACCATCACCTCTTTCACACATTCCATCGTGTTAAGTGTATCATAATTTGGCAGTATTGTCAAACGCAAATTATTCATTATATAACTGCAAACCCACTGTTGTCAAATATTATTTTTGATAATACCCCTGCTTTTTTCGCAATGTCGCTGATTTTGTAAAAGATCCTCTTATTTTCCGCAGGGAATCAACAGCACCGGCCGCTTGGAATGTCTGGAAACAGCGTCTGAGGTGCTTCCCAGCAGCAGTGATTTCAGAAGACCCGCTCCCCGGGTGGCCATCACAATCAACGTGGCTTGTTCCTCTTCCGCGGTGGTGGTGATGATTTTAGAAGGCAGACCAACACCGGTTTTCACAGAGACTTCAATGCCTTTTTCCCTGAACTCGTCGGCAATGGCTTCCAGCCGGGTCCGGTAATCCTCCAGTATCCGCTCCACTTCCTCCCGGGTTTCGCCGTGTTCGGCCACTGACAGCAAAATCATTTCCCGTATGTTTTTCATTTGGCGAATTTCATCCAGTACCAACTGGGAGCAGCGGGAAAAATCGATGGGTACCACTATTTTTTCAAATTTGCTGATGCAGACATTCCGAAGATGATCCGCCTCGTCTTTTCGGTATTTTTCGATGAGCACGGGCGTGGTGGTCATGCGAATCAAATCGAAGGTGGTGCTTCCCAGAAATATCTCCTTTAAGATGCTCTTCCCAATGGAGCCGATGAGGATTAAGGACGCCTGTTCCTTTTCAGCCACATGGGCAATTTCAGAGGCGGCAAACCCGCCCAATACGTTCACCCGGGCTTTGATGCCTTCCTTTTTCAGTTTTTCAGCCATTTCCTGAAGCCGGGTCTCGGTTTCCTGTTGTACCGCAACAATGGAACGTTCTTCTCCAATTCGCAGGTCAATCACATGGACAAGAATGACTTCCTCCAGCCCTTTATCCACCAGCTCATCAATGCAGTTGAGCAAATTGGATGAAGCGGGGGAGAAGTCAACGGCGATGACTACTTTTTTGGCTAACATGGCGCCGCCTCCTTTTTCATTTTTTTCTGACTTTTTTCTATTATACCACGGAAAGACCTCAAAAAGACAGCCGGATGAGGGCTGTCTTTTGTCTTGTTTTTCATTTAGATCGACATTTGAAATTTAGATCGACATTTGAAATTCAGTTGTTTTATGAGCAGCTGCCTCTGAACGACCCTCCACCGGCATAATTCACCATGAACCGTTTTCCCAGAAACCCGGAACTGAAGTCAACAATCACGGTTCCAAACTGGCGGTCGGTGTCTTCATCCACAACAAAACTGATCCCATCCACTTCACTCATAACATCTGTTTCTTTTGCCTCATCCAGAGACAATGCAAATCGCGGGCCTGCTCAGCCAATACCAGACACATAGACCCTCACTTTTTTGCCGGATTCATTCTGCTCCAGCAACGCCTCTTTTGCTGCTTCTGTGATGGTAATTTTCATATTGTTACCTCCCTCACCCCCGGGGTGCAGGGGTATCTTCTTAGCCTCATTATAGCGCCCATTTACCTTTTTGTCAACAATCGTCCCCAGGGTGATTCTTCATGGGTCATCTTCACGGTTTCCAATGACTCACCAGCTGCGCCAGGATTCTCACCGCCACCCCGGTACCGCCCTTTTGCTGGTAGGCCAGGGGTTTCTTTGTGTAACTGGTACCGGCAATATCCATGTGAACCCAGGGAATTTCATTTGCAAAGGCTTTTAAAAATAAACCGGCAGTAATGGCGCCTGCTTCCCTGCCGCCAACGTTTTTCAGATCAGCCACGTCGCTTTTAATCTGTTCCCCATAGGCATCAAAGGCAGGCAGCGGCCAGCAAGCCTCTCCCACTGCCTTTCCGGCATCCACCACCGCCTGCTGCCAGCCATCATCATTGCTGATCAGCCCGGAGGCATGATTCCCCAAAGCGATGACGCAGGCTCCGGTGAGGGTGGCCACATCCACCACCCGGGTAACTCCCAGGTGCCGGGCATAGGCCAGGCAGTCTGCCAGCACCAGGCGACCTTCTGCGTCTGTATTGAGAATTTCAACGGTCTTTCCGTTCATGGCAGTGAGAATATCTCCGGGACGGTAAGCACTTCCCGAGGGCATGTTTTCACACAGCCCCACCACTGCTGTCACATTCACCGTCGGTTTCAGACGCCCAATGGCTGCCATGGCTCCCAGTACCGCCGCCGCGCCGGCCATATCACCCTTCATTTCGTCCATTCCGGCCCCCGGTTTCAGAGAGATGCCTCCCGAGTCGAAGGTCAGCCCTTTTCCCACCAGACCGATCACTTCTTTCGATGCGTCACCTGCGCCTTTGTAAGTCAGCACCACCAGCTTGGGCGGGCGCCGGCTTCCTGCCGTCACCCCCAGAAAACAACCCATCCCCAGCTTCTCCATGTCTTCCTGTTCCAGCACCGTCACGGCCATACCCGTTTCTCTGGCAATGGCAATGGCTTCTTCTGCCATGGCTGTCGGATCCATCACATTTGGAGGCTCATTGACCAAGTCTCTGGCGATATTCACACCCTTCGACAGAATGCGTCCTGTTTCGATCCCTTTTTCCAGCTCTTTCACTTTCATGCCTTTTCTGCGATTAAGCAGTACGTCACTCACTGTCACCAGTGGTTGCTCTGTTTCCTCCTGCTTTTTGTATCGTTCAAATCGATAGGCCGCCAAATCCAGGCCTTCCTGCAGGCATTGGCCCACCATTTCTGCAGCCATCTGGCCGGTGTCCGGCAAGATCAGCGCCATTGAGTTGGCACGCACCTTTTCTGCCTGTCGCAATGCCACCGCAGCCATTTTTCGCAGCCCTTCACCATCAAACGCTTCTTTCTTGCCTAAACCAATCAGCAGCATGCGTTTGGCTGCCAAGTATTCCCGGGTGTGAATCATAAAATGCTCCCCTGCTTTTCCTTTAAAAATCCCTTCTGACATCAGTTCTGTCAATTGACCCTTCAGTTGACGGTCAAGGGTCTGCCCTTCTGTGTCCAGCGCACTGGTTCCCTGAAAAAATCCCAGCACCAGGAGATCCGCAGCAATCGCGGCGGGTTTTTCCATGATAATCTGGCTCTTCATTGGCCACACACCTCCATGATCTTTTCGTTCCTTTCATTCATACCACGGGAATACATTTTTACACAGAAATCATCACCTCTGACGGAAATACAGCTGCACATATTTATGCTTAAACCGACATAAATACTCCAGTTGCTGAACAGTTGTTTTTATGTTATGATATGCGTGAAAATTGCTAACTATTTAGATGGCCTGAATGTCCTGTTGATTTTTTTCGGCAAAGGTCCCTCTGGGAGGTGATTCACCGGTACACGACTCTTCTTTCCGGCAATACATATCTTTATAACCAGGGAGGCGTTTGAATGGAAGAGAAGAAACAACCGAAACAAGCAACATTCATGCATGCATTATTAGTTATTATATTCCTCGTCGTCGTTCTTTTTGTTGCTATCCAGTACATGGGGGCCGACCCGCACATTCCTATTATTCTGGCAACCATCGTAGCCGCTCTCATTGGTGTTTTCGTACTGGGCTATGCCTGGTCAGATCTTGAAGAGGCCATGATTGCCACCATTAGCATGGCCATGCAGGCAGCCTTGATTCTGATGGTCATTGGTTCCATCATTGGTACCTGGATCCTCAGCGGTACTGTTCCCACCATGATTTACTACGGCCTTCAAATTCTGTCACCCGGTATTTTCCTGCTGGCCACTTTGGTTATCTGCATGATCGTCTCTGTTTCCACCGGAAGTTCCTGGACCACCGCCGGCACCGTGGGGATTGCTCTCATGGGCGTAGGCATCGGCCTTGGCATTCCTGAGGGAATGGTGGCAGGCGCCATCGTTTCGGGTGCCTATTTTGGTGATAAGATGTCACCCCTTTCCGATACCACCAACCTGGCCCCCGCCATGGCTGGCACCACTCTTTTCGAACATATCAAGAGCATGTTTTATACCACTGTTCCGGCTGTTCTCATCGCCGCCGTGCTTTACGGCATCATGGGAACCCGCTACGCTGGTCAGGAACTGAATGTTGGCGAAATCAACTCGATGCTGGCGGCAATGGCTGAAAACTTCAATATTTCACCCCTGCTGTTGATCCCTCCCCTTGTGGTTATCATCATTGTTGTGATGAAAGTGCCGGCACTTCCCGGTCTGATGGCCGGCGTTCTGCTGGGCGGTCTTTTTGCCATGCTGTTCCAGGGCGCCGATCTGGGTGCATTCATTGATGCCGCCCATTACGGCTTCGAACTGGAAAGCGGTAACGAAATCATCGACAATCTGCTGAGCCGAGGCGGTCTTGACGGTATGATGTGGACTGTCTCACTGATTCTCATTGCCCTGTGCTTTGGCGGCGTGATGGAAAAAACCGGCATGCTTCATGCCGTTGGCAGCGCCATTCTGAAGATGGCCCACAACACCGGTTCTCTCATTGCAGCCACTGTTCTCACCTGTTTTGCCGTCAATCTGCTGGCAGGAGAGCAGTACATTGCTCTGGTCATTCCCGGTCGTATGTACAAGGATGCCTACAAAGAAAAGGGCATTCACCCCAAGGTGCTTTCCCGCGCTCTGGAAGGCGGCGGTACCGTCACCTCAGCCTTGATCCCCTGGAATACCTGCGGTGCCTTTATGTGGACAACCCTGGGCGTTCACCCCTTCACCTACCTGCCCTATGCCTACTTTAACCTGGCCATGCCGGTGGTGGAAATCATTGCAGGATTCATGGGCTTTGGTGTGTTCAATGAAGATGGCACAAAAGTCAACGCAAAAGCCTAGAGCTTTCACCTGTTCGGTTTGCGTTATACGACAGAGCCTCCCGGTCATCCGGGAGGCTTTTATGTTGAAATAAAAGGATTTGGCCACAGCAGCTGACTGATGGATACCGTCTGAAGGGAAGCCTTTGAATGAAATCGGGGCTGTGATATAATGAACTCAGAGAATTCGTCAGTTGATTCAGACAAATGACAGAAAGGTGGATAATGATGAAAATCCAGTATTTGGGCCATTCTGCTTTTTATGTGGAAGCCGGTAAACTGAAAGCCATGATCGACCCTTTTATTCCCGGAGATGTGACAAAGGCATACGATGAGACACAGCTCACCCATCTCTTTCTGACCCATGGTCATGGCGATCATCTGGGAGATGCCGTCGCCCTGGCAAAAGCGTCAGGAGCCACGGTGATTGCCAACTATGAAATCTGCCACTATCTGGGCCAACAGGGGGTTGCCTGTCACGCCATGCATATCGGCGGACGCACCACCATGGATTTCGGCGTGGTAAAGATGACCCCCGCGCTCCACGGTTCAGGTATTGAAACCCCGGAAGGCATGGTGTACGGGGGAAATCCCGGCGGCTTTGTGATTGAAGTGGAAGGGAAAAAGCTATACCACGCCGGTGACACCGGGCTCACCATGGATATGCAGCTGCTGGAAGTGGAATCCATCGACGTGGCGCTGCTGCCCATCGGCGGCAATTTCACCATGGATGTGACGGATGCCCTGCGGGCTGTGGAGATGATTCGCCCGGCCGTGGCCATTCCCATGCACTTTAACACCTTTCCGGTGATTGAGGCTGATCCCAAAACCTTTGCCGCCGGAAACAACGCTTCCCAGACCAAAATACTTGCCCCGGGTGATACTTTTGAGTTTTAGTTCTCCGGTATGCTTACCACGGGAGATCATAGTCAACGGGATTATAAGCCATACAAAAGCCCCACCGGCTGCCGGCGGGGCTTTTGTATGGCTTACTGTTTATCAATTGATTGGCTTGTGTAAATGGTTCACGAGGTATCCTGTTGATCTTCTTCCATAATCAGCGGCACCAAAGCTTCCTTTTGAGCCACCAGCTGATCCAGAATTCGAAAAACAAAGAGCCGGATGACACCAAAGACCGGCACCCCCAGAAACATACCCATGACGCCAAAGAGCTTGCCACCCACCACGATGGAGAAGATCACCCAGAACGGGGGAATCCCCACGCTGTTCCCCAGAATTTTGGGACCCAGGTAAAGCCCGTCGAACTGCTGCAACGCCAGAATAAACAGCACCACCCAAAGCGCTTTCATTGGTCCTTCGAAGAGGGTCAAAAAACCAGCCGGTACCATGCCAATGAACGGGCCAAAATAGGGAATCATATTGGTTACTCCCACCACCACACTCAGCAACAGAGCGTAACGAACATTCAAGAAACTCATGCCAATGTAGCATAGAATACCAATGATCACCGAGTCAAGGGTTTTACCCACAATAAACCTGGAAAACAGCAGGTCTGCATCCCTGCCAAACTGTTTGATCCCTTCCACCCGTTCACTGGAGATAAAGGCTCTAAGAAAACGTTCAATTCCCTTTTTAAAGGATTCTTTATCAGCCAATGCGTAGAAGGAGATGACCAGTCCCAGCAGGAAATTCAGAAATCCCGAAGTAATGATCAGCGCCCGGTTCACCACCATGGTCACCATCGTGTCCAGCAGTTCTCCTGCCTGATCGAAGTAACTGATAATTTTCTTCTCCATCGGCTCCAGATACTCGTACACATTCATGTTATAGAAGCGCATGGAGCTGATCTCTTCCGACCAATTCTGCACCAGATTTTCAATAAAAACAGCATACTCAGGGGCTCGTTTGGCAATCTCACGTATGTTAGCGGCAATTTGCGGTGCCACCACCATCACCAGCCCAATGATGGCACTTGCTAAAATCAGAAAAACCGTGGCGATACTGGCATTCCGTTTGATTCGCCGGCGGTTGTTTAAGGATGGAATGCGCCCATAAACCCGGTGCTCAAACCACCGCACGCCCGGATTCATCAGGTAGGCAATGAAGGCTGCGACGATGAAAGGGCTGATGAGTCGTCTGGTCCATCTGAAGGCGGTTCGGATGGAACTGACGAAAAGGGACAGGTTATCGACCATGTGAAAAAAAGCAATGGCAATGATGATGGTCAGTGCCGCATAAAATGTATATTTCAGATACTGACGATCCCATTTGATTCGCAATGGCCAGCCCCCCCTGCAGAAATCCGTTAAAATGCCCGGTCTGTTCTCTCTCAGTTCATTATAACTGATTCAACAGCCGGGCGCTATGATTTACCTGATGAATTGTGGGTTTCGTAATCAAAAAGTAACAATCTCTTTCACTGGTCAGCCACCTGAAAAGCCGGCACGGTGAAGCATTCCACCACACTGCCGATGATGCTGTGACGCCCCGCCCTGATGTAAGGGCCCTGAAAAATCTCGTTATAGACAAAGCAGCCGGTGAGGTAATAAAAAGGTTCGAAATCCACCCGATGTTCTTCCACCACAGCCATGGGCAATTGAGGCACCTGACAGAACTCCTGAATGAGATAATCTTCTGCTGCGGCCCTTTGAAGCTTTTTCTCCCATTCTTCCGAAGACCAGTCCCTTCCCGCATATACGCCATAGGAGGCATACCGGTCTTCAGGCTTGATGATGTACCGGTCTTTTTCCTTCAGCCAGTGTTGCCAGTCGGCTTCATTGTTCCGCTGTAACTGGGCGGTGTAGGGCACATGCTCCCGAATAAAGCGGCGTTGGGATTCATCCAGAAATCCGGTGGCTTCTTCATCATGAAGAATGGCAAAAAAACGTTTGTGATGTGGAATCTGAGATCTGACTGCCCCCACCAGGCACACATGATCTGCTTCAATGGCCTCTGCCAGGGGTGTCAGTTGCTGCCAGTTTTCCACCAGTTCCCAGGTGACCAGCCGTCGATAGATCACATCAATCACCTGTTCTCCCGCCATCAGCCGGCCATCTTTCAGCACCAGCTCCCGGGCGTCTGCCACCACACAGGGACAGCCCGCTTTCTCAAAGGCTTTTTGAAACTCCATGAACTCCGAAGGCGGCTCACTTGAAAAGAGGTCAACAATGGCCACCCGGGGATTTTCAGGAAAGTCAGGCCCTTTATTCCGGGACACCCGCCAATGACGGTAGTTCCTCTGCAGTGCATCGACCCAGCTGTTGAAAAATTCACCGCCCCGCAGGGCATCGGCCGGTAAATTCAACGCATTCACCGTAGGCGAACTGCCTATGATCTGCTGCAGTTCACGGGCTTCCACCATGCCGGAAGAACCATCGGTGTTGATTTCACAAAACTGAAAAGCACCGGTTTCCAGCTGATAAAAAAGATCAATGCGGGTGACGGGCACGGGATAATCATAGCCCGGATCCTTCAGAATCAGGGATTCTGTCAGGGGCGAGAAAGGAAAATGCTTTCGAAAAGCCGGGTTCTCCACATACTCACTGGTTACCCGCTTGATGAGGTTCATCATCGTCTGGGTGATGCGGTCAAGATGCTGCCATTGGGAAGACGTCATAAAAAAGGGATGGTGAAGGAATTCCACCGGTTTGCCTTTGTATTTTGCCGGCGAATCTGCCACCGCCGCCATCAACCCTTCATGGGAAGCCTGCATTTCACGGGGATGGGCCAAAACCCACTGTCGGTATTGATCCCAATAGGGGCTCAGCGTTTCTTTCACATGGTTTCCTCCTCTGTCCATTGGTGAGCGGCGCACCATTCAAGCCCCTGCCAACCATCTTCTGCCACCCTGCGCCGGCTGTAGGCTGCCGGAGTTTCCTGGTTCACCACCAGATTTTCCAGATGCCCCAGCCATGCCAGCTCCCGGGCGGTGGCTTCCTGTTTGGCCAGATCCAGCAGTGTCAGCAGCATCTGCTGGCAGGTGGTGCCTCCAAAGCGGGCCTGATAGCCCTGGTGCTGCATGTCGTGGCGCAGCTGATTCAAGCGAGCGTCACTCATCCCCTGGGAAAGGTGGTACAAATAGTGGAGGGAAGCTTCCCGGTAGAAGAGATTCTTCACCAGGGCAGCAAATCCAAAGCTGAGGGGAAGGGGCAACGAGTCTGCCATGCGAATCTCGATGTACCGGCGCACCCGTACATCTGGAAAAACCATGGAAAGCAGGTGGTCTGCCTCTTCATCAGTGAAATTCTCCAGCCCTTCCAGCGCTGCCGCGGGCATGTCACCGGTGCCCCTGTATGTGTGGCCCTGCTGAACCAGAATGGGAGGCGTCCGCAGAATATAATCAGCATAGGCCTGGTAGCCGAACTCTGTATCCATCACTCCCGGAATCAGCCCACACCTGGCCGGGTCTGTTTCATCCCAGATGGCAGTCCGCATGCTGACCTGTTGAGCAGGCTCTCCTTCAAAGTAGGGCGCATTATCTGTCAACAGCGCCAGAAAGGGCATGAGAAAATGAGCCACCCGGAACTTCTCGATAAAATCTGTCTGATCTATGTAGTCCACAATCACCTGAAGGGAAGCGGTTCCTTTCATCATGTAATGGGCATACCGGCCGGTTTGCTGAAAATACTCCGACATGTACCGGTATCTTTTTTTGGGATTGAAGGGAATATCGTGGATGGAGGTGCGGGGGTGATAGCCCACGGCCAGGAGCCACTGACCCTGGGTTTCCAGCACCGGTATAAGGTGGTGGAGGAAGGTCCAATACCGCCGGTAGATCACCTCCAGCTCGTCGCTGGGATCAATGCTGATTTCCAGCTGTCCTCCCGGTTCCAGGGTAATCACATACTCCGGGTGGCGCAGTCCCACCACATGCTCATCTTCATAAATGGGGTCATAGCCCTTGGGAATCAGTTGCTTCAGAATGGCTTCAATTCCCTTTTCCTGGTAGTAGTTCACCGATTCCAGGGTTTGTGCATCCACCACCACATGTTCCATTTCCATACCAATGCGAAGATCAGCCGCCGCCGTCTCACCCTGCCTGAGCAGCGCCACAATCCGGTCTTGCTGATGGTTGTTTTTAATCTCCATGATCTGCCACTCCCGTCACGTTTCTTTATCCTAAGGCTTTTATATTTCCACCTATCAGGCTTTTATATTTCTAATTATTCATGTTACCCAATTCATCGTTGAATATGCATCACGATCACCACTTAAATGAATTTGCTTTTTTGCAATCGAAAGCACCAAATTCCTAAACCCACTCATACCAGAGATTTTAGGGCTAAAAAAACCGACCTTGACACAAGGCCGGTTACGCTCTCAAGCGTTTATCAAAATGTGGCTTTTACACTAATATTTTTGAAGCAGGTGTCTTGGACAGGTCACCCAGGGAGTGTCAATCCTGGCACCTGTCATGTCAAAGTCTTCTCCGGGCACCACCAATAGTACGGATTGGTGCTGCAACAACACACTTTTAACTTTTTCCCCAAGAAGCACTTTTTCGTTTTCCTTCAGTGGACGGTAATCCATGGTCCATACGGCATCAACGGCGCTGCGTTGGCAGATTTCATCCACAGTGAGACATTTTCCTGCCATGCCTTCCAGGTGCTTTCCCTTGATGCGGCCGTCATTGCCTCCCAGGCGCAATCCCACTGCGGCCAGAGCACCCACTACACCCTGTCCGGTGCCGCCGTGTTCCGACAGGTGGATGCCCAGGGAAGCGGCCAGGGCGTAAGCTTCCGATTTTGTCAATACTTCTTCCTTTGCCCGACGGCTGTATCGCAGCAACTGGTGTGACCCGTCAATTTTTGACAGGGGGGCAACGCAAAAGCCTGGGTCAGAGCCTGGGGCACTTTCTTTTAGGAGAAAATCTGCACCAGCTTCCACCAGTGCCTGGTGGTGAGCCAGGTTCAGTTCTGCAGTGAAGCACATGGCACTGTTGTGAGAGGTGTAGGGTATGTCGTCATGAACATAGAGCTGATGGCGTGAGATGAAGGTGGTTGTGCCCCATCCGTATTTTTCGATGCAGCGAGCAAAGGCAGCGGCCAGGTGACCAGTGCCGAGGCTTTCCAGATTGTCGGTGTCGTCCAGTGAAATAAACAGCTTTTCAAAACGGTTAGTGGTCATGGGAAGGTTCCTTTCTTCCATTGAAATGTGATGAAGTGTTACTTTGGATCCCTTAGTCCTCCCTGTAAAATCTGCTCAGTCAGGTCATCTTCCAGGTCAAAGGCCAGAAAGGTACGGTAAAAGTGCTGTATTTCTTCTTTCAGGTCCATGTCTTCAAAGAGTTCCGGGTACAGGGTTTTGGCTGTCCAGAGGATGGCCAGGGGAGTTTCTACGGCCCCGGGGTGGCCCCAGCGGGAGATTCCCTGAGGCAGTTGGTATACTTTTTGCTGTTTTACGGCCTGCAATGTTGCCCATTGGGGATTGGTGAGGATGTATTTCACCACGTCCGGTTCATTGACAATCATTACTTCCGGGTCCCACAGCAGGATTTGCTCCAGGGCGGCGAAATATTTGTTGTCCACAAAACGCAGGTCCTGGTTCATAGCCACATTGTTGGCTCCGGCAATGTTGGTCCATTGGGCAGACAGGGAGCCTTTGATGTCGGTGCGAGTGGCTTCGTTGATGGAGTGGTACACGGTGACCCGATCCCCCATGGGCACTTGGGCCAGCACACCTTCCACCCTGTCAATCACTGATTGGTAGTAGGCGTTAAAAGCCTGAGCCTCCTGGATTCTGCCCATGGCTTCGCCAATAAAGGCAATGTTTGCCATTTGGTCTTCAATGCTGGTGAAATCCACCACCAAAAAAGGAATGCCGGTCTTGTCCATTTTGTCCATTTCCCGGTCGTCAGCAGCGGTTTCGATGCTGACAAAAACCAGGTCTGGTTTTAAGTTTAACAGTTCTTCCACATTAATGGTGCCCCCTGCTCTTGGGACGGAAACCTCTTCGATAGCGGGGTTGACCATGGCCAGCAGGCGGTCACGCTTCAACCCGCCGGGGGTGGCCACGATTTTGTCGCCATCTCCCAGCAGAGTGACGGCATAACCGGAGAAGGCGTAGAGGCAGGCAACCCGTTGAATCTTGTCCGGTACCAGCACTTCCCTTCCAACGGCGTCGGTGATCCATTTCCCAGCATCAATCTGTGGTTCAGCTACTTCTTCCAAAGGGTCTTCCTGGGCCATAGGAGTCTCTGGCTGCGTGCTGTCCGCCGGGGCAGGCTGGGTTGAAGCGCAGCCGGTGAGTATCAGCAGGATTAACAGCCATGCCATCCATCGGGTGACCTTTGATAAGGACTTGTTATTGGTGTGCATCATGTGATCATCCTTTCGCCTTGATCTCCCCCGTCAGTCGAGGGCCTGGGCAGCAGGCTGAGGGGGATGAGCTGGGTGTAAGTGTTATCCGTGTCTTCGCCATAGTGAACCATGTGTGCCCTTACGCCGAAGGTATCCCTCATGTTGGTTTCGTTCAGCACCTCCCGGGGGCTTCCCTGAGCGGTGAAGTCACCCTTCTCCATGAGAGCTACCTGAATGGGGACGCCCGCGTTTTCAAAGTAGAAGGCATGGTTGGGAAAGTGGGTGGACATGATGATGGAACGGCCCTGTTCTTTCACCAGCTTCACAATGGTTTCCAAAACGATGAGCTCATGACGGAAATCCAGGTGGGCAGTGGGTTCATCCATGATGATGACTGGTGTGTCCTGCACCAAAGCCCGGGCAATCATCACCAGTTGCGACTCTCCCCCGGAAAGCTGGGTGTAGGGGGTATGGGCGTAATGGGTCATGTTCACCGCCTTTAGTGCTTCCCAGGCCATGGCTTCGTCTTCTTGTGAGGGGGACTGAAACAGACCTTGGTAGGCGGCCCGTCCCATGAGCACCACCTGTAACACAGTGTAAGGGAAGGATTTCACGTGGTTTTGGGGAGTGTAGGCGGTGTGGCGGGCTACTTCCTGGGGTTTCATTTTTTTCAGGGATTTCTGACCCCAGTGAATGTCGCCGGCATCCAGGGTCAGGTAGCCCAGTAAACATTCCAGCAGAGTTGACTTACCGCAGCCATTGGGGCCGAAGAGGCAAAAGATGCCCTGGGTGTCCATGGTCAGGTTCAGGTGTTGAAACACCGGAGTTTTATGATAACTGAAGGTGGCTTGATGTACGTTGAGAATCATGGTTACCAACCGCCTCCCTTTGTTTTTTTCAGCAGGTAGATGAAGAAGGGGCCGCCAATGAGGGCGGTGAGAATGCCCAGGGGAATTTCTGCCCCTGTGAGGGTGCGGGCAATGATGTCCACCAGCACCAGATAACCGGCCCCCAAGAGCATGGAAGCAGGGATCAGTGCCTTGTGGTCGTTCCCCACCAAAATACGGGCAATGTGGGGAATAATGAGGCCTACCCAGCCGATGATGCCGCTGACACAGACAGCCCCGGTGGTGGCCAGGGAAGCGGACCCAATGAGAAAGCCCTTGGTGAGGGTGGTGTTGATTCCAAGGGACTGAGCTTCCTTATCTCCCATGGAAAGCACGTTGATGCGCCAACGCAGGGCCATGAGGCCCGCCACTCCCAGAAGCATGGGCAACCCGGCGGTGGTGATGTCTTCCCATCTGGCAGTTGCCAGGCTGCCCATGAGCCAGAACACAATGGCGGGTAAATCAGTGTAAGGATCGGCCACGTATTTTGCCAAAGAGATCAGGGAAGAGAAAATGGAGGACACTACCACGCCTCCCAGCACCAGCATGATGGTGGGGGTGGTGCGGTAATGCCGGGCCACCAGATAGCTGAACACCACAGCCAGGGTGCCAAACAGGAAAGCAAAAATATAAATCATGGTGCCCTGTCCGAATAGAATGATGGCCAGGGTAGCGCCAAAGCCAGCCCCAGAGCTGACCCCCAGGATGTTTGAACTTACCAGGGGGTTTTTAAAGATGCCCTGGAAGGTGGCACCGCTGGCAGAAAGGCTGGCTCCCACCATGGCTCCTAACAGGGCCCGGGGCAAGCGGATTTGCCAGATCACCGTCTGGTGCATGGCAGGGAGTTCTTCCCCCCTGCCGAAAAATGGCAGGGACAATATTTCCAGCACCTGGTAAATGGATAATGGGTACCTGCCAATAAAAACGGACAGGAGCAGGGCTGCAAGTGGAAAGGTCACCAGCAGCAAACGACGTACCATGATGGGCAGTGTCATGAGGGGTTTCATGAGGATTTCCTTCGCAGGAACAAGATCACTGCTGTGAACAGACCCGCCCCTGCCAACAGGGGTCCATAAGGCAAAGTGGCAGCTTCTGCCGGAACAGGTTGGTCGGCGGTTTCCACATTTTCTCGGGGTGTTTCTGCGGTCGTTTCCACCTCCTGGACCGAATCCTCCGCCTCCTGTATTGCCTGAACTGCTTCAGAGGTTTCTTCTTCATCGTCATTGGCCTGATCTGCCGCCAGGGCTGCTTCCGTCTGAGCGTCGGTATCGTTTCCCTCTGATTGGTCTGTGGCAGCCGTTTCTTCCGCCCGGTTGGCAGCACCTTCTGCTGCCTGCCCTTCCTGGGGTGGGCTGGCAGGTGCTTCCACCGTTTCTTGCTGTTCCTGTGAAGCCGCTGCCGGAGCAGTGGTGAAGGCCACTGTCACTCTACTGTCCAAGGTGGTGCCATTTTTCGCCTGGAAGGTGGGATCAATGGCCAGTATGTATTCCGTATCCGGCTTCAATGTTTCGCCTAAATGCACCTTCACATCCCGTCGAAGCTCCCGGTACAGTTGGTCGTCACCCATTTCAATGGTGATGGCCACCGGGGTGCCGTCGACTGCTGCCAGGGAGATGGCCGCCATGTTGGCATCACGAATGGTCATGTACACCACGTTTTTGTTGAACACCAGCAAGATGGTTTCCAGTTCCGGGGACACATTGACAGCACCACTGGCGGGCACAGAAAACTCCAGTCTTACCGGATCAATACCGCCCCCTTCACCGTCCCCGTCGCCTTCGGCGTAAGTGGCCAGGGAAAGCAGGCTAACCAGCAGTATGACCAGCATCAGCATGGCCATGGGTTTTTTCCAGCGAAATCCTGTGCTGGGTATGAGGATCAAGGTATCTGACACTCCATGCTTCGGATGTTGACTTTTTGCGCAAACGCTTTTCTCTGTCATTGTTATCGTTTCCCTCCTTGGTCCATAAAAAGCCTGTCAAATTTCCAACCGGAAGTTTTCATCTTTCCATGGAGAGAAAAAACCACCTGCTGAGAGACAGACGTTATCATTGCTAATTATTTTATGGCATCATTATGTCGAAGTCAACACATCGAACCAATGTCATTGTAGTAAAATGCCCATCTTAACCTATCAAAGTCAATGTCAGCTGATAGACTATTGACTTATATCACCCTCTCACATACAATAACAGAGACAATTGAACTGCTCCACGCCTGCGGATATCGAGGGAAACGTTTTGCCTATCGTTATGCATATAAAAACCTATCCCATTATTATCCGAATTGGCAGCGAAGCAACAAGTCTTCTTAGAAATATCTATTCTTTTTGCATCTTTTTATTACAAAAGGAGGATTCAACAATGAAGAACAACGTATTCAAAGGCAGATGTATGATGCTCCTGCTGACCCTGGTGCTGGTGGTGCTGTCAACCCTGACAACCTACGCCGCCATCACCGACATCGCAGGTCACTGGGCAGAAAAACAGTTGACTGAATGGCAGGAGATGGGACTGATCAGAGGTTATGGCGATGGCACCTTCCGCCCTGACCAACCAATCACCCGTGCAGAGTTTGCTGTGATGATGAACAAAGCCTTTCATTTAACAGAAACCAACAGCAAGACCTTTGATGATGTGGCAGAAAACGCCTGGTACCTGGAGGCCTTTAAAATTGCCACCAAGGCCAAATACCTTGAAGCCGATGAGGCCAACATGGTTGATCCCCAGGGCAACGTTACCCGGGAAGACGCTGCCGTGATGGTGAGTGCCTTCGTACCAGTGGAATCAGATGTTTCCTTGGCTGTACTTGCTGAGTTGGCAGATCCGGACCAGGTGCAGGCCCAGAATCGGGATGCACTGGCTTCTATGATGAACCAACGTGTGATTCGCCCTGTGGAAGGCCTGGACTACACTGCCACAGGTGAAATCAGCCGAGCTGAGGCAGTGGTACTGCTGAGAAGAGCCCTGACTGCCTTCGAAACCGTTGAAGCCGGTGAAACACATGAAAGCGGCAACAACCCACTGAATTTGTTGGGCGTGACAGTGCTGGTGGATGGCGAAGAACCTTTTGCTTGGGAAGAAGGTACTGCCGTGCCTGTCAACGCCGTTTTCCAACTGAATTTTGACCGAAATGTGACAGGGGACAACTGGGAGGCCAACCAGTCATTGTTCTCGATGACCCTGGTTGAATCCGGTGAAGCTGTGGAGGCTGAAGTGAGCCGCATTGAATCCTACGAAGAGCGGAACAATGTATACGTCACCCCTGAAGAGATACTGTCTTCTGGCGCTGCTTACGAAATTCGTGTGGACAAGGAATTGATGGCCAACAACGGCAATACCCTGGGCAAAACCCAGAAGCTGGAAGTGATTGTGGCCGAGTAGCGTGTGATCGATTTTATCTGCAATCTCAAAGGAACTTCTTCTTGAGCAATAAGAGGAAGTTCTTTTTTGTTGATGGCATAAAAAAACCGACCTTACCAAAAGGTCGGTTCAGACGGTAGACAAAATAGGATGAAGACAGCGGGTCTGGCGAAGGACAGCTGGAACTTTTTTTGCAACGTGTCTTCTTCACGCCGACAGCGGTTCCTGCTGCTTTTCCTTTTTGGCTTTTGTCCATTGCAGCATCAGTACCACCGCAATCACCGCCAGCCCCACCACATCCTGCAGCATATTGGCACTGATCAGCATGAGCGCCGCGGCAAAGAGGACGACGCGCAGCGGAAGGGGCATGCGGGCAAAGAAGTATCCTTCTGCGGCACTTCCCAGCATCACCACGCCGATGATGGCGGTGATGGTGACCATAATCCCCTCTGCCAGGCTGGTTCCCTGCAAGAGAAGGGCTTTGTTGTACACAAACATATAGGGGACAATGAACCCGGCCATGGAAAGCTTCATGGATTCAAAGCCCGTGCGCATGGCATTACCGCCGGAAATTCCCGCCGCTGCAAAGGAAGCCAGGGCCACAGGCGGAGTGATGTTGGCAAACATGGCGAAATAGAACACAAACAAGTGAGCCACGATGGGTTCAATTCCCAGTTGCACCAGTGCCGGCGCCGCCATGGTGGCGGTAATCAGGTACGCCGGAATACTGGGCAGTCCCATTCCCAGAATAATACAGGTCAGCATGGTGAACATCAGGGTAAAGAGAAGGCTGGTGCCCCCAAGAGACACAATGGTATAGGCCATGCTCAGTCCAAACCCGGTGATGCTGGCAACCCCCACAATGGGACCCACCGCCGCACAGGCGAGGGCTACGGGTACCGAAGAACGGGCACCGGCATCAAGGGCGTCGAGGAAATCCTGAAAGTTCATGCGCGTGGCAGGACGCAGCATGCTCACAAGAATGGTCACCACGATGGTGAGAAAGGCTGAGTAGATGATGGTCCGACCACTGAAAAAGAGCATGTAAATGAGAAAAATCAATGGGAGCAGCAAATGTCCCCGTTCTCTCATGACTTCACCAATGGTGGGAAGCTGGTCTTTTGGCAAGCCTTCCAGTCCGTTTTTGGAAGCCCTCATCTGCACCTGCACCATAATACCCAGATAGTACAGCAGGGCCGGCAGAATGGCTGCCATCACAATGACCCGATACTGAACACCCAGCACTTCTGCCATGATAAACGCTGCCGCACCCATAATGGGAGGCAGCAGCTGCCCGCCCACAGAGGCGGAAGCTTCCACCGCACCAGAGAAATCTGCACTGTAACCGGTACGTTTCATCAGGGGAATGGTAAAGGCGCCGGTGGTCACCACATTGGCAACAGCCGCCCCGTTAATACTCCCCAGAAAACCACTGGCGATGACCGCCACTTTTGCCGGCCCGCCTTTGGTGTGACCGGCAAAGGCCAGTGCGATATCATTGAAAAACTGTCCCATTCCCGACTTGTTCATAAAGGCCCCAAACAAGATGAAGAGGAAAATATAAGTGGAGGCCACCCCCACAGCGGTACCGTACACCCCATCGGTGGAAACAAACAAATGGTTGGCGATCTGTGTCCAGCTGTAGCCCCGGTGGCCAAAGAAACCGGGCATGTTGCGCCCAAAGAGTGCATACAAAATAAAAATAACGCCCATGAGAGGCAGCGCCCAGCCGGTAACCCTCCGGGCTGACTCAAGCACCAGAAAAATGAGAACCACACCGAAAAAGAGGTCAAGTTGATTGGGCACACCCGCCCGGTGAACAATTCCCAGATAGTCCGAAAAAATATAGGCGGTGACTGACAGGGCCAGCACCGAACAAATTGCATCATACCAGGCCAGCCGGTTTCTGCTGGATTTTTTGAAGGCAGGATAAAGCACAAAGGCCAGGGCCAGAATCATGGCCACATGGAGGGAACGGTGCTTCAGGGTTACCAGTGTTCCGAAATAAGCCGTGTATAAATGGTAGAGGGATACGGCAATGGCAAACGCCTTCACAAAAAGCGCCATGCCCCGGTTGGTGAAAGTGCGCACCCGGGATTCATTGTCAAATTTCTCCAGCAGCTCCTGCTGCTTTTTCTCATCCATAGCTTCCATTTCCAGTTCCTTAATACTTTTTTCGATGGTTTCTTCCGGCTGAACCCCCGGTTCCTGCCGGTTTTTTTCATGTTCACTGTTCAAATGAATCACCTCTCTTCAATGGTCAGGGTCAGGGGTTGATGATGCGGCAGATCAGCTCCCTGCAGCATGACCTTTCCGTTGAGCCAGATTTCAGGTAAAGCTGTGTGGGAATGAATCCAGTCGTATTGCTTTATCTCCCGTTGGATGTTATCCAGAATCACCCAGCCGTCTTCCACCCGCACTCCTCCCTGATTTTCATGGGGAATGCCGGCACCAAATCCGGCGAACCGGGATTCTGTCAGCATAAGTGTATTTTCTGCCGTCACTTCAAAGGTTTCCTGCCAGGGAATGTGCTCCACAGAATGTATCCAGTGAAACACCAGCACATCACCTGTTTCAACAGCTGTGTGCCACTGCACTTCCATGTCATTGGCAGTGCGGATCACCAGCATGCTGCCAGGCGCTGCCGGCAGCCATCGAACAAGGCCCCACAGGAGACTCAGGCAGAGTGCCGCCAGTATCAGTACCTGCTGCCTTGATTTCAGCTTTCGTAAACCTGCGAATGGCAGAAAGGAGGAGGTTCCCCCCCTCCACTTGGTTCCCGCTTCAGTCTTCACCGTTAGTCAATGGCTCCCACTTCCTGGAAGTAACGCTCTGCTCCAGGATGCAGGGGAACCACCATTCCCTCCATCACGCTGTCAAGATTGATATTCTCTTTGGCCGCATTGTGAGCGCTGTGAATGGTGTCCAGATGATCAAAGAAGCCTTTGGTGATCTCATACACGGCATCTTCCGGCAAGTCATGGTGTACCAGCAGCAGATTCATAATGGTGGCAGTGTTAACATCTTCTTCATTATCATAAGTACCAGCCGGAATAATGTTGGCTGTGAAGAAGGGGTAGTGTTCATTCAGATAAGCCATGCCTTCCCCTTCGATGGGGATGATGCGAATGGCATTGGTGGTTCCCAGATCCATCACGGTGGCGTTGGGAATACCGGATGTAACAAAAGCGGCGTCTATCATGCCGTTGCGCATTTGATCAACAGCTTCGCCGTAGTTCAGATAGTCAGGGCGAATATCATCATAGGTCATGCCATGGGCTTCAAACATGAGCCGGGCATTCAGTTCAACGCCGGAGTTGGGGGCCCCGACACCCACACGCTTGCCTTCCAGATCGTAGAAGCTTTCAATTCCGGTGGATTCCATGGTGACCAGCTGCACGTAGTTGGGGTAAAGGCTCATCAGACCCCGAAGTTCTTCTTTGGGGGCTTCTCCCTCAAAGGCACCAAAGCCAAGGTAAGCCTGTGTGACAGCATCTGCCATGGTGATGGCCAGTTCAGCCTGACTGTTGAGGATCAGGTTGATGTTTTCAACAGAAGCACCGGTGGACTGGGCAGAGGATCGGAAGCCCAGGTCATTTTGAATGATGCTGGAAAAAGCACCGCCGATGGGATAATAAACACCACTGGTGGGTCCGGTGGCTACCGTAACAAACAGGTCACGGCTCGCAGCAGGCGCCTCTGCCGGTGTTTCAGCCGGTGCCTCACCCGATTCTGCCGGTGCCGGTGCTGCCGGTGCTGATGCACCGCCGCCACAGGCTGCCAATACCATGGTCATCAGTAACAGGATTGCTAAGATCTTCTTCATTTTTTTCTCCCCTTTGCTTATTGGTTTCTTTTGATGTCAAAACGATCTGACACACTGCTCTGTTAAATTGCAAAGATCGTGCCAGTGATCACCGGTTGTGCAAAAAAACACTTCTCCACACCTGCATCTTCCCCACTGCCGGCAAGGTGAACCTGGTAAACGTTTGCCGTTTCGTCTTTCCTATTTATCTGATTTCAACGCATTGAACTTATATCATATTTTCTGGCAGTAAGGGGGGGGCCGCTTGATGCCTGCAAATTAGCCGGGAGAAATTTTCTCCCCCGGCGATGTTTTTTCGCGGCCCGCCGGTTTTTTCTCTGTCAACACTACTGGCTAGTTTACGGTTCACCCGCCATCACCGGCATTTTTTGCCGTAACATCAAAATCACCGGCAGTCTTGCCAACACCCTTTTTACAGGCCTCACAACAGGCAATTCCCCGATGATTCCACTGATATTGATATAAAATTATCAAACCCACGGCTCGTTTCGATGCTGCGGCAATTTATGCCGTTCCGGCATTTTTTGCCGGTATGATGAAATGATCCGGGATGAAATCTACCGGCTGACAGGGTCAGAAGTTCCCAAAGCGTACCGGTTGATTTTATTTCTGAGCCCCCGTTCGCTGATTCCCAAAACCTCTGCCGTCTTTTGCCGGTGTCCTTCATGGCTGACCAGGGTTGCTTCAATCACTTTTCTTTCAATCTCTTCCAGGGTCATACCCACCAGGCTGGAAAAGACATCCTTCCCCATTTCTCCATTATTATCAGTCTTGTCAGGAATACGGGTGGTCTTACGCACCTCTTCCGGCAAATCATGCCACTGAATCATCTCTCCCTCTGCCATGATGCAGGCACCCTCCAGAATATTTCCCAACTCCCGGATGTTGCCGGGATAGTCATAGTGCATCAGCCCCTGAGCTGCTTCCTCAGACAGCTTTCTCACCGGTTCTCCCGGCTTTTGAAAACTTTTTAAGAAATGGCGGAACAAAAGGGGCAGATCTTCACGCATGGTGCGCAGGGCTGGCATACTCACCGTCACCACATTCAGTCGATAGTACAAATCCTGGCGAAAGGTTCCCTGCCGCACGCTTTCATTTAAGTCCTGGTTGGTGGCGGCGATCACCCGTACATCCAGGGGGATGGGACGGTTGGCCCCCAGAGGTGTCACTTCTTTCTGCTGCAACACTCTTAGAAGCTTGGCCTGCAGCCCCAGCGGCATATCGCCAATTTCATCCAGAAAAAGAGTTCCCTGATTGGCATATTCAAACTTACCGGGTTTATCGGCATTGGCACCGGAAAAAGCCCCTTTGCGATGCCCGAACAGTTCACTCTCCAGCAGGTTTTCCGGTATTGCAGCACAGTTTAATGCCACAAAACGATGCTTTCGCCGCTGGCCTGAAAAATGGAGGGCCCGGGCCACCAGTTCTTTGCCGGTGCCGCTTTCACCCACCACCAACACACTGGTGTCCAAGTCTTTCAGTTTTTCAATTTTGCTGAACACCACTTTCATGGGGGGGCTGTTTCCGATAATGCCCTTGTCGGTGTATTTTTCAGCCAGTTCGCTGCTGAGATACTCCAGCTGCCGGTTCAGTCGCTGGTACGCCAATGCCTGTTCAATCACCGACAGCATGGCTTCCATGTGCAGGGGCTTGGTGAGGTAGGTATACGCCCCTTTTTTGATGGCTTCCACCGATGAAGAGATGGAGGCATAGGCAGTCATCATAATCACCACCATCTCCGGCTGAATGGCTTTCATCTGCTCCAGCACATCAATGCCGTTCACCTGTCCGATCTTCAGGTCCAGCAGGCAGAGATGGAAGATTTCCTGTCGGGCCAGCTGCATGGCCTGACCTGCGTCAGTGACTGCCTGCACATCAAAGCGATCTTCCAGGGCAAATGTCAGGGAAGAACAAATGGAAATTTCGTCATCCACAATCAGAATTTTATCCACGGTCTGTCATCCTCTCAAATTGCAGGTGGACAATGGTACCCTGTCCTTTTTCACTTTCAAAACTGAGCACAGCCCCATTATCCTCCAGATATCGTTTGGACAGGGGCAGTCCCAAACCGGTCCCATCTTTTTTGGTGGAATAAAATGGTTCCAGGATGTTCTTCAGCTCTTCCGGGCTCATGCCCACCCCTTCATCTTTCAAATCAATCCAAACATGGGCTCCATCTAAACGGCAGCTGGTGGTCATGGATGGCGGCATCGTCATTTCCTCCCCATTGACACGCATTTCCATGGCTTCCAGTCCATTCAACAGAAAGTTGACCAACACCTGTTTAATTTGATCCCGGTCCGCCTGAATCACACAGTCCGGCTCCAGCCGGCTTTTCAGCTGAAAGCCCTTGCTGTTGAAGACGGGTTCAAACAATGCCGTGCAGGACCTCAATAATTCAGCCGCATCAAATACTTCCCGGTTGGGCGGCCGTGGCCGGGCATAGTCGATGAGACTTTCAATGAGCTGACTCACCCGTTCCACCTCCCGGGGAACATGCCGCACGATGTTCTCCTGAAACTGGGGATTGAGAATCTTTGCCGGGATCAGTTCCACAAAGGTTTTGATGGATGTGAGAGGATTTCGGATTTCATGAGCAATTCCTGCCACCACCTGATGCAGTGCCCGGCTTTTTTCCCGCTCAAAGCCCTGCTCCCGCTGCTTTCGCTCCTCTGTTATATCTTCCAGCGTGAGAATCATGCCGGTAATCTGTTTTTCCACATCCCTGGCAGGGTAAAGGGTGTAGCGAATATCCACCCGGCTGCCCTTCTCTTCCGGCTGCCAGCGCAGTTCCCCTCCCACATACTGAACCCCTTCTTCCAGTACATGCTTCAGACGCGTTTCCAGCAGGGTTTCCAACAGGGGTGATGCTGTATAATGCTTATCTTTCAGAGATTCGGCTTCTCCGGTGAGTTCCTGGGCCCGGGGGTTCAGGGCTGTCACCAGGCCTTTTCGATCCACCGTTACCAACCCCCGGGGGCTGTTACGCATGATTTGCTCCATTAAACCACTCATATTGCGGGTTTCCAGAATCTGGTATTCCAGATCCCGGTTGGCCGCCTTCAATTCGCCGGTTTTTCGTTGCACCTCCTTTTGCAGCATGCGGTTCCACCACAAGCTGATGAGAAAGACGCCAAAAATCAGGGCCAGAATAAACCCCAGTGCTTTCAGGGTCTGTTCAAGCCGGGCCTGAAGAAGATTGCTGCCAAACCATTTTTCCTGTAATTCATGGTGGATTCCCTGGCCCTTCGCCTGTTGCAACCCCCGGTTCAGCAGGTTCAACAGACCAAAGTTCTCTTTTTTAACCGCCATGGCATACTCCAGGGGGATCACATAGCTGCTGACAAACTGATACGCATCCTCCAGCTGCAGTTCCGACAGGGCATGCTGCAAAACCAGCCGGTCTCCCACCAGCGCTTCTGCCCGGTTCATTTCCATGAGGGCCAGACCGTCCACCAGATTTTCAGTGGTATTGAAATTGATACGCCACACATTCTGAAGAAAATCGTGCTCCAGGGAATGCCGCTGAATGGCCACCAGTTTTTCAGACAAATCAGCAATGGATTCGATTTCGGTGGCACCCGCCGGCACCATGAGCCCCACTGTTGAGGAAAAAAAGGGCTCGGTGAACTCCATCTCCGGCGCCAGCCGGGCCTGGTAGTCAATCCCCATGATCACGTCAACCGTGCCTTCCTGAAGGCTCTTCTGCGCCTGTGTCATGGTCATGGGCATCCATTGAACCCGAAAATCATTTCGGCTCCCCATGATTTCCAAAAGATCAATGCTGAACCCCTGGTAACCCTCCGGCGTCTCATACTGCAGCGGTGCCAGCCGGGGATCAAAGGCCACCCGCAACACCAGATGCTGCCTTTGAAGATAGGGGTTATCCAGCGCCGCTTCCACCGGGACGCTCTGCACCATCACCAGTGGCACCACCAGCATTGGTATGACGAGTGCCAGCAGACAGCGCGTGAACCTGGGGGAGTTGCACCGCTTTTTGAGAGCCGCAGCAATGTGCGACAGGCTTGTTTGTTTTTTTTCTTCTGTTCGCCTCATGGATATTCTCCTGACATTTGCCGGTGTAAGACCCTCCGATGAAGGGTATTGAATCAACGAACAAAGATACGCCATCTGTGGTTCCAGAAACCGAATTTGATGGCACTTCAAAAAAATTCATGAAATAAAAGAGGAATTTCAGGCTTTCCATCGAATATACTTTAGAAGGGGCAGTCCGTCATTGACCGGAAGCCACGGGGAGGGATTCAGCATGAACCGGGATATTCTCATCAACAACCAGTATCAAGTGGAAGAGGTGCTTCACCAGGACGCCTTCCAACGGATTTATCTGGCGCAGGATCTGTTTTCCGAATCTAAAACACCAGTGTACGTCACAGCTTTCCGGGATCTGGAGGCCGGCGAACCTGTGATGGAGGCTTTTCAGCATTTTGATCGGGAAATGAAACAGTTTTTTGATGACTTTTTTCTGGTGGAAGATGTTTTCTACACGGTTTCAAAACAGTGTCCCGGCAAACCATTCCCTTCTTTCGTCACCAATACCATTTTGAACCCTTACGAAAAGGGACAGATTGTCAGCAACTACCTGAATAAACTGCTGGTGATGGAACCTTTGCCCTTGGTGGTGAGATATGTCCTTTCTTCTTTCGGGAACATCTCGGTGGTCGACAGGAAAATTGTATGCCTGAACAATATTCTCTTTTTCTCTCCCGAAGACCTCACTGCCTCATGGCCAAGTTACCTGCAGCGTATCGGCGACTTTCTGCTCTGTGTGTACGGCAATTCTCTCTATGCCCGCCTGGACGAAGTGCAGGAAGGATCTCACCCGGAAGTGGCCGGCATTATTCAGCGCTGTTATCTGGGAGAGTACCCGGACGTGCAGGCTGTACAAAAAGATTTCAACCCCATTTTTTTCAAAACGCGCCTCAGTCAGGATCACCGACCGCCGTCACCGATTGAGCCTCGCAGTACAAGAACCCGGACTGCATCCAACAACGAGGAAGGAGACATTATAATGATGCCAGACCATCCAGACGCACCAGAACGACCCTTTTTACTCACCCGGGAACGCCGGGTGGGACGCCGGAGCAAACGGGCCCGCCGACGCCAAACCCTGTTGGTGGCACTGGCCGCCCTCCTGATTTTATTTCTGGGAATCATGGGTATCAACCGCCTGTTGAACCGGGAACCTGGCGACGAAGTGGCTGAAACACCTCCGGGAATGGAAACCCCTGAAGTTCCGGCAAGTGATCCCACTGACCAGGAAGCTCCCGGCGGAGATGAGCCGGAAGAACCTGGTGAAACACCGGTAACCGAAGATCCGGGCGAGGATTCGCCCAGTAACGAAACCACCCCGCCGGCCACCCCGCCGCCGACATCCACCGAACCTCACACCAACTACACCGTTCAGTCAGGGGACACCCTCTATGCCATCAGTCTTCGTTTCTATGGCGACGGAAGCCGCTACCCTGAAATCATGAGCTACAATAACATCACCGATGCTTCCAGCCTCAGGGCCGGGCAGGTACTGCGCATCCCCAACAATTAGGCAGCATGACTTGCAGGAATGTGCGAAAGCATATTTCAACTTAAACAGTCAATCTTTAACAGTCAATCTCCGTTGTTTTATTATAGCAGAAAATACCAGCCACGCAAAAATCACCGGGAACTTTCTCCCGGTGATTTCTTATTGGTGCTATTATGGCTTACTGGTATGACTTACTGGCCCACCAGCGCTTCTGCCGCTTCCACCACCGCTTCGGGTGTCAGGCCAAATTTTTCAAAGAGTAATTCACCCGGTGCCGATGCACCAAAGTGATCAAGGGAAATCACCCGGCCATCAAGCCCGGTGTATTTATACCAGCCCAAACCGCTGCCGGCTTCCACGGCAATCCGCTTGCGCAGGGCCGGTGGCAGCACCTGGTGACGGTAACTTTCGGGTTGTTTTTCAAACAGTTCCCAGGAAGGCATGCTGACCACCCGGCTGGTAATTCCCTTGGCCGCCAGTGCATCTGCCGCCGCCATAATGGTGGCCACTTCAGAGCCGGAGGCCATGAGAAGCACCTGGGGTTCTCCGTCGCCGGCATCTTTCAGCACATAGCCGCCCTTGAGAGCATCAGCCCCGGTTTCTGCATACAGGGGCAGATTTTGCCGGGTCAGTACCAGCGACACCGGTGTGTTGGTGCTGCTGAGAGCCGCCTTCCAACCCATGGCGGTTTCTTTACCGTCGGCGGGGCGGAACACAATCATGTTGGGAACACTGCGCAATGCCATGAGATGTTCAATGGGCTGGTGGGTGGGGCCGTCTTCACCCACTCCAATGCTGTCGTGGGTAAGCACATAGGTCACCGGAACTCCCATAATGGATGACAGGCGCATAGCCCCTTTCATGTAGTCGGTAAAGACGAAGAAAGTGGCACCAAATACCCGGAGCCCGCCGTGAAGGGCCATGCCGTTGATGATGGCCGCCATGGCATGTTCACGCACTCCGAATCGCAGGTTCGAGCCGGCGTGGTTTTCTTTCTGAAAGTCACTGTGAGCCTTCATGAGTGTTTTGGTGGAAGGCGCCAGATCGGCAGAACCTCCAATCAGGTTGGGCACCTTCTCTGCCAGACGGTTAATGATGTCTCCTGAAGCAGACCGGGTGGCATTGGGCTTGTCATACTGCCACAGACTTTCGTCTTCCATGACATCCTGCATCCAGGCATTTCCGAACCACTGGTCCCAGGCCGTCTCCATTTCCGGATAGGCAGTGAAGTAGTCACTGAGCATCAGCTCCCAGGCCGCTTCTGCCTTCATGCCCTTTTCCATTTCTGATTCCATTTGCCGGGAGACTGATGCAGGCACTTTAAAGGGTTCTTCCTGCCAATTCAGGTTTTCTTTCATGGCCTTCAGGTTTTCCGCACCCAGGGGCTCTCCATGGGCTGACGCTTTTCCCTGTTTTGCCGGGCAGCCGTACCCAATTTCTGTCACCACTTCAATCATGGCGGGGCGGGTTTTGTCGTTTTTCGCCTCCACCAGTGCCGCATTGATGGCCTCCAGATCATTGCCGTCTTTCACCTGCAGCACCTGCCAGCCATAGGCTTCAAAGCGCTTTTTCACATCTTCCCGAAACGCCAGATCAGTATCGCCTTCAATGGAGATGCGGTTGGAATCATACAGCACGATAAGTTTGCCCAGACCCAGAGTGCCGGCCAGTGAGGCAGCCTCGCTGCTGATGCCTTCCATCATGCAGCCGTCGCCGGCCAGTACGTAAGTGTAATGGTCAACCACCGGGTAACCTTCTCTGTTGAACTGGGCTGCAAGGCGGGCTTCAGCCATGGCCATGCCCACTCCATTGGCAAACCCCTGTCCCAGGGGGCCCGTGGTGGTTTCAACCCCGGAGGTGTGCCCAAACTCAGGATGACCGGGGGTGCGGCTGTCCCACTGGCGAAAGGATTTCAGCTCTTCCATATTCAAGTCATATCCAAAAAGATGTAACAGGGAATACAGCAGCATGGAGCCATGCCCTGCAGAAAGTATAAAACGGTCCCGGTTCTTCCATGCCGGGTTCTTGGGGTTATGATTCATGTGCCTTGACCACAGGGTATACGCCATGGGCGCAGAACCCATGGGGAGCCCGGGATGACCGGAGTTTGCCTTTTCAACTGCTTCAGCAGACAGTACCCGCAGGGTATTAACTGCCAACTGGTCCATTTCCTGATTCATGCGTCAGCCTCCTCAAAATCGTTGCTTGATATATTGGCTTCATTATACCATTAGACCGAGGGTCTGACCAGTTTTTCCCACCCTTACCGACGAATTTCGCCTTCAGGTCACCACTGCAAAAAGGCGACCGAAATTTTCAGTCGCCCAGCTTAAAGCAATTATTTCATTAACACCAATGTCAATAACACCAATGTCAATCAGATGCTTCGCAGATCACCTTATTCATTGAGATAGTAAAGGGCTGCCAGGGCAAAAAGGCGGCACGCCTCCACCAGTTGGGGAATATCCACGTACTCATCTGCCTGATGGGGAATCAGCCGGTCACCGGCTCCCGTGGTGATGATGGGGATGTTTTTCCAGGCGTGAAGGAAGGTGCCGTCTGTTGCCCCGGGCACGCCGTTATAGGTGGGTTCCTTCCCCGTCACCTGCCGGTAAGCCCTGTCCATGGCCTTCACCACCGGGTGTTCTTTGTCTGTTGCCGTCCAGGGCCGTTCTTCCAGCACTTCCATTTCTGCTTTGAAATCCGGCCTTTCACCGGAAATCCTGTCCAGTATGTCCTGAATCTGACCAATGAGCACGCTGTGTTCCTGTCCCGGAATGGTGCGGATGTCCAATGTCATGTAACATTCCTTGGGGATCACATTGATCTGGGCCTCTCCTTTGTAAGGGGCTTTCAGAATGGTGGGGGTGATGCTGGGGTATCCCAGAAGGGGGTCTTTTCCCAGCCGCTGAATTTCAGCCTGTTCCAGCTTTTCAAGCCCGGTGATCACCGCTGCCATCCCCCAGTTGGGGTTAATGCCCGCCAGGGGCATGGCCCCATGGGCCATTTTTCCGAAAACCCGCAGGGCAATGCGCAGGGCACCCTTCTGAGTAATGCACAGGTGATTTTCTTCCGGTTCACAGATGATGGCGGCGTCCACTGCATCCGCCCATCCCCGTTTAATGAAGTCTTTGATTCCCAGCATGAGCCCTTCTTCATCCACGGGTATGCACAACAGAATGCGCCCTTTGAAGGGAATGCCGGCATCCTGGATGGCTTTTACCGCCATGATGGCTGCTGCCAGGTTTCCCTTGGTATCGCAGGCACCCCGGCCATAAATGCGTTCTCCTTTGATGTCACCGCCAAAAGGATCTTCTGTCCATTCATCCAGATCTCCGGCAGTCACCACATCGGTGTGCCCTTCCATCAGCAGGGTCTTGCCGGGTGAGCCGCCTTCCAGAATCCCCACCACATTGGGTCTTCCCGGTACCACTTCTTCCATGGTGACTTTCAGGCCCATGGTTCTCAGCGTGTCGGCCACCAGGCCGGCGACAGCTTCTTCATTGGCCCCGGGCACCTCCGGGTCATACACGCTTTTAACCCGAATCAGCTGCTGTGTCAGCGCCACCAGTGCTTCCTGATCCACATAGTCAACCACTTTTTCCAGAGGTTTCATGGTGTCACTCCTTAGTATAACCGCTTCAGCTCTTCTTCCGTCACGCCGCCAAAAACATGTTTTTCTTCGGGAAAACGGGTCTCCCGCACATCTTCCTTAAAGGTTTCCAGGCCAGCCACAATCTGTTCTCCCAGTTGGGCATACTGCTTGACAAACTTGGGAAGAAACTTGTCGAACAGGCCGAACATATCATGAAACACCAACACCTGACCATCACAGTATCGACCACCGCCAATACCAATGGTGGGAATGGTGACTTTTTCGGTGATGAGCCTGGCCACATTCTCCGGCACGGCTTCAATAATCAATCCCCAGGCCCCGGCTTCCTGCAGATCCAGGGCATCCTGAAGCAGCACTTTTGCCGCCGCTTCTCCCTTGCCCTGCACCTTGAACCCCCCCAACATGGAGACCGTCTGAGGTGTCAGGCCGATATGCCCCATCACCGGAACCCCCGCCTTCACAATTCGTTTCACAATGGGCGCCATGTCGCTGCCGCCTTCCAGCTTCACCGTGTCACAGCCTCCCTCTTTCATCAAACGGATGGCATTGGCCACGGCTTCCTCCGGAGAGACCTGATATGACCCAAAGGGCATGTCTCCCACAATCAGGGGCGTGGGAGCGCCCTTCACCACAGGTTTGATATGATGAATCATTTCATCCATGGTCACCGGTACGGTGGAGTCCATTCCCAACACTGTCATGGCCAGGGAATCGCCCACCAGAATAATTTCAATGCCTGCTTTTTCCACCAGGCAGGCGGTGGGATAGTCGTAAGCGGTGGTCATGCTGATTTTGATGCCTTCTGCTTTCATTTTCTGTAATGCAGGTATGGTGACTGCTGCCATGTTCAATGCCTCCTGTTCAATGGTCCTGTTCAGTAGTCCTGATCCATAATGATGGTTGGTGATTTTCAGAAAACGGCGCTCACTGCCGCGACCCGGCCGGTAATCCCCCCGCAGGAACGGCATGCTTTACCGCATTGAGAATAGCCGCCTCCATCACCAGTGATGCGACAAACCCGATGGCATTTACATCCCCTTTTTTCGTCCCGTGGGACAGGGCAAAAATGGTATCGCCGTCATATTGGGTGTGTACCGGCCGAATGGCCCTGGCGTAGCCGTTGTGGGCCATCTGGGCCACTTTTGAGGCTTCTGCCTTGGTCAGGGCGGCATCGGTGGCCACAACTCCAATGGTGGTATTGGTGTGAAACCCTGCAATAATGCGGTTCAAATCGCCCATCAGCAACTTGGCTGAGTTGGCATACCCTCCCGTGACCGGTGTGCGCGCCCCGGCTAAAATGGCCTGGCTCTCCGGGTCCACCACATCACCAAAGGCATTGACTGCCACCAGCGCCGCCACCCGCACACCCCCGCCTATTTTCATCGAGGCACTGCCAATCCCTGATTTTGTCGCATATTTGGGGCCAAAGAGTTTGCCCACGGTGGCTCCGGTGCCGGCTCCCACGCACCCCTGGGGCACTGGATCTGTTGTGGCCTGTCGACAGGCTTCATAACCCATGGCAGCATCAGGCCGCACTGCCGGGTCACCAATCATCAGATCAAAGAGAACCGCTCCCGGCACTATGGGTACCCGGGCCACTCCCACATCAAAACCGACACCTCTTTCTTCCAGGTAACGCATAACACCACCGGCGGCGTCCAACCCAAAGGCACTGCCGCCGGAGAGCAGAATGCCGTGAACCTGATCCATCATTTTCACCGGGTGAAGCAGATCGGTTTCCCTGGTTCCCGGAGCCGCCCCCCTGACATCCACCCCGGCAACACCGCCGGATTCACATAAGATGACAGTACAACCGGTAAGCGCCGCTTCATTCTGGGCGTGACCAACTTTGATGCCCTGGATATCTGTCAGTGTCCCGTTCATCCCCGTCCCTCCCCTACACTTAATTCTCACTGCTTACTCATACTGCTTATTCATAGTGCTTACTCATACTGCTTATTCATAGTGCTTATTCACACCGCCATTCATTATACATACTGCATACACACTGCCGTTCATTACAAAAGCTTCAACATAATGACCCGGTCATGCTTATTGTTGCGCTTCAGCAGCCGTCACCCCGATTATCGAGGGGCTGCCGCCTAAATCTGAATCGGTGGTGGGAACAGACGAATCACCGCCACCAGTATCAGGGTAAAGAGCAGCACCGCCGCAAAGGCTTTGGTATCTGCCGGCCCCATGCGCAGCTGCCGCATCTTGGTGCGCCCGCCGCCACCAGTGTAATTACGGGCTTCCATGGCGATGATTAAATCTTCCGCCCGCTTGAAAGCGTTGAGGAAAAGGGGCAAAAAGATGGGAAACACCTTGGCGGTTTTCTGGATAAAATTCCCCCGGTCAAAATCAACTCCCCGGGCCATCTGTGCTTTCACAATTTTTTCCATCTCTTCTGCCAGGGTGGGCACAAAACGAAGCGCAATCACCATGGTCATTGCCAGTTCATGGGATGGCACCCCGATTTTGCGGAAGAGTTTCAGCAGTGCTTCAATGCCATCTGTCAGCTCCACCATGGAGGTGGCCATGGTGAGTATGGTGGTGATGAGAAACAGCAGCAATACACGAATGGACATGAGGGTTCCCATGCGCAGCCCCACATCGGTGGCTTCCAGAAATCCAAGGGAGAAGATCACCTGGGCATGGTCCGGTTTCTGTAAGAACAGCTGAAAGATCCACATGATGATCAGCACCGGAATCATGGGTTTTAATCCTTTCACGGCATACCCCAGGGGTATTTGCGATATCCATACCAGGAAAAGGGCAAAAAGGGCATAGACCCCATACGCCGTGTAGGTTTTAATGAAAAACAAGAGTGTAATCAGCAGGATGGTCAGTAAAATCTTGCTGCGGGGGTCTGCCTGATGTACGGTGGTCTTCCGGGGAATATAGACCCCCAGGGTAATATCTTTTGTCAGCTCCACTGGGCTTGCCCCCTTTCACCAGTCATTTCTTTGACGATGGCTTCAACGGTTTCATCCACTGTCAGGGTATCCACAGGCACTTTCATGCCTCTTCCCGCCAGTTGCTGCATAATCACAATAGTTTCCGGAACTCCTAGGCCGATTTCCCGGAGTTTCTCCCATTCAGAGAAAATTTCCCGGGTGGCTCCTTCTGCAAAAATGGTGCCCTCATTCATGACGATGATGCGCTTGGCCATTCGGGCCACGTCTTCCATGGTATTGGAAATGAAGACAATGGTCATATCCCGTTCTTCATGAAGACGCCCAATGACCTCCAGAATTTCTTCCCGCCCCCGGGGATCAAGCCCGGCAGTGGGATCGTCCAGCACCAGCACCCGGGGATGCCCTGCCAATACACCGGCAATGGCTGCCCTTCGCTTTTGGCCGCCGCTGAGGGCAAAAATATCCCGTTTGTAGAAGATGTCGTAATCCAGCCCCACCAGTGCCATTGACTCCCGCACCCGGTGATCCACTTCATCTTTGCTGCATTTCTGGTTCACCGGCCCAAAGGCAATGTCTTCCCCCACAGTTTCCTTAAACAGCTGGTGTTCCGGGCTTTGAAACACATACCCCACCTGGTGGCGCACGGCCACGATATCGGTTTCTTTGTCTGCCAGATTTTTTCCGTCCACCAGCACTTTTCCATCTTTGGCAATGAACAGTCCGTTGAAATGTTGTGCCAGCGTGGTTTTTCCCGACTGGGTGGGGCCGATGAGACCCACGAATTCGCCGTCGCCGATGGCCAGATTGATACCGAACAGCACCTGTTTTTCAAATGGTGTGCCTGCTTTGTAGCGATGGTTAAGGTTTTCTACGATGATGGACATAGGCTGTTCACCAACTCCTCTGCCGCCAGAATATGGTCTGCCACCTGAATGCCCCGCTGGCGCAGGCCAAGGGCTATTTGAGTGGCCATGGGGATATCCAGGCCCAATTCACGAATCAGTTCCACCTGATCAAAAATGTCCCGGGGTGTCCCCGAAAGCGTGATTTCCCCTCTGTCCATGACCACGATGCGGTCTGATTCAATGGCTTCGTTCATAAAGTGGGTAATAAGCACCACGGTGATCCCTTCATCCCGGTTCAACTTTTTAGCCGCCTCAATCACTTCATTCCGGCCAATGGGGTCCAATAAAGCTGTCGGTTCATCCAGCACGATACATTCGGGGCGCGTTGCCAGCACACCGGCAATGGCCACCCGCTGTTTCTGACCGCCTGACAGCTGGTGAGGCTCTTCCCGGCGATACTCAGTCATATTCAGTGTTTCCAGTGCCCAGTCCACCCGCTGCCGAATTTCATCTGCCGGTATGCCCAGGTTCTCGGGTCCAAATGCCACATCCTCTTCCACCACGGTGCTGACAATCTGATTATCCGGATTCTGAAACACCATGCCCACACGTTTGCGAATTTCCCATAGCTTGCTTCTATCCTTGACAGAAATGCCATCCACCAGCACTTCCCCTTTTGAAGGTGTCAACAGCCCATTGAAGTGGCGTGCCAGGGTGGATTTGCCTGAGCCGTTGTGACCCAGAATCGTAAGGAACTCACCCCGCATAATATCCAGATTCACATTTTTTAGTGCCTTCACCGGCTGCTTTGTTCCCCGGCCATAGACAAAAGTCAGGTCTTTGACTTCAATCAGCTTATCCAAGGTTATCACTCCTGTTCCGAAGCAACAGCCGGCAATCCGTAAGGCCTGCCGACTGTTGTTTTCCCCGGTTGGTTCGATTCAGTCTTTACAAGTCGTCGTCTGTTTCAATGACATCACCCTGAGCACCACGAACCCGTTCAAGGCCTTTGCCCAAAACAACCACCAGAATGGCTGCCACGATGACTTCCGGCACCCCGTGAAGCACCCCGATGGAGAGGGCCACACTGGCAGGGAAGAATCCGCGAATGGATGCCATGCCCAGCACCAGAATGGTATTGGTGGCAGTACCCACAGCCCCTGCCAGCACGTAGGCCAGAATGGGGTTAATCCGCTTGGTTGCCACATAGGCATAATAGGCAGTAACGCCAATGAACAGGCGGGGGAAGATGGCAATGAGAGGATCTGTAAACATGGGGCTGGTGGCCCTCAAAAAGCTGAAGATCCCGAAGATGGCTCCTGACAGCATACCGACAATGGGTCCCTCCAGTACGCCTCCCAGAATCGCCGGTACATGCATGATGGTGGCATGACCTGCCGGTGTGGGCACCGGAATGAATCCCAGACCCGTCACGCCTAACAAAATGGAGACAGCACCTAAAATACCCGACATAACAATTTTTCGGATGGATAAGTTCACGTTTCTCGCTCCTTTCCCCTGCACCTGTACGTTTAATTGTTTTCCTGCCGACATCCCAATTCTCTTGAAATTTTTTCGCTGATTTCTTTCACCACCTCCCCATAGTCTGTCGTTACCAGCCCTTCCTGAAAGCGGTATTCAGGCACTGCCACACTAATGGCTGCAATGGGCCGCCCCTGATGATTCCAGATGGGTGCTGCCACGCACATTAACCCAACGACATATTCTTCATCGTCCAGGCTGTACCCCTGCTGACGTATGACCGCCAGCGATTCCTTCAAATCCTGAAGGGTTGTCAGGGTTTTGGGTGTATAGGGTTTGAAAACAGTTTCACCATAGAGTTGGTCCAGTTCTTCTTCCGGCAGCCAGGCCAGCATGGCTTTTCCCAGACCGGTGCAATACATGGGCAATCGCTTCCCGATGCCCAGATCCACCTTAATGGTGGCCCGGCTTTCAATTTTATCAATGTAGATGATTTCATGACCATCCTGAATGGCCAGGTTCACAGTTTCGTGGGTGCGCATGGCCAGTTCTTCCAGATAGGGTTGGCACTGCCGCCGGAACCCCATCCCCTCAATCATCCGGTTGCCCATCTCAAAAAGCTTGATACTGTTGGCATATTTTTGATTGGTCTGGTTTTGTGTCACATACCCCTGAAGCTTCAATGTGGTCACCAGGCGATGCACCGTGCTTTTATCCAACTGCAGTTTTTCTGCCAGTTCACTGATTCCCAGTTCTTTTTCCTGATCCAGCATTTCCAGAATATCCAGTGCTTTCACAACCGATTTGACAACATAGTCCCGTTGCGTCATGTTGGATGGATCACCCCTCTGATCCGATCTTCCCGATGGCTCGGATCTTATTTTCGGACATTCTCTGTAATGTGATTATCACCCTCTCCCCGCTCTGTGGAATGGTCTTCAGATCTATTGATGGCCTCTATGTATTTTGCATTGCAAAACGCTTTTTCACATTTTAACACAAAATCTTCCTGGCTTCAATCACAGAATCTTCCTTTTTTTGAGTTTTTTTGTAATTGTCCGACTATTATATTGATTCAGATCAATGTATCTTTTCTCGTGTTGTTCTTAACCATTGTTGTGAGCCAAAAAAGAAAAAAAGATTTCAGCATCACTGCCAAAATCTTTCTTGATGTCATTCTTAGCCGTACCGGCAGAAGCCTGTTCTTACCGGATGGGTAACTGCAGCGTCACCGGTTCAGGGTTTTCCCCCGGCAGTACCAGCTCTGTCAACAGCTCCAGAGTCTCCAGTTCTGCGGGAAGCGCTTCTGGAATCAGATAAAACACAGCACCGGTTTTGATGCCTCCCGGCGCGTAGTCAGGGCTCAGATACTGGCTCATGAGATGGTCTGCCGCCAGGGCTTCGCCGCCATTTAACCGCAGCCGGCTGCGGGCACTTGAAAAGGTCACTTCGTTGTCACCGGTATTTTCAATGGCCAGGGTGAGGGCGATGAAATTCACCGGTTCGTCCACCTTTAAAAATGCCGCAAAGGGGTGTTCCATAGCTTCATAAAGCACCACATCGATCACATGAAGGGTGATTTCCCCCAGGTTTTCCACCAGGGCCATTCGCCTGGATTCTGTCACGCCGGGGGCGGCGGTCAGCTTTTCTGCATGTGCATAGGCCCTTTCAATGAGTTCCTGCCGCTCCACCGGTTGATGATCGGGATGGTTCACCGGCACTTTAAAAACAAAATCTTCTCCCACCACAGTGAAATATTGATTGGCCGGGCCTTCCATCACAAACCGGACGTGATTGATTTCTTCGGGACGGGTAAGGGTCAGGGGAAAGTATAAATCTCCCTTTTTCAGCGTGCCATCGGCATAGGTTTCGTGAAATTCCCCCTTCGCCGTGGATATTTCTTCACCGGTGTTCAGCAACAGCCGGCCCCCATCGGGATAAACCCTCAGTGAAATGTCTGATTCCTGTTCCACTGTCACTGTCAGCTTGACAGCGTCACTGTGGCGACCGTCTCCAAAATCGACCTGACTCAGCAGCTGGAGGTGTTCCAGGTTCACGGTGATGCCTTCCTGGCTCTGTTGCTGTGAAACAGGCACTTCCACCGGTGGTTTCATCTCTGAAGGCCCCTGGGCCGGAGCCTCTGTCACTGCCGGCGGTTCCGACGCATTTTCGCCTCCCTTCGGTTGGGAGGACTGGTTACAGCCCGATACCGAAAACAGCAACAGCAATAGACCCAGCAGTATGATCAGCCGATGTTTCAGCCCCGGTTTCCGGCAGCTGACATGGCCGCTTTTTTTCTGTTGTACAGCATGCATGGATGATCTCCTCTCTTTTGAGGAAATACCGTCGCTCCCGGATCATGCCCATGGTTTCAGGCGGTAACAGGCACCGCCCCAGTTCCTGGCATTTTGTTAAGTCAGTCCAATATCCCGGCGGTAGGTTTTTCCTTCAAAGGTGATACGCTCCACTGCATTGTAAACTTTTTCCCGGGCCTCGTCAACTGTGGGGGCCAGGGCGGTTACGTTCAGCACCCGCCCCCCTGCGGTGACCAACTGTTCTTCCTTCATTCCGGTTCCGGCATGAAAAACAAGTATGTCCTCTGCCACTTCTTCCAGGCCTGAAATGGGAATTCCTGTTGCATAGTCACCCGGGTAACCGCCGGAGGCCAGCACCGCACACACTGCGACTTCCGGTTTCCATTCCAGTTGAAGACGCGACAGGTTCCGGTTCAGCATCTGGCTGAAGACCTTGCACAGATCTGTCTTCAGCCGGGGCATCACCACCTGGGTTTCAGGATCGCCAAAGCGAACGTTGTATTCCAGCACCTTGGGCCCCTCATGGGTGATCATGAGCCCCACAAAAAGAATGCCCCGAAAGTCCATTTTTTCCTGCTGAATCCCCCGAAGGGTGGGAATCAGAATTTTTTCCTTCACCTGCCGGGCCATGGCATTGGTATACACCCGGTTGGGGGAGTAGGTTCCCATACCGCCGGTGTTGGGGCCCGTATCGCCGTCGCCAATGCGCTTATGGTCCTGAGAACTGGCCATGGGAAGAATGGTTTCGCCATCCACAAAGCAAAGCACTGAGGTCTCAATGCCTTCCAGAAACTCTTCAATCACCAGGTGACTGCCGGCCTCTCCGAAGACCTGGTTCACCAGAATGTCCACCACTGCCTGGCGGGCTTCATCCGGCGTCTGGCAGATGAGCACCCCTTTGCCGGCAGCCAGTCCGTCGGCTTTGATCACCACGGGCAGAGAGAAATCCTGCAACAGGTACAGGGCTTCTTCCATGGTATGGGCTTTTTCGTAACGGCCGGTGGGAATGCCGTATTTCACCATAAAATCCTTGGCGTAGGACTTGCTGCCTTCCAACTGGGCGGCCTTTGCATCAGGGCCGATGATTTGCAGCCCCACCTGACGAAATTCATCCACGATGCCCAGTGTCAAAGGCACCTCCGGCCCCACCACCGTGAGGTCCACCTGCTTTTCCAGGGCAAAGTCCCGAAGGGCTTTGATCTGATCCACCTGGATGGGGACACATTCACCCAGCGCTGCTATTCCCGGATTTCCCGGGGCGCAGTAAAGACGGCTGACGGTGGCACACTGTTTCAGTTTCCAGACCAGGGTATGTTCTCTGCCCCCGCTGCCGATGACCAGTATTTTCATGCGGAACACTCCTCGTATCATCTATTTATCCAATGAGCATTTTCATACTAACGAACTAATGCTAAAGAACTAAATGCTAAAGAACTAATGCTTGAAATGGCGCATACCTGTGAACACCATGGCAATGCCAAGGCGATTGCAGGCGTCAATGGATTCCTGGTCTTTCTGGGAACCCCCGGGTTGAATGATGGCAGTGATGCCCGCCTGGGCCGCCACTTCCACACAGTCGCTGAAGGGGAAGAAGGCATCAGAAGCCATCACAGCACCCTGGGTGTCGTGGGTGGTGTTCCGAAGGGCGTTCTCCAGTGCCCAGATGCGGCTGGTCTGTCCCGGTCCCACTGCCAGTGTCTGCTGATTTTTGGCAATGACAATGGCGTTGGATTTCACGTGTTTCACGATTTTCCAGGCAAAGCGCAAATCTTCTTCCAGCTCAGGGGCAAGGCCTGCGGTGGTTTTCAGGTCAAGGCCCTGGGTAAGGGCGTCATCTGCCTGCTGTACCAGCAGGCCGCCGGGCACTCGCTTTAAGTCCAGCATTTCCCGGGGAGCCTTTTCAATTTCCGGAATTTCCAGCAGCCGGATATTGGGTTTGGCTGCAAGTACCTGCAGGGCTTCCGGGGTGAAGGCGGGCGCCATCACCACTTCCAGAAAAATGGGCAGCATGCCTTTGGCCACGGTTTCTGTCACCGGACGGTTAAAGGCCACAATGCCGCCAAAGATGGAGAGGGGATCTGCCCCGTAGGCTTTTTCCCAGGCTTCTTCAATGGTTTCTCCCGAAGCCACGCCACAGGGATTGGTGTGCTTCACCGCTACCGCAGTGGGGGCTGTGAATTCCTGGAGCAGCGACAGGGTGCCGGCGGCATCATTGATGTTATTAAAGGAAAGTTCTTTGCCCTGAAGCTGGCGGGCAGCAGCCAGGGTGCCCGGCAGGGTCACCGGCTCCCGGTAAAAAGCTGCCTGCTGATGGGGGTTTTCCCCGTAGCGCAGGTCCTGGGCTTTTTCGAAGGTGAGGGTCATGGTTGCCGGCCAGTGAAGTTCTTCTGCCGCCGGTTCCGTTGCCCGGGTGAGGTATCCGGCAATGAGACTGTCATAGTGGCTGGTGAGCTGAAACACCTTGGCCGCCAGATCGCGCCGGGTGGCCGGGGTGGTGTCACCGGTTTCAGCCAGCTCCTGCAGCACCCGGGGATAATCTGCCGGGTCGGTGAGCACCGTGACAGACTCGTGGTTTTTGGCGGCAGAACGCAGCATGGCAGGGCCGCCGATGTCAATCTGTTCGATGACCTCTTCAAAGGTTGCACCAGGACGCAGCATGGTTTCTTTGAAGGGGTACAGGTTGATCACCAGCAGGTCAATGGTGTCGATGTGCATTTCTGCCAGGGTGTTCATGTGGGCAGGGTCAGGCCGTCTGGCCAGCAGCCCCCCATGTATCACCGGATGCAGGGTTTTGACCCGGCCGTCCAGACATTCGGGAAATCCGGTGACTTCTGCCACTTCTTTCACCGGAAGCCCTGCTTCTGCCAGCAATCTGGCGGTACCTCCCGTGGAAATCAGCTGCACACCGTGGCGATGCAGGGCTTCTGCCAGTTCCACAATGCCTGTTTTATCGGAAACACTGATTAAAGCACGTTTGATCATTGTTCACTCACCTCATCCTTTAGAATCACCCGGTGTCCTGCCACCTGGAGTTTTTGGGCTGCAAATAAACTGACTGCGCGGGGAAGCAGCCGGTGTTCCACCGCCAGTACCTTTTGCTGAATGGCAGCAGGGTCATCTTCGTGAGAAAGGGCCACTGCCTCCTGGAGAATAATGGGGCCGCCATCCATCTCACCGTTGACAAAATGCACCGTGGCACCGGTGAGCTTCACCCCCCGCTGCCAGACGCCTTCATGCACCTTTATGCCGTACCAGCCAGGGCCGGCAAAAGCAGGAATCAGGGAGGGGTGGATGTTCATCATTCGGTTGGGGTAGGCGGCCACCACCGTCGGGGGCACTTTCTTCACATATCCCGCCAGCACCACCAGCTGGGTGTCCGCTTCTTCCAGCCATTCCAACAACAGTTTGTCGGCTTTTTCCGGTTCATTCACCGGAAGAATCTTTGTGGGAATGTCCCAGTTTCCGGCACGGGTAAGGCCATAGGCATCGGGCTGACTGGCGATCACCTGCACCACACGGGCAGGAATTTGCTGTGCTTCAATGGCCTGAAGCAGGGCTTCCAGATTGGTGCCGCCGCCGGAAATCAACACGCTGATGTTCAGGGGTTGCATAAGGTCACCTGCTTTTCGCCGGCTGTCACTTCGCCGATGATCCATGCCTGTTCCCCCTGTTCCACCAAAGATCGCCGAAGCTGTTCCGCCTCTTTTTCAGCAACGGCAATCACCAGCCCAATGCCCATGTTGAAGGTGGTGTAGAGGTCTTCTTCTTCCAGATTGCCGGCTTCTGCCAGCAGTTTGAAGACCGGGGGCACCGGCCAGCTTCCCCGGTGGATGGTTGCCTGACAGCCCGCCGGCAGCATGCGGGGAATGTTCTCATGAAAACCACCGCCGGTGATATGGGCCATGCCTTTCAGATGGTGATGCTTCATGACTGAAAGTACCGGCTTCACGTATATGCGGGTGGGGGTGAGGAGCACTTCTCCCAGGGGTTTCGCCAGTTCCGGCAGCACCGCATCCAGGGAATAGGCTTTTTCTTCCAGCAGCAGCCGGCGTACCAGCGAAAAACCGTTGCTGTGAATCCCGGAGGAAGCCAGCCCGATGAGAAGATCTCCCGGTTGAATGTTTTCGCCGGTGACCAGTTTTTTCCGGTCTGCCAACCCAACCGCAAAGCCGGCCAGGTCATACTCCCCTTCAGGGTAAAACCCTGGCATTTCAGCGGTTTCACCCCCCACCAGAGCGCAGCCTGCCTCCTGACAGCCAGCGGCTACTCCTGCCACAATGGCAGCGGCTTTTTCTCCCTGCAAACGGCCGGTGGCCAGATAATCGAGAAAAAAGAGGGGTTGAGCCCCATGGCAGAGAATATCATTAACGCACATGGCCACGCAATCCCGCCCAATGGTGTCGTGGCGGTCCATGAGAAAGGCCAGCTTCAACTTGGTGCCCACACCGTCGGTGCCTGAAACCAGCACCGGTTCTGTCATACCGGTGAGATCGGGCTGAAACAGGGCGCCAAAAGAGCCAATGCCGGTGAGCACCCCCGGGGTGAAGGTGCGGGCAACGGCTTCTTTCATTAGTTCCACCGTGCGCTGCCCCTCTGCCACGTTGACCCCCGCATCCTGATAAGTGATTTTACTCATGATGATCCTCCTCCAGCCGTTGAAAACGGTTTTCTGCCTGCCCGCCGGTCTGCACCGGCACTTCGGTGGGATAACGGCCGTCAAAACAGGCCAGACAAAACTGGTTACGTGGCTTTCCAATGGAATCCACCAGGCCTTCCGGACTCAGGTACCCCAATGAATCGGCCCCTATCACCCGGCGAATCTGATCGATGGTTTTCACTGCGCCGATGAGCTGGTTCCGGTCTGGCGTATCGATGCCAAAGAAGCAGCTGTAGGCCACCGGGGGCGAACTGACCCGCACATGCACTTCCTTCGCCCCTGCCTGTTTCAGGGTTTCCACAATGCGTTTGCTGGTGGTGCCCCGCACAATGGAGTCGTCAATGAGTACCAGGCGTTTGCCCCGAATGTTCTGTTCCATGGGGCTCAGCTTCAACTTCACCGCCAGTTCCCGGATGGCCTGGGTGGGCTGAATGAAGGTACGGCCGATATACCGGTTTTTCATGAGGCCTTCCCCGTAGGGAATGCCGGAAGCTTCTGCATACCCCAACGCCACCGGGATGGATGAATCCGGCACCGCCATCACCATATCTGCCTCTGCCGGCCATTCTGCCGCCAGAAGACGGCCGGCATTTCGCCGGGCCTGGTAAACCCCCACACCGTCGATGACGCTGTCGGGGCGGGCAAAGTAAATGTACTCGAAGATACATGACGCCCGTTTTCCCGGGGTGTCATACATTTCTGAGGTTACTCCATTTTCTGTAATGGTGACCATTTCTCCCGGCTCTATATCCCGCACCAGCTGGGCTCCCATCACATCAAAGGCGCAGCTTTCCGATGCCAGCACGTAGCCTGTCTCCGTTTTCCCCAGGCACAGGGGGCGAAGCCCCAGGGGGTCACGAACACCGATGAGGCATTCTTCATTCATAATCACTAGGGCATAGGCGCCCTTCACCAGATCCATGGTGCGGCGAATGGCCTGGTGAATGCCTTCATTGCTGTAACGGGCAATGAGGTTAACAATCACCTCTGAGTCAATGGAGGTCTGAAACACCACCCCGGCGTCTTCCAGCCGTTCCCGCAAGAGCCCGGCATTCACCAGGTTGCCATTGTGGGCCATGGCTATGCTGCCGCCCCGGTAGCGCACCACCAGGGGTTGTGCATTTTCCACATCACTTTCACCACTGGTGGAATACCGCACATGGCCAATGCCCCGGTTGCCGGTGAGTTTTTTCAGTTCTCCTTCTCCAAAAACTTCAGATACCAGCCCCATTTCTTTATGCCAGCGGGTGCGGCTGCCGTCGGTAACGGCAATGCCGGCACTCTCCTGGCCCCGGTGCTGCAACGCATAGAGGCCGTAATACAACAGTTCGGCGGTGTGATCATCGGTGGGCTGGTAGAGCCCCAGCACACCACACTCCTCATGAAGCCGGTCCATCTCATCCATCATATCCATCTCCTGCCAGGGGTTTTGTTTCTTCATACCGCTCACCTTTCCACCACAACTGCCTGACGAAGCCGCTTCAACACTTCTTCGTAGGCCTCTTCCACCTGTCCCAAATCCTGACGAAAACGGTCTTTATCCAGTTTTTTGCCGGTTGTTGTATCCCACAACCGACAGGTATCCGGCGAAATTTCATCAGCCAGAATCACTTCCCCGCCGTACAGTCCGAACTCCAGCTTGAAGTCCACCAGTCGCAGCCCTGCCTTCAGCATGACCGGCTGCAGCAATTCATTGACTCTCAGGGCCATGGTGCGAATGACAGCCAGCTGTTCTTTCGTGGCCCACCCCAGAGCGGTGATATGGTCATCATTCACCAGCGGGTCGCCTAAAGCATCATTTTTATAACAGAATTCCAGTATGGGGTGGGGCAGCACTTTCCCTTCTTCTGCTCCCAGGCGTTTACTGAGAGAGCCGGTAGCAATGTTGCGCACAATCACTTCCACCGGTAGAATGGTCACTGCCTTCACCAGCATTTGACCGGGGGTCAGTGATGCGATCAGGTGGGTGGGAATGCCTGAAGCTTCCAGATACCGGAAGAGCAGGGCCGACATTTCACAGTTCACTTGTCCTTTCCCCATAATGGTGCCTTTCTTTTCGCCGTTGAAGGCAGTGGCATCGTCTTTATACACCACCACCAGCTGTTTTTCATCCTTGGTGCGGAACATTTTTTTGGCTTTTCCCTCGTACAGCATGTCACCCATTTCAATGTCTTGCAGGTCAAGCTCTTTCAGGCCAAGATCTTTCAGGCTGGTCCCCTTCTCTTGTTTCACTTCACTCATTGTTCCTGTCTCCCTTCCAAAAAGGCTTCAACGCCCATGGTTTCCAATGCTTGTGCTTTTTTAAGCACCTGGTCTGTCTGCTGGTGAATCCAACGATCCAGCCGGTCCATGAGGGCTTCATCTCCCAGGGCCAGTATGCGGGCGGCCAGCAACCCGGCATTTCGGGCTCCGTTGATGGCCACTGTAGCCACAGGAATGCCCCCGGGCATTTGCACAATGGACAGCAGGGAATCCAGCCCGTTCATTTGCCGGCTTTTCACCGGCACCCCTATCACCGGCAGGGGCGTCAACGACGCCACCATTCCCGGCAGGTGGGCGGCACCGCCGGCACCGGCAATAATCACCTTCAGGCCCCGTTCACGGGCTTCCCTACCATAAGCCACCATTCGCTCCGGTGTGCGGTGAGCTGACACAATAGTTACTTCATAAGGCACTTCCAATATCTTTAAAATCCCGGCAGCTTCCTGCATCACCGGCAGATCAGAATCGCTGCCCATGATGATGCCCACCAGGGGCTGTTGAGGCTTTGTCTCTGCGGTGGTTGGCGTGATTGATGTCATCCTTGTTCCTCCTTTTGATTTCAGTGGCCGAAGCAGTCGCCACCACTTCAATGCGTAAGAGGGCTTCCACTCGGTCGGCCAGTATCAGGGCCTCTTCCAAGGTGTCGGCCAGTACCGTCACATGGCCCATCTTCCGGCCGGGGCGGCTTTCGGTCTTTCCATAGAGGTGCAGGTGCACTTCTCCCAGCGCCAAGGCTTCTTCTATACCTGCCAACCGGGGTTTGCCGACATGGCGGGGATCTCCCAGTAAATTGATCATCACCGCCGGCCGCAGCAGCCTGGGCGGCAGCAGGGGCCATCCCATAAGGGCCCGCAGCTGCTGGCCAAACTGGGAAATATTACAGCTTTCAATGGTATGATGCCCGGAGTTGTGGGTTCTGGGAGCAATTTCATTGATGGTGAGCCGGTGTTCCCGGTCCACAAACATTTCAATGCAAAAAATCCCCGCCCCCTTCAATTGTTTCAGGGTATTTCGGGCCAGCTGATCCGCTTCTTCCAGCACTTTTACCGGCAGAGGAGCCGGCACCAGCGTCCGGTGGAGAATACTGTCCCGGTGCTGGTTCTGACCCACGGGAAAGATGGCCAGATTGCCTGCTTCGTCCCGGGCAGCCAGTACGGAGATTTCCATGAGAAAATCAATGCACTTTTCTGCCATGAGGGAGGTTTCCCCTCCCCCCAACCGGGTCATGGCCTGGTTTAAGTCTGCCGGCGTTTCCACCAGGGCATTTCCCTTACCGTCGTAACCGCCTGTGCAGCTTTTCAGCATAAAGGGATAGCCATAGGCTTCTCCAGCTTTTTGGGCGTCGGCTTCATTCTTCACCTGCATAAAATCGGGTACGGGTAGACAGCAAGATGCCAGAAACGACTTCTGCCGAAACTTGTCCTGTACCATGTACAGTGTTTCCGGCGAAGGCATTACCTGGCATCCTGAAGATTCCAGGCGCATCAATGTCCTGGCATCAATATGTTCAAATTCATAGGTCAACCGGCGGCTGGCAGCTGCCAGGGCTTCCAGTGCTGCTTCATCGGTAAAAGCCGCCTGAATGGTTTGGTGGCTCATCACTCCAGCAGGGCAGTCAACCGCCGGGTCAAGCACTGCAAAGGTGAGCCCTGCCCGGTGCCCTTCCAAGAGCAGCATTTTGCCCAGCTGTCCACCCCCGACAACACCAATCTCTGCCTGATTCAACACCCAACGCCTCCTCATTCTTCAATCGATTCTTTTGGCTTTGCTCTTTCTATTGCTTGCTTTACTTACCGGCAGGTGTTCATGCACCTATGGCATGTGCCGCTGCCACTCTTTGATATCATTTCGTCATCATTCATGGCTGATCTGTGTTTTGTCCGTGGTTTAAGTGTAACAAAACAGACATCAAAAAGTAAAGAGAATAGAGAATCTTTTTGATCGATACGGCATTAATGTGCGTCTATTCCAGAAAAACTATTTGCTTTTTTCTTTAATTGTTCTGTTTTTATGCGTGTTCTGAATTTTTGTGGTTCTGTTGAGATCTTGTTTATGACGATCTAAACGAACCAGTCATCCGACACATTTGAACCACTCCGTTTGGCATAGGATGGATTTTTAATTTACCGATCCCCTGGCAGTAAGTGCTTTATTGTATGTATTCGAATGACAAAAATCCCCCGGCATCTGCCGGGGGATTCGCATTCGGATGGTTATTTGTCGATTGATTGATACTTATTTGATGCCGTTCCAATAAAGATTCCAAGCTTCCTCTGCAGCATCGTCTGTTGGTTCCAGCAGTCCATTCACCAATTGAAGTACATATCCCACAATGAATCGATGATAGGACTTGATGAGACCGGCCGCTTCCAGCTTCGGCATGCGGCGTTTTTGACTGGATTCCACAAATCCTGCAATTTGCTCTGAAAACTGGACTTTCCAGATGTTGGACATTTCCCTGATCTTCTCCTTCATGGAAGCCACTGGGAAGAGGGTGTTGCGCAACAGGAAAGTGTACGGATCTGGATGGTCCCGGTAAAACTTCAGCAACGCTTCAAAAATGTACTTGAGACGGTCCTCGGCGATCTGGCTGGGACAATTGTCAATAGCCTCTGTAATGACAGCCTGATGCAATGCTTCGCATTCTTTGATCATTTGAAGGTAAAGCAGTTCTTTTGAGTCGAAATAGTAGTAAAACGAAGGAGCTGTGATCCCAATCTCGTTGCAGATGTCCCGGATGGTGGTTGCTTCATAACCCTTGTCGTTAAAAAGCTTCATGGAAACTCTTTTAATGCGTTCTGCAGATTCATGTTCTCTCACTTTTGACACCTCTCTCAACCTACCGTTAGTTTTTCTACTTATTATACGCTTCTTTTTTTGACATTGCAACGCTTTTTTGACATTGTATTGATTTTTTTCAATTCGTCACAAACTGACACTATTGCTGAATTTCGTCGGCGGAAAAATCCCATTTTGTGGTCATCACCGGCATCAACAACCGAAATTGAAAAACACTCCTGGAGTATCATCTGCAGACCAACTGATTCACCTTCGAGCAAACTTTTGATAGACAGGAAGATCAATTCAGGTCATCCATCTGAAGCAGATCAGAATGACTCAAGCCACATCCATATAAGAAAAAAAGCACCCAATACCAACAGGTGCCCCATCGGCAAAAAACTGATTTTCGAAATTCTTTTGTTCTTCAGTGTTGCCCTCAACGAAATCACGTATGACACCAAGTACGTTCCTGCAAGCAACATCGTTGCCAAAGCAACAAACCCCAGCATCAGCTGGCCAGGTGCCGACCAATCCGTCATCCCGATATTCGCAACCGATATCACTGTTCCAATCCATGAAAGAAGCGAAGGTGGAATCGGCAACGCCAAAAGAATAAACAAAATGATTATGGATGCATTGTTCTTTTTCAAAAAATCCCTCCATCTGGTGCACGCCGGCAGCAATCATCATTTCCATTAGATACCCTTTCCAGCTTAGAACAAAACCGTCCCTCACCAAGCGTAGATGCTTTTATCTTTTCCGGCGAGCTGCAACACGGATTCTACCGCTACATTTTTCACCGAGTCATCCATGTGATTAATTGCGCAAAGACTGGTCTTCGCTTTAAAACGCTATGCTTAAGGCGTCGATGATACCGTCATTGGCAGATTACAGGCAAAAGGAGCGCTCTAACATCTAAGGGCGACTTTCCATGAGCGCAAAGATGAAGAAAAAGGAAATCAGAGACTGCTGCCCGGCACAAGGCGGGCAGCAGCAACCTAAAGCATATTCTTCAAAGCCACTTTTTTACTGCTCCATCCCATGCTTCCGGCCCATTCTCTCAGTGCTTCCTTTTCTTCTTTGTCGCCGTGAAGGTAAACTCCCCGCAAAAAATCAGTATAGCCCCTCATTCCACCCACATCATCCATGACATACCCGCCCATTTTATGGACGCAGACCGGCTTATACTTCTCCTCAACGATGCCGACAGCTTCGTCCATCCACTCTTGATCCACCACGCCTTGCCGAACAAATGTATTCATATCACTGAGTCTTGTTATTTCAACAACCCAGTTGTCGCCGAAATCATACTTATAAACCAGTTTGTTGGTAACCGGATTTGGAAGCACACCAGAATGTATGTTCACTTCACCGTTGACAAGATCCTTATATGCTGCAAGTGAGCTGCCCGATGTGCCAAGAATTTGTCTTACTTCCAGTTTTTCCATTAATTCAAAGAGATCTGAATCAAAACTGATGGAGTCTGTGAGTTCCTTCAAAGTCAAATCCATAATTGGCGCTTTGCGAAGCGTTTTAACAGAGCCTTTTTTGCTCTGAGGCAAGTTCTTTGTTCTCTCATAAAAATCATAAAAAGACTCTCTGACTTCCACCATCGGACAGTTTTTCATCAATATCTCAATGCCTTCCCTTGCCACATCATAATCTTCCGTATAACCGCCATATTCATAGGGTCCCGTATATTTTTTCTTCAGCCAAATTTTAAAATTGCCACCGGTATAGTCTTCATCATCCCAAAATTTGTCATGTTCATCAATGGGTACACCACGATACAAAATACCTGCAAGTTCTGACCATTCCCTTACACGATTGCCAGTCAATCGAAGGTTGTCTTTTTCATCCAGTTCGAAAGAACGCAAATGAGAATTTTGCCAGCCAAAGAGCCGCTGAATTACGTAGTGGAGATGGTGCAGGTGCATATCTGATGGAATAATAATATCTCTCACAATTGTACCCCGTTCAGTGGTCTGGGCGTATTTCATCAGCACTTCAATATCTTCCTCACTGCACCATTCGTTCAGAAGCTCCAACCGCAGTAAAATGGGTTGGTCACCCAGCATCTGGTGGGTGTCTTGATTCTTTTTCATACCTTTAATCACCTGTTCTTTATCCTTTGCATATGGTTTCACCTCGACTGATCCCTCCGTCCTAAAAGTCATTACGTTGATCGCCAGCATCTATCATCAGGCCCTTCTCGCTTCCCCTGTATTGGGATAGTTGGATAGTTGGCCGGATGGCTATGCCTCCATTTTACCCAGCTTGGCGAATAAAGTGTTGATTCTCACCTTAGAAGCCTGTACCTGAAACCTGTTAAACTCATTGGGCTGGAAAGACTGAAACAGGATGCTACCCCCATTTAAAGAGATACCCGGCACCGGCGGATCAAAACGGCTATTGGGTCGTCGAGGTTTATCAGGCTATAACCTCACAACTTCAAAGAATGATGGGTCGGCCTTTTCTTTCATGTAATATTTTTCAAGGACATGATCCTCTTTTTGATCTGCTATTTGATAGATTTCCCATCCGTTTTCTTCTTCCAGAAGCCAGTGAATTTTAAACGTTCGGTTCTTTGGAACCATCACAACTGTTTTGATGGTTCCGAAGAAGTCGTCATAATAACGTGACGACAAACCCTCAGGATATGTTTTTTGAAAAAGACTGGTTATGTCATTTTCGGCCAGCGATTTTTTATCTTCCATGAAATTCTCTATCGTTTGTAATCGTATGACAGAGTTTTTCATCGCATAGGGCTCCCATTTTTGAAAGGATGGAATCACGATATGGTTGGTGCCACACACATACTTTTTCTTGCTTGTGGGTGAAATCCTTTCAAATGAGAGTTCACCATCCATCGTCTCCACAAGACAGCCATTGCCGTTCTCATCTGCTAAAAATAGATTGATGTTATACGCTATCGGCATTTCTTTCACCAGTGCCAGGGCTTCATCCACATCTTTACAGTTTTCCAAAATACTTCTTATCACTGCCCAAAACTGCAAACCCTTGATTTTCGGCGGCCGCATCCCACTCATATTACTCACCGGCAAGCCACAAGATGACATTGAAACGGCAAGTCCACATTCATTGATGCCTTCGCTTCTACCAAAAAGAACAACACTGCCTCCAATATGCGCATACTTTCCTTCTGGTTTGGTTTTAAACAAGACCAGGTCTTCATGTTCTAAATCAAATTCATAGTTTCTTGCGAGCCGGGTATCCCCATCATTCATCAAGCTGCCTTCTACAATAAGACCTGAGCATCTTGGAATCAGGTAAGTCATCCACGTAAAAGCAATGTCACTTACTGAAACATTGCTGGCCGCTGCATAGCCTTCCAGTTCACGCACTAATCCCGGGCAATATTTCCTGTATAGATTGATCGCCTCATTCAATTCATTGTCTGTGAACGTATTGGGAGCTTTTAAAACACCTGATGTTAAGTTCGGCATTAATGCCATTTTTCGACCAATTTCCTCATAACTTCCCTCTAATGTAAAATAAGATATGTTTTTCGTTTCCATCGAATACGCCTCCTTTTCTAAGCCCATTCTACAGAGAAAACCACATCTTATCCTGTCATTCTTTGCTTTTATTTGTCGCTTTTAGTTTATCTTTTTAACTGGTATCCAAATCTCACACTTGTAATTTTGATCATTCATATCACCCAGATGGTATACCTCAATATTGTAACCCACGCTTATCTCGTATGCTTTATTCTCTGGTAACCACTCATTGAAGATTCTGGTATTCACCGCTTGTAATGATGTGGGCAGTGGCCCCGTGCAGTGGAATTTAGCCCAGTTCAGTGCTGGAATTTCGAGAACTTCATAGTCTTTATTGACTTGAGCCTTATCAAAATCACCTGCAATATAATAATCAAACTCATGACTTTTTTTCATCGTGTCAATGCTAATGCCATACTTTCCAATATTGAAGTCAGACGCTGTTCGTCCACTAATGGTGGCCGGACATGTTACTTTCCATTCCCTCCAAAATTCAGGGATTTCATCAAAAGCCTTTTCATAAGAAAATCGCTTGCCGATTCCAATGACTTTAAAGGATGCCATCGCCTCAACGATATAATCCAACTGAGTTCCACCTCTTACAGAGACACTGATATCCATCGGATGAAACGGTTTTATTTTGTAGGGTTGCTTTCTTAATTTCATGGGTGACAAACCATGAAAACGACTAAAGGCCTTTGAGAAGCTTTCTGGTGTTTCATAACCATACCGGTAAGCCACCTCTATGACTTTATCATCTTTTTCAATGAGATCAAGTGCCGCCAAATACAATCGTCTGTTTCTAATGTATTCCCCTATGGTATAGCCAGTCATGATATTAAATGCCTTTTGAAAATAAAACGGGGAAATATGAACATGCTTTGAAAGACTTTCTAAAGATACATCCGAAAGTATGTTCTGCTCTATGTATTCAATTGATTCTTTTAATGCTTTCGTCCATTCCATGGCCTTCACCGACTTTATCTTCAAAATTCTTCAGTATTTTTAATGCCAAACTGGTCGATTCAACTTGCTAATGAGGGAAACTAAATGAATCCTTCTGTCAGAACAGTCTTTTTCCATCTGAAATATTGATACCAAGCTCTTTCGCCATCCCGGTCTGCTTAAATGGGTTTATTCTTTCCACGACGCTGTCACGTTTGAAAAGCGAGCCGGTATTTTTAAACCAAAAAGTTATATTTGCTTTTACGCATTGTTCACGGATATTAAGCACCCAATCATAATCACATTCACGGGCTTCTCGCCCTGTTTCGCCGCCGACTGTCACATGGTCTACGCCATGAAGATACGGCGTTAAATCGATCGCTTCTAAAAGTGGGGCGCAGGCGATAAACCGCCGCTTGATGGGATAGGATAAAAACAATGGCAGCCTGTCATCGGCTGCTTGCTGATTTTCGACGGTACATCCCATGTTTACGTTGTCATATCCTGTTCCCCAATCTGATGGGAGAGATACCAGGAAACGATCAATTCGCTTGGTCAAAATTAAAAAATCGATATCGGTTCTTTCTTTGATGATCGACCACACCTCTTTGCGCCATTCATCCGCTTCCGGAAGAAAAAAGTCGGTTGCAAAACAGGTGGCAAGAATCTTGTTTCCTTTGATGTTGTATTCGCCTTTTGCATTTGTTTTGATGGGCCAATCGAATTTGTCTGTTTTTTGTATGGTGCTTTGACCATAGCGCTTCGCATGCGGCCCATAAAAATAGCAATTTGCGCAGCCATCGCTTGCTTTGTAGCAACCCGTCCACGGCTCCCAGTTCACAGGCATCCTCCCCTTCATGTATCTGCGTATTTATACCGTTAACTCCAGCCTGTTTCCATCAGGGTCTAATACGCAGCTTTCATAGTAGCCATCTCCTGTGTACCGTGGCTCACTGATGACTGTGTAGCCCGCTTTCATTAATTCATCCGTAAGGCCTTTAACCTTTTCAATACTTCCCACAGAAATGGCGATATGGGCTAGTCCGATATACTGGTGATTGGTATCGCCTGATGCCAACAACACTGCCGGCATCTGCATAAGCTCCAGCCTTGCGCCTGAATCAAACGTAATAAAGTATGATTCAAAGGATTTCCTGGGATTATTGTATTTGTCGCCAGCAATTCCACCAAAGTAATCTATATAAAACGTCTTCATTATTTCTATGTTTTGGGTCCACATAGCCACATGCTCGATTCTCACGAGTCATACATCCTTCCCGAAAGTGACACCATCTCTTCAGGTACATTTTACCCATCATGTGCTTCGAAATCTTTCTTTAAATAGACCATATCCACCAACTGAATCCCATTATCAAACATTGGGTGCTCATAGTTATCAATAAAAAAGTCCTTCACCCGATGCGAAAGCACAAACCCACACCGTTCATAAAACGAAATGATCCACGGGCTGTCCCCTGTCCCAACTATGATGCTTTTACACTTGTCTTCGTAATGCTCACATATATACTTAATCAGGCGACTTCCATACCCTTTCCCCTGATACTTTTCATATGTTGCTATGTTTTTCAATTCACATGTATCTTTATCTTCCCTTGTGATCACGCAGATACATTTTAAATCCCCATCATAAAGAGCAAACAGTTCGCCTCGCTCTATATATTTATCAATCATGCTCTCTTGTTCATCTGCCAAAAGTAATAGATCCAAAAACCTTTTTTTGTTTTCTTTAATGATTTTGATATCCATCACAATCCCCTTACGTTTAATAAGTTGCATTCACCTGGTGCGTGTCTTTTGACAAAAATCTTAAAGAGATCTTAGAACGCCGCCGCAGAATTTCGCATGATCAATAGCCCGAATCGCTAAGAAGGTAATTTCTTAGCAATATAAAACCCATAGCTTAGATAATCTTTGTACTTCCTATATAAGGCAATTTCCTGTCTTTCTCCTTCTACAATAGCTTTTGCTGCATCAGAATTTTCATGCTTTTGGAGAAAAGCATCAAACCGCTTTTCCATGGGACTATAGTAATTGTCAAGCCAACTTTTTTCAGACAAGAAAAAGAATCCTACCAGCGAAAAACCATTTTCTTCGAGTATTTTTATTTTCCCTGATGCAGTATCAATTTCTGGATATTCGTTATTCCAGTGTTCTTCAATTTCTTTCGGTCTGTTTTTTGTTTTCCATGTCATTTCACTTACAGCAATATAACCATTTGTCTTTAAAAATCGCTTCCAATTCTTCAATCCTGACTCAAATCCGATATTATATATGGCACCTTCTGACCACAATATATCATACTCTTCATTATCAAATGGAAGTGCATCCATGGACTTTTCCAGAGTCGTAATTTTGTTTTCCAAATTCAACTTTTTGGCTCGGTCATTCAGTTTCGTTAAGAAATCAGCAAATAAATCTACCGCAGTAATGCAGCCATTTAAGTTCTGAGCGAGCGTCAGTGTTTGAGCGCCTAAACCACAGCCAACATCTGCAATTTTCAAAGATGCTTCAGGGTTAATATCAATCATACTTAATGCCTTTAAAGTATCTTCACCACTTCCCGGGCCTTGTCTTTCAGCATCCACGTGGAAATCGATTAGTAACTCTAATTCCGTCATTTAAATTCTCCTTTTAACTTGCAACTGTTTTTGGGAGTAAATCTACTTAACGTTTTGCAGCTATGCGAAGTTGCCCGAACTGCATAGTTGCTGTTAGCCGATGTAATTCTCCTCATTTCATTTTGTACGCCCCTTCTTTCCTATTCACTTCATTTGTTGTCGATGTTCCAGCTTATCTATTGGTCAAAGTTAACGGTAACAGCAACATTTCCCCTTTTATGCCCAGTCTCCACGTATTTGTGAGCTTCGATAATTTGTTCAAAGGAATAAACTCTATCATTGACTGGGTTAACAGCACCGGCTTCGACCATTTTTGTTATTTGGTTAAGCCTATCTGATTTTAGCAGCAATGGAGATTCATCTATAGATCCATATTTTCCATTTTTTGACAGGGCTTTTACACATGCCTTTTTCAGAGCGGAAGTTTTAGATTTTCCAACGGCATCCAGAACAAAGTCATATTTCACTAATTGCGAAATAGCGTCTTGTCTTGTATAGTCAACAACATTATCCGCCCCTAAAGATTTAATAAATTCCAGGTTTTTAGTTCCGCATACAGCAGTTACCGTAGCGCCAAGATGTTTTGCATATTGCACCGCAAATGTACCAGTTGTTCCGGATGCTCCATAGATGAGTACTTTATTATCTTTCTTGATATTTCCCTTTTCCATGTATTGAATCGCCAATAGTCCGCCATATGCTGCAGAGGTTGCTTCCTCATAACTTATATTGTCTGGCATAATTGCCAAACACCCTTGTTTGGAATCCACTTCTTTCATGCACTTGTAATCAGCATATCCTCCGAGAGAAAATCCTGTTAAGCCATAAACTTTATCACCCGGTTTAAATCGTTTAATGTCGAAGCCAACAGCTTCAATTCTACCGGAAAAAACTTCTCCTATAATTGGATTGCGTGGACCTCTCAACCCCATCATTAAGCGAAATGGTATACGCATCATTTTAGAAGGTATGTTAGAACTTCTGATAAAGAGGTCGCTATTGGTAACAGAAGTTGCATAAATTTTTATCAGAACTTCATCCTGTCTATGAATCGGCTTATTGATTTGTCTGATTTGCAGTACATCCGCCGGTCCGTACTTCGGGCATATTATTGCTTTCATGGTCCCCATTTCATTCCTCCCTGCTTTTTTCATGCGCACACTCTTTTTCTTGCGGTGTAATCTTTCAGCCAACGTTTTGCATTGCCGAAGCCTTTGAGCTGGACCCCAAAGGAATACCGCTTGGGGGAGCTTGTCTCCCAGCGAAAAGGTTTGGGTCGGAGCGCAGCGGAGCCGGCAATGCATGGTTATCTGACGTAAACCACAGATATTTTTATGTTATATTCGGGAGTGTAAAATAAATTGTGCTTTTAGCTAATCCAACTATAATAACAATAGGGAGAGGATGGAAATGGCTAAGAGCAGAAAACCAAGAATCATGACCCAGGAGCAGGTCAAGCAGTTTATCAAAGACAATGAGATTCAATCCGTGGAGGATATTCAGAATGTCCTTAAAGGCATATTCGCAGAAACGCTTCAAGGAATGCTGGAAGGGGAAATGGACACCCATCTCGGCTACCAGAAACACGAAGATGCCAAGAAAGAAACTGCCAACCGTCGAAACGGCCATAGTGCTAAAACCGTTCGCAGCGATTACGGCGAAGTGGGTTTGGAAATCCCACGTGACCGTGAAAGCGATTTTGAACCAGTGATCGTCAAGAAAGGCCAAATAAACGTGACCGGCATTGAAGATCAAGTCATTGCCCTGTACGCTAAAGGGGTCAGTACAAGAGACATACAGGCTCATCTGGAGCAGTTATATGGAATCGAGGTATCCCCTACCCTCATTTCAAATATCACCAACAAAATCATGCCAACCATCAAAGAATGGCAGAACCGACCGTTGATAGGAACCTACGCCATGGTCTTCCTGGATGCCATTCACTATAAAGTCAAGCAGGACGGAATGATTGTCAACAAAGCAGCCTACATGGTCATTGGCATTGATATGGATGGACAAAAGGACGTCCTGGGTATGTGGATTGGCGAGAATGAAACCTCCAAGTTCTGGCTGGTGGTTCTTAATGAGCTGAAAAACCGGGGTGTGGAGGATATTCTTATTGTAAGCGTAGACAATCTGAAAGGCTTCAACGAAGCCATCGCCGCCTGCTATCCCCAAGCGGAAATCGGGAGTGTAAAATAAATTGTGCTTTTAGCTAATCCAACTATAATAACAGTAGGGAGAGGATGGAAATGGCTAAGAGCAAAAAACCAAGAATCATGACCCAGGAGCAGATCAAGCAGTTTATCAAAGACAATGAGATTCAATCCGTGGAGGATATTCAGAATGTCCTCAAAGGCATGTTCGCAGAAACGCTTCAAGGAATGCTGGAAGGGGAAATGGACACCCATCTCGGCTACCAGAAACACGAAGATGCCAAGAAAGAAACAGCCAACCGTCGGAACGGTCATAGTGCTAAAACCGTTCGCAGCGATTACGGCGAAGTGGGTTTGGAAATTCCACGTGACCGTGAAAGCGACTTTGAACCAGTGATCGTCAAGAAAGGCCAAAGAAATGTGACCGGCATTGAAGATCAAGTCATTGCCCTGTACGCCAAAGGGGTCAGTACAAGAGACATACAGGCTCATCTGGAGCAGTTGTATGGAATCGAGGTATCCCCTACCCTCATTTCAAATATTACCAACAAAATCATGCCAACCATCAAAGAATGGCAGAACCGACCATTGATAAGAACCTACGCCATGGTCTTCCTGGATGCCATTCACTATAAAGTCAAGCAGGACGGAATGATTGTCAACAAAGCAGCCTACATGGTCATTGGCATTGATATGGATGGACAAAAGGACGTCCTGGGTATGTGGATTGGCGAGAATGAAACCTCCAAGTTCTGGCTGGTGGTTCTTAATGAGCTGAAAAACCGGGGTGTGGAGGATATTCTTATTGTAAGCGTAGACAATCTGAAAGGCTTCAACGAAGCCATCGCCGCCTGCTATCCCCAAGCGGAAATCCAGAAGTGTATCGTTCACCAGATACGAAACAGTGTACGGTATGTAAACTACAAAGATCTGCGTAAAGTGACCGCCGATTTAAAGCCAATTTACCAGGCGGCCAGCGAAGATGCGGGACTGGAAGCACTCAATGAATTTGAAGCCATCTGGGGGAGCAAGTACCCTCTGATCATCAATTCCTG
>NZ_FXUF01000007.1 GCF_900182905.1 Anoxynatronum buryatiense | reverse complement strand
CCTCCTTCAGCTATCGGTATTCTTCCCGGATCGAGTCAGCAGTTATTTGCCGTAAGGGGATCAATAGTTAAAAGCACAAAATTATTGACAGACCCTTTCTGTACCCCATAGGCGTATGTTTCATTGCCATTCTTCTTTTAGTATTGCAAATAAATATTCATCTGTATATTCGCCTTTATACCATAAATTTTTTATAAAGTGACCTTCCAACCTCATTCCAATTCTCTCCAGCAATTTAATGGAATTTTTATTTCTTGTGTCAGTTATAGCAATGACCCTATGCTTATTTAACACATTGAATATGTACTCCAATAGACATTTAACCAGCTCTGTCCCAAATCCTTTATTCTGATACAATGGATCTAATGAAAACCCTATTTCCACTTGATTCGTATCATGTGGTAATGTATGTATGGCACAATCCCCTATCAGCTTTCCTGTATCCTTTAATTCAACTGCAATTTGAAACCATGTATCAGGAATATCAGGTTCAAAGTTCATTTGTTCTTTTACAAATGCCACAGCTTGTTCATGCTTGTAATTTTCCCATCCTTCTCCTTGATATAAAGCTACCAGTGGATTGCTTCTATACGTTAAAAAAGCTTCTGCATCAGCTTCTTTAAACTTCCTCAATATAATTCTTTCCGCTTCTATATTGCTAAACTTTTTATTGCTCATAGACTACTCCTATTCTCCTTTGCTTTACTATTTTATACTTGCCCGATATTTTCTTCTTGCTTTTATTAATTACCTATCCTCACTATAGGTTTCATACATAACTGTATCCATAAGCGGTTTCCTCTCAGTTTCATGGCGGTCAGGACTTAAAAAACCACTGGCAGGATAACCTAAGATAAGTAGTGCAGTTGGTTCAATGTATTCAGGAATATTAAATTCCTTTCTTATAATTTTAGGATCAAACAATCCCACCATTACACTTCCGATATTTAATTCCCTTGCAGCCAGCATCATGTGGTCACAAATGATACCAATATCTAAATCACCCGAACATTTTTCATCAAAGGGCCGTATTAAAGCATTCCTTTTGTCCTGAGATACAATAAGGACACATGTTGCACCGAAGGTTTGATATGCTTTTTGAACCTTGCGAATATTCTCTTCTCGTTGAACAACAATAATGCGCTGTGGCTGCTTATTACATGCTGTTGGTGCCAAACGTCCTGCAGATAAGATTCGGCCAAGATCATCTTTACCTATTGGTTTATCAATAAATCCGCGTGTGGTGCACCTTCTTTTTGCTAATTCTATAAAATCCATTTTGAAATTCCTCCTTGATGCAAAATATAAAGGGGGATTTTGTATATCGTTTCGAGGCTTAACGACGACAGAATGGCGCCCCCAGATTCAGGCTAGCCAGGAAGGCGACAGTACTTTAAAAGAAGCCAAATTGTTTCTTAGTTTAAAATTGTAAACTCTGCTGCTACATAGTAACTGTCAAAGTCGCCAGTATTTCTAAAATCCAGTATATCCTTCACAATACGGTATTCACCAGCATGCAGACTACCATAGAGCCATTCCCAATCAACTATAAATTCTTCATTTTCGCCTGAAGTCAGGTTATATCCTATGTCATTAAATCCATAATCACCGTCTATGGTAACAGGAACCTGATACCATTTATTGTTACTTTTTTCTTCTAAGGAAAAGTACTCCCCATAGATGACATGATTATCTGAATTGTTCTCGAATACTACAGTCAAACCAGTAGTCGATACAGTTTCTTCTTTTATAGTCATGGTTACATCCGTGAAATTATTTACCGTTTCATATGTTGTAAGTTCCATATCACTTATCTTATTGCTATTAACTTCTTTCCCACATCCTACCAAAAGTATAAAACTTATAGCTACGCATACTAATATATTCATATTTCTTTTCATATTATCACTCCTCATATTATCTGACGTCAGAGATATATAATTAGTTCCATAATTACATAATCATTCATAGTGCACACTATTATTTATTCTGTACCAAATGCAACGTGAGTTGCGTCACATCCCAGCTACATGAGCGTTTTTCTAATGTGTTTCACCTCTTGTCATTAACTTTTCCTTACATCTCTACAAATGACAATGAAAATCAATCTTTTCATGCAAAGCGAACCGGAGTGCTTTATATGCGGAGTTATTTACGGTACATGCCATTTGCCTTCAATTTTATCGAACTCTTAACTTAAGGCTGAATATTTTTTGTCAGCAATATTTCCAAGGGTTCATTGTGAAATATAAAGCCTCCAATGTCCGCATACCCTAATCTTCTATAAAAATGCTGGGCTTCTTCATTTGAAAGTGTACTCGTCATAACGAAACCATGTCCTTCTCCTGCCATCTTTTCTTCCCAATCCTTAACAAGCTTTTTACCAAATCCCTTACCTCTATATTCATTAATAATAAATAGCATATTCATAAACGGATGCTCATCCCAAAAATATCCATATCTCAGCCATCCAACTATTTCTTCTTCTTTCAATAATAGAATCTCTCCATCTTCTATTTTCTTTTTTAACCTTTATTTACTAATGTGCTTATCCATTTTGCATAAAATATCATAATCACTAACCCTTGCTTTTATTATCATGCAAATATCCCCTCTTTTAAAAATAGTCCCTAGTAAATTATTTCGTATTACGTATGATTACCGCCACCAAGTTCGTTCTACCCTCTACATCAATGGGTATCTGTGCTATTTTGTTAGGTAATATCGACTTCTTGCTGAACAACAAGATGCAACTTAACTTACATATCATTCCTTTTAATCTTCAACGTTCATAACAAAAACCCGGTGCGCCTCTCTTGCGCTTTTAAAAAGACCTGCAAGCATAAACAGTATCTGGTAGTTTTTTGGTAGCATTTCAATTGCATTTTTATCAGTCAAATACAGCGTTTTCATATGCTTCACAGTTTGGGTGTACCCTTCGATTTCGCGCGGGTTATCAACTCCCCATTTAATCGTTGCCCCGGTTTTTTTCAAAGAAGGATGGTTTTTTATGCTTTTTGCTGTCCGTTTGGAATATGCATCAAATATTATTGTATAGCTCTCAAACTTCGATTTGAGTGCTCCAAAAAGTGCTTTTATCTCGCTTTCACAAAGATACATAAACAACCCCTCCGCAATAACAAGTACCTCTTTTTTAATTACTTCAATGCCATCTATCCATCTGAGATCTGTAACAGAAGAAGAAATGTATTTATAGTTTTCTGTTTCATCATATAGTTGCTTTTTTATGTCGATGACTTCAGGGAAATCTAAATCGTACCACTTTTCAATGTGAGGTCCAAGACGCATAAATCGCGCATCAAGACCGCAGCCGAGGTGCAAAACCAAGCAGTTTGGGTTTTCGCTAATAAAGTCCTTGGCAAAATCGTCGATAATTTTTGCGCGTATGGCAAGCATAATCTGTGTTTTTTTTTGGATTTTCAGCCTTGAGTAATCGTAGTCAAGTTTGTCTATCGCTGCCTCTGCATATAAATCGTTAAAAACTCCTATTTCGCTCATCTTAGCTTTCCCGTAAAGAGGGATTATCAGAGTTTCCATTTCATTTTTTAACTGTATTTTCATACGATAACCTCCTGAAGATAGAATAAATCTTACATCTCAATATTCCTCTATTCTGTACCATTAGATTTATAACCTGCATTCCCGGAATTTATAACGAGGGTGGATTAATGCCTAACGCTATATAAATATCTTTCTGCTTCTGCGTCACTTCACCCAGTAAGCGACCATGCTGAAGTTCAGTCGTTCTTTCAGGTCTCCAAAACCTTTTTCCGTGATGTCTTTACTGCGGTATAGAGAGAGGGCTTCATAGGGCTATCGGTTTATTTCAGGCAGCAAAAAACCCCTGTGAGGATACTTGAAAGGCGGTTCTTTCAAGTATTCTCTCATAAGGGGGGGTTCAAGATCACGCATTCCCAAGATCACGCATGGCATTGTTCATATTTCTATCTGTTTAACCTTCTGTTTAACTCTCTGTTTAAAAACAGGTTGGCGGAAGGCCGCCGAATTGCCCTACATCATCTCTTGAATGGCTTCTCCCAGGCGCTTGATGCCTTCTTTGATCTTTTCTTCAGGCATGTTGGAGTAGTTCAGGCGCAGGGTGTTTTCGTAGCCGCCGTTGGGGTAAAAGGAGCCGCCGGGCACAAAGGCTACTTCTTTTTCAAGGGCTCTTTTGAAAAGTTCACGGGCGTTCATATGAGCAGGCAGCTCCACCCAGGTGAACAGGCCGCCGTTGGGGTAGGTGAAGGTGAGGCCTTCCACTTTTGGAAAATACGTTTCCATGGCTGTCAGCATCACATCTCTGCGGCTGCGGTAGACTTCTCTGATGGTGGCGATGTGTTCATCCAGGTCGTAGTCTTCCATGAACTGGTTTAACTCCCGCTGGCCCAAAGAACTGGTCTGCAGGTCGGCACCCTGTTTCACCAGTACGAACTTGTTCAGCAGTTCCCCTTCGCCCAGGGTCCAGCCCAGGCGCATGCCGGGACAGAAAGTTTTGGAGAAGGTGCCCAGAAACAGTACCCGTCCCTGGGTATCGAAGGATTTTACTGCCGGAGGCCGCTGACCTTCAAAACGCAGTTCGCCGTAGGGGTTGTCTTCCACAATGGGCAGATCAAACCGGTTGGCCAGTTCCACCAGCTGTTTGCGCCGTTCCACCGACCAGGTTTTTCCTGTGGGGTTCTGAAAATCGGGAATCACATAAATCATTTTCACTCGGTCACGGGTGGTGAGCACCCGTTCCAGTTCGGCCATGTCCATGCCGTCATCATCCATGGCGATGTCCACAAACTCAGGGCTGTAGGCTTTGAAAGCCATGATGGCTCCCAAATAGCTGGGCCGTTCGGTGATGACGATGTCGCCTTCATTAAGGAAAACTTTACCGGCAAAGTCAAGACCCTGCTGAGATCCGCTGGTGATGAGTACGTTGTCGGCAGTGGCATTAACGCCAATGGCTGCCATGCGGGCGGCAATTTTTTCCCGCAGGGGACCATAGCCTTCGGTAGCGCTGTACTGGAGGGCCTGCATGCCTTGTTCTTCCAGCACTTTCACTCCCACCACCTTCATGGCTTCAACGGGGAACAGCTCCGGTGCCGGCAGGCCTCCGGCAAAGGAGATGATCTCCGGTCGTTCTGCCAGCTTTAAAAGCTCCCGAATTTCTGAGGCCTGCAGGTTGTTCATGCGGTCGGCGAATTGAATGTTCATGATGATTCCTCCTGTGATGGTTGTTGGGTTGGTGCATTGGGGCCCGGCGTCACCTGGCGAATGCGTTTCTCCAGGTTGGGGCGGGGAATCCAGACTTCATGGCCGCACCCGTCGCATTTAATGCGAAAGTCGGCACCGGTGCGCAGAATGGTAAATTGTTTGCTGCCGCATGGATGGGGTTTCTTCAGGGTAACCCGGTCGCCAACAAACAGGTTCATGGGCATGGGCCTTCATTCCTTTCCTTGGGAGCTTCCCTGTCTTGCCTTTTTATCTATCTTGTTGATCTTGTTGATCTGGCTTGTCTGGCTTGTCTGGCTTGTCTGGCAGTTTGTCTGACAGATTTCACCGGTCTTGCTTTTCTTTGTCATTTCCCCGCTGATAGAGTACCCGGCGGGGGTAGGGAATTTCAATTCTTTCCCGGTCAAAAGCCAGCTTGAAGGCTTTGCGCATTTCCCGCTCGATGGCCCATTGTTCCATGGGTTCGGTTTTGGCCAGCACAGCCAGCACCACATCTGAATCTCCCAGTTCGGTAACCCCCAGCACTATGGGGCCTTCCAGAATTTTTTCATTGGCGGCTGCCAGTTTTTCGCTCTCGCTGCGAAGCACTTCCAGCGCTCTTTCAATATCTTCTTCGTAGGCAATGGAGATGTTCACCAAGGCACGCATTTTTCCGTTGCTTTTATTCACCACATGGCTAATGGCACCGTTGGGAACAATGTGGAGGTCACCGTTGAAATCTCGCACTTTGGTGACCCGCAGGGCCATTTCTTCCACAATGCCGCCGGAGCCGTCCACCTCGACGTAGTCTCCCACACTGAACTGGTTTTCAAAAAGAATGAAAAAGCCGGTGATCACGTCCCTCACCAGGTTTTGAGCGCCAAAGCCCAGGGCCAGGCCGCCCACACCGGCGGTGGCGATGAGGGCCCCCACCTGTACGCCGGCCATGTTGAGTACAGAGGTGCCGGCGATGAAATAAATGGTATATTTAATGATGCTGGTCATGAGGCCCTCCAGGGTATTCACCCGGGCCTCATCCACCTTGAATTTCAGGTGCTGCCGGGAGGAAAAAACCCGAGACACGACCGCCTGCAACACTTTGATAGCAACGCGGGCCAATAGCAGAATGATCACCAGGCGAATGAGGAATCCCAGCATGCGCCCCACCACTTCTGTTTCAGTGATGAGTTGATAGGTGTGCAGCAACTGCTGCCACAGGCTGGTGACTTCTGTTACTTCCATAAAATGGCTCCTTTCGTTTTGCATGATACGTCTTCTGTTGCATCATAAATCTTCTCTTATTCGTAGATGTTCAGTCACTAATCTTCTCTTATTCGTAGATGTTCAGTCACTCGCATTTTTCCCTGCTTACAGATTTTCACTTACTCGTTGGCTTTTCGATTCAGCAGTCTTCGTAGCATTGCCGCCAGGGGTTTTCTTTGTCCGCTTCTTTTCGATAAAGCCCCGCCCATTCGATGCCATGATCAGCGAGCATCTGCCGCACCTGTTGCAGATGGTTGATGTCATCCACGTTCAGCAGCAGCGACAGCCCGCAGCTGGCAGTGATCTGGCGGGGGGTGGGTATCATCTGAAAAACGAAGCCTTCCACAGGCTTCTCTTTCAGGCGGGATTCGGCGGCCATGGCATGGTGCGTTGAATCAAATACCAACAGCCATTGATTCATGTGATTGCCTCCCGTAAAGTGATTTCGTCGGGTGTTGCCGGGTCGATATGGGACTACAGTTGCAGCGTATTTTTGGCTTTGTTCAAATGCTCCACAATGGTGTACATGTTGCTGATACCGCCCACCATGAGCATGCTCTTCAGTTTGAAATAATCCAGGCAGGTGCCGCAGGAGAGAATTTCCACCCCGTTTTCCTCCAGCTTGCGCAGGTTATCAAGAGAATCGGAACCGGCGCAGGTGAGCTTGACGCCGCTGTTGACAAACACCAGCGTCTTGGGCATGGGAAGTACTTCGGTCAGGGTGTAGAGGTAGCCTTTCATAAGAATGCGGCCCAGCTCCTCCGAACCCTCTCCCAGATAATCCTTGGAGATCATTACCACCAGATCACTTTTGGGAAAGCTCTCCGGCTCCATCTCCAGATCAAGCACGCGCATTTCCCGGTACTTCAGTTCCTTAAAAATGTCAATGTAAAAGTTTCCCTGATTTTCTTTCACTGTGTACCGATAGTCCATGCTCTTGGCAAACTTTTGAATGTTTTCTTTGGCAGTTTCATTGTCTACAATTGTACGCACACTGCCTTCTGGCAGCGCATCCAACGCTTTCTTGGTTTGAATCAGCGGCATGGGGCAGTTGAGCCCCCGGGCATCGATTTCTTTGTTCATCGTTAATTCCTCCCAAAAACCAGCCTTTCATTCAGCTGTTTATTTCGGCTGCAAATGGTTGTTGAACAGCGTTTTGATCCTTCTGTTTCCTGCGAATTGAAGGGTTCTATCAATACTATATCATAAATCCCACGGTTTGACAGTCTCCTTTTCCCCTTCTATTCCCATTCAGTTTTTTGGCATGGTGACGATAATACAAACATGTGGTAAGATGATGACAGGTGTGTCAAAATTCATTTCATTTCCAATCGATGCTTTTACTGATGTGACCAAATCTGTTTGTGTGACTACCCGGTTGATGTGAATGAGTCTGTTTGAGTGTATGAGCATGCTTGCTTGTATGAGTCTATTTGTGTGACCGCCTTTATTTCTGCTGAAAAGAAGTGATTGCTTTATGCGCAGCATTAAAATAAAAATTCTTTTAGTTAGTCTGACGACTATTCTGATGGCATCTGCCATCTTGGGTGTTTCCAGTTATCAGGCCAATACGCTTGTGCTTGAAAGGGAAGCAGAGGCGTCACTGGAGCTGTTGGCCCTGGAAAGCGCCGAGAAGCTTTCACTGATGATGCAGCTGCAACTAAAAGGACTTGAAGAGCTGGCGGCCCGGGAGCGGGTGCGCAGCATGGACTGGTCCCGTCAGGTGGATGCCCTTTTGCCGGAGCTGGAGCGCCAGGGCTTTCTGGCACTGGCGGTGGTGAACAGCGATGGAATTGCTCACTATATTGACGGCTACACCCTCCCCCTGGGTGACAGACCCTATATTCAGCAAGCCCTGGCTGGGCAGTCCACTGTCTCCGAAGTACTTGTCAGCCGCGTCACCGGTGAACCCGTGGTGATGCTGGCCACTCCCATTGAAACCTTTGACACATCCCCCGCCGCCCTCATTGCCCGTATGGATGGCGCCTGGTTAACCGATCTGGTGAATCAGATCGAATACCGGGACAGCGGCGTCGCCTGTCTCATCAACTACCAGGGTACCATCCTGGCACATCGCCAACACCCTGAATGGGCACTGACACTCGCCACCCTTGATACCATTCGAGAAGAATCCCCCCATCTGGAAGGCTTTGCTTCTTTTATTTCACAGACCCTCCAATCCCAGCAACCGGGTATTGGCAATTACGCCGATGAGTCAACCCAAATTCATATGGGTTTTGCACCGGTGGCAGGCACCGACTGGATGCTTTATGTGGGAGCGACTCACACCAGTATCATGGCAGGCATCGCTGCTTTTCATGAACTATTCTTCACCACACTGCTGCTGGTGATGCTGGGCGGCTTACTGGCTTCACTATTGCTGGCCCGTCACTTTTCCCACCCCATTATTGAACTGGAGCGTCTTTTTACCCAGGCCACAGCCGGCGACCTCACGGTGCGCGCCACCCCCCACACCCGGGACGAAATTGGCCGGGCAGGCCACACTTTCAATGTGATGATGGACCGGCTGGCAGACCTCACCTATTACGACCCCGTCACCGGCCTCGCCAACCAGCGGGTGCTCCACCAGGATTTCAGGGAGTTAACCGAGACTTTCAAAGATGAAGATACCATCCCTTTACTCCCGCTGCTGTTGGTGGCCGCCGATAATTTCAAGCGAATCAACGAACGTTTCGGCTACCGTGAAGGCAACCAGCTCTTGCGCATGGCCGGCCACCGGCTGCAAATCTATTCCGGCGACCACTGCCGCCTTTACCGGGGGCAGAGTGATGAATTCATTCTCATCTGTCATTCTTTCCAGGGCTTGGCGGAGGCTGAAGAAGCCGCTCGATTTCTCCTGCAAAAACTCCAGGAACCCTATGAGCTGGCCAGCGAAAAAGTGTCCCTCACCTTCAGTGCCGGGCTCGCCACCTTTCCCCTGCAAGGGGAAACACTGGATGAACTGCTGAAAAATGCCGGCTTTGCCAAGAACATGGCAAAAGAAAAAGGCTCTGGCCGCCTGCAGGTGTTTGATATTGCGATTCAACAGCAGGTATTGTCTTCCCGCATTTTGGAAGAAGAAATGTCGCTGGCGCTGGATCGCAAGGAATTTTTGCTGGAATATCAACCTTTGGTAGATCTAAAAACCGGAAACATACACACAGTTGAGGCCCTCGTCCGCTGGCAGCACCCTGAAAGGGGGAGACTGGCCCCCGACCTGTTTATTCCTGCAGCCGAAAACACGGGGCTTATCAATCGCCTGGGAAAATGGGCACTGTTGGAGGCCTGTCGGCAAAACCGGCAGTGGATGGACCAGGGGCTGCGCCCCGTGGTAATGGCTGTGAACATTTCTGCCAGACAGTTTGAATCCCCCGATTTTGTTTCTAATGTGCGCCAGGCTTTGAACGAGTCCGGTCTGCCACCGGCGCTTCTGGAGCTGGAAGTGACGGAAAGTGCGGTAATTCAACAGGTGGAAGAAAATATTCTTCGATTGCAGCACCTGCGTTCCATGGGTATTCGCATTTCGCTGGACGATTTTGGCACCGGTTATTCTTCTCTCAGTTATGTGGTGCGCCTGCCCATTGACACGCTGAAGATTGACCGCTCTTTTGTCAGCATTCTCACCAGCAGCCGCCAGGCCCACACGGTGGTCTCCACCATTATTTCCATGGGTCACTCTCTCGGGCTGACCCTGGTGGCAGAAGGCATTGAAACCCTGCAACAGTTGGCCATGGTTCAGGAGGCCTCCTGCCAGCTGGGCCAGGGCTACCACTTCAGCCCGCCTCTTCCGGCTTCTAAAATGGAAATGCTGCTTCGCCAGGGAACACTGAAGCCCAAGCTGTCGTAGCCCATTTCATTTCATTTTGACACGTTTATACGAATTGACACACCTATACGAAAACGGAAAGCCTGTCGGCTTTCCGTTTATTGTTGTATTCATATGCAATATGCGAATGATGATGTCATGAGGTGATGATGTGTTTCACAGTGTAAAATATAGAGCTGTGCACCCCACTCTGACCATGCCTCACAGCCGGTACTCCGGTCGCCGGCTCAGACCAGGCTGACCCGCAACACACGAAAGGGATCACTTACCGCTGCTTCCTTCCGGACCTGACGGGATTCATGAGCTTCCGTTGCACGGGACCCAGTCCTCATCACCACGTGCCGGAGGCAGCGCCACAAGCACAGGGCCTCGGCGGGGAATTCGATCCTGCTATAGCGGATTGCAGGCAACAGGGCACCGCTACCTCCCCATCTAGCACAGCAACTCTTATGACTTGGTTAGCCGGGAAAATCCCGGAATAATAAAATGGCGGAGAGAGCGGGACTCGAACCCGCGGGGCCGTGAAGCCTTACACGCTTTCCAGGCGTGCCCCTTAGCCACTCGGACACCTCTCCGCGACAGTTTCAATGCTGCCGGTTTTGTCAAATTGTCTCCAGCCGCACAATTTATTATATAGAAAGTCACCGCGTTTGGCAAGGCATTTTTTTCTTCCCCAGCGCCTGCATCACCCGGTGATCGCCTTCCATCAGACAGGCGCTCTTTCCTTCCAACGGACTTGTTCCTTTAACCTGACTCATTACATCCATTTGAAACCTGACTCATTACTTCCATTTGAGTTATTCCATCAAACCGACTTCAACAGACTACTCACTTTGGGATTTCTTTTTTTCCCGAAGGTTTTTGAAGAAGCGGCTGATCACAGCCGTACACGCTTCTTCCAGCACACCGGAGACCAACGCCGCCTGATGATTAAACCGCTCGTCCTGCAGAAAATTGATCAGGGAACCGCAGGCTCCTGCCTTGGGGTCTGCAGCTCCAAAAACCACCCGGTCTATGCGGGCCTGAAGAATGGCTCCGGCACACATGGGGCAGGGCTCAATGGTAACGTAGAGGGTGCTGTCTGTCAGCCGCCATCCTCCGGCGGCGGCACAGGCCTGCTGAATGGCCAGCAGCTCCGCATGGGCGGTGGCACATTTTCCTGTTTCCCGCAGGTTATGGGCCCGGGCGATGACTTCTCCCCGGCGCACCACCACTGCCCCAATGGGGACTTCTCCCAGCTTCGCTGCTTTTTCTGCCTCTTCCAGCGCCATTTTCATGTAGGTTTCATCAGTTGCGTCACCTTCATCAATACCACCAGCCGCTGTTATTCGGGCTTGTTCCTGTTCCATGGCACTATGCCTCCCTGAGGGGTTTGGAAATTACCCCAAATACTTCTTCAGAGTCTGCCGCACTGCACCGGCTCCGGCGATCATCTCAAGAAACATACCCGCTACTTTTTCTGCCAGGCCCGCCTGGTATAAATCCACTCCGAATATCTCTCTGTTGGATAGAATCTCCGTCAAATCTGCAGTTTTGTCTCCCAGCCGTATCTTCTTCATAATGGGGGCCAGCACATCCATCATGGGGTCCGGTGAGAGTTCCATGGCCCTGCCTTCATCATCAACGGCCATCAGATACCGTAACCAGGCGGCCAGCGCCAGAGAGATTCCCACCAAAGCGGCCGGGTCCAGATGGGGGTCTTTCATATAGGCTTTAATGGTTTCCCCAAATCGAATGCCCACTTTTTGGGAAGTGTCTGTGGCAATGCGCTGGGGCGTATCCGGGATGAAAGGATTCACAAATCGTTCTCCAACCACTTCATCAATAAACTGTTTCGGTTCAATGATACCGGGGTTAATGACCACCGGCAACCCTTCATCGTACCCAATTTTCATCACCAGTTTTTTCAGTTCTGCATCTTTCATTTCATCGGCAATGAGGGTATGCCCCAGCAGACAGCCCGTAACAGCCAATGCAGTATGAAGCGGATTCAGGCAGGTGGTGACTTTCATGGTCTCCACATTATTGACCGTTTCTCGGCTGCCAAATAGAATGCCCGCTTTTTCCAACGGCGGTCTTCCATTGGGGAAGGTATCTTCAATCACCAGGTATTCGCTTACTTCTGCGTTGACAAAGGGCGCGGTGTAGGAATTTTTGGAAGTGATGATGACGCCCATGTCTGCCAACCCCAACGATTCCAGGGTTTCCTGCACAATCTCTGCAGGTCTGGGGGTGATTTTGTCGATCATGGAGAGGGGAAATGCCATTTGTGCAGGGTCCTGAAGATAGTCCACAAAACCCTGGGCGACCATTCCTTTTTCCTCCCAGACTTTTCCGATTTCCAACACAGCGGCTTTGATTTTGTCGCCGTTGTGGGAACAGTTGTCCATGCTCACCACCGCCAGCGGGTATTTGCCGGCCTGGTATCGCTGGTACAGCAATGAGGTGAGCACACTCATGGCGTGAATCGGTGCCGAGGGCCCTCCCTTCAGATCTGCTTCCACGACTCCGAAGTAATTGCCCTGATGGTCTTTGATGGCATAGCCTTTTTCAGTGATGGTGAAGCTGATGATTTGCAGGGCTGGATTTTTCACGTATTCGGTCAGCTTGGCAAAATCGCCGTTTTCCACCCGGGAGGTGACGGCCTCCACAATACTGGCCACCACTGCTTTTTCAAGGGTGCCGTCTGCTTTCATGATCACCGACAGCGTCAGATTATCGTAGGCATGAAAAACCTTCTCCACAATTTCATGATCAAAGGTTTCCACCGCCACAATGCCGTTATCCACCAGCCCCTGGTTTAAAAGCACCTGATGGGCGCGCGCCGGGAAAATACGGAATATATTGCCTGCGCCAAAGTGAATCCAGCCTGGATTTTTCCTGGTATTGGTTGTCACCTTATCCAAATCGAAAGCCGGCAGGGCGATATTTCTTTCTTGCCAGAACGCCTGCTGTTTCAGCGCTTCCCGGTTCAGCTTCATCGCTGCTCCTCCTCTTTCTGCTTGTCCAGCAAATCCCAAACACCCAGCATGTACATGATGCCCATTGCCCGGTCGTATAGTCCGTATCCGGGACGGCAGTTTTTTTCTTCGCCCCACAGGTGACGCCCATGGTCCGGACGAATGTAGCCTTTAAAGCCCATTTCGTGGTAGACTTTGACGACTTCTACGGTGTCCACGTTTCCGTCTTTGGCCCGGTGGGAGACTTCAATAAAGTCTCCATTTTCGTAAATCCGTACGTTTCGAATGTGGGCAAAGTGGATCCGATCGCCAAACTCCCGAATAATGGCCGGAATGTCATTGGCTTTGTTGGGGCCCAACGAACCGGTGCACAGGGTCAACCCATTGTAGGGGCTGTCCACCAAGTCCAGAAACCGGCGAATATGATCTCTGCTTCGAATGATTCTTGGCAACCCAAAGATGGGCCATGGTGGATCGTCCGGATGAATGGCCATTTTCACGTCCACTTCCTCACAGACTGGGATGATTCGCTCCAGAAAATAGCGCAGGTTTTCAAAAAGGGTGTCTTCATCCACATCTTTGTAGCATTCGAACAGCTCTTCCAGTTTGCCCAGGCGTTCCGGCTCCCACCCTGGCATGGTTTTACCTCCGGCCCCTCCCAAGATCAGATCTGCAATGGCTTTGGGGTTGATGCCTTCCACCAGTTTTTTCTCGTAGTATAACGCATTGCTGCCGTCTTCCAGCTCTTGGTACAGGTTGGTTCTTGTCCAGTCGAAGACGGGCATGAAATTGTAGCAGATGACTTTCACCCCTGCTTTTGCCAGCTTTCGAATGGTGTCGATGTAAATGTCGATATGCTTATCTCGATTTTCATTGCCCAGCTTGATGTCATCGTGGATGTTGACACTTTCCACCACATCTCCGTTAAACCCCTTGGATCGGATGTGGTCCATGGTTTCTTTGATTCGATCTTCCTCCCACACTTCGCCGGCCACTTTATCGTGAAGTGACCAGACGATTCCGGTCACGCCCGGTATCTGCCGTATGTGATCCAAGGTGATATCGTCATTGTTAATGCCGTACCACCGCCACGTCATTTGCATGGTTATTTCCTCCCTGAAGACATTTGGTATACGGGGTGTTCGATGATCCCCATTAAAACGTTATGACAATCTTTTTAACCGTGGGGTCTCTTTTTTCAATGAGCCTAAAAGCCTCTTGAATATCTGAAAAATCAAAGGTGTGAGAGACCGCTCCGGTTAGATCCAGCAGCCCGTCATCGATCAAATCCAAGACTTCCTGAAACCGCTTGTTTTGTAACCTGGACCCCCGGACATCCAGCTCTTTGGCAGTGATTTTTAGCTGTGATACGGGTGATGGCTCCTCTAAAAACCCCATGGTAATGACCCGGCCTGCATTCCCGGTGACGTCAAGCAAGAATGGCAGTGTATCTTTGGTGCAGGCCGCATCGATTGATACTGTGGGGCCGTACCCACCCGTGATGTCACGAATCAGCCGGGCCGGATTTTGATCTGTCATATTCACTGCAAAATGAGCCCCTTTGGCAAGGGCTTCACTCAGTCTTTCTTCTGATACATCCGCTGCTATGATCGTACTATTGAACCGCTTGGCGACATTTAAAATGCTGCTTCCTAAAGCGCCCGCGCCTAGAATGAGCAGCACATCTCCGTCTCTCAATTCTGCTCGATGCAAGCTCTGTACGGCTATTGTCGCGGGTTCGATCATCACCGCATCCACAAAAGAGATGGTCGCCGGCAATCGATAACAGTCCTTTTGATCTGCAACCAGATATTCCCGGTATCCTCCATGCTCATGTACTCCGCGAACTTTAAGATTGTGGCATACATTTCCCCGGTTGATACTGCATGCATAGCAGGTGCCGCACGGCATGACCTGGTCCAGAATGATTCGGTCACCCACTTTCACACGATCCACTTTTGAACCTGTTTCTTTCACTACTCCCACAATTTCATGCCCCAGAATTCTGGGATATGTGGCGACAGGGCTGGTGCCATGATAAATGTGCACATCACTGCCGCAAATGCCCGCAGCCTTCACCTGCACCAGTACCTGGTGTTCATCTGTTATTCGGGGATTTTCCATATCAACCATTTCAAGCTGATTTGGTTTGCGTACAATGGCCGCCTTCATGTTCCAACTCCTCCGATTCTGCTGTTTGCATCGCTGCTGCTTCCACTATTTCACCTATGCACCTGTTCGATTGGCGTCTTTTGACGAAAACAGCTCATTTTCATGTTGCTTTTTGAAAAATTGAGGATACTGTTCACGCATGGTCTTCTCATCAATTTTATAGCGGCTCAGGTGCTTTTCAATCACGGCTTTCGCCTCTGCCTTGTCTCCATTGGCAATCGCTGCTGTTATGGCTTTATGATCACTTACAATTTTAATGTCTTTAATTGTCGATAAGCTTAAATTCCGCACCCGGTCAAAGTGAATCATGAAGCCTTTAATCATATAATAAGTTCTTTCTTTCTTGCAGATGGAATATAATTTTTTGTGAAACGCATCGTCCATTTCCAACAGTTTATTCGGTGCAGGATTTTCTAAATAAAACTCCTGTAACCGTATATTTTCTTCCAGTTTAAAAATATCCTGCTTCGATGAAACATCACAAGCCATTTCCACAATTGCCGGTTCCAGCACATACCGTAAAAATCGTGCTTCTTCCACAAGATCAGGATCAATGAAAGAAATCATGCTGCCCTTTTGGGGATAAATTTCAACAATTTGCGCCTTGCTCAGCTCAATCAAGGCTTCGCGTACCGGGGTTCGGCTGACGCCCATTTCCATGGCGAGTTCATTTTCACTCAAAAACGCGCCGGGTTGCAAATGCATGGAGATAATGTTACTTCTTAGAATTCGCAGTGCATATTCCCTCGCAGTTTCACTCTTGTACCGTTCAATGATTTCCATCTAATTTTCACCCACTCCATCTCATTTATTGTTTTTCCGACACGAAAAAGAGGCATCTTGGCATTTTATCGTTTTACAGTGATCGGATCTCTTCCCATACCTGATCGTCCACAAAAATCCCTAACTCATCATGTTCTTTTCGAAACCGTGCCATTCCTTCTCCCGGAACAGACACGCCCTGTGAATTTTCTGCGGGCTGTGCACTTTTTACATGCTCAATGGATTTTCGGATGGCGGCCATCATATCTTCTTTTTCAGTGATTTTGCCGGGATCAATGACAATCATGACTTGAGAAGCCCCGCCGCAGCTGCCTTTTCCAGCTTGATCCAGATCGGCCGCTCCAATACCGTCTGTTAAAACCGTTCCTAAAATATCCAGCATGTGACTCATTCCTGAACCTTTCCAATAGCCAATCGGCATAATGCGCATGGACTCTTCAATGGCCCCGGGATCGTCTGTGATGTTTCCATTTTTATCAAATCCGCCTGGGAAGGGCAGTTTCTTCCCTGCCAATCTGGTCACCTGCAGTTTGCCATACGAATACTGTGAAATAGCCATGTCGAAAAGAAGCTCTGCCCCTTCTTTTTGCCCGGGCATTGCCATGACAAACGGGTTGTTGCCCAGCTTACATTCTTTCGCGCCCCAGGGTGGCATCACAGATTCTGTATTTGTCCACATAATGGCAACGAACCCTTTTTGAGCGGCTCTTAACCCGTAGGTGCCGCCTCGCATCCAGTGCGTTGTGTTTTTCAAACCAACCATGCCAATCCCGTAACGCTCTGCCAGTTCCATGGCACGGTCAACGCCATACAGCGCATTCAAAACGCCCGAACCCATATTTCCATTATACACTTGAATGGATCCAAACTCTTTTTCAAGGGTTGGTTCTGCATTCACATCGACCCATCCCTTTTGAACATACTCGACAAAACGCGCCACGCGGTTAACACCATGTGAATAAATGCCGTCGTAGGTGGATTCTGAGTGCACCCTCGCACAAACAGACGCTTTTTCTTCACTCATCCCGCATTTCACAAAGGCACGCTTGATTTCTCCATAAAGCTCATCAAATGTCAGACGCATCATTTCATCTCCTTCATATCACACGCACGCTGTCAGCATGCACGGCCCACTTACTGCTTGCACCTATGATCAACTTGCTGCTTGCACACATCATCCACTTGTTTCTTGCATCCACGACACACATTCGTTTCTTGCGGTATGTCTCCGTTTTTTTTGCTTAAGCGACACTTGTGCTCTTGTCACGCATCATTTGCGTCTCCGTTCACTTTAACCATACACCATGTTTGGTAAAAACAGGACAATTTGAGGGAAGAACACCAGGATCACCAGCAAAATGATGATGGCTGCAATGAAAATAAGCGATTCTCTCGTATAATCCCCAATGGAACATCCCAAAATGGAACAGGTTGTATACATGGCTACACCAACAGGCGGAGTCATGCCACCCATGGTCACAATAATCATAAACAAAATCCCAAAATGCACTGAGTCAAATCCCAGCCCCTGGATAATTGGCAAAAAGATGGGTGTCAGAATAAGCACATTGGCCGTTGCCTCCATAAACATACCGACCACGAAGACAAACAGCAGAATAATCAGCAGAACAATGTAGGAGTTGCTTGAAACAGTGGTAATAACACCCGCCAGTTTTTGAGGCACACGCCCGGTGACCAGGGCATATCCAAATGCATTTGAGCAAATAATGATGATCATAATGGCAGACAAATCAACCGACGTCTTTTTAAGAACATCCACCAGCTTCGCGAATGTCAGCTCTCTGTAAACAAAAACCCCAATAAATAATGCGTACACCACAGCAAATGCTCCCGCCTCGGAAGGCGTAAAAACACCAAATCGAATACCGACAATCAGAATGACAGGAAACAATAGCGCCCAAATATTTTCAATCAACCCTTTCAACACTTCATTGAAAGTGGCATATGTTTCCCGCTCTCTTGAATAATTTCTTTTTTTGGAGATAATGCCGACCGCAGTCATTAAAAAAACGGTCATCAGCACCCCCGGGACAATACCTGCCAAAAACAGCCGCCCAATGGAAACTTCTCCCGTGACACCATAAAGAATCAGCCCGATGCTTGGCGGAATGGTGGATGTAATCAAACCGCCCATGGCAAGAATTGCAGCGGTAAACCCTTTATGAAACCCTCTTTTATTCATGTCAGGGCCCAGAATACGGCTTTCCATTGCTGCGTCGGCCACTGCAGAACCTGAGATGCCACCCATCAGTGTACTCAAGACAACCGACACCTGGGCCAGTCCCCCCCGCATGTGCCCTGTCAGCACTGTCGAAAACTTGATCAGCCGGCTTGTGATCCCTGTTTCATTCATTAAATTGCCGGCCAAAACAAAAAACGGGACTGCCAGCAACGCAAAAGACTGCGTACTGCTCACCATCCGCTGAACCACAATCTGCATGGGTACACTTTCGGTAAAAAAGTATAAGAGACTTGAAATTCCAACAACAAAGGCGATTGGCATTCCTGCGGCTAATAGTACCACAAAACTAACTGCGAGGTAAATCATATCGTTTCGCCTCCTTCATCGTCGGAGTTTGTTTCCAAGTTTGAATAATCACCAGTCATAAAGTTCTTCAAATACTCAAAAATTCGGGTTGTGATCGTGTAGATCATCAATAATGATCCGACTGGTGCACTCGCCGTTACAAATGAATAACTGATGGGAAGTGTATTGAAGCTTCTTCGATAGTTGATCACCACTAAATTTGTGCCATAATAGACAACAAATACCAAAAATACCAAAATCAACAGACTATTGATCAGATACACGCTGTTTCTCATGCGAACAGGTAATTTATCTGTCAATATTTCAACACCCATATGTCGTTTTTGCTTCATGGCCAGGTCTGCTCCTATGAAGCAGACCCATGCAAATACCAATTGTGCCATATCTGTTGACCATGACATGTCAATTCCAAGCCATCTGAGAGTGGCTGCAGAAAAAACGAGAATAATGAGTGCTGCAAGCCCAATACCCGTAAACATACTTTCGATACGCCGTAATATCATGCGAACAACACCTCTGGTTTAATGATTGCCTGAATCCGTGACAGGCGGCACTGCAACCCTTCTTTAAGCAGACCTGTCTTTAAGCAGACCTGAACAAACTTTGACCGGACTTGTGCTGGCTGAACCTGTCCGGTCAGTCTTTCTGAAATGATTCACGTAAAACGCGTACTGAGAGAGTTTTCTTGCCAGCTTAAGAAAAGGGGGTGACAAAGGGGATAACAAACGGGTTTTCATGATTGCGATTCGCGAAGGCTTGCAGTTGCTTTCAATCCGCTATCACGGATTCAGGAAATGTAACAGTTGATTATCTTCCCAGTTCTGCATCAATGGCATCTTTCAATTCACGATATCCCAACACATCATATGCTGATTCAGCAGCCAGTTTAAAGGCCTCCAAGTCGACCTCAACCAACTCGACACCACCGTCAATGCACATCTGCAAAAACTCTGCGTCTTTTTCCAATACCAGCTCTGAAGCATGTTGTCCACCGGCATAGGCTTCTTCAACAAGAATCTGTTGAAACTCTGCAGGCAGTGTTTCGAACCAGCCATTTGATATTACCAAACCGGTTAAAAGTTGAAAATGACTTGTTAATGAAACGTAGTCGGTCACTTCATAAATACTTGATCCATAGGCGGCAGAGTTGTGAACTTCAACTCCTTCTACCACACGTTGCTGAAGCGCCTGGTATGCTTCAGACCAAGCTAGAACAGTGGTATTGGCACCCATTGCTTCAAGAGATCTTGTCACAATGTCAGACCCTGAACTGCGGATTCGAAGGCCATTCAAATCTCCCGGTTCGGAAACAGGCGATTTGGTGTACAAATGTCTGCTTCCCTGAAAATAGTTGAAAGAAAGAATCTTTAACCCATGCTCTTCAAACTCATCAACCAGCTCACTGTAAACGGTGGTCTCCATTAATTCTAATGCACCTTCATAGTTATCTGCAAGGTATGGCCCGCCCAAAATGCCAAAATCTTTCACATAGTTACTCATGCGGCCCGGGTCTGTAATAATTCCAACGCCAGCCCCAACGATGGCCTGCTCAAGAACATCCTCATCGGCTCCCAGCTGTGCCCCCGAATATAATTCGACCTCTACAGCCCCGCCAGTACGCTCTTCCACATTGGCCTTAAACACCTTTAAGCCTTCAAACAGAGGATCTGTCTCCGAAGTAACCGTGCCCACTTTCAGTACATAGGTTTGTGCGTCTCCACCATTCGTACCCGAAGTGCCCGATCCATTACCAGAACAAGCAACCAGCGTTGCCACCATCGTTAACACCATGAAACTTAACAACAGTTTTCTTTTCATACCTTCTCCTCCTTTTATCATTAAAAGCACTTGATACTGGTATGTTAGCACATTAGTATACTAGTGTCAACGTTTTCCCAAAAGAATCTCTCCATGTTCCGGCCGGCCTCATGAGGAAGCCGCGTCTGCAATGTGCCACCGTTCCAGGCTCTGCCCTTTGAAAAGTCTACCTTTCTTTTCAACTCTTCCCGGAATAACCGCAAAGAAAAAACACACCAATTCAGAAAATTTCATCTTGACGGTCACTTCTTTCCTTAAGATGCTCATTCCGTGCTATAATAACCATGGATGCGCACCGGCGGAGGGATTTGCCATTCACCAACAGCCTGCTTCACAACATGCGTTAAACAGAAAGGTGGTCATTGATTAATGGAGAAAAAGTTATTGCAACTCAATGAAAAATTGGCTTCAGACAGCACGTTAGCCGGTCAAATTCTGGAGAAGGAATCGGCTGAAGAGGTTCAGGCACTGCTGAAAAAAAACGATTTGGATTTTTCAATTGAAGAAATTCAGGAACTGCGGGATCATTTAATTCAAATAGCTTCAGACCCTGCATATGATATTTCCACCGTTCCCTACGGCGACATTTTTCAAGCAACGCTTGAACTTATCAGTGTCAGCAATGAAGGTCCTGTAACTGGTCCCCACTGGTAATTTTTAAATCCGTTATTCTCCCTCCGTCAATTTCAATTGCGCTGTCAAACTATGTCATTTTTTTGTTTTCTCACGGTTGCCTTTGAAAGATCTCTTTCGTACGCTGAAATCTGAAGACAGCGATCAATTCTTATATACACCGCTCTCTCAGATGTTTCACATCTCTCTAACAGTCGAATCCGCAACATGATTTCAACACACGTTATCAAAGTTGACTGAACATCTGAAAGATAAAGGAGAGCTCCCAATATCGCAGAGCTCTCCTTTATTGTGCACTGTCAAATTGCAACGTCACCCTTACAGATCAACGTTTTTTTCGAAGTTACTCGTCTGTCTCCTTCGGTTCTCTTGATTTTCTTCGTTCACTTGATGGAATGTGGATAGACGCCGTTTGATTGGACAGAAACGATAAGGAAGAACCCGCTTTAGATCATCTTTTCTTTCATCAGCACGGATTCAAAGACGGGTACCAGTTCCGGGTCAAATCGAATCCCCGCTAACGCCTTTATTTCTTCCAGTGCTGATTGCGGCGTTCGTGCCTTTCTGTAAGGCCGATGGGTGGTCATGCCGTCCCATGCCTCTGCAAGTGCTGCAATGCGTGCTTCCAAAGGGATTTTTTCGCCTGCAATACCCCGGGGATACCCTGACCCGTCCCAATGTTCGTGATGTCCCAGCACATTTTCCGCAATCGAAGTATATTCCCGGGAAGACCGCAGCATCTGGTAGCCCAGCTCGGGATGCCTTTCAATCGCGCGCCTTTCTTCAGGTGTCAGAGTTTCCGTTTTTTTCAGCAGTTCCGGGCTGAGTGCGCTCTTTCCGATATCATGCATAATGCTTGTTTTCCGCAATCTTTCCATGGCGTCCGATTCCAGTCCCAGGGCATTTCCCATGGCTTCGCACAATCGGGCCACACGCTGGGCGTGGCTCTGTTCATGTTGATGGGTTTCATAGAAGGTATTCAGAATCATATTGACGGTGTCAAAATGCACCTGCTGGCTGTCCATCAACTTGCGCCGGTACATTTTGTCCTCCGCTTCCTTGAAGATGATTGCCATGGATTCCTGTTCCGCTTCCTTGGTGGCCCACCCAACAGAAGCTGATATCCGCAGTCCTTTTAAGGGCACTTCACTGATGCGCTGCTGAATACGCTTTGCCAGTTTTTCAGCATCCTCTTTACGGGTGCCGGGCAAAATGATCACAAATTCATCGCCGCCGATTCGGGCAATGATTTCATCATTGCGACATGCCTGCTGCATCACTGCTGCCACCCGCTGAACTGCCTGATCGCCCACCTGGTGTCCAAAAGCATCATTGATGAGTTTAAGACCGTTCAGATCAAGGATTAGCAATGACAAAGGCAGGTTGCGATGGGTATCCAGCCTTTTCAGCTCTGCCTCAAAGAAATGGCGGTTAAAGACACCGGTCAGTTGGTCATGATAACTTAAATGCAGAATTTTTTCCTGCTTCTCTTTTTTCTCTGTGAAGTCCCTGAAGACCACCACCACACCTGTCACACGGCCCTCTTCATCTTTAATGGGTGCCACACTGTCTTCAATGGGGAGTTGACTGCCATCTCTGGCTACCAGCAGGGTATTCGGCGGCAGGCTGTAGGCTGCTTTGTTCACCAGTACCTGTTCCACCGGGCTCTTGTGTGCCATTCCGCTATGTTCATCAATCATACAAAAAACTTCATCAAAGGCTTTCCCCTGCGCCACTGCCTGAGGCCATCCCGTCAACCGCTCTGCCAGTTCATTCATAATGGTAATGTTTCCATTTTCGTCAGTGGCAATCAAAGCGTCACCCATGGAAAAGACAGTGGTTTTTAAAAGTTCCCGTTCATGATACAGCTTATGTTGTAACTGCCTGCTTTCTGTAAGGGCTTCTTTAAGTTCCGCAGTTCTTTCATTGACTTGCTCTTGCAAGATTTCGTGATGACTTTTCATAAATTGATCTGCTCGGTCAAGCGACCCGGCCATTTGGTTAAACGTGTGCGCCAGTAAACCCACTTCATCTCTCGAAATAATCGGTACCTGTACCTTCAGATTTCCTTCTCCCACTTCCTGAACCCCATTGAGCAACAAGCGCAGGGGCTCCACAAGACTCCACCTGAAAAATCTGGGGAAAATCAACAGGACTATTGCCAGTCCCAGCACAAGAAGTCCCTTCACTTGTAGAGCGACCGGGTTGATAACTCTTTGAAGATCACTCACAGGAAACCCAACCACATAATGCCTGTCATTGTGATCAAATGAGTATGAAATATAGGTATTCTGGGGATAATTGCCTGTATACCCTCGTCCAGGCTGATATGATTCGGTGACAAACCGATCTCTCTTAAAATCAGCCAGATAGAAACCTTGATCCTGCAGGAAATGTATCTTCGCTGCTTCATGTCCTGCAGGTGATTCATACGTGCTTATTGCTCGTTCTGTTGCCAGTTTAACCGCTTCCGCCGGATACGATATGACAAAAGCAGCTTTCGCATTGTTATATCTATCACCAGGATCCTGCTGACCTTCATCCATATACTGGACCACCTCTTTAACTTCTCCCAGCCATTCCTGATAGTACTCGTGCCGAACCCCTTCAATATAAATGAAGCCCACAGCTGCAGTGATGAATAGAACCAGTGCCAAAGTGCTCAAGTTCAATTTTGTCATGAATGTGGTGGGTTCCAGCGAGTGTGCCAGATACGCTTGAATGAAAAAAACAAGAAACAGCATCATTCCCGCAACATTAAACATGTAGTATATCCGAAGCGGAATCCAAACATACAATATAATCCAGTACACAGCAGACATGATACTGAGAAAAAAATACAATGCGACACTCAGCATAAACGCCCGCATTGCTTTAATCGTACGTTCCTGTGGTTCATGTAGTACTCGCCCTGCATCGTCAATCCATGCTCTCATAGCGGCAAGCCTGTTCATTTTGCCTGTTTGTGATTGTTCTCTCATCTTCTGTGATGGTAAAAATGATTTAGCCCGAAAGAACAAGACAAACACCGCACCCAGATACCCAATGACGTTCAGGGCCAAAAGAATCATTAAGTAGGGGTGTTTGCCGGTAACTGCATAAGCAATGCCGCCCCATATTCCAGGCACCATCATTGCAAAAGGATAAAGCTTGTCAACCCATTTTTTAGCCTGCTTCGGCGACTCCTTTGGATAAGCATGGGCAAATTCGATGAGAAACAGTGCTCCCATCAAATAGAAAAACAGCGTCAGGGCATCTGTCCAGTACTCAATGGCTACCACCATGCCTGCATATGTCAGATAGTGAAACAGTGTTCCCAGCGAATTGGACGCAAAAAACATACCCAGAAGCCGACTGGCTTTTGAATACTTTCGGTGTTGCCACAGTGTTCCGGTGATCACCAGGCTTAACAGCAACTGGGCCAGCACCAATATGGTCTCCGGTCGAAAAACCAGCCAATCCAGCACCTTTTCTCCTCCTTGAGCTTTCAAGGTGTCTTGCAACTCCCATTATACTACCCGTTAACCCATAAATGAAACTCCAGACGCATTTTTTATGAACTTTTTTTAAAAACCTGATGTTCAACGTTGAACATCAGGTCAGATTGCAGGCAACAAATGATAAAGGCAAGGGTTTCACATTTGTCTTCATCATTTTTTCAACGGTTGTTATCGTATGGGAGTCAGAGAATCTGATAGTGGAGCACTCCCTGCCGTTCTTCTTTGGTGATCTGACCTGTGGCAGCCAGGTGCTCCAGATGTGACATGGCTTCCCCTGCGGCAAACCATTTCTGGGCATGGGGAAAATCATCCCAGCTGTTATAACGCAGTTCCCAGTGCATACGGGCGGCCACTTCTCGCACGGTGGTGTGGCCTTCTTTCAGGATTCCCATGATTTCTGTCAGCCGCAGCTGGTGGTGGTGGGTCAGTTCCTGTATGCGCTGCCGGTGATCAGCAACGGTTCCCCGGTGGGCGGAAAAAAGATGGTTAATGTCAAAGGCGGCCACTTTCTGTAGGTTGTTCAGGTAGACATCGAGAATGTCCCACTGAAAATCCCAGAAGGCAATGTTGGGGGTTATCCGGTCAAGGATGTGGTCACCGCAGAAAAAGAGGCGGTGGGTTCGCTCATAGAGCCCCAGCTGGCCGGGGGTGTGGCCGGGGATTTCGATGACTTCAAAAACGTAGTCTCCCAGGGTGAGGGTGTCGCCCTCTTGAAGGGTCTGAAAAGAAACGGGTTGGGGGCTGCGGTATTTATACCCCGGGTGGTCCTGAAAGGTGACTTGATCCTGTTCCAGGTCAAAGAGAACCCGGAAGCCTTCAAATCGCTGCCAATAGCTGACCTGGCTCATTTCATTCACGGCATCACCGTCCCACTGGCTGGCGTACACCTTCACCCCCCGCTGGCTGAGAGCCGACGCCAGGCCGCTGTGGTCGGAATGAAGGTGGGTGATGAACAGATCTGTTTTTTCCAGTTCTGCCCCGGCTTCTGTCATTCCCTGAAGCAGGGTTTCCAGGCAGTCGGGCCGATTGAAGCCGGTGTCGATGAGCAGGTTGCGTTCTGGCGAGGTGATGAGGTAGCTGTGTACTGCTTTCAAAGGATTGCCTGGAAGCTGAATTTCGTTTTTGTAGATGTGGGGGTATACCTGCTGCAACATGGGAGTTCTTCCTCTCTGTGGTGATGGAGATTCGTTCATTAGATCGAGCTGTTATGAATGACTGCGCCTTACAGAGCCCGCCAGCCTTCGGGGCGAAGGCGGCCCTGTTCTCCGGCTTCCTGTATTTCTGCCAGCAACCGCTGTTGATCCTGGTTCAGCACCCCTGCCAGGTTCAGGTAATTGGAGGGGTGATTGCTTCGAAAGGTGCAATCGGTGACTTGAAGGTTTTCCAGCAGCAGCCGGGTTTCTGCCAGCACTTTTTCCGCCGGCAGCAGGTGAAAGCTTCCCTGCTGAATCTGGCGATGGAGGGGGGTATTGTCTTCCACCAGCAGGGTGAGGAGGCCCAGGTATTCCGGGTTGATGGCACTGATGACCCGGGCGCTTTCAAGGGCGTGTTCCTCCCAATGGGTGGTGCCTCCCAGCCCTGAAATGAGCATACAGGAAAGGTGAATGCCTGCTTCACGCACCCGCACCCCGGCGGTGATCATTTCTTCTGAAGTGACTCCTTTGCGCACTTGTTGCAGCACGGTGTCGCTGCCGCTTTCCACTCCCAGGTACACCAGCTGCAGCCCGGTCTTGTGAAGGGATGCCAGTTCTTCCGGGGTTTTTCCCAGCATATCACCGGGGCCGCCGTAAAGGCTCACCCGTTCCAGGGCGGGAAACTCCCGGTACAGGGTGGTGAGGATTTCCAGCAGCAGCGGGGTTTCCAACCCCAGCACGTTGCCGTCGGCAAGAAAAATGCGCCGGGCACCCGGGTCAATGGCTTTTCCCCAGGCGATGTGTTCCCGCATGGCTTCCGGCGATTTCACCCGGTAGGGCTTGCCTTTGTACATGTAGCAAAAGGTGCACTGGTTATGGGAACAGCCCAGGGTCAGCTGTAAAATCAGGCTGCGGGCTTCGCTGGGTGGTCGGTAGAGGGGGGCTTCGTAGGTCATGGCTAAACCTCACTTTCCTTTGCTTTTAAATGAGCCGCGTGGTTGAATATGTAGTTGAACATGTGAGTGAGTGAATGTGTGTGTTTTGTTGCACCTGTCAGTGAACCTGTGCTGAATCGTGGCATTCTGTTTTCATCATTGACTCCATTGTAACAGTTGAAGCGCCATGATGCCACAGAATAAAACTGCCTACGGCGGGTAGGTTGAAGACAAAGGGATTTAGCCAGGGCAGCTGACTCCAATCTTGTGTGTTTTTAGTCGAAAGACTCGAAAACAGCGCCTGAACTCGCTGCGCTCAAACAGCAGGCGCTGGCGGTTTTCTCATCTTTTCGAAAAAACACTGACAAGATTTCCAAGGCTCCCCTTTACCAAATCCCTTGTCTTCATCATATTTTGTCTACAGTCTGACCGCCTCCAGCAGTTTTGCAGTGAACAGGTGACAGGGAATAGTGAACAAAAACTCCCCCGCCGCCATGCCCGGCGATGGGGGAGGGTAGTCTGAGACTGATCAGGAAGCGGGTGTCGCCTTGAAGCCTACGCCTCTTTCAGCTTTGCCTGTTTCAGGGCTTCTTCAAGGGCGGGGACAATTTTATTCACGTCGCCGATAATGCCCAGGTCAGCCACGTCGAAAATGGGGGCGGAGGCGTTTTTGTTGATGGCCACGATGTAATCGGATTCTTCCATACCTGCCAAATGCTGGATGGCGCCGGAGATACCGCAGGCCACATAGAGGCCGGGTCGTACGGTTTTTCCTGTTTGGCCCACCTGGCGGTCACGCTCGATCCAGCCGGCATCTACCACGGCGCGAGAACCGGAAACAATGCCTTTCAGCTGTTTGGCCAAACCATCCAGAATCACAAAGTTCTCTTTGTTGGAAAGGCCGCGGCCACCGGATACCAGTACGCTGGCGTCTTCGATATTGATTTTTTCCTTGGTTTCCTTCACCACTTCGATGATTTCCACATTCATGTCTGCCGGTTCCAGATCGGTGGGGCAGGTGATGATTTCTCCCTGACGGCTTTCATCCCGCTCCAGTTTGATCATCACGCCGGGTCGCACGGTGGACATCTGGGGACGGAAGTCGGGGCAGATGATGGTGGCCATGATGTTGCCGCCGAAGGCGGGGCGGGTTTGAAGCAGGTTCTTGGTTTCTTCGTCGATGTCAAGGGAGGTGCAGTCGGCAGTGAGGCCGGTGTGCACCCGGGCAGATACCCGGGGGGCCAGGTCACGGCCCAGAGCGGTGGCACCAAAAAGAACGATTTCCGGCTTGCGTTCCTTCACCAGTCTTGAAAAGACTTTGGTGTAGGGTTCGGTGCTGTACAGCTTCAACATGGCATCTTCTGCCAGCAGCACTTCATCGGCACCGAAATAAATAAGCTCCTGTGCCAGGTCTTTCACCTGGTCACCCAGCAGTACAGCGGTGACGCTGACGCCCAGGGTTTCTGCCAATTCACGGCCTTTGCCCAGCAGTTCAAGGGATACTTTTTGAAGTACGCCTTCCCGCTGCTCTGCAAAGACCCATACGCCTTTATATGCATTGATATCCATAGGGGAGTCCTCCTTAGAAATGAACTATCGAAACGGTCTGTTAAACCGAGCTGACAAAACGAACTGTCGAAATGAACGCTGTTTGATTGTCTTGGATATTAGATGATAAACTTTTCTTTCAGTTTGTCCACGATGAGGTCTGCGGCTTCTTTGGGTGCCAGTTCGTAGACTTTGCCCGCTGATTTCACCCCTTTGGTGAAGGATTTTTTCACCTTGGTGGGGGAACCTTTCAGGCCAATGTGCTCCAGGTTCACATCAATATCAGCCAGGGTCATGATTTCCACTTCTTTTTCCCGGTAGGCGTCGAAGATGCCGCCCACTTTCATGTAGCGGGGTTCGTTCATTTCCTGCAGAGTGGTGATGAGGCAGGGGCGCTTCACCTTGATGCGGTGATAGCCGTCTTCAAACATGCGCTTGAAGATGAAGTGCTGACCATCCACTTCCATGCCTTCCACGTAAGAAACCTGGGGAAGGTTCAAATGTTCAGCAATCTGGGGGCCCACCTGAGCGGTGTCGCCGTCGATGGCCTGGCGGCCGGTGATGATCAGGTCGTAGTCCATTTTTTTGATGGCACCTGCCAGGGTGGTGGAGGTGGCCCAGGTATCGGCGCCGCCGAAAGCCCGGTCGGTGAGAAGAATAGCCCGGTCAACACCCATGGCCAGGGCTTCCCGAAGGGCGGCATCTGCCTGGGGGGGACCCATGGAGATGACGGTGACATGGGCGCCCTTTTGATCTTTCAAGCGCAGGGCGGCTTCCAAACCACTTTTATCATCGGGGTTAATAATGCTGGGAACGCCATCCCGGATCAGGGTGCCGGTTTTGGGGTCCAGCTTCACTTCATTGGTATCAGGAACCTGTTTGATGCAGACAATTATTTTCATGTCTTTCCCTCCCTATTTCAGCAGATGTGCTGCGATAACCATTTTTTGTACTTCTGAAGTGCCTTCGTATATTTCGGTGATTTTTGCATCCCGCATCATGCGCTCCACCGGATATTCGCGGGTGTAGCCATAACCGCCATGAAGCTGTACAGCCTTGGTGGTGACTTCCATGGCCACTTCGGCAGCATAAAGCTTTGCCATGGCCGCTTCTTTGGAATAGGGCATTTTGTTCTGCTTTTGAACAGCAGCTTTGTAGACCAGCAGGCGGGCGGCTTCCACTTTGGTGTTCATGTCTGCCAGCTGAAACTGGGTGTTCTGGAAGGCGGCAATGGGCTTGCCAAACTGCTTGCGCTCTTTCACGTAGTTCACTGTTTGTTCCAGGGCGCCGGCGGCGATGCCCAGGGCCTGGGAGGCAATGCCGATACGGCCGCCGTCAAGTGTTTGCATGGCAATGCGGAACCCTTTGCCTTCGGTGCCCAGCAGGTTATCTTTGGGAATGCGGCAGTTTTCAAAAATCAGTTCGCAGGTGGCCGAACCACGAATCCCCATTTTGGCTTCTTTCTTGCCGATGGTGAACCCGGGGGTGTCTTTTTCTACGATAAAGGCAGAAATACCTTTGTTGCCTTTGGTTTTGTCGGTCATGGCCATGACAACGTAAGTGTCGGCATAACCCGCATTGGTGATGAAGATTTTGGAGCCGTTGAGCACATATTCGTCACCTTCGAGGTCGGCAGTGGTCTGCTGGGATGAAGCGTCGGTACCTGCATTGGCTTCAGTCAGGCCGAAGGCTCCCAGCTTCTCCCCTTTGGCCAGGGGTACCAGGTATTTTTCTTTTTGAGCGGGGGTGCCGAACTCATAGATGGGGGTGGCACACAGTGAGGTGTGGGCCGAAACAATCACCCCGGTGGTGGCACACACTTTTGACAGTTCTTCCACTGCCATGGCGTAAGCCAGCACATCGCCTCCCTCACCGCCGAACTCTTTGGGGAAGGGAATGCCCATGAAGCCGTAGCGAGCCAGTTTTTTCACGGTTTCCACGGGGAACTCCTCGGTTTCGTCCACTTCTTCTGCCAGGGGCTTCACTTCGGTTTCAGCGAATTCCTGATACATGCGCTGAAGCATGATGTACTCCTTTGACAAGTTAAAATCCATGTTGACGCCTCCTTAATCTTGTATTGAATCAGCCCGGTGCCGGGGCTTCCCCGAAAACCGGTACTGTTTCAGCCATTTGCTGGTTCAGTTATGTGCTGTTGCAATCATTTAGTTGCCGTTAAAGGGTGCCGCCGGCTACAGGCTGAAGCGGGAAAACCGCTTTTTGGCTGCTTCGGCCAGCTGGTCTCTGAAATCGGGGTGGGCAATGGCGATAAGTGCCCGGGCCCGGTCTTCCAGGGTTTTGCCCTTTAGCTGGGCAATACCGTATTCTGTCACCACATAGTGCACATCGTTGCGGGAGGTGGTAACCGCCGCCCCTTCATCAAGAAGTGGAACGATACGGGACACCTTCCCTTTGGCAGCAGTGGCGGAGAAAGCAATGATGGATTTGCCCCCGGGAGACAGGGATGCCCCCCGCACGAAATCCACCTGGCCGCCGGTGCCGCTGAACTGGCGGTAACCCATGGTTTCTGCCACCACCTGGCCCATGAGATCCACCTGAATGGCTGAATTGATGCAGACCATCCGGTTATTCTTCGCCACGGTCATGGGGTGGTTCACATAATCGGCAGGGTACAGCTGCACTGCCGGATTTTGATGCACATAATCATAGAGCCGCCGGGTTCCCATGAGAAAATTGGCAATGGAGATGCCTTCATGAATCCCTTTTTTCCGATTATTGATGTTGCCGTTGGCCAGCAGGTCCAGCACACCGTCGGAGAACATTTCGGTGTGAAGTCCCAGGTCGTTTTTATCTTTCAAAAAGGTGGCCACGGCGTCGGGCAAAGCACCGATACCCAGTTGCAGGGTGGCTCCGTCTTCAATGAGACTGGCGCAGTGAGCCCCTATTTGATGTTCCACCTCTCCCACCTTTGGCAGGGGAATTTCAACCAGAGGGCGGGAGTCTTCGACAATGTAATCCATCTGGCTCACGTGCACGAAGGTATCACCGTAGGTGACGGGCATCTGGTCGTTCACCTGGGCAATGAGGATCCTGGCGGCGTCGGTGATGCTGCGGGTGTAGTCCACCGAAACCCCCAGGCTGCAATACCCATGCTGGTCGGGAGGGGATACCTGAATCAGGGCCACGTCTACCGGGAGGGTTCCGTTTTTAAAGAGCTGGGGAATTTCAAAGAAAAAGCTGGGGGTGTAGTCGGCCCGGCCATCGGCCACGGCGTCACGGGCAATGCCGCCCAAAAACAGGCCGTTGTGCCGAAAATGCGGCTCCATGCCCGGTTCCATGTAACCGCAGCCTCCCAGGGGAAACATGTGGGTGGTTTCCACGTTTTCATACTGCCGAAAATTCGCCACCATGGCTTCCACCAACGTGAGGGGTTCACCGGCGGCATGGCCGATGGCCACCCGGCTGTTATTGGGAATGTGCTGTATCACTTCTGCGGCAGTGCCGCATTTTTGTCGGTAGGCTGCCTGCCAATTGCTTTGGGAGTGTTCCTGCAAACTCATTCTGCCTTCCTCCTGTTCAACATGTCTCTGGCCAGAGCCAGCAGGTCTTCTGAAAGACCTGTTTCCACCCGGATGCTCACCGCTTCCGGAAGGTGTTCCTGCAGTTCTTTCACAACGATGCGGTCGATGGTTTCCTGTGAGTGGGGACAGCTGCAGCACTGTCCCCGTAATCGCAGGATGACTTCTTTGGTGTTGCTGTCCCAGCTTACCAGCTCCACATCGCCTCCGTCTGACTGGAGGCGGGGACGTACCTGTTCATTCAAAATGGTTTCGATTACTTCAGTGGTGCATGTGGTTTTTCTGGTTTCGTTGGCTTCGGTGACTTCGTTGACTTCGGTGAGACCAGTGGTCTTCATTGCCTATTCCTCAATATCCAGAATGGCTTTGGCCAGCTTTTCTTTCATGCCCATATTGGACTGGCGGGCAATCATGATGCGCTGGGCCTGGGGTGAACCTGCACCATGCATGGATTCAGACCGGTAGCCCACTGCGGCGGTGCCCAGGGTCAGGTTTTCGATGAGTCGCAGCACTTTCAGCCGGTCGATGAGCGGCACATCGCCCACACCCTTCAGGTATTTTTCAACGTAATGGCCCACTTCGGGGCTTCTCAGATCTGCCTCAGAAGGCATGGTGACGAACAGGCCGCCGGCGATGTCTTCTGCCAGCCGGGCTATTTCATAGGGAAAACGGGTGACGTTCTGCTTGCACACGTTGGCCAGCAGCATGTCGATTTCATAGTTGCCCGCCTCGGTGGGATGCCCCTGGGAAGAACAGGCGATGCCGCAGGCGTAGAGGGTTTCATTAAGGTGAGTCATTTCAATGAGTTTGTCTTTCACATGGGATGCCTTGGCCGCCCCGTTGTACTGGGCTGCCAGGGAAGAAGCCCCGATGAGCACGTCGCCCACTCCCACCTTGCAACCGCCGTAGCTTTGGCGGTGATAACCGGCAAAGCGTTCCACCAGCATGCCGGAGAAATCCACCTCGCCGCACATGAAGAGGCGGTCGGCAGGAACAAACACATCATCAAAGATCACCAGCACTTCGTGACCGCCGAACTTGGGGTTGCCCCGGTCGAGGGTGCCTTCTTCCAGTTTGCGGGTGTCGCAGGACTGGCGGCCGTAGATCATTTTAATGCCGGGGGCATCGGTGGGCACGGAGAAGGATACGGCGTAGTCTTCATCGCCTTCACGCATGGCAATGGTGGGCATCACCAGCACTTCGTGGGAGTTCACCATGCCTGTCTGGTGGGCTTTGGCCCCCCGTACCACCACACCGTCAGGCCGGCGTTCCACAATGCGGAGGAACAGGTCGGCGTCTTCCTGCTGGGAGGGCGAAAGGCCCCGATTTCCCTTGGGGTCTGTCATGGCCCCATCCACCGTCAGGTCTTCTTGCTGCACATATTTCAGGTACTCCACAAAATTCTGGTGGTAGTGGGTGCCGTGCTTGGCGTCCAGTTCAAAGGTGGTGCTGTACACCGCGTTGAAGGCATCCATGCCCACACAGCGCTGGAAACAGGCCGCTGTTTGCTGACCAAGGAGCCGCTGCATTTTCACTTTATTGATCAGGTCTTCTGCACTTTGGTGCAAGTGGGTGAATCGGTTAATTTTTTCACCAGTCAGGCTGGAGGTGGCTGTCATGAGGGCAGCATACTGGGGATCTTCTGCCAGCTTGTAGGTCATCATGACAGAGTTCATGGAAGGACGAATGATGGGATCATCCACCGGGTTTTCCACCCGCTTGCCAAACAGATAAACCTCCAAATTCAGTTTTCGCAGGCTTTCCTCGTATTGTTTTGCTGTTTTCAATGCCATGGATAACGCTCCTTTCAGAATCATTCGATGGGCTCATGGCCCTCGAAGTGGGAAGTTGAGATATGAATCTGGGTGGTTATTTGCATGTGTGATTGAATTTCTGCCTGATATATTAAGCAGGAAGCGTGCCAACTCCATGGGTTTTTGGGATATTTTGATAAATTTTTAACATTTTTACGCCTGATCGTCCCTTGTTCCTTCATTTTGAATGGTTCTGGGTTTATCAGAAAAATGCCGGTGATTGTCTGGCGCTGTTTTTGTGTTTCAGAACAACCTGCGGCGCCACCGATTTTGACGGGCCTCTGTTGCCCCGATGGTATCTCGTATTGTTGCATTGCATTTTTGCATTGTTACTTTCTCTTTTTTGCAATTAATAATGCAATCATTGCAAATTTGCATTTTCGGCCATTGTGCTCGCTGTCACGGTTATGATTGCTGTGGCTGTACCGGCTGCTGGAGACGTGTTTAATTTGCCGTTGATGCCGTTGCTGTTGATGCCGTTGCTGTTGATGTCTCTTACGAGCTTTCCTCTCCGGTATCATGTAGTTTTCGGTAAAGGGTGGAGGGATTGATTTCCAGCTGTTGGGCCGCTCCCTTCATCGAGCCTTCCTGGCTGATCATCCGACGGATATACCGCTGCTGAAACAGTTTGGTGGCTTCTTTCAGCGGCAGCTGATGGTAGAGAGGTTCATCCGGCAGGGCGTCTTCTCCCTGGGTGGTCCCGGTGAGGGTGAGCAGGTGTTCCGGGAGATCCGATGGTCGAATGCGGTCTTCTTCCACCATCACCACCATCCGCTCCACCAGATTCCGCAGTTCCCGCACATTTCCCGGCCAGGGATAGCGCATCAGATATTCCAGAGCTTCCGGGGTGAAGTGGCGCTGGTACTGGTAGCGGCGGTTGAACTCTTCCAAAAACTGGTGGCACAGGGGGACAATGTCGTCTTTCCGTTCTCTGAGGGGCGGCAGGTATAAGGGCACCACATGAAGGCGGTAATAGAGGTCTTCCCGAAAGCGCCCCTGCTTCACCATTTCACCCAGATCCTGATTGGTGGCGGTGATGATGCGCACATTCACCGGCACCGGCTTCTGGCCGCCCACCCGAAAGACGGTGCCGTCTTCCAGCGCCTTCAGCAATTTTACCTGAAGGTCCAGGGGCATTTCAGAGATTTCATCCAGCACCAGGGTGCCCCCGTCGGCCAGTTCGAAAAGACCCATTTTTCCCTTGGTGAGGGCTCCTGTAAAGGCGCCTTTTTCGTAACCGAAAAGCTCCGATTCCATGAGACTTCCGGGGATGGCACCGCAGTTCACTTCGATAAAGCTTTTGTCTGCCCGTTTGCTTCGGGAGTGGATCAGCCGGGTCACACGGCCCTTGCCGCTGCCCGTTTCTCCCTGAATCAGCACGGTGGTGTCGGTTTCAGCCACCTTCAGAACGGTCTCCAGCACCCGCAGCATCTGCCGGTCGCGGATGACAAACTCTGGAATATTGAGGATGCGGGTCTTCATGTGCTCCAGTTCTGAGCGGTACCGTTCGCTGAGAGCCCGGGTATGCTGCAGCTCCTGCTGGAGCCGCACCAGCTCAGAGACATCCCGCACATTGGTCACCACGTACTGGATCCCCCCGGCTTCTTCTTTTTCAAATACAGGGGTGCTGGTGACCAGCACTTCTTTGCCGTTGTGCAGCACCTGGCGGATGGTGACCTGTTGCTTGAGGCGAATGGCTTCCAGCGAACTGGATTGATCCACCACCCCCGCCGCCACCAGATCCCGCATGTTTCGCCCCATCACCGCTGTTGCCTGAATGCCGGCAATACGCTCATAGGCCCGGTTCACATAAAGGGTCTTCGCCTGCCCGTCGGTGAGGTAGATGCCGTCGTAGGAGGAGTCCATCACCGCCTGCATCTGCCGGTTCAACTCCCGGTGTTTTGTCAGTTCAGCCACCAGGGCCTCATGTTCGCCGTTGGCACTGTTGGCGCCGTCCGGCTGCTGTTGCTGCCGGCTGTGCTGACGATGCGGCTGGCTCTGTTGGTCAGACTGGTGTTGTTGATTGAATTGATCTCGTTTATCCTTCATGGCGCTTCTCCTATCATTCTATCGTCCAAATCGCAAGCTCATCGATGGAGCCCGTCGTGAATCCGGCCGCCTGCAGAAGAGGTCCTTTGCATTGTCCGCCGAAAACAGGGGATGATTCACTGCCGGAGCTGGTTCGTGATTTCGAAGTGAAGAAGACCGCAGGCTCATTCCTGTCATGGAATAATCCGGCGGTCTTTACCGGGTGATCAATAGTGCCGGGTTTTTCATATTCCCGGGTGGTTAATATTGATAGAAGCCTTCGCCGGTTTTTCTGCCCAGCCGGTTGCCCCGCACCATTTTGCGCAGCAGAGGATGAGGCCGGTATTTACTGTCGGCAAATTCTTCATAGAGCACTTCCATGATGGCCAGGCACACATCGTTACCGATGAGATCTGCCAGGGCCAGGGGGCCGATGGGGTGGTTGGCGCCCAGCTTCATGGCTTCGTCGATGGCTTCTTTGGAAGCAACACCCTCCGCCAGTATGCCCACCGCCTCATTAATCATGGGAATCAGAATTCGGTTCACCACAAAGCCGGGGGCTTCCTGAACGGCCACCGGGGTTTTTCCCACTGCTTTCACAATGGCCTCAGCAGCTTCATAAGTTTCCTTTGAGGTGGCAATGCCTTCAATGAGCTCCACCAGCTTCATGACGCCCACGGGATTGAAAAAATGAATGCCCATGAACCGGTCTGGCCGTTTGGTGGCTGCTGCCAGTTCTGTGATGCTGAGGGATGAGGTGTTGGTGGCCAGAATGGTGTTTTCTCCACAAACGGCGTCCGCTCCCTGAAGGATCTTCTTTTTAATGTCCATTTGCTCAATGGCGGCTTCAATCACCAGATCGCAGGCAGCCAGATCTTCAGTTTTAAGGGTGCAGGTGAGACGATCCATGGATGCCTTTACTTCCTCTTCCGGCAGTTTTCCCTTGGATGCCAGTTTTTGAAGGCTTTTTTCAATACCCTGCCGCCCCCGCTCCAGCAACGCTTCATTAATATCCTGCATCACCACGTTCATTCCCTGCTGGGCAAAAAGCTGGGCAATGCCGCTGCCCATGGTTCCTGCGCCAATGACTCCGATGGTTTTCATTTTTTTCGCTCCTTTCGATTTTCCAAAAAGGCTTTCATGCGGTCACGGTGAGCCCCCAAAGCAAAACAGGCACTGAAATAGTCACTTTCCAGCTCCAACGCTTCCCGGAGCCCCAGGTCATAGCCTTTCACAATGGCTTCTTTGGCAAGAGAAATGGCTTCCGGGCTGTTTCTGATGATACGCCGGGCCACTGCCATGGTTTCAGCCATTAAATCATCGTGGGGAAATACCCGGTTCACCAGACCGCAGTTCAGTGCCTGATGAGCGGTAATCATTTCCCCTGTATAGATCAGTTCTTTTGTCCGGGACAAACCAAATGCCCTGGCAGCGAACTGGGTGCCACCGAAACCGGTGATAATTCCCAGGGATGCTTCAGGAAAGCCCAGTTTTGCTTCTTCGGAAGCATACCGAAAATCACAGGCAAGCGCCAGCTCCAGGCCGCCCCCCAGTGTAAACCCATTGAGAGCTGCAATCACAGGCACTTCGAGGGTATGGATTTGTATGAACACCCGATGCCCCAGATTGGAGAAGTCTCTGGCCTCCTGGGGTGACAGGTCTTTCATTTCACCAATATCCGCACCGGCCACAAAGGCTTTTCCTTCTCCCGTCAGCACAATCACCCGTACCTCCGGCGAGTTTTCCAGCTGTGTCATGGTGGCTTCAATTTCTTTGAGCACTTCTGAGTTCAGTGCATTCAGCACCTTCGGCCGGTTCATTTTCACCACCGCCACCTGATCGGTGACTTCCACCAGCAGATTTTCTGTTGTCATGCCAACGCCCCTTTCAACAAGCCTTCTCTGTTTCATTTGTCTTCTCTGTTTCATTTGTCTTCTCTGTTTCATTTACCTTCTCTGCTTCATTTACCTTCTCTACTTCATTTGCTGATGTTTTCAACGACCGTTACTGTTTTTCAGATTTTCTGCTTCTCTGCTTTTCTGTTTCTGGTTTTTCATTGATCCGTTTTTTCTTTGCCCTTCACCTTGCATTATTGCACGTTAGTCGCTATTATGCAACCGTCTTCCCCTCTCAAATTGCGAATCTGCAATCTGCTCGATGGATCGTGTTGTTCGCCAGGTTCAACAAGTTGTCCTTATTCATCTATCTTCCCGTGATTCGTGCGATATCGTTAATTATTTATCATTTAATCTCGAATTTAAGATTCTTGATAATTATGCTTGCATTCGGCCTGATAATTGCGTATACTTTGTATAACAAAATGAATCATCCCTTAATTCGTTTTGATTTTAGAAATCAGAACGATATTCGCACCTCAATTGGCGCTGAAGGTAACCGATTCATTTTGAGATAAATGAAAGTCTCATTTGACGGTCCGGCATTTTAGTTCATTTCCAAAAAATGGAGGAAAACGTTATGAAAACAAGCTTAAGCGTTATGGAAATGGTGGAAAAATCAAGAATTGCACAAAAAGAGTTGTCTCGCTTTACACAAGAACAATTAGATGATATTGTTAAATTAATAGCAAAATCGGTGTATGATCATGCAGAATTGCTGGCCCGCATGGCGGTGGACGAAACCCGAATGGGCGTATATGAAGACAAAGTGGCCAAAAACCGGGGCAAGTCCAAGACCATCTGGCACTCGCTGAAAGACAAGAAATCGGTGGGGATCATCGACCGAAACGAAGCCAAAGGGCTGATGATGGTGGCGAAGCCTGTGGGTGTTGTCGGGGCAGTGACCCCCACCACCAACCCCATTGTCACCCCCATGTGTAATGCCATGTTTGCACTGAAGGGCGGCAACAGCATCATTATTGCCCCTCATCCCCGTTCACAGAAGTGCAGTGCCCACACCATTGATCTTATTTTGGACGCCATTGAAAAAGCGGGGATTCCCTACCCGGAGGGTGCCATTCAGATCATCAGGGAGTCTTCCATTGAAAAGACCAACGAACTGATGAAACTGGTGGATGTGGTGGTGGCCACCGGCGGCATGGGTGTGGTGCAGGCGGCTTACAGCAGCGGCAAACCTGCCTACGGTGTTGGCGCCGGTAACGTTCAGGTGATCATTGACCGGGATGCGGATTTTGCCGATGCCACCGCCAAACTTCTGGCAGGCCGCAAATTCGACAACGGCATCATCTGCTCCGGCGAACAGAGCATCATCGCCCCCCGTGATCAGTACGATGCTGTCATACAGGCAGCCGTGGCCAATGGCGCTTTCTACATTGACGACGAAGCCACTGTGGAGAAGTTCCGTCAGACCATTTTCCAGGACGGCCACATGCACAAGGATGTGGTGGGCCAGTCGCCTGCAAGAGTGGCTGAAATGGCAGGTGTTACCATCCCGGAAGGCACTTCGGTGATTCTACTGAAGGCCAAAGGTGTGGATCAGAACGACCTGCTCTGCAAAGAAAAAATGTGTCCGGTGATGGCCGTTTTCGCCTACGACACCTTTGAAGAAGCCGTTTCTATGGCCCAGGCCAACCTGGAACTGGAGGGCAAGGGACATACCGCCGCCATTCACTCCAATAACCAGGCCCATATTGAATATGCCGGGGTGAATCTGACGGTGAGCCGACTGGTGGTCAACGCCCCCTCTTCCACCACCGCCGGCGGGTCTTTCACCAATGGATTCGCTCCCACCACCACGCTGGGCTGCGGCACCTGGGGCAATAACATCATTTCAGAAAACCTGGATTACAAACACCTGATCAACGTTTCCCGCATTGGCCTCACCATCCCGGGAGCAACCGTTCCCAGTGATGAAAGTATATGGGCGTAACCATTCAACCTTAAAGATCATGAAGGAGGATTAACCGTGGCCATTCTCAAAGTGCAACCGGCACTTCACCGGTTCAACAGTTTCAAAGAATTTGCGGCAACGTTCGAAATCGGCGAGCTGGATTGTATCTTTACCAATGAGTTTATTTACGAACCTTTTATGAAAGATGCAGACTTGAAGTCAGATTTTATCTTTCAGGAAAAATTCGGCACCGGAGAACCCTCCGATGAAATGATTAATGCCATCATGGCAAAGGTGAAGGAAAAAGAATATAAGCGGATTATTGCCGTGGGCGGCGGTACCATCATCGATATTTCCAAACTGCTGGCCCTGCGGTATGTCAGCGACTGCAAAGATTTTTTCGAAAAAACCGTGCCTATTGTGAAGGATAAAAAGCTGGTGATTCTGCCCACCACCTGCGGCACCGGCAGCGAAGTGACCAACATCAGCATCGCCGAAATCAAGTCAAAGCGTACCAAAATGGGCCTGGCGGTGGATGAGCTGTACCCGGAAGATGCGGTGCTGATTCCTGAAATGATTCGCACCCTGCCCTTCCCCGTGTTCTGCACCAGTTCAGTGGATGCCCTGATTCACGCCATTGAATCTTTTGTGGCTCCCCGGTCCAACCCTTACACTGAACTGTTCAGCACCCGGGCCATCAAGCTGATTCTTCGGGGCTATAAGGCCATTGTGGAAAAAGGACCAGACCACCGCCATGAACTGGCGGAGGATTTTCTGGTGGCCAGCAACTATGCGGGCATCGCCTTTGGAAACACTGGCGTAGGCGCCGTTCACGCCATGTCTTATCCCCTGGGGGGCGTCTACCACGTGCCCCACGGCGAAGCCAACTATCAGCTTTTTGTGGAAGTGTTCAAAGCCTATCAGCACAAAAATCCCCAAGGGTCCATCAAACGGCTCAATGAACTGTTGGGACGTGTGCTGGGAGTTCCCGCCGACGAAGGGGTTTATGATGTGCTTGATCAGCTGCTCAGCCAGCTGATTCCGCTGAAACAGCTGCGGGAATACGGCATGCAGGAACAGGAAATTGAAGCCTTTGCCGACAGTGTCATGGCTGCCCAGCAGCGGCTTTTGGCCAACAACTATGTGGAACTGAGCCGGGATGAGATCCGGGACATTTACAAGGCCAGATTCTAATCAATTTCTTTCTATTTCCGCGCCGTCGGCCCTGTGCCTGACGGCGCGGTTTTTTCACAGAAAAATAACCGCCTTTGCAGGCGGTTACAGACTGTAGCCAAAACACGATGCAGGCAAGGGAATTGGTGAAGGGCAGCCTTGGAAATGCGGTGAAAGACTGCCGCTGATGCTTCTTACGCTCTGAACTGGCTCATTTTTTCCTGCAAGTGCTGCGACAGCTCTGCCAGCGAGTCACTTGCCTGGGCAATCTCCATCATGGAAGCCGACTGTTCTTCCACCGAAGCCGAAACTTCTTCTGTTGAGGCGGAATTTTCTTCAGCAATGGCTGCCAGGCTCTGAATCGCATCCAGAATTTCCTGCTTCATCTTTTCCAGTTGTTCTGTCGATGCATTCAGTGCCTTCATCTGCTCATGGGAATCCTGAGAAGATTGGGCAATTTGATGGAAGGCCTGCTGGTTTCGGGATATCTCAGATTGAAGTCGATGCAACACTTCGAAGCTGTTTTCAATGGTTTGAACGGCTTCTTTTGAGTGTTGCTGCAGGTCTTCCACCACCTGGTCAATGGTTTTGGTGGAGGCGTTGGATTCTTCTGCCAGCTTTCGAATTTCATCTGCCACCACTGCAAAGCCTCTGCCGGCTTCTCCGGCCCGGGCGGCTTCGATGGCTGCGTTTAATGCCAACAGGTTTGTCTGCTCTGAAATGGCTGCAATCATGCCACTGGCATCACTGATGCGTCGGGAACTGCTGTCTGTATTCTGAATGCCCAGACGCACTGCCTCCATGGCCTGTACAGTTGTTTCGTAGATATGCGTCAGTTGTTCCATGTTTTTCAGGCTTTCAGCCACCACCCTGGTGGCCTGTTGGTTGGTTTGATTCATGGTTGCTGTCAGTTGCTGATTTTCTTCCATAATGCGTCCCATTGCCTGTGATTTTTGTGCACCTTCTTCTGTTCTTTCTGCCTGATCCACCGCACCCTGGGCGATTCCTTCCACCGCTTTCGCCACTTCTTCAGTGGTGCGGGTGTTTTCAAGGGCCGTTTGCTGCAAGGTGGCAGAAGCATCGCTGACCTTCAGTGCTGCACCGGATATATCACCGATCATCTCTCTGACGGTTCTAACCATTTGGTTGAATGAATCTGCCAGCTGCCCGATTTCATCCTTGGATGTCCCCTGGCATTCAACTGTAAAATCTCCCTGTTCCACAGCGGCAATCAATGTCTTCATCCGGTTGACGGGCCTAAGAATGGCGCTGTTGAGAAAGAGAAACATGATGAGGGACAACAGCACTGTCACACCGGCTGTCAGCAAATAGAGCATGCGTGTCATCCCGTTGCTCTGGGCCACAATGGCACTCCTGTCCAGAATTGCCTTGATATAGCCACCCACGTTTCCCTGATAATCCTTATAAGGAATCAGCAGCACCGACTGGTTCTCATCTTCGGAAACCTGGCTGACCCATTCGCCGTTCATCACGTGTGTCATCATATCAAGAGACTCCTGCCACCTGTCGGTTTCCAGTGTTCCTGCCAAAAAAATATTTTCTTCCTGACCTTCCTGCCATGAGACTGATTCATCGGTGAGTGTGTAGATGAAATAGTCACCGCCAAACTGTTGTTTTAAGTTTTCAAGAAATTGGTTGCCAAAATTGCTGCCATATTCAACCGATCCCGTATGCTGTCCCTGATGGCTCATGGGCACCACCACACGAAAGCCGTATCCACCTCTGCCTTCTTCCAGCCCCTGCACAATGGCCTTTTTTTCATTGGCTTCATTGACGGTAAAGCGGAAGTCACGCAGGCTGTCGCCGAAGTTTTCCGGCATGTGAAGCCTTAGAAATGCGGTTGAATCCGGCAGGTGAAACTGAATCTGTGCCACTTCGTTCTGCAGAGTTTCATAAACCGGCATCAGTTGCTCCAGCAACGCCTCTCTGTCCCGTTGTGCAAACAGCTCCTGCACCTGGGCATTGTTGGCAATGGAAACCACCGACATTCTGGCACTATCCAGCTGGGCTTGCATTTGGGCATCCACCGCCTCTGTTAACAGGTGGTGGTGCTCTCTTTCTTTTGCTTCGATGAGCCCGGCAACCGACCGGCTCACCATCAGTGTCATCAGCAGCATCACTGCAATAACGCTGATTCCAATGCCACTCAAAAACTTTTTCCGTAATGACATTTTCCAGCCACTCCTCCCCAATATGATTGTCGGTCTTCCGTCAGCCACCCACTGAATCCTACTGATGCGATAAACGTCCGACATCCAAACATCATTTCGTCTCTTTTTGTCATGATGTTTTTATCAGTATAACACATAATACCCCATCGTGATTATTCTCACTCATACCGTTCATTTGATCGAACTATTTGATATGGAATGACTGAGTTGAAAGTACCAACAGCATTGAAGTGCCCAACAAACCCAATGAACTCCACTAACGTGAAGCAGGGCAAGTGACTTGAAAAACGTTAAAGACTTGAAATATGTCAGTGATGCAAGGGAATGAGTTGGCGGATTGACATGATCCTTTGATGCGGTAAAATAGATGTGACACACCCTTTACCGGGGTGTGAGATTGAAGACAAAGGGCTTTGGCCAGGCCAGCTGATTCCAATCTTGTGTGTTTTTAGTCGAAAGTCTCGAAAACAGCGCCTGAACTCGCTGCGCTCAAACAGCAGGCACTGGCGGTTTTCTCCCCTTTTCGAAAAAACACTGACAAGATTTCCAAGGCTGTCCTTTACCAGATCCCTTGTCTTCATCTTATTTTGTCTGCAGTCTGTCACCCCCTTTACCGGGGTGTGTCACCATGTCACTTCTGACGGCTTTCATGTTTGTGGTCTGGTTGCATCGACATTCAACGCTGCCGACGGCAGCTTAACCAGGGAGGTGATTTTCATGCAGGTTTCATATTATTTTTGTGGCGGTTGTAATCCTCTATATGACAGAAATCAGCTGTATATGGCTCTCAGGGAACAGCTGGGCCCTCTCATGACTGAAAAAAAAGAAACCCCCGAAACGAAGGCTTCTTCACTGGTGGTATTGATTGACGGTTGCCACAGGCAGTGCCTGCGTCTCAGCGGTGAGTACCCGGAGGCCTTGCTGGTGTTTCAGGCCATCAAGAACGATTTTTCTGACCCTGCTGCAGCCATTGTGCGTCTGCTGGAACAGGCAGGTTCTATCGAATAGCCTCATCAAGTGCTTTTTGAAGGGTTTCTTCCACTTCCCGGGCAAAGGCGGTGAGCGCGGTATCCTGAAGGTTTTCCATCATCACCGTGGGGAGCACCATCCCGATGGACGTTTCTTCTCCATCGTCAAAAACCACTACTTTGCAGGGCAGAAAGTAAATCACTTGCAGATTGGCCTCCAGGGCGTTACGGGCGTGTTCAGGATTGCAGACTTCCAGTATCACGGCTTCCCGCTGGTAATTGACGCCCTTCTCCTGTAACTTTTCCGGTACATTCAATTGCCACAGGGTTCCAAAACCATTTTGCTGCAGGCTCTTTTTCACCGTTTCCACCGCCTCTGCCACGGGCATTACTGTTTTAACGGTATAGGTATACGTGAATGCCATTGCCCTTCCCCCTCTTCCTGTTCCTGTTTTCCATTTCTCTGCCGCCTGCTGTTCACCATGTTTCACTGCCGACCACCCGTCAATTGCGACCTATCATCCCACCTGCCGCATCTACGCGATCATCGATTAAACCGATCAAAACCTGTAGCACCTGTCTCGTCTGTAGCACTTATTGTGTATCATACCCCAAATTCTTTCTTGCTCTCATCAACAAACCTTATGCCGACTTCTGGTCAGCCTCTTCCCCGGAAATCTTCTCCGCTTTTTTTGCCACGGCCGAAGTCTTCTCCATGGAAAGCACTTTCACCGGGCAGTTGGCCACGCAGGTCTGGCACTTAATGCAGTTGGCATCATTGAACTGACCGTTTTCGTCGAAGTTTTCATAGGGAGACAGTTGAAAGGGGCACACTTTTTCGCATTTGGCACAGGAAACACATTTGTCAATGCTGCAAATGGTGACTTTAGTGTCTGTTTTTTCGGCGATGCCGGTGATTTTACCTAAATGATAGACACCCTTTTGCATGGTGCCCATGGGGCAAAACTGGCACCACACCCGGGGATTCACTGCCAGGGCCACACTGCTGCCCAGCACCATCACCACCAGGTAGGTGGCCACGAAAACAAAGCCCAGCCGGTCAAGAAAATCATAGCTGCCCCAGGCCTGCCAGGCCATGAGAACCCGGCGGCCAAAATTGAACATGAAGAATGCAAAAAAGCCCAGTATGAATGTTTTGGAACTGATCCAGCCGGGGAGTTTTTTGTTCTGGCTGAGGGGCATGAGCACCACGTCAAAAAGACTGCCATGGGGACACACATTGCCACACCAGTATCGGCCATTGAAAAAAGCAGTGACAGAAAGACCGGCCATGATGCCGATGACCAGCAGCCCCAGCTTTGGTTCCCACAGGCCGCCGATGGCCACCAGTACGGTGAAGATCCAGGCGTATTTCCTCAAATGGGAAAATGCCCGGTTGGCTTTCAGATAGGTGTTTTTCTTTGATGCGGCCGGGTTCTTGGCTGAGGACTTTGCAGCTGGCTTTGCAGCCGCCTGAGTGGCGGGAGTCTCACTATGTGAAGTATGATGCTGTGTCATGGAAAAACCTCCTGTTAAGAAAATAATATCTGCGAACCCTCCCCCCATGGGGGTGGCACTCACAGGCATTATCTTACAGGAGGTGATGTGATCTGTCAAGTCTATTTTTCAAGTTTCGTCCCTCTGGTATTTGTTGAACCGCCTGAAACCCTACAACCGAAGCTCTGTTTCAGGATGAAAGAAGTGGATCTGGTTCATGTTCACCAGCAGGTGCCGGCATTCCCCCGCCTTCACTCCCTGGCGATGATTCAGGCTTACCACCAACCGGTGATCACCGACGGTGCCATGCACCAGCATGTTGGCGCCCAGATATTCCACCACTTCCACCTGGAAGGGAAGCCGCTGGTGGCCGCTGTCGGTAACATTGTCGGCGGCGGTTTCTGCCAACTGCATGTTTTCGGGGCGGATGCCCACCATTACTTGCTGAAGCCCGCTTTCTGCCAGTCGGGTGGCTGTGCTTCCCGCTGCCTGCCATTTTTCGCCGGCGCAGATCAGCTGCAGCGCATCCCCTTCCCGCACCACCTGGCCTTTCATGAAGTTCATGGGGGGTGATCCAATAAACCCGCCCACAAACACGTTGGCCGGGGTTTCGTAGACTTCGGCAGGTGTGCCAATCTGCTGAATGCGCCCGTCTTTCATGATGACGATGCGGTCGGCCATGGTCATGGCTTCCACCTGGTCGTGGGTCACATACACAAAAATGGTCTGCAACCGCTGGTGCAGCTTGCTCAGTTCGGTACGCATCTGCACCCGCAGCTTAGCATCCAAATTGGAGAGGGGTTCGTCCATGAGAAACGCTTTTGGCTCCCGCACAATGGCCCGGCCCAGGGCCACCCGCTGCCGCTGGCCGCCGGAAAGCTCTTTGGGTTTTCGTTGCAGCAGGTCATCCAGATCTAAGATCACCGCCGCCTCTTTCACCCGCCGCTGGATTTCCTCCCGGGGCACTTTCTTCATTTTCAGACCAAAAACCATATTTTCATAAGCGCTCATATGGGGATACAGGGCGTAGTTCTGAAACACCATGGCAATGTCTCGCTCTTTGGCAGGGCGGTGGGTCACCGCTTCGCCGTCGATGTACAGGTCGCCCCGGGTGATGGTTTCCAACCCGGCAATCATGCGCAGGGTGGTGGATTTTCCACACCCGGAGGGACCCACCAGCACCAGAAACTCTTTCTCACCGATGGTAAGGGAAAAATCTTCCACTGCCGATACCTGGTTGTCGTAGCTTTTGTTCACCTGCTTTAACTCAATGGTTGCCATTGCGGGGCCTCCTTTAATTCTTGATCTTGTTGCTGGTTTTCTCATTGGCTTTCTTGTTGGTTTCTCATTGGCTTTGTCTTGGGGCGCACATCAATTTCTTTATCTTGGTGATTCCATCTTCGATGGTGTCTTGATACCTGCCATGTTCTTTATGCCTGCATGCCGGCAGTGTTTGGATACTTGCGGTGTTAACTGTGTTTACAGACTTGTGGTGTCTGCAGTGTCTGCAGTGTCTACTGAGTTCTCATGCTTGTCGTGTCAGCAGAAGCCGCATGCCTGTAATATTAGCAGAACACGTATGCCAGCAGTCAATTGTGGATATGTGACTGTTTTCTGTTGATAACCCGATTTCTCCTGTGTGTAAATCGTTAGTCTCTGTGGATATTTCACGCTTCTCTGTGGGTAAATCACGCTTATGTGTGGGTATCTTTCTTATCTTTAAGAGCAAATGAGGTCTTATTTGTGGATAAATGATATCTTTTTTGTGGGTAAATCATTTATTCCTGTGAGTAAATGTTTTGTTCTTGTGGGTAAAATGCTTTTTACTGTTGATATCACGCCTGCTATTGTGGAAAACTGTCAAAACACGATGGATAAACTCTTCATGCCTCTGAAATGCCTCCTTATGTAGCGGCTCTTGTTATGTGGCTCCCTTGTTGGCTCCCCTTGTGTGGCGGCTCTTTCTCCGGTGGCGTGGCTGTGTGCTATTTTATCCCCGATTGCATGAAGCTGCTGATGAACTGCCGCTGGAAAAAGAAGAAAGCCAGCAGCAGGGGAAAGATCACCAGCAGGGTGGCTGCCGACACCTGGGCCCACTGGGCACCGGTTTCAAAGGATTTGGCAAAAATGGACAGCCCCACAGTGAGGGGTCTGACGGCCACATCTTTGGTGACGATGAGAGGCCAGAGGAAATTGCTCCAGTGGTGACTCACCGACACCAGTCCAAAGGCGATGTAGGTGGGTTTTGCCAGGGGCACATAAATATGCCAGATGCGCTGCAATAAGTTGCAGCCGTCCAGCCGGGCGGCTTCTTCCAGTTCATAGGGAACGCTCTTAAAGGTCTGGCGCATGAGAAAGATGCCAAAAGCGGTGGCAAAATAAGGAATCATGATTCCCAGCCGGGTATTCAGAAGTGACAGTTCCCGCAAAATACGGTAGTTGGGGAATATGAGGATGTCGGTGGGAATCATCAGCTGCACCAGCACCAGGATGAACAGCAGGTTTTTGCCTTTAAATTCCAGGCGGGCAAAGGCGTATGCTGCCAGGGTGGCGGTGACCAGCTGTACGGCCAGAATGCCCAGCACGATGATGAGGGTATTGCGGTAATAAATGGGAAAAGGGGCCAATTGCCAGGCTTCCGCAAAATTTTGCAGGGTGAGGGGGCCTTCGACGCTGATGCGGGTGGCCAGGTGTTTGGGCCGAAAGGCGGTGGCCACCATCCACAGAAGGGGCACTGCCCACAGAAAAGCCACCAGTGTCATAATTAAATGGCTGATTTTTCGCATGACTTCATGCCTCCTAACTGTAGTGGATCTTTCGGTCTGTGGTGAAAAACTGTATAGCGGCTATGGTGAGCATGATGGTGAGCATCACCACTGTCAGAGCCGATGCATACCCCTGGTTCCAGTAATTGAAGGCGGTTTCATAAATGTAGTAAAGCAGCAGATTGCTGGCATTGTTGGGGCCTCCCTGGGTCATGATCACCAGGTGATCCACCAGTTTGAAGGCATTGGTGAGTGAAATGATGAAAACGAAGAGGTGGGTGGGCATGAGGAGAGGAAAGGTGATGTGTCGAAAGACTGAGATTCCCGGTGCACCATCCATTTCTGCCGCTTCGTACAGTTCCCGGGGGATGTTCTGCAGCCCCGCCAGGTAAAAAATCATATAAAAACCGGATTCTTTCCACACTGTCATGGCAATCATGGCCCACATGACAGTTCCCGGGCTGCCCAGCCAGTTGATGCGGCCCACGCCTGCCAGCCCCAGCACCTGATTTAGCAGGCCATACTCAGGGGTGTAGAGGAACATCCAGATGTTGGCGATGGCGATCATGGGAATCACCGTGGGATAAAATACAAAGGTGCGCAGCCAGCTGCGGCCCACCATGGCTTTGTTCAGAGCCAGAGCCATCACCATTCCCAGGCCCATACTGGCGGGGATGGTGCCCGCGGCAAACCACAGGTTGTTTTTCAGGGTTTTGATAAAAATGGCGTCTTCCAGCAACCTCTGATAGTTTCCTATTCCGTTAAAAACTGCTGACGGTGTACTCAGATCAAGGCGAAAGAAGCTGAGCCACACCGTACTGATAATGGGATAGAAGGTAAAGAGGGAGAGGAAGATGAGGGAAGGCAGCAGTAGCAACCAGGCATGCAGGTTCACCTGAAAGCTTTGATGTCGTAGCAGGTTCCTCATCTGGTACCTCCTTTTTTGATTCCTTTATTTTTTACCTCAAGTTTTTCTTATTTCTCTTTGAAATAAGATCTTTTGTAATAAGTTCTCAGCCGAAACACCGACTGCATAAAGTCGGCACTTCGACTGAGGGATTTTGCTGCCCTTCGTGTGATTCAGCTCACCCTTGGATGACTTTATAAGCGGGTGAATTATCCAGGGAATCAGCATGCCTGTTTGCGGGCCTGTTTGCAAGCCTGTTTGCGGACAGTTTGCAGCCTTGCCTGTGGATCAATTTACAACGCTGCTTTCGAGGTTGTTTACGCGCTTGCTTGCGAACTTGCTACTGAAAAGGAGCCAGAATGGCTTCTGCTTCCTGCTGCGCCCGCTTCAACGCTTCTGCCGGTGATAACTGCCCCACAATGGCAGCCTGCAGGTTGTCATTGATGGCTTTGTATACTTCTCCATTGCTGTGAGTGGACAACTCTGCTGCGGCGTATTCCAGCTGGTCTCTTGCCACGGCGGCCTGGGGGAAATCGGCCACATAGGTTTTCATCAGCTCTGTTTCATAGGAAGATGCCCGGGTGGCTACGTATCCGGTGTCGATGCTCCACTGGGCTGCCCGTTCAGGCTGGGTGACCCATTCGATGAACTGCCAGGCGGCTGCCTGTTTTTCGGGCGATATGTCTTTGAAGATGTAGAAGTTACCGCCGCCGGTGGGGCTTCCAAATTGCTGTTTGGCGGGCATGTAGGCCACTCCGAATTCGAAGTTGGCGTTGTTGCGCACATTGGTCAGGTTACCGGTGGTGTGGTACATCATGGCGCTTTTACCTTCTGCAAAGGTGCCTGGCACGGTGGCCCAGTCAATAATGTCTTTGGGCATCACTTCGTATTTGTGGGCCAGGTCGATCCACAATTGCAAAGCTTCCACATTGCCGGGGGTGTCAAAATAGACTTGTTTCCCGTCGTCACTCATCAGGTTTTTACCATTCTGAAGGGCAAATCCCTGAAAGAGCCAGTAGGGGAACCCGGAAGTGGGAATTTCAAGGCCCCAGCGTTCCACTTCGCCGGCAGTGTTTTTCACGGTGAGTTTTTCGGCATATTCAATGAGTTCATCCCAGTTTTGAGGTGGGCGCTCCGGGTCGAGACCGGCTTCACGAAAAGCTTCTTTGTTGTAGTAAAGAACAATGGTGCTTCTTTGAAAGGGAATGCCCCAGGTGCTGCCGCCTGTTTGAGAGTTCTCCATGAAGGCCGGGTAAAAATCGTTGAGATAGGCTTCGCCTCCATGTTGTTGGATGAGGTCATCCAGAGGGATGATGGCATCCATGTCCAGCAGGGTGTAAAGTTCGGTGGAAAGGAGCACGGCCAGTTCAGGTGACTCTTTCCCCTGAATGGCAGTTTGGGCAGTGACCATGGTTTCGGCGTAGCTGCCGGTGAAAACGGGATTGACTTTAATGTCGGGGTACTCTGCCATGAAATCTGCGGCCATTTTTTCAATGACACTGGTGAGGGGGCCTCCCACGGCGATGGGGTAATAGAAGGTGATTTCCACCGGGGCGCCGGCACCTCCGGTACTTTGACCGGCACTGGCACCACAGCCTGCCAGCAGGGTTAACAGCAATAAGAGCACGATCCAGTGTTTGCTTTTCTTGATCATATGAATCCCCTTTCGTTCTGGTGTTCCCGTGTTGTTGATACGTGACTCATGACATGTTGTTGATACGCAACTCCTATCCAATTGTTAGTGCTGTTATTGTTGATACCAGCATTGAAATCCACTGAGTGAAACCGCGTCGGCACCGGCATCAAAGGCCATCTGAATTTCTTCCCGCTGATGAATGAGCCCGCCGACGATTAAGGGCAGGGTGAGGGACTGTCGCAGTTCCCTGATCACCCGGGGAATCACTCCCGGCATTACCTCCACAGCATCGGGCTGGCTGTGGCGCAGGTTTTTGATGCCCGCCTGAAGGCCCCCGGTGTCGATGAGAAACAGCCGCTGCACTGTGATCAGCCCGTGTTTTTTCGCCAGTTGCACCACCTGGCTTCGGGTGGTGATGATGCCGTTTGGTTTCAGCCGCTGCGCCACGTACTCCAGGCCCTTGGCATCGGTGGCCAGCCCCTGAATAAAATCCACATGGAGAAAAACCCGGCGCTGTGCTTTGTGAATGGTGGCAATGGTGTCTGCCAAACTCATGAGATCCCCGTTCATGACAAACAGGGTTTTTACCTGAGAATAGCCCAGTGCCTGGACCAGCCCCTGGTGATCGTGGATGGTGGCAATCACTTCCTGTTGGTGTGTCATCATGCCGGCTCTCCCTTCCTGTTTACTGTCAGGCTGACTGACCCCGATACCGGCTCCGGCAGGGGCAGGTGTTCCATGGAAGCGTAGGTGTAGGTGGCTTCCACCTGCGGCCGGTCATCCATGAACTCGGTGATGCCGCTACGCAGAAACAGGGTGTCCATTTCCAGCGCCCGGCCCATGGGCATATCGGTATAGGGGGAATCTCCCACAAAAAGGCACTGGGCCGGCGGTGCGGTTAGTTTTTCTTTAACGGCCTGCTGCATCCAGCGGAGTGGTTTTCCCAGGAAAACCGGCTCATGGGGAATACAGGCTTCGTACAGTTTGCTGAGGGCCCCGCTGTCAAGAATGCGGCCCTGCTCAACCGGACAGTACACATCGGGATTCATCACCAGCAGGTGTGCTCCCCTGTCAAGCTGCTGCAACCCTTTTGCCAGTTGACGGCAGTCCAGTTCCATGTACATGCCCAGTAAGACATGGGTATACTCCCGGCGGTTTCCCGCCGCTGCCACGTGGTCAATGGTCCAGCCCCGGCGGCTGATTTCTTTTGCCACTTCAGGATGAATCACGCCCAACAGCCTCACCGGCTGTGGCTGATTTTGTGGCCGGGCCTGTGATTGAGCCTGTTGTTGTGGATGGATCTGTGTTTGGGTTTGTTGTTGCTGAGGCTGTGGTCGATCTTGTAGCTGTGACTGATGCCGGGCCTGTGATTGGGCCTGTTGTTGCTGTGGTGGTGTCAGTTGTGGACATGCCTGAAAATGAAGATACTGGTGGAGGGCATCCACCGGTGTGACAATTTCGCTTTCTGCCGCCTGAATGCCCAGACGGTTCAGCTTTGTCGCCAGCATTTTCCCTGTTTGCAGAGGGGTATTGGTGACAAAAAGAACCTGTTTTTGCCGGTTCCGCAGTCTTTTTAAAAAATGATCCACTCCATTCAACACCCGATTTTGGCGAAGCAGCGTCCCGTCAATATCAAATAGATACGTGGCGTACTCTTTCACCTTCTTTCCTCCCTCAACGCAGGCCATTCTGCCGGCGCCTGTTGTTTTCTGAAATGGTTTTTTCTGGTTTTGCTTCACTGGTCTGTGACAATGATTTGCTGAGCGATCTGCTTCAAACCCACTTTGCAAACGCGCCTTCCCCTGCGATGCACCACCTGTTTAATGACACTAAAAAAGCAACCGGGGAGATGGTCGTTTGCACCACAACCACTGTTCTGCTTCAGCCTTCCCCTTCTTCCCTTGATGAAAACATCTCCACCAGGGTTTCTGTGGTCTGCTGCTGCAAATCGTGGTCACTGTTGCATGACTCCTCTCACAGGTTACTCTGTTTTCTCCGACCCATGATGTTGAGTTTTTGATCGCTTGACTGATCGCTTTTATTGTACCAGCGGTGGCGGCCCGCTGCGTTAAGATCAGGTAAAAAGCCTGTCATTATTTTGTTAAGGAGATGCCGGATTGTTGTCCAAATACCGTCACAACCCCTGCCAAAGCTTTTGTTACCGGGCTTTTGGCAGGGGTTGTTTTCAAATGCTGCTTATGAACTTCTCTCTGGAACAATGACTATCCAGTTCAAGACAACTGTTTTTCAATATCTTTTCTCATTTTTGCCGGCGCGGTGGTGGGGGCGTACCGCTTGACCACCTGGCCACTGGAATCGATGAGGAACTTGGCAAAGTTCCATTTAATGTCACTGCCCAACAGGGATTTTTTCTCCTGCTTCAGGTATTTAAAAATCGGATGGGCATTTTCTCCATTCACATCAATTTTTTCAAACATGGTAAAGGTAACCCCGTAGTTTAACTGACAAAACTGTTGAATTTCATCGTTGCTGCCCGGGTCCTGGTTGGCGAACTGGTTGGTGGGAAAACCAAGAATTTCGAACCCTTTGTCCCGGTAGTCCTGGTACATGGCTTCCAGCTCTTTGAACTGAGGTGTCAGCCCGCATTTGCTGGCGGTGTTCACCACCACCACCACTTTTCCCTTATAATCTGCCATGCTCACTGTTTCACCGTCGATATTGGTTGCTGATAATTCATAGAATCCCATTATATTCCATCCTCTCTTTTGTCAGCCTTGCGGCTTTCAGTTCCATTATATAAATTCTTGATACTTTGATACTTTGGTTCTTTGGTTCTTTGGTTCTTTGGTTCTTTGGTTCTTTGGTTCTTTGGTTCTTTGGTTCTTTGGTTCTTTGGTATGAAGTTCTTGTGGAAGGAATCGATATGCTTTTTACATTTTAATCAATTGAATTGCGTGCAATTTATATAGTTAAATTATCACGATCTCTTCGATATGTCAACACTTTTTCATACACTTGACATTCAAAAAGTGACATTTTCTCAGAATAATTTTGTCCTTTTTAGATGACATTTTCTCAGACTATTGACATGTTTTTTCATACACTTGACACACTTTCTCAGTGTTTCATCTGCCTTTCAGCATGATTCACAGGCCCGGGAGAATGCTTTTTCTGCCGGATTGCCGGCTCTGTGTAACCTGCTTCCTCTGACGGTTTAATAAAACCTGTTTCACTGCAGGTTTTCTGCCGCTGCGATAATGGTATCCAGCACATGCTGAATGGGACTTTCCTGCTCCGGGTGTCTCCACGAGACCTCTTCGTATTGGAGAAATCACGTTTCGCAGAGATTATCCTCCTGATCATAGGAAAAGTTGTCGGAAATGCGGTATCTGTTCTGACGGGCATCCACATGCCACTTTTGGATGTCATAGAGGGCTGTTCCTGGCAGATTTTCATAGGTCACCCTTACCCACGTATCAATAATTTCATTGCCTTCACCATCTGTCCATTGTTTCAGCGACCCGGCATCAAAAGCATACTGCCGCCATTCATCAAAGGTGACTGTTTCCCACCGGGATTCATCCTGAGGAGTGAGGCTGTCTTCTTCCGGTGAAGGGTTTGTTTCCGACATGGTGCACCCTTGCATTCCAATGAACAGCATTGCCACCACCGTCACTGCCAACAGGCTTTTTTTGGTTATTTGCTCACTTTTATCGCTCATCTGCCCAGTCTCCTCTTCCTCATGTTAATGGTTCTTTATGATGATTCGCTGCTTGTCTCATTACTACCCGGTAAAGTGCGATGGTAACCGGATGCACATAGAAAGCACCTGGTTGAACCGGTTGTTACTGCTGCCTGATCTCTGCCAGGATTCTCCCGGCCCTTCTTTCAACACTCCTGCACTGCTTGTAGCACTTTTCTTGCTCTGAATACTTTCCCTGCTTCTATTCCCTGCACTGCTTTTACTGCCTTCATTGCTTTTACTGCCTTCATTGCTTTTACTGCCTTCATTGCTTTTACTGCCTTCATTGCTTTCCCCATGAGTTACGTCTATAATAAGAATAAGATGAACTGCTGTATCAACCCGCTGTGAACCGGATGTTTCTAATATGTGAACCGGATGTCTCTACTAAAGGAAGTGGACTTTCATGAACATCCTGACAGAAAAATTAAAGGAAGTGCTGACGTCGGTCTTACCCATTACGGTGATTGTGCTTCTCTTCGGTCTGACCATCACACCCCTGAGCCTCCCCCTGCTGGTGCGATTTTTGCTGGGCGCCCTGCTCATTGTTCTGGGCCTGGCATTCTTTCTCATTGGTGTCGATATTGCCATCGCTCCTCTGGGAGGCCTCACCGGCACCAGTCTCACCAAGACAAACCGGCTTTCCATTGTGATTGCCGCAGGCTTGATTCTGGGTTTTTTTATCTCCATTGCTGAGCCCGGTCTGATTGTACTAGCCAACCAGGTGGATGCCGTCACTGCGGGGCAGATCTCCAGTATAGCCATTTTGGTGGTGGTGTCTGTGGGTATGGCCATTATGCTGGCCTTCGGCTTTATTCGTATTGTTGCCAACGTGCCCCTTTTTAAGATATTAACCTTTCTATACGGCATCATTTTTTTGCTGGCCATTTTCACTTCTTCCGAGTTTCTGGCCATTTCCTTTGATGCCTCCGGTGCCACCACCGGTGTGCTGGCGGTGCCTTTTATTCTATCCCTTGCCGTGGGGGTCTCCCATCTGAAAAAAGACAGTAAAGCCTCTGAAAAAGACAGCTTTGGCCTGGTGGCCATCACTTCTGCCGGAGCCATTCTTGCTGTATTGCTCATGGGAATTCTATCCCCTGCAGATTCTTTCGCCGGCACGTTGCCGTCGAGTGTCACTGCCGCCACAGGCATCCTTCGCCCGTTTCTCGGGGTGATACCGATTGTGCTGCGGGAAAGCTTCATGGCCGTGTTGCCTTTGCTGGTCATTTTACTGGTGCTTCAGAAAATCACTTTTCACCTGAAATCCCGGGCTTTTTTCCGAATGGTGAAAGGCTTTGTGTATGCTTTTTTGGGGCTCTTCATTTTTTTAACAGGGGTTAATGCCGGTTTTATGGAAGTGGGCAGTGAAGTGGGCCGGCGCCTGGCAGAGATGAATCAGCCCCTTTTACTGATTCTGGTTGGCTTTGTGCTGGGAGTGGTCACCATTCTGGCAGAACCGGCGGTGTACGTACTCACCCATCAGATTGAAGAGGTCACCAGTGGCTATGTGAAGCGAAACGCAGTGCTCATTGCCCTTTCACTGGGGGTGGGAGCTGCTGTCGCCCTGTCGATGCTGCGGGTGGTCACACCCGGTATTGCCCTGTGGCATTATCTGCTGCCGGGATATCTGGTGGCCGTGGGCCTGATGTATGTAGTGCCCAAGCTTTTTGTCGGGATTGCCTTCGATGCAGGCGGGGTGGCCACCGGCCCCATGACCGCCACTTTCATTCTGGCCTTCACCCAGGGGGCTGCCGATGCGGTGGAGGGTGCCAGCGTGTTATTGGACGGCTTCGGCATGATTGCCACCGTTGCCCTCACCCCTATTATCACACTGGAAATTCTGGGACTTTTGTTTGAAATAAAATCAAAAAAGGAAGGGGTGAAGGCGAATGATGCATCCTGAGGGTTGCCGGGAGTTTGAGCTGATTTGTGTCATTGTTAATTTTGGAATGGGCAGTAAAATCATTAAACATGCCAAGCAGCACGGCGTCACCGGCGGCACCATTTTTCTGGGAAAGGGAACCATTCGCAACACATTGCTGGCCTTTTTGGAACTGAATGAGGTGCGCCGGGAGATTGTGGTCATGGCGGCAGAGAAAACAACTGCCCGGGAAGCCATGCAGCAACTGAATGACAAATTTCGATTTGATAAAGCCAACCGAGGCATCGTCTTCAGCACAGGCATTGTGTCTGTGCTGGGTGCTGAAATGCTGGCCTGTGACCAGCCGAACGAATCAGAAGGGATGGGAGATGCCATGCATCAGGCCATTATGGTGATTGTTGACCGGGGAAAAGCTGAAGAAGTGATTGAAGCCGCCACAGAGGCAGGCTCAAGGGGTGGCACCATTATCAATGCCCGGGGTTCGGGTATTCATGAAACCAGCACCCTTTTTGCCATGGAAATTGAACCTGAGAAAGAAATTGTGCTCATTATTTCTGAAAACCACCAAACCAAAGCCATTGCTGCCACCATCCGGGAGAAGCTTCATATCGACGAGCCAGGCAATGGGATCATCTTCATTCAGAATGTGACCCAAACCTTTGGATTGCATTAATGGCACGCCTTCAATTGAACTGTGTTAATGGCAGCACCTTAATGGACCTGCCTTCACGGAGTTTTTCCATGGAATGACGGGCACAAAACGAAGGGGAGGAATGTGACTATGGGATTACCCAAGAAGCTAACGCTGGCCCACCTGCCAACACCCGTTGAAAAACTGGAACGGCTGTCTGTCACCCTGGGCAAAGAGCTGTATTTGAAGCGGGATGATTTCACCGGCATGGAACTCAGCGGCAACAAGGTGCGCAAGCTGGAGTTTGCCCTGCAAGAGGCTTTGGAGCAGGGGGCGAAGGTGCTCATCACCTGCGGCGGCCTTCAGTCAAACCACGCCCGGGCGACGGCGGTGGCCGCACGCAAGCTGGGGCTGGACTGTCACCTGGTGCTGCGGGGACGCCCCCAGGGACCAGACCATGGCAACCTGTTACTGGATCAGCTGCTGGGCTGTACGTTTACATTCATGGAACCGGAAGATTTTAACGATGGCCATCTGCAGGTGATGGCCACCCTGAAGGCGGCCTATGATGAAAAGGGAACTCCGGCATATCTGCTGCCCATGGGCGCTTCCAACGCCATTGGCACCTTCGGCTATGCTGCTGCTTATGAAGAAATACGGCTGCAGGAAGACACCCTTGAGGCACCTTTTGATACTATTGTCTGTGCCGTTGGTTCCGGCGGCACCCACGCTGGCCTGGTGCTGGGCAATATGCTGGGAGGCAGCCGTCACCGGGTGGTGGGGGTTCCCATTACCGATGACAGCCGGCTTTTTCGGCCCATCATCACCCAGCTGACAACGGAATGCCTGGGCCGTGTGGCTCCGGGAACACCGCTGCCTTCAGAAGAAATCACCTTTCTGGATGGTTACAGTGGCCGGGGTTATGCCCTGAACACGCCGGAGGAAATGGCGTTTATTCGACGCATCGCCAGAGAGGAAGGCGTTTTTCTTGACCCGGTGTATACGGGAAAAGCTTTTCGGGGTCTGGTGACAGAGATTGAAGAGAACACCGGCTTCTTTGCCGATTCCCAGCGTATTCTTTTCGTCCACACCGGTGGGCTTTACGGCCTGTTCCCCAAATCAGAAGAATTTCTTTTTTAGTATGCTCTGCCGTCAATGATGCCCAATCTATGCTGTCTTCCATCTATGAGTAAAACTGCCTACAGCAGTTTTACAGTGATTAAGTGATAGTGAATAGCGAATAGTGAATGAAAAGCTTAAAACCATTACCAAAACGTTATCCACAGCTTTTGCGCATACTATTTCCTGTGCCTTAAAAAAACGCCCCCCTGGCAGGCCTGAAATCTTATGATTTCAAGTAACTGATCAGTGGGGCGTTGTCATGGGCATTGATAAAATTTTGCTTCGGGTACTGCCTTAATCCTGGAGCACAATGGTGACGGTTTCTTCCCGGGTGTTGCGCAAGTAGGTGACGGTGGTTTCATCACCCGGACGATATTTGTAAAGCTCACGAATCAGCTCACCCATGGTTTGCACCGGTTGATCCCCAAGGGCAATGACCACATCTCCCGGGCGCAGATCAGCGACTTCGGCAGCCGATTCAGGCACCACTTCCACAATATAGACGCCCTTATCAACACTGAGAGGAACACCGGTGGCATCTTCCACATTTTCGGCATTAAAGCCTCTGATGCCCAGGTACACCCGGCGGAATTCGCCCCGCTCGATGAACTGATCAACAATGGGTTTGGATGTATTGATGGGAATGGAAAAACCAAGGCCTTCCCCGGTTTGGATTTTGGCAGTGTTGATGCCAATCACCTGCCCCCGTGCGTTGAGAAGAGGGCCGCCGCTGTTGCCAGGGTTAATGGAAGCATCGGTTTGTATGAGATTATCGATGATTTGGTTCTGGCTCACGGCTATACTGCGGTTCAGCCCGCTGATGACGCCCTGGGTGAGGGTGCGTTCAAAGTTCAGTCCCAGGGGATTGCCAATGGCCACCACAATTTCACCCACAATGAGTTCATCGCTGTTGCCCAGCTCGGCCGGCACCAGATCGACGGCACCTTCAATTTTAATGACCGCCAGATCCATGGACTGCTCAAACCAGAGGACTTCTGCCGGAAGCTGGCTGCCGTCGTGGAGAAGCACCATGACTTCGTCTGCCTGGCCGTCCCGAATCACGTGGGAGTTGGTAAGAATATAACCCCGCTCATCAACGATAACACCGGTGCCCAGCCCTTCTGAGCGCTGGGGTCCGGAGAAAAATCCTTGCTGCATCTGCACTGTGGTGATTCCCACCACAGAGGGCATGGCCTTTTGGGCGACAGCGCTGTAAACCGTCAGGTCTTCATGGGGCTGAATCACCACTGATGAGCCCTGATTTCCACCCCCGGTGGCAATTCCCCGAACTTGAAGAAGGGTTGGCAGCATGGCATAAAAGAGGGCAAAGCTGAGAACTGCCCCCGCCAGCACCGCCGCCAGCAACATGGTGAAAAGGGTGCGACGGGGCAGCAACCGGTGACCTTTGGGGATGGGGAGATGTGCCGCTTTAGATATCATCGCTTCTGTTGAAGAAGCCGTTGAAGATGCTGCTGAAGAAGTATCTGACACGGTTTCTGGAGCAGCTGTTGTGGCATGGAAGCCTCCTGATACAGCCATTTGAGCCCCGTTTATGGGGGCAGCCTGATCATCCAGCTTGCGGGGTTCCCCCACCAGGTCCACCTCAAAGGTGTCTTCCGGTTCTTCAAGGGTTACATCTGATTCCTGTATCTCGTGCGCCTCAGGATTTTCAGGCTTATCGAAAGATATGTCGTTTTGGGAAGGCATGCCGCCTTCCAAAGCTTCCGGGTTTTCCTGAGTTTCTTGATGATCGGGATTTTCCTGATGATCCCGGTATGACACAGGTTCATCCATTTCCTCTGGTTCATTTGTCTTTTCAAGCCGTTGCGGCTGTAAAGGTTGCTTATTCTCTGGCTGCAGCGTGATCTGAAACGGCTCTTCTTCTGCCTGATGAATGGATTCCTCGTCAGTTTGAAGTCTTTCTTTGACTTCCGGTGTCTCTGGTTTTTCAGGAAACGGCTCTTGCTGCTGCATTTCTTTTGCTTCCATTTCTTCCATCTGGTTTTTTTTCAGATCATCCGATTGTTGTTCGTGTACCTGTTTTTCTTCCTGTTGGTGATTCTGCCGGTGTGACTGTTTTCCTTGCATTTCCTGTTCTGTTCGTTTTTCTTTGTCCATTTTTCAACACCTCTTCCATTATGTACCCGTGGCAAATCGGTACAAACAGCTGACATGCTCGCGGACAGACAAATTCAGTTCCAGATCCCTGCCAGGCACCATGCCGTTTTCTGCCAGTATGCCGGTGACGGTGGAAAGGGCCAGGGCGGGAAAGTTATTTTCCCGGCTGAGATGCGCCAGCAGCACTGACTTCACATTGTTGCGCACCATGTCCACCACAGCCATCCCTGCGGCTTCATTGGACAGATGCCCCAGGTCTGACAAAATACGGCGCTTTAAGGGGTAGGGGTAATGCCCCACCTGAAGCATGTCCACATCGTGATTGGATTCCATGATCACCAAATCGGCATTTTCAACGGTTTTCATCAGGGTGGTGGGAATCTGCCCCAGATCAGTGGCGATGCACACCTTCACTTTGCCTGTTTCCATGACAAAACCCACCGGTTCCGCCGCATCATGGGAAAGGTGGTAGGGTGTGATTCCAATGCTTCCCACAGCGAAGGGCTTCTTTGAATCAAAAATACGCTGATGCTCCGGCTTGATGTTTCCCAGTTTGGGTGCCATGGCTTCCCAGGTGGCAGCGTTGGCATAAATGGGTAAGTCAAAGCGCCGGGATAAAATCCCGGCACCCTGGATATGGTCCTGATGTTCGTGGCTGATGAGAATCCCCGTCAGCCGGGCGGGGTCAACGCTGACATCTGTCAGACGCTGCTGAATCTGTTTGCCGCTGAGACCGGCGTCAATGAGCAGGGCTTCTCCGTTGTTGCTGAGAAGGTGACAGTTGCCGCTGCTGCCGCTGGCCAGGGTACAGAATAAGGTTTCCATGCTGATGCCTCCCGCGGTTAGTCTTCCACGGTGACCCGGTGCACATCTGCTCCCAGGTTTTGAATTTTTTCCTGAAACAGGTCGTAGCCCCTGTCCAGAAAATGAATGTTCTCCACTTCGGTGGTGCCTTCGGCCATGAGCCCGGCAATCACCAGCGAAGCCGCCGCCCGCAGATCGGTAGCGGTAACGGTGGCTCCCATGAGATTATCCACACCTTCAATAACTGCCACCCGGCCTTCCACTTTAATGTTGGCGCCCATTTTTTTCAGCTGATCCACATGTTTAAACCGGCCTTCAAAAATGGTTTCGGTGACGATCCCAATGCCCTTGGCCACAGAAAGAAGGGCGCTCATGGGCTGCTGTAAATCGGTGGGAAACCCGGGATACACCAGGGTTTTAATGTTGACATTTTTCAGGGGTTTGGTGGCATTCACCCGCACACTCAGGGATTCATCTTCTTCGGTGATTTCAACGCCCATTTCTTTCAGCTTGGCGGTGACCGACTCCAAATGCTTGGGAATGACTTTGTTCACCACCACATCACCACCAGTGGCGGCAGCGGCGATCATATAGGTGCCGGCTTCGATCTGGTCGGGAATCACGGTATGGTTACAACCACCCAGTTTTTCCACGCCATTGATGCGAATCACGTCGGTTCCTGCTCCACGAATTTCGGCGCCCATGCAGTTGAGAAAGTTGGCCACATCAACAATATGAGGTTCTTTGGCTGCGTTTTCAATCACGGTGCGGCCTTCTGCCATCACCGCTGCCAGCATCACGTTGATGGTGGCGCCCACGCTGACCATATCAAGGTATATTTCGGTGCCCACCAGCTTTTCCGCTTCAACGGAAATAATGCCGTGCTCAATGGATACAGTGGCTCCCAGGGCTTCAAAGCCTTTGATGTGCTGATCGATGGGACGCACACCAATATTGCACCCGCCAGGATAGGCAACGCGTGCTTTTTTAAAGCGGCCCAGGGCAGCTCCCAGAAAATAGTAGGATGCCCGCAGGTTTTTTGCCATGTCGTAATCAGCATAGCATTCGGTCATGGTGGTGGTGTCGATGTGAAGGGAATGAGATCCATTCACAGGGTTCAGGCCATTTTCTGTGACAGTGGCTCCCAGGTCACGGAGAATTTGTGTCAGTATTTTGATATCGCTGATGCCCGGCAGATTATCGATCACACAGGGCGCACCCGCCAGTACCGTTGCCGGAATCAGTGCCACCGCTGAATTCTTGAATCCGCTGACATCCACCTGGCCTTTCAGTTTAACGCCGCCTTTAATAATCAGTTTTTCCATATGGTACCCGGCAGTTAAGCCGGAGATTCACCACCCTTATCCACTCGTAGTCTGTTGCGGTTTTCCTGACAAAAAAACAAGCACCGATGTCTGAGAATGAAATGCCTGTGTGCTTGTCTGCCGAAAAAAACTTTCAAGAAGACTTTATGCTATTTGGGTGGTTTTGTCAAGTTTTTCGTTGTGTCATGGGTATCAGAAGGCTTCCTGATAAAAGGTGGTGCCGTTTTTTAAGACGATTTTCCAGGCAGGCACTGCTGTTCCCGAGGCCACGCTTTCCCACTGGGTAAAGGGATCCTGGGTCAGGGCAAAGTAATAGCCTGCTTCCACACGACTGACCACCACAGGGCCATCACCCCGGTGTACCCGGCCAATCTCATCCAGCTTGCGCAGCAATGCTTCAGGGGCGCTGATCATCACCCGGGGAGTGCCGGTTTGATCTGAAGCAGCCGGATCTTCCAACAGGAGGGCTTCCACTGCCACAACGCCCCGCTGGTTCATGTAGACATGCACATAGCTTTCGCCCACAAACCGGCCCTGATAGGTCTGTTCATAAACCAGTTTGTGCAACGGTTCTGCATCATATTCCGGCACCATGCCCAGATAGATCTGGCTGAGGGTGAGCCCTCCTGTGGAGAGATCGTAGTTCTCCAGCAGCGCCTGGCTGACAGTTTCCAGGGTTTCTTCCCTCAGATCAGCGGGAGGTGACAGGGGTTCTGCCGGCTGCCAGGCCAGAAGTTTGTCATTGGTGATGGTGACCCGTCCACCTGTGCCCTGGTAGGTATGGGGGGCAATTTGTTCCCAGTTGTCTCCCAACAGGCGGGTGATCATGCTGTTTTCAAAAAAGCGATAGGTGACGGTGATGGCGCTCAGGGAGGGGGTCTGCCGGGGCAATGGTGTTTCCAGTACCACGTTTTCATCCTCAAGAAAAGCCAGTGTTTGCTGCAGATAGGCCTCAGTCACTCCGGCGGCTTGCTGCCGGGTGGGATCTGTCACCAATGCTGCCACCAGCAAGAGATTGGTGATCAAAAAGGCAACGATAAGGATGGTTTTGGCTTTGGTCCAGTCCACGATTACAACTCCCTTCCCGAAAGGGTAAAGGTATTGATGCGAACGCCCTCATGCGCATCGTAGTCATACACCCGGTTATTGATGATCAAACGCCAGACGGGGACCATCAGCTGACGCCGATGGGTGTCTTCCCTGTCCAGGTAGATGAGTTCAATGGATTCAATGGCCTGCAGAAGTTCATCGCCGCTGAGGCCGGATGCCGATGGAGATAATGCCGGCAATGTATCGAAATCAGGGTCTGATGATGGCGCTGGCATAGCTTCTGAAGGCGACTCTGAAGATGGTTCCTGTAAATTCGGTTGCGCCGTATTGGTTGGATTCACTGATTCAGTTGAGCCTTCCTGTTCCATCGCCGGCGGCAGCCCTTCTCTTTCAGGGTCTGCTGCAGTTTCAGGATCACGTGTTGTTTCGTTGCCGGGAGGGGTGGTGGTGTCAATGTCAGCGGCCATCTCTGCCAGCAATTGGTTAAAGTTTTCCTCCACCAGACGGTGGGGGGAGAGAATGCCGCTCTCCGGCAGTACTTCCGGCAGGCTCATGGGGCGGCGGATAAAGGTGCGGTAACTGCGCACACTGTTGCCATACACATCAATTTCCACCGGTTGCTGTTGCCGTGAAAGGGCCACCGGCAACTCCCGCAGACGGTAACTAAAGGTGAAACGATAGCCTCTCTGGTTGTTGTGTTCCAGAAGCTTCACTTCCTGCAAAACCAGATCTGCATTCAGCCCGCCATGGCGGGCCATGAAGAGAAGGGCTGTATCCAGTGCTTTGCCCACGCTGGTGCTCGACTGATTCCCGGTTTCGGCAGTATATTCCAGCCGTCCCCGGTTGGTGATGCGTACCTCCTGCTGCCCGTAACCGTACATGTAAATCCGGGTGCCGCCGGTTTCCTGAATGGTTTTCACAAAGTCAAAGTTTTCGTTGAAAAACCGGCCGGCCCACAGGTTCATTTGCTGATCGCTGCTGATATCCACTTCGCTTTCGGTGAAAAGGCGGGGCAGGTTGCTCTGGTGGGTGAGGGGCAGTAACACGTCATTGCCCGCATAGGAAAACAGCGGGTAGTATTTGACGTAACTGTTCACGGGAATGCTGTCCAGCAGTTCTCCCGGATCAATGGCTGCTGTCATTTGCTGTCGGGTAATCCGAAATTCGTAAGTGGTGCCGGCTTCATCCACCAGGTACAGTGTTCCCTGATAGCGACCGGGAATCAGCACCCGGGAAATCTGGCTGAGTACAGCCGTTACCTGGTTTTCCTGCTGATCATACAAGGTGGCCAGCAGGGCTGCCGGAAACCCTTCTGCAAAGTGAAGTTCAATGCTGCGGCTGCCCTTTACCTGCTGATAATCTTCATACGAAACAACCTGGACGGTGGGCTCGGAAATAAAGTGATCTTTCAGGATCACTTGAAGCTCCTGCCAGAACCTGTCCAGGTCTTGGGGTTTGATGAGACTGTAGTGGCTGTTTTCCACACCGCCGCCGAAGCCGGCAACAATGCTGACGGGCCGAATGATTCTGGCCCTTTCCTGTTCAAGGATTTCAGCTTCTTCCAAATAAGAAGCCTCCGAAGTGATAAGCTGCAGAGGCGAGTGGAACCAGACACGCTGGGTAAGCACCACGCTGGTGACGACAAGAAATGTCAGCAGCAGGCTTTTCAATTTTTCCTTATGCATCATGGGAGTCTCACTCCGTTGGCTGCGGAATCTCAGTGGTATTGGTCAACCGCCGAATCAGATCGGTGGCGGTGGTTTCCCTTACGTTACGGGTCAGTTCTTCCCGCACTTCTTCCAGGTCTTTCACGGTGATGCGACGTTCGATCACCAGTCGGTCTTCATCGGCTTCAGATTCCAGTGCACCGACAGGTGTTTCGGGCAATCCGTTCAGGTAGGTGGTGAGGAAAATGCGGTTCATACCCTTTTTCAGCTGCAGTTCCACCCACCCACGTTCAAGGGCTCCAATTTCAAAAATCATGGGCTCATAAAGGGCAGCGAAGTTATCTTCATCTGTCAGACTGGTGTTGTGAAACACTTCAACGGTGACGGTGCTTCCCTGGGGAGCACTGAATGAAAGCATGACAACTTCACGACTGGTCACCCGGTCTTTTTGGGGCACCAACACTTCGAAACCCGCGGCTGCGGCTTCCTGTTCATCTGTATTTGCAAATACCGGACCCACCTGTACACTCAGCATCAAGAGTACCAGTAAACCAGTTATGATCCATTTTTTCATGGGTTTCATCCTCCATCAGTTTCACACATCACCACAAGCATCCATCTATTGGCCGTCCAGCAGGTCACTGCCGCCGATCAGAAAATCATCTTGCTGAACGACTCATCGAAATCATCCACCGAATCCAGTGTATATTCTTTCAACGCTTTTTCAGTATCAACAATTTCATTATAGCGGATCGATGTTACAAACAGATTACAGCCGCGTTAAAATAGCGTGACACCCCATGACATTGTAACGAAAGGGCTTTTGTCTGTGTTGGCCTTTGCTTCGGCCCTATGTTGATGGTGACATGAATGGCAGAGACATTGATGATGATCCCGATGATTTTCACATGTTAACGATGCTTGTGATGGCACTTGTTGAAGGTGCTGATGAAGGTGCAAATGAAGATACAAATACGAATGAGGCGACCTGCAAAGAGACTCTGTCAAGGCCCTCATGATGTCCTCAGAGATGTTTAGGATGGTTGAGCAACCGCTTCTTTTTCAGAAGTTTCTTCTCCGGAATACAGGGGCAGGCGCATCACCACCCGGGTGCCTTTGCCCTCTCTGCTGTAAAGATGAATACTGCCACCGTGGGCTTCCACAATCTGCCTGGCAATGGAAAGACCCAGGCCGGTGCCTCCCATTTCCCGTGAACGGGCTTTATCAACGCGATAAAAGCGTTCAAAAACCCGGGGGAGATCTTGACTGGGAATTCCAATGCCATTGTCCTGAATGGTGAGGGAGATGGCGGCCTGTTCCCTTTCCAGGTAGAGGTGCAGATTCCCTCCGTCGGGGGTGTACTTGATGGCATTGCTGAAAAGGTTCAAAATCACCTGTTCGATGGCATCCTGATCACCAAAGGTAATCAGTGGTTGCTCCGGCGGATCATAGGTTACCTGGTGCTGCTTTTGCTGAAGGGGCTGGTCCAGGTTGCGAAGCACTTTTTCCATAAGGGCCCGAAGATTCACAGGCTGGGGCTCCCATTTCATTTGTTGGTAATCCAGGTTGGAAAGCTGAAGCAGTTCTCTGACAAGGCGGGTCATCCGGTCGGCTTCATCATTGATGACTTTTAGAAAACGCTGTTCCATGGCCGGGTCATCGATGCTGCCCTCCAGCATGGTTTCAGTATAGCTTTTTATGGTGGTGAGGGGTGTTTTCAGCTCGTGGGACACATTGGCCACAAACTCCTTGCGCATTTTTTCCAGTTTTTCGTGCTCAGTGATGTCCTGCAGCAGCAGTACCATCCCTTCTGCTTCGCCGGCCTCACTGCGGTAGGGTGCATAGCTGGCCCGCAGCTTGGTGCCGTCGGGCATATCCAACACCTCAACCCCGCTGAAATCCCGGTGTTCTTCCTGCAGCACTTTCAGCGACAGGGGCTGATTAATGGGCTGGAACAGCTGATCGAAGGTTTTGTTTTCTGCTTCTTCCCGGGTAAGGGAAAGCATGGCCAGCGCCCGGGAATTTATGTGAATGAGCGTGCCTTCAATGGTGGTGGCGATGACACCGTCGGCCATGTCGGTGAGGATGGTATCCAGCTTCTGCTTTTCGCTGGATACTTCCTGCAGCAAGGTTTTAAGCCGGGCGGTGAGGTAGTTGAACATGCTGGCCAACTGACCAATTTCATCGCTGGACTTCACTTCCACCACCTGGTCGAAATCGCCCCGGGCCATTTTGGAGGCTTTCACTGTCACGTCGCGTATGGGGCCGGTAATGCTGGAGGCTATAAAGTAGCCCAGCAGGATGGTAATGCCCAGGGCCACCAGCGTGGACCTGAGCATGATGAATTTGGACTGGTCGAGGGTTTGATAAATATCTCCCAGGTCTTTGCGAACGTAGACCACACCATTGATCCGGTTGTCTTCATCGTAAAGGGGAAACGCCATGTTTTTTGAGCTGATGCCCTGGGTGCCTGCCAGCACGTCTTTTTCCATATCATGGCCGTTGAGGGCTCCCAGAATCAGGTCTGGTTCCAGAATGTGGGTGGCGTTTTCATTGAGATAGGTCAGGTTGGTGCTGGCTGCGATGGTGAACCGGCTGCCTCTTTCAATCACATAGATTTCCATCCCCACCCGTTCATACAGGTTCAGGTTCTCCTGGGTTTCCTGGGGTTGGTTTTGCCAGTCAATGCTTTGCAGGGTGGTGGCCACGCTGCCGGAAATGGAAACGATGTTATTCCGTTCCACCCCCAGATGGTAGTTTTCAAACTGACGAATCATAAACAGGCCCACAATGACCATCGCCATGAAAATCAGCAGAAAGTAGATGGTGATGATCTTAATGCGGATACTTTTAAACATGCTGGGTCCTCCTGAAATAGTACCCCACACCCCGCTTGGTCATAATATACCGAGGGGTGCTGGCGTTGTCTTCCACCTTTTCCCGCAACCGGCGTACTGTCACGTCCACTGTGCGAATATCTCCGTAGTATTCGTACCCCCAGACTTCCTTTAACAACTGTTCCCGGGTAAAGACTTGTTCCGGCTGCAGTGCCAGAAAGCGAAGGAGCTCAAATTCACGGATGGTCAGTTCAATGACCGTTTCTTCTTTTTTTACTTCATATTTGCCCAAGTCTATGCTGAGGGGACCTGCCACCACTTTTTCCTGAGAATCTCCCTCCGCCGGTCCCACCCGCCGCAGGTTGGCCTTGATGCGCGCCAGGAGTTCCCGCATACCAAAGGGTTTGGTGATGTAATCATCGGCTCCCATTTCAAGCCCCAGCACCTTGTCCACTTCTTCTTCTTTGGCAGTAAGCATGAGTATGGGAAAGTTGTGATGTTCTCTCACTTTGCGGCACACCTGGAAACCATCCATTTTGGGAATCATGAGATCCAACAGCATCAGGTCGGGCTGAAAGGTGCGCACTTTCACCAGGGCGTCTTCGCCGTCGCCGGCGATTTCAGTCTGATAGCCTTCTTTTTCAAGATTAAACTTAATGATATCGGCAATGTTCCGTTCATCTTCCACAATGAGAATGCGGGTTTTCATGACCGTCACCTTCCTTTTCTCCCTGCGGGTGATTTACCGCCGGTGCCTTGTTCTTATGAGCATCATACCAGAAATCAGTCATAAAAAAAAGTAGGCCGGCCGCTTTCTCAACCCACCGCCTTCTGATGGCTGCCTGGCGCATTGTTTTGCCGATAGCCCTTCCACCATCTTTTTGAACTGCTGCTTCACCATTTCACCAGTGTCTGCTCCCGGCGTTTTCCGGGCATACAGAACAAAACCGCCTGCGGCGGGTTTTCAGTGGATAGGTGATAGGGAATAGTGAATAGAAAAGGAAAGCCCACATCAACGCCTAGAAACCACTTTATCCACAGCTATTTTGCGCATGCTGTTTCCTATACCAAAAAACCCCGGCTGTGGCCGGGGTTTCAGACTGTAGACAAAATAAGATGAAGACAAGGGATCTGGTAAAGGACAGCCTTGGAAATCTTGTCAGTGTTTTTTCGAAAAGGGGAGAAAACCGCCAGTGTCTGCTGTTTGAGCGCAGCGAGTTCAGGCGCTGTTTTCGAGACTTTCGACTAAAAACACACAAGATTGGAATCAGCTGGCCTGGCCAAAGCCCTTTGTCTTCAATCTCAAACCCCGGTTGTGGCCGGGGTTTTTTGTGTTTGAATATTTTATCGATGGGTGTGTCATGCTTTGCATGTGCCATTCTTCGATTGATGGGTATTGCCTGGGTTGGCTGATCTGATCGATTTAGTAGTTGACAAATCCCAGAGGATTCACGGGAGTGCCGTTTTTACGCACTTCAAAGTGAAGATGCGGCCCAGTGCTGCGGCCGGTAGTGCCGATGGTGCCAATAAGCTGGTCTTTATGAACCCGTGTGCCTGCTGAAACAGACATGGTGTTCAGATGGGCGTAGTAGGTCTGGTAGCCATTTTCATGGTCAATGATCACCAGCTGCCCATAGGCGCCTCTGGTTCCAGCAAAAGAAACTTTACCGGCATCGGCGGCTTTCACCGCTGTTCCCCGGGAATTGGCAATGTCTATCCCGGTATGCCGCGAACCGCCCCGCATGCCAAAGGGAGAGGTGAGGCGTCCCCGGGTGGGATTCATGAATGTGCCAGTGGCCATGGTGGCTGGCCGTGGCAGGGTTCCCACCGCCACCACCCGTGTGGTGGGCTCGGAAATCCGGTTTTCTTCCAAAATTTCCCGCTCAGCTTCCCGGCCATTTTCCCGGACAAGATAGGCTTTGATTTCATGAAAGCCTTCTTCCCCCTGGGTGGTAATGCGCCGGTCTCCCTGATAAAGGCTGTCTGACTCCACTTCTTCGGTTTCAAAGGGAATGGCCTCTGCCAGTTCTGCGTATTCGCGGGTGCGCACCGTCAGATAAGGCGTCGGCACAATTAGATTCAACTCCTGACCAATGCTCAGTCGTTCTGATACCAGCCCCGGATTGGCGGCTTCTATTTCTTCCACTGTCATCTCATTTCGGTTGGCAATCAGCCAGGTGCTTTCGCCCGGCTGCACTTCATGCACTTTGATTTCATTGGTGCCTGTTTGGAGGTACTGCAGTGCTTCCTCCATGTCCCAAATATCTGATAGATCGGCTGCCAGTTCTGTCAGTTCAATGTTTTCAGAGAATCCGGTTTCCAGGTACTCCACTTCAGGGTCCAGGTAGGGTTCCATAACCTGACCCAGCAGATTTTCAGCCAACTGACGGCTGGGGAGGATCACCAGCGGTTCTCCGTCAACGGTGAGGGCCGTGGCCTTCACCTTGATGCCCAGTTGATTTTTCAGTGCGGTAATCAGCGCTGTCTGCGAGGTGAGTTCCTCGTCGGTTGCTTTCACTTCCAGCCATTCCCGGGTGTCGGGTATGTATGCTTCCATCCCATACAACTGGCGCATTTCACGTTGCAGGGTTTTCACTGCTTCGTCGAAGGCTTCATCAGCCTCCCGAACAATCCCCAGAGATTTTCCATCCAAAGTCAGTTCGTAGGCAACCAGGCTTTCCTGGTAACTGTTGTAATAGCTGTTTCCGGCAACAAACGCGATGGCTGCCACAGCGATTCCCGCCACGGCCAGTTTCACCTGTTTTTTTCGGAAAAGCATGACGGCCATTGCCACCCACGGGTTCTCTTCTTTTACCTGAGCGGCTGTTTGATGTTCGCCTGAATCAATTGATTCGATTGATTCAGCAGATGCTGCAAGGGTTTCAGGGAGGGCTGTTGCGCCTCCATTTTCTGGTATCTCAAGCGTTTTTGAAGTCTCCAGCGTTGCTGCTCCCGGCATGATTCTCTGAAGGCTTGATGCCATTTTTGATGACAGCTGCTTAAAAGCAGGCTTGACCTGAGCTTTCATGTCAGCCGCCTTTTTCAGGGTGCCGGCTTTCGCTTTTCTCAGTGTGATGGCCGCGAGCTCTTTCAGCCCGACCAGATACAGTATTGCTTTTTCCTGTATGGGAGTGGCCGACGCTTTCCCCATGGGTTTTCTTTTTTTCCGAAGTTCCTGCAAGCGTGCCGCCCCGTCTGCCTCAAGCCTTTGTTGAGCCTGGGTCTGCCGCACATTGTTCTTTGCGGGTTCCTGTACGCTTTTTTGTACGGTTTCTTGTGCAGATGCCTGCAGGGTTTCCTGTGCAGCTTCTTGTATGGTATTCCGCAGGACTTCCTGTGCCTCAGTTTCCTGCACATGTTCCTGTACGGCTTTCATTTCTTGATTTGGTGAATCTTGAATCCAGTCACCCTTTTGTTTCTTTCCTGGACGATGACGCTTGGACATGCCGCTATCCCCTCCCGGTTGATACAAATGTCCTGTGCTTCTTTGCCCGGTTGTTCTCACTGGTGATGTGCCCGGTGTCTGGCACCGGTGAAACACGTAATGCAGCCATGCCTCTTGTGATATGGCTGCCACACGAAATCATTATATCCTACCAAAGTCCCGGCAACAATACAGAACGTGTGTTTCTGTGCTTATGATGGTCTTGTTGCAACGATTCCAGCGTTAGGCAACACTCGGCAGCCTTCTTTTTTGCCGGAAGGATTTCTCCTCCCCTGCCCTGTGATATAATGAGGGAAAGCTGTCTTTATGATTAGATGCGTCATGATTAGATACGCCGCAAAACCCCCTCCTGTGACCGTGAGTGGGTTTGAACCTTAAATGATGTTTTTAGGAGTGATACCCATGCCTTTTCGACTGGAAAAAACACCGGTGGACCTTCATGATACCCCGGTGGAAAATCTCTTTCTTGATTTGTATATGCCCCCGGCTCCGGGTGACTTTGTCAAAGTGTATCTGCTGGGATACCGCTACGCCCTGGAAGCTTCTGAGGGGAAACGCTTCACCTCCCGCACCCTCGCCACCAATCTGAATCTTCCTCTTCAGCAGGTGCTGGAAGCCTGGCAGTACTGGGAAGATAAAGGCCTGGTGCGCCTAACCCACCCTGCGGGGTCATCTGCAGGCTTTCCCGGAAAATCACCGTCGGAAGCACCAAATGATGATGCCGGCAGTGTGCCCGGTGATATCCCCGGCGACGGTTCCGGTAATGTGCCGGAAAATCCTCCGCTGCCGGAGCCTTCTGTGGAGTTTCTTTCCCTAAAGACGCTTCATCTGAAGCACACCCCCCAGGTAACGTCGCCAGCCGTTGATTCCGAGACTCCCCCGCCCCACACCACCACTCCGGCTGAATTGCTGGAAGCCAATGAACGGGAAAGCTTTCGCCAGTTCTTTGCTGCCATCAACCGCCTGATGCAGCGCCCCCTGGTTCCCAATGAAGAAATGCAGGTGCTTGACTGGCTTCACCATTTCAAAGTGGAGAAGACAGTGGTGCTCATGGCCTTTGAATATGCTGTGCGTCAGAAAGAAGTGCGCAGCGTGCCCTATGTGGCCGGCATTGTGCGCAACTGGGCCGACGAAGGATTTCTCAGCGGGGAGCAGGTGCAGGCTTTTCTTGACTGCATGCAGCTGCGCTACCGGCAATATGACCAGGTATTTAAGGCCCTGGGCTTTCACGGCCGTCTCCCCTCCGATGCAGAAAGCCGCCTGATGGACCAGTGGCTGGATGCCTTCGGCTTTTCCATGGACATGATTTTAAAAGCCTGCGGATTCTCCGCCGGCACCGCCAAACCAAGTATTAAGTACATCCACGGGATTCTGGACCGCTGGCAGAAAGAAGGGCTGGCAACCCCTGAAGCCGTTGACCGCCACGAAGCCGACCGGCGCCGGCAGGCCGCTGAAAAGACAGTTGCCAAAGATGCCGGACGGCGTGTCACAAGCCCTCCCATAAAAAAAACCGGCTTTCATTTGCCTGAGAGCCGGGGAAAAGATTATTCCAACGATGAACTGGAAAAAATTCTGTTGGGCCGCAAACGCAGACCCCGTAAGGAGGATGATCAATGAGACGGTCCGCCGTGGTACAGGAAATCATGAAGGACTATGAAAAAAAGCGGCGAATGGCCCAGCGGCGCCGGGAAGAAAAGGTGCAGGCCATTTATGAAATGGTACCGGAGCTGGAAGCCCTGGAATCTCAAATGACCCGTCAGGGCCTGGCCATCAGCCGCGCCCTGCTGTCTGATCCCCAAAACCAGCAAAGGCTGATTCATCAGCTGGAGCAGGAGATGAACCGCCTTCAGGAACGGCGCAGTGCTCTCATGAACTCCCATCATCTCACCGAAGCCGACTTTCAACCCCACTGGTCATGCGCCCACTGCCAGGACCGGGGGATTTTGAAATCAGGGAAGCATTGCAGCTGTTTCAAACAGCAACTGATTAACCAGGCCTATCAGATGAGTAATCTGGCGGGTATTCTGGCGAAGGAAAACTTCAAAACCTTCCGCATTGATTTATTTTCAGAAAAGGAAATCCCGGAGGAAGGGCTTTCTCCCCGGGATAATATGCTGCAGGTGTTGCAGGAATGTGAAGGCTTTGTCTTTAATTTTGATGAACCCAATGAAAAAAACCTGCTTTTTTACGGCCCCACGGGGCTGGGAAAAACCTTTATGGCCAACTGCATTGCCAAAGCCCTGCTTGACCGGGAAAAAGTGGTGATTTACCAGACCGCCATCAAGCTGATTCATCTCCTTGAAAATCACCAGTTCGGCCGGGAAGGCACCCCTCAGGATTCCCAGGTGCTCACCCGTCTTTTTGACTGTGACCTGCTGATCATCGATGATCTGGGCACTGAGCTTACCAATACCTTCACCAATGGCCAGCTTTTTCAGATTATCAACACCCGCCATCTGGAAGGAAAGAAAACCCTGATTTCCACCAACCTGCCACCGGGGGAACTGATGGTGCGTTACGACGACCGCATCTGCTCCCGCCTTTTTGCCTATTACAGTTTTGTGAAGTTTTTCGGCAAAGATATTCGGTGGGAAGGCAGGGGTGCGGTTTAAAAACTAAATCATGGCTTCCCGCACAATGGTCTGGCTTCTTTTGGGGCCCACAGAAATCAGCTTGACAGGAACACCGGTGAAATCTTCAATGGTTTTCACATAGGTCTTGGCTTCTGCCGGCAGGTCTTCAAAGGCAGTGATGCCGGTGATGTCGGTTTTCCAGCCCTTCAGGGTCTGGTAAACCGGTTGGCAGCGGTCGAGATCTGCCAGGCTGGCGGGGAAATGAGTGCTCACCTGGCCATCCAGTTCATAGCCGGTGCAGAACTTGATTTCATCGAACTGATCCAGCACATCCAGCAGCATGAGGGCAATCCCTGTCATGCCGTTGATGCGGGCCGTGTAGCGTAGCATGATGCCGTCCAGCCAGCCGCAGCGGCGGGGGCGTCCGGTGGTGGTGCCGAATTCATTGCCTTTGATGCGAATGGCGTCACCGGTGGCGTTATCTTCCTCTGTGGGAAAGGGGCCTTTCCCCACACGGGTGGTGTAGGCCTTGACGATGCCCACGACTTCATCGATTTGATTGGGCCCGATGCCCGCACCGGTACAGAAACCGCCTGTGGTGGGGTGAGAGGATGTGACGTAGGGATAGGTGCCCAGGTCAATGTCCAGCAGTGCTCCCTGTGCACCTTCCAGCAACACTTTTTTCCCTGAGTCCAGTGCTTCATGAAGCAACCGGTTGGTGTCGGTAATGAAAGGCGCCAGCTTCTCTCCATAGGCCTGGTAGGTTTCAAAAATAGCCTGGGGATCGAAGCCCTCTGTTTCATAGATTTTTTCCAGAATGGCATTTTTGCGGGCCACCTGTTTGGCAATGAACTTCTGAAGCCGTTCCGGTCGAAGCAGCTCGCCCACCTGAATGCCGGTGCGTTCGATTTTATCCATGTAGCAGGGCCCAATACCCCGCTTGGTGGTGCCGATGGACTCTTCGCCCCGGGCTTCTTCCTGCAGTTCGTCAATGCGCTTATGGTAAGGGAAAATCAGATGCGCCCGTTCGTCAATGAACAGGTGGCTGATGGTGACTCCCTGAGATTCCAGTTTTTCGATTTCTTTCAAAAACCCTTCCGGGTCGAAGACGACGCCGTTGGCAATGAGGTTCAGGGTACCGTCATAGAGCACGCCGGAGGGCATCAGATGAAAGGTGTATTTGGTATCTTCCACCACCACTGTGTGACCGGCGTTATTGCCTCCCTGGGCACGAACGATGACTTCGGCCTGGCTTGCCAGATAATCAATTACTTTTCCTTTTCCCTCGTCGCCCCACTGGGCTCCTACGATGGCTGTTGTCGACATGATTCCCACTCCTTTCAATGCATCCTCATCCTATCACAGACAGGCAAAATGGGTCAATATAAATGTGAATGTTTTTTGTAAAATTCGATTAGTTGTTCTGTTATCGTCTGTAATTAATATGGTTTTCATCCAGTATCATTCATTTTTTATCCCATTGACTGCCGCTTCAATCATTCCAGCATTCCATCATTTATCATTCCGTCCACCGATGTTCTTTCCAACGAACGAGCTGTGCTCTCAGTGGTGCTTAACGGAACTCTCGAACATCACCCTTATGGCCTCTATAGATATTGTGGATCTTGTGGACGGTTTTAGGTCATCTCCCCTTTGTTTCACATGAACAGACAAACACCCTCCAAATGATTTCCAATTGTTGTCAACACAACAATCAGATGCCATTTAAAGGGTGTTGGCACCGACTTTCACAAATGCCTTCAGGCACTCACGTTTGTGGAGCTTGCCCCGGTCTACCGAAACCGGACGGCGGTTCCATACACCAGGATCTCTGCTGCTCCCTGCATCACAGCCGCAGAGGTGTACCGTACGTTGATGACGCCATCGGCTCCCATGGTCTGGGCTTCTTCAACCATTCTTTTGGTGGCTTTCGCCCGTGCTTCGTTCATCATTTCTGAATAGGCCGTCAGCTCTCCGCCCACCAGCCCTTTCAGGCCGCTCATGATGTCTTTGCCCACATGTTTGGCCTGAATCACAGAGCCCTTCACCATTCCCAGGGTTTCCAGTTCTTTTCCAGTGATAAAATCAGTATTGACGATAATCATCATCTTCCTCCTCTTTCAGTTCTTTCAGCCGTTCCACCAAAACCCGCAGGGCCATTCCCATGAAAAGCAGAATGAACAGCAGCCCCACCACTTTGAAAACAGTGACGGGGAAAGCGCCCTGGGGAATCATGAGGATGCCAAATCCATAAAACCCCAGCCAGATGAGAATAACACCAATGATCAACAACGGTATCAGATATTTCATCAACCCTCACCACCTCTTTTCACGGTGTTCCTTTACCTGCACATTGCGTTTAATGCCTTTATGACGCGCGCTTGCCTGCAGCGGGGCATCGGTTTTTATGTGCAGCTGTTTCCTAATGCTCTTAATGTTGCCTTTGATGCTGCCCTCTGTACGGCCTATATCTTACTGCATGTCTTAACGTATATCTTAACGAAAAAACCATCAAAATGTTTCTGTTTTTTTTAAAAGTGGTCCGCTGACTGATTGCTGGTGTGGACGGGCTTACAAATACTTATCTGAACCGCTTCTGATCAGTTTTCACTTTGTTTTTCTTTACTTGTTTTCTTTACTTGTTTTCTTTGCTTTTTTTCTTTTACTGAAGAAGGGCTGTGATGATGGTTTTGTTGTGAAAGGCCAGATTGTCGCTGCGCAGATTGGCAAATTCTCCCAGTGTCAGGGCTCCCATCACTGTCGCTTCTGTTTTGACAATTTTCAGTTCTTCCTCAAAGTCATGGTTTAAGTACAGCACCCTGGAAATACAGTCGATAACAAGCATGGCTACAGCTGTTTCAGCCTGTTGGCCGGTGACAGTTTCGAAATTGATCTCAGCGTTTTTTCTGGCTGCCGCCGCTCCCTGCAGCAATGACTCCCGGTCGCCTCTGAGTACGTGGATAATGGCATTCACCGGCACGTCTCCCACACAGATCAGGTCTTTCTCTGAGTTGGTTGCGATGGGGTCACGCACGATCATTTCCAGATTCATGTTCATGATTCCCAGCGGGTAGTTTTTGGCCAGGTGAAAAAAATCATACTCCTGAAAACTGTTACCCGAAAGGCTCTCCACCATCTCCTGATAGACTTCAAACGCCGGCTGCCAGTCAATTGAAATGATTCGGTTACCCTCAGCGGCCGTTATTTTATGGGGTTCCGATATGGGCTCCCACCCATGGGCGACACCCACACCGCTTTTTTGACGAACAAGGGCCAGCACAGCGGCATTTTCTTTCAATCCTTCCGATGTAAAGATGCAGGGCCTTTGAATGAACTGGAGGGATCCTGCACCACCCCCGATGTAGTTGGGCATGGCACCCAGAGACTGAAACAGACTGTCCCGCAGTGTTTCGATGCACCCACTGAGCCCGTCGGCGAAGATGAACATGGTCTGCTCCCGCAAATCTTCTTTTTCGTAAGCGTTTTCTATGACTTGCCTGATGGCGGCGGAATCGTTTTTAAGATCATCAATGGCGACGGTTTTCAGCGGGCAGGTAAAGCCGGCGGCAAGGGTTCCCTTTGATATCTTTTCAGCTTCATAAATAATTTCAGGGAAAACGCCTCCCCACAGAGGTTTGATGCAGTTTAACAGCAAGGAGTCTACTTTTTCAGGGGTGAACTCGTTGGATTCACAAGCAAAAATCATAACCCCTGTGACATTTTCTTCCTGACACAATGTCGTTAACAGGGCGTTCAGGCCCTCAACGGAACCCTCCCTGTCAAACATTATTTTCATCTGTACCGCCTCTTTTCATCGTTGAATCAGCTCCCGTGTATCTTTGCCGCTGTTCGATTGTGATTGGAACTTCCATTTTGGAACCGGCATTTTGGAACTGCGATTTTGAAAATCGTCATTTAAGAAGGTTCTTTCAGGGGTGTTGTCATTTTCATCACCAGATGATGCGCTTCATTAACTGCTGAAAAATGAATCTCAACAGTTTCCAGCGCTTTTCCAAGAACCATGTTCAGGTACTGGATGCAGTCGGGGTCTATCTGGGCGGCCTCTCCTTCTCCCAGGGGGATTCGCAACAGGCAATGAAAAATATGATGGCTGGGTTGAGTGGTCTCCAGAAGAATTGGCTGATCCCGGAGGGTTGGCGGCAGCATGTCCAGGATCATCTTCATCCCACCGGCCATCAGCCTGCCGTCGGTACTGCCCGGTACTGGTCTTTTTTCCACTTCCCCGGTTTTCTTTTCTGCCGGCAACCTGCCGGTTGTCACCTTTTCCAGGGAAAATGACCGGCTCAGCTCAGTTCTTAACCACGCTTCCAGTTCGTCAGCTGTTTGTTGATCTGCCTGCATCAAAATGATTTTTTCTAAAGTCTGGAAAAACACGGGCTGTTGCTCCAGCATGGCCCTGATTCCGGCGCTTTCGGTGTGTTGATGACGGTGTGCATATTCAAGCATCTTTTCTGCCAAAGCGCCCACCAGTTGTACTTGTTTTTGGGCCGTTGCCACCCGTCCTGTCATGGTGGCCAGCATGTTGCGGTATACTTTGTTCCGGTTTTCCAGGTCATGTTTCAGTTGCTCGTGCTCTTTTTTCATGCGGTAATAGGCCACTGCCTGTTGAATAATGACTTTAAACTCTTCTTCCATTTTCCATGGTTTCGTGATGAATTTAAAGATGTCCACCGTATTAATGGTGGCCAGAATCTGCTGAATCTGGGTGTATCCTGAAAGTACAATCTTAACGGTATCAGGCGATACTTTGGTCACCTCCTGCAGCAGTTTCAACCCTGTCATTTCAGGCATGCGCATATCAGTGACAATGACGCTGATGGTTTTTTCCTCCAGAATGACCAGCGCTTCTTTCCCGCTGGAGGCAAAGTAGCAGGTATAAGGTTCGTCCATCATTCCCCGCTTAAGGGAACTGAGCACATTGATTTCATCGTCTACAAAAAGAACGGCATCTCGTTGATCCATGGGTTAAGCCTCCTCTTCAAGGGATATACTCTCCAGGCTTTTTTCAAAGTGCTGTTGATTCACGCCCAGGTAATCAAAAACCCGATCGTCATACCCGTCGTATTGGGGAAACCCCAGCAGCTGATGGGAATATCGGTTAACCAGATGAACGGCTGCTGTCACTTCAGTGTTGATCACCCGGTGATCAAAAGGCGCATGGTGATACAGGGCGGCCTCCACCACCGGGAAGGGGAAGTTCCACCAACTGAGGAGATACCCGCCTGCTTCCATGTGTGTGTTGCCATAGGCCTGCCGTTCACATTCCTCCAGGGCCAGTTTCTTTTCATCGGCTTGCAACAACAGGGTTGCGTAACCTTCTCCAAAATGTCCCAGTAAAAACATGACGCCGATGTTGTGAAGGAGGGCTGCCGGTATGTTGTTTTCAGGCATCTTGTGGTTTAGATGATGTTGGTAGAGATGATGATAGAGCCGATGGGAAAGGGCTGCCTGTTTCCAAAGACGCTGCATGAGCGAACGTGCATGATGACTTCCCTGGAAGAATCCGATAATGGCGGTGGACCTCACCAGATGGCGGGTGTGTTTCAGCCCGATGTAAGTCACCGCCTTATGCAGGGAGCCTGTTCGCGCTCCGTAATAGGCAGAATTGGCCAGTCGAAGTACTTTGCTGGCAATGGCAGAGTCTTTTTCAATATAGGAGGCAATCTTGGAAAGGTCGCTCTCATGATCCATGGCCCGTATGATTTCCCAGTAGGCATCTTCGATGGTTGGCAGAAAAGAGGCATTGTTGATTATCTCCAGCAACTGGGAACTGTTGAGAAGGTCATAGGTTTCAAAAATCTGGCGAAGGGTTTCCATCAGTTCTTCATTTTTCCAGGGTTTGAAAAGATACACTTTTACCGTATTATCTTCCAGTGCCTTCAACACCACGTTCTCCTCTGAATACCCGGTGAGCATTATTCGAATCACGTGGGGATACCGCTCTTTGACAATGTTGAGGAACTCATACCCGTCCATTTCAGGCATGCGCATATCACTCATTACCAGATTGATGGTTTCTTTCTCCAGTATTTCCAGCCCCTGCTGTGCACTGAGGGCAGACAAAACCCGATAGTCAGTGTCCATTAGCAGTCGTTCCAGGGAACGAATCACTTGCCTTTCATCATCTACCAGCAGAAGGGTTCTTTTCATTCCTTTTCCTCACTTTCCTGATAATCATGAATGGGCAGCAGGATATCGAAGATGGCACCCCTTCCCGTTTCGCTGTGGGCTGCTAACATGCCCCCGTGCTTATTGACAATGATATCGTAAGAAATGCTGAGTCCCAGCCCGGTGCCATCGCCCACTTTTTTGCTGGTGAAGAAGGGGTCGAAAATTCGGCTCAGGTACTCTCTTGGAATCCCCGGCCCATTGTCGCTGATGATGATATTGGCTTTATCTTCCGTGCGCCCCAGCCCGATGGTAATCCGTCCCCGCTCCGGCTTTTCCTGGTTTCGGATGGCTTGTATGGCATTGTTCAGGATATTCACCAGTACCTGCCCGATTTGTCCCTGATTGCAAAACACCTCGATTTCATCCTGCTCCCGGAAGATCACATCGGCCACGTATTTGGATTCATTTTGAAGCATCATCATGCTTTGGTGTATTAAGTCGTTCAGGATAACCCATCCCTTTTCGTCGTGGTCACCGCTGCGGGCAAAATTACGCATGGTTTTAACAATGGTCGCCACTCGCTGCACACCCTCCTGGGTGTCTGCCATGAGACCTTCAAGGTCTTCCATGATGATGCCCAGCTTCTGTGTTTCATAGCTGTCGGCCAGTTGAACGGCCAGGGCTTCCGATGGGATGTGTTCACTTTTCTCAAGTGCTTCCTGCACTTCACGGCACTGGTGGATGTAGTGTGTCATCTTTTGAAGATAACTGTTCAGTGTCTCCAGGTTACTGCTCACATAACCGATGGGATTGTTGATTTCGTGGGCCACGCCTGCCGCCAGCTGGCCAATGGCTGCCATTTTTTCTGAGTGAACCAGGGCAGCCTGTGCCATTTGAAGTTCCATGTTGACCCGTCGAAGCTCATTGTTATGTTCTTTAATTCCATGGATCAGCTGCTTTCTTTGCTGTTGATCTTGAATGCTCTTAATGGCGTGATTGAGACGGGAAGTCAGTTCCACCTTGTTGAAAGGTTTCTTCACGTAGTCATTGGCTCCCAATGCGTAACAGGTCTGAAAAATATCGTCGTCATCCAGTGCCGTGAGCATAATAATCTGCAGGTCATCGCTGCTGAGTTTCTCCCGGAGGCTTTTCAACAGATCCAGGCCGCTGATCTCCGGCATGGTGATATCAAGAAGCAGCACGTCAATTTCTTTCTCATTGACTAGCTTCTCCACCTGCCTCGGTCGCTGGCACTGGTAAATTTCATATTGGGGATAGGTTTGATGCAGGATGCTTGTGACAAAATGAAGATTTAAAGGCGCATCATCCACCACCAGTATTCTCATGCCCATCACTCCTCTCACTGGTTGTCTTTTCAAGGGTTCTTTTCATGGACCTCTTTTCAAGGTTCTCATTTCAAGTTTTCATTTCAGTTGCTGTTCATCGTCACCTTCAGCCGACCTGTTTTTACAGTTTCTGCGTCTTTTGCTTTTTTGGTGTCGCTAGCGTCTTTTACCTTTTTTCAGTGGATCTGCCTTGTCTTCAGATCCCTTTCCATCTGTTTTATTTTCTGCTGGATGTTTTTCCCATATTTTCCATATCGTTGCTTCATTGGTTTGCTTTTCGGTGCGCTTTCCCATCGATGTCTATGCAAAACAGGGATTCGTTCATTCATGGTTCATACGCATCTGCTATTCTGGTGATGATCTCGAAATGGCATCTTTTGATCCATCACCATTGATGAAACGTTTTTGTCTCTTTCTCGTCATGTTGATTGAATGCCCCTTTTTTCCAGTTTTCTAACACTTTTTACATGCCCCTGGCTTTTTTTCTGGCTGTGGCACCCGTTCGAGATTTTGTTTGTAATGTCTACTGGTGATGTCTGCTCGTCATTTCCATTTGGGATGATGTGCATTATTTCTGTTGGAGATATGATTTTCCTGGAAATAACAGTCTGATACTGTGCGCAGCGCTTCGATGCCCACAAAAGGAGTTGACTTTATTGATTAACATAGAACAGGTGAATGCTGAGCAAATGAGAACCTTTCAAAAATCCCTTACCCGGTTTATGATGTACTACCGTTTCGGGCTGGAAGAAGTGAACACCAAAATTAATATTCTGAAACAGGAATTTGAATATGTGCATGACTATAACCCCATTGAACATGTCAAGTCCCGGCTGAAAACCCCCGAAAGCATCATCAACAAGCTGCAGCGCAAGAATTACCCCTGGTCGGTGGAATCCATTCGTGAGAACATTCGTGACATTGCCGGTATTCGCATCACCTGCTCCTTTGTTCCAGACATCTACCGGGTGGCCGGCATGCTGATGCAGCAGCAGGATATCACGGTGCTGGATTACAAAGACTATATTGAAGAACCCAAACCCAACGGATATCAAAGTTTACATATGATTCTTCAGGTCCCGGTCTTTATGTCAGACCGCATGGAGAAAGTTTTTGTGGAAGTTCAAATTCGAACCATTGCCATGGATTTTTGGGCCAGTCTGGAACACAAAATCTATTATAAATATGAACGGGAAGTGCCCCAGCAGCTGAAGGATGACTTAAAGGAAGCTGCTGATACAGTGGCCCAGCTGGACAGGAAAATGGAGCAGATTCATCAGGAAATGCTTCGGCTGAAGGCTTCTGATGACGAGATGCTGCTTCAGCAGGAACCTTCTTCTGATTTGGTGGGAAAGTCGGAGGATCGCCGTACCGGAGAAATGAATACCGGAGAAGCCGGTGATGAAAAGGCATGTGCCGGGAAAACGTGTTCGGAAAAGGAAGACGCTGGCAGAATCAGCACCGATGCCAAGGGTCTTACTGTGACACCGGCGAGCACAGCATCAAATACGCCGCTCTCCGGCAACAGCTTCACATTGCCGGCAGAGCTCTTCAGCCTGCTTTTCAGCACTTCTGATCAATCATAGCTGTCATCATTTCACTTTGTTTTTTGCCTGTTGTCTAAAGCGAAAAAACCACTGCTTCACAAACAAGAACAAAACTGCCTACAGCAGTTTGAGGCTGAAGACAAAGGGATTTGGACTGGCCAGCTGATTCCAATCTTGTGTGTTTTTAGTCGAAAGTCTCGAAAACAGCACCTGAACTCGCTGCGCTCAAACAGCAGGCGCTGGCGGTTTTCTCTCCTTTTCGAAAAAACACTGACAAGATTTCCAAGGCTGTCCTTTACCAAATCCCTTGTCTTCATCTTATTTTGTCTACAGTCTGAAACTGCCTACAGCAGTTTTTCAGTTAATAGGTGATGGGGAACCGTGAGTAAGAAGCTTAAAGCCATTACCAAAACGTTATCCACCACTTTTTTGCATGTGCTATTTCCTATACCAAAACAAACCCGGCGAGTGATTCCCGCCGGGTTTTGTGATGTCTGCCTATAGTTGGGGGTGTTATGCGTTGCTTTCCAAAAATTGGTTCAGTTCATTGACAAGTACATCAACATTAATGCCGTGCACCTGACCGGCATCATGAATGCTCTCCATGGTTGCCCCTGGGCATCCCAGGCAATGCAGGCCATGTTTCATAAAGATGGGGGCCACGCCCGGATCCAACTTCAGGACTTCCATAATGGTCATTTCATGTGTCACCTTCGCCATGTTATCCCTCCTTCAGGCAGTGTTCCTGCCTGTGAAATCCATACTAAACCAGTCAACATTATTGTAGCACAGAACCCGCCTTCTGACAACAGGCTGCCGCTTCTTAACTGTCATATCTGGAAAGATCGGCAAACTTCTGGTATTCTCCCATCCAGATCATTTCAATGGAACCGGTTTCGCCGTGACGGTGCTTGGCCAGAATCACTTCGGCAATGTTCTGCTTTTCACTTTCTTCGTCGTAGTAGGCATCCCGGTATAAGAACATGACCACATCGGCATCCTGCTCAATGGCACCGGATTCACGAAGGTCTGAGAGAATGGGCCGGTGATCAGACCGCAGCTCGGGTGCACGTGAGAGCTGTGAAAGCGCAATCACCGGACAATCCAGTTCTTTGGCCATGATTTTCAGGTTTCGGGAGATACTGGAGATTTCCTGCTGACGGTTTTCGCTGCGGGTTTCTCCCTGCATCAGCTGCAGATAGTCAATCAGCACCAGGTCAAGGCCCTTTTCCATTTTCAGCCGTCGGGATTTTGACCGCATTTCTGTGACTGAAATGCCTGCTGAATCGTCGAAATGGATCTTTGCCTGGGAGAGGGGCACCATGGCCTGGGCAATGCGCTGCCATTCGTCTTCGTTGAGACGGCCACTTTGAATTTTTCCCAGATCCACCATGGATTCAGCCGCCAGTATACGCAGGATCAGCTGTTCCTTTGACATCTCAAGGCTGAAAATGGCGACAGAAGCATCACCCTTCATGGCCGCGTTTTGCGCCAGGTTCAGGGCAAAAGCAGATTTTCCCATGGCGGGACGGGCTGCCACCAGAATCAAATCTGACGGATGAAAGCCGTTAAGCTTGTGGTCAAGGTCGTTGAAGCCGGTGGTGAGCCCGGTGATGGCTTCTTTGTTTTCGTACCGCCGCTCAATTTCGTCGAAGGTGGTGCCCAGCAGGTCTTTAATGTGGGTGAACCCTTGACGATACCGGCTTTGAGTGATATCGTAAATGTTTTTCTGGGCCTGCTCAATGAGTTCCTGCACTTCCACCTCGGGCCGGTACCCCAGCTGCATGATATCCCGGGAAGAATGGATGAGCCGGCGCACCACTGCCTTTTCTTCCACCAGCTTGGCATAGTGTTCCACATGAACCGTCACCGGTACATTGGAGGTGAGGCTGGACAGGTAGGGGATTCCTCCCACCGCCTCCAGGGTTTCACGGGCTCGCAAAGCTTCTGTGAGCGTGAGAAGGTCCACCGGCTCTTCCTTGCCAAAAAGACCGACCATGGCTTCGAAAATCTCCCGGTGAGCTTCTTTATAAAAATCTTCGGGTTTCAGAATTTCCAGCGCCACATAGACGGCATCCCGGTCCATGAGCATGGCTCCCAGCACCGACTGTTCGGCTTCGACACTGTGAGGCGGTACCTGTGCAAAGTTGGCGAAAGCTTCCATGGCTCGACTCCTTCTTCTTGATCCGTCAACTGATCTCTCAGGTGATTAGTTTTCCGCCTGCACTTTTACCTTCAACGTACCGTTGACTCCCGGGTACACCTTTACATCCACCAGGGTTTCTCCCAGTTCTTTGATGGGGTCGTTCAACACAATTTTTCGTTTGTCCAGGGCAATATGATGCTGCTTTTCCAGGTTTTCGGCAATTTCTTTATTGGTGATGGAACCAAAGAGCCGGCCACCCTCCCCTGATTTGGCCGTGAGTGTGACAGTAACCTTCGACAGCCGTTCTTTCAGTTTTTCAGCTTCGGCAAGTTCATCGGCCTTGCGTTTGGCTTCAGCCTGCTTTTGTTGTTTCACATTATTCAGGTTGCCGGTACTGGCCTCCACCGCCAAGCCTTTGGGCAACAGAAAATTACGGGCATAACCGTCACTGGCATTTACCACATCGCCGGTTTTTCCAAGACCTTTTACATCTTTTTGCAGGATGACTTTCATGATGTTTCCTCCTTTTCCTCATTCAATGCCTCTGAGATGGCCTGAATCAGTTGTTCTTTAGCTTCTTCAATGGTGATATTTTCCAACTGGGCTCCGGCAACGGTCATGTGGCCGCCGCCCCCCAGTTTTTCCAGGATGACCTGCACGTTGATTTCACCCAGTGACCGGCCGCTGATAAACACCTGGCCTTCGGTATTGATGCCCAGCACAAAGGAAGCTTTGGCTCCCCTGATGGCGAGCATTGAATCGGCGGCCTGGGCGGCCACCAGCTGGGCGTGACTGGAATGGTCGTCGCTGATGGCAATGGCGATTTGATCCATCATCATTTCAGCCTTTTTGATAACTTCTGCACGGGAGACAATGGATTCCAGGTCATCCTGAAACATCTGCCGCACCATGGTGGTGTCAGCACCGGCCCGGCGCAGGTATGAAGCTGCCTCGAAGGTGCGGACGCCTGTTTTAAAGGTGAAGTTCTTGGTATCCAGGGCAATGCCGGCCATCATGGCTTCTGCCTCCAGGGTTTCCAGGGTCATTTTGTCGTCCATGTAATAGAGAATCTCCGTCACCATTTCACAGGTGGAGGAGGCGTAGGTTTCGTGGTAGGTGAGCAGGGTGTTTTCAATAAAGTCGGTGCTGCGGCGATGATGGTCGATGACCACCACCCGGTCGTTGTTCTCCAGCAGTTCAGGGCACTCTGTGTAGGCCGGCCGGTGGGTATCCACCACCACCACCAGTGTGCGGGCTTTTCCTTTGATCCGCATGGCTTCGGCGCAGGTAATGATAGCCTTCTGGTAGACTTCTTTTTCCATCATCATGTCATAGAGCACTTCGATGGAAGGGTTACTGCCGCTCATCACCACATAGGCGTCTTTTTTTCGGTTACGGGCTGCCCGGTAAATGCCCAAGGCAGCGCCCAGGGCATCCAGATCTGGTTGCTTGTGGCCCATCACCAGCACCTGGTCTGCCTGCTCCATCAACTGACGCAGGCCGTAGGCAATGACCCGTGCCTTCACTTTGGTGCGTTTTTCCACAGCCCGGGTTTTTCCGCCGTAAAACTTGATATCATCTTGCCGTTTCACGGCTGTCTGGTCACCGCCGCGGCCCAGGCACAGATCTTTGGCCGTGTTGGCATAGGCCAGGGTTTCCTGAAAATCTTTCCCCATGGAACCCACACCAATGCTCAGGGTGGGGGGAATATGGTTGCCGGCCTGTATTTCCCGAATACTGTCCAAAATGTCAAACCGCTTGGCTTCCAGCTGTGCCAGCTGGTGATATTCGAAGATGACTATATATTTATCCTGTTCATATTTGCGAATAACGCCTTTTACCTGTCCTGTCCAGCGGTGAAGCTGCTGGTCGATTTCGGCAATCACTTTCGACCGGTTGGCTTCATCGGTGCTTTTGATGGCTTCGTCGTAGTTGTCCACCTGTACCAGTGCCAGCACCAGTTTTTCACTGTTGTATTTTCGCTTCAGATTTTCATAAGGGGTGGTTTCAAACCAATAAAGAATCATCAGGTGCTCCGCGGTTGCAGATTTATCGCGTTTCACCACATTGGCCACCACTTTGAAGCTTCTGTTTCCCACCTTCACCTGAAGCAGCTCTTCGTTTTCTTTTTCCAAAAGTTCCTTCAGATGAAAATCTGGCAGCAAATCATCCAGCTTTTTTTCCAGCAGCTCTGTCTGATGATTTTCTTCCAGTATGTCGGCAAATTTACGGTTGTACCAGGTGATGGTACCGTCAATGTCCAGCATGGTTAAGGGAATGGGCATGGAAAGAATGGATTCCCGGGTGGCCGTATCCACATCTGCCGACAACCGCTCGATGTAACGGGTCCATTCCTGACGCTTGATATTGCTCACCCGCAGGTTATACACCAGCAGGTATACCAGCAGAAAAACCCCCACCACGGCAATGGCCTGATTGTACCAGGCCAGAATGCCAATGAGCAGGGTAATGATGATCATGTAGATACGGGTATCGGGAACAAAGAACTGTAACAGGCTGCTTTTTTTCATAAAGCCGCTCCTTTAAATGGACTGCTTATGAGGGGACACTTGCCTTTAACTTTCTTTCACTGGTTCATCCTGTCGAATCCAAACTTCCTCATTATCTAATCTGAATTTCCTCATTTGCTGACAGTGAGTTTTCGAAAGTCTGCCAGCACATCCACCAGCCCCAGCAGTGAAATCAGAGTGATCATGGGGCTGAGGATCACCAGGATCACCAGAATGACCAGCCGCACCCATTTGGGAACCCGGGTGCCTTTGATCCAGTAGCTGATGAGAGAAATTCCCTGCATGAAGAAAATCATGACTGCTATCAGCGTAACATTGGCCAACAGGCTTATATGGTTGATTCCGTGAATGAACTGCGAACCCCAGGACAAAGCCATGAGCAGAAAAACACCGGAGACCACGTGCCCCGGAAGCCGGAACCTGCTGAACTCGGGTAACGGTTCTTCAGAAGGGGTAAACCGGCGGAGAACCGCCATGGTGAGGTAGTAGTTCACAAAAGCCCCAAAGAGAGACTGGATGAGAATGAGCCCCGGAAACACCAACAGCAGGTAGTGGACGGCTTCTTCCAGCGCCACCACCTCAAGGTTCATTTGCTGCAGCGCGGCTGCCTGCTGTTCCATGATACCGGTGATCATCTGGCTGATCTCCAGAGTCAGCTGGATGCCGCTGGCCATGGCAATGAGCTGCATCATGGTAAAAATGGCGGCGGCAGAGCCAACGGCACCAATGAAAATCACTTCATGGGGCTCTTTTCGGTGACGAATCCACCAGCCCATGGCCAGGGCCATTGGGCCAAAGATCACCAGGGCAAAAAGACTGTAAATCACCCCTGTCAGAAGACCAATGATCAGTGTCACCATCACCAGCGCAAAAAAGGCGTAACGACTCCCCCTGCGCACAGCCAATACCATGAAGGGCATGGGAATCAGTGCCAGGAGAATGGATAACAGGGGAATATAAAAGGTGCTCACCACAAAAATGGAGGTGAGGGTGGCAATCATAGCTGTCTCGGTGAGGGCTTTACGGTTTTGATGAAACTCCATGCCTGGCAGCTCCTTTGCTTCTGTGTTTCTTTTTCTTTTTTCCTTGCTGGCTTTCGTCTGTTGATTGGTGCCGTTTGACTGATCAGATGCCACGTGCATCATCAATACTCATTGTTGACGGTTGCATGTTTGAGATGCTTGTTTGAGATGCTTGTTTGAGATGCTTGTTTGAGATGCTTGATGTGTTTGACGTGTCAGAATCCTCAGGCGTTGTGCTGGGATGTGATCATTTCCATTTTGGTAATGATTTCGCCAATATTATACACCATCACCATCAGCTGTATGATTTCTTCGGCTCCCAGCTGGCGGGAAATGTTATCGCTTTTCACCCGGCGTTTCAGGCTGGCGATATCTTCCATCAGCTCTTTCAAGGTTTCCCCCCTCTGACGGCTGCCTTCCCTTAGCAGGGTTTCTTCCCGCTTCAGCTTTTCGTAAAGGGCCAGCAGTTCCGGCTCAACGGGTTGAAGGGTGTGGGGTGCGAGGCCGTTTTCAAGAAGCCCGTAGAGGTTTTTCAGGTGCTGGTACATATCGGTGGTAATGCGCAGCACCAGGTTGATTTCTTTGCAGAGTATTTGACCGTAGACATTGAGTTTTTCTTCTTTTTCCTGCATTTCCGCCAGTTTTTTGGATTCATTCAGTTCTTCCAGAATATCATCAATCTGGGCGTCCACTTCTGTCAGGAGTACCTGCTCCTGCTTGAGGAGCATGCCCAGTATCCGGTTTTGGCAAGTAAGTATTCGGGTCATGTCCTTACGCATTTCAGACATGGCCCGCCGGTCGTACTTGGGGGGGAATATAAAATAGTTCACCATGAGGGCAATACCAATCCCCATAAACGTGTCTGTCAGGCGGCTGAGGGCATAAGGGAGTATATCATTTTGTGTGTTCATGAAAATACTGATGAAGACCACACAACTGATGGTAATGCCTTCTGGGATTTTCAGCTGGTTCATCAGCAGAATCAGCACCACCACTCCCAGGCCTGCCAGTAAAAAATTGCCAGGCAAAAGCAGTGCCATCAGAAGCCCGAAAAGGGTGCCGACAACGGTTCCCAAAATTCGGTTTCCGCCCACTTTCCATGAATCTGAAACGGTGGGCTGCATGCCGATGAGGGCTGCGATGGATACAAAAATAACGCTCTCAAGCTGTAGAATTTGAACCATCATGAGGCTCAACGCCACAGCAATACCGGTTTTAACGGTTCTTAAACCGATTTTCATAGCTTTTTACGTCCTTCCATGGCTTTCAATAACGTTACTTCATCCACGTACTCCAGGTCGCCCCCAACAGGAATTCCGTACCCAATGCGGGAAACGGTGATGCCTGCGGGTTTGAAAATGCGGGCCAGGTACATGGCGGTGGCTTCCCCTTCAATGGTGGGGTTGGTGGCAAGTATGATTTCTTCCACCGGTTCCTCGGCCACCCGGGCCAGCAGTTCTTTGATTTTGATATCTTCCGGGCCGATGCCCTCCAACGGTGAAATGGCTCCATGGAGCACATGATACAAACCGTGATACTCCCGGGTTTTTTCCAGCGCAGCCACATCCCGGGGGTCTTCCACCACGCAAATAATGCTGTGATCCCGCCGGGTATCCCTGCAAATCGTGCATTGTTCATGGTCGGTGAAATTACAGCACACCTGGCAGTAGCGAATGTTCTTTTTCGCTTCAACGATCGCCCGGGCCAGTTGTGTCACTTCCCGGCCTTCCATACTGATCACATGAAATGCCAGCCGCTGCGCCGTCTTTCTGCCGATTCCCGGCAGTTTACTGAAGGCTTCAATCAGGCTGGCGATGGGGGTTGTAAATTCGTGCATGCCTTATCTCCTCACGGAATGGTGCGGTTTCGATGCCCTCAATGGCACTGAACCGGTTCGAGCTGACGGGGTTCACGCCGCCGTCTAAAAACCCGGCAGATTCATGCCGCCGGTGAGTTTCCCCATTTCCCGGGAGACGGTTTCGTCAGCAATGCGCATGGCTTCGTTCACAACTGCCATGATGAGATCCTGCAGCATTTCCACATCATCAGGATCAACCGCTTCGGGCTTGATCTGAATATCGATGATCTCTTTTTTACCATTGACTTTGACGGTGATGACGCCGCCGCCGGCACTGGCTTCAAATTCTTGCTGTTCCAGCTGTTCCTGCATTTCTGCCATTTGTTTCTGCATTTTTTGTGCCTGTTTCATCATGTTGTTCATATTCGGCATGCCTCCCATGCCGGGAAATCCTTTTTTGCCCACTTTGGTTTCCTCCCTGTCATTATTTTCAGTGTCGTTGATGACTGTTGTTATTTTTCGATTGAAAAATGCTGGCATCAGCCCCTCAAAAGAGTGGCTGTTGTGTTATTATACCACAATTTTTCCGGTGATGCAGTGGCAGTACGGTGGTCCTTCAGCAGTGATACGGGGGTGGTGCAGAAATGGCACGGCGGTAAGGCAGAGGTGGTGCGGCGGTGATACGGGGGTGGTGCGGCATTCAACAGTTTGATGCATGCCGGCATGCTGCCGGGGCTCACATTAGGTCCGGATCATCCTGATCATCTTCCACCACTTCCACCAATTCTTCAGGAACCACCTGTTTCAGTTTTTCAGCCACCTGATCTGAAGAAGAATGCTGTGGTTCGGCTTCTTTTACTTCCAGTTTCAACCGAAGACGCCGACCAGTTTTTTGCTGAATGAGGGTGGCCAAATAATCTTTAATGTCTTCTCGTCCCAAACGTTCACACAGAATGGTCTGCTCCGGCAAAAATGTCAGGGTTAAGTCACAGCCGGAAAGCTGTGTCAATTGGGCTTCTCTTACCATGGCCTGAATGGAAACTTTCTTATCGGCTCGCATCTGATCAAGCACATGGGGCCACATCTGCCTGATCATGTCAAAGGTTAATGGTGCTGCCGGACCGGTACCACAACTGGCTGGCGGTTCTCCACCACCCGCTTCTTCAAAGGAAGCGGCCGTTTCTTTGATGATGGTTGCTTCATTTGTTGTGTTGATCGCGGCTGCTGTGTTGGTCATAGCTGCTTCCTTCACAGGTTCCTTTGCTGCCTGCTGTGTTTCCGCATCGCTGCCTGCTGCAGGCATTGCTTCTCCTGGCGTTGCTTCCATGGTGGTTTCCACCTGAAGTTTTTGATCTCCCGAAGAATCCGGTTTCTCTTTTTCTGAAGTTCTTTGCCCAAGGCCTGCTTTTTCAGCTGTCGTCTCGTTTGCTCCGAGAGTTGCCTCTGCCGAGGCGTCTGCCGTTGATGGCTGTTTTGGCTGGGTGGATGGTGTTGATGGCGCTGTGCCTGCTGCTTTTCGCTGTTTCATCCGATTCAGAAAATCTTCAATGCGGCCAATCCGCTGATCCAGTTGAGTGATGCTCCTTTGATCTGTCGCATGCGTCGTCTGTTGAAGATTTCTTGGCTCCTGAACATCTCTTGGCTCCTGAGGTGCCTTTCCATTTTCTGAAACTGCCCTGGAGGTCTGTGCAAGTGCTCCCGTCCTCATTTGCTGGCAGAGGGTGATCAGGCTGTTTTCCAGCATCAGCTGGGGCTGAGCACTTCGTTTCATGATATATTCTGTTTCAGCCAGTTGGCGGATGATGACAGTCAGGTCTCCTGTCTGGTAGGAACGGCTTTGCTCCAGATACTGTTCCCGGGTTGCCTCCGGCAGGGTTTCCCAGCCTTCAACCGTGGCATTCAGTGAGGCCATCAGGAGCCACCGATAGTGCTTCATGGCATCTGTCACCAGCTGTTGCAGATCTTTGCCCTCCTGATAGAGGGATTGAACCAGACGCAGTGCTTCCAGTGCTTTTCCCTGACTGACATGTGCTGCCAACTGAAACAGGAGGCTTTCGTTGATGCTTCCCAGCACTTCCACCACCTGATGATAGTGCAGTTCTCCCGGGTGATAGGCCAGACACTGGTCAAGAATGCTCAGGGAGTCTCGAAGAGCGCCTTCTCCGTTCAGTGCGATGGTGGTGACAGCGGCTTCCTCATAATCCACTCCCAGGGAACGGCAGATGGTGAGCAGCCGCTGCCGGATCTCTTCAAGACTCAGGGGCTTGAAGGTGAACCGCAGGCATCTTGAGAGCACGGTGGCCGGAATTTTATGAAGTTCGGTGGTGGCCAGAATAAACACCACATAGTCTGGTGGTTCTTCCAGCGTTTTTAGCAGGGCATTGAAGGCACCGGCGCTGAGCATGTGTACTTCGTCGATAATGTACACTTTATACCGGCTTTTCACTGGCGGGTATTTCACATTTTCCCTGATTTCCCGAATATGATCCACCCCGTTGTTGGAGGCAGCGTCAATTTCCAGCACATCCATCATCTGTTCTGACAAAATACTTCGGCAAACCTCGCACACATTGCAAGGATCGCCATCTGTCGGATTAAGGCAATTAATGGCGCGGGCAAAGATTTTGGCGGTGGAGGTTTTGCCTGTTCCTCTGATTCCTGAGAATAGATAGGCATGGGAGATACTGTCGGTGGTTATTTGATTTTTCAGGGTTCGAATCACCTGTCGCTGACCAATGACTTCTTCAAAAACTTCTGGCCGCCATTTTCGGTATAGGGCTTTATAGGCCATAAAGTGCCTCCTTTGTTAACGACCTGACATTCAACCATTTGACGGGATATGGGCCAACTTTCTGCAAATCTGCCTTTCTGTGGTTCTGTAGCTTTGTAGCTTTGTAGCTTTGAGGTTCTGTGGTTCTGTGGTTCTGTGGTTCTGTGGTTCTGTGGTTCTGTGGTTCTTTAGTGCTTTTATTGTATGAGTTTGTGTTTTTGATGCTGGTGTTTTCTTGCGTTTTCTTGCGTTATCTTGCAGTTTTGTGATCTTTCTTTGTCAGTGAAATTGAGGGTGGTGATCAGGCGTTCACACTGGTGGTGCTTCTTCCCTCTGGTTGCTTTCGGCGGCGGTTTCCACCTTGACGACGGATATCCAGGGAAACTGTTCCAGCAGTTGTGACTGGCGCAGTCCCTCTGCCAGCATTCCCTGGGGAGAAGCCGCCACCCAGGGGGTGATGAGCAGTGTAAGCAGCCAAATGAGGATGACACCCCTCACCAGACCTGCCAAAAGACCTGTGAATCGGTTGAAGGCACTGAGCACCGGTAGCTGAAACAACCCGTGCAGCAACAGTCCCAACAGATATACCCCGTGTTTCACCACCAGAAAAACCAGTACAAATGCAATGAGGGAGACCACCATTTGTGTGATGGCCGTTGCTGCCTGATGTAAAAACCAGGCTTCTGTTTGCTGAACCAAGCCTTCAACCGCTTGCATATCTGCCAGGGCGTCCGTTTGGTGAAGCCACTCCCGGGCCATTCCGGGAATGGGTAATGTCAGCCATTTTTCAACCAGGGTCTCTTCAGCCAGATGGGTTGCCTGTGAAAAATCGCTGCGTTTTTCCAGAAAATCGTACACCCACCGAAACAGTGGATTGTATAGGCTTGGTGTCGCCTGAACGTAGACTGCCACCTGTTCACTGTATGTTAATGCTGCCAGCCATCCGGCCACATAACTGGCCAAACTTGTCAGGGTGAGTACCAGTCCCCGCTGATAGCCTCTGATCAGGTTAAACCCCATCAGGGCAAGCATGACGCCATCCACCCAGTTAAATCCCATGTTTTCGCCTCCCCGGCCGGTGATTGTGATGGGTTGGAGTATTAGTCACCGGTTTGCAGCTGATAAAAATGAATCTGACCCCGGCGCAACACGGCAATCCGCTGTCCGGGAAGTAAAAACAATTCTTCCACATCATCCTGATAGGACTGTTCATCCAGAAGTTCTCCCCTATGGTTCAGCACTGCCAGCCGCCGTTGCTGTCCCATTAACAGAAAGCGGTCATTCACTTTTAATTCCTGGATGGCGGCCGCTTCTTCAAAAAGGGTAACCTTTTCCGCCTCCCATTCAATGAATGTGATGATGGTTTCCGGCGGATCGCCCTCACTGTTTCCATTGGCCGCTTCATTGGCCATGTCTCCCATGATCTCTGCTCTGTGAGCCAGCGCCCAGTAGCCTGTCTTATCCCGGGCAGTCAGGTAAAAAGGTTCCACTGGTGTCTGCCACCGCTCTTCCATGGTAAGGGTATACCGGTGCAGCGATTCTGTGGTGAGTACCACCACATCTCCCTCATCGGTGATCAGATGATCTGCCACCACTTTTCCCTGAAGATTTTGAGAAGACTGCAGCACTCCATAAAGATCGTACATTAAAAGAGCTGTTTCGAAGGTGTTTCCCGCACGACGCAGTACGCTGATGAGCACCCTTTCGTGTCGTCCAGAGATGCTGGCCTGAAGCACCACCCCCTCTGTCAGCAGCATGCTGCCCATTACTCTGCCGTCGGGATCAAGCACCGAAAATGGTTGCAGCCGATTTTCTTCCGGATGTTGCAACAGCAGAAATCCGGTTTCACAGGCGAACATGCTGTCAGCGCTCCGGTTGGCGGCCTGCTGGTACAGCATGTGTCCCTGCTCGTTGATTCGCAGCAGGTAACGGGGCGAAGCCTCCATCAGAAAAAGGTGTTTATCATTGTTTCCGGTGACAGGCACCAGCGTTTCGGTGCCAAAGGCCCAGTCTTGGTCCTGTTGGGGGTGAAAATACCTGACTTCTGCATTGCGCACCAGGTACAGCCCTTCGCCTCCCGGGTGCACCGCCAGGTTACCGCTGTAAGGAATTGCAACCTCCCGCTCGGGTTTTAATACCAGCGCCGGTGATATCCAGGTGCGCTGAATCCAGCGAATTGCCCAGGGGCTGATCATCAAAAGAATCGTAAAAATGAGTAAAAGGCCGGATAGGCCTCGGCGTTTTCGCACCTACATCCCTCCTGTTTCTTTGGAAACAGTGGTGGTTGAAATGCCTTCTGACACCGGACACAGAACTGTCAACCCTTCTGGAACAACCTTTATGGCTGCTTCAATCCCTGGCCAGGTTTCGCCGTCACGGTTCAGCAGGCCTGGTTTTTCTGCTTGAAATGACATGGCAGTTATTTTTTCAATAGTCACTTCCTGAAAAGAAACGTGTGTTCCCTTGTACACGGTGGGAAACAGCAGCAATATTTTCCAGCGGGGCATTTTTCTCACCACACAAAGCTCCAATACACCGTCTCTGGGATTAGCAGCCGGGTTAATCTGCATACCGCCACCGTAATGACTGCCGTTGCAGATGGCCATGAGCAGAATGGTTTCCTGTCGGTGAATGATCTCCCCTGTTGGTGTTGTCAGGGTGTATGACACCCGGGGTGGTTGAAAGGAAAAGATGGTTTTCACCAGCGCTGCCGGATATAAAATCCATCCTGGCAGCAGGTGTTTCCAACGGTTTGCCTGGGTGGCAATGGAAGCATCCAACCCAAAGCTGTAAATATTGACAAAATGATCACCCGATGCCCATCCCAGATCGATCTTGCGGGGAACTCCCTGTAAGGCGGTTTTAAGAGCCGTTATTTCATCCCGAATGCCCAAAAGCCGCGCGGCATCGTTTCCTGTACCTGCCGGAAACAGGGCCAGTGGCAAGGTCAGATCCCGCAGGCCTTTCACCACTTCATTGATGGTGCCGTCGCCACCCACCACCAGCAGCCGGTCATAGCCTCCCAGTGGGAACGCTCCGGTTATGTTCGTGGCATCGCCGCTTTTTTCTGTCTCAAAATACTGGAACTCAATGCCAGATTCCCTTAGCGCCTGTGTGATCCGGGCGGCCATGGCACCTCCCCTTCCGCGACCCGAAGAAGGGTTCACCAGCACGGCCCAGGGCTTCATCCCTTATTCCTCTTTAACTGCTGTTCCCGGGCCATTTGAAGGGCATCCATTTCTTCCACCGACAAATGTTGCTCAGAATGACCATGGTCAATGGCCTTTGCGTAAGTGGTGGATTCATAACGGCCATGAAGTCCGGTTAAAACCACTCCATTTAAATGATCATCCAAAAGGGCAATGGAATAACTGAGGCGACTGCCCACGTCTTCAAAAGCGTTAAATCGCTTAACCCCCACGTACTGCACACTTTTTCGCTGGTTTTCTTCGATCATTTTCATGGTAACACGGTTTTCTTCTGCCAGTTCCTGATGTGCCTGAACCAGTACCACATGTTGTTTCAGCAACTCCTCCAAATTCTCTCCGGTGGCACCTTTCATCAGTTGCTTGAATTTCTTTTTAAAGGAAAGTAAATTAATCCAAAGAACCAAGACCAGCAGCAACAGCAGGCCTGCCGCGCTGAGGCTGATGGTGATAAACAATCCCGGCTGTTGTTCCAATAGGGCAAACCAGTTCGTCATGAAAACGCTCCTTCTATGAATCCCAGTATTTCCAGGACTCTCAGTAAAATCTGGAACCTGATCAGGTTCACGGTATTTGATCGTCTTTTTAAATAAAGCCTGCCACAGGCAGTTTATGGGTTGAAGGCTGATTGCTTTGGCCATGGCAGTGGATTCCCGTACTGGCAAACTTTCCGTGGCAGCCCTTTACCAAATCCCTTTTCTTCATCTTGTTTTGTCTGCAGTCTTTCAGTGCCAACGCAGGCACTTTTGTGCTCAAACACTTTTCATTTAAAACATCACGTGAGTGGCCTCCACCTTAAGAAAACTGCTTCATCACCTGGGATACTGCCGTCAGTGCCGCCTCGATTTCATCAGCTGTGGTATGCCAGCCTGGGCTGAACCGCAAAGTGCCTTCAGGAAAAGTGCCAATGGTTTGATGTGCCAGTGGCGCACAGTGTAATCCGGATCTGGCAGAGATGCCATGCAGACTGTCCAGGGTATAGTTAAACTGATTCACATCAAGATTTCCCGGGCGAAAGGAAACCACGCTTCCCCGCTCTTTTTTCTTGGGTGAACCATAGAGGGTGATTCCCTTAATCACCGACAGCCCCTCCATAAGTCGATTAACCTGCTCTTTTTCATGGCGCTGAATTTCTGTCACACCAGTTTTCAGCAAATGGTCGACGCCGGCCTTTAGACCTGCCAGGCCATGAATGTTTTGTGTGCCGCTTTCGTAGCGATCGGGCGCAACCTCAGGCTGCAGAAGGTCTTCAGATCTGCTTCCTGTACCGCCCTGTTTCAGCGTTTTTATTTTGAGATCTTTGCCAATGTATAAAAAGCCGGTTCCCTGAGGCCCTAAAAGAGCCTTATGGCCAGGGGCTGCCAGAAAGTCTGCCTGCAAGGCTTCTACACTTAGTGGAATGCTGCCGCAGGATTGGGATGCATCCACTAAAAAAAGCAGGTGATGCTCCTTTGCCATTTTTCCCATTTCTTCAATTGGCAGAAGGGTGCCTGTCACATTGGAGCAGTGTGTCGCTATGATCATTCGGGTATTGGGCCGAATGGCATTTTTGATGTCATCTGCTTTCACATCGCCGGTTTCATCACCCCAGACAATGGTGTGGGAGATGCCTGATGCTTCAAGGGTTTTGAGAGGGCGAAGCACCGAATTGTGTTCCATGGAGGTGGTGATGACGTGATCACCCGGGTTTAACACGCCATGAATGGCCAGGTTCAATGCTTCTGTCGCATTCAGGGTGAACGCTATTTGAAGGGGATCCGGGCAATGAATCAATTCGCTGATACAACAACGGGTTTCGTAGATCAAACGGCTGGACGCCAGCCCGCCCTGATGGGCAGACCGTCCTGCATTGCCGCCAATTTGTTCCAGCTGATTCACCACCGCCTGAATCACTTCAGGCGGTTTTGGAAAGCTGGTGGCTGCATTATCTAAATAAATCATGGGTTGGTTGTCTCCATTCATTTTGTTTCACGTGAAACATTACTGGTTGTATCCGGTTTGATCAGGTGCTGACACGCTGATGGCATACTGTTTACGAATTCAGCATATCCAGAATGCGTTGCAGATCTTGCTGATTGTAGTACTCAATTTCAATTTTGCCTTTTTTGGCGCCATTGGTAATTTTCACTTTGGTATTGAAATAATCCTGAAGCCTGGTTTCCACCGCCACCAGCTCCGGGTCTCTTTTTTTAACCGATACTTTTTTCTTTTGCCTGGTGCGTTCCTGCCGAACCATTTCTTCGACTTGCCTGACATTGAGTTTGCTGTCGATAATTCGCAGCGCCAGTTTCAACTGCAGCGCGTCATCTTCAATTCCCAACAGTGCCCGACCCTGGCTTCCGCTGAGACGCCCTTCTTTCACCAGCATCATTACTTCCGGCGACAGTTGCAGTAATCGAATGGTGTTGGCCACATAAGAACGGCTTTTACCCAGGGCATCACCCAGTTCTTCATGGTTCAGCCGATATTCTTCCATCAGATACTGATAGGCTGTGGCTTCTTCAATCACTGACAGATTTTCTCTTTGAAGATTTTCAATGAGCGCCACCTCGTAAAGCTGCCGGTCTGTATATTCCTTAACAATACAGGGAATCTTTTCCATTTCCACTTGCTGGGCCGCTCGCCAGCGACGCTCACCAACAATGATCATGTATCCCTTTTGTTTCTTTGCCACCAGAATTGGCTGAATCATCCCATGCTGTCGCAATGAAGCTGCCAGTTCTGATAAAGCTTCTGGCTGAAACACTTTTCGCGGCTGATTTTCATTGGGGTACACCTGTTCAATGGGGATCATTCGCACCTGATCCTGGTCATTTCCTGCAGCTTCCTGTTCCACATCCTGCCAATGGGGAATCAATGCCTCCAGCCCTTTTCCAAGTCCTTTTTTCTTGCCTGCTCCTGTCATCACCAGTCACCTTCTTCCAATTCAATGAATTCTTCAGCCAGTTCTCGGTAAGCCTCAGCCCCTTTAGAACGGGCGTCGTAATAAATGATGGGTTCACCATGACTCGGTGCTTCTGCCAGTCGGATATTTCGGGGAACAATGGTGCGGTACACCTTCCCCCGGAACACCCGCTTCACCTGCTCCACCACTTGGATGGAGAGATTGGTTCGCCCGTCAAACATCATCAGAACCACTCCCTGAATGGTAAGTGCCGGGTTAAGGTTATTTTTCACCATCTGGTAGGTGTTCATCAGATGGCTGACGCCTTCCAGTGCGTAATACTCACATTGAATGGGAATAAGAATGCGGTCAACCGCTGCCAGCGAGTTGATGGTGAGTAAGCCCAGTGATGGCGGGCAGTCCACAAAAATGTAGTCATATTTCTCTTTGATGGTTTCAAGGGCCTTGCGCAACACTCTTTCCCGCTGCTTTTGCGCAGTCAGTTCAATCTCGGCCCCTGCCAGATCAACGCTGGCAGGGATCACATCCAGGTTTTCATACCCTGATGGAATAATCACTTTTTCGATATCAATTTCATTCACCAAAGCATCATAGATGGTGGTGGTCAATTGGGACTTGTCGATACCAAAGCCACTGGTGGCGTTCCCCTGGGGATCAATGTCCAACACGCAGACTTTTTTACCCTGTGCTGCAAGACATGCGCTGAGATTGACCGCCATGGTGGTTTTCCCCACGCCGCCTTTTTGGTTAAATACTGCGATGGATACGCCCATGCTGTGTTCCTCCTTGGATTGCTTCTCAAAGTTGTTCCAGCATTTCCCAGTGGTGGGTTGCGTTGAGCGACGAGTGAGACGTCTGCTTTTTCCATTCTATCATGTTTTATAGGCAGAAGAAAGCGCATGCGCTCCTTTTTATGTGAAAACCACCTATTTGTTTCACGTGAAACAAATAGGCGGTTCATTTGAAAACACTGGCTCTCACCTGTTTATTGTTGTATTTTAGTTCTGTGGTCTGTGAAGTGATTTGAAGAAACCTTCCTTTATAAAGGTTTTTTGGAAGGGATTCCCGGCCGCCGGGGATATTTGAAAGAAGTCGCCCCTGTCTTCTGGAAAACAATGAGGGTATGCTTCAGGTCGGTATACGGAATGTCCACCGTTCGAATTTCTGCCACCACCACTTTGAATTCCTTCATTGCTTTTTCGGCATCATCCAGTTCTTCCCGCCATCGGGGTCCTTTTTGACAGATAAACCGGCCGCCCACCTTCAGCAAAGGAATCACGTATTCCAGCAATACCGGCAGGGCTGCCACCGCTCTCGAAACTGCCAGTCGGTATTGTTCCCGATGCTGCGTATTACGCCCTGCCTGTTCAGCCCGGGCATGATAGAGCTTCACCTGTTCCAACCCCAGGCGTTTAATCACTGTTTCCAAAAAGGTCACCCTTTTCGCCAGCGAATCCATGAGTACATATTGCTGCCGGGGAAACATAATTTGAAGGGGGATACCGGGAAACCCGGCACCGGTGCCCATATCGAGCACCTGGGTTGCTTCAAAAAAACCAGGGGCCTTGGCGCAGGAAATAGAATCGAGAAAATGGTGGGTGACAATTTTTTCAGGTTCGGTGATGGCTGTCAGATTCATTTTTTCGTTCCATTCCATGAGCAGTTCATAATAGTTATTAAACTGCTGGATCTGTTCTTCAGTCACATCAAAGTTTAGTTCTCTGATACCCTCGGACAGCATCTTGATCAGATCAGGTGTCATGGTTTGGCTCATCACACGTCTTCCCCTTTCTCTTTCATGCGACGTTGTTGCTCCAGGTACACCAGCAGTACTGAGATGTCCGCAGGTGAAACACCTGAAATTCGGGAAGCCTGTCCCAATGAAAGGGGTCTCAGTTGCGATAGCTTTTGCCGGGCTTCCAGGCGCAAGCCTGCAATAAGATGATAATCCAGTTCGGGTGGCAGCAGCCGGTGTTCCATTTTTCTGAACTGCTCCACGCTTTTCAGCTGTTTATCAATATATCCCTGATACTTGATCTTCACTTCACACTGGGTAATCACCGCTCTGGATAGTTGAGCGTTATATTGGGGATCCACCGAAGCCAGATCATCATAGTCGATTTCAGGTCTTTTCAGGGCATCCAAAAGAGATAATCCGATTTTTACTGTGGATGAGCCCTTTTTCACCAGTAATGGATTTATGCTTTCCGGCGGGAGGATGGTTTTTTGGAGCCGGTTCATTTCATTTGTCACCGCTTCGCTTTTGGCTTTCATGGCTTCATAACGTTCCTGTGTGGCAAGGCCCAGGTGATAACTCTTTTCAGTAAGACGGGTGTCGGCATTATCCTGACGCAACACCAGCCGGTACTCTGCTCTTGACGTCATCATTCGGTAAGGCTCATTGGTGCCTTTGGTGACAAGATCGTCAATCAACACGCCAATATACGCTTCTGAACGATCTAAAATGAAGGGGGCCTTTCCTTTCAGTTTCAGCACGGCATTGATCCCCGCCATAAGTCCCTGGGCAGCCGCTTCTTCATAACCGGAGGATCCATTGAACTGACCGGCACAAAACAGATTTTCCCATGCTTTCATTTCCAGCGAAAGGGTTAACTGGGTGGGATCAATGCAGTCATATTCAATGGCATACCCAGGCCGCATGATTCTCACCTGTTCCAATCCGATCATGGTGCGGTACATGGCCAGCTGCACTTCTTCAGGCATACTGGTGGACATGCCCTGTACATACATTTCGGTGGTGTTCCGGCCTTCAGGCTCCAGGAAAAACTGATGACTGGGCTTGTCGCTGAATTTCACCACTTTATCTTCAATTGAAGGACAGTAACGCACTCCGGTACTTTTAATCTGCCCGCTGTACATGGCTGACCGGTGAAGGTTTGCTTCAATGACAGCTTTTGTTTCAGGGGTGGTACGGCTCAACCAGCAGGGGAGCTGCTGAATTTCCAGATGTTCATTGGCAAATGAAAAAGGAACGATCTCCTGGTCGCCGTCCTGCCGTTCCATTTTTGAAAAATCAACGGTGCGGGCATCCACCCGGGCAGGGGTTCCAGTTTTAAACCTGCGCAGTTCAATGCCCATGGCCCTTAGTTTTTCTGAAAGAAACTGGGCGGGAAAAAGACCGCTGGGCCCTGATTCGTAATGAATTTCACCCATGAACACTTTACTCTTTAAGTAAACGCCTGTGGCTAAAATGACAGCTTGACTGCGGTAAATGGCTCCGGTGCGGGTTACCACTCCCGCCACCTTTCCCTTTTGAAGATGGCAATGCTCTTTTAATGACTGGCTTTCTGGCTGTCCGTTGTCATCTGTGACTGTCACCAGATCCACCACTTCTGCCTGAAGCAGGTCCAGGTTCTCCTGGTTTTCCAGCACCTGTTTCATTGCCTGCTGATACTCCCATTTATCTGCCTGGGCACGCAGGGAATGAACCGCTGGCCCTTTGGCTGTATTCAACATTTTGCTTTGAATAAAAGTTTTGTCAATGGTGAGGCCCATCTCGCCTCCCAAGGCATCCACTTCTCTCACCAGATGCCCTTTTCCCGTTCCCCCGATGGAAGGATTGCACGCCAGTAATGCAACGGCATCAAGGGAAATGGTGGTGAGAAGCGTCCTCATTCCCATTCGTGATGCTGCCAGTGCCGCTTCACATCCGGCATGCCCGGCACCCACCACCACCAAATCGTATTGACCTGCTTCATAATGCATGTGTTTGACTCCTTTATCTGCTGAATTTAACAATTGTTATATTTGGGTGACGATCTATTTTTTCTTTATTCATTGCCGAAACACCTTCTTCTGTCTGTGTCGGCCTTGTATTTTGCATTCTTCCAAACCCCTATTTACCGATGCAAAAATGGGAAAAAATGTAATCCACCAGATCTTCCCGTACTGTTTCACCAACGATTTCACCAAGGCTGTCCATGGCTGTTTGATAGTCCACTTGAAGAAAATCAAGTGGCAGCTGATTTTCCAGTGCCTGCAAACCGTCCTGCAAGGCTTTTCCCGCAACTTCCAGTGCCTGTTGATGCCGCAGGTTGGTCACCATTTCCTTTTCCTTCTCCAGGGTTTCTCCCTGAAAAACAAGAGTGATGAGGGCCTCCTCCAATGCTTCCATTCCTGCTTCTTCCAGAAGTGAAATGCGCAGCAGCTGGTTTCGATCCACCCAGTCGGGCAGTTCTGTTTCAGAAAACAGGGAGGGAAGATCTGTTTTGTTCACAAGAATCAGTGTTTTCTTGTTTTTGATCATGGAAAGAATTTCCTGGTCTTCCCGGCTCAGATGTGTGGAGGCATCCAGCATCATAATCACCAGATCTGCCTTTTCAAAAAGGAGGCGGGTGCGTTCCACTCCCAGCTGCTCCACCAGGTCTTCTGTCTCCCTGATTCCTGCGGTATCCATGAGAACCATGGGAATCCCTTTCAGGTTCAGCTGTTCTTCAATGGCATCCCGGGTGGTGCCGGGAATATCGGTGACAATGGCCCGGCTTTCACGAAGCAGGGCGTTGAGCAGTGACGACTTTCCCACATTGGGTTTTCCCACAATGATGGTTTTAATCCCTTCCCTTAGGATTTTACCGGTTCTGGCAGAAGCAATCAACCCGTCGATTTCTGTGATAAGTTCCCTGCTGGCGTTCATCAGACTATCGTAAGTGGCCACCTCCACATCTTCCTCCTCGGAAAAATCAATGGAGACCTCCATTTCTGCCAGCAGCGCCAGCATACGCTCCCGCAGAAGGCGCACTTTTCTGGATAAGAATCCTTCCAGCTGGTCCATGGCAGCCTGATGACTTCGTTCTGTTCGGGCACTGATTAAGTCCATCACTGCCTCAGCCTGGCTCAGATCCAGACGCCCATTGAGAAAAGCCCGTTTGGTAAACTCACCCGGTGCCGCACCCCGAATGCCCTGGGCCAGGAGCAGTGCCATGATGCGTCTTACCGACTGAGTGCCGCCGTGGCACTGGATTTCAACCACATCTTCCCGTGTGTAGGTGTGGGGTGCTTTCATGTAGACCATCAGTACTTCGTCCACCACTTCGCTGTTTTCAGGGTTTCGAATCTGCCCATACAACATGCGACGCGGCGGCAGGGATTCCACAGATCTGCCAGAGGCATCATAAAACAGTCTGCGCACTTTTTCAAGAGCTTCACCGCCACTGACGCGAACAATGCCAATGCCTGCTTCTCCCGTTGCCGTTGCAATGGCAGCAATGGTTTCCTCCTGTACCATCATGTCTCCTCCTTCTTCTTCAGGGTTCTCAAGTAGAAAAAAACCCAGCCTTCACTGGGTTTTTAAGTCTTTCTTATCAGAGTGTGTTCACATTTACTTTTTCAGAGCAATGGCCACTTTTCGGTAGGGTTCTTCCCCTTCGCTGTAAGTTTGCACCCTTGGGTCTGACTGAAGCGCTGCATGAATGATTCGACGCTCGTAGGGGTTCATTGGTTCCAGCACCATGGTTTTACGGGTCATTTTGACTGTTTTGGCCATTTTATTAGCCAGTCGAATCAGTGTTTGCTCCCGCTTTTCACGGTAGTTCTCTGTATCCAGCATCACTTTAACATATTTATCCCGATGTTTGTTGGCCACCAGGCTGGTGATGTACTGAACTGCATCCAGCGTCTGGCCTCTTTTGCCAATCACCATCCCCATATTGGGCCCGGAAAGATCAATACGCATTTGATCATCATCATAATCGATGTGTATGTCCACTTCAAGTTCCATTGCCTGAAACAGATCCTGAAGAAACAGCCGGGTTTCATCTTCCGTCTGATCCATCACAGCAAGCTGCACTTTTGCATCTTTGCTGCCGATGAGTCCCAACAGTCCTCTGTAGGGTGCTTCCAGAATCTTTACCTCCACATTTTCCCGCGCACATCCCAGTTCTTTGAGCCCGTTGGCAATGGCCTCTTCAACGGTTTTTCCGGTCGCTTCCACCGTCTTCATTTGGCTTCACTCCCTTTATGCGGTAATAAGGATGCCGGCCGGTGAATGGCCAGCTGTTGCACAGTTTGGAACAAGTTGCTCACAACCCAGTACAGAGTTAACCCGGCTGGAAAACTGCGGCCCCACCAGAAAATCATGAGAGGAAAAAAGTAAAGCATCATCTTTTGCATGCTCTCCTGTTGTCCGCCAGCTCCTTTGGCCGATGACATGGTTTTGCTGGACAAGTAAGTGGTGGCCCCTGCCAGTACGGGTAAAATCCACGGGTCTGGCGCTGATAAACTGGGCATCCACAAAAATCCTGCCTCCACAATTTCCTGAGCGATTCCGTAATTTTCAGGTTGTCTCAGAACAGTGAAAAGACCGATAATGATCGGGAACTGAATCAGTAATGGCAGGCAACCCCCAAAGGGATTCACGTTATGTTCCTTGTACAGCTCCATCACTTTTTCATTCATTTTTTCTTTATCATTTTGATATTTCTTTTGAATTTCTTTGATTTTCGGTTGGATTTCCTGCATGTTCTTCATGGACTTGGTTTGCTTAATGGTCAACGGAATCATGATCATCTTGACCAGTATCGTAAAGATGATAATGGCAATTCCGTAGTTGCCCACAATGCCATAAACCATTAAGAGAAGTCTCCCAAGTGGTTCTGCTATAAATGACACATTCAAAACCTCCAACATTCATATTCAAACCGATCATTTGCATCGGTTTTTGTCGTTCCCGGTATCAGAAAAGACTCAAACTTGTTTCTGCTGTTCATCCCGCCGGCCAATTCCTGCCGCCTGCGGATTCCCTGTGTAATGGCTGTTTTAACGACTGTTCATCTGCGAATCATTTCACATTTCCGATAAAAGACGTTCTCGATGATTGTTTCTTTACCACTCAGTCACTCATACTCTCGGAATAATCTTCATTCTTAAGCTGTTTCAAAGGGTTAAAGGTGTTTTTGATTCATAAGCTCTTTCAGGATACTAAGACCCTTTTTCAGTGTGCCGGTTTTCATTCTCCGGAACATGGTCAACACCACCAGCATGAAACGGATGACATTTGGCAATTCGACGGATCATAAGCCCGGTTCCTTTCCAAAAACCAAATCTTTCATAAGCGGTTAAACTGTATGCTGAACAGGTGGGGTGAAACCGGCATGTTTGACCTTTCAGCGGCGAAATCCAGCGCTGATAAGCTTTGATAAGACGAATCATTCCTTTTGTTCCCATGGTCCCTGCTTCTTTCTGCTCCTGATTCCCATTTACCCTGCGTGGCCTTGGCAAATGATTCCCTTGCTGCTGCCATTGCCGTCATCTCAGTTTTCGGCTTTTCTGCCTTTTTGCTTTTCACTAGTCTTTCCGCAGGAGCATCGTTGTTCCATTTCTCTACATGAATTCATCATTCGATTCATTCAGTTTAATCGTTTCATCATTGTCTGATTCATGGTGCTCTTTCCTGTAAGAAATACTGATAATTCAACGGTTCTGATGCTGCCGTTTAAATGATTTTCGCCTTTGTTTCATGCTTGCTTCCTTTTGTGTACGCACAAGCACCTTTGTCAATAACCGTTTTTCCTGAACCGTTGCTAATTGCCGGGCTTTTGTGACTCCCCACGGTTCTTCGATTGACTGCTTTGAAGCCTCTTCTGGTGAAAGTTTTTTCGCAGCAGGTGTGCCACGGCACTTTTCAGTGTGTGGTAATCCGCCTCACCGCAACCGGCCCGGGCAATCCATACCAGGTCATAACCCAGAGGCAGCTTCTCTTCCAGTTCCCGAAGGCTCTCTTTTATTCTTCGTTTCACCAGATTGCGCACCACACTCTTACCCACTTTTTTTGAAACAGTGATGCCCACCCGTGTTTCATCCGTCTGATTTTTTAAATAATGTAACACCAGGTTGCGATTTGCAGTGGATTTGCCCAGCTGGTACACCCGTCTGAACTCTCGGTTCTTTTTCAACGCCTGGGTGCGATTCAACGGCATCCCTCCCCCGCAGCTTCCCTTTCAGACTGAAAAAGGCCACATAATGCGGCCTTATGCTGTCAGTTGCTTTCTTCCTTTGAGTCTTCTTCTGCGCAGGACATTCTGACCCGCTTTTGTACTCATACGCTTTCGAAAGCCGTGTTCTCTGCTTCGCTGGCGTTTTTTAGGCTGATAAGTTCTTTTCATGGTTCCAACACCTCCTCATGATACAGCAATCATGCAGTTCGTTTCTTGTCAGTGCCGTCAAACGGCTTTACGGAAAGAATCAGACAATAATACACATAGATTATAACGAGTTTACCTGTTGCTGTCAAGAAAAGGCTTGCAGCGGCTCTGTGGAAAAAAATTTTTATTTTATCCACTTGTGGATATTTAAATCATTTCTGTGAAAAAAAGAAAGAATAAACAGCTGTCATTCAGTATTTTCAACCTCTGCGGTATATTTTAAAATTATCCTTTTAATTCATACTTATCCACAGGATGTGGATAAGTATGTGTGTAACTTTTTCCATTTCCCTATAACAAGCCACTTTCCATTATTTTAAAAAAAAAACGAATTGTGGATAACTGGCGATTTGCTATTCCCTTCAACTCTTTATATAATAAAACAGAGTCTAACGGCCGACTGAAAACAAGCAGCCCGGCGGGCATTGAAAAGTTCTCCACATGCTCCCGGTTTTTTCCACAGATTGTTCACAGCTTTACCAACAATCTTTTTTTGTCTCTTAAGCATGGGATTCCTAAGATGAATCATTTTTCCATCGATGATGCTCCCTTGTTTCAGTTGACTTCATATTGCTTGTTTGAAAAAACAGAATGGATTCTGATTAGGCCGGAACCAACAGGAGGTTTTTCACCATGAGTCAAGATCGTTACCTGCAGCAAGTATGGACCGAAGCACTTTCATTAATTGAACCAGAGATGAATGATACCAGTTTTAATACCTGGATTGGTGTCATTGAACCCTTACGGGTTGTTCCCGGTGAAAACAGGATCGTACTTGAAGTACCTTCCACTTTTATCAAAAACATTCTCAGTGAACGGTACCATATTCTCATTAAAAACACCATTCAGCGGGTAACCTCCCGAGCGTATGAAATTTCTTTCCAATCGCCTGAGGACGTGCCGGAAGAAATAGTTACAGCTCCCCCTTCAGTTGCTGAACGCCATGAAGTATCATCAATCCCTCTTCAAACCAGCATTGGAAATCTTAACCCTAAGTATGTTTTTGAAACCTTCGTGGTGGGCAACAGCAATCGTTTTGCCCATGCAGCTTCTCTGGCGGTGGCTGAAGCACCGGCAAAAGCCTATAACCCCCTCTTTATTTATGGAGGTGTGGGTCTTGGCAAAACCCATCTGATGCACGCCATTGGTCATTACATACTGCAGCATAATCCGGCAATGAAGGTTTTTTATGCTTCTTCCGAAAGTTTTACCAATGAACTGATTAATTCCATCCGGGACGACCGAAACATTGAGTTTCGCAATAAGTACCGAAATGTGGATGTTCTTCTCATTGACGATATTCAGTTTATTGCCAACAAAGAACGTACTCAGGAAGAATTTTTTCATACCTTCAACGCACTTCATCAATACAATAAGCAAATCATTATCTCCAGTGACCGGCCTCCAAAAGAAATTCCCACTCTTGAGGAACGCCTGCGCAGCCGCTTTGAATGGGGCCTTATCGGTGACATTCAACCACCGGATTATGAAACCCGAATTGCCATTCTTCGTAAAAAGGCTGAAATGGAACAAATAAGGGTTCCTGATGAAGTTCTCCTTTATATAGCCAAAAAAATTCAGTCAAACATCAGAGAATTGGAGGGCGCTTTAAACCGCATCGTGGTACAGTGTTCTCTTAATAATAACGAAATCACCCTTGAAGCTGCCGGCGAAACCATAAATGACATTTTTTCCACCAAATCCAGACAAGTGACTGTTTCTTTCATTAAAGAATACGTCTCAGGTCAGTATAACATTAAACTGGAAGAGATTGATTCGGCAAAAAGAACGCGTTCGATTGCGTTTCCAAGGCAAATAGCCATGTACCTCACCCGGGAACTCACAGATTTATCCCTTCCCAAGATAGGCAGTGAGTTTGGTAACCGTGATCACACCACTGTGATGCACGCCCATGAAAAAATCGTGACAGAAATGCGCAGCGATGATTCCCTGAAGCATCGTATTGAAAAAATGATGGAAGAAATACGCGGAACTGATTAAAAATATCATCCACATCACCATGTGAATCAGTTGTGGATGAGTTGTGGATAAAGGGAAAAACCCCTCTTTTTCTTTTTTGCTGTGGATTCTGTGGACAAAAATGCCCTTTCATTCACACCTTTAGCCACATTTTTTTCGTTTAAATTTCAACAGTTACATCGGTTTTTAACAAATCCACAGCCCCTACGACTATGACGACTGTCTTTTTTGCTTTTATTGTCTTTTTATTTCTCTCATTCACAAAAGGAGGTTATCCACCGTGCGTTTCACCATCCAACAAAAAGAACTCCTCAAAAGTCTCTCCATTGTTCAAAAGGGGGTTTCCAGTAAAACCACCCTCCCTGTTCTGAAAGGGATCTATGTTGAAGCCTTTGACCAGTATTTAAAGCTGGTGGCCACAGACCTGGACATAGGCATTGAGCATTTTAACATGGCAGAAATAGAAGAAGAAGGGGCTTTTGTCGTTGATGCGCGTCTGTTTCTCAACATTGTGCGTAAAATGCCCGACCGGCCCATTCACTTTCAAATGGCCGAACACCGTCAGCTGCTCATTACCTGTGATCATATTTCGTACACCCTTCACCTACTGGAAGTGGAAGAATTTCCAGAACTGCCCATTATCAATGCCGACACTTCTTTTCAACTTCCCCAGGATCTTTTCAAGAGCATGATTCAGCAAACCCTCTTTTGTGCTTCTGTGGATGAATCGAAGCCCTCTTTGTTGGGCCTGCGGTGTGAAATGAAAGAAGGGCGGCTGGAAATGGTGGGAGTTGACGGTTTTAGACTGGCCCTGCGTCGCTGCCGCGTCAATACAACTCAGGAAACCAGCTTTACGGTTCCTGTGAAAACCATGAGTGAACTGGTACAGATACTGGAAGATAATGAAAAACCACTTCAGGTGTCACTGACCGATAAGCAGGTGGTCTTTTCCATGGAGAAAACCACTCTTAATTCCCGGAGAATTGATAAGCCCTTTGTTCAGTTTAGGGATATCTTGCCGAAACAGCACGATACTGTCATTAGAATTCCTAAAAACACCCTTTTTGCAAGTGTTGACAGAGCCAGTCTGATGGTAAAGGAAGGGAAGAGCAGCCTGATTAAATGGGTGATTCGCGACAGCACCCTTTCCCTCACAGCCCGTACAGATCTGGGGCAGGTACATGAAGAAATGCCTGTGTCACAACAGGGCAATAACAAAGAGATTGCTTTCAATGCCCGTTATTTTCTGGAAGCACTGAGGGCCATTGATGATGAGGAAATTGATATTAAACTGAATCAGATGAATACACCGGGCATCATTGAACCCGTTGAGGGAGACGACTGGCTTTATCTGGTACTGCCGGTGCGAATGAACGCATCTGAAGACTTTTAGGGTTGAGAAGATGGGTGACAAGTACCGAAAGAGATGGTCAAACACTGAAACAGATGAACATACACTGAAACAGATGATCATGTACTGAATAAGATGAAGAAGCAGTGAAACAGAAACACTGAAAAAGAACCATTGAAACAGAAACAGTGATAATGGCAATGTAAAGGAGGATTTATGTCATGATTCAGTTTACACTGGAAGGCGAATACATAAAACTGGACCAGCTGCTGAAAGCGGTCAGCATTGCCGATAGTGGAGGCCAGGCCAAACACCTCATTGTAACAGGAATGGTAAAGGTGAATGGAACAGTGGCCACTGAGAGGGGTAAAAAAATAAGACAGGGCGATCAGGTGATCTGTGAACGTGAGATCATAGAGGTTGTGTGAAATAACAGTATGAACCAGTCCTTTATGAAAAAGCCCTTTATACGCCATTTATTCATCAAACAGTTCTTCACCCATGAGAAAGAAGTGAAGTCACCATGATGGTGGAATCAGTCATGCTTTCCCAGTTTCGCAATTATGAATCACTGCAACTGGAATTTCACCCCGGCATCAACTTAATTCTTGGAGAAAATGCACAGGGCAAAACCAATTTATTGGAGGCCCTGTATCTTTGTGCTGCCCTGCGTTCATTCAGAACACGAAGAGACAGTGAATTCATAAGATTTGGCGCTTCCCAGGGATACCTGAAAATGAACCTGGTCAGCACCCAGGGAGACGAAAAAAACCACCATCAAATGGAAATGATGTTTCGGCCTGACCAGAAAAAAAGAGTCAAAAGAAACGGTATTTCTCAGCAGCGAATAAGTGATGTGATGGGCACCTTCAAGGCAGTGCTTTTTTCACCTGAAGACTTAAAAATAGTGAAAGACAGCCCTTCAGAAAGACGCCAGTTTATGGACAGTGAGATGGTGCAGGTGTCTCCCCGTTATTATCACACCCTGCTTCAGTATCAGAAAATCATGAAACAACGCAACCAGTTATTAAAAAACAACAACCCAAAAGAAGAAGAAATATCAATATGGGATAACCAGCTGAGCGAGTTTGGTGTTCGGTTAATGAAGCAAAGGCACCGTTTTTTAATGGAAATAGAGAAATGGGCAAAAGAAATACACCATTCCCTCACGGGAAAAAAGGAAGAACTGGCGATTCACTATCAACCGGGACTTCTCCTGCCGCCAGAATGGCCAGAAAAATCGCCTGAAGAACTGACAGAGATCATGGAAAAGCTTCTGGAAAAAAACCGGCGGGCAGATCTGTACCGGCAAACCACGGGAAAAGGACCCCACCGGGATGACCTGGCCTTCACCATTAACCAAATGGACGTGCGCCAGTACGGGTCTCAGGGTCAAAAAAGAACAGTGGTGCTTTCGTTGAAACTTGCCGTGATGGAATGGATGAAAGAGATGACAGGCGAATACCCGGTACTATTGTTGGACGATGTAACCAGTGAGTTGGATGAGGGAAGACAACAGGATTTATTGGAGTATCTGAAACCGGTGCAAACCATCATCACGGCCACCCACACCCTGCCGGGAATGGAAGATCCTCAGCGGGGGCGGTTGTATTTTGTGGAGAAGGGAATGGTAAGGCTTTCCAAAGAAGCCTAAAAAGGATATAATAAAGAGTGGTGTATTTTATTACAGAGAAAAAATCTTTCTTTCCAAAAGAAATGAAGGAGGGGTTGTCATCCGTGTACTTGCATATAGGAGAAGGCTTGCTGGTCAAAAAATCAGAAGTCATCGCTATTTTGGATGCCCGTCAAATAATGGATGCCGAAAACAGCCAGGTTTTTTTTGACACCTTTTCCGGTGACCATTCCCTTCATGAAAATAATATCAAGTCTTTTGTGATGGTGGATGCCCCAAAGGGTCAAACGAAAAGCAGCCGGCGGCGGCTTCAAAAAAGAGATCAAAAAAGAGATCATCAAAAAAACAAGCCCCTGATTTTAGTATCGGCCATTGCCAGCACCACCCTGCAAAAACGCTTTCACAGCAAAAATGAAGAAATGATGGATATAGAATTGAGGGAAACCCATGGAAAACAGACAAAACAATTATAATGCGGAACAGATTCAGGTACTGGAAGGGTTGGAACCTGTTCGAAAAAGACCGGGCATGTACATTGGCAGCACCAGCGCCCGGGGTCTTCACCATCTGGTGTATGAAGTGGTGGATAACAGCATCGACGAAGCCCTGGCCGGTTATTGCACAGAGGTCACCGTCACCATTGATGCTGACAATCAGGTAACCGTCACCGATAACGGACGGGGAATTCCCATCGAAGTGCATTCTCAGACGGGAAAATCCACCCTGGAAACAGTACTCACCATTCTTCATGCCGGGGGTAAATTTGGAGGAGACGGTTATAAAGTTTCCGGCGGACTCCATGGCGTAGGGGTTTCAGTGGTGAACGCCCTGTCTGAAAAGTTGGAAGTGGAAGTGAAACGGGACGGCTACCGCTACATTCAAAGCTACTCCAAAGGGCTGCCCCTGTGCGAAGTCTGTCGTATGGAAGAAACAGAAGAAACAGGCACCAGCATGACCTTTCAGCCGGATCCCACTATTTTTGAAGAAGTCATTTTCAAGTATGAATCCCTGGAAAACCGCCTGCGGGAACTTGCATTCCTCAACAAGGGAATCCGCATCGTACTGGAAGACAAGCGGGAAGAGCAGGAACGAAAAAGCATTTTCCACTACAGCGGCGGGATCAGGGAATTTGTGCGACATATCAATAAAAATCGGGAAGCCCTCCACGAAACCATCCTCTATTTCGAAAAAGAAAAAGAGGAATCAGTGGTGGAAATTGCCATGCAATACACCGATTCCTATACCGAAAACATCTTCAGCTTTGCCAACAATATCAATACCCAGGAGGGCGGCACCCACATGAGTGGGTTTAAGGGTGCCATGACCCGGTGCATCAATGACTATGGCCGAAAGAACGGGTATCTGAAAGAAAAAGATACCAATCTGCTGGGGGAAGATATTCGGGAAGGCCTCACCGCCATTATTTCGGTGAAACTTCGAAATCCCCAATATGAGGGCCAAACCAAAACCAAGCTGGGGAACAGTGAAATAAAAGGCATTGTGGAGAGCCTCACCGGCGAATTTCTGGATGGATTTTTGGAAGAAAATCCGGCAGATGCCCGCATTATCATGGATAAATGTCTTCGTGCCCAACGAGCCCGTGAAGCCGCCAAAAAAGCCCGGGAACTCACCCGGCGAAAAGGCGTGCTGGAAAACACCGCCCTGCCGGGGAAACTGGCAGACTGTGCTGAACGGGACGCTTCCCTGTGCGAAATTTACATCGTGGAAGGAGATTCCGCCGGCGGCAGTGCCAAGCAGGGAAGAGACCGGGCCACCCAGGCCATTCTTCCCCTCAGGGGAAAAATTCTCAACGTGGAAAAAGCCCGTTTGGACCGGATGCTGAATTTCTCCGAAATCAGAGCCATGATCACCGCCTTTGGAGCAGGAATCGGGGATGAGTTTGATGAAAGCAAGCTGCGTTATCACAAAATCGTCATCATGACTGACGCCGATGTGGATGGCGCTCATATACGCACTCTATTACTCACCTTCTTTTTCAGGCACATGAAGCCACTGGTGGAGTCCGGCTATATCTACATTGCCCAGCCGCCCCTATACAAGCTGACTAAGGGAAAAGAAGTCAGGTATGCCTATTCCGATGAACAGATGAAAAGAGAAATGCAAGAGATGAGCCCTGAAAAGGAAGGGCTGGTGGGTATTCAGCGCTACAAAGGTTTGGGAGAAATGAATCCCGACCAGCTGTGGGATACCACCATGGATCCCAAAACCCGAACGCTTTTACGGGTTACCATCGATGAAGCCGCTGTGGCAGACGAAATTTTCACCACCCTCATGGGTGAAAAAGTGGAACCCCGCCGGGAGTTCATTGAAAATAACGCCCGGTATGTGACCAATCTCGATATCTGATAAGGGGGAGAAAAAAAGTGGATCAGGAATTGCAAAAAATCATCCCCATCGGTATCGAGGATGAAATGAAAAAATCATACATCGATTACGCCATGAGCGTCATCGTTGGCCGTGCCCTCCCAGATGTAAGGGACGGGTTCAAACCGGTTCACCGCCGTATCCTGTATGCCATGAACGATCTGGGCATGGGGCCGGATAAACCTTACCGAAAATCTGCCAGAATCGTCGGTGACGTTCTGGGTAAGTACCATCCTCATGGCGACAGTGCGGTTTATTTAGCCATGGTGCGTATGGCGCAAGATTTTTCCATCCGGGCACCCCTGGTGGACGGCCACGGCAACTTCGGCTCTGTTGACGGCGACAGCCCGGCAGCCATGCGTTACACCGAAGCAAGGCTGTCAAAAATAGCGGTGGAAATGCTTCGGGATATCGGTAAAGAAACCGTTGATTTCATGCCCAACTTTGATGAAACCCTCCAGGAACCGGTGGTGCTTCCCAGCCGTTTTCCCAACCTGCTGGTGAATGGATCCAGCGGCATTGCCGTGGGAATGGCCACCAACATTCCTCCCCACAACCTGGGAGAAGTGATTGATGGAGCCGTCTTGATGCTGGAAGAACCGGATATTTCGCTGGAAAAGCTGATGACCACCATTCCCGCCCCTGATTTTCCCACCGGGGGCACCATTTTGGGACGCAGCGGCATTTTGGCTGCCTATCGCACCGGCCGGGGCCGGGTAAGGGTACGCGCCAAAGCAGAAATTGAACAACTGAAAAGCGGAAAAGCACAGATCATCGTCACCGAACTGCCCTATCAGGTGAACAAGGCCCGCCTCATCGAAAAAATTGCCCACCTGGTGCGGGATAAAAAAATGGATGGCATCACCGATCTGAGAGATGAATCAGACCGGGACGGTATGCGCATCGTCATTGAACTTCGCCGTGATGTCAGCCCCAATGTGGTGCTGAACCGGCTTTATAAGCATTCCCAGATGGAAGAAAGTTTTGGAGTCATCATGCTGGCACTGGTGGACGGCCAGCCCAAAGTGCTGAATCTGAAAGAAATGCTTCATTACTACCTGGAGCATCAGAAAGAAATCATTGTGCGCCGCACCCGTTATGATTTGGCCAAGGCAGAAGAAAAGGCCCATATACTGGAAGGCCTTCGAAAGGCACTGGATCACCTGGACCAGGTCATTGCTCTTATTCGCGGCAGCCGCACCGGTGCAGAAGCCAAAGAAGGCCTCATGACCCAGTTTGATTTCTCAGAGCGTCAGGCCCAGGCCATTCTGGATATGCGCCTGCAGCGCCTCACCGGCCTTGAGCGGGACAAAATCATTGCCGACTACGAAGAAACCATGAAAGTGATTCAGCAGCTGCGGGCCATTCTGGCCAGCGAACAGATGGTCAGAGACATCATTCGTGATGAACTTGTGGAAATCAAGGAAAAATACGGCGATCCCCGCCGTACTCTCATCGAAGAAAATATCGAAGAGCTGAACATGGAAGACTTCATCGAAGAAGAAGATGTGGTCATCACCATGACTCATTTCGGCTACTGCAAGCGGGTGCCCGTCAGCGAGTATAAAAGCCAGAAAAGGGGCGGAAAAGGAATCAGCGCCCTCAGCACCCGGGAAGAAGATTTTGTGGAACGCATTCTCATCACCTCCAGCCACGATTCCCTCCTCTTTTTCACCAACAGAGGGCGGGTATATAAGCTGAATGTGTATGAAATTCCTGAAGGCAAACGACAGGCCAAGGGCAGTGCCATTGTGAACCTGATTCAGCTGGAACCAGAAGAAAAGATCACCGCCACCATTCCTGTGAGCAAGCAGTGTGATCTTAAATACCTTCTCATGGCCACTGAAAAAGGGGTTATTAAAAAAACCCAGCTCTGCCAGTTCCTCAACACCCGCAAAAGAGGACTCATTGCCCTCACCCTGCGGGAGGGTGACCAACTCATCAGCGTGCGTCACGCCGATCCGGGACACCATGTGATGCTCACCACTGCCCGGGGCATCGGTATTCGCTTTGAAACCGACAAGCTTCGGGAGACAGGCCGCAGCTCCATGGGTGTCAAAGGCATCACCCTGGCAAAAGATGACCGGGTGGTAACCATGGAAGTTTTTGATCCCCAGCAACCGGAAGACCTGCTGGTGGTGAGTGAAAAAGGCTTTGGAAAACGCACCAGCGTTAATCAATACCGGGTTCAGTCAAGAGGCGGCAAAGGTCTCTACACCTATAATTATACCGAAGATACCGGTGAGCTCATTGGTGCCCGCATTACCAACGATGACGATGAGTTGCTGCTCATCAATCAGGATGGCAGCATTATCCGCCTGGCCGTGACCACCATCTCCAGAGTTGGCCGCCGCACCCGGGGCGTGCGCTTGATGCGCACCGGCGAACAGCACCACATCATCTCCATGGCACTGCTGCCCCGACGGGAAGAAGAACCGGAAAATGCCCTGGAAGAAGATTTGGAGACAGAGGTGGAAACGGAAGCTACCCACGGAACCGATTTGGAAACAGCAGAAGATGAAAATGAAATGGCATTGAATGAAGAATCTGAAATAGAAATAGATACTGTTTCTGAAGAAATAGAAACAGAGGATGAAGAATAGAAACACGTTATATTATCAGAATCCTGGTTGAGAGAAAAATCGTTTTTAACCTTCATCCTCAAAACGGCGCTATTGCCGTTTTTTTCTTTAGATCCAGAGGAGTTAATGCCTTATAACCAACAGTTTTTATCGCCTAAAAGGTCCAATGATGAGACTAACCGTCTAAAAATAGACAAATCACCACACTTATATAGTGTTAACAGGCTGAATCTGTTATAATAGACAGACAACACACAATGACGCCTTTTATTCGCAATAAAGGAGGGAGTACAGTGGCACTGAAGATCCAAAAATCCTTTAATGAAGAGGAACAGCTTTGGGTGCTTGTACTGGAGGGTGAAGTGGACCTGCATACTGCCGGCATTCTGAAAAAAGCAGTGAATGAAATGTTGGAAGAGAAAAAAGGGTCGATCCGCATCATGGGAGACCAATTGGAATACATTGACAGCACCGGATTAAGCGTTTTCATTGGAACCCTGAAGCAGTTACAGAAGGAAAATTTGAACATTCTTGTCAGAAATTTGAAGCCCAGCATAAAAAAATTATTAAATATCACGGGATTGGATAAAATACTAGTAGTGGAAAATTAGTTTCCAAATCCAATGAGAAGGTGATCCCTATCGTGAGACCAGTGATGAAGGAGCTCAGCAAAATGAATCATGAAATCAACCGGGAAATGATCGAGTTGTCCATTCCCCATCGTTCAGAGTATGTGAGTATGATCCGGTTGACAGTAACAGCCATTGCCAGCAGTATGGGCTTCGATATTGAAGATATCGAAGACATCAAGGTGGCTTTGTCTGAAGCCTGCTCCAACGCCATTATGCATGGCGGCTGCAGTGCTGAGGAAAATTTTGTTGTCCAGTTTATTCGTGAGCAGAAACGGCTGACCATCTCTGTTTCTGATTTCGGCAAGGGCTACAGTGTTCAAACCCTCCAGGACCCAAAACTGGAAGAACTGAATGAAGGAGGGCTGGGAATCTTTATCATCAGATCATTGATGGATGATGTGAAAATTAAAACTGGCAGCAGCCAGGGCACATCCATCACCATGATTAAAAATTTAAGGGAGGAAGCCTGATGACGACACCATCCACCGCCAATCACTCTCCGTCAAACCCGGGCCGCCATCTTTCCCTTGACACACTGAATGATAAAGAACTGTTCCTGGTCTACCGGGAAAACCGGGATGTGAAAATCCGAAACGAACTGGTAAGGCGCTACCTGTTTATCGCCGAAATACTCTCCAGAAAATATATCAATAAAGGCATCGATTACGAAGACATCTACCAGGTGGCTTCCCTCGGCCTGATCTATGCCATTGAACGCTTTGATGTTGACCGGGGCTATGAGTTTTCCAGTTTTGCCACTCCCACCATCATCGGTGAAATCAAAAAGTACTTTCGTGACAAAGGCTGGTCTATCCGGGTACCCCGGCGCATTCAGGAACTGTCGAAAAAAATCAACACCACCAAAAGTATTTTACAGCAACAATTACAGCGAACCCCAAAAATAAAAGACATTGCCGATTACCTGAACTGCTCTGAGGAAGAAATCATCGAAGCCATGGAGGCCAACCAGGTATACACCCCCAAGTCTCTTGACCTCACCTACGACAACGAAGGAGAGGACAAAGATATTCAGTTCATGGATCTCATCGGTGAAACCGATAAAATGTTCGACTTCATTGAAAACCGGGATTTCATTCTGCAGGCCATGGAAAAACTGAATCAGGTGGAGCGCAAGGTGCTGAAAGACCGCTTCTTCGAAAACCAGACCCAGATGCAGGTAGCCATGTCGCTGAATGTATCACAGATGACAGTTTCCCGGATGGAAAAGAAAATCATCGAAAAATTCAAGAAAGAATTTAAACGGACCATGCAATAAAGGCACCCGGCTGAAAATGCCCGGTGCCTTTTCTTCAGGCATCTTCAGGCATCATCAGGTTTCTACAGACAACAGGGCTTTAAATCCGTGAGGGTTGAAAGCAAACATTTACAGAAAAAGAACGTCTTGTTTATCAACACCATTTCATCAACAGTTCATGTTGGTGTGATAAAGTAGAAGAGATCATGAAAAATCATCAACATGAATCAACGAAATCGAAAAGCATGGGTGACGGTGGTCGGTACCCTCTGAACAAACCACATGAGTGAAAAACCATTAAAAAACCATTAAAAAATGGTGACATCCGGTCATTTAACTGGATGATGAGAGAAGGGAGTTTTTCAAATGAACCGCATTCGAAAAATACTGGGAGGGGTGGCGGCCCTGGTGGTGATTCTGCTGCTTTTCACCAGCCAGTTGGTCCATTTCATCACCGAATACCAATGGTTTGCCGATTTGGGATACACGGGTGTGTTTCTCACCCGGCTGCGTACGCAGATGACGTTGGGCATCCCTGTCTTTATAGTGGCAGGTATTCTCTTTTATGCTTATTTTCGGGTACTCAAGAAAAGGTACGAAAAACAGACCGGTGCCACCCAGGTGACCCTGTCGGACAAACAGATCAACCGGTGGCTGCTGCTGCCGGCGGTGGTGCTGGGACTCTACACCGCCATGAATACCGTGGGGCGTTTCTGGTGGCAGATTCTGGAGTTTCGCCATCAGGTTCCCTTTGGCGTGGAAGACCCGGTTTTTGGTAAAGACATCGCCTATTATTTCTTCACCTGGCCCCTCTTGATGCAAGGGCTGGACACTCTGATCTCACTGATTTTCACCGTGGTGGTGGTCACCTTCATATTCTATTTGTTCATGCTGGCTGTCCGCCGGCCCACCCTGATTCAGGTGGAAGAAGGGACTAATCCCTGGAAAGACACGATGAAACGGTTTTTGACCTTTGCCACCCGCCAGATGGTGACCCTGGGTGTGATTTTCTTTGCCATTCTCACCCTGCGGTACCTTCTCAGCATTTATCAACTCCTGTACTCTCCCCAGGGGGCCATTTATGGCGCCGGCTATACCGATATGGCCGTGGGCCTGCCCCTTTACCGCATCAAAGCCTTGGTGAGTTTTGCCGGCGGCGTGCTGCTGCTGGTGGGTTTTTATGGCCGAAAATACAAGCTGATGGCCGCTGGTCCGGTGCTCCTCATACTGGTGACAGTGCTGGGAGGCATTGCCAGTGCAGGCGTTGAGCGCTTTGTGGTGGAGCCCAATGTGCTGGCCAGGGAAACCCCCTATATCCGCCAGAACATCGAGTACACCCGCATGGCCTATGGGCTGGATAACGTGCGGGAAGAAGCGTTTAACATCGATTACAACCTCACCCGGGAAGACTTGGAGGCCAACCCGGAAACAGTGAAAAACATCCGCATCAATGACTACCGGCCTGCCCTTCTCAGCTACAATCAACTGCAGGCCATTCGCCCCTATTACCAGTTCACCGATGTGGATATTGACCGCTACCACATTGACGGCGAATACCGCCAGGTGTTTACATCAGCCCGTGAACTGAATATGGAACGCATCAGCGAATCCGCCAAAACCTGGCTGAACATGCATCTGAAATACACCCATGGGTATGGCGCAGTGGTTTCACCGGTGAATGCCATCACCCCCCAGGGGCAGCCAGAGCTGTTTATTCGCAACATTCCCCCCGTGAGCACCACTGATCTGCTGATTACCCGGCCTGAAATCTATTTTGGCGAACTCACCAATCATTACATCGTGGTGAATACCGGTGAAATGGAATTTGACTACCCCATGGGTGAAGACAACGCAGAAACCATGTATGAAGGAACTGCCGGCATTCCTTTAAGCGGATTTAACCGGCTGCTTTACGCCCTGCGGGAGCGGAGTGCCCGGCTGTTTGTTTCCGGCAGTATTTCAGGGGAGAGCCGCATTATTTTTGACCGGAACATAGAAGACAGGGTGACGAAAATCGCCCCCTTCCTCCTCTACGATGAAGATCCCTACCTGGTGATTCATGAAGGCCGACTGGTCTGGATCATCGACGCTTTCACCATTCACGACAGATACCCCTACGCCACTCCCTACCTGAACCAGGACTACAACCGCCGCCTGCGGGGAGACTACAATTACATGCGCAACTCGGTGAAGGTCGTGGTGGATGCCTACGAAGGCGACGTCAATTTCTATATTGCCGATGTGGAAGACCCGGTGATTCAAACCTATGCCAACATCTTCCCCGGGCTTTTTCAGCCCCTGGAAGCCATGCCGGAAGGTTTGCATCAACACATCCGGTATCCCCAGGAGCTGTTTGATCTGCAAACCATCGTTTATGAGCGGTATCACATGGCCAACCCCTCCGTGTTCTACCTGGATGAAGACCTATGGAACATTGCCCAGGAGCGCTATGCCGGTCAGTCTCAAAATGTGGAGTCCCAGTACATGATTTTCAAAATGCCGGGAGAAGACAGGGAAGAATTTGTGCTTTCCGTCCCCTACACCCCCAACCGGCTGAATAATATGATTGCCCTTCTCATGGCCCGAAATGACGGAGAGCATTATGGCGAACTGGTGCTTTACCAGCTGCCCAAAGATCAGAACATCTATGGGCCCATGCAGATAGAAGCCCGCATCGATCAGAATGAAGTCATCTCCCAGAGCCTGACCCTGTGGGGAGAAGGCGGTTCTCAGGTGATTCGGGGGAACCTGCTGGTGATTCCCATGAACAACTCCTTCCTGTACATTGAACCCCTGTACATCCAGGCTTCCAATTCCGACAGTCCGCCGGAGGTGAAGCAGGTCATCGCCGCCTTTGGAGACGATATTGTGATGGAAAGCACCCTTGAAGAAGCCCTGACCCGCCTCTTTGGTGCCGGTACGCCCACCATTCCTGAAAGTGGCACCGGAACACCGTCATCACCAGAACAACAGCCGACAGCACCCGCCCCGGGAGAAACTCCGGGAGCTCCAGGAACGCCTGCTGACACCCCGTCACCGGAGGTCACCCTGCCGGCAGATTTGGCAGAGGCTTCCACCGAAATGCTGATTCGGGCTGCCAGCAACACCTTTGAAGCCGCTCAGAAAGCCTCTCAGGAGGGAGATTGGGCAGCCTATGGGGAGGCCCTGGCGCAATTGGAAGAAATCTTAAATGTCCTGGAGGCTCAAGCGGGAGAATAGCGCTATTTCCTGGGGTGGTTTCGCATAGCAAAAATCATTAATGAGAATTTCAACGATTTTCATAGAAAAAGATCAATATATGTCGCCATAATGGGTATCTATGTCGGGTAGCCAACGAATCAGGATACTTTGAGGAGGAACCCATTATGAAAAGTCATGTGATTCACCATCTGGTGAAAAGTGAAGATTTGAACCACCACGGCACCCTTTTTGCCGGCAGAATGGCCGAGTGGTTTGTGGAAGCGTCTTTTGTGGCGGCAGCCAGCCAGTACGGAAAACCCGAAGGCATCGTGTGCCTTAAAGTTCATGGCTTCCGCTTCTTTAAACCGGTGCACAATGGCAGCATTATTCTCATCGACAGCAAAGTGGTGCTCACCGGCCGAACCAGCATCACCGTCTATGCCAGTGTGGTGGATGAAAAAACCGGCGATCTGCTGGTGGATGGCTTCATTACCTTTGTCAGTGTTGATGAAGACGGCAACAAAGTGCTTCATGGGCTGCCCACACCAGAAGCGGCTGACGCAAAAGAAGCCGCCATTGTGGCTCAGGCAAAAGAACTCAAGTAACTGGAGTAAGTTCAGTAACCAAAAAACCAGAAATCAGAAGCTAAACAGGTTGTCAAGGGATGGCGGCTGTGATACAATAATTTGATCGAAGGCACTGTTAATGACACAGAAGCATTTTGTCGAAAACCTGATAAACCTTTTAAGTCGCTGAACAGTCTGTCGAAAATATCCTGTAAAAGTGAAGAAGAACCCAGTAGACTGAGAGAATCCTCCAGAGAGCCGTCGGTGGTGGAAGACGGTGGTGCAACCAGTCGAATCCAGTTCAGAACTGTGGCGTGAAAAGCCGCTGGAAACGCCAGGCGTTATTCCAGGGTCACCAAGCGCCGCCGGCCCAGACAGCCGTTATCCCGTATATTGAGTGGATTGTTTCATGTGAAACAGTCAATCAGGGTGGCAACGCGGAGTATGAACCTTCGTCCCTTTCACCGGGGATGAAGGTTTTTTTGTATGACAACTGCGGCAACAAAGAAAGCATCATTAAATGAGCGAAGGCAGTACGCAGAACAAAGCGACAACGAAACTAAGCGGATCAAGCGGAAGCCAAAGAAAAAGTGAAAAGCAGTGAGAGAAGCAAGAACAGTGAGAACATTGAAAACAGTGAAAGCAGTAAAAGCAGAGAAAAAAGATGAGGAGGAAATCAAATGTTGGATCTGAAACGGATACGCAACGAACTGGAGACCATCAAGGCGGCCATGGAACGCCGGGGAGAAGCAGAAGTGGATTTGGATGCCGTGGTGGCGTTGGATGAAAAACGGCGCAGCCTGCTTCAGGAAGTGGAACAGATGAAAAGCGAACAAAATGCAGTCTCAAGAGAGATTCCCCGCCTGAAAAAAGAAGGGCAGGACACCGCCGAAATCATGGCCAAGATGAAAGATCTCTCTGCCCGTATCAAGGATCTGGATGCAGAAGTGGCCCAGGTGGACAGCGAGCTTTATGAACTGATGCTGCGCATTCCCAATGTGCCCCACCCGGATGTTCCCCAGGGAGAGACCGATGATGATAATGTGGAAGTGCGCCAATGGGGGACCCCCCGCACCTTCGAATACGAGACAAAGGCTCACTGGGATCTGGGAACCGATTTGGATATCCTGGATTTTGAGCGGGCAGCCAAGGTCACCGGAGCCCGATTTGTGCTCTATAAAGGCCTGGGAGCCAGACTGGAACGGGCCCTCATCAACTTCATGCTGGATCTTCACACCGAACACCACGGTTATCAGGAGCTGATGCCCCCCTTCATGGTAAACCGCCAGAGCATGACCGGCACCGGGCAGCTGCCCAAGTTTGAAGAAGACACCTTCCGGGTGCCCCAAAAAGACTATTTTCTGGTGCCCACTGCAGAAGTACCTGTGACCAACATCCACCGGGATGAAATCATTCCAGAAGAATCCCTGCCTCTGTGCTATGCCGCCTATACCCCCTGTTTCCGCTCAGAAGCCGGGTCTGCCGGCCGTGACACCCGTGGGCTCATTCGCCAGCACCAGTTCAACAAGGTGGAGATGGTGAAATTCACCACCCCTGAAACCTCTTATGCAGAGCTGGAAAGCCTCACCGCCAACGCGGAGGAAGTGCTGAAACAACTGGGAATCCCCTACCGGGTGGTGAAAATTTCCACGGGTGATTTGGGCTTCACCGCTGCCTTTAAGTACGATGTGGAAGTGTGGATGCCCAGCTACAACCGGTATGTGGAAATCTCCTCCTGCAGTAATTTTGAAGACTTTCAGGCGCGACGGGCCAACATCCGCTACCGCCCCAAAGAAGGGGGAAAAGTCACCTTCCTTCACACCCTCAATGGGTCGGGTCTGGCAGTGGGCCGTACCCTGGCGGCTATTCTGGAAAACTTCCAGCAGCCTGATGGCAGTGTGGTGATTCCAGAAGTGCTTCGGGGATATATGGGCGGCGTTGAACGCATTGCGGTCAAATAGCCGGTCAATCACACAATCACCTACACATATAATCACGCAGTAAAGGCAATCAGGCATGAAGCATAACGAACAAACAAAGCAGTGACACCGCTTAGAACAGGCGGAAGTCACTGCTTTTTGGTTGAATCAATCTGGCACGAATGGCAATAAAAGGCATGCGCCGGGTACTATCCCGTTGACTGAGGGCGTTTATTCTTGACGCGAATGACAGGCACCTGCTCGTCCACCAGTTTGATCAGCGCCTCAGGGGTTCCCTGGTGAAAATCGCCATGGGGCAGAATAAAAGCCCGGGCTTTGGTGAGGTACAGGTAGGAAACGTGATCAAGGTGAAAAACCCGGTACACCTGATGCCATTGAAAAGTGGTGGTTTCATGAGCATTCACCACCTGAACCTCATGAGGGTCCAGGGTCACCGTATAGGCAACGCGGGGCGTATCCAGACCATGGAGACGAATCTGGCGCTTCAGGGATACATGATAGAAAGTCAGGTAGAGGGCAGGAAGCAACAGGCCGGCGCCGCAGTAGGCATAGAAAAAAAGGCGGCTGCCGGTGTTTAAGTGAATCACACCCAGAATAATGAGAAATACAGGAAAGAAAAGCAGCATCAAACCCCGGTGGTTCATTTGAAAAGCATTGAAATAACTGAACTGGCGAAAAACCTGGGCATTAATGGTGGTGCGAATAACAAGGGATTTTTCCATAGAATTTCCTCCTGAGAACAAGTTTAAGGTGAAGAGCAGGCATGCCGCTTCAGCCACACTGGCGGCAAGGTAATGGTAAGTGATTTCACTATACCATAAGAAGAAATGGGAGAAAAGAGATTAAAACGTTTTAGTAAAAGCGGCTAATAAACCAGTGAATATTCAGATTGTTCAGCGGATACTTTCCCTGGAAAAAGCAAGGCCTGGTCGGAACAATAAATCACAATCAAATTGTGACGTATGAAAGCCTTGAAAATACACAAAAAACCAAAACCGGCACAACGCATGAATCACAAAAGATTCTCACTTTTTCAACCATTTCTTATCTTTTTTTGAAAAAAGCATTGACAGGCAGGAAAGAGCATATTAAAATAAGGCCAGAACGTTAGGAAAACGTTTTAGTAAACGTGAAGCGGTGAAACGAATGGTCAAACGAGTCACCATCAAAGATCTTGCGGCAAATATGGGTGTTTCTTCAGGAACCGTACACCGTGCCTTAAACGGCAAGCCTGGCGTTGGGGATGAACTGCGGGAGCGAATACTGGAGACAGCCCGTGAGTTTGGCTATCGTCCCAACTATGTGGCTTCTTCCCTTAAACGGAAAACCCTGCGAATTGTGGCGGCTTTTCCCGGCTCCACAGAGCAGAACCGGTATTACTATACCTATGTCTGGCAGGGGTTTCGGGACTGTATGGAGGAGCTTCAGGATTATAATCTGCAGGTCATCGAAATACCTTACTACAACACAATGAATGTGCAGGGTCATGAGCTGACAGCCGTGCTGGAAAGGTATAACCATGAAATTGACGGGTTAATCACTGTCGGTCATGCCCACGATGAACGGGGGGAGCAGGCCATTCGCCAGTTTATTCAACAGGGCATTCCCGTCATGCTCACCTGTGATGATCTTCATGACAGCGGCCGCATGGGCTGTGTACAGGCCAATTACGAATTAACAGGCCGTATGGTGGCAGAGCTGTTGAGTTCTCAGCTTCCTGAAAACAGCAGTGTGCTCATTGGCGCCGGTGACATCATGGTGCCCTCCCATTACGGTATTATCCAGGGCTTTGACGCTTACATAAAAGAAAACGAAATCAGCCTGAAAACTGTCAAAGTTCACGGCTACAAGGATGAAGAAGAGATTTCCATGCGCATGCGGGAATACCTTAACAGCGATCCAAGCATCCGGGCCATTTACAGCGTCAATGCACGGGGCAGCGTAATGATCGGCAAGCTGGTGAAGGAAATGGGACTGGCGGGTAAGCTGCGGGTCATCGGAAGTGACTTGTTTGACGAGAATGCAGCCAATATGAAAGCGGGCATACTGAACAACATTATTTACAAAAACCCCTATCAACAGGCCTACCTGGCAACCAGACGCCTGTTGGATTATCTGATCAAGGGTGAAAAACCCATCGAAGATGTCAAGTATGTGGAAAGCGTGGTTCTTTTTAACAGCAATTTATCCATGTACCTGTAAAGGGATACCATCAGCCTGACAATCAGCATGATAAGTTCCCGCCTGTGGCATCTTTGGAATCCTTAACATCTTTGGAATCCTTAACATCTTTAAATATCTTTAGAATTACTGACGTGTTTAACATCTCCGGCATCATAAGTATCATTGGCATCATAAGCACCATCAAAAAAACAGGCGTAAAATCATCAAAAGAAACGTGAACAGAAAGGCAATTGAAATCAGCAAGAGCGTTCAAGTGTTGTCTGTAACCCGTCTGTTCTTCTCAGAACAGTCGGTTGTCAACAGAGTCATTTCGCAAAATGGCAGCGGAAATCACTCCCGCCATCAGCGGAGCAAAAAGAAGATTTTTGCGCATCAGGAAAACGTCTTCCATTTATACCAAGCGAGTTCCGGGTGCCAAAGATCAGTGACAGGTTTCAAAACGAAGAAAAGCAGTTTCAGGAAAACCCTGAGTCACTGCAAAAAAGGGGAGGTAACAAAATGAAAAAGAAGGCAGCATTATTGTTGGCAGGTATGATGAGTATTTCTCTTTTGGCAGGATGTGGCTCCAATTCATCCGCACCGGCTCCGGCACCCGCTGAATCCGGCAACGGCAGCGCAGCCGCACCGGCAGATAAGCCCAGCTATTCCCTCAAGTACGCTGAATTGAATCCCGACGGTCATATCATGGACGAAGCGGCAGACAAGTTTGCAGAACTGGTCAGCGAAAAATCCGGCGGCCGGATCACCATCGAAGTGTATCCAGCAGGTCAGCTGGGAGACGAAAAAACTGCGTATCAAACCCTGCAAATGGGTGGCGGCGCCATTGATATCGCCCGGGGTAACACCAACAGCCTGACAGACTTTGGCGTTCAGAAGCTGAACTTGTTTGGACTTCCCTTCATTTTCCGCGACAGAGATCATCTGTGGAGTGTGTTGCACAGTGACATCGGTGATGATTTCCTTAAAGAAGCTCAGGAAGTGGGCACCGGCATGGTAGGCCTCTTTTACCTGGATGAAGGTTCCAGAAACTTCTTCACTGTTCCCGGCAAAGAAATTGACTCCATCGAAGATTTCAGAGGCATGAAACTGCGTGTTCCCACCACTGATCTGATGAGTGAAACCGTTGCCGCCATGGGCATCCAGTCAACACCCATTTCTTTCTCAGAACTGTATTCCGCCCTGCAATCAGGAACCGTTGACGGTGCCGAACAGCCTCATTCCGGCTACTACTCCAACAAGTTCTTTGAAGTGGCTCCCAACTACATTCTTTCCGGCCACACCTACAGCCCCTCCATCGTACTCATGAGCGAGCAAGTATGGGATACGCTGGATGCTGAAGACCAGGCCATTCTCATGGAAGCTGCCAAGGAAACCGAAATCTGGAACCGTGAAAGCATTGAAGTGCTTGACAACCAACTGCTGGAAGATATCAAGGCAGCAGGAGCCAATGTCATCGAAGTACCGGATAAAACCCCTTACATGGAAGCAACTCAAAGTGTTGTGGAAAAATACATTGTTGGTCTTGAAGATGAATATCAGGCCATCATCAACAAGTAAAGACAATTCAGAAGAAATCCATTTGCTGCATTGAATCAGTAAACCAGTGAACCAGTGAACAACAAACCATTGGAAGAACCTGCAGCATCTCCTCAAGGGGCAGCGACTTCGCTGCCCCTTTTGATCAACAGGGAGGTACCAACGTGATGACAAAGTTTTTTGACAAGGTCTACTTATTCTTCATGACTTTTTGCAAGCTCTGTTTCATCGGCATGGTGGCCATCACATCCTACGTGGTCTTTGGCCGGTATGTGCTGCGCAGCAGCCCCACATGGGGTGAGCCGGTGGTACTCATGTGCATGGTGTATATGTCCCTCATCAGTGCGGCCCTGGCAATTCGCAAAGATACCCACATCCGCATGACTATTATTGATTTTCTGTTGCCTGAAAAAGTCGTTAACGTGATGAAGGGTGCCGCTCAGATCTGTATTTTCGCCTTCTCCATTTTTATGATGATTTACGGCTGGCGCTTCTCCATGCTGGCAGGACGCAATCTGATAACTGGCGTAGGTATCCGGTCCATGTGGCTCTACCTGTCAGTTCCCATGGCGGGAGCGGCCATGTGTCTTATGGAAATCGAGCGACTGCTGAACTTCATTCACCGACACCGCAACAAAGATCTTTCCGGAAGCCCAACGAATAACACAGACAATACGCAACAATCAGCTGTCATTCAAGGAAAGGAGGAAACCGCCTGATGGATCAAAACACCATTGCAGTTCTCATACTTGTCGGCTCTTTATTTGTGATGATTATCAGCCGTTTCCCCATTGCCTTTGCCATTGGGATTTCCAGTATCATTACCACCCTTTACCTGGGACTGCCCCTCATGCAGGTGGCCCAGCTCATGGTGAAAGGCGTGAATGTGTTCAGCCTCATGGCGGTTCCCTTCTTTATCATTGCTGGTGAGCTCATGGGGGCCGGAGGCATTTCAAAACGGCTTATTGCCCTTTCGGATGCGCTGGTGGGATGGATTCGCGGCGGCCTGGCCATGGTGAACATTGTGGCTTCCATGTTCTTTGGCGGCATTTCCGGCTCTTCCACTGCTGACACCGCTTCTCTGGGTACCATTCTTATTCCCATGATGAAAGACCAGGGCTACGACGAAGAGTTTGCCACCAATATCACCATGACCAGCTCTGTGCAGGGACTGCTCATTCCCCCCAGTCACAACATGGTGATGTACGCCATGGTGGCGGGCACCGTTTCTGTGGGGCGCCTGTTTCTGGCGGGTCTGATTCCTGGCATTATTCTGGGGATTGCCCTGATGATTTACAGCTACATTCTGGCGGTGAAACGCCGTTACCCCAAAGGGGATCCTTTTCATCTCATCAATGTGCTGAAAACCCTGGTGGATTCCATCTGGGGCCTGCTCACCGTGGTCATCGTGGTGCTGGGGGTTGTTTCCGGCATCTTCACTGCCACCGAATCAGCCGCCATTGCTGTGGTATGGGCCATGCTGGTGAGCTTCCTGATCTACCGGGAGTTGAGCCTGAAAGAAATGTGGAAGGTGATGGAGCGTTCTCTGGGAACCTTGGCCATTGTGCTGATTCTCATCTCCACCTCCACCGTATTCGGCTGGCTGCTCACATTTCTGCGGATGCCCCAAATGGTTTCCAATGCCATTTTTGGCATCACCGAAAATAAATACCTGATTATGCTGATGCTGAACATACTGATGCTGGTTCTGGGAACCATCATGGACATGTCGGCCATTATTCTGGTGGCCACTCCCGTGCTGTTGCCCATCGCCATCAGCATCGGTATCGACCCGGTGCACTTTGGTGCCATTATGATTCTAAACCTGGGCATTGGCCTCATCACCCCGCCGGTGGGAGGCACCCTCTTTGTGGGCAGCGCCGTTTCCGGCGTCCCCATCGAGCGGCTGGTGAAAACCCTGCTGCCCTTCCTGGGCGTTATGGTGGCAGTGCTGCTGCTGATCACCTTTGTTCCGGGGCTGGTCATGTGGCTGCCTAATTTGATGATGCCCGTGCTGGGCAGTTAGCTTGTTGAAGATGATTCCATAAGCTGTGAGGGTTGAGCCAAAGGGTTTCTGGAGAGGATTGGCAGATTGCTGGTCGGCTGAAGCGGTGGAGCAGAAGTTGATCGTTGAGAAGTTAAAGGTGTACAGAAACAGCTGATTGTTGAACGATTAAACAAAAGGCAGCCGCAAAATGTACATTGGGTCAATAATGTGCTGCCCGACGGGCAGTCAGGCCATTATCAAATGAGACGTTTACATCAAAGCAGTAGATGTACCTTATTGAAAAAAGAACCTTCAACACTTCGACATTGAAGTGCCCGGCCGGAAGACAGCAATGCTGGCTTCCGGCTCTCATCAATCAACCGCAGAACGTAACGTCATGTAACGCAGCACTCAAATAAACTAACAACAGCGACCATGAAATAGAACTGCGGTCTTTGCAAGTGTTTTAACAGACAGGAAAAGAGGTTGTTCCATGGAAATCACGGCCAATCACGGCGTTTTTCACATTCCCCTTGAAAATGAAGGCTGGCTGGACGCTTATCTGCTGGCAGAAGGCAGTACCCGGCAGGCGGTGGTGATTTGCCCCGGCGGCGGGTACCAGATGATTTCTCACCGGGAAGGAAAACCGGTGGCCGAAGCCTTCAATCAGGCGGGATTTCATGCCTTTGTACTTCACTACAAGGTGGCACCGGCACCCTTGGGGTGGCAGCCGCTGCATCAGCTGTCCCAAGCCGTGGCAGAAGCCCGGCAACAAGTGGCTTTGGCAGAGAACACGGCGGTTTCCGGCGTAAAGGTGGCAGTCTGCGGCTTTTCTGCCGGCGGTCATCTGGCGGGCAGCCTGGGAACCCTGTGGCACCGAAACGATCTGTTTCCTGCCACCACCAGTTTTAAACTTCACCGGCCGGATGCTCTGGTGCTCTGCTATCCGGTGATTTCTGCCCGGGAGTGCGCCCATGCCGCCAGCTTTCAACAGCTGGCAGGCCCAGACCCTGAACTGTGTCAGCTGTTTTCCCTGGAAGAGCAGGTGACAGACCAGACACCCCCCACATTTTTGTGGCACACCCTGGCAGATGAACTGGTACCAGCCAAAAACAGCCTGTTGTTTCTGGAGGCTCTCATGAAGGCACAGGTGACGGCAGAGCTGCACCTGTATCCCCGGGGCGAGCACGGGCTTTCTCTGGCAACTCCAGCGGTGGAGCAGCCGGAGAATCAACGGTGGGCCGACCCCCACGTGGCCACCTGGTTTGCCCTGGCGGTGGAGTGGCTGGCAGAAACTCTTTAAAATTTAGAGTGATTCACAATGATCATCAAGAAAAGATGGCTGCACCAGGTGCTTTCCTGCCGAAGGAAATCCGTATCGATTCTTGATCGATTTCTTATCAAATGGTGACGCATGTGCCCATGAAAGCAATGCAAACACCGTTGGAAAAGCGTTCATTTAAGTTTCATATCAGCTTTCATTTAACAAAGTGATGGGATTTCGTTTAAACACGGATATAAGCGTTCATTTTAATACGGATATAAGCGTTCACTTATAAACTCTTGTTTGAACACGTATAAACACGGAGGGTAGCATTTCTAATAAGCACTGATAAAGGAGCCTGACAATGAAAATCGTATCTTTTGAAACCTGGTGGGTGAAGCGGGAAAAATGTCTTTTTGATGAAAAACGGCGGGGCGGTGCCGCCATGGATTGGGATGTGGTGGTGCTGAAGCTCACTGCCGACGATGGCACCGAAGGCCTGGCCACCTGCCTGGCCGCCCGCAGCGGCGGCGTGACAGAAAACTACCTTCACGACAACATTGCCCCGGTGGTGATGGGTCGCGACCCCCATGACCGGGAGAAAATCTGGCATGAGCTCTGGAACATCGACCGCCACCTCACCTTTTTTCCTGTGTACCTGCCAGGGCCGGTGGATGTGGCCCTTTGGGACATGTGCGCCAAAAAAGCGGGCCTGCCCCTCTACAAATACCTGGGAGCCTACCGCACCCAGCTGCCTGTTTACGCCAGCGGGCTGTTCCATGAAACCCTGGAAGACTACGTGGAAGAAGCCCTCTATTATAGGAGCAAAGGCATTCACGCCTACAAGGCTCACCCCCCCGGCCCCTGGACCCTTGACATGGAGATTCACCAAGCCATTCGCAAGGCCGTGGGAGACGACATGGTGCTCATGAGTGACCCTGTGGCAGAATACACCCTTGATCAGGCCATTGCCGTGGGCCGGCAGCTGGAAAAGCTGAATTACCGGTGGCTGGAAGAACCCTTCCGTGATTTTGAGCTCTACAAGTATCAGGAGCTGTGCCGCACACTGGATATTCCCATTGCCGCCACAGAAACCACCCGGGGCTGTCACTGGGGAGTGGCCCAGACCATCGCCCAGCGGGCGGCAGATATTGTACGGGCCGATGTAAGCTGGAAAAACGGGATCACCGGCACCCTGAAAATTGCCCATATGGCAGAGGGCTTTGGACTGAACTGCGAAATTCACACCACCACCATGAACTACATGGATCTGGTGAACCTGCATGTGAGCTGTGCCATTCGCAACTGCGAATACTATGAATACTTTGTGCCTGAAGAATCTTTCCAGTTTCCCATGAAGGGCAGCCTTCCCATCGATGAACAGGGAATGATCACTGTTCCCGAAGGCCCCGGCGTGGGGGCAGAACTGGACTGGGAGCTCATTGAGAGGCAGTGCCATTCTTACCGGGTGGTGCGTCTGTAAGTTGAAATGCTTCTAAGCTAAAAAACTTCACTGAAAAGAGGCAGACTCATGAACCAGCAAATAGACCGGCAGCAATCTCAGCAGCCATCCAAAAAACAACCCCAATCTTCAAACCCCCATACCATCAAAGACCTTCACTTATACCGGGCAGTCTCCCAGATCAGCCGCCCCATTGCCGATGCCACCCACACCATCAGCGAAATTGCCTTTTATGTGGTGGAGGTTGTGACCGACAGCGGCATCACCGGTCAGGGATACCTGCTCTCCTTCCATTATTCCCCCCGGGCCATTGAAGGTGCCCTTCATGACATGAAAGGCCTGGTGCTTGAAAATGGCTATGCCATCAATGAAACCCTCAAACTGAAGGCGGATTTTGAACGGGAAGCAGAGTATTTCGGCAACGTGGGACTCCAGCGGTGGGCCCAGGCCACGGTGAATGTGGCCATGTGGGACGCCTGGGGAAAAACCCTGGGGCAGCCCATACACAAACTGCTGGGATCCAATGGCAAAAAAATCCCCGTCTATGGCAGCGGCGGATGGCTCAGCTACAGCGACGAAGAGCTGCTGGAAGAAGTGTTGGGCTACAAAGCCCGCGGCTTCACCGCGGTGAAAATCAAAGTGGGCAGCCCTGAACTGGAACGGGATCTTCACCGCATTGCCAAGGTGCGGGAAGCCCTGGGACCCACGGTGAAAATTATGATGGATGCCAACCAGGGCATGTCGGTGCCCAACGCCATCACCCTCTCCAATGCCGCCCGGGAAATGGGCATTCAGTGGTTTGAAGAGCCGGTGGTGAACACCGATTTCGCAGGGTATGAAATGATACGCAGCAAAACCGGCATCAGCCTGGCCATGGGAGAACGGGAATATGACGTCGTTGCCCTGCGGGAGCTTATTCGCCGCAATGCCCTTGACTTGTGGCAGCCTGATATTATTCGTATTGGCGGCGTGGAGGCCTGGCGTCTCAGCGCCGCCCTGGCAGAAGCCCATCACATTCCCTGCCTGCCCCATTACTACAAAGATTACGATGTGCCGCTGCTGGCCACCATCGGGCAACCCTACGGCGCCGAAAGCTTCGACTGGATCGACGGCATCATCGACAAGCCCATGGTCATTGAAAATGGCTACGCTCATCAGCGGGAAGGTGCCGGCTGGGGCTTCCGCTTTATGGAAGAACACCTGCAGCCCCTATAAACGGTAACAGGATAAGAACAGGACAGAAGGGGCATTAACCAACCAGTATAAGAATGAAACAATCAAAGCAACATGAAAAGATTCCCTCAACACCCCTTAAGAAATCACACAAGAGGGCTTCATGAAATCACACAAAAGGGCTTCATGAAATCACACAAAAGAGTTTCATGAAACAGCTTGAATAGCAGTTCATTAGAATAGAATTGTAGGATCAGGAGGCGACCACATGTTTGAACTGACAGGAAGAACAGGCATTGTCACAGGTGCATCCAGCGGCATTGGCTATGCCATTGCCAAAGTGCTGGCAGAAGCCGGTGCCAACGTATATGCCATCAGCCGCAGCGGCAGTGTTAAAATTGAAGGGGCCGAAGCGCTTCCCGGGGTGGTTCACCTGGCGGGGGATGTCTGCGATTATCCCCGTATGGCTGAACTGGTGAAGACCATTGGTGAAACCGATGGCATCGATTTTCTGGTGAATAACGCAGGCATTACCGTCAAAGGCCGGGCAGAGAGCTTTGCCGACGAAGATTTCGAAAAAATTCATCAGGTGAATGTGAACAGCGTGTTCAAGCTCAGCTGCCTTTGCTACCCTTACCTGAAGGCCTCTCCCCACGTGGGGCGCATTGTGAACATCACCAGCATGGCAGCCCACCTGGGCTTCTCTGAAGTGGTGCCCTACTGCTCCAGCAAGGGAGCCGTACTGGCCATGACCCGGGGACTGGCAGTGGAATGGGCGGCCGACAATGTCAACGTCAACTCCATTGCACCGGGATGGTACCCCAGTGAAATGAACAAGCAGGTGATGACCGAAGAGCGGCAGGCGAAAATTCTCAGCCGCATGCCCCTTCACCGCTATGGCGACACCCGTGACCTGGGGGCCATGGCCCAGTTTCTAATCAGCGACGGCGCAGCCTATATCACCGGTCAGGATTTTGCTGTTGACGGCGGGGCCCTGGCATACGGCTATTAGGTAAAGCTGCTTTCGGGGTTGGGCGCTGTTGCGAGTGTCAGAAAGAACCCATTTTCAAGGGCGCGATTCAGGTTTGTGTATGTTCGAGAAAAGCCTGCTTACGGAGAGGGGTTCAGGCCCTTCGTCTTCAACCTCCCCCTTTCCAGGGATTGTGCTTCAATAAATCATTAATCATTCAATCATTAATTATTAATCATTCAATCATTCGATCATTCAGAAGAAAAAGGCAACAGGCACCTATCACATCAAAACCAAAACCCAAATTAAAGCCAAAGCCGAAGCCGAAAATAGGAACCGAGAAAAAGGAGGCAATTTCATGTCTTTATGGCAAAATGAAACAGAAATGTTCCAACTGATGGAAGAAAAACTGTACACACCTGTGGTGGGAGATATTCTGGATGTCATGGGCTACTACCATCAGTTTCTTCCCCAGGATGTCCGCCCCATGCGGGAGGACATGAAGCTGGCGGGTAAAGCCATGACAGTGCTGATGATTGACGTGTTCAGCGAACAGAAAAAACCCTTCGGCCTTCTCACAGAAGCCCTCGATCAGCTGGAAACCAATGAAATATACCTTGCCACCGGCGGCACCAAACGGTGTGCTTACTGGGGCGAGCTGCTCACTGCCACTGCCCGAATGCGGGGAGCGGTTGGGGCTGTGGTGAACGGCTGGCACCGGGATACGCCTCAGGTACTGGAGCAAAACTGGCCTGTGTTCAGCAACGGCTGCTATGCTCAGGATTCCTCTGTGCGCACCCAGGTGGTGGATTTCCGCTGCCCCATTGAAATCGGTCAGGTGACCATCCATGACGGCGACATTGTGTTCGGTGACATCGACGGGGTGCTCATCATTCCCGCCGGCATTGCCACTGAGGTCATTGAAAAATCACTTGAAAAAGCCGCCGGAGAAAAAGTGGTACGCAAAGCCATTGAAAACGGCATGTCTGCCACTGAAGCCTTCCGCACCTTCGGTATTCTGTAAACATAATGATAGTTCAAGCCACAGAACGCGAAACCACGTGCCGCATAAAGCCCACAAAGAATCAGTCACATGGCACAGGAACGTTCAGCAGACTGATTGAAGTGAGAATCGGGAACCGGAACTTGGAACCAACAGAAAGAAGGGTATGACATGAAACAATCAACGGAGGATGCCAGGGAAGTTGTGAAAGAAGCTGAGAATCTTTCCAACCCGGAAGCCTTTGTCATCGACCCGGCAGACAATGTGGCCACGGCATTGGGTGAGATTTCGCCCGGGCCGGTGCCTCTCACCGGACTTCCCCCTGGGACGCAGGCCACCCTTGAAGCGGTGGAAGTGATTCCCCCGGGGCACAAAATCGCGCTGAAGCCGCTGGCGGCTGAAACCCCCATTGTGAAATACGGCGTGGTCATCGGCTGCACCACCATTCCCGTTGAGCAGGGTGCCTGGGTGCACCTTCACTGCATGCGCAGCCTGTACGATGAGCGGTCATCCCATTTGGACGCCCACACCGGCGCGCCGAAAGACACCCGCTATGAGTAAGGGAATAAAGGAGTAAGGTATAGAGGCGTCAGTGAGCAAGGAAATAGAGGCGTCAGTGAGCAAGGGAGGAAAGGGCATGAACCCGGAAACGCAGCAGCAACCCCATTCTAAATCATCACCGGCACCAGGGCAGTGGCTGGGCTATGCACGTGCCCAGGGGAAAAAGGGCATTCGCAACAAAGTGCTGGTCATCTACACGGTGGAATGCGCCAGTTTTGTGGCCAAGGAAATCGTCAAACGCACCGACCATCAAGAGGTGGAGGTGGTGGGTTTTCAGGGCTGCACCGATAATGAATACGCGGTGCGCATGCTCATTGCCCTGATGCGCCACCCCAATGTGGGGGCGGTGCTGGCAGTGGGCCTGGGCTGCGAATACATTCAGCCTCAATGGTTGGCAGAAAAAGCCGCCGCCGAGGGAAAACCGGCGGAATGGTTCTTTATACAGGATGCCGGCGGTACTCAAAAGAGCATTGAAAAAGGCCTTGCAGCGGTGAAAAGCCTGGAGAAGCAGTTGGAGAACACCCCCCGGGTACCCATGGGGGTTGCTGATCTGGTGATTGGCGCCGAGTGCGGCGGCAGTGACTATACCAGCGGACTGGCAGGCAACGTGCTGGTGGGCCGGTTTTACGACTGGCTGGTGGATCAGGGGGGCACTGCCATTTTTGAGGAAATCGTGGAAGCCATCGGGCTTCGGGATCATCTGCTGGCCCGGGGAGCTGACGAAGCCGCCCGGGAAGCCCTGGCCAACACCTACGACAAAGCCCTTGACTACTGCAAAGCCGTACGCCAGTATTCTGTGAGCCCCGGCAACTTCGCCGGCGGACTCTCCACCATCGAGGAAAAAAGCATGGGTGCCTTTATCAAAAGCGGCTCCCGGCCCATTCAGGGCGTGCTGAAAGTGGGTGCCACCCCGCCCCACCCCGGCCTGTGGCTGTTGGACACCACCCCCGACCCCCACTGGATGAACTTCGGCATCACCAACCCCAACGACAATGAAGGGCTGATGGCTCTCATTGCCAGCGGCAGTCACCTCACTTTTCTGGTGACAGGCCGGGGGAGTGTGGTGGGTTCTGCGGTGGCCCCGGTAATCAAAATCACCGGTAACAGTGACACCTACCGGCATATGTCGGATGACATGGATGTGGATGCCGGCGTGATGCTCCGGGGCGCATGCACCCAGGAAGACGCCACCGCCCGCCTGGTGCAGCTGGTGGCCGCCGTGGCCGGTGGTCAGTTGACCAAGGCTGAAGAACAGGGGCATAAAGAATATTACATTCCTTATAAATACCAGGAAAAAGACGTGGTAAAACCCCGAAAATGCGATGCATAAAAGCCTTAAGTCATGGAAACTCATAACGTTCAATACCAGGCTTGAGAAATAACCGAACTTCAAACCACAAATTTTACAGGCAGCCGACTTCTCCGGTCATCAGTTTTTTTATCAGTCTTTTATCAGTCTTCTATCAGTCTTTTAAAGGAAGCTTTGCCATCACGTTTGCCATTACGGGGGTTGCCACACCCGGTAACACTGGCATAAAATGAAACCGATTGATCCTAAAAAAGACATGCCGTTAAAAGACATGCCGCGGGTAATTATTTCCTGGAAACAGGCGGTCTCGAAAAATCACGGGATTAAACCCAATCAACAGGACCTGTTGATATCAGAACGCCGGTCAAAGAAAGCAAAAAACCGGCGGTGAGGAGTGAAGATCAGTGAAGAAGATGGAGTCATCCTATCCCCACATCTTTTCCCTGGCGGGAAAAACCGCTGTCATCAGCGGCGGTGCCACCGGGCTGGGACTGGCCATGACAGAATGCATGGTCAGCGCCGGTGCCAAAGTGATCATGCTGGGCCGCAGTCTGCCGGAAACCGCCCAGGCCATTTGCGACCAGTATCCCGGCAGCGTGTTTTACCGCCAGTATGACGTGGTCAATACTCAGGAAGCCCCACTGCTGGCAGCGGAGCTCATTGAAGCTCACGGCCAGGTGGACATTCTCATCAATAATGCGGGAAATCACTGCAAAAAACCGGTGGAAGAAATGACAGTGGAAGACTTTGAAGGGGTGATGAAGGTGCATGTCACCGGCGCCTTTGCCCTTTCCAAAGCCTTTGTGCCCCATATGCGCCAAAGGGGAAGTGGCAGCATTCTCTTCACCGCCAGCATGACCAGCTTCATCGGCCAACCCTATGTCATGGGCTATGCCGCCGCCAAATCAGCCTATCTGGGACTGGTGCGCACCCTGGCCAGCGAAGTCAGCGGCGACGGCATTCGGGTGAATGCCATTGCCCCCGGCTGGATCGACACCCCCATGTTCCGAAAAGCCACCGACAACGATCCGGCACGCAAGGCCAAAATTCTGGGCCGCACCCCCATGAACAAAGTGGGTGAACCGGCAGACATCGGCTGGGCCGCCGTGTACCTGTGCAGCGATGCCGCCAAATTTATCACCGGCATCTGCCTGCCGGTGGACGGGGGCGCTCTCATCGGCTTTTAGCCGCCGCCTGTTCGCCCAAAATCATTCACCCCTTCAGGCCCCGGCCCGAAGAGAAGGAGGAACCATGTTTTCAGAAAACCTGTTTTTAACCAATGAAACCGGCAGGCACTTGTACAATGCCTATGCCAAAGACCTTCCCATCATCGATTACCACTGCCACCTGCTTCCCAAAGAAATCTGCGAAAACAAAGTGTTTGAAGATCTGGGGGAAATGTGGCTGGCAGGTGACCACTACAAATGGCGGGCCATGCGCACCTTTGGCATCAATGAACGCCTCATCACCGGCGACGCCAGCTACTACGAAAAATACCTGGCCTTTGCTGAAATCATGCCCCAGCTCATCGGCAACCCCCTGTACATCTGGTGTGCCCTGGAGTTGAAGCGCTACTTTGACATCGACGAGCCCCTGGGCCCTGAAAATGCAGAAACCATTTACCAAAAAACCAAAGCCATGATTGTGGAAAAGCAAATGACTCCCCGGTGGTGCATGGAGGTTTCCCGGGTGGAAGTGGCCAGCACCACCGAAGATCCGGTGGATTCCCTGGAATACCACGAAAAAATGCTGGCAGATCCAGATCTGAAGGTGCGCGTTCTTTCCGCCTTCCGCCCTGACAAGGTGTTTTACTGTGAAAAGGCAGATTTTCCAGGCTACCTGCCCCAGTTGGAAGCCGTCACCGGCATGACCATCCACTCCTTTGCCGGCATGATGACCGCGCTGGAAAAGCGGCTGCTGGACTTCAAAGACATCGGCACCATGATCAGTGACAACGGCATTGCCGATTTCACCTGGGCCGACTTCACCGAAGAACAGGTGGAGGCCATTTATGCAAAAGCCGCCAAAGGTGAAGCCCTCACCACAGAGGAAATCAACCGGTACAAATCCGCCTGCCTGGCAGCCATGGGGCAGATGTACCATCGCCAGGGCTTTGTCATGCAGCTTCACATCGGCACTTATCAGGGTGCCAACAAGGTGATGGAAAAGCAGGTGGGCGTTTCCACCGGTTTTGACTGTACCGATGACACCACCTCTGTGCGAAGCGTGGGGACCCTCCTGAATTACCTGAAAGAACGGGAAGCCCTGCCCAAGACCATCCTGTATCCCCTGAACCCGGTGCTCATGGAAACCTTCGCCATATTGGCCGCCGGCTTCTGCGAGGGCGGCACCCGGGCCAAGGTGCAGCTGGGCGCCCCCTGGTGGTTCAACGATCAGGCCTATGGCATTCAGCGCCAGTTTGAAGCCGTTGCCAACCTGTACCCCATCAGCCTGTCAGTGGGCATGCTCACCGACAGCCGCAGCTTCCTCAGCTACCCCCGTCATGAACTGTACCGCCGTATGCTTTGCAGCTACCTGGGTTCCCTGGTGGAGCGGGGCGAATATTTCTCCGGCGAAGCCGCACTGAAACAGGTGGTGGAGAATATCTGCTACTATAATGCCCGGGAGTTCTTTGGGCTCCAGTAAGCATTTTTGACACAAGCTTCGATACTGTTATTGCACAAGCTTCGATACTGCTATTGCACAAGCTTCGATACTGCTATTGCACAAGCTTCGATACTGCTATTGCAAAAGCTCCCAGCCATAACAACTGGGAGCTGAGGTTGAAGACAAAGGGATTTGGCCAGGGCAGCTGACTCCAATCTTGTGTGTTTTTAGTCGAAAAACTCGAAAACAGCGCCTGAACTCGCTGCGCTCAAACAGCAGGCGCTGGCGGTTTTCTCCTCCTTTCGAAAAAACACTGACAAGATTTCCAAGGCTGCCCTTTACAAAATCCCTTGTCTTCATCATGTTTTGTCTACAGTCTGAGCTCCCAGCCTTAACAACTGGGAGCTTTTTGCTGCCCGAAAAAGGCTGATGAAGAAGTGCTGCCTGCAGATAACAACAACGAGACGAAGCATTGAAAAAAATGAAAAAGAATCGAATAAAAACAGGCAATTACCCCTAAAAAGAGGGTACCTACCCCAAAAATGGGTGAGGGCTTTGAAATCTGTTATGGTACAAATGAGAGCACTCAACTTCAAGGTTGAAAATCGAATAAATAATCATATTTATAAATAGTCGAAATCTTAAAAAACTGCTATACTGAAAATTGAGTGAATGAAGCTATAAAGCGGATGACAAAGGGATTCAAACAGATGTTTACCAGAACTTGAACAGATTTTGAAACGTTTCAAAGCGTTTTTGATAAACATATTTCGAAGTGTCATAAAGCGTTTTGATGAACAGGGCTTGCCAATGTCTTGAAGAAGCGGAGAGCAGGTTGAAATCAGAAGCGGTCAGCCTGATGAGCATCAATGAATGGAGTGATAACCATGAAAAAAAGTAAAGGGATCATCTCCCTGATGATCATTCTTTTGACAAGCCTGCTGGTGCTGCAGGCAGGGGCAGCGGGAGTTGGCCCTGCTGAGATGTTGACAGAAACAGGGCCTCCTGCTGATTTTAAGGGGCCACCCCTGCGTATCGGCTATGCGGAAACAGACCCCTTCGCCAACTTCGCCGGTACCTTTCATGGCCTTCTGATAGGCTTACAGGAGCTGGGGTGGATTGATATTAATCCGGAAGAAATTCCGTTTACAGAAGGCCAGGAGGACAGCCTGGTCATGTGGCAATGGGTGGAAGCGAACAATGGGAGCCCCTATGTCACCTTTGTTCAGGATGCCCATTATTCCCTGCTGGATGACGACGCGGCTGAAGCACTGGTGAATCGGGTGGAACAAGAACAAGACCTGGATTTGATGATTGTTATGGGCACTTACTTCGGCAGAGTGATGGCAGCGGCCGATCACGAAACTCCCACCTTGGTGTTTTCCACCAGCAATGCCGTTCAGGCAGGGATCATCGAATCACCCCACCATTCGGGAAAAGACCATTTATGGGCCCACATGGATGCAGACCGCTACAAGCGGCAGGTGGCGGTGTTCCATGATATTTTTGAGTTTGAAAAGCTGGGGCTTGTCTATGAAGATTCCATGGAAGGGCGCATTTATGCCGCTCTGGAAGATCTGGAGTTGCTGAAAGAAGAGCGGGGATTTGAACTGGTGACACGCATCGTGAAAGAAGCCTCCGGAGAAGAAGACCGTGACCGATACCACGAAGAATTGCTGCAAGCCTACACAGAACTGGCAGATGAAGTGGATGCCCTGTACATGACGGCAGGCACCCGGGATAACCGGGAGCTGGAACGGCTGCTGACACCCCTCTACCAGGCGGGGATCCCGGTGTTTTCCCAGCTGGGGGCGACAGAAGTGCGACACGGAGCACTTCTCAGCCTGTACCGGGCTGACTTTACAGGTGTTGGCCGCTTTGGAGCCGATCAGATTGGCCATGTGCTCAGAGGAGAAAAACCGGGAGACCTGCCACAGATCTACGGTGATACGCCCAGCATTGTTTTGAACATGGCAGTGGCTGAACGTACCGGGTACCAGCCGCCCTTTGAGATTTTGCTCATTGCCGATGAAATCTATCAAAGCACCGAATAAGCAAAAGATCTCTCACTGGCTGCGAAAAAAAAACGCCAACAGCCACGAACACAAGCTGTCAGCAACAGCCTGAAACAGCCGGCAGTAGTCAGTCCACAACCAGTGATACAGTGATACCATCGCAAACCGGCAGAAGTCTGCACGACCAACAGGAAGCAGTACTAACCGGCAACAGCCTGCACGAAGCAACACGAAATAATGCAAATCAGCAATAACCAATAATGTACTCTGACAATAGCCATTAAAGGCACCGACTGCCAGCATGTGACACCATGAGGCAGCATTGAAAACACAGAAAAGAGATGATGCGGTTGAAGATGTGGGGGAGACAGACAAATGAACAAATGGCAGGCACCAATCAACAACAAATGAAACAAACCTTTATCGTTGCTTCTCTGATGCTAATCATCGGTGTGTTGGCTTTCACCGGCATGATGAACATCAGCTCTTTTCGGCATCAATATGTCACCTCCCTGATGAACAGCCAGTCAGTGGTGGTGGGTGAAACCGTTCGAAAAATCGAATTTGCAGTCAAATACGGGAAACCCCTGGAAAATTTCCATGGCATGACCCCACTGTTGGAAGAAATTCGCGGCCAGCTTCCTGGCATTCAGCAGGTGGAAATATATTCCAGTGCAGGAGAGGCCCTGTACGCTCTGGAGAACATCACCCTGCCTGAAAACATGAAGCCTCGGGCTGTTTTTCCTGAGAAACCCTCTCAGGCCTATGTCTATGGTCTGGAAGAAGGCGTGTACCACCAGTTTTTCCCCATATTCAATCAGGATGGTCAGCCCATCGGCAGTTTGGGGCTGGCTTTTTCTGAAAACCTGGTGGATCAACGGGTCAGACCTTACCTGTACCAGCAGGGACGCAACCTGTTGCTGTTGGTGTGCCTGGCTACTCTGGCACTGATTTTTCTCAGCGGGAAAAAATCGCCGGTGACAGCAGCGGGACACATTGACCGGAAAATTCTGCTGTGGCTGATGGTGGGTGTGATTGGCTCCGCCCAGATCATTTACGGCTTCTTAAATTATCGCATGTTCCAGGAAGCTTACCTGACCCAGACCCGGGACAATACGGCGGCGGTGGCCTCCATCATCGAGAAAGACGTGAAGACGGTACTGGATAAAGGGGTGGGCTACCACCAGTTTTACCAGATGGACCAGTATCTGGCCAACATTGCCAACTCCCTGCCTGAGGTGGAAGGCATTCGAATGATTCAGAACGACCGCATTGTTCACGGCATGACCCCTGAAGAAGCCGGCAGTGCCTGGAAGCCAGGGGAAGAAGCCACCGGCCTTGCCCTACCGGAAGGGGCAGGGGAAGTGAGCGGTATGTCACTGCAAGTGACAATCTCTCAGGAATACCTGAGAAACCAGCTGCGGGAACTGCTGCTGGACACCCTGACAGTTTTGGTCACCTCCACCTTTTTCATGGTGGAACTCACCTTTTTTCTCATGGTGTGGCTGAGCCGAAAAAAGAAACCGACATCGGTTGGCGAAAAAACCCGGCAAATGGAAGAGATACCAGTCGGCGAAGAAATCTGGCAGGCAGAAGAAGCATTGCAGGGGAAAGAACACCTGATGGCGGAAGACCAGACGCTGGACGCGCTGGTGGTGCGGGTGCTGGCCTTCATCGTTTTTACCGCCATTTTCATGTCCTCCTCCTTCATTCCCCTTCTCATGAAATCCATCTCCCGGCCTGTGATGGGCCTTTCTGAGAATGTGATTTATGGGCTTCCCATTTCTTTCAACTTTCTGCTGGGAGCATTGGGCATTATTCTGGCAGGAAGATACATTGACAAAATCGGCTGGCGAAAAACCTTCTTTGTAGGCAGTTTGGTGCTGGGAGCAGGCACCCTGCTGTCAGGTCTCACCACTAACCCCCTGGTGTTTGTTTTGGTGAGGGGTATTACCGGAGCCGGGTACGGCTTCACCCTCATGGCCATGCGGGGGTGTGTGCTGACCCTGGCTTCTGACAAGTTTGAGGGATATGCCTCCCTCAATGCCGGCATTTACTCCGGCATGAACTGTGGTGTGGTCATCGGCGCCATGCTGGCAGACCGGATCGCATACCGGGGGGTGTTCATGGTGACGGTGGTGTTGATTGCCCTTGCAGGCCTGTATGTTCTTAAATTTACACAAAAGCCGTCAGATGCTGAGATAAAGACCCCTACAGTGGAAGAGAAGCTGGTGAAAAGCGCAGATAAAAAACAGATAGAACCACTAAAACACTTTTTTTCAGACAAAAAAGTCTTCTTGTTCCTTTTGGGAATTCTGTTACCTGCCGGTATTTGCATGATGTTTCTTGACTACTTCTTTCCCCTCCTGACCCAGGAAATGAATGTTCCTGTGGCCAATGTGGGGCGGGCTTTCCTGGTGAACGGCGTCTGTATCGTGTACCTGGGGCCATTGATCAACCGGGTGCTGGGCAAACGGCTGCGGGTGGAAACCCTGGTGGTCATGGGAGCCCTCAGCACCATAGGGGCCATGGCAGTATTTGCTTCAGTGGGCACGTTGATGGCCGCCTTTGTCGCCGCTTTTCTTTTGGGAATCGCCGACAGCTTTGCCCTGGTGGCCCAGACAAATTACCTGCTGGGGTTGGAATCAGCCAAAATACTGGGTCAAGGGCTGGCGCTGGGTTACTACAGTAACGTGAAAAAAATCGGGCAGATGTTGGGCCCCATGGTTTTCGGGGGCATGATCACCCTGGGCAACCAGCGGGGCATTGGCTTCATCGGGGCAGGGGTGCTGGTACTCACCCTGGCTTTTATGACCACCCTGCGCCGAAGCAAGGCAGAACCAGAAGAATCAGAAATTCCTCTTTAGGGGTAACCGGGAACTTTTTCGACGTTTTTGTTCAGGCATCAGTTTTTAACGGTTAAAAAGGACGATGTGCTTCATTGACAGGAGGCAGCCCATGAACACCAATATGAGTAAGACAGGCACCAAACACTCAGTCACCAAACACTCAGTCACCAAACACTCAGCCACCAGGCAAACAGGCACTCATCACACACCATTAGCCGGAGCGGCAGCCAGTTTGCTGGATGAAAACCACTGGGTGCAGCCCCGGGAAGCACCTGATCTGACCACCCCCCTTGAAGACCAGCTCTTTATTCGGGACTGGCGGCGCTACCAGGCCATGGCCCAAAAGCAAAGCCTGATGAAGGTGCTGAAAAACCCCCTGCGGCAGTTGTGTTTTCCCATTGAAGCAGGCATGAGCCAACACAGCGAATACCAGGCTGCCACCAAAAAGGGGCTTAGCCCCCTGTTAATGATCAAAGCCACCGGCTTGCCACTGGAAAACCCGGAAGGAATTCAACTGTTTTTTCATCCAACAGAAGCAGGGCATCTGCCGGTGCTGGACATTCCCTCAAGATGCGATTTTGAAAACCTGATGCGGGCACTGGCTCGCCGGAATGAACCTGTGGAAATCCCCCCTTCCACGGGGGCCTGCATGGTGAAGGGCTACAATAACTGGGACAGGGTGGAACAATACCAGAAGCAGCAAGGCGCCGCTTTCAGTTTTCAGCACATGAAAGAAACGCCGGCACTTTATCGGGACGTGTTCCTTCTCATCACCCAGGCACCCTACAGTGGGGTGACCGCCAGGGTCATGGGCCTGGAGAACAGTGAATGGCTGGCCTATTCCCGAACCATTCGACTGGCCCACGAAGCCACGCACTACGTCACCCTGCGGATGTACGGCAGTGCCAACAACCATCTACTGGACGAAATGGTGGCCGACTACCGGGGGATCGTGGCTGCCCTGGGTGAATTCAAGGCCTCCTGGCTGCTCCATTTCTTCGGCATCGGGGAAGACCTGACCTATCGCCCCGGGGGGCGAATGCAAAATTACCTGAAAGACCAGCACTTATCTGATGACGCTTTTCAAGAAGTGGTGGCAGTGGTGGCCCAGGCGGCACACCAGCTGGAAGCCTGGGGCAGCCGAAACCCAGACCTCTACACCACAAAAGGTCAGCGCAGCGCTCTGGCTCACCTGACCCGGCTAACCCTGCGGCAGATGGCAGCAGGCACGGGGTTCTGAGAACCTTTAAAAATACCGGAAAACACCCAAAAACACCGGAAAATACCGGAAAACCACTGAATAACCTGGTGGAAAAAAATGACTGCATCAGCGAGGGGAGGCGTGGCCGTGAAACCCATGAAACCAGCACAACCAGCACAACCAATACAACCAGCTCAACCAACGATACATCGAAGGGCCATTGAAAAGAGTCCCCTTCTTTCCTGCTACAACCGGGAAACGAAAAAAAACAGCCTGTGCCGACTGGCCATCCTTGAAACACAACAGATGGAAGAAGTGATGGCCCTGCATCATCTGGTTATTCATGAACTGGAAAACCCAGACCTGTACATCCCATACACCCGGGAAGAAATGTCGGGGTACCTGAATCAGGCAAGCGGCTTAATTCTGGGGCTTTATGACGAGCAGGGCATGGGAGCCTTTCGGGTGATCACCTGGCCGGGAGAGGGAAAAGACAACCTGGGGCATCACCTGGGGATTCCCCAAAGCCAGCTGGGGCAGGTGATTCAGCTGGAGGGTACCAATGTTCATCCCAGGTACCGGGGCAATGGGCTTCAGTGTTTGTTAACCGAAAGGGCCCTTAATTGCATACAGCCTAATGAAAAAGAAGGAATTCTGCTGACAGCGGTGTCGCCCCTGAACGGCAGAAGCCTGGTGAACATGTTCACCTTGGGCATGCATATCGCCGGCCTGAAAAACCGGCAGGCTCAACCGGCACGGCTGGTAATGAAAAGAGATTTTTACCGGCAAAGCCACAAATGGCAGCAAGGCCCGTGGATCGAAGCCGGTGACATCGAAAGTCACCAAAGGCTGCTGGCCCAGGGGCTGGAAGGCCACGAAGCCAGCATGAATGCTGAAAAAAGGCTGCTGGTTCGTTATGGAAGACCACTATTGAGTCATGAGGGGGCTGTAATGCGATGAATAAGAGATTGATCAGGCTATGCACAGGGATTGGTCTTCTGGCGGTGCTGGCCAGCGGCTGCCAGAGTACCCACACCCTTGAAGGACAGCGGAAAAACTGGGAGCGTAATCCCCAGCAGCCGGTAACCTTTGCGGTGGCAGGGCGCATCCCGTTTTTGACCACCAGCACCGACTTTATGAAGGGAGCGGAGCTGGCAGTGGAAGAAATCAACGCGGCAGGCGGAGTGGCCGGCAGAACACTGGAACTGGAACCCCATGATGATGAAGGATCTGTGATGAAGGGCACCATTATTGCCCAGGAGTTGGCAAAAAACGTGAACCTGAGCGCTGTCATCGGCCATACCAGCACCCACGTCACCATTCCCGTTTCCACCATTTATGAAGAAGCGGGAATGGTGATGATCTCCCCCATTGTGTCCAACAGCCGGCTGACCCAGCGGGGGTATGCCAACATATTCCAGAACATTCCCGGAGATGATGACATCGGCAGGGAAATGGCGCTGTCTGCCCATGAAAATGGCCTGGAACGAATTGTGATTTACTACGCCGACAATGAATACGGCCGGGGGTTGGCCAATGCCTTTGAAACGGCGGCAGACGATTTGAACATTCAGGTGGTGGACAGAGCCACCCGGTTCCACGAAGACACCCATTTTCGCCGGGCCCTGCAAAAGTGGCAGGCCATGGAGTATGAAGCGGTCTTTGTGGCAGACTCCATGCTGACAGGGAAAGAGTTTCTCTTCAGGCTGCAGGAGGCGGGGGAGTTCCCGGCCATTCTGGCAGATGCAGGCATGGACGTGGACTTTATCCAAACCTTTGGAGCATATGGGGAAGGGGCGGTACTGGCATCTTTGGTGAACATGGAAATGGGCGGTGAACGGATGAACCAGTTTCTGGAAGCCTTTCAGCAGACCCATGGCGAAGAACCCGACGAATGGGCGGTGCAGGGGTACGAAACCATTCATATCTTGGCAGAAGCCGTGAACCGGGCGCAAAGCCCTGCTCCCGCCGATGTGGCAGAGGCCCTCAGGGTGATCACCTGGGAAGGGCTGACGGGTAACATCCACTTTGATTCCACGGGGCGGGTGGCCGGTAAACACATTTACCAAAAGCGAGTGGTCAATGGCCGCTTTGTCTATGAACTGCTGGACAGCGAATAGGAGGGGAAAAGCATGAGTAACGTATTTCGAAAAACATCACTGGATCGGCTGTCTTCTCCAGAGCAGCTGGACCAGATTATGACAGTCACCACCCCCCGAGCCTGGCTGGCCTTGCTGGCCATTGGAGCCATGGTGGCCACCGCGCTGGTGTGGGGCATTTTTGGCAGTATTCCAGCCAAAACCCATGGCCAGGGGATTCTGCTCACCAGTGGAGGCGTTCACAATGTCACCCATTCCCGTTCTGGCCGGGTGACAGACATTCGGGTGAGACAGGGAGATGTGGTACGCCAGGGGGATGTGCTGGCCCGCATCGAACAGCAGGAGCTGGTGGAAGAAATCAATCACTTGAAACTGAAAATCGCCGAACTGCAACGGGTGGAAGCAAATCTACCCCAGTTTCAGGAAGCGGCTTTTCAGGAAGAACTGTATGAGCTGTATGAAATGACCCGACGGCTGGAAGATGCCGCCGCTCAGGTGGTGATCATGGAAGCCACCTACAAGCGGGAGACCGCTAACGCCAGCCTGAACCGCTTTGAACTGGAAAGGGCCCTCATAGCCCTGGAAGAAGCTGAGATGCAGGCAGAACGGCAGCAGGAAGAAGTGGACAGAAAGAAAGCGCTTTATGAAGCCGGGGCCGTTTCCCAGACAGAGTATGAAGCAGCTGAGAACCAGCTTAAGCTGACTGAAATGAATGTGGAACGTGCCCGGCAGGTGGTGGAAGCCTTCCCTGCCCAGGAACTGGCATCGGCAGAATCATTGCGGGCCCAGGAGGCACAGCTGATCCAGACCCGGCTTCAGGTACGGTTGCTGGAAGAAGATATGGAAGACCGGAAAAGCCGCCTGGCTTCCTCCAACGCCAGAGAAATGGTGGACACCCAGCGCCGCATTGAAGCCCTGCAGCAGGAACTGCAGTTTTCATCCAACATCGTGGCCGGCGTCAGTGGCCGGGTGCTGGAAGTGCGGGTGAGCCAGGATGGCCTGGTACAGCCGGGCGTATCCATCTTCAGTATTGTTCAGGAAGGCAGCAATGTTCAGGATCTGCAGGGGGTGCTGTATGTGCCGGCAGACCGGGGCAAGCAAATCATTCCCGGCATGGAAGCCCAGTTTTCTCCGGGAGTGGCCAAGAAAGAAGAGTATGGGTACATGCTGGGTCGGGTGGTGTCGGTTTCTGAATACCCGGCAACAGCCCAGGGCATGTTGTTAACCCTGGGAAACCAGGAACTGGTGAGCCAGATGGGAAGCCAGGGAGCCCCCATCGAAGTGCGTATCGAGTTGGTGACCAACCCAAACACCCCCAGCGGCTACCAGTGGTCCACCCCCATGGGCCCTCCCATGACCATTGACAGCGGCACAGTGGGCAGCGGTTCCATCACAGTGAGTGCCCAGCAGCCCATTCGAATGATCATTCCCAAGGTTAAAAAATACCTGCCTTTCGACTAAGGAGGCGAAACCATGTCAGCACAACCAACCGGATCCCGGCATAAAGTACCCACAGTGCTCCAGATGGAAGCTGTGGAATGCGGTGCCGCCTCCCTGGCCATGATTTTGGCCTATTACAAACTATTTGTTCCCCTGGAAGAACTGCGGATACAGTGCGGCGTCTCCCGGGACGGCAGCAAGGCCAGCAATATGCTGCGGGCCGCCCGGCGTTACGGCCTGGTATCCAAAGGATACCGCTGGGAGCCTGCTTCATTGAAGAAGCTCACCGGCCCTGCCATTATTCACTGGAATTTCAACCATTTTCTGGTTCTGGAAGGCTTTAAAAATGGAAAAGTATACCTGAACGATCCGGGAATGGGGCCCCGAACAGTGACTGAAGAAGAGCTGGACCAGGCCTTCACCGGAGTGGTGATCACCTTTGAGCCCGGTCCCGACTTTAAAAAAGGCGGCAGTCAGCCCAGCATCATCAAAGCCCTGTTAAAGCGGGTCAAAGGTTCAGAAACTGCCTTGACCTACAGCATCATCATTGGGTTGCTGCTGGTGATTCCCGGCATTGTCATCCCGGTGTTCACCAAAACCTTTGTGGACGAAGTGCTCTTGGGAGGCCGGGAGAACTGGCTGAAAGCCCTGTTATGGGGCATGGGGATCACAGCGGTGCTGCGGGCCCTTCTCACCTGGGTGCAGGAATACTATCTGCTGCGGCTGGAGACCAAAGTGGCCCTCAGCAGTTCCGGGCAGTTTATATGGCATGTATTGCGGCTGCCGGTGGAGTTTTTCCAGCAGCGTTCTGTGGGTGATCTGAGCATGCGCATGCAAAGCAACGACCAGGTGGCTAAAATGCTGTCCGGCCAGATGGCCAAGACATTTCTGGATTTCATGGTGATCATCTTTTACGTCTTCATCATGATTCAGTACGACATCGTCTTAACCCTTCTTGGGGTGGTGGTGGCCGTCATCAGTGTGCTGTACCTGCGGATGGTGTCCACCAAACGGGAAGACATGAACGCCAAGCTGCTGCAGGATTACGGCAAAATGCAGGGCACCGCCATGTCAGGCCTGCAAATGATTGAAACCCTGAAAGCCACCGGATCAGAAGGCGATTTCTTCGCAAAATGGGCAGGGTACCAGGCCAAAACCCTGAATGCAGAGCAAAAAATGGGAGTTTCCAACCAGCTTCTCTCAGGGGTTCCCGGGCTCCTCACTGCCCTGACCAACACCCTGGTCTTGATTGTGGGCGGCTTCCGAATTCTGGACGGCCACATGACCGTGGGGATGCTGGTGGCGTTTCAGAGCCTGATGGCCAACTTTATGGACCCGGTGAACAGCCTGGTACAGATGGGGGGCGTGTTACAGACCTTAAAGGGGGATATGACCCGGCTGGACGACGTGCTGAAATACCCGGTGGATGGCTTAACACAGTTACCGGAGACTTCTGACGAAATGCCCTCAGCCATGGGTGGCAGCGGCGAAGCGCCCGCCACCGAACAGGGGGAACCAGTCCTTTTGGATCATAAACTGGAGGGCTGGGTGACCCTGGAAGATGTTTCCTTTGGATACAGCCCCCTGGAACCACCCCTCATCGAAAACTTCAGCTTACACCTGAGACCCGGCGAGCGGGTGGCACTGGTGGGCAGTTCCGGCAGCGGAAAGTCCACCGTGGCCAAGCTGGTGTCAGGGCTGTACCAGCCCTGGTCAGGAAGAATCCTTTTTGATGGCCGTGAACGAACCGAACTTCCCCGGCAGGTGCTGACCAGTTCCATCGCCGTGGTGGACCAGGACATTAGTATGTTCAAGGGCACCATTCACGACAACATTACGCTCTGGGATCCCACCACCTCAGAACTTGACGTGGTACAGGCAGCCAAAGATGCCTGCATACACCGGGATGTGTCAGAACGTCCCAATGGCTACATGGCCGGGCTGGATGAAGGGGGCACCAACTTCAGCGGCGGCCAGCGACAACGGCTGGAAATCTCCCGGGCACTGGTGAACAACCCCAGTGTGCTGGTGCTGGATGAAGCCACCAGTGCACTGGACCCTCTGACAGAAAAACAACTGGATGAACACCTCCGCCGTCGGGGCTGTGCCTGCATCATCGTGGCCCACCGCCTCAGCACCATTCGGGACTGTGACGAAATCATCGTCATGGAACAGGGTAAAATTGTGGAACGTGGCTCCCATGAAGACTTGTGCAAAACAGATGGCCATTATGCCAAACTCATTAACATGGGTTAAGAAAGGGGTGACTACATGGATCTAAACACAGAAAAGATGTACGAACGAATCAAATCCCTGGGCACCCCTCTGGAACTGGTGGGGAACAAACCCCTGCTGTTTCAGGAGCGAGACAAGGTATACCTGGTGATCAGCGGAAAAGTCGATTTGTTTTCCGTTAAAATCGAGGGGTTTCGACCGGCAGGACGACGCCAGTTTCTGCTTGAAATAACGGAGGGGGAGTTGTTGTTTCCCCTTTTGCCCTACCAGGAGAACCAACGGGGCATACTTATGAACGGCCGGCATGGCACTTCGGTATTGGTCATGGAGCGAAGCCGGTTTGTGGAAGCACTCAAAAATCAGGGACAATTGGGAAAAGAACTGGAAAAACTGCTGGTCAAATGGTTGGAACGACTGCAGCGCCATATGCTGCCGGAAACAGTTCACAGCCAGTTTCATTTGGTATCTCTGGATAACAGCCCGGTGACCGTACAGCAGCAGGAGCGCATCAGAACACCCAACCGCTTTTTATGGGTGCGGGTGGATACCGGCAGACTGAGCCTTTATGACTGGGAAGAAGGTGTGATCCTGACGCAAGGGCAGTGGGCACCTCTGTCACCCATGGGATGGCTCACCGCCACTGAAAATACCAGCATCACCCTGGCCGTCACTCCCGCCATGGTGGAAGAAGGGTGGCTGGATGAAGCCCTAAGCTGGATGCATCTGGCTTTCAAGGCATACCTAGGGTACCAGGAGAAAAAAAGCGTAGTGAACCAACACCGGCAACAGGCGGAAAAACAGAAATTCAACCGGTGGTTTGTGAAAAATTCCCTGCTGCAGTTGGTCCAGGTAACAGAAAAAGTGGATGACATACTCATCGAAGAAGCAGTGATAGACCCATTTTTGGCCGCCTGCCAGATGGTGGGGAAAAAACAGCACATCCCCATTCCAGCCTCTATTGACAAATTATTAACCCCTGATTCCAAAGACCCTCTGGGAGAAATTGCCAAAGCGGCCCGATTCAATGTCCGTCAGGTGATTTTGAGGGAAGGCTGGCACCGCGAAGACCATGGGCCCCTCTTGGCTTACTGGGGAAAAGACAAGAAGCCGGTGGCCCTGATCCCTGAAAACCCTTCCCGTTACTGGATGTATGACCCGGCAACCCAGGAAAGCAGCGTGGTGAGCAGTGGGCTGGCAGAAGAACTGGAAGGCTTTGCCCATTATTTCTACCGTCCCTTCCCCAACAAGGCACTGAAGGCCAAAGACCTGATTCAGTTCGGCCTTACCAGCAGCTGGCGCCGGGATCTGGTGCTCGTCTTACTCATGGGAATTGCAGGCGGTATCTTGGGCATGCTTACTCCTGTGGCAACTGGGGTTGTTTTTGACAGTGTGATTCCTGAAGGAGAACGCACCCAATTGCTTCAAATTGGATTCCTCCTGGGAGCCGTGGCATTGGCCAACACCTTGTTTGAACTGACCCGTTCCTTCGCCATGACCCGGCTGGAAGGCAAGATGGACGGTTCGATCCAGGCAGCAGTGTGGGATCGGCTGCTGGCGCTTCCGGTGCCTTTCTTCAAGGAGTACACCTCGGGTGAACTGGCCATGAGGGCCATGGGAATCACCCAAATTCGAAAAATAGTTTCTGGAGCAGCAGTGAACACCATCCTCACCAGCCTGTTTTCCATTTTCACTTTTGGGCTTCTCTTCTATTACAATAAACGACTGGCCCTTTTTGCCACTATTCCCGTGGTCATCAGTATACTGGTGACACTGGCCCTGGGCTGGTTTCAGGTGCGCTACGAGAAAAAACTCATCGACTTCTCCAAAGAGATTCAGGGGTTGGTGCTGCAGCTTTTCAACGGTGTGGCCAAATTTCGGGTGGCAGGTGCAGAAAACCGGGCGTTCCACCAGTGGGCAAAAGCCTTCAGCCAACAGCGGAAAGTAGCCCTGAAAAACGAAACAGTAGCCAACGTGATGAAAACCTTCAACGCCATCTTCCCTGTGATGATCTCCATGTTTATTTTTTACTTGGTGATTAAATCCACCAAATCATACCTGGATCCGGGGAAATTCATCGCCTTCAACTCAGCCCTGGGCAGCCTGATCGGCTACATGACCAGAATGTCAGAAACCTTTATCACCATCAATGCCATTATTCCCATGTATAAAATGACCACCCCCATTTTGGAGGCCATGCCGGAATATGATGAAGCCAAGGGCGACGTGGGGATGCTCACAGGTGAAATCGAAGTGAGCCGGGTGTCTTTCCGGTATAAAGAAGGGGCACCGCTGGTACTGAAAGATATTTCTTTCAAGATTCAAGAAGGGGAGTACGTGGCCCTGGTAGGCTCCTCCGGCAGCGGCAAATCCACCTTGTTTCGGGTGCTTCTGGGCTTCGAAAAACCGGAGACCGGGCAGATCTACTACAATGGGAAAGATCTGACAAAAGTGGACATCAGATCTGTGCGCAGGCAGCTGGGTGTGGTACTGCAGAACGGACAACTCATGTCAGGAGACATTTTTTCCAATATTGTGGGATCCAAGGCCAACCTGACCATGGAAGATGCCTGGGACGCCGCCCGGCGGGCCGGCATGGAAGAAGACATTAAAGCCATGCCCATGGGCATGCACACAGTCATCAGTGAAGGGTCCAGCACCCTTTCCGGCGGCCAGCGTCAACGGCTGCTCATCGCCCGGGCCATCGTCAGCCGGCCGCGGATCATTTACTTTGACGAAGCCACCAGCGCCCTTGACAACCGAACCCAGAAAATTGTCAGCGAAAGTCTGGATCAACTGAGTGCCACCCGCGTTGTCATTGCCCACCGACTCAGTACTATCATCAATTGTCAACGAATCATCGTCATGGACCAGGGAGAAATTGCAGAGCAGGGCACCTATGAAGAACTGATGAACATGAACGGTATTTTTGCTCAATTGGCCAAACGTCAGTTGGCTTAAGAAAAGAAGCAGGGGATGATTATAGAGGGGGGATGTCACACCCTTTCGATGTTGATTACCTTAAGAGGTGCAGGGTTTGGATAGGCAAGTTTAGATAGGTAAGTTATCATCGGGAGATTCTCCTCGGATAAAATCGAAAGGTGGAGTCATCATGAACGAAAAAATTGAGTTATTAAAACAAAAACTATCGGCTGACGAGAGTTTATTTAAACAGTTAGTGGAACAAGAAACACCCGAAGCAGTACAAAGTTTAATGCAAGATAATGGTGTAGATTTAACGCTACAGGAAGCCGCTGAACTTAAGAACACAGTGGCGAAGGCATTAAAGTACGCCGAAAAAGGCTTAGATCCAGAGAGGGAACTATCAGAAGAAGAAATGGAAGACGTGGCAGGAGGATCTTTAATTGCTATTTTAGTAAGTCTTCTTGTAGGTGCAATTATGACTCTAGTTCCCAGTGCATCACTGGGTTTGTTTTCAGATAAACCTGGAGGCGCGGACAAAAAGCAAGCGTAGAGCAAAAAAACCGTGTTTGGATAGGTGAGCTGGATGGTAACGTGGGGACGGAGGGCAAGAAGGCTTCGAAGCAGAAAAAAGGAGGAAGAAGTCATGTCAGTGAAAATCTTTTTACAAACCGCTACAAAAGAACAAATACAGCAGCTGGAACAATGCAAGTCTAAAGAAGCGCTCATCGCCATGATAGATTCTTTGGGTATCACCCTGACCCCAGAGGAAACGCAGATATTGGAAGAAACCTTTAAAGGAGAAGCTATCGGCGAGCTGGATGAAGCTGATTTAGAGCAAGTAGCCGGAGGTTCGAGAATGCAGGTTCCTTCCAGCAAGCAGTTTGTGGGGAATTTTACAGATGTTAGCCGCTTATGTTAACTCTTTATAGCGGGTAACTTCCAGGGAACGTAGGTAGTGTCACTAATAGTGTCGCATACGAGTTGAATCGAGCGATGGAGAGTTGTCAGGAAAGGAGCATTTCAATGCCCGTAGACGTGGGGGATTTACTGAAAATAACTGTATCACAGGCACCGGAGAATCTGTTCTCCACAGATACGGCCAGACACATACAACGATTAAGCGAATCCTTTGCCGGTTTTCAGACCAGCGAAGTCATCGCAGAAACCAATTTAAATGACCAGGCCGGCAGAGCAGACATTTCTTTTCGCGTGTTGGCAGAAGAGGCACCTGCAATGATTCAGGCATTTTCAAGCCCCGCCTTCGACAAAATGGCAGAAGCTGACAGCTGGCAGCGACTCATAAGCTTTTGCCGTGGGTGGCCGGCAGAGGTGGCGGAAGTGTGGATTGAAATGGACCAGACCGCCTACGAACAGCCTCTTCCCCCGCCCTGCTTCTTTTACGACGGCAGCGGTGTTCACCCCCGAAGAGGCATGCACCAGCCACTGCTGCGCCCCAGCCTGTCAATGCTGCTGGATAACCCGGCTGTTGGAAAAATGGAAAACACATTACTGCACACCCTTTCTTCCCTGCCGGAAGAAGTGACGGTTTTTCAGATGGGCACCATGTTGGCCCGTCACCAGGACCGCCTGCGGCTGTTCACCGCAGAAATGAGCTGGGAACAGGCAATGACCTGGACAGAAGGCCTGCAATGGAAAGGAACTCCGCCGGATGTGGCCTCCCTCAACAACCTCACCAAGCACCATAGCGACGGCAGATTCATCCTGGATGTGGATGTGGCAGAAGAAGGCGTACACCCAAAACTGGGCATTAATTTTGGTGTGACTTCCCCCGAAAATCTCCATGCCTTTCTGGAAGAGCTCATCAAAGCAGGCCTGTGCACACAAGAAAAGAAGGAGATCCTGCTGTCATGGAAAGGAACCCGGGGGCAGTTCATGGGCAAGGAAGCAGGTTATTGCGCCCTGATCAACAGAATATCCCACTTTAAACTGACACAGCAGGAGGGCCAACCCCTCACAGCAAAGGTCTACCTGCAGACCCTGGCAGTTTCCATTAAAAAGCAGCTTCAAAAGAAACGCCTCGCCCGGGAGGCAGCGGAAAGAAATCAGGAGATGGCGAAAGGCACGGCAGCCTACCGCCACTGGCAACGCCAGACCCAGGAAAACATGAAGCAGCTAATGACAAAAGCCATGCTTGACCAGGACTTTCGCAACAGGTGTCTGAATGAAGGTGAAACTGTTTTCAGTGAAACCTTTGAAGGAGAAGTACCCACTCACTGGCGGCCCTGTTTTATTGAAACGGACACGGTAAAGACCAGCGAGACAAGCCAGAAACCCTGGGAGATCAACCTGCCGCCTTATCTGAAAAAAACCTGGCTGAACAGCAACTCCCAACAATGATGACAAAGACCAGTCCTGGGGTTTAAATATCCAAAGAGCACCAAAATCGCCATGACAGAACAACAGACATGAGACCATATAAAAAGTGAAAGGTGGATGAATATGGAAGAAAAATTGAAATTATTACAACAGAAACTGGAAGCGGATGAGCAGTTGGTTGAAAAGCTGATGCAGCAGGAAACACCGGAAGAGGTACAGGCTCTTTTAAAAGAAAACGATGTGAATTTGACCATTGAAGAAATTAATGAAATAAGAGAAGCCATACTGAAAATGCTGGACCGCATGACAGAAGGCGAATTGTCAGAAGAGGACTTGGAAGAAGTAACAGGTGGCATCTTTTTCGCTTACGGTGTATTGGCACTGTGTGGGATTTTTGTTGCTCTAGCCACTGGCACAACTGTCACCAATATGTTTACAAAAGGACGTTGGTAAAAGAGTCATAACAGTGACGTTATCCCAAATCACCACGATGGAGTAACAGCCCATAAACCTCAATAGAGTTAAACGAAGCAAATGGAGAAGTGCCAAGAAAAGAGCGTTCCAACAGCGACTATCAAATCCACCGGCCGCTGATCCTGGACATCGATTTGGATGTTTTTTCCTGCGACGGCTCTTTCAGCCCATCGGGAGGGAGAGGGAGACCACAGCCGGTATTACCTCACCTACAATTGTTTCTTGCCAGCGGAGAAGGCTGTTTGCAGACCAGGCAGCAGCCTTGTGAAAAGTGAAAGGTGGATGAAAAATGGAAGACAAATCAACCATGCTGATGAAAAAACTAAAAGAAGATCCGGTATTGGCGGAAAAACTTTTTTCTCAGGAAACCGCTGAAGAAGCCCAAACTGTGCTGGCGGCAGAAGGCATGATGTTTAACATGGAAGAAATAAAACAGCTTGCTGCGATTGTGGCAAAATCAATGGTGACCGATGAAGAGGAAATATCAGAGGAAGACCTGGATAACGTGGCAGGTGGTACGGGTTTTGAATACGGTAGTGTCGTTTTTACCAGGGGAAGTTGGTAAGCAACAGATGATGGTGTAGTCTGGCACCAAGATCGCCATGACACAACAACAGACATGAGACCATATAAAAAGTGAAAGGTGGATGAAAAATGGAAGAAAGAATGATGTTGTTAAAACAGAAACTGGAAGCGGATGAGCAGTTGGTTGAAAAGCTGATGCAGCAGGAAACATCGGAAGAGGTACAGGCTCTTTTAAAAGAAAACAACGTGGAGATGACTCTTGAAGAAATCAATACAGTGAGAGAAGCCTTGCTCAAAGCCATGGAACGCTCTGAAGAAGGGGAATTATCCGAAGAAGACCTGGAAGAAGTAACCGGTGGTGTTTTCCTCATAAGCATGATCCTTGCTTTAGTGTGTACTGCTGGTATGACTCAACTGACGATGAGTGCGAATAGAATGCGCTGGTAAAAAGCAATAAGGGACGGCGCTGGTGACGAATAAAACCTGGCTGAACAACAAATCCACACAGGGGTGATGACAATGCACCATAGGCAGAACCCGATTCCCCTCATCATCATTGAGGAACATCATCAGGCATTTACTGTTTGGCAGGAAGCTTCCGGGAGAGGCATCATTCCTCCTGCCGGCAACGCACTGCTGCACACAGACACCCATGACGATCTGGTACAAGGCGGAATCCCCACCTCCATCCATGACCTGCCGGAAGATTCCCAGGGCATCGTGGACTATACATACCAGAACCTGGGTATTGCCAATTTCATTACACCCCAGCTCTACCAGGGCCTGCTGGGAGAAATGGCCTGGTTGAAAGGGTTTGGCATTGGCAACGCATCGGACACCTGGCGCAGTGTTGTTTCCTGGAAATCCCAAGGATGCCACTTCACATCCGGTGAGGTAACACCCATGCTGCGGCGGGTGCTGGAAAACCCGGAAAGCAAGTGGGGAAACCACAGCTTTTACCGGTACATTCAGCTTCAAACCACCAGCGACTATCAAACCCACCGGCCGCTGATCCTGGACATCGATTTGGATATTTTCTCCTGCGACAATGGACTCTCGTCAGCAGAAACCCGTATTGAAATAACCGCAGAAGCTTACCGGGAGTACCAGGAAAACCCTTATCACCCCATGCGCCTGTTGCCTGCGGCGGCTCTTTCAGCCCATCGGGAGGGAGAGGGAGACCACAGCCGGTATTACCTCTCCTACGAAGAATTTCAGGAAATACCGGAGCTGTTAAAAGTATCTGAGTCTGTGATTGAACGACGCATTGGAAAACTAAAGGATTTTTTAAGCCGCAATCAATTAAAACCCCTATTAATAACCCTTTGCCGTTCCCGCATGTCCGGTTATACACCAGAGGATCAGTGGCGGCAGATTGAAACCAAGTTGCTGAAAGCGCTGAGAGAGATTTATTCTATGAAGGTAATACCACTTCATTTGTTTCTTGTCAGCGAAGAAGGCTGTTTGCAGACCAGGCAGCAGCCTGGCGAAAAGTGAAAGGTGGATGAAAAATGGAAGAAAGAATGATGTTGTTAAAACAGAAACTGGAAGCGGATGAGCAGTTGGTTGAAAAGCTGATGCAGCAGGAAACACCGGAAGAGGTACAGGCTCTTTTAAAAGAAAACGGCGTGGATTTGACCATTGAAGAAATTAATACAGTGAGGGAAGCCTTGCTCAAAGCCATGGAACGCTCTGAAGAAGGGGAATTATCCGAAGAAGATCTGGAAGAAGTGACCGGTGGTGTTTTCCTCATAAGCATGATCCTTGCTATAGCGTGTGCTGCTGGTTTGACTCAACTGACGATGAGTGCGAATGGAAAGCGCTGGTAAAAAGTAACTGCCGATTAAATCATCAGCCCTTAAATGGCGATGAAGGAGTACCAGACATGTGTTGATACAAAAGGTGAAAGGTGGATGAAAAATGGAAGATAAAATGATGTTGTTAAAACAGAAACTGGAAGCGGATGAAAAGCTGGCTGAAAAGCTGTTTCAGCTGGAAACAGCGGAAGAGGTACAGGTTCTTCTAAAAGATAACGATGTGGAGATGACTCTTGAAGAAATCAATACAGTGAGGGAAGCCTTGATCAAAGCCATGGAACGCTCTGAAGAAAGCGAATTATCCGAAGAAGATCTGGAAGAAGTAACAGGCGGGTTTTTCTGGATGCTGGGGCTTGCCCTTGCATTAATGGCGGTCGGATCCACTGCATACGTTACAGAAGCAAAGGGAAAGCGCTGGTAAAAAGTAACTGCCGATTAAATCATCAGCCCTTAAATGGCGATGAAGGAGTACCAGACATGTGTTGATACAAAAGGTGAAAGGTGGATGAAAAATGGAAGATAAAATGATGTTGTTAAAACAGAAACTGGAAGCGGATGAAAAGCTGGCTGAAAAGCTGTTTCAGCTGGAAACAGCGGAAGAGGTACAGGCTTTGTTGAAAGAAAACGGATTTGACATGACGATTGAAGAAATAAATGCAGCAAGGGAAGCATTAATTACATCCATCACACCCTCAGAAACAGGCGAATTGTCTGAAGAGAACCTGGATAGAGTGGCTGGCGGATCCACAGGGGATGTACCAAGGAGAAGAATGATTCATATACCATGGTAGAAGGGCAACCTTCAACACACCACAACAAAAGAGTATGAAATGATCTCATTAAATAAAGGAGACCTGAGAGAGGAAAACCATAGGGCGTTCGGAAAAGAACATGTTGGCGGCATACCGGATGCCGGGAGGTCAATTCAGCTATTTGCGTCTCCTTCAGCTGAATCAACTGGGGCAGTGGCTGGAAATAGGGGAGTCCAATCCCCTGGTGCAGCGACTGATAAGCTGGCAGCCTACTTGAAAGAGCGCCGTCGCCAAAAAGACAGCATGCCAGGAGGAGCTGAACTGGGTGGTGATTTTATTCCCTATTTAGCAGACTCCATATTTGTACTATTTCTGACTACCCTGCTCATCAAAGAACCTGTGGCCATTATTAAGAATTCATTAATCGAAATGGCCGGCGGAACTTTGCAAGATCATGATAAACGTAGCTATTTCGAAGAAGTGGTGCATCAAAATATGCCAACACACATCTTAGTGGAAGACGTGTTTATCAGTAAAAATGGCAGCCAGTATATCATTCTGGTATACATTACAACCTATCAACCCAGTTACCTGAAAAAAGAGATCATTGACACAAAAAATCAAATTGCCCGGATCCTTCAAAAAGACCATCCCCACCTGTCTCTTGAAATGATACCAGAAGGCAAGGCCGTTTAGTGACAGAGAATCAGGCTGGGTACCGGGACCAAGGTAGTGTAACATCTTAGTTGTTAACCAAAACACAAGTAGAAAGGGGGCTGAAAAATGGAAGACAAATCAACCATGCTGATGAAAAAACTGAAAGAAGATCCGGTATTGGCGGAAAAACTTTTTTCTCAGGAAACCGCTGAAGAAGCTCAAACTGTGTTGGCGGCAGAAGGCATGATATTTGATATGGAAGAAATAAAACAACTTGAGGCGACTGTGGCAAAATTCATGGTGACCGATGAAGCGGAACTATCAAAGGAAGACCTGGATAATGTGGCAGGTGGTACGGGTTTTGGATCTGGTAGAGAACACCCCGTTGGAAGGTGGTAAGCAACAAATGCGGGTGTAGTCTGGCACCAAGAACAGACATGAGACCATATAAAAAGTGAAAGGTGGATGAAGAATGGAAGAAAAATTGAAATGGTTATTTCGAAAGCTGGAAGCCGAAGAGCAGTTGGCTGAAAAGCTGTTCCAGCAGGAAACCCCGGAAGAGGTACAGGTTTTATTAAAGGAAAACAGCCTGGAGATGACCATTGAAGAAATTATTGCAGCAAGGGATATTTTGAACAGAACTGTCGCGCCTTCAGAAGCAGGCGAATTATCTGAGGAGGACCTGGATAACGTGGCTGGGGGATATCGGGGACATAAGTCACCGAAGACACCTGGATATTATATCATATGGTAAAAAGGCAGCCATCATAAGAAGTGAAAGGTGGATGAATATGGAAGATAAATTGAGATTGTTACAACAGAAACTGGAAGCGGATGAGCAGTTGGCTGAAAAGTTGTTCCAGCTGGAAACGCCGGAAGAGGTACAGGTTTTTCTAAAAGAAAACGATGTGGAGATGACCATTGAAGAAATAAATGCAGCAAGGGAAGCATTGATCACATCCATCACACCCTCAGAAACAGGCGAACTATCTGAAGAGAACCTGGATAGAGTGGCTGGCGGATCAATGGGGGAGGGACCAAGGAGAATAAGAATGAGGATGCATCTAACATGGTAGAAGGGCAACCTTCAACACACCACGACAAAAGAGCGCGAAATGATCTCATTAAGAAAAGGAGACCTGAGAGATGAATACCATATGGCGTTCGGAAAAGAACATGTTGGCGGCATACCGGATGCCGGGAGGTCACTGCATTTATGTACAGGCCCTTCAGCTGAATCAACTGGGGCAGTGGCTGGAAACAGGTGAGTCCAATCCCCTGGTGCAGCGACTGATAGATGATTTTGGACTGCCGGAAAACCCCTCCCAGGAGGAACGTCTCCACTATATAACACTCATTGAGGCCACGAGAACTGTTTCACCACCCCAACGCTCTATGACAGCACCGGAAGTCATCAACCTGGAACTGACCACCCGGTGCCCCCTTCGCTGCCCCCAGTGCTATTGCACCCTGGAGAATGGAAGAGACCTGAATCCGGAAACAGCGGAAAAAGCCCTGGAGGAAGCAGCGGCGATGAAGGTGCCCAACATCAACCTGAGTGGCGGCGAAACCCTGGCCTACCCCCATCTGGACCGGCTGCTGCGAAAGATCCGGGCCCTGGGAATGATTTCATCCATTGCCATCAGTGGCTGGGGATTTGACCGGGAACGCTTGCGCCAGCTGAAAGCCGCAGGTGTTGATGATGTGTATGTGTCGCTGAACGGATCCACTGAGGCAGTGAACCGGTTATCACGGGAAGGTTATCATGAAGCGATGAATGCCCTTCGGTTGCTTCAAGAAGATGGTGAAACCAAAGCCTACATCAATTGGGTGGCACGGGAAGACAACATCGCCGATTTTCCTGACCTGGTGAAACTGGCAGAAGCTCATGACATGGATGGCGTGGTGATTCTGGAAACAAAACCGGATGCGACCATGAGCATCCAGGCACCCATCAAAAAAGAGAGTCTCCTGCAGCTGGCAGCCTATTTGAAAGAGTGCCGTCGCCAGAAAGACAGCATGCCAGTGCTGGTGGAGCCCTGTTTTTCCCCTTTGAGAGCAGAACTTGGAAAATCATTTTTCTTCAACCATAACCAGGGGATTCACAGAGGATGTGGTGCCGGAAGAAACGGAGCGGCACTCGATGTGGACGGCAACTGGACTCCCTGCCGCCATGTGATGACACCAGAGCCGTACCCCAGTCTACAAGCATACTGGCTACATTCACCCATTCTAAAAGGGTTACGGGAACACGAAGAAAACCGGGACGCCAGTTGTGAAGCCTGTGAACTGAAGGCAAACTGCCTGCCATGCCGTGCCGCAGGGCATGGCTATCAATGCTCATTAGTATAAAAAACTAAGGAGATGAAGTCATGGAAGAGAAAATGAAAAAGCTGGGAGAAATGATGGAAGCAGATGAGGTTTTTGCAAAAGAACTGTATATGCAGGAAACGGCTGAAGAGGTACAGGTACTGTTGAAAGAAAAAGGGCTGGAGTTTACGCTGGAAGAACTCAAACAGGTATATGAAGCAACCTTGAAAGCACTGGAAGCAGAGGCTGTCGGTCATGAACTGTCGGAGAATGACATGGAAGAAGTGGCAGGCGGATATATCCCTCCGTATCAGAAGCCCGACAGCTACTCCATGATAAATAGAAAGCCGCTCATAAATGAACTGACAGCAGCAGGTGACGTTAGAGGCAGGTGGTAGAACACTGATCATCACCCGGGAGCAAAGAAAAGGCTCCCACCCCTGTCTGGCAAATTAACAGGTGGATCGAATTGGTCGGGGTTCTTCGGAAGATCACAATATAGATAATCAGAAGATAATGAGACAAGCAATTTTGGAAGCATTGAAAAAAGTGATGCTGCTTCTCAGGTGAAGGGATCCTCCAGAGGAGAATGCACTTCAGAGGAACCTTGCTCATGATCGGAGGTGGTGACGGCTCCAACGGGCGATGACCGGCGACAGACAGGCTGCCGGAAAAAGGAAAGCATAACGAGAGGAGATGGACTAATGGAAGAGAAAATGAAAAAGCTGAGATCGTTAATGGAAGCAGATGAGGTTTTTGCAAAGGAACTGTATATGAAAGAAACCGCTGAAGAGGCACAGGTCCTGTTGAAAGAAAAGGGGCTGGAGTTTACACTGGAAGAACTCAAACAGGTATATGAAGCAACCTTGAAAGCACTGGAAGCACAGGCCGCTGGAAAAGAACTGTCAGAGAGTGAATTGGAAGAAGTGGCAGGTGGCTTTGGGTTTACTAACCAGGGGTTAATACCTATCACTCAGGTGACGGTAACGATCGGCGGACAACCGACTGTTAAACCCGGCAAAGGCGGTTGGTAGCAACAAATATGCCAATCAGTCATACTGAAAAAGAGCCAAAAGCCATGCTTCTGGCTCTTTTCAAGAGCAAGGCCAGTCCTTAACCTGTCGGCCCATGAAGGGGTGAAGCTGTGAAAAAAATAGTTTCGTACATAGGCAGTCACCGGGGACAGAAGTCAGGCACTGCGCAGCTGGCAGAAAAGATGTGTGAAAAAGCCGGGGCCGTGTGTGACACGCAAGTTACCTGGGAGATAATGACGTCAGATCAGCTGCAATTACAGGCATGTCGTGGATGTTGTGACTGTTTCAGGACGGGAAGCTGTCTTCTGGACAGGGAAGATGATGGCGGGTTGATGAAAGAAAAACTGCTGGAGGCTGATTTTGTGATACTGGGGAGTCCTGTGTACGCCCTTCAAGTCTCCGGCCAGACAAAAACCCTGATTGACCGGCTGAGTTACTGGCTTCACCTGTTTCGCCTGGCCGGAAAACCTGGCATCGCCCTCACCACAACCTCCTCCTCCGGTGAAGCAGAAGTGCTTGGTTATTTGATTCGGGTGATGGCGTACATGGGGGTTCGGGTCGTGGGCGGGTACAGCGTATTCACCCAGTTTCCGGGAGTATTTCAGAATCCGAAGGACGTTGAAAGGAAGGCAGAGCTGGGAGGCACCGTCATCAGCCAGTATCTGTCCGGTGAAAAACGCCTTGTCTCAAACGACCGACTGGAGAATCTGTTTCACGGCATGAAAGAAAGCATCATAAGGGGCAGGGTGATGAAGCCGGCAGAATACCGGTTCTGGGAAGAACATGGCTACTTCAGCCACGAAAGCTATCAGTCCCTCATGGATGCCATTGCCGCAAACACCCATGTTCCAGGAGGTTCTCGATGAGACTGACAGAGGCAGAAATGCGAAAAATGGCGTTGAAGGCCCGGTTTATCAGGGAACGAATGAATGAAAATGAGACAGGGAAACAAAGGGAGAATTTGAAAAACAGCCGGGAACGACTGGCCCTCTGGCAAAAGAAGGCGGCAGCCAGAGGCAGTGAAACAAGCTTTCACAATCGCTTGAAAATGGACGGTCTCACCTGGGAAGAGGCCCTTCGTTTGGCGGGAGAGGTAGAAACAGGAAACGAAGAAGAAAAAGACGGCGAGGGCGAATGGCCAGGAGAGCTGCCCCCATACATGGAGACAGTTAACAGGATGTTGTCAGGGCTTTCTGTGTTGAATCCAGAAGAATGGAAGCGGGAAAGTGAAACGTTCTGGCAGTCGCACCAGAAAAGTCGAAAAGACAAAGTTCCTGACGGTAACGAAGATATGGCTGAAAACAGTGACAGGGATGATCAAGACATTGGCCGGGAACACCCGTCAGTGGCAGCGGTTCAGGCGCAAACAGGCATCACCGTGCTTTATCCGTTGGTTCGAACCCTGGAAAACCAGCTGAAGAAGTCCTGGGGACCTGATGAAGAGGCATTTTTTTCAGAAAAAGCAGTCGCTGACTGCAGCAGGCTGCTGCTGGATGCGTTTCGGAAAACCTGCAGTGCCACCCTGACGCAATGTTTCAAGATTTTTGTGCTTCGCAGGGAATCCATGAAGTACCTGCGGCAGATGAATGACACACAGCAGATACACTGCCTGCACCTCTTTGCCGATCACCTGCTGGCAGGGGGCTGGAAAGAAGTTTTCGTGGAATTTCCCGTGCTGGCAAGACTTTTGGCCATCAGTGCCCATCACTGGATCACCAACATGACGGCACTGGCGGCTCACTACCGCCAGAACCTCCCACAACTGGAGAAGACGCTGAATGAGGGACAACCCCTTGGAGCCATTCAACGCATCAGCGGCAATCTGGGAGATACCCACGACCGGGGAAAAAGCGTGGTGGTGCTCACTTGTGAATCTGGCCGTCAGCTGGTCTACAAGCCACGCAATTTGCTGATTGACAGCTGTTATACGTCGTTGCTTGATCAACTTGGTAAACGCGGCTTCCCCTACACGCTGAAAGTACCGAAAACGGTGAATGCCGGAGATCATGGCTGGGCACAGTTTGTGAAGCACACCAGCCTTGTATCCCGTGGAGAAGCGAAGGCATATTACCAGCGGATGGGAGGGTGGCTGGCCCTTGTCTACGCCATGGGGGGCTGCGATTTTCATGATGAAAATGTCATTGCCTGCGGTGCCCACCCGGTACTCATTGACCTGGAAACAGTGATCTCCCACGGCGTCACCATTGAACCGCAGAGCGACCAGGGCATGCAGGGAGCCTCTGTGCTGAACCTGGGATTCCTGCCAATCTGGCTGCAGGAGTCGGCGGAATCATGGGTTGACCGCAGTTCCCTGAACAGCAGCATCAGGGAAAGTGTGCCGGTTTTCAATGGCAGACGGGAGTTGGTTTTTGACCACCGGCAGGCATTCTTAGAGGGGTTCACAAAAGCATATGAATTTCTGATGAAGGAAGGCAGCGCTGCCATCTGTCAATGGGCAGAAGAAACAGTGCGGGGCAAAAAGGTGCCGGTGCGGTTTGTGATGCGCAAAACCTGGACATACGCGCAACTGCAGGCATGCCTGGCCTCCCCCCGGTGTCTGGAAGACGGCTTTCTTTATTCCGCCGAAGCCGAACGCCTGGCAGCCCCCTACCTGCTGCATTCCACTGTTGCAGAGATGACAAAAAACTGGCCGGCGTTTCAGGCAGAGTGTCGTCATCTGGAGGCGGGTGATGTGCCGATTTTCGGCGGCTATGCAGACGAGAAAGGGCTCTATGATCCCCATGATTGCCTTGTGGCCGATTATTTCACCCACACAGCCCTTCAGCGGGCAGAGCAGCATATGAAAGGGCTGAACAGGGAAGATTTAGAGCGACAGACGGCCTATATCCAGGCGTCTTTGCACATCAGGAATGAAACCACTCACACCGCAGGCACGGCAGTGCTGCGGGCAGATGAAAAACCGGTGAAACAGGGGGGTGCATCCACGGATGCACCAGATACAGTTCATACAATGGCTAAATCAAATATAGCAGCTCAAGCAGTTCAAGCAACTCCAGCAGATCAAGCAGATCAGGCAGATCAAGCGGTTTTCAAAGAAGCCTCCATGAACATCTGCCGGGAGCTGAGACGTCAAATGGAAAGAAAGAAGAGAGATTCTTCACATTCCCTTACTTATCAGTACAATTTGCGCAATCAAATCATCGAAATAGCACCCATGAGAGACACCCTGTACGATGGGCGGTTGGGGGTTGCCCTCTTAATGGCCGCCTGTTTCAGAGCCACAGGAGAGACGGAGATACACACAGAGGCACTGAAGCTGATGAATCCCTTCTGCGAAGAACTGAAGCAGTCCCTCGGAGCTGTCCCCACAGACCGGTTGCCCATGGGAACAGCCCATGGGCTGGGAGGGATGTTACTGACACTGGTGAGAGTGGGCGAATACCTGGAAGAGCCAATATTCTTTGAGACGGCTGAAAGGATGGTTCGCGGCATTCCCCATGAAGCCATCAGGAAATGCACCACCTGGAACTGGTTTGAAGGACTGACCGGGCTGGCACATGGGTTGCTGGTGGCAGCGGCATTTTTGCCTGACGGAACCGCTGATGAACTGATGGACAACTGTGTTGAAAGAATTCTGGGGGCAAAAAACCAGTGGTGGGATCCGTCAACAGTGAAAAAGGTGGGGCAGACAGCCGCCAGAGAAATTCCGGTGCTGCGTATGGGGATGGGGGCGCGAAGCGGCATCCTTCAGGTGTTGATTCGCTATAACGAAAAAAGAAACCGCCCAGAGGTGGAAGAAATCATTGGGCAAGGCATCAGGGCAGAAGCCGCCTTGCTGGAAGAACTATCCACCAAAAAAGAAGCCATTCCCCTCAGCCTGTGCAGCGGTATTGCGGGCATGGGGCTGATGTGGGCAAGCCTGGAAAAATGTGGCCGGGAAGAAATGAAACACACCGGCCGTAACAACATGAACCGCATTGCAGCAATACTTGAGCAATACCAGCCGCTTCAGACAGATGATCTGTGCTGCGGCAACAGCGGCGTGGCAGAATGGTGGCTGACAGCCGAGGGTTCAGGGAAAACATGCCGCCAGCTGCTGCGCCGCCGCCACACCCATCTCTGGAATCCTTCTTTATTTAAGGGAATGGCTGGCATTGGCTACACCCTGCTACGGGCTTCTGAGGAAAAAAGCATCCATAGTCTGTTTTTTTGAAATATAATGCGCAATCAGGTGACTTTTTAGATATAATGAAAATAGTGGAATAAGGGGTTATTCAGCAGTTACACAGATGGCCAAGGGCAATTGCCGTGCAACCATAAATGACAACAGGAAAGGTGGAAACAACATGTTGGAAAAAATGAACCAAATGCAGGCGAAAATGGAGGCAAACCCTGAACTGGTGAAAAAACTGACCCAGCAAGAAGATCCCAAAGAAGTGCAGGCAGTGCTGAAAGAAGCCGGACTGGACTTTACCGAAGAAGAAGTGGATCAATTGGGAGCGCTTATGGCACAACAAATGAAAGACATGCAGGGCGAGCTTTCAGAGGAAGATCTGGAAGTGGTTGCCGGCGGAACAGCAGAAATGAAAGTGGATTTAAACAAAGCGGCTCAGAATATATCAAAAATCCTTGTGACATCTATTGATGTGGGCAAAGCATTGCACAGCACGTTGCAACGCTGGTAGACCATCGGAACACAGAGAACTGATGTTATTTACAAGTGAGCACTCATGTGATCCCGAAAACAGCTCCCCGAGCCGTTTTCGGGATCAACCTGTTCGTGGAAAACGAAGAGTCCCTCATACAGTGAAAACGAAAATGACTACATGGATGATTGCAAAGAGGGAAGGAGAGAATGATGTCAGAAATGAAAAAATGGCTGGAACTGAAAGAAAAACTGGAAAACAGCGAAGCATTGCTCCTTACCCTGATGGAGCAGGAAAGGCCGGAAGGCGTGCAGCTGCTGCTGGAAGGGGAAGGCATGACCTTCACCCTGAAAGAAATAGAGCTGTTACGGGAGGCCCTGCTCCAGTCGGTACACTTTACAGAGGGCGAGCTTTCTGATGAAGCGTTGAACGAAGTGGGTGGCGGGTATGTGTTGTCAGGCATCAGCACACTTTTTGACCCCAGCACACGAAAGTTCGACAGCGCGTTGAACAGCCCGCAGTTTATCAGCATGGCAAAGGCAGCACTGAAAAGCAGATGGTAAAAAGAGGAAAAACATAAAAACAGATCTTATCAGAGGTGACAACATGCAACCCATTCAGGAAGTCATGGTGGTGGGCCTGGGTGCCATTGGCGGCGCCTATGCCCTGAAATTTTTCAACAAACTGGGTATTACCCTGCGGGTGCTGGCAGGCGGGGAACGGAAAAAAAGATATGAGGCACAAGGCTTTCATATCAATGACACCCCTTACCAGTTCCGGTACGCCGATCCGGCAGAACCCCAGCCAACACCGGCTCAGCTGATCATTGTGGCGGTGAAAGACTACGGCCTGCAAGAAGCCATCACAGAAATGGCTCCCTTCGTGGGCGGAGACACCCTTATCCTTTCCCTGATGAACGGCATCACCAGTGAAGAGCGGCTGGGAGAAGCTTTTGGGGCCGATAAAGTGCTTTACGGCATTTGCATGGGGCTGGACGGCTTTCGCGACGGCAATGTGATTCGCTTTCAGAGATATGGCACCATGAGCTTCGGCAAGGCCGACAACACCCAGTGGTCACCGGAGGTGGAGCGGGTGGCTTCCCTCTTTGACCAGATGGATATTGTCTACCAGGTGCCCCAAAACATGCTGTATGAGCTGTGGTACAAATTCATGGTGAACGTGGGCATTAACCAGGCATCAGCATTGGTGGGAGAAGGCTTTGGTGCCTTCCAGAAAATTTCGGAGGCCCATCAGCTGATGCAGGATGCCATGAAAGAAGTGCTTCAGATAACGCAGAAAAACGGCGTCAAGCTCACCCCTGCCGATCTGGAAAAATGGGATGCAGTGCTGGTGAACATGCCGCCGGAAAGCCGGCCGTCCATGCTCAACGATCTGGAAAGCGGCCGCCAGACAGAGGTGGAGATGCTGGCAGGAACCGTCTGCCGTCTGGGGAAGGCATTGGGAGTGCCCACCCCGGTGAACCAGGTGCTTTATCAGGCCATTCGGGCAAAGGAGCAGGTGGCAATGAAACGGTAAGGGCGGCGGCGGTCAAACACTGACCGGATGTCAACGACTGAAAGTCTTTAAAACACGTTTTTCACAGTTACCACGGCTTCATTGTGTATCCTATTTTTTTAGACATCACATTTTCTTAGACATCAAACAAAGGCGTTGAACAGGATGGAAAATCGCTGTTCAGCGCCTTTGTTTTAGGGGATCAACCCCAGCGTTTTCAAGTAATCAATCCCAGCGACTTCAGGGTATCATCCACCTGCTGCAGGGTGTAGGGCTTCATCAGATAAGCATCACAGCCAAGGGAATAGGCCTGGTGAATATTGTCGGTGTCATCAAGCGCGGTTACCATGATAACTTTCAGCTTATCCGTGTCTTTTGGTGAAAAGACCTTTTCCAGTTCCCGAATGGAACGGAGGGTGTTGAAGCCGTCCATTTGGGGCATCAAAATATCAATGCATACAAGCTGAAAAGGTTCATCCGATTGCTGTGATTCTGCATAAAGGGAGATGGCTTCGGCGCCGTTATCCACCAGCGTACAGGTGCCGTAGCGGGCCAGGTATTTGGAGAGAACGATTCTTGAAGCATCGTGGTCGTCACAAATTAAAATTCTCATGAGACTCCTCCTTCGGTTTCTGGGAAAAAGGGATGGTGGCAAAGCTGCAACAACGCTTTTTCAAGTAATTGATGTTCATATTGATATTGAACAAAGAGGGATTTCAGCGGCAGAGGCTCTGTTCCCTGGTCAATGCGCAACCGGTTTTTGCCGTCATGAATCAGCAGCGGTCTGATCTGTTTTTCTTTCAGAGTTTGAAAAATAGAGAGAATACTCTTGACTTCGCTTTCAAGCAGGCGGTTTTTGGCGCTGACATCCACCAGCAATACTTGATGCAAATCCGGGTTCAGTTCCAGTGACAGATTTTGAAGGGAGAGTAACACATGCTGTTTTTCCTCCAAATGCAGGTGTTTGATCACTACCTCATTTTTCACCAGCCGCCAGGCATCAGTGGCGGCATGCATCAACAGTGTTTTCAGGTAAGTGATGAGGGCCGGTGTTTTTGGCTGGTTGGCCGTTGTCTCCAGTTCAAAGAAATCCTTCGCCAGCTGATGAGCGTTGATCCACTGGTGATAGCGTTCATTGGATGGAAGCTGAATGATTCGGGAAGAGATTTTTATCAGGGAATAATGGATCTTTTGCCAGTGAGGTCCGGGGGTGGCCTGTTGACCGTGCCGGCTTTGCCGGGTCAGCTGTTCCAGAGAGGACAAAATACGGGCGTATTCATTGAAATAGTACTTGAAAAAAGCCCGGTCATCCTTCGTCATCCGGTACTCCTGGTAGGTCTTCCCCAGATCAATGACAAAATGGTCTTCCACATAGCCCACATCCAGTTCCCGCGACAAATGATCCCGGCTCAGATTTGAACGGTAGAGAAACACCATTTCATGGGGATTCAGAAAAGTCAACGCACCATTGGCATCCTGCAGATTCTGGGAAACAGGCAATTCGGTCATGGCCTCAATGAGTTCTCTGGAAGGATGGGTATAGATCACTACCCCGTTTTCATCCAGGCGCTTCAGAATCAGAAAACGAGTCACTGCCGTCATGGGGTTATCCGGTGAGAGAAGCATCCGAACGTAGTAGCGGTGAACAGGAACCGGAACTGGAATAGGAAGCGGATTGGAAGCGGGTGACGATGTTTCTGAAGAAATATCGGGCAGAAGCACTTCCGCTGGGGGTGCCGGCGGTTTGATGGCCGCCGGGTCGGGCAGTGAGATGGAAACTGGGGCAGCAGAAGCGTGCGGTTCTTCGGGAAAAGTGACGGGTTCCCGCAGAACACTCATTTCAAAGGATGATTCTTCTGAAATCTGCTGTAATTGTTGAATGAGATTTCGGGATTCAGAAATAAGCCGGACACTGGCGGAACCGTGAACATCCTGTTTTCGATTCTCCACCATGTGAATCAATGTATCCACCGACTGATAGCACACATCCATCAGTTCGCCGGTCAGCGTTTTTTTACCTTCCCGCGCCTGACTCAGAAGATCTTCAAGTACATGAGACAGGTCTTTGACCTCGGAAAAACCCATCATATCAGAGGAGCCTTTGACAGAATGGATGTACCGGAAGAGCCGGTCCACATGTGCCGGTTGGAAAAACTGCTGCATTTCATTAAGACATCCTTCGGCATTTTCAAGCTGTTCCATGGTTTCTTCAAAATATAGCTGGCTAATGGTATCCATAGAAAACTCCTTTCAGAAAGCAAGCCCGAAGCACATTCAACGCATACCCGAGGTGAAGACAGTTGCTATTTGTTTACCTCAAAAGCAGATAATCAAAACACTGAAAGTGATATTCCTGGCAATATGCGGGAAAAAACAATGTCAGGTGACAAAAAAGCAAGGGGATTCAGTAAAAAGCGGGCCACAACATGACGGAAAGAGCCAGTTTTTAAAAGGTGTTACTCTAAAAAAGAGGAAGGGTAGAGGTATAGCAACAATAAAAAATCAATGTTGAGACAGGCAAGGGGGAACATCTGATGACCAGTGATCATTCATGGAAGCACCGGAAAAAATCCACCGCCAGTCAACATCAGGAAAGCGAAAAACGCTGGCAATTTTCGCTGGAAGAAGCCGGTGTTGGCTTCTGGGAATGGCATGTGGCTGAAAATCGTATTCATCGGTCACCCCAGCTGCTGAAAATGTTTCAGCTGGAACCGGACGACCTGGGAGAATTACCACACACCTGGCGACAGCGCATTCATCCGGAAGACCAGCCCCGTTTTCTGGAGAATCTTCGTCTCAATCGGGAAGAAAAACGGATTTACTTTGAAGATGAATACCGGGTACAACGGAAAAACGGCAGTTATGCTTGGATTCTTGACAAGGGAAAGGTCGTTGAGACCGACGCAACCGGAAATCCCCGGCTGGTTTTCGGGTATGTGACTGACATCACCCGTCAAAAACGGGCAGAAGAAGCCCTTCGGGCAGAGCGGAATCTTTTCACCAATGGGCCTACCATTATTTTCAGGTGGAAGAATGACCCGGCCTGGCCAATGGTTGAAGTGTCGCCCAATGTGATACAGACCTTTGGATACACGCGGGAAGAGCTGCTGAAGAGTATTAAAAGCTACACGGCACTCATTCATCCCGAGGATCTGCCAAAGCTGGAACGGCAGGCTCTGAACCGTTTCAACCGGGAGAGTGACCAGAGTACCGTTTTTTATTACCGAATTCTCTCCAAATCCCAACGACCGGTGTGGGTCATGGAAACTGCTGCCAGACATTACCATTCAGAGGAAGATGCCTTCGAAATTCTGGGGTATGTGAATGACATCACTCCCCTGATCGAAGCAGAGCAATCACTGGCGGTGAAAACAGTGGAGCTGGACACCTTTTTTCAGGTAAGCCGGGAGCTGGCCTGCGTGATGGATGAAAATCGTTATTTCATAAAGGTGAACAAGGCCTGGAAAAAAATTCTGGGATATGAAGCGAAAGAACTGGTGGGCCGTCACTGCACCGCATTCATGCCATCGGATGATGAAGGCTGGAGAACCAGACTGAAGGCCCTGCAACATGAGGGTGAAAAAGTGTTTGCAGGGCATGTGAACCGGTACTGTGATACCAGTGGCAACATTCATTATATTGAATGGCAGATGACCACCCATGACGGCAAGATTTATGCATCGGGACGAGACATCACCGACCAGTTGTTTTCCATGGACCAGCTCAAAAAGACAGAAACACGACTGCGAAAAATCATGAATAACATGGAGGCTGTCGTGTTGGTGGTGGACCGGGACAGTGACGAAATTCTCTTTCTCAATCAAAAGGCAAGGCAGCTATTCGGGCCGTTGGAGGGAGAAAAAAGCACTTCAGCCATTTGGCAAAGGATGCAGCAGAACCCCTCCCTGCCGATTGGACCAGGCAAGGAGAAGACACGCGAAACCACTGCTTTTAGAGATGATCAGGGGCGATGGTATGAAGTGCGTCAGTCAGAAATCGAATGGATCGACGGGCGGCAGGTTAACCTGGTGGTCAAAATGGATATGACTGAGATGAAAGAAATTCAGGAGGCTTACCAACAAAGCGAACGCGAAAAGGAAGTTCTTCTTCAGGCCATTCCAGACAGTCTTTTTGTCAACGACCTTGAAGGAAACTGCCTGCAGCAATACTTGAAGCGGGAACCCGATCTGGCCCATTATGAAACACCCGCCCATTTAAGTCAATTTTTCAGCGATGCCTTCACCCAAACCATTCTGGAGAAATACCGGCAGGCCGTCAGAGAAAAAACCATGATGCCCCTGGAATACAGCATCGATTTTCCGGACAAAACCCGGCACTACGAAACCCGAATCGTGGCGCTGGACGATCAGCGGGTGCTGTCGGTGGAACGGGACGTCACCAGTGCCCGGGAAATGCAGGAGGCCACCCAGATGGCATTGCGCTCTGCAGAAGCGGCCAATCAGGCTAAAAGCAGATTTTTAGCCAACATGAGCCACGAAATCCGCACACCACTCAACGGAATTGTGGGAAATCTTGATTTGCTGGCCGAAACCGTCCTGAACGAAACGCAGCAAAGACATATTCATTCTGTCAATGCTTTCATCGAAATTCTGCTGCACACCGTCAACGACATTCTGGATATTTCCAAAATTGAAGCCGGGCATATGCAGTTGGAGGAAAGACCGTTTCAATTGGTGGCAGAAACACAGCAGGTGATGGAAGGCTTTGCTTCCTTTGCAAAAAATCGGAACAATCAACTGATATTTCAGGCAGAACCCTATTTGCCGGAATGGGTGATTGGCGATGTGGTTCGTTATAAGCAGGTGCTGAACAATCTGATCAGCAATGCTCTGAAATTTACCCACAAGGGAGAGGTGATCCTCTCCCTCGTCTCCACTTATCAAACCGTTGATGAAGTGGGGCTCTGTATAGATGTCGAAGATACCGGCATCGGCATTGAGGCCGACCAGCTGGAAATGCTTTTTGAGGCCTTCATTCAGGCAGACCTCTCCACCACCCGCCAGTATGGTGGAACCGGGCTGGGACTGGCCATCACCCGGCAGCTGGTGCAAATGATGAATGGTCATTTGTCGGTGGAAAGTCAACCTGGGAAAGGCAGCCGGTTTTCTGTCAGTCTGAGCCTGCTCCGGGCAGCACCTCTCCAAAAAGGAACAGAGGAAGGGGCAGGAGAAGGGGAAGGTAAAAACCGGTACAGATTCGCAGGCACGGTTCCGCCATCTCCCCCAGATGCGGCAGAACAGCAACAGGAAAAAATCAGTGATTTCAACGGCAAGGCAGCTTTCATCGCCGGCATGAGTCACGAACTGAGAACCCCACTCAACGCCATTCTGGGGATGACAGAAGCGCTGCTTGACGAGGTGTGCGGCCCCCTGACAGAAAAGCAGGTCCGTTCTCTGAAAACTATTGAAACCAGTGGAAGACATCTACTGGAAATGATCAATGAAATTTTGGATACAGCAAAAATAAGTCTGGGAAAACTCACCATTCAACAGGAGCCGGTGGCCCTGAAAACCCTCTGCGAAAGTATCATCAGAAATATTGAAGCAAAAGCGGCATCAAAAAAAGTGATTGTTGCTTTCGAATACGATGAAACCGTGAACATCATTCATGCCGACGGCCGCCGTTTGAAACAGGCGCTGCAGAACCTGTTGGCAAATGCACTGAAATTTTCTGAAACCGGCGATCACATGGGACTCACTGTTGAAAAAGACAATGTTAACAACCAACTGAAGATCATCGTGTGGGATCAGGGCATTGGGATTGCGGCAGAAGATCTCACCCTGATTTTCAACCCATTCACCCAGGTGGAAAACAGCCTGAACCGACGCTTCGAAGGTGCCGGGCTGGGATTGTCTCTGGCAAAGGGAATTATTGAACAGCACGGTGGCTCCCTCGAAGTCGAAAGCATCGCCGGAAAAGGTAGCCGGTTCATCATGCATCTCCCTCTGGAGAAAAGCGTCGCGAGAACATCTTTGAAAGATACTTGGAAAGAGACTGGTCCAGGATTTCAGGAGAACGAACCAACAGCCTCTGCTCAGGAACCCTTCAGGAGGCCGGAGGACTTCCCGCCGCCAGTCATTTTACTGGCAGAGGATCAGGAAGCCAACATTGAAACCTTTTGCCAGTATCTGGAACAGCAGCACTGGCAGTTGATGGTGGCCCGGAACGGAAAGGAAGCGGTTGAAAAAGCAATAAAGCATCTCCCCGATCTCATTCTCATGGATATGCACATGCCTGAGATGGATGGGTTTGAAGCGATTCGTCACATTCGAAACCATCCCAGGCTCGGCCAAATTCCCATCATAGCCCTCACGGCACTGGCCATGAGTAGTGACCGGGAACGGTGCCTGGCAGCCGGTGCCGATACCTACCTCTCCAAACCGGTGCGGCTGAAAGAATTGAAACAAATCATTCAATGGACACTGGAAAAAAAGGACCAGGATTTCGCCGGGAAAGGAGCCGACAGAGATGAATCGATACCGCCTGCTGATCATTGACGATGAAGCCAGCGCCCGCGAGACACTGGACACCACCCTTGACGACCAGGGTTACCGCCTTTTTTTTGCCGGCAATGGAAAAGATGCCCTGAAACGTTTGAAGGAAACGAATCCAGACCTGATTTTACTGGATGTGATGATGCCTGAAATGACCGGATATGACGTGTGCCGGCAGATTCGTTCCATCGATGGCTACCGGGAAATTCCCATTATTTTCATAACCGCTCTTGATGACCGGGATTCGCTGATTCAAGGCATTGAAGCTGGTGGAGATGACTTTGTTACAAAACCTTTTAACAGACTGGAAATTATCACCCGCATCAAAGGCATCTTAAGACTGAACCGGTATCGGAAACTGGAAGGAGAAAGGCAGCGCTTTCAATGGATGGTGCAGCATGCCGACACCGGCTATCTGGTGATCAATGATGAAGATGTGATCTTGTATGCCAATCCGGTGGGAAGAATGATGCTGAACATACCCGAAGAGAAAGAGGGGCACATGCACCAGCTGGAACCACTGCTGGAAGGCGAATTTCTGAAAAAGCCCCTGGAAGCCTGGGAACACTGGCCACAGCGATCCGACGAAAAAGAAGTTCACTATCTGGTGAAACCGGAAACCAGGGAAAGCGTTCCTCAGTGGCTGGAAGTGCACACCTATCCTCTGGCACACGAAAATCAGTGGATGCTTCAGATTCGTGACATTTCGAAAGATGTGGAACTGACCATGGAAGTGAAAAAATTCCATAGCCTGGTATCTCACAAACTGAACACGCCGCTGAACCAGGTGATCCCTTTTCTCGACCTGGCGGCCATGAGCCTGGAAGAGGGTGACCTGGCCGGTACCCGTGAAATGGTGGAAACGGCCAAAGGTGGCGCCATGACCCTTCATGAACAGATTCAACGGGTGCTGCGCACCCTGGGGGCCCGCAATATCAGCGCTGATCGGATAATGCCGGTGAATGAGCTGCCTGAAATGATTAAAACTGTCTGTCGAGAACATCAGCTGCCAGAAAATGCCCTAAACCTGACCATCAACCCTCAAACCCAATGTGCGCTGACCATTTCTGCTCAAAATCTGGAAGTGATTCTGTCAGAAATCATTCGAAATGCCATAAAACATCACCCGGAAAACCAGCCACACCTTCACATCGCCGTTATCTGTGCCGGCGATAATCAACCCTGTCGGCTGACAGTGACCGATAACGGCATTCATCTGCCGTCCAAAAGCCTGCGGATGCTCCAAAAAATGGCTCCCTATTTTCAGGGGGAAAAGTTCTTTACCGGGCAAAAATCAGGAATGGGTCTTGGGTTGACAGATGTTAAAATAATGTTGTGGAACATTGGGGGGCGGCTGTTGATCCGAAACAGAGAAGATCAACCAGGAGTCAAAATTGAAATTCACCTGCCCCCCTGTCGCGGTTGCGAAGCAGGTCATCTGGCATAATACCGAAACTGGTATCAAAGCCGCAACTGACAAATAAAGAACACTGACAAGATTTCCAAAGCTGCTCTTTACCAAATCCCCTGTCTTCATCATAGGTTGCCTGCAGTCTGAATCCCCCAGCATAACTGGTTGGGGGATTTTTAACGGATTGAAGACAGAAGATAACAGTGATATACTGAAAATCAGTACCATGGGCTCAGAAGCTCAATCACTTCAATGTAGATGTACGCAGGCGACAAGAGAGGGCCATACAGGTGACAACCAAACAAAAGAGATGGCAACGACAGAATCTAGTAAAATCGATGCTGATCCTCATCAGTGTGATACTGGTGATATTCATGACACTGGTGGGTTTTTGGATACCGGCGGATAAAACGTTAACAACTCAGCTAGCCGCAACAGAGACAGACTCTTTTCGGGTTGAAAGGGGTGTTTTTGACCTGCGGCAGTGGAACCCGGAGATCAAGCCACTGCTGTCCATGAACGGTGACTGGGAGATATTTACAGATCAGTTGCTGACACCGGCAGAACTATCGGCGATTCAACTACCAAATGAGCCGCAAACGATTCCCATCCCGGCCGAAATCATGCCGGGAAAACCACTTTCAGGACTGGACGCCAACGGGTATGCCACTTTGCGGGTACGGGTGCTTCTCCCGGAGGATGAACGGATTTATGGCCTGAAATTCGCCTATTTCGCCTCAGCCTACCGGGTGTGGATCAATGGAAAAGAACTTGTCAGTGCCGGTACTCCTGTCACCAACCCGGCAGAATGTAAGCCCCGGTACCTGCCGTCGGAACTGTTGTTTCATCATATAGATGGTGAAGTGGAAGTGGTGGTGCAGGTCTCTAATTTTCACCACCGGCGAATGCGGCTGCGGCCCGTTCTGCTGGGTGACAGCCAGGCAGTCACCCGCCTCACCCAGCGGCAGATCATCAGTGAAAGCCTGATTTTCGGCAGCTTACTGGTGATTGCCCTGTACTATGGGGTACTGTACCTGATTCAGCGGCGGGAGCCGGCCCTTCTTTCTCTGGCGACAGCCGCCTTCATTACAGCTATACGAGGGGGCATCATCGGCGAGCGTATAGTGGTACGCCTGTGGCCCCAAATGCCGGGAGAGTTGATGATGAAACTGGGGTACCTTCCCGTGTTTATTTTGCTGCCCCTTCTGGTGATATACGTGCGGGATGTATTAGATTCCCCTGAAATGGACCGGGCAGCCCGGCTGAGCGGGTGGGGGATCTGGGGGCTGACGGCCTTTGTGGCGCTAACACCGGTAAAGGGCTATGATGCTGTCTTTCAATACGGGCAGGGATTCATACTTCTGGGGTCCATCTACCTGATTTATGTCATGGTGGTGTACGGGTTTCGCAAAAAGAACCGAGGCGCTTATGCCATGGCAGTTGGCTCGGTGGTAGTACTGCTGGCCGCCGCCAGTGACATGCTACGGGAATTTTCCCTTTGGAACGCCCCTGAGCTTGTGTCAGAGGGATTGATGGTCTTCATCATGATTCAGGCGGGATTTCTCGCCTGGCGCTTCAATCACGCCTTTCTTCGTGCCAACACCCTGGCAACAGAAAATGCGGCCATGTATGAAGAAATTCAGCAGATGAACCGGGACCTGGAAGAAAAAATCCGGCAGCGCACCCTGGAGCTGACCAATACCAACCGCAAGCTGATGCTCATGTCCCGCACCGATGCCCTCACCGGTGCCGACAACCGCCGCTCATTTGAAGAGAAGCTCCAGAAGGAATGGCACCGGCTGCAGCGTGAAAACCGGCCTCTGGCACTCATTATGAGTGACATTGACTTTTTCAAGGAGTATAATGATCAGTTCGGTCATCCCGAGGGAGATGTGTGCCTGCGGCAGGTGGCAGCCGCCATCGGCAAAACCCTTCGCCGTGAAACCGATGTGCTGGCCCGATACGGAGGCGAAGAGTTCATTATCATGCTGCCCAACACCGACAAAGATGGTGCCTGCCGGGTGGCCGAAAAAATTCGCAAGAATGTGGAGGCGCTGCAAATCAGTCACCCCTATTCCAGCATTCATCGTGTCATCACCATCAGCTTTGGCGTGGCAGCCATTATACCGTCACGAAAAACGACCCCGGAAGCCCTGGTTCGCAGGGCAGATCAAGCTCTCTATGCAGCCAAACAGCAGGGGCGCAACTGCGTGGTGCTGGCTGACGAACAAAATACATTCACTTTAAAAGACCTTCAGAATGAATCGGAAAATAACCACCAGCAAGATTTCCAACAAGATCTCCAGAAAGATTTCCAGCAAGATTTCCAGAAAGGTCTTTAGAATGATTTCCAGAAAGACTTGAGACATGGGCGAAGGGTTCAAAATAACCCCGGAAAAACAGTTGGATACTGAACTGGAAGAAGAATAAGTCATGAATCATCATCAGCGATGGGGGAGATCGAACAAGGAAGAAATGAATGAAACGGGGAGCGGGAAAACATTGAATGAAAAGGAACGTTTCTCAGGCTGGACATACTTTCGAATGGCCTACGGATTTGTTGGCCTGGTGGCACTGTTACTCAACTACCTTTTTATGCTCAATGGTGTTCATCACGATTTCGGCCCGCTACAGGGAAGCTACCGACTGATGAGGCTTTTCACCAATCAGACCAATTTGTTGGTGGTTGCCTGGAGCCTGTACTCCTGCCTGAAAACACCGGAGCGTCGGGAGGGCCTTTACCTGCCCAGAGGCCTGCGCGGCGGATTGTTGGTGTACATCACCCTCGCCATGGCGGTGTTCCACGTCTATCTGCGCCAGGGCTATAGCCTCACACCTCCCTTATTTGCAGTGAGCCTTCTGACACATTACCTGGTACCCCTGGCCTATCTGACAGACTGGCTGCTCACAGAGCCAAGGGGCTGCTACCGGTGGAAATATCTGTGGAGCTGGACCCTCTATCCAGTGGGATATTGGCTGGTGACCATGATCATTGGCAGTGAAACAGGTGAGTATCCCTACCCCTTCCTGAACTGGCAAGAGCAGGGAATAATATCTGTTCTTCAAAAGTCAGCAGGTGCAGGGGTGGCTGTGATACTTCTGGGGGCAGTGATCATCAGTCTTAATCGAATCATGCCATCAACCAAAGACTAAAGCATCCACTGCGACGCATGGAAAACCTGCCCCAAATGACCTGATCATCAGCATATGAAAGCACATGACTAATATTGACAGATGCAGCCACATTGTTTAAAATGAAACAAATACACCTTTGTTGCCTCTACAACAGGATTCATCCATTGATTTCCTGTTGAAGAATGAAACGAAATATTCGTTACCACATTGAGGGTGGCTGACTGAAGGGAGCACCTTTGCACATATGATCACATCAGATGTGTTTTTTTCATTTGTTTTTCTGGTGACATCAGCCATCTATGCCTCCATGGGTGTCTATATTCTCTTATTGAACACGGGCGACAGGTTGAATCGTCTCTTCTTTTTGATTTCAGGTGCTTTAACCCTATGGGGACTCGCCTACTCCATGGGAAATGCCGCCCCAAATGCTGAATCGGCACTTTTCTGGCACAGAGTTGCATCCATTGGGTGGGGCGTGTTTTATAGTTTTATGGTTCATTTTCTGCTCATTTTGGCAGGGCACCATGATTTATTGAAAAAGCGAATCATTCAGGTGCTGCTATATCTGCCGGCCCTGGTGATTTTTGTTTTTTTTGGACCCATCGGAAGCCTGCCTGTTGAGAGCTATCATCTCATTAAAATGCCGGCCGGCTGGATCGACACCGAACCGGCCGGTATGGGAGAAACCTTATACCGGATTTACTACATACTCTATTCCATGATTGGGCTGAGAATTTTAATGCGCTGGAAAAAACAACAGGATCATGCAGAAATTGGAAAAACTACTCATTTGATTATTGGCGGCTTCATACTCGCTTTTATCCTTGCCACAGTCACAGACGTGCTGCTGCGGTATTCGCTGACAGCAGAGCTTCCACAGATGGGAATAGTGTTTGCTCTGTTTCCCATGCTGGCCTTTTACCGGGCGGTGATGAAGCACGGACTGATGACTAATAAAGAAACGGCAGCTCAGGGGCAAATACTGAATGAAACCAGTCGACTCCAGATGTTTCGCTATGTCGCCTTTTCATTTGCAGTGGGCAGTGTGCTGAACATGGGAGGGTATTTTCTCAACGGAGAAGCCTTGCGTCGAACATTTACCTTTAGCGCACTTCTATTTCTATGTGGCGTTCTGTTGCTGCTCCTTCCCCGCCTGCCCCTTTCAACCAAAAGGCAGGATAATCTGTTAATGGCAATATTGGCGGGAAGCTATCCTTTGATTATGCTGTACTTGATGGGCTCCGCAGCCAGCCACATCGCGTGGCCGGTTCCCTTGATATTGATGATTATATCGGCAGTGTACAGCCACCGAAGCATGCTGGTAATGGTGACCTTGTCGGCCGTGATGACTCATCTGTGGATCTGGCGGCAGGTGCCGGAACAAATGGTTCGCATCAATGCTGCAGATCACGTCACATGGCTGGGCATCTACTTGTTGGGAGCTTTTCTGGCCTACTACGTGAACCGCACCTATGTCTACCGCCTGAAGGAAAACATGGATCAGACCAACCTGCAGCGGGTGGTGGCCAATGTGTCGGCAGCTTTTGTGCAGGCAAACGAGGCGAATCTGGACGAAAAAATCAACTACCTGCTGGCGCAGGCAGGCAGCCATTTTCAGGTGGACCGCAGCTACCTCTTTAAGGCTTCGGAAGATATGACGCTCCTTACATATGAATACGAGTGGTGTCATGAGCACACCAAGTCAGGCAAAGCAGCAGCAGAAGCTCTTTCAACGGCAGATGTCTCCTGGTGGATGGATCAGTTGACCCGGAACCGCATGGTGCATATTCCGGCGGTGGCCCAGTTGCCGCCGGAAGCTTCAAATGAGAAAAAACTACTGGAAAGTCAGCAGATTCTGTCAACCCTGGCACTACCCATTATGAATCAGCAACGGTTCTTCGGATTCATCGGATTTGATTCTACCCGTGAGACAAAAAACTGGCAGGAAAGCCATCGAGAGGTGTTGAGCATTCTGGCAAATCTGGTTTCAGATGCACTGGTGAAGATCAGCAATGAAGCCGAAATCAACCAACTGGCCTATTATGACAGCCTCACCGGCCTGGCCAACCGTTCACTGTTTAACAATCGCCTGCAAGAGGCCATCGCTAAGGCTGCTCAAACAGGAAAACGCATCGGTCTGTTATTTCTTGATCTGGATTCCTTCAAAAGCGTTAACGATACCATGGGGCATGAAGGCGGTGACCAGCTGCTGGTACAGGCAGCAGGCAACATGAGCCGAAAGATACGGGAACAGGACACCCTCTGCCGGTTTGGAGGCGATGAGTTTCTCATTCTCTTTCCAGAAATGGAAACTCGTCAACAGATCCAGACAATGGCGGAAAACATCATGGAAGTTTTTGGCGATCCGATACAGGTGAAAGAACAGGAGTTTTTTGTCACTGCCAGTGGAGGTATTGCCGTCTATCCTGAAGACGGAACTGATGCAGAAAGCCTGATCAAAAATGCCGATCTGGCCATGTACCATGCCAAAGACCAGGGAAAAAACCAGGTGGCTGGCTGTACGCCTACGATGAAACAAGGCATTGAAGATAAAACGCAGCTGACCAGCCAGCTTTACCGGGCCATCGAGCGGCAGGAGCTGGTGCTTTACTATCAGCCCCAGATCAATATTAACACCGGGCAAATGGTCGGTGTTGAAGCCCTTGTTCGATGGCAGCATCCAGAAAAAGGACTGATTCCTCCAGGCGTTTTCATTCCCCTGGCAGAGCAAACGGGGCTCATTAATGCCATTGGCCGATGGGTGCTGGAAACTGCCAGTCGGCAGAACAAAGCCTGGCAGAACCTGGGCCTGCCCCTGGTGACCATGGCAGTGAACTTGTCAGTGGAACAGTTTCGCAACCCCCGGCTGGTGGAAATGGTGTATCAGGTGCTGCAGGAAACAGGGCTGTCATCCGCCTGCCTTGAGCTGGAAATCACTGAAAGCATTGCTATTAAAGAAACCACCTATCCCATTGCACTGCTTCAGCAGCTGAAGCACCTGGGGGTGACCATCTCCATCGATGACTTTGGCACCGAGTATTCTTCTCTGAGCCGCATCAAAGAACTGCCGGTGGATCGCCTTAAAATAGCCATGGAGTTTGTCCACGGCATCGATAAAGGTGGCAAAGACCAAGCCATAGCCAGAAGCATCATTCATTTGGCCAAAAGCCTGGGGCTCAGCGTGATTGCAGAAGGTGTTGAAACACTACAGCAACTGCAGTTTTTAAAAGAGCAACAGTGTGATGATGTGCAGGGTTTCCATTTTTACAAGCCCATGCCCGCACCACAAATTGAGGCACTGCTGCGAAAGGAAATGGCACATCGAAAAAAAGATTCATAGGGTACTATCCTTTAAATATTGCCTTGGTGCGTCGACTCTACTCAAATCTATGTCCTTGCAATAGAAAAATGACAGACACTCAAAAGATAAAGACACCCATTGACAAGCCATTTCTTTTTGTTTATGCTACAAGAGCAGGTTTGTGGGTCTCATACTATCTGAAGGCTGCAGCTCACATCCTTGCCATTTGCACCATTCTGTTTCATATATACTTTTCGTTTATCATGCACCTGTAGCTCAGGGGATAGAGCAACGGTTTCCTAAACCGCAGGTCGGAGGTTCGATTCCTCTCAGGTGCACCATGAACGCCCTTGATTTTACATCATTCTGTAGAATCAAGGGCGTTTCTATTTTTAAGATAGGTAAATGGGCAACTCATTGGCGACTCAATGGTGCTGCACCCGATGATCAGAGAATGATCAAAAAATGGGCAGGGTGTTAATCAGTATCAGTGGGTGCCAATGCACCCGGCGGGCAGACTGTGGAACAGGCAATGGCTTGCTGGTAAACTTCCAGCAGGCGTTCTGCCAGATGGGTGTGATCCTGTTGGGCCACGTGAGCCCGGCAACGCAGCCGCCATTCATGCCATTGGCGCTCAGTCAGGTGGTGAAAATAATCAAGGTGCCTGCCCAATGACGCAGCATCTTCATATGCAAATCCATTCACGCCGTCAGTCACCTGTTGCCGGTTCCATGGATCAAAACGCTGCAACACCGGAAGGCCGCTGGCCTGAGCTTCCAACAGGGCGATGGACATCATTTCTGTGGTGGAGGCACTGACAAAAAGATCGGCAATGCCATAATAACGAGGCATGGTTTCGTGGGGCACCTTTCCGACAAAGGTAACGGGAAGGTGCTTTTTTGATGCAATGGCTTCCAGTGTCTCGCGATCAGGGCCATCTCCAACAATGAGCAGGTGGAAGTGGTTGCCGCCATTTGCCATCTGTTGCCAATATTCCAGCAGTTCAGCAATACTTTTTTCTTTTCCCAGCCGCCCGACAAAAATAGCCAGGGTATGATTATCTTCAATGCCCATTTGACGGCGAAGGGAACCCCGAAAACAGTTGGTCCTATTGCCGGGATGAAAAAGAGACAAGTTCACACTGTTGGGCACCAGCACAAAGGGCGTCACCACTCCCCGGGCATTCAGGTAGGCAGATGCTTTTTCAGAAGGACCGGTGGTCATGGCAGCGGCGGTCGCCAGCAGCTTCACATGGGCACGGGAAATAAACCGCACCACCGGAATCAGGGCGGGCGGGGCCAGGTAATGCAGGTATTCATCATAGGCAGTGTGCAGGGTATACACCAGGGGCACTTTTAACAGGCGGGAAGCCAGCATTCCAAAGGTACCCACACCAAACTCCTGATGAATGTGTATCACATCAGGGCCAAAATTTCGAAGAATCCGATAACGTTTCCAGCTGAAGGGCGCCGCCAGGCCGTAGCCGTATATCCGTTTGATGGCAATACCGGGGCACCGCAGCACGCCCTGGGCATCCACCTGATGACGTCTCAAATCTGGATCGGCGGTGACGATGAGCACTTCATGGCCCAGGGATCTCAATCCTTCGGCCAGAACGGCGATATGGGTGGTGACTCCGTTGGTGTAAGGGTGCCAGGTTTCTGTCAGCAGGGCAATTTTCATGGGAATACCTCCAGCAGGTAAGGGTGTTGAGTAGTAGTTGGATTGATTTTACCCAATTTCATGCCTTTACAACAGAAAGATGACGGCACGTCAAAAGAAGACTCTCCCGAAGAAGAGTCTTCATAAGAAGCAGAAGAAGCAGTCGCTGCAGCAGAAGCCTTGCAGGGTGCCCATGCTGCTGGCGCAGGATTTATGGCGATGAAGAATTCTTTTCAACAAGCGGAGAAGCAAAGAAAGCTTCATTATTCAGATGCTGCTATCTTCATTCAGATGGCTGCTATCTTCGGTGTTCAATTGCGATGAAGATCCGGCTGGAGGGCTTCATATGCAATACATGAATCATGTATGCGTCATCCCAGTAAGCGTTGTAGCTGATTTGTTCCCGGGTCTCAAAGAGCGTACTCGCATAATCAAAAGACTCTGCCACAATATTTAGCTCACCCAGCTTAGATGCTAAAACAGCTCTTCCGAAATCCAGTCCATGCTGTTCTAAGGATAACGGAATGTACATGGCCAGTTCCAATCGGCTGTCAAGGTCGAAATAGACTTCCAGATCTTGAGGTAACGGCTCTGCATAGTGGTATCCATTTTGCCATGCAATGCTTTCAGTTGCATCCCTCAATGGAGGAAATGTCACTTCGACAGGCACTGAGGCGGCTGACTGGTTTATTCCGACGCCAAGACTTCCAAAAGTGTTGCTTCCCCATGTCCATACCCGGCCATCTGCACCAAGTGCAATAGAATGCTTTGTTGAAGTGGATATCTTGACAATGTTGTGCAGGTTCTTCACCTGTACGGGCGAAAAACTGGATTCAGTGGTACCGTTGCCAAGCCTTCCGCGAAAATTGTTGCCCCATGCCCAGACAGTTCCATCGTTTTTCAATGCAACAGCTGTGCGGAATCCCGTACTGACGTCAACCACATTGGAAAGGGTGCTTATTTGAACGGGTGTCTGTCTCGAAGTATCGGTGCCGTCTCCAAGCATGCCATTATCATTAAAACCCCAGCTCCATAAGGTGCCGTCGGACTTGATGGCCATGGTGATGGAACTTCCTGCCTGGATTTTGACCACGTTATTAAGATTGGTTGCTTGAACAGGCAGGGGGTGTCCATATGTTGACGGCCCTGTTGTCGTGCCATTTCCCATGGTTCCTGATCCGTTCATACCCCACGACCACACTGTGCCGTCGCTCTTGAGAGCAACACTGTGATGGCTGCCGGCTGAGATGGCAATGACATTATCCAAGCCACTTACAGGAAGCGCTGTACTGCTGTCCTCAAAAGTACCGTTCCCCAATTGACCATGTTTGTTGTTGCCCCACGCCCAGACGGTACCATCACGTTTGAGGCCCAGGGTGTGTCCAAGTCCAGCCGAAACGTCAACATAGTCCTGAAGGCCATTTATCTTTTGGGGTGTCACCAGATAATTGGCGGCGGGATGCCAGTTGGTTAAGTCGGAAATTTCATTCAAAGATGCATTGGCAGGATCAACGTCGCTGTAAACGCCCCATCCATAAACGCTGCCATTTTGTTGAAAAGCCACCACAGATCTGCTTGCATTAAGGCGCTGAACATTGGTCAGCCCTTCGATTTTAACAGGAATGAATCGACTTGGCGAAAAAGCATAGTACATCATTTCACTTCGTTGTTTCTTAACTTCGGTGATTCCATCACCAACAAATGATCCACCCCAACCCCAAACGGTTCCGTCACTCATCAAGACATAAGAACCATATCCGGTGGTTGAAGCAACATCGACCACGCTGCGTTGGGCATTCACTGCTTTTTCAGGCATCATTTCAGTGGCAGAGGGTGAAGGCGCTTCTTCTGAAGTGAGGTGAGGTGAAGTGCTGGATGCTTCGCTTTGAGAGGTGCTTGGTGAAGTGGATATATGAATCTGATGGTTGGCACCATCCCAAACCACTTGACCACCGAAACTTTCACTGACAAACCGGGCAGGTACCATGGTGCGGCCATTGACCAGTGTTCCGGGAACATCGATTTCCACAGGGGCTCCATTAACTGTCGGGTAGCGGCTTCCTATGGGAAGAACAACGGTGGTGGTTCCTTTACGTCCGGTGACGGTGCGCGTTTGGTCATTCCATTCCACTTCGGCTCCCAGTGATTCGAAAATAGCCCTGAGAGGAACCAGGGTTCTCCCTTCGATGAGGGCAGGCGGCACGTCCATTTGAAGCAGAACGTCATCTACCGTTACACGAATGGGGGGTGCAGCTGATACAGGGGCAGCTGCAACGCCTGCAAAGAGTATGACAATGAGAATGATGGCGATGATTCGATGGTTCATTATTTCAGCTCCTTTTGATTTAAATCGGTTTTCTTTCATTGTATCATGTTGCTGTGGAATGAACCACTAATAGACTCTGCCAGGAGAGCATGATAAAGCGCCTGGCGTGTCCCATCAACCTTCAAAAAATAACCGCTTGTGCAGATTTTCGACCGCTTGATCACGGCCTGTTGAAAAACATTTGACAGCATGCTACTTTAGTGAAAACAACGACAGCCAGTCGCCACTGACCTCTCGTCATCGACAATCAGCCACCAGCCGCCAAACTTCTATAAAAGAAGCTTGGTTGTTTTTTTTATGACATAGGATAAAGAAAGGCTAAAGAAGTAAAAAGAAGCTGTGAATACTGAGGGTCTTCTTGGCGAGGAGTTCGATTGAAACAGTTTTCCCAGGCCGATAGGAGCGGTTCAGTGGCAGGGAGCAGTGGCAGATGGCCTGTCTGACATTTTCAGCATAGGAAGGAGGAGAAAAGCGAAACCCGGCAAAAACCCGAGGACTGCAGGGAATCAAAGAAACGCTGACCAGGCTGCTGCAGGGAATCAAAAAAACGTTGACCAGTGTGCTGCAGGGAATCAGGGAGATACTGATCAGAGCACTGGAATGCTGTCGTGAACAACACCTTGTGCTTCAAACAAAATAACAGGACAATGCCCATTAACAAAAGGGCATTGAGCATTGGAGGAAACGATGACAATCAAAAGTATGAGCAGGTGCCTGAAAAGCACCTCTTTCCAACAAAAAGCAAAGCAAATGATGGCATTAACATTGGCTGTTCTCATGGCCACCCCGGCCACGGGCTACGGCTTTTCTGCCCATGAACAGCAAGTGGAAACAATCACCGCTTTTGCACAGCTCACCGGTGAAATTACCAGCCAACAGCTGGCAGTGGGGGCCCGGGAATCGGATATTCATCTGCCAAACACGCTGGGCGTGACAATCAGCGGGCAACCAATGGCACTGCCGAATGTTCCCGAATTACCCGAACTACCTGAAACACCAGACGCATCCGAACTACCTGACACATCCGAAACACCAGACACACCAGATAACGGGGAAAGCATGGAAAACGGCGGACAACCTGGCGAAACCCTCCCCGAAGAAACACCACCTGACGGGAGCGCCCCGACAACACCAACAGCCGATGAATCCCACGGCGAGGCGGGACCTGCTTCAGATCAAGAAGATGAAACCGCTCAAGAAGGTGAAACCTCTCAAGGTGATGAAAACAACCCGGCAGGGAACACCACTGGGGAAATCCAGGGAACGGTGATCGTGGACAGTGACAAGGTGCCTTTATCAGGGTTCACCACCGAATCTTCCAGTCGTTCGATCACACTGGAAGAGGTGCAGTGGGTGATTGATGCTGAAAAAAGCAGCTCCCCATGGTTTGATGCCAGTGAAAACGGTGCCGGCTATACCTATGTGCCTGTTTTGCCGGCAGGCTACACCCTTGCAGAAGGTGTGAACCTGCCGGAAATCAGCGTGCTGATTGGCAGTGCCATGATGCACGTGTTATCTGACCCGGCACCCGTTGCCATCAGCGGCATAGCCGTTGACAGCGACGACTGGTATGCTGTCACAGACGCCAGCGGTGTGGTAAGTACCGAAGGAGCCGGTCCAGGCAACTGGCAGATTCATGTGACCAAAAGCGGCACCACTGCAACGGTAACATTAAAAGGGGCCACTCTTTCTAATCCTGTTTTTTCCAGTCATGCCATTGAAGTCAACGATTACGATTTAAACATCGTGCTACAGGGCACAAGCAACCAGATTGGAACCGCCAGCGGCAGTACCAGCGGCTATGCCATCTACAACGGCACCGGGGGAAAATCTATCAGCATCACCGGTGCCGGCCATCTGGACATCAGAGGCAACTATGGGATACGCATCAATGGAACAGGAGACGTTTCCATTGACATTGACGGCGATCTTACCCTGGAATCCACCTGGCAGATGATTCAAACCAGCGGTAATATCTCGGTGAAAGCCAACAGCATGACCATGAACGGACACTCGCTTCAAACCGGGAGCGGAGAGGTGTTTCTAAGGGCGAACAACGGGAACATCACCCTTCAGGGTACAGGGAATATAGGCATCAATGCCCAGGAGAAGATCACCCTTTCGGCGCCGGAGGGTGGGGTTTCCCTAAGCGGCCAAGGCTATGCCATTAGCCAGTTAGGCAACCACACCATTTCCATTTCCGCAAAAAATGAAATTGTTTTGGCGCAAAGCATCCGGGGAGGGATGGGTGGAAGCGGCGGCAGTGACATTTCCCTTGTTTCAGAAACCGGAGATATCACCATTGACAGCAGCAATACACTCATTGAAAATGCAAAAATCAAAGTGGAGCTGGCGGCACCCAGGGGTGACATTCGACTGAAAACAACTGAACCACATGAATTCATTATTTCCGGAAGCGACTATACCCTCAACATCAGTGCCAAAGGGGTGGTGGACCTGCAAGGGAACAGCGGCATTTCAGGCTGCAGTTCAGCGGATATCAGAGGGCAGAAGATTCATATTGCTGCTCCGGGAAGCGGATATGCCCTGATGGCAGGGGCTGCCTCCATCACCAATCCGGCAGGGGGCAATGCCGCAGAAATCACTCTTTCAGGCGGCGGGGGCGGACGGCATGTGTTTCTGGGCAGTCATCTGACCCTCAAGGCGGACCAGGTGATCATCGCGGCTGCCAGCGACGCAGCAGGTGCCATTTCATCCACCGGCAATGTGAGCATCGGTGATGCAGGACTGGTCATCGGTGCAGTGAGCGCTGCCGGAACAATGACCATGGCAGACAAAGTGCTGCAGGTGGCAGCAGCTGGTCCTGACGCATCTGCAGGTCTGAACCTGGTCACAGCCCCCACCGTTTCCACCTATTACAAAGCAGGAGATGGCTATGCCCTGTTTGAGCCGGTCCAGGGAAGTTCGCCTGCCACGCTGGTGTTGAACAATGCCGGCATCATGGGCAGCGATATTCCCCTGCAAGTAGGTGAAGAAATGGTGATCCGGCTGCGGGGCACCAATCATTTGACAAACACCAACACACCAGGCGGTGTCGGAATGTTGGTGGCGACGGGCGGTGGCCCGTCTCGGTCAATCAGCCTTCAGGGTGGCACCGGCGACTCACTGCTGGTGTCAGCATGGCAATGCATTGCCGGGGTAGAAAACCTGACCATTTCCGGCGGTAACGTTGAGATGCGAGGTGCTGTTTACGGAATCATTGCTCAGGGAGATGTCCTGATAGAAAACGGCGCCCGGGTAACCCTTCAGGGGGGAGCCTTCGGGGGGGCCCTTGTCATGGGAGGTTTCATGGGCGGAGGGGGTGATCCCAAGCACCTCACCATCAGTGGTGGCAGCACCCTGGCTATTGAAGGCGATGCCATCATCTCTGGCAACCTCACCGTTGGCAGCGGCAGTACCATCACCCTTCAAGAAAGAAGCCGGTTCATGATTGATCGGGCAACTGCCATTATCAACCAGGGAACCATTGTCAACAATGGTATCATGCACCTTCCCCAGGATACCACCCCGGCGCAAATGGCAGCTCTGTCCATTTCCGGCAGTGGCATTCTACGGGTGGATGTGGTGGATGAAGTCGATGGCTCCTTCATAGGCTATAAGACTTACAAAAACGATGGTTCAGAACTGAAAGAAGTTGGTGGCCCGGATGGCCTTGACCTGACCACGGGCGACCACAGCGGCAAAACGGTGGTAAATGACGGTTATGCCTGGGATAACGCCAGCAACACGCTCACCCTGGGCAATGCCTATATTGACGGGAATGTGACACTGCCCGCCGAAACAATGGTTCATACCACAGGGTCCACAGTGATTCAGGGCAGGATGGAGAGCGATTACAGCAGGCCGCTGAATCTGACCTTCAGCGGGGCAGGCGCATTGTTCAGCGCTGGGGGCATCGGCGGCGCCTTTAACGGTGATACTGTCACCCTTCAGGAAGGCGCGCAAGTGACCATGGGAGGCGCCCTGTTTTTGGGTGGTTCAGGTGGGCAAGATGGCACACTGAACGTCACTGGCCAGGGCACCAACCTGACGGTTTCCTCTGCCCACGGCTACGCCGTGATGTGCGACACCGTGAATGTGTCCAACGGTGCCACCCTCATTGCAAACGGCGATTCCATTGGCGTGCAGGCGCTGGAAGGCGGCGTGAATGTCACCGGCGGGGCCACACTAACCACCAACTGCGACTACGGGGTATACATTGAGGATGGCAAGCTGACAGTGGATGACGACAGCAGGCTGATAACCAACGCCGCAGTGGCACCTTTCTGCATTGTTGACCGCACAGCCCACGCCAAAGAGCAGCAGGACGTTCTTTCACTGCCAGGGCTTCCTTCAGGAACCGAGATTGCTTTTGTGACAGGCACCCAGGCAACCTACTGGAGCCTGGTGGCTACGGGAAACAGTCTTTCCGTGACACAAGAAAACAGCTCGCCGGTGACCTTGTCAGGTGCCAAAGCCGGAACACTCCACTTCGTCAAAGCGACTAACCCCGGTGGAGACGATAATGGCGGCGGCAACGACAACGGCGGAGGCGACAATAATAATGGCGGCAATGATAATAATGGCGGTGGTAATAACGACGGCGGAGACGGCGATCATAATGGTGGCGGTAATGACAACGGCGGTGGCAGTTCCTCTGGCGGCTCCTCCCGTGCCAGGTCTTCAGCTGTGGTCACCACTGAAAAGAAGCCTGACCAGCCGGTGATGGGCAGTGTCAATGCCAATGGCAAGATTTCCGGCAGCCATGCAGTGATCATCATTACCGACAGCATGGTGAAAACAGCCATTGAAAAAGCTGAGAAAGCTGCAAAAGCGCAGAACAGAACAGCCAATGGCATTGGTGTGGAGGTAGTGCTTGTTGCTCCTGATGCCACCAGCTGGACCATCATCACAGAGCGTGCGGCACTGAACCGATTGGTCACCACCAATGTGAAGCTATTTCAGATGGTGGGGCTGCCGGTCAATGTCTCCTTTGACCAGGATTCTCTGAAACAGCAGCGCACCCAGGGTGACGGCGATATCACCATGACGCTGAAGCCAGTCGAAGTCAACAACCTTCGCAATACCTACGACATAACACTGAGCACGGTGAAAAATGGAAAAACCGTCAGTCTTGCTTCGTTAAGCAAGGGCATCGCAACGGTATCAATTCCCTACACACCAGCAAACGGCGAAGCAGCGGGCGGCCTGTACGCAGTGCATGTGGACAAAGAAGGCAACACCACCCGCCTGGCCCATTCCGCTTACGACACCAACAGCGGCGCGGTGATCTTCA
>NZ_FXUF01000006.1 GCF_900182905.1 Anoxynatronum buryatiense | reverse complement strand
CTTGATCCCATTTGTATCGTCTCCTTTGTCATTTCATTATATCTTTGACATCGGAAAGTCTCAATTCAACATGTCCTATTTTCATTCTAACATCACTGGATGAAGCGGAACACCTGCGGCACACGACCCAGAACAAAACCATCTACGAAAGACGCAAGGAAACCATCGAACGGGTCTTTGCGGACATGAAAGAAAAGCATGGCATGCGGTGGACAACCCTTCGAGGCATGAAACGGGTAGCCACTGAAGCGATGCTTGTGGCGGCTGCCATAAACCAGAAAAAGCTGGCCACCTGGAAGTGGCGCAAGGGGATGACGGGCCCTGGCCCGTCTTCTTTCAAACGATTTGTGCTTTTCTTACGCAAAATGCTGGCTCCCACTCTGGGATGCCAGCATTTTGTCTGCAGTCTGGGCACCCCTTCATTCAGGGGTGCTTTTTTTAACAGCAGTTTATTGTACTTTCTCATGGCTCCTTACAGCTTTTCCTTCATCCAGAAATGCCAATTTTTTCAAAGCATTCGTCATACAACTCTGCCCAATATGGGTTCTCAATCAGTTCGTTCAATAGATTTAAGTAAGCTGTCAAAAAATTTTCCATCAGTCTGCCAACCACTTCATGCCGCTCATTGGGCGAAAAGAGTTCATTCCCATATCTTTCATCATAACCCGTCTCAATCTCTGCTATTTTACGCATCGCATGCTCCAGTTTCAATAATTGACCCTTTTGATATGAAGGATCCAGTAAACGATCCAGTTCTTGTCTCTCTGCTAAAAGCTGATCGTGCAGCTCACTCCTCATCGTATCGATATCAAAAAAGGGAAACATCTTAGGTTTAGTTTTGTACTTTAGTAGTTGCGAAAGTAGGTCCAGGTCAGCTTCAGTTTGTGCCGCACCAATTAAAAAGGGCAGGGCATCCACGTAGACAACTTTCAGGGTGTCGCTGTTGAAGTTATCAATCACTCGAGTGTTTTTGTCGGACAACGCAATAATACTGATAATCTGCATCTGGTTTCCAAAGATAGATCTTAAAAATTTTCCGTGCCGAGAAACCTGGTTCATGATTTCCAGAGGCTCAGACCTTCCGTTAATCCATTTCATCAATTGACCAGAAGACTCAATAGCGATTTCATCAGCGGAATAATCTTTGACTTCAATGGTATAAAGCGTGCCTTTCACAATGGTCAAGAAGTCGATTTCTACACTTTCCGTCGAGTCTTTCCCGTGGAAGTTAAAACCTTCCATGTATTCAATCGCCAGATTGTCCAGCACTTTCTGTGCTTTTACTTCTCCAAAATGGCCTTTCAGCATGTGTTGGCATCGTTTGATGGGCGAATCTGGAGCGGCATAAAATAGTTCCTCAGTGTTTTTCCGATAATGCCACATTGATGAATAGTGAGATCCCAGCAAGTTGCATTTTTCGTGCTCAATTTTCTTCGCAACGTCCAGGGCATTGGTTAGCTGAATGGCTTTTTGGCAAAACTCGTCATTGGTGTACCAATTACACGGATCTTCTTTCAATTTAAACATGGTTTCATACAGTGACAGGCGATCTTGATTGAACAAAGCAATCGGTGTACGATAAACAGCTTGATCACACAGGGTGTTTTCAATTTCTTCAATCTTTGATTCTTTACACCTGTCCTTAATGGGTTTCTCTTTCTTTTGTGCTTGAAACTCTTTCACAAACACGATGCCATAGGTGACAAAAAGCACCAGCATGTAGGTCACCAGCATGGCAAACCACCGTGGAAACACATAGATCGAGACGATGACATAAAGCAGCGGGAAGATCATGGTCACCGCCGCCAGTACAAAGAGAAATTGTCTCACACTGAGTGACCTGTTTTTTGGTTCCCTGATGCTTATGCTGACAACAAAAGGAATCCCTGGGAACAGGGCGGAGATCAAATCAGATGTAAGAAGGAAAAGCCCATTCGGTGAAGATCATCTGCAAACTCGAAATAGGCGGGTATGTTCAGCAAAAGCAGTCCGGGGTATATAAATTTTTCAATGACTCTCATCGCGTATCCTCCTCGGGGAAAGATATGTGAATCATCGGTTGAGCTGGGAAAAACTTCTACGAGTTCAAATAAGCGTGCCTATTGAAAGCACCGTTTATGCGTATTTGTTTCGTATGGCGATGTAAGCAATGCCCACAGGTGCAATAATAAATGCGAACAAGAACAAAAGAAGCAGTTTAAACAGTTTCCAGACAAGCATAATGGGCAAAGGTAAAATGATAAAATTTCCGCCCATCATCAAGTTCATCAATTCATCCCACACCAGTGCTGAAAAAGGGAATAACGCAGCGGACACAATCACAAATAACATGGTTAACACATCGACGCCCCCGGAAAACACAAGAAAACTTAGTACGATGGCGATGATATAATTCTTCACCAGGTACCTCCTATCCACCCCGTTGATGATACTCTTCACATAATCTATGACAATCACTCCTTCAACAATTAATCTTTCGCGCCTCATAATCCCATGCTTAACAGGCCACTGACCTGAACTCGTATTGTTATTGGACAAATAAAAGGCTTGCTCTCTAATTGAGAACAAGCCAAAATAACGAAAAATACCAAAATTGAGAACTTGCGTGTATCTTAACGTTGCGGCAACCGGCTGCCATTGTATTGCTACTTTAGGCCCTTGGTTTTGCGTCTCCACCTTTCAGTGGTTTTGCTTTTCTCAGTGTATTAAATTTTCATGCTATGTTAGTATACCACACGATCAGCATAAAGCATAGGCCTACAAGCTTAAAAATGCAATTTGTCACATCTCGATTCCAATCCTGATTTTTGCTTCAGATCAGCCCCAGTATCTCGTAACATTTAAAACCATACAATGCGTCAATAGTCTGGTATCCTTGAGGTGGGGGGTGAGACTATGCCTAAAGTGCTTTATGTTGTAGATCTCAGTGAAAATGAGCGTGTTAAACTTATGAGCATTGTCAACAAAAGAAAGACCTCATCAAAACGAATCCTTCATGCCAATATTCTGTTGGCTGCAGACATTAATAACCCCAATAAGATCAGTGCTCCAGTCATTGCTGAACGATATCATGTCCACCGACAAACTGTTCAAACAGTACGAAAAACCTATGCAACAGAAGGACTGGAAGCGGCACTGGGTCGCAAGAAAAGAAAGGTGCCCCCTGTTGAGCCGAAGCTTACAGGTGATGTGGAGGCCAGGATAATTGCGCTTTGCTGCAGCGATCCGCCTTCCGGGTATGAACGCTGGACATTGCGCATGGTTGCAGATGAAACAATCAAGTTGGAGATTATCTCATCCATTTCTCATATGTCTGTGGGTCGGATCTTAAAAAAAACGAATTTAAGCCTCATTTGAAAAAATGTTGGTGCATACCACCGAATCAAAATGCAGCCTTTGTGGCTAATATGGAGGATGTTTTAGAGGTATATTCCCGTCCCTTCGATCCTGATATTCCAGTTGTTTTCATGGATGAAAAGCCATGTCAGCTCTTGGATGAAGATAGAAAACCAATTCCGGCGAAACCAAAGAGTATCCGGAAAGAAGATAACGAATATATCCGAAAAGGAACTTGCAGCATTTTCCTCTTCACAGAACCCTTGGGCGGTTGGCGCCGCTACAACGTGTCTGAGCGCAGGACCAAGCAAGATTGGGCTTAACAGATACGTCACGAAAACGAAATATGCAATTCACTTCCTTACCAACTATCAACTGCATCACCTCCGCAGGCGGTTTTTTCAGCACTGTGATAACATCAGCATTTCACATAATAACATGCGCCCCCTTTGTTAAGGTGATTCCAGTCGGCTCTTTGTTTTATGATGGAAAAAAGAATGATGGCTGAAGGAGAGAAGTACGAAAAATGGTGCGGGAGTAAGAGTGGTGGGTAAATATAGTTAACAGCAAAAAAGACCCGTCGACACGGAAAGAGTACAGCATGAGAATTCTTAACTGGAGTGTGGAACATGACCAGAGGCAGACATTGGGTAGGATTGGTTGTTGTGAGTATGCTGATCGCGGTATTCCTGAGCGGATACGGTGTAACAGCCATGCCTGGAAATATAAAGCTCAACAACAACTCCAACCGAATTGTGGTGGGGGACGATATCAACTATCCACCCTACAGCTATGTGGATGCTGACGGTAATCCACAGGGTTTTAATATTGCCTTGGCCAAAGCGGTGGGTGAAGCCATGGGGTTGACGGTGGAAATTCGGTTAGATGAATGGTCGCGTACCCGGGAGGCCCTGGAAGCGGGAGAAATCGATGCCATATCCGGTATGTTCTACTCAGAAGAACGCGCCCAGACTTACGCCTATACCACCCGTCACAGCGTGACCAGTGGTGATATTTTCACCCAGTCGGCCACGATGCTGGATTCACTGGAAGACCTGCGGGGACAGACAGTGGTGGTGCAAAAGGGAGATATCGTGGCAGAGTACCTGGCAGGGGCGGAGCTGGAGATCCAGTTAATAGAAGTCTTTACCGTCAATGAAGCCCTGTCTTTGGTGGCGGACGGTACCTACGACTATGCAGGGCTGATGAAGCTGCCAGGCATCTATGCCATGGAAGAACAGGGGTTTTCAGAGCTTCGTTCCCAAGGCTTGCAACTGATCCCCAATGACTATTCCATGGCGGTGCGTCGGGACAATGAAGACTTACTCTTACTTCTGAACGGAGGCCTTAAAATCGTTCAGGCCACCGGTGAGTACCAGGCCATTTATGATGAATGGCTGGGGGTGTATGAAGAGCGTGATTTTCGCCAGAACCTGGCGCGCTATCATCGCTTCCTGATGGTGGCAGGCGGCATGGTTGTTGTGCTGTTGGGGATGTCCCTTTTTCTGCGGTTTCTGGTCCATAAACGAACCCGGGCCCTGCGGGGTGCCAATGAAGAACTGCAACTTAAACAGCTGGAGCTGCAGTCACTCAACATGGAGATGGAAGCTTCCATGGAAGAGCTGACTGCCATGGAGCAAGAGCTGCGGGAACAGTTGGATCGGATCAGGGAAAGTGAGCGGCGGCTGGCAGAGAGCGAGCAAAAAAACAAGGCCATTGTCCAGGCATTGCCAGATATTATTTTTACCTTTAATCCAAAAGGCCAGTTCATTGATTGTCAGGCCAGCGATCACGCCCATTTGCAAATGCCCACACAGTCACTTGTCGGCAAGTTTTTAGAGGACGTGCTCCCCCGGGAACTGGCGGAAGCAGGTCTGGCTTCTATCCGAAAATCACTGGAAAGCGGAGAACTGGAACGATTTGAATATGAGCTGTCACTCAGGGGGGAACGCCGCATTTATGAAATGCGTCTTGTTCCCCTGGAATCGACGACTGTGATTGGCATTACTCGAGACATCACCAGGGAGAAACGCTACCAGGAAGAAATTGAGTATCTGAGCTACCGCGATCAGCTCACAGGCTTATACAACCGCCGGTTCTTTGAAGAAGAACTGAAACGCCTGGACACGGAGCGTAATCTTCCACTGTGTCTCATTATGGCAGATGTGAATGGGTTGAAACTGATTAATGACTCTTTTGGTCATGCAAAGGGAGATGAACTGCTTCAGAAGTTGGCAGAAGTGCTGACCCGTGGCTGCAGACCCGACGAAATCATTGCCCGCATCGGCGGTGATGAGTTTGTGTTGCTAATTCCGGGTATGACAGGGGAACAGGCTGAAGGGATGGTGGATCGCATCCAGAAGCTGGCGGCTACAGAGACAATCGGGTCGGTGGAACTGTCCATTTCCTTTGGCTGGGAAGTCAAAACCGATCTGAATGAAGACATGCAGGAAGTCTTCAACCGGGCAGAAGACTACATGTATCAAAAAAAATTGTTTGAAGGCCCCAGCATGCGCAGCAAAACCATTAACGCCATCATCAGAACCCTCCACGAAAAGAATGAACGGGAAGAAGCCCACTCTAAGCGGGTGTCCCAGCTTTCCATGGCACTGGCTCAAGTACTGGGCTTTTCGCAGCGGGATGTGGAACAGATTCGAACCATGGGATTACTCCATGACATTGGCAAAATATCCATCAATGAAGAAATCCTCAACAAACCTGGCCGGCTGACAGAAATAGAGTTCGAAGAGATCAAGCGCCATCCGGAGATTGGGTACCGTATCCTCAGCTCGGTCAATGACATGGCAGACATGGCAGAATACGTGTTGTGTCACCATGAGCGGTGGGATGGCACCGGCTACCCCCGTGGTCTGGTGGGCGAGTCCATTCCCATGCAGGCCCGGATCATCGCCATCACAGATGCCTATGATGCCATGATTAGTGAGCGGAGCTATCGCAGGACGCTGACACCAGAAGCTGCAGTAAAAGAATTGTACCGCTGTGCCGGGACCCAGTTTGACCCTCATCTGGTGGCAGTCTTTGCGGAAAAGGTGATCGGAACCGATGTGGAAAACACAGTTGTTAGCCTGGAGACGTGACACATCCGACACACCTGAAAACTGTTTGGTTCCGGGTTGGCCACGGCAATGCCATGGGCAGCCGCCGTAATTGGTTTTTCTTTTCATCTGCCGAAATCTTTTGCCTCCAAACGCAAGGCCGTCGGCTTCCCATGTGCTGGGATGCCGGCGGCCTCTTATGTTTTGGTGCTTTTTGCATTGGTGTTCTCACTACTTATTACTGACATGTAACTGCGCTTTCGCTCATTTGTTGCCTTTCAGCTGCAATGATGCTTCCTTTTGCAGTAATGCTTATTTCCGTTGCCCGTAGGTCTTGAACTTCTCCAGCATCAGGGTCATTTCTTCCTCTGGCAGAATCACGGGTTCGCCAATGCCCTTGGTGCGGTAGTAGATTTCTGCACAATACTCAATTTCTTCCACAATGTTAAAGGCGTTCAGCAGATCACCGGCCCCTGCCAGCAGGCCATGATTGGCCAGCAAGACTGCCCGCCGGTCTTTCATGGCTTCAAAGGCATTCGCTGCCAGTTCTTTGGTGCCAAAGGTGGCATAGGGGGCGCAGCGCACGTCTTTTCCCGCAACGGCAATCATGTAGTGTACCGGCGGCAGGTCCCATCCCAGGCAGGCGATGGTGGTGGCATACATGGTGTGGGCATGGATAATGGCATCAATATCGTCCCGTTGCTGGTAAAAAACACGGTGCAAATCCACTTCGCTGGAGGGCTTCCGGTCTCCCTCCACCACTTCTCCCTGGAGGTTCATCACCACCACGTCTTCCGGGGTGGTTTCAAAATAATCAATGCCGCTGGGGCTGATGGCCATCAGGCCCTCTTCCCGGCAAAACACACTGATATTGCCGCCGGTTCCTTTGGTCAGGCCTGCTGTCACCAGCTTTTTGCCATAGGCCACAATCATTTCCCGTTCTTTTTGCATACGCATGTCAACTGTCTTCCTTCCTGTTACTGGTACCCGCCTGTGAGATAGTTATGGAAGGGTTCATCCACCCAAAAATCATAAGTCACTACATCCATGCCGGCTCCCAGTTCCTGAATCGCTGTCACAACCGCTTCAGAATCTTCCTGCAAAGAGAAGCTCTGGGCCAGTTTTCCCTCTGCCTGAATGTAGTTGTTGGTGATCACCACATAGTCATTCATGGGAGTCAGGGAATAATACAGGGGCTGCCACCATGAACCGGCAATAAGGCCGGTCATGTCTTCCTGATTGCGCTTGGCATAGGCAAAAATAATCTCCTGAAACTGCTCTTTTTCCTGCTTGGTATAAAATTCAAAGCTAATGTCGTACTCTTTGGCGTAGGCGATGTAGTTGCCGTTCTCAATCATGGCCACCTGATAACCGGGGCTTTCCTGGGGCTCGCCCCATTCTTTCATGTAGATGTAGGCAGATGATTTGGGTTCCAGCTGTACCCGGGCATTGATCCCTTCACTGCGAAGGAGCCCAATGAGCTGAAGGGCATGAACAATATTGGAATGCCCGTAGGTGATGGTGAGTTCAGGGTCAAACCGGGGATCATACTGCAGGTCTTTCACGTTGTAACCTGTGATCACGTCGGCTTCCAGCACCTGATTGATCAGTTCCCGCAGTTCATTGGCGTCAATAAGTGTCTGGGCTTCCCAGGCATTATAGATTTTTCCGTAAATGGCCGGGTCGCTGATCTGCCCCAGGTAATTTTTATATCCGCCGTTCATTTCCAGCACTTTTCCCGCCAGCAGGGTGGTGACATTGCCGGGGGCCTGATCTTCTGCCAGGTTCAGACCGGCGATCAGGTCAGCAGGAATCATTTGAAGGTCAAGGGCCACTGCCAGGGCTGCCAGTGAATGATCCACCGGCATGTCTGCCAGTTCATCGGCGATTCCAGCGGCTGCCAGACTGGCCCATACCTTGGCTTCAGGATAGGTGCCGGCCAATTGCTTCTGGTTGGCGGCGGCCACTGCCATTTCCACGGCGTCAAGAACTGTCAGCAGCTCAGCATCAGCTGAAGCCGGAGCTGTCTCCTGCCGGGACACACGGTTCAACAATCCGGCAAAGGTTTGGGGGGTCATTGGTGTTGACAATTTGATACCATACTGGTAATCCATAAACCGTTGATACGCTGTCACCTGCTGCGAGACATTCGCCACTGCTTCAGTGGACAATACCGCTGTCACCGGTGCTTCCACCGGCAGGGGCTGTGCCATGGCCGGCATGGCCGCCGAGAAGAGCAGGCACACCGTCAGTAACACACATGCCCACCGCTGCTTCCATCGACCCTTGCTGTTTGGTTCTTTTGTCACTGCCATTGCTTTCATCCCATAACCTCCTTGAATTTGACTGATCTTGTCTAAGGCTGTCTCAACTTGTCCGAATTTGTCGGACATCTGACAACCCTTCATCTGGGTCTATCTTAACATTTTCTGAATGATTAATCAATTCTTTCCTGAGCTTCTTAAATGATTCCTGTGCCAAACCGCCTGGTGTTGGTTTTTCAGTGAATCGTTAGCAGTGAATCGTTAGCAGGGAATAGTTAGCAGGGAATAGTGAATACAAAGCTTAAGCCATTGCCAAAGCGTTGTCCACAGCTTTTTTGCCCATACTATTTCCTATGCCTGCACAAAAGTGCGTTGATTCAGTTGAATGGGCAGGGGCTCACCCAGCTCCATGGTATCGGGGGTCACCAGGGAATCAAAGGCCAGCACCCGCACCCCGGCCTGCTGCACCTGCACCAGCACTTCTGAAAAGGCTGGGTCCCGCTCCCAGTGAGGCACAAAGAGACGAGGGCCGCGCATCTGCATGAGGAACACCACCACACCCTGATTTCCCTGGGCCACTGCTTCTGCCAGCTCCAGCAGGTGGCGGCGCCCCCGGGTGGTGGGAGCATCGGGAAAAGCGGAGATGCCGCCATGTTCCAGGGTCACTCCCTTCACTTCCACATAAGCCGTCGTGACTTCCCCTTGTTCGTTGATCCCCTCCACCCGCATGTCAAACCGGGAGTTGCCGAAGGTCACTTCCCGGCGCAGGTTGGTCACCGCCGCCATGAGAGGCAGTCTTCCCGCCAGTATTCCTTCGGCCACCACTGCGTTGGGAGCCTGGGAATCCATGTTCACCAGCATGGTTTCTTTCTCTTCAGAAACACTTTCATTCTTCGCGGAAACATTTTCTCCCACTTCGAAAATATTTGCTTTCTTCGCAGCAACACTGGCTTTCTCCACGGCAATCAGGGAATACCGGGTTTTTCGCCCCGGGTGACTGCGGCAGTCCTCCAGGTACACCCGGGTTCCCGGCAGCAGCAGCTCCCGGCATCGACCGGTGTTTTTCACGTGTACCACTTCTTCTTTTCCTTCTAAATCTCCATCCAATCGTACATGGGCCACAAACCGGTTGGGGCGTTTTATAAAGGTGGCCGGCACCACCGGATTCATGTATTTCATCACGTCTCAGTTCCCTTCCCTGGCTGACCTGCCTTCACTCCATGATCTGGATCACCGTCAGGCCTGTCTGACTGATTCACACTGGTTAGCACTGATTCACACTGATTCACACTGATGTTCTCTCGCTCATAATCTCACAGCCCGAAGGCAGCGTCAACCCTGGAGATCTCCTTTGCTTGCCTGCCGGATTTTCCTTGCCCCACTGCCCCAATTGCCTTATAATAGGGGTGATGCAAAAGAGCCGCCCCCCGTGACCCCGGGGACGGAAAGGGGCTTATTCATGAACGAGCGCTTTTTTAACCGCCATGAATTTAAATATGTGATTTCTGAAGAGACGGCAACTCAGATGCTGGAAGCCATTGAGCCTCACATGAAACGGGACCGCCATACCAATGAGACGGCCCACTACCGGATCAGCAGTCTTTATTTTGATACCCGGGAAAACCTGTTTCATGATGAGTACCTGCGGGCCGAACAGTTTCGCCAGAAGCTGCGGCTGCGGGTCTACAACCAGCCCACCCTGATGGACCCCTGTTTTTTTGAAATCAAGAAGAAGTTCAAGGGATTCGTAAGCAAACGCCGGGCCAGGCTCACCCTGAAAAGTGTCTATGACTGGCTGGCAGATCGCATCACCCTTCAGGATCTCTGTGAGGCCTTTCCCCTGGAAGCCCACGTGCTGCGGGAAATCGGCTTTCTGCGACAGCACTACCGCCTGGAGCCCCGGGTGGTGATTGCTTACATACGCCAGGCCCATGTGGGCATTTTTGATGAAGACCTGCGGGTCACCATGGACCGCCAGCTCACCAGGCGCACCACCCTGCTGGAACCACACCTGGGCTGCGACCCTGCCCATGATGACCTTTACCTGCCCACAGGACGGGTGGTGCTGGAAGTGAAATCCAGCGGCACCATACCCCTGTGGCTGGCCGGCACCCTCTCCCGGCTGTCCTGCCGCAAGCAGGCTTTCTCCAAATATTCCACCAGCTACAGCCCGCCGGAGGTCAACGACACCGCGGTAGAATCTGACAGGAGGCATGCTTAAATGAACGCATTGGAAGAACTCTTTCGGCTCCATGAAGTGGGAGCCAGGGCCACGGCGGTTGAAGTGATCTTCACCGTGCTCATCTGTTTTGCCCTGCAATTATTGATTACCTACAGTTACATTCGCACCCACCGGGGGCGTTTTTATTCCCAGAGCTTTGTTCACACCCTGGTGATTGTGGGCGTGACCATCTCTGTCATTATCATTGTCATCGGCAGCAACATTGCCCGGGCCTTCAGCCTGGCGGGTGCCCTCTCCATCATCCGCTTTCGAAGCGCCATCCGGGACCCCCGGGATGTGGCCTATGTGTTTTTCTCCATGGGCGTGGGCCTGGCCTGCGGTGCCGGTCTTTTTACCGCCGCCATTATTCTGTCGGTGCTCTTGTCCCTCATTGTGGTGCTGTTGGAAACCACCGATTACGGCCGCAATGAAGACAAACTGAAGCTGCTGAAAATCACCTTGCCTGAAAACCTGAACTACGAAGGCCTTTATGATGATGTGCTCAACAAATACACCGATCAGCACAGCTTTCTCAGTGTGCGCACCGTCAGCCTGGGCACCATGTTTGAAGTGGTGTACAGCGTGCGGGTGAAGCGGGGCATCAGCGAGAAAGAAATGATTGACGAGATCCGGGAGCGCAACGGTAACCTGAACGTGGCCCTGCTGCTGGATGAACAGAGCTACGACTAACCAAGAGGACAAAGCCGCTGACGGCGGCTTTTCAGTGAATAGCTGGTGCTTGCAGTTGATAAGGGATAGGCAATAGTGGATTAAAAACTGAAAACATCGCAAAGAATATACACTCCCTGTGAACAAAGGAAAGCGGAATGAGGAATGACTCATGAGATCCACCGGTTCCACTAAAAATCGAATGATGCTGTTCATACTGGCGGCAGCGGCCATGATTCTGATTACCGCCGCTGTTTTTCTTTTGCCGGAACTGCCGCCGGAAGACACCATCGAAAACCACACCCTGCTGCCCCCCGTGTTTTCCCATACCACAGGGGTGTACACCGGCCCTGTCACCCTCACCCTTTCGGCACAGGCAGGCACCGTCATCCATTATACCCTTGATGGCAGCCTTCCCACCGCCGAATCACCTGTGTACCGGGAACCTCTGGTGCTGGAAGCGGATGATTCACCGGAACTGATGCAGATCCCCTCCACCTCCGACGAACTTTACCCGGAATGGGGCTACGACCGGTACCAGTGGATACCCCCCACCGGTGAATGGGTGCGTCACCCGGTGGTACGGGCCATGGCAGTGAATGAGGAAGGGGAAACCAGTCCTGTGACCGCTCACACCTTTCTCATGGGTGCCGATGCCCTCCCGGCGGCCTCGCCTGTGGCCGGTGATCCGGCCATGCCCGTGATCCTGCTCATCACCGACCCGGCAGGTTTTTTTGATGATGAAACCGGCATTTACGTGCCCGGCGACATTTTCACCCAGTGGCGGCAGGAAAACCCGGAGGCCCGGGTACTGGGAAATTCCCCCGCCAACTATTTGGAAAGGGGACGCGACTGGGAGCGTCCGGCCCATGTCACCCTGCTGGAACCCGACGGCACCCTTGCCTTCACCCAACAGGTGGGGCTGCGCATTCACGGCGGTTTCACCCGGGCCTGGGCCCAGAAAACCCTGCGCCTTTACGCCCGGGCCAGCTACGACACCGCCAGCTGGTTTGAATACCCGGTATTTCCGTCCCACCCCCGCACCGGCGACGGCACCGCCATGACCCGTTACAAACGCCTGTTACTCCGCAACTCCGGCAACGACTGGTCCCATACCCTGTTCCGGGATGCGCTGATTCATCATCTGGTGAACCCCCTGCGGGTGGACAACCAGGCCGTGCGCCCTGCAGTGGTGTATCTCAACGGAGAATACTGGGGGATCCATCACCTGCGGGAACGTCTGGATGAATACTACCTGGAGGAACACTACGGCATCGCCGCTGAAGACCTGGTACTCATCAATGAACGGGACTGGGAGGCAGAAGTGGGAACAGCGGTGGATATCGAAGAGTTCCAACAGCATCTGAGCCGCATCACCGGCTTTGCTCTCAGTGAAGAGGAGCGCTTTCAACTGGCGGAAACCCTCATGGATATGGATCACTGGTACGATTACCTCACCACCCAGCTTTATGCCGCCAATACCGACTGGATTTCCAACAACATGCGGGTGTGGCGAAAGCGCACCACCGCTTACCAGCCCAATGCCCCCTATGGCCACGACGGCCGGTGGCGCTGGATTCTCTTTGACCTGGACTACGCCTTCGATTTTCTGGGCTACGGCTACGAAACCCACGACACCGTCAGCTGGCTGGCGGAAGAATCGGATCTGTTTAAGAAGCTTTCCCGCAGTGAGGCTTTTCGAGTCGGCTTCGCCGGCCGTCTGGCCGACCTGATGAACACTGTCTTTCGCACCGCTCATGTGCAGTCAGAAGCCGACTTTTTCACCCGGCAGCTGAAAGAGGAAATGCCCCGAAATATCCGCCGGTGGCCCCAGTACAGCGACATGGAAACCTGGCACCGGGAAATTCAGGTGATTCATGACTACGCCGCCCTGCGGCCGGATTACCTGCGACAGCATACCGCCGCCTATTTTGGCCTGCCGGGCAGTCTGTCGCTGGCACTGGAACTCCCCCCGGCCCATCAGGGGGAAGTCACCCTGAATACCCTCACCGCCGCTGAGCTGGTGACTTACCAGGATGCGGACGGCGTCTTCCGGGGAGAGTGGTTTGCCGAAGTTCCGCTGCCCCTCACCGCCACCCCGGCAGCTGGCTGGCAGTTCAGCCACTGGGAAATCAGCGGTGGGCTGCCTCCCGGCACTGAGCTCACCACCGGCAGCCTCAACGACTCCGCTATCACCCTGACCCCCCGGGACTCTTCTCAGCCCCTGACACTGCGACCAGTTTTTCGCCAGTAGATTCCCGCTGCCTTTCGCCAGATTTTCTGACTTCATCCCAATTTATCTATTGTCCGACATGCCGCTGATAGCGGCATTTTTTTGTGGCTAAGGAAATAGCATGCGCAAAAAAACGATGGATAGCGCTTTCGCAATGGTTTCAAGCTTTTTATTCACTATTACCTATTACCTGTTCACTGCAAAACCCTGTCACCTGTTCACCGAAAAACTGTTGCAGGTAGTTTATTCTTGCATTTACAGACAGTTGACAGGTTTCTGCGGGCTGCGTTATAATAAAATTACAAGTTTTAGAATCATAATTATAATAATCGCAATTCTAATAATCGTAATTCTAGTGATTGGGGTTCTCATAAAATGCATTTGGTATGCAGGGTTTGCCACCGGCAATTTGGATAAGAAAGATAGTTTGTGATACTTTAAGAGAAGAGATCGGGAGGTGCGGACATGTTTATCGGAAGAAAAGAAGAACTCGACTTCTTAGAAGCTGCTTACGCCAGCCAAAAAGCGGAACTGGTGGTGCTTTATGGAAGACGTCGTATCGGCAAAACCGAAACCCTTCATGCCTTTTGCAAGGAGAAACCCCACAGCTTCTATACCTGTACGGAATACACTGATTTGCAACAGCTGAGAGCCTTTAGCTCCCGCATTCTCACCCAGCAGCACCCGGCGGCGGCTTATGTCGATACCTTCGCCGACTGGGAACAGGCTTTTTCTGCCATCACCCAACTGCCCGGCACAGAAAAAAAACTTCTTATCATTGATGAGTTTCCTTACATGGTAAAAAACAATCATGGGATTCCCTCCACACTTCAGAAGCTGTGGGACCAGCAGCTGAAAGAGGAAAATGTCATGATTGTTCTCTGTGGAAGCGCCATGGCATTTATTGAAAAAGAAATCCTGGCTGAAAAAAATCCCCTTTATGGACGGGCCACAGGGATCTTAAAAATGAAAGAGTTGGACTTTTACGAGGCCATTCAATTTTTTCCCCATTTTTCTCCTGAATCCCAGGTGACCGCCTATGGAATCCTGGGAGGTATTCCCCATTATCTGAAACAGTTTGATGACAGATTGACCCTGGAGGAAAACATTCTCAAACATATTTTCACCCGGGGAAGTATTCTCTACAGTGAGATTGAGTTTCTCCTTCGCCAGGAGCTGCGGGAAACGACCGTTTACAACACCATCATTGAGGCCATTGCCCTTGGCAATACCGGACTGAATGGCATCCATCAAAAAACCCAAATCGACAAGAGCAAACTCTCTGTCTATTTAAAGAATCTGTTGGACTTGCACATCATCTACCGGGAATTTCCCACCGTCTCCAGCCCAAAGGACCAGGCCAACGTTCAACGCGGCCTGTACCAATTGTCGGATCATTACTTTCGCTTCTGGTACGCCTTTGTTTTCCCTTACTTTTCTGAGCTGGAAGCTGGCAGCGGCCATCAGATTTACCAACAAGTTGTTGCACCCTCTCTCAATGACTTTGTTTCAAAAAGTTTCGAGAAAGCCTGCCTGTCCTATCTGCGCCACTTAAATAAAAGTAACCGATTGCCATTCACCTTTGTACGGGCAGGTCGCTGGTGGCACAAAGATCAGGAAATTGATTTGCTGGCCTTTGACCTGGATCGACAACGCTGGCTGTTGGGGGAATGTAAGTATCGTAATCAACCGATGACATTGTCCAATTTTCTCCAGTTGCAGCAGAAAGGAAGTTCCGCTACTGCTGGAAAAGCTGTCAGTCCCGAAAATGTTTGCTACTACCTTTTTTCAAAAAACGGCTTTTCTGAAGACCTGATCCGCATGTCACAGAACACCCCACACCTGCATCTAATAGACCTGCCCCAACTTCTCAATCATTCACCGGCACCCTGAAAGACCGGGGCCAGATAAAGGGGCCGGTTCCCCGGCACCAGGGTCAGGGTTGCTTCCGGGTACTCACCAGGCGTCGCCGTCACTTCCCCTCCGGCTTCAGGCAAACGGACTGCCGGAATCCCCTGGTGGATGCCACCTGCTTCTCCGCTGACAAAAGCCTCCAATGCTTTCACATCTTCAAAGGCGTACCATTCTTTTATGGAGCGACCATCACCCCACACCACCGCCAGCTCCAGGGGAACACCCTGAAAGTAGGTGCCCTGCCAGATAAGGGCACCTTTTTCAGCTGTCCCGTCACTGCTGGCAATACTTGCGTTAACTGCAGGGCTGCCCATGGTTCCGGCCATCACTCCCGGCGTTTCGGGGGTGATGGGATGGCCGCCAATGGTGATATGCCCTTCCTCCGGAAGCACCACTGTCAGCCGGGTCATTCCCGGCAGCTCAAAGGTTTCCACCAGATGCTGGCGCACATAGTTGGGGCGCTGGCGGGCGAAGGTTTCCATCACATTGTAGCCCACACCGCCATAGCCCCAGCGCAGGCGGTGTTCTGCCATTTCAGGCATGATCACCGCCTGCATTTCCTCCAGTAGTTCCAGAGTTCGGCGGGGGTGAAAGGTGGTGTTCAGATGGTGGGCAAAGGTGGTGATGAACGCATGGCGGAAAGCTTCATTTTCCAGCAGTTTTCGAAACATGACAGTGCTCCACTCCGGGTTGCTCCATTCTTCATGGCCCTCCAGCCCCATGGCATAGGCCAGGGTATTGTGAGTGTAGGCTTCCAGCCCGCCGGCAAACCCAAAGCCGTGGTCGGTATCGTAAAGCATCCACCGCCACCGCCCATCGTGACCAACTGGAAGGCGACTCTGATCGGCTCCATCAACCTGATTGGCTTCATTGGCTTCATTGGCTTCATTGACTTCACCATCACTGGTACCCATTGGTTCGGTGCGTTTCCGCCAGATCCGCACATTATGTAAAGGCCAGTCGGTATTTCGAAAGAAAATCTGGCTGATATAATAGTCCATGAAATTATTAAGGTCCATGCGCGCTTCCACATGGGCCATGTTGGCTTCACGGGTCATGTCTTCACTGCGGATGAACTGGCGCAGGGCCAGAAAGGCTACCCGGTCACCGGCCCGGCCTTCATCCACCTGGGCGCCGTCGCCCAGCATCACCACATCCTCTTCCGCCACACCGTAATGACTTTCGATGTAATTGGCATCAAAGCGTTCCCGGAGGTTGATGATACCCCAGTATTCCCCATTGACAAAGTGAACCACCGGCCGGTAGGCCTGGGTGTCCAGATTCAGGTGTGCCACCAGCCGCTGCATGTAGGGGTCCCGCAGGTAGGTGCGGTAAAAGTCGTTGCCTGCGTTGCGCAGCAGCAGCCGATTGAAGTCGGTGATGAACCGGTTGGCATCCCCCTGGGCCGTGAGGCCGGGAAACACGGGATAAACGATCCGGTTGTTTTCATGATAGTCGTGCCGGGGGTACAACCGCAGGGGCTTTTGGGGGTAACTGCGCCCCCAGCCCCCATGAATGCGGATGCCCATGTCCTGGGCGAAACCCAGAGCACCGTCGGTTTCATAGAAGGCCACGTGGGCCGGCTTTTCCCAGTCATGGCCCCGCTGGGAGTAATTGGCGGGGGTATCACCGTCGGGAACCGCCTCCGGGCGGGCTTCCTGCCAGGTCTCGTAATGGCTGCCGGCCACGTAGACTCCCGTACTCACATCAAAAAGGTGGGCCGGGTCTGTGACCACAGACACCACCGGCAAAGAGTAGCGTTCCCACCCGGCAGGGTCTACCCAGTAAGTATGGGTGACCACGGGGCTGCGCCGGCCATCTTCAGTGACCGCCACGGCCCGTACCACCTGCCCGGTGAAGTGTTCTTCCAGCACCGGCCGGGGCTGGGGAATAAACTGGGTATTGATGCCTGCCAGATAGACTCCCTCGGCCGGCAGCTCTTCCCCGCCGGAAGCTGCTTCCGGTGAATCAGCGGGCAACTCCCTCATGATTTCACTGGCTCGCCGGCTGGTAACTTCGCCGGTTATTTCGCCGGTTTCTTCGCTGGTATTTTGACTGGTATTTTCGCTGATGTTTCTGATGTGGATGGTCTCATCGGTGTATTGATGGGTTCGGGTGACCAGCGTGAGGGTTTCCCCGCCGGGATATGCCTGCCGCACCTGAAAGGTGCTGCCTGCTGTCTTTTCCGGGTCCGGTTCTGATCCGTCCAGGGTGTAATACAGCTTTACCCCTGCCTGGGGAGGGCTGAGGCTCAGCTGAAAGGCGGTTTCATAAAACCCGCCCTCATGGGAAAACAGGGGCGGCGGCAGAGTGGTCATGTAGGGAACCCCCGCCTCGTTGCTGCTGCCGGGGGTGCTTTCCTGAAAAAGCTGCCAGTCTTTTCCGCCGTCGGTTTGACGCCCCCAGGAGACATCCCGGGGCATGGCAGCTGCCGGTGCCTGGTCAATGATCTGCACCCCGTCGGGAGCCGTGAGGGTGAGGGATTCACCTGCCGCACTGATGCGAAAGTTGGTGTGCAACTGCCCCAGAGGGCTCACCTGATCTTTACCGGAAGCCCAGAGAAGCAAATAACCGCCGGGCTGAATCTCCCCTTGGGGAAACTCCCATTTCATGAGATGCAGCGGATCGTCGGAAAGGTAAAAACCGGTGAGATCCAAAGGTTGTCTGCCGGTGTAATAGAGTTCAATCCAGTCGGAATAGTCGCCGTCTTCATCCCGCAGCACTGATCCGTTGGAGGCCATCACTTCATTGATGAAAAGATGCCCCTGCACCCCGTCCCGCTCTGCCAGCAGCACCAGGCTCACCAGCAGCAAAGCCGCCAGTCCCAGGGCAATGAGCAGGGGAAGCACCCGCCGTTTCCGGTAAAACCGGTACATTTGTTCTTCCAGTATGGTCAGCAGCTGCCGCCATTGACGGTGCCCGTTTTCTTTTCTGTTGGGAATCTTTTCTGTCATTGATGCCTCTCCCTTGCAGTGTTTTCAACTCTGTCTCTCTTTGTTTACCTTATTTGAAAGCGGCACGGCGACGCCAGTAACGGCCAAACCAATAACACAGGATTCCTATTGAAGCCCCTGCCGTGTCCAGCAGTACATCTGACACCTGGCCGCCCCGTCCCGGCACATACAACTGATGCACTTCATCACTCACCGCATAGAGAAAACAAATGAGGAGTGCCACCAGCGGCTTCCCCAGGGGAAGGTGATTCCGACGATTCAAGGGATGCCTGGTGCTTTCATTTCTCCCGGTGTACTGCTGGCCGCTGTGACCGAGGGCGTTGCTCACCAGCAGCCCCAGAATCAGATAGGCGAAGAAATGCCCGCTTTTTCGAACAAACCGGTTGAGGCGACTTACTTCCAAGCCCTCCATCAACCGGGGAAATGCCTGTTGAAGTACCGCCATCAGCCGCTGGGTGATGCCGGTGCTCAGTTCATTGGAATCCACCGCCGGCTGGGCCGACAGGTGGAAAATAAGGGCCATCCAGCCGATGACGAAAACCCAGGAAATGACGGTTGCCCAGGTGATGGTGGAAAAGACTGTTTTGAGGTGGTTGTTCGGTGGCTGCTTCATCGTGTGTGCTCACTTTTCCTTGTTGTGATCTTCGTCTGTTACCGCTTATTGTACCATATTTTCAGCTCTCCTCGATGATCTTTCTTGGTTTCAATCCCTGATTCTTCAATCCCTGATTCTTTATTCTGTATTCCGTTTCGCGTTTCCCTTGATCATTTATTCTAACTCCTTACCTTCTGATACCTTGATCCTTTTATCCTTATCCCGCTTTCCTTATTCGTTATCCTTATTCTTATCCCTGTTCCGTTATCCCTTTTCCCATTCCCTATTTCTTGCCAGCCTTGATCATCCTGCAAAAATACGATAAAGTGAATACCATCAGGCACTCCATCTCACTCCCCACACCTCGCAGATAAGACGAAGCAGATGTCGCTGACTGATCTGATGGTGACCACAAGAAAATCCTTGCCATTATTCCGCTAACGGTATATTATTTTGCCGAGGTGATGCTCCGTGAAATACATGGGGCTGGAAGAAAACTTCATCACCCCGGAGGTGAACTGCCATGTTTCATATGCTCGTTGTTGATGATGATAAAAACATCCGCCAGCTGATGCGCGCCGTGCTGGAAGCCGAGAACTATACTGTCTTCACTGCCTCCAATGGCGAAGAGGCTCTGGAGATTCTGGATGCCCACCATATCGACCTGGTTATCATCGATATCATGATGCCCCGAATGGATGGGTATGAGTTTACGAAAACACTTCGAAGCGTTCAGAATGATTTACCCATTCTTATGGTCACCGCCAAACAGCTTCCCGCCGACCGGAAACAGGGCTTTCTCGCAGGAACAGACGATTTCATGACAAAGCCAGTGGACGAAGAAGAAATGATTTTGCGCATCAAAGCCCTGTTGCGCCGTGCAAAAATCGCCAGCGAACGCAAGATCGTCATCGGTGATGTCACCCTGGATTACGACTCGCTGTGCGTCACAAGAGGTGATGACATGCAGGAGCTCCCCCAAAAAGAATTTTTGCTCCTTTATAAGTTGCTGTCTTACCCCGGCAAAATTTTTACACGCATTCAACTCATGGATGAGATCTGGGGCACCGACAGCGGCACTGGCTGGGAAACCATCACCGTTCATATCAGCCGCCTGCGAAAACGCTTCGACGGATGGCCGGAATTTGAGATTGAATCTGTGAGAGGTCTTGGATATAAGGCGGTGAAACATAATGACAAAGCATAAAGTACCTCCCCGCACCGCGTTGACAATCCTGTTTGCCATCATGATCTTTATCATTCTTTCTCTCACCATGTTCATTGTTGGCATCCTGGTATTTATATTGGTTCGAACAGGTATCATCAATAAACTTGGTCCTCCAAATGCATTGATTCCCATCATGTTACTTGCCTTTGCCAGCATACTGGTCGGCACTCTCGTCGGAACCATTATCAGTCGTGCTCCGCTAAGACCCGCCACCCTGCTGATTAACGGCATGAACCGGCTGGCCAGCGGCGATTACAAAGCACGTATCGATTTGGGAAATCTTTCCATCGCCCGGGAAATAACCACCAGCTTCAACACCCTGGCTGAAGAGCTTCAACATACAGAGATGTTGCGCTCAGACTTTGTCAACAACTTCTCCCACGAACTGAAAACGCCGCTGATCTCTATTCGCGGGTTTGCGAAGTTACTTCAAAAGAAACATCTCTCCAGTGAACAACAGCAGGAATACCTGGCCATTATCGTGGACGAATCCACCCGCCTTTGCGACATGTCCACCAGTGTGCTTAATCTTGCAAAGGTGGAAAACCAGAGCATTCTCACTGATACTGCTGATTTCAACCTCTCCGAACAACTTAGAAGCTGTATTCTGCTGTTTGAGAAAAAGTGGTCTCAAAAAAATCTGACCATTCGTGCTGATTTCGAAGAACATCCCGTTCATGCCAATGAGGATCTTTTAAAGCAAGTCTGGATCAACCTCATTGATAATGCGATCAAATTCTCCCCAGACACTGGCGAAATCCATGTGTTCATCTCAGAACCACTCTCATCAGACGAAATTACCGTTTCGGTGAAAAACAACGGGCCGATGATCAGCACCGAAAACCAGAATCGGATTTTCAACAAATTCTGGCAAGGCGACACTTCCCATTCCTCAGAAGGGTCAGGCATTGGGCTTTCCATCGCCCGACGCATCACAGAGCTGCATAAAGGTAACATCTCCGTTGTCAGCTCCCCTGAGGAAACCATTTTTTCTGTTACACTTCCCCGATAATCCATCATTTACCTCCAAGAGCCGTTGTGATTTTTCAACAGCGGTTCAGACTGTCAACAAAATATGATGACACCAACTCCATTTGTCTTCAACCTCGCCGCTGTTTTTTCAACAGCGGCTTTTGTTGTTTAGATTGGGTTTAGCTTTCTGCTGTATAGTGATCTTCTTATCGCTCATGTGTGCGGCAGACATCTCTCAGATACACAGGTTTTCACATGCCAAACACCCGTCTGTCACGCATTTTTCAACGAAAGAAGGACTCACCGTGATTATTTTAGGAGGTTTTGATATGAACGCAACAATCATCAAAAAACTGCTTTATCCGGCTATCGCAGCGGCCATGATAGCGGTGGCCATCATGGGATTTATGAACAGCACTCATTCAGACGCGGGCAATCTACCGCCTGCAGCTGCTGTCACCAGTGTTGAAGTCCAAAAAATTGGACCCGAGACCATCGAACAATATGTCAATACATCTTCAAAGGTCACTGCCAATAGCGAAATATCCGTCATGCCCAAGGTGGGCGGGACTGTTAAAAAAGTGCATGTCAGTCTGGGTGATTCAGTGAAGGCCGGCGACGTACTCTTTGAAATTGACGACACCACCTTATCTTTGCAGGCGGCACAGGCGGCAGCATCTCTTTCTTCTGCTCAGGCCAGCTTTGAGGCCAGCGTGGGAGGAAACTATGATTCCCAGCTGTTACAACTGCAGTCTTCCATTGACGCCTATGAGCTTCAGTACGATGAACTGATGAAAAACATGGCGAAAGTAAAAACGCTGTATGAAGCCGGGGCAGTTCCCAAGAGCGAACTGGACAACATGGAGACCAATGTGGCTAATCTGGAGCTGCAGCTTCACACCGCACAGGAAAACCTGCGGTTAAAACAGGGTCTCATTCTGGAAGAAACCAAAAAAACAGGCCAGGCCTCCATTTCACAGGCACAGGTATCGCTGGAATCTGCACAGCTGCAGTTGGGATACACCAGTGTTCTGGCTGAGATTGACGGCGTGATCAGCACCAGCAACATCACACCTGGCTCAACTGTTTCAGCCCAGAATGTCGCCATGACCATTGTCAATACCGACAACCTGAAGCTTCCCATCAGCCTGTCGGAGAACCATATCAACCGTGTTTCTGTCGGTTCAAGCGTATCTATCACCATCGCAGCCGCATCAGAGACACCTTACGAAGGCATCGTGGCCCATGTGTCACCTGCTGCCAACAGCAGCACCCTGCTGTATCCCGTCGAAGTTCATCTCAATCAGGCAGACAATCTGGTAAAACCGGGAATGTTCGCATCTTTGAAACTGGTTGTTGAAACAAGGGAAAACACCGTTTCGGTCCCATTAAACGCCGTCATTGAAAAGAGTGGCGAAAAATTTGTATATATTGTCGATGAAGATCAAATCGCACGTCAAATAATGGTTGAGACAGGCATCAGCAATGACAGTCATATTGAAATCACCAAGGGTGTTACCACCGGAGATCTGGTTGTTGTGAAGGGTCATACATTCCTCTCCCATGGCAGCGCCGTCAGCATCGCAGCAGAAAACTAAGTTGCAGTCAATGCGTTTCAACCTTAGGGAGGACTTGTAAAAATGGATGTCACCAAAATTTCTATCAAAAGACCCGTCACCGTCCTGGTGGCGATGATGATTGTTTTTATACTGGGGTTTGTTTCCATCAGCAAAATGCAGATGGCGTTAACTCCCAATGTGGACTTTCCCATCGCACTGATTATGACAGAATACAGTGGCGCAGGGCCTGAAGAGGTTGAGAACCTTGTTACTGAAGTGATTGAAGGCGCCGTTTCAAATGTGGAGCACCTGGATTCAGTTTCCTCCACCTCTTCCGAAGGTCTCTCCATTGTCATGGCACAGTTTAACTACGGCATTGATCTGGATAAAGCTGTCAACGATATTCGAAGTAAAATTGACATGGTGGAACAGATGCTCCCCGGCGATGCTTCTTCACCCACCATTATGAAGCTCGATATGAATGCCGCTCCCATCGCCACCATTGTTGTCTCATCTGAGAACATGAACAGTGATGCCCTGAAAGCATTTGCAGAAGATACCCTGCAGCCCCGCATTGAACGCCAGCAGGGAGTTGCTTCTGTTGACGTCACCGGCGGTGTGGAGAAAGAAATCAGAATTGAGATAAACCCCGAACGGCTTCAGGGGCTTGGGCTCACCCTGGCAGGTATTGGCCAGACCATTCAGGCAGAAAATACCAATCAACCTGGTGGTACCATTGAATTCGGAGAACAGTCCCTCAGCATCAGCAGCCGATTGAAAATGGAGAGTATCGAAGATATCAAAGCGACACCCATCAGACTGCCGGGCGGCGCTGTGCTTCGGCTGGATGAACTTGCTGAAATTACTGAAACCGACAAAAAGATTGAATCCATCAGCCGTTATAATGGTGAAGAAAGCGTCAGCTTATCTGTCACAAAAACGAGTGACGGCAACACCGTCGACACTGTCAAAGCCGTTCGAAAAGAAATTGGGTCAGTCTCAGAAACCTATCCGGATGTGAAGATTGCCCTTGTGGATGAATCTGGCAGTGTCATTGAAAATTCCATCAATAATGTGATCTCCAATATTGTGATCGGAATTTCCCTTTCCATTCTGGTGCTCTTCATCTTTCTGAAGAATGTGGGTTTAACAGGAATTATTGCCATCTCCATGCCTTTATCCATCATCGGCACCTTTGTACTCCTCTACTTTTCAGGCACCACCCTGAACCTGATTTCTCTCGGGGGCATTTCCATCGGCGTGGGTATGCTGGTTGATAACTCAGTGGTTGTTTTGGAGAGCATTCACCGTTACCGGTCAACCGAAGGCTATGACCGGCTGTCAGGCACTTATAAGGGAACCAAGGCCGTTGGGCTGGCCATTACCGCCTCCACCCTCACCACTGTGGTGATTTTCCTGCCTTTCATCTTTTCCAGCGGCCTGGTGCAGGAACTGTTGACTGACCTGGCCCTCTCAGTTGTTTTTTCACTGCTGATGTCTGTCGTCGTGGCCGTGACCGTTGTTCCCATGCTCAGCGGAAACTATGTGAATAATATTCACCAAAACACCGCTCCAAAACCATTTGGTTTTATCAATGTGATTCTCAATGGCTTCGATCGATTCATCAAAGGCCTTGATCATCTCTATCAAAAATGCCTCCGCTGGGCGCTAAGGCATAAAAAGAAAACACTGGCAACCATTGTGGGCATTTTTGTCGCTTCGCTGTTCACCCTTCCCTATCTGGGCATGGAACTGATGCCCACCGCAGACGAAGGCACTTTTCAGGTGACCGTTGAAGCAGATGCAGGGAGCAATCTTGAGTCAGTCAACCAAATTTCCCTGCAGGTGGAAGCGCTTCTGGAGAAACTCCCTGAAATGGAAACCATGACCGTCTCCATGTCGGGTGGATCAGGGGGCATGGCCCGCCTCATGGGTGGCGGCAGCGGTCAGAGCAACATCACCTGCACCCTGGTGGATAAAACCCAACGCACTAAAAGCGTTGACCAGATTCTGGAAGAAATCAGAAATGAAGTAACTGCCGTTGCCGGAGCCAAAGTGACCGTTTCGGCCACCTCAGAAATGGGTGCCCTGTCTGGCGGCGGCTCGCAAATCGACATCTACGGCGATGATCTGGAAATGCTTCGTGAAATCAGCGATGAACTGATCAGCAGAATCGCTCATGTTGAAGGTGTGCGGCAACTGGAAAGCTCACTGGAGGAACTGGACAGGCAGGTTGTTCTAAAGATGGACAGGGAAAAAATCAGACATTATGACCTGACCGGCTCCCAAGTGGCTTCCCAGGTGAGAAATATGGTTTCAGGATATACCGCCTCCACCTTGAAAGTAAACGGCACCGAACTGGATATGCGCATCGTTTATCCTGAAGAAGCTGTCACCACTCTGATGGACTTGAATGATCTCACCATCAGCACCCTTTCAGGGGCCTACATTCCCCTTTCGTCTGTGGCTGATATCATCCTGGATGATGTGCCTGATTCCATTAACCGAACTGATCAAACCCGTTACAGCACTGTTTCCTACTCCATTTTTGGTCGTTCAACAGGTGTTGTGGGGAATGAGGTGCAGCGCATCATTGATCAAATGAATTTACCTGAAGGGTACACGGCATCTTTTGGAGGCACCAATCAAATGATGGACGAAACTTTCAGTTCCCTCTTTACAGTTATTATTCTGGCAGTGGTCTTGGTTTACCTGGTCATGGCTGCCCAGTTTGAATCACTGATCAATCCCTTTATCATCATGTTTACCATTCCCCTGGCCTATACCGGTGCCTTTCTTCTTCTCTTTATCACCGGTGAACCTCTAAGTATGATGGCGTTGATCGGCTGTCTGGTACTGGTGGGCATTGTGGTCAATAACGGGATCATTCTGGTGGACTATATCAACACCCTGCGGGACGAAGACGGATTAGAAACTGAGGAAGCCACCCTGAAAGCCTGCCCCACACGGCTTCGCCCCATTCTCATGACCGCCATGACCACCATTTTCGCGCAGTTTCCCATTATTTTTTCCAGCGGTGCCAACAGCGAAATGCTGAAAAGCATGGGTCTGGTGATTGCAGGCGGCCTTTTCACCTCCACTTTTCTGACCCTGCTTCTGGTACCGGTGCTGTATATCTATTTTGACAGATTTTCAAGCAAGCTGAGAAAGCTGCTGCGACTCAAACCCAAAATGAGACGGGCAGAAATCGAACAGGCATTAAGGTAACCGGCTGACCACATTGATCACCGGGAACCATGCAATAACAGCGGCAGGGGAGGGCTCTCCTGCCGCTGTTATTTAGTTGCTGGAAGCGTATCTGCGACAACCCCTGTTTCTCCCTGTTTCTCTCCGAATCATGGGAAATCTTTCCCCCTGCTCACCTTCACCTGAATGAAGAAAGCCAGGCGCGTTGCCAGGAACAAGCCCGCATCTTGCAGCATCTGATTAACCTGGCTGACTGGTACTGATAAGGCTAAAAACCCGATGACAGTGAACCGGAGGTGACAGTAAACCGGAGGTGACATCACTTCTGTGCCTTCATAACACCTTCGTCCCTTCAAGACCTCTCAAAAATACTCCTTCGAGTCCTTGGAAAAAAAGAAAAATCCGAATGATCAAAAGGATTTCGGCTGTTTTTGTCGAATGGTTCACTTGCAGGCCTTCACATCACCATGAACCCACGACAGGAGGACCGACATCCATGATTGCACCCAGGTTTACAGCTGTGTTCACATCAAGGTTGACCCGACAAATGCCACACCACCCGTCCACCGGCACACGAAACCCTGCGGTGCCATCCTATTGGAACGCCTCCCTGCCCACACTTCCACATTTTCCAATGTCTTTATCACGCTTGCTGGCAGTGACACCTTTTTTCAGGGGCCTGCGGATTTTTGCCGGCTTCGCCTTCTGCCTCTTCCTTACCTTTTTCGTCTTGCCCTCCAGCATGCCACCTTTTATCAGTTATGCCCATGAGAATCCCCTCTTCTCCGTTACTGAAGCCGTTTATGGGCCAACCGATATCCAAAAGATTTCCCCTCTCGCTGATGCTTCCCATGATCTGGCTTTTTCAGGCGGTGAAGGCACCTTTGAGCACCCCTACCTCATTGCCACACCGGAGGATCTCTCTCAGATTCGACTAATCATCACAACCGTTGAAGAGGAATCCACGGAAGTCCACCAAAATCTTCATTTCCGCCAGATTGCCCACATTGATCTGGGCCAGTCTCCCTGGAATGAAGGCACCGGCTGGGAGCCCATTGGCAGCAGCGCCACCCCTTTTCGCGGCCATTATGACGGCGCCCATTACACCATCACCGACCTCACCATTCAACAGCCAAGTAGCAGCGGTGCAGGAACCAGCCATATCGGCCTTTTTGGAGTCATGACCGGCGGCAGCCTGAAGCGACTTCATTTGGAAAATGTCACCGTTCAAGGGTATGACCAGGTGGGAGCGCTGCTGGGAAAGGGCACTGATGTTGTTGTGAATCAGGTGAGGGTCAGCGGGTCTGTGACAGGCAGGCGAAATGTGGGTGGCTTGGCCGGCCAGTTGATCAATGGTGAAGTTCACTATTCCACTGCTTCTGTCACCTTCATAGGCGAACGGAGCGCAGGCGGCTTAGTCGGTCTGGTTTCCAACACACACCTTTCACAGTGCAACACCTTCGTCACTGGTGAAGCCATCCATGTACTGGGGGGCATTGCAGGTCACGCTGAAGCAAACACCCTCATCACCGATTCATTCTCCCGCGGCACACTCAGGGGCAACAGCCGCTGGATAGGCGGTGCAGTCGGCTTCCTGGAAAACAGCCAGGTAAACAGCAGTTATGTGGTGGTTCACCTCCCAACGCTTACCCCCAGCCAAGCTGACAACATCACTATTCGTGGTTTTGTTGGACATAAGAGTAGTACTTCCAGTGTCACCAGCAGTTTTTACGATCAGCCCTTTTCTGGTCGCAGCCTTTACCTTAATGAGCTTGGAGCAGGAAGAACCAGCATCCAAATGAAGCGCATTGCCACTTTTACAACTGCTCTCGCTTCCAATGGAATGCCTTCCTGGAACTTCGAATCTGTGTGGGGAATGGATTCTCTGATCAATGACGGCTATCCTTATTTAAGAGCACTTGAAGCGATTCCTTTGCCTGAACCACTTCCAGAACCAGCACCTGAACCTGACCCAGATGAAGATGAAGATCCTGAACCTGCACCCGTACCTGATCCAAATGAAGATGAAAATCCTGAACCTGAACCACCTGCGCCAGATCCAAATCACCCTGAACCTGAACCAAATCTACCTGATGATGACACCAGGCCCAGTCCCACTCCTCAGCCTGATCCTGATGTCCACCCAAACCCGGATGACAGCGGAACTCCGCCGGAAACACCCAATGATTCTAGCGAGAGAGATGATAGCAGAGATCACTCTGGCAGCATAAGCCGCGGCTCCCGCACATCCAAGGGTGCCCGCCATCAGGAAAAGGTTGATGAAATCCTCCCACTTCAAAAGACCGAGGCCGCTCCACTGGTTTTCAGCTCCCTCACATCAGCAGAAAGGAGAGTGCTGGCCCTTCAGTCCTTCCAGTCTCCTTCTCCCATGCTGGCGCTGATGACCAATGCCCTTCTTGCGGTCGAGGAGCTAAAGGAGTATTGGCTGAGCCCGCTTATGCAGGGTCACTTCAGCGGAGAGATGCACTAACCACTCTTATTAGCGTGAACAAAACCGCCTGACATCCCTCTTGTGGATTCAGGCTGTTTTCTATCGTTTTGTTTTCATTTCAAAGATGGTTGTTTCCCAATGGATTTTCACAGTACTGCTTTTTTCTAATGGATATTTCCAAGTCAAGTCCATTTAAGATTTTAAGGAAGTTATCCAGCTTAGGAACATGTTTTTCATTTTCAAATCTGGAGATCACCTGTTGACTGACCCCTATTTTTCTTGCCAACTCTTTCTGTGTCATTCCACTTGCCTCTTGCCCCGCAATATCATACAGTAGTGTTATCCATAGATATGATGAACGTTCCACAAAGTGAGGAGAATGCCCATGTCCCTTCATTTTCAGATTCCCGGCGACAAGACCTACACCATCCGTCAGGTTGTGTTTGATCTCAACGGAACCCTGGCCGTTGGCGGTGAAATCGCCCCGTCTGTTCAGCAGTTGCTGACCCGGCTGGCCTCTCATGTACAGCTTTATGTGATCACTGCCGATACCCACCAGACGGCCCCGCAAATCCAGCGGTTACTGGGAGACGCCGCCAGTGTCAAAGTCATCAGCGGCACCCATACCGCCCATGAAAAAGAGCGCTTCGTTGAATCCCTGGGAGCACATGAGACTATTGCCCTGGGGAATGGGGCCAATGATATGAAAATGCTGGAAAAAGCCGCTCTTTCAGTGGCCATCATCGGCGGCGAAGGCGTCTATGCGCCGCTGCTTGCCGTGGCAGATCTGGCGGTGACTCGCATCGAGGATGCGCTGGTGCTGCTGTTGGAGCCCAATCGTCTGGTGGCCACCCTGCGCAGGTAATCCAGCGAACTGAAAAAGACCACCGGTTGCTGTTTCGGTGGTCTTAGTTGTATTTCTCAGCCCGTTCGCCCGATCTATTCCAATGATCCTGTCAGTTTTGTTAATAATTGTTCAAACTCCTGCACATAGCAGGATGCGATACGTTCCGCAATCTCTTCAGCCATTTCTTCCCTGTACACATGAGACGTCATGTTCCGATCACTGAGCATCAACAGCCAGTTTTCTTCATTGGTAATCCATTTTTGAGCAAAAGCCTCTTTGATCACAGGCTTGGGTGCATTCAGGTCCACAATCCCCAATTCTTTCATGTATTCTCTCGCTGTTTTCCACGAAAGCTCATAGGTAAATTCAAATCGCTGAATAACACCATCTCTCACCACATCACTTGCATTCTCCTTTTGATACTCTTCCACCGCTTCCTTCAGTCGATCCAGCGCTTTTTTAAAGTTAATCTGTTTGCTTTCCAATTTGCTCATAAATGATCACCCCCTCACTCTCAATGTTCTTCAACAGCTGCTCCCCAATGGCCTCATTCACAAAAACAACATCTATTTTTTTCAGCGTATGAATCGCTTCCATTGCTTCACGAATCAGCGCCTGTTCACCAGCCGTCAACCCTTCTCCAAAAACAGCCAGGTCATAGTCGCTGGTTTCTTCATGATCTCCTCTGGCACGCGATCCAAACAACACCACTTTTTTGACATCATGTTCAGCAATGGCTTTCTTGATTGCACACATCACCTGATCCTTTTCATGATCCATAGGGTCATCACCCATTTTCATCACTGCTTTCTCTATGGATTTCCTGTGTGCCCTGATCATAGCATATTTTCCAGTGGTGAACAATGTTCTGTCCTCTGGTTTTCGGCACCCGCTTTTCCAGCGCAAAACCGCCCGGGTTGACTTTTCAATGAGATAAACACGCCGTCAGCCGCCTTTCATCTTTGTCTATTTTTTCGACTATACTCGAAATTTTATTGATATCATTTCTTTTTTCGATTATACTCTAATTAAAGAGGTGATGAAATGAAAAATCGAGATCTTTATCTTAATCAACTCATTAAGTTCAGAGACAAAAAATTGATCAAGGTGATCACTGGTTTAAGGCGATCAGGTAAATCAACTTTACTTTTACTTTTTGAAAATCATCTGATTGCAAGCGGCGTTAACAAGAATCATATTATCCGAATGAACTTTGAGTCTTTTGAGTTCGATGACATAACAACTTATAAAGAACTCCACGCATACATCACCGAACGCATCGCCGACAAGAACATAAAGCACTATATTCTTCTTGATGAAGTTCAGCAGGTTGCGTCATGGGAAAGAGTGATTAATGCCTTCCTTGTGGATGCCAATGTGGACATCTATATCACCGGATCCAATGCTTATCTATTGTCTTCTGAGCTTTCCACATTGTTATCTGGCAGGTATGTTGAAATTAAAATGCTGCCATTATCCTTTAAGGAATATGTCGACTTCACAGATTCAGGCAACAACAGCCATCCTCCTGTACAATTTAATCAATACCTGCTCTATGGCGGGCTTCCCACTATCGTGGAGCTATTGGATCATCCCGATACTATCGGGCCTTTTCTGGAAGGTATCTACAATACTGTTCTGATGAAGGATGTGATTGAACGAAATGAGGTCAGAGATGCCGCTCTTCTGGAAAGCATTTTAAAATTCATCGCCGCCAACATCGGAAGCATTGTCTCCACAAAAAAAATAAGTGACTATCTCACCAGCAGTGGTAGAAAAACAACCAGCGACACCATTGATAACTATTTAAAGATGCTTGAAAATGCCTTTATCATTTACAAGGCAAACCGCTATGACTTAAAAGGTAAGCTGTTTCTGAAAACACTTGAAAAGTATTACATCGTAGATATGGGGATCCGTAACAGACTAACAGGACTAAAGGGAACCGATTATGGCCATGTGTTAGAAAACATCGTTTATCTTGAACTGTTAAGACGCGGCTATCAGGTTGCTATTGGCAAAATCGGCACCTTGGAAGTTGACTTCGTTGCTACGAAACCCGATGAAAAAATCTACTTCCAGGTTTCTGCCAGCATGATGGATGAAACAACAAGAAATCGGGAGCTTAGACCTCTTGAATCCATCTCTGATAATTATCCAAAATATATTCTGACCATGGATCAAACCGTCTTCAACGACTATTCTGGAATCAAAGTAGTCAATATCCTCGATTTCTTGCTCAACACATACTCCGCATAATTCACTGAAAACCGAACACAATATAAAGTTACGCCAACTGAACAATCCTTAAAATGAAAAAGACCACCGGTTGCTGTTCCGGTGGTCTTAGCTGTGTAACATATATTATCCTAAATGAGCCACACAATCACAATGTCATAAACCAGATCGCCGTCGATATCGTACAACTCCACATAGTCATAGGCGTCTCCCACCATCGCTTCAGGGTCACCCACCTGGAAAAGGCCATCTTCCCCTTCCACATACACCACCACATCATCCGACAGTTGAATGGTTTCTCCGTTTGCCGGTGTTAACTGGGTGTTGATGATGGTGTCAAAGCCGGCCAGGGCGTCCGGGTCGTCGCTGTCCAGCAGGTGCTCCACTCCAATAAATGTCAGCAGATTCCCTTCCAGAGCCAGCACATCCGCCAGGGTTTTTTCGTCTTCATAATCGGCGAAAATACCAACATACTCTGCGACACCTTCCAGATATTCCAGGGACACCAGGATCATTTCATCGCTGAATCCTGCCTGAAACAGCCCCCAGTGAGAATAGTAGTCCCAGTCTTCCACCACGTCCCAGTAGGTGGTGGGGTGTACCTCATAAGTTTCTTCTTCACCATTCACCAACAGGGTGATGACGGGGTCTTCCTCTATCCATTGAGCGTCCACCACCACTCCATGGAGATAGCTGACAGCAGCAGGGGGTTCAGGGGGCAGGCTCCAGGGATCCTCCACTCCCTCAAAAGGTGTGGTAATGACCACCATGCGTTTGCTGCCGACCCATTCCACCTCAAATCCCAGGGTTTCACCGACGAACCGAAGGGGTACCAGCGTGCGGCCGCCAGCAATCACTGGAGCTGTTTCCAGCGTGATGGTTTGCCCATTGAGGTTTGCCTCGTTGCTGTTGATGGTCAGCTGAAGCACCTGATCACCCAGAGTGTAGGTCACCCGTCGGTCGGTGTGACTCCACTCAACTGCCGCCCCCAGGGCTTCTCCAATAAAGCGGAGAGGCACCAGCGTGCGGCCGTCAGTGATCACAGGCGCCTGATCCAGCGGCTGTATGCGGCCGTTAACAAGGCCCTCTGCCTCATCAATGGTTAACCGGATGGTTTTGCGGTAGGGAAGCAACGCATGCTCCACTTCGTCCATGGTGACATGCAGCTGATCGATGAGATGGTCCAGCATTTCGATGAGGCTGGCGGCACTCTCCTCATTCAGCAATTCCAGAATTTCCGCTTCACTCATCATTTCCAGCTCTTCGTAAGTCACTTCGCCTCCCATCAGTGCCACCACATCGGCCTCAACTGATTTCTCAAATGCTTCCAGCGCCTGTTCCATGCGTTGTTCAAAAATCAGGGACTGCTCATAATCCAGGTGCCATTCAATCTCATACATGCGGTCTTCAAGAGCTTCTGCCCGTTCTTCAAGGGCTTCGAAAGCATCTCCCAGCCCCAGCAGGTCATCGCTGCAACCGGTTAACGGCAGCATGGTCAATAACAGCACCAGCACCAACAATGTGGCTCCTTTCAGCTTGCCGGTGAAACCCCGTGGTGCTGCTTCATGAAGTGGCGCAATCGGCGGTAATGATTTCCTTTGATCTAATGCATTTTTCAAATGGACACCCCTCTCCCTGTTTTGAATGAATTTTCGGATAAATTTTCTGTAGGCTATTTACCCATTCATTTCATTTCTTAACCGAAAAAACATTTCAAAAGATCATCCTGAACGATGATCCCAGCTGGCCGGAGTGGCACGCACATCCACATGCACAAAGGTGTCGTATATCCCAATGCCTGTGAATCCCACCTGCCGGGCTTCAAGCGCCAGTTGATGAATGCTGACGCCTGTCACTTGAAGATCTGCCGCTGTTCCCAGCAGGTGCTGGCTGGTGGGACTGCCCCCCACCCGGGCATTATGGGCGGGGTTCCGGTAGCCGCTGGTGATGATCACCGGGCGTTTCAGTTTATTTCGAAGCTGTTGCAGTTTTTCCAGCAGTTGTGGATGCAGCCGCACCTGATGACTGCCGTCTTTGCATTCAAATTCGCGGAGGTAAAAGTTCTCTGATACTTTGATTCGGTTCATGACTGTCATTTATAGTCCTCCCTATATCTGTTCAGTTTTCATTTCATTTGCTCTTGTTTTCTCCTAATGTGATCTTTTTGATGGGCTAGTGGTTTGTTTTCCGACGTCGGTTCCTTTCATGACCGCTGCTTTCATGACCGTTGTTGCCTGCAGCTGCTGACGCAGCATGGTGAGCATGGCTGCTTTTTGCCGGGACAGGGTGACGGGGTGTTTGCCGGTTTCTGCCGCCAGCTGCCGCAGGGTCTTCTGCCTGCCGTAGTGTTCCTGAAAAAGCAAGCCATCGCCTTCTGAAAGACCTGCCACCGCTTCCAACAACCACTGATGCAGTTCTTCATTAATTAATGCCTCCTCAGGAAGGGGGCCTTCGTCGGGAATCCGGGCCAGCCAGCTTTCTTCCCTGTCATCTCCCGGCCCTGCACCCCGCCCGGAACCGCCGCCGGTCATACCGCCAGCACTGTCCAGAATAGGCAGGGGCTGTTTGCGCCGAGCCTGGTTCATAAAATGGTACCAGAGTTGCTGGCGCACATAGGCCAGAAAGGGAACTCCCAGTTCAGGCCGATAACTGTACAGTGCTTCCAGAATGATGAGCCGCCCCTCCTGCAGGGCATCTTCACGGCTGGGAAACACTTTGGGGTACTGGTGAACCACCGCCGCCAGCATGGGGTACAGCTGCTGAAGCAGGCTCTCCCGGGCACCGGGCTGATGCTGCCGTGCCGCCTCTGCCAGTTGAGCCGCCGCTTCCCTTTTCATGGGTTGGGTGGGCAAATGTGGCGAGGTGTTTGTTGTCAATGATTTATTCATGAAAGTGCCTCTTTCTCAAGGAACGCGCTCCTGTATGTTTTACCGGTGAGCCCACTTTATCATGGACAATGCCGGAAATCGAACTCACGTTCCTTCTCTTTTGGCTGTCTCTGCCAACCACGTTCATGAACAATGGACCCAACTCACCCACTGAAATCTCTAATCAAGAAAATTCACCACTGAATGACGCTGATCCCTGAAAAGAACAAAACTGCCTGCAGCAGTTTTTCAGTGAACAGGTGACAGGGATAGTGAATAAAGAGCTTGAAACCATTACGAAAACGTTATCCACCGATTTTTTGCGCATGCTATTTTTTATTCAACAAGTTAGAAAAACACCAAAAAAGGCAGGAGAAATTTCTCCCGCCCATTGGCACCACCGTGTGTCACTTTATTTTTCTGTTGTCATCCCTTCAATGGACCGGGCCAAGTCCTGCAGGCTGGCAGAAAGGGTGTCGATCTTGCCTTCCAACCGCACCAGCAGGTAAACAGAAAGGACAATGGGAAACCCCAGGTTGGCCACAGGGTTCAGCAGCTCGTTCATGGAATGCACCTCCTTTTCTTCAGTTTAAGCACCACAGCCGATCATTATCCCAATGATTCGACCAGCAAGTCTTTTCATCCTCAACCATACATCAACAGCCTCTTAAACCCTGCTGTTGACGCAGCTTTACAAGCAGTGCCCCGCCGCTGGCTGAAACACCGCCTGCGACAGGGCACTTTTTGGCATCATTTCCCCCACTTTTCCTACCCTTCGAAGTCAAAGACTTCTGCGTCAGTGGTGACAATGCGGGCACTCACCGGTGTCGCCAGGGACACACCGGCAGGAGCGAACACATCCTGCATCACCAGGCTGTTCATGGCCGCCTCCACTTCTGCTTCCGTCAGATCCTCCCGGGGTTCCTGGAGGGTGATGCGGGCGGTTTTACCGTCGGTTTTGCGAAAGTTCAGTTCCAGTCGCTTATTCATTCCTTCACCTCCTTTGCTGTCGCGTCGTCAAAAAGAGTGACTACGCTTCGATGATTTCTTTTTCTTCTGCACGAATCACGTGCTTCACCGGCTTTGTCTGCAGCGACGCCATGGTTTGGGCCGCTTCCAGCAGATCTTCATCGGCGGCGGTGGTTTTAACACCGCTGAAGCTTCTGGTGCTCAGCTTCTCGTTTCCTTCGCCATCCACGCTGTCGATGTAACGCAGTCGCAGTCTGGCCTGTTCATTGATGATTTGAATCGGCATGTGCTCACCTCCCTTCTACTGGATAAATCGCAGCAGAGAAGAAAGCATAGCCCTCTTTTTGTAAAAAAATGATTCCTGAAACGACAAAAGCCCCTGGCGCAGTGGGTTCAGCGCCGTAGGCTTTGATTTTTTATTGTTCCTGCAGTCTGACCCTTGCAGAACTCAAATGGTTATGCCTTGATTTCGAACTTATGTTCTGGTATGATGAAAAAGCCACCCACTTGGATTCCTGCACCGCTTCCGATTCTGATACCTGGCGCTTTTTACATGGCGCCCTTATACATGACACCCTGCGCCACCGAGAAGGAGGAGAGCCCCTTGAAAAACACACCCACACCCTTACTGAAAGACCCTTTGGCCCTTTACACCCTGAGCCCCGGCCGAAAGAAACGCCGTTCACCCCGCCCGTCAAAAGAACAGCCGCTGGAAGCGTTGCTGCAGCAACCTGATACCATCACCGGATTTATGCCGGTGCATGTGCCCGCCATGGGCACCGCACTGGAAGTCTGCCTCTTAAGCGGCCATCGGGAACAGCTTCCCATGACCACCACCACTTTTCTCAATGCCCTGGCAGACACTTATCTGGTGAATCTGCGGGTGCTGAAGCGCCGCCTTCGGGACCAGTTGGGCATCAACTATTATGTTCCCCTGCCCCTCACCAGCCAGCTGGTGCTGGTACCAGTGAAAACCCGGCACCTCACCGTGAAGGGGGACGATGTTCACGGGTATGTGAATTTATGTGCCCTGCAGCACACCACAGTTGCAGAAGACTCCCTGCTTCTGGTCAGCGGGCAGGCCTTCCCCTGTCTGAATCACCAGGCCACCGTGAACCGGCGCATCAACCAGGCTCAGCTGGCCGTGGCTTTGCTGCAGCAGGCGTCATTGCTAAAGCTGCAGGAGCGGCGAACCTTTGATTAGCCTGTTCGGTCAATTAGCCTGTTCGGTCAATTAGCCTGTTCGGTCAATTTAAAAACCAGGAGTAACAACTATTTCCGGTTCTCCTGGTTTTTTGATCACAATTCTTTCTACCTTCACTACGCTTTGCGACATCCTTTACCGATCTTTAGATTTCTAATTCAAACTCTTACCTGCGCCACTTTGCCACCCTTCTTTTGCTGCAACCTACTCATCTTCTCCCCGATGCTCCACTGCCATCTGATCTACCCAATCTTCCTCAACGTAGACCATCCCGTTCCGGCCTTCCACTTTGCGATTAGGACCCGCCTTATACAATTGACAATTAAGAGGACCATAGCAGAATGTCTCAAATCGATGCTTCTTCTTGCCTCTCGGATTCCAGTTATCGACAATAATCTCAACTGGCATTCTACAGCCCCACATGCAGCTACTACACTTAGTGTCATAGGTCCTGGCTGCCAGTCTTCGGTGTCCTCTTTCTCTATAGACTTCCAACTCCGGCGGCACCAGCTCCCATGGAGATGAACTGCTGCCTTGTTCTCCTGTAGAGATAACTTTCAGTTTTGAAACTTTATAATATTCAACTGGCTCCATATCAAGATCCGGTACCGGTACACACTCACCTGAGATAGTATCATTTACTTTGAATTGATGTTTCGCATGGGCAGCTTTACCTATCCCGATGGAGAAAACGGTTTTCTCACCATCTAATTCTCCGTCTAGCTTAATGGCATAACCCAGGTATGTATGGGAAGCTTCATCGAAAGACCTGGCGAGACGGATCCTGGGCTGGATTGAAATAATCGTTCCTGTGAAAGCTAATTTGTCCATAATGGTTACAGACCTCCTTTTGAATGCCATCTAAATAGTCTTTTGTTATATTGAGCAAAAATGCATTGTTTGCCTGTTTCATCTTTTCATTCACCCTTTCATTTTCGAATAAACCCTTAGAGATTAATTCCCCAAAAGTTACAACACCTTCGTCCCAATGTGACTCCATTACTTCTACTCCACTGTATCGTTTATTGTTTTTAGGAACCAGGTTGCTTTCCATGACTACTTCCCCCGTGTCAATAGGGTTGCATGTTATATACGACACGTCATTGATGCTTTAAACGTAAATTATGTTGAAGATTGTGTCAATAGGGTGTCTTTTTACTTTTAGCACATATCCAATGAATCAATCCCCTCCAGTATCAAGAGCTTCAACGTTCACAACCTCAGTAAGCCTTTATAATCATCCTCACCCCATGGCGAAAAGATGAATATTGAGTGGGTGATTATTCGACAGTTCTGTTCCATCAGTTTAAAAAAATCAGGCGTACCGACTATTTCCGGTTCTCCTGGTTTTTTGATCACTCTTTCTTTCTACCTTCACTACGCTTTACGACATCCTTTACCGATCTTCAGATTTCTAACTCCACCTCTATGCATAGAGCTTACTAAACAAATCTTTCGTATAGTCTTTGATGTCTGTGTGATTCAACATCTTATACTTTTCTTTAACGTTTATGAAATAAGCACCAATGTCCTGCTTTTCAATAACTCTCTCAGACCTTTCACCGTCCACTAAGCCGCGTCTGGCTACTCGCCAAGGTTCTTCTGAATGCGTCATGTTTTCAAGAATTGTACCGCTATAGCAGCCAAAGTATAAAACAATATGGTCAAGCAGCTCTTTTTCATCATCTGTCAAATTGATGTTCTCATAAGATAAATGGCCTTCTTCAATAGGGTTATACCCATACCCTCTATACTTATGATACACATCGCGATAAACCGGCCCGTGTGCCCAAGCCTCGCAGTCTTCCTCAAACATAAAGGTGTCTGCAAAAGCTTTATTAAATCCCTGAGTAAAGTACAATAATTTTTGTAAAGCGAGAGGCGTAATCTCTGATGTCTCCATCAATATATATTTAACTGCTGATTCAAGCTTACTAATTTCATTCCCTTCTACCTCAGGGTCAGGGATTTTTTCAGTAGCTGTCATGCTTTTACGATATGCTACTTCAGAAATTCGTTCCCTATTCTGCTCCAGCAAGTCTCGGTAATACGTCTTATCAACAAGAATACGATTCAGGATATCCGAGTATGGTTTTGACGGCGTATCGCCATCTACGTATCTCGTTAATGTTCCTTCCCCCCATCCCAGCAGCAAAGACAAGGGCCTTTTCCCGATACCATACCTCTCTAAAATGCTCTCAACATCTGTCACTTTAATCAAATCTTCGGCTTCTCTGTAAGCAGCATCAAGTTGCATTAAATTATAGTCCCTGATTTCTGCCACAAGAATTTCTTCTTTACACTCCTCACAGTAAGCTTCTTTACCGACATAACGAATTGTTTTTCCTTTAATTGTTTTTTCCTTATTCACTGTCTTTATACTGTAGTCAACCATATCGCGGCAATTTTCACAATATCCCTTCATTTTGATCTCCTCCTTCTATGGCAGTCCATTACCCACCTTCTTCTATGGCAGTCCATTACCCATTTTCTTCTATGGCAGTCCATTACCCACCTTGATCTATCTAAATAAGTACGTCATTTCAAAATTTCTTTTATGAAATGAGACAACAAATGCTCTGGAATCTCCGTTTCTCATTTCAATCATATTCACTTTAATATATATCTCAACACTCTCAAGTTCTCCCCAAAAGTCCAGTTCATGCTGTTTGCAAAAAAACATATAAAATCTCATGAGCGTAATCAAGCTTCTCATTCTCAACAGCGTAGCAGAAATCATCAAACTGTAAACCAAGTAATATTTCTTTCTCTCTCTTCGAACTAATCTTATAATTCTCAATGAAATCCATGTTTTCCTGCCCGTTCTCATTCCTGGCAATTGAATAGCTACCTTCAAGAACACATTTTCTAAGCATATCCAGATAAGTTTTTATGTCGTCCGGGGAGAAGTTAATATATTTTTGAGGGTTCGGATTTTTGGAGCTCAAATGAACACTCCTTATCGATAGTATAACCATATTATACGTCAATTAACCATTTTTTCAATTTAAATCGTATTAATTAATACACCATTAGCAAGATTAGGCCCAACGATGGTACATTTGAGCGGCCTGCCTTGCTGGTAATCGAAGGTTACAACACCTCCGTCCCGGTATGATGTTCTTCATGAAAAATATTTCTGATATTTACTCTTTGGTTTATCAGGTAATGACATTTTAATTTTTCCCGCCTGAATTAATGGATATAGATAGGTTTTAATAAAATAGCTGGGTGTTTCAAATTCAAACTGTTCAGCGAGCTCTTCTCTTGTTCTTGGCGTCCTGCAATAGGATATTATTTCCTGTGCAAGATCAGCACTTTTATCCTGAACGATTGTCTTTTTATAGAAAATGACCTTGAATGCACCTCGCCGATCGATAAATATAGGAGCGGGCATATTAGCTTTTTTAAGCTCAGCGATAACAGTCGGAATCCCAGAAAATCGATTCTCAGTATCAATCATCATTTCCAATGCACCTGCCAGGTACGGGTTTCTTGTATCTGCAGCTGCTTTCCCTAAATCATCGACAGTTATTCTACCATACAGGCCCCCGGGGTTCTCCAGTTCCAATCTATCCTCATACATGACCAACCTTATGGGCGAACGTTCTGTATGGACACTATAATCTCTGTGAATCAGTGCATTTAATATTATTTCCCTTACTGCCTTAATGGGATACTCTGGTTTGTCTGCCCGCATCCCCTCTTCTGTAACAATGGTTTTGACTTTCATATTCCTTCGGACAAAAGCCAATGTACTTTCAAGCATCTGAGATATGGTGCCCTCGATTCGTTTATTGTCTACAAATCGTTCTCCATCATCACCAAGATCCCCCATCTCTTTTCCTTGCACCACCATCGCAGTGACGCTTAGCTGTGGAAAGAATTCTTGCGGGTATTCACCAAGAAGCATCAATCCTGCCAAAGTTGGCAAACCATCTTGACTTATGCCTTGAGTTTCGAGTATTCGTTGATCCTCAAGATTAGCAAGATTGTTTTTTTGTCTGCGTAGTTTTAATAGATATTCAGTCATGTTGTCTTTTTTCAAATAAGCCATGGTTGCCCGATCAACAGTGCGAAGTTCGTCATGAATTCTTCTTTTAAAGGCTTCGTAACTGTAAATTTCGTACTCTGTCATTGGCTGATCAGAATCACCAACACGAACAAAAGACCCCCGCAGCCTTCCTGCCCCTTTATAAAAGCAAGGCTTATCGTAAATGTCACATTCTGAAATCTCCGCACTTACGACGATCTTCTCTTTTACAGTTGCCACCGTAAACAATGGCCTAACAACCGGCTCCATTTGCAAAGACTGTTCCACAACTTTTTTTTGAAGGTCTTGAGCATCATAAACACCTACCACCTCATAACCAGCATCTTCATCAACTCCAAAAATGATAATCCCGCCGCCAATCTGATTAGAAAAGCTGGATAACGTATCATAAAGTTTAGTTGGTGTACCACCTAACGCCTTCTTGCTTTCTATGTGCTGTTTTTCACATTTCTGAGAAATAATTTTATTGACTAATTGAACCAATTCCTCTTCTAACATGAAAATCCCTCCTTCTCACCTACAATCATACTATCATTTTATGTAAATATCAATAATTTATGCAAAAATCAATAATTAATGCAAATAATTTGTATTTTTAAGTAAATATAACCATTTTAAAGAAGTTTAATTCAGATTTTATTGAAGAAATTTCTCGAAAATCATCATGCAATTTCACTTACTCCTCTTCTTCTCTATGCTCCACTGCCATCTGATCTACCCAATCTTCCTCAACGTAGACCTTCCAGTTCTCTTTCCAGCTTATGTCAAAGGGATCATCAATGTGCAGATGGGCAGATGGGCATTTGTCCGGCCTGCTCGGTCAGTTTAAAAAACCAGGAGTACCGGCCATTTCCGGTTCTCCTGGTTTTTTATCGCCTATTGTCCCCTATTGGGGTGTGTAAGTGGTGACCAGGCGGGCCACAGCCGCCTTTACCGTTTCCGGAGACTGCATGCAGATCTCCGCTGCCAGTTCATCCACCTGCTGGTTCAGTGTCTCAAAGGCCGTGACTGCCGGTTTTTCCACAAAAATTTTCTGGTGCACCGTGGCTTCCAGGCCATTGCTGTCCAACAGCAGCTCTTCATATAACTTTTCTCCCGGTCGCAGGCCCGTCACCTCCACCTGAATATCTTCACCAGGAGTGAACCCACTGAGGCGAATCAGGTTTTCCGCCAGGTCCATGATCTTCACCGGGTCTCCCATATCCAGCACAAAGACTTCGCCTCCCCGAGCCATGGCCCCTGCCTGAATCACCAGCTGCACTGCTTCAGGAATGGTCATAAAATAACGGGTCATATCTTCGTGGGTCACCGTCACCGGCCCCCCGTCTTCAATCTGTTTTTTAAACAGGGGAATCACGCTGCCGCTGGAACCCAGCACATTTCCAAAGCGCACCGCTGCAAACTCTGTTTGACTTATTTCATCGAGAGACTGCACCACCATTTCTGCCAGCCGTTTACTGGCTCCCATCACATTGGTGGGGTTCACGGCCTTGTCGGTGGAAATCAACACCAGCTTCTCACAGCCCGCCTCATGGGCGCACCAGGCCACATTGCGAGTGCCCATCACATTGTTCTTCACTGCTTCTGCCGGGCTGTCCTCCATCAGTGGCACATGCTTATGGGCCGCTGCATGGAACACCACCGTAGGCTGTTCCCGCTGGAATAACGCCTGCATACAGGCTTTGTCCCGCACCGAACCCACCAGCACCTTCATAGTCAGCTGGGGGTGTTTTTTTCGCAGCTCCTGCTGCAATTCATACAAATGGTTCTCATAAATATCCAGCATCAGCAGCTCCCGGGGAGCAAAATCTGCAATCTGCCGGCACAGTTCACTTCCAATGGAGCCGCCGCCACCGGTGACCAGCACTTTCTTGCCTTTCAGGAAACCGGCAATGGCCTCCAGATCCAAATCCACCGGTTCCCGGCCCAGCAGATCTTCAATGTCCACATCCCGAATCTCTTTAATACTCACCTGGCCGTCGATCAGCTCATACACACCGGGCACGGTTTTGAGGCGCACCCCGGCGCCGGCGGCCACATCAATCACTTCACGCATTACCTGACGCTGCACCGAGGGCATGGCCAGAATCACTTCATCCACCCGTTTGCTTTTGATGAGCTCCGGCAGTTTTTCCCGGCTTCCCAGCACGGTGACTCCCGCCAGCTTGCGACCAATTTTGCTTTTATCATCGTCCACAATTCCCACGGGTCGACCGTGCTGGTAGCCATGGGCCTTCAGTTCCTTCACCACCATGGCCCCCGCCTCACCTGCTCCCACAATCAATACCCGGCGGGCACTGGTTACCTGGGGGTTAAAGGTGAGAAACCCCGTATCCCGATAAGTGCGGCTTACCCGGTAAGCAAAGCGCACCCCACCAATCAGGGCCATGTCCAGCAAAATGGCCAGGGCATGAATCCCCCTGGGCAGCATTTGCTGGGTAATGGCTAAATAAGCCATCACCGAAGCATTGGCCAACACCGCCGTTATGGCCACCTTCATCAATTCTTCAATGCTGGCATACCGCCAAAGGCTGTGGTACAGCCCCAGCAGATAAAAAACCGCCAGCTTAATGAGTAAAATCCATAGCAGGTTTTCCCGGTATACCGGCCAGTAGTTGCTCACCATTCGTCCCGAAAAATCATAGTCAAATCGTATGGCAAAGGCCAGCAGATACACCAGCTGAATCAGCAGGGCGTCCAGCACCAGCAGTACCCCTTTTTTCATCTGTAAAGTCAGCTTCAACAGCCTCTCACTCCCGTCAGTTGTTGCTGCGTCTTTCAGCAGCTTTCCCGAAGCTTCTCTATTCCCCTAACACTATACCAAAAAATGGGACAAACTGCCAGTCAGCCCTGCCAGTTGTTTCAGTCGATCACAACTGATATTATTTGGATTAAGCAGACATATTTATCTTTATTGTCTATCTTCTTCGGTGTATAATAAAGAAGGTCATTATTTGTCCGCAAACCGCCTTAACCATCTTAACCATCATTGTGTGTTGCCGATATGTATTATAGGATGGTTAACATAATATTGCCATGGAGGGTTCACTATGAAAATGATGCTTCACCGAAATAAACTGATTCCTGCACTCCTTTCTTTTCTCTTGCTTTTCAATTCCTTTTGGGTAAACACCCTCCCCATTGCCTATGCTTTGGATACAGCCACGACTTCCACTACTTTGGATGAACCGCTGGAACCCTTTGAGGCTTCAGCATTTGCCACCATTGATGATTTCAATCAATGGATGAAAACATTGCTTGAAAAAGAGGAAAGCTTTCCAGACCTGTTGCTGGACTTGGATTTTTTGCTACAGAAAAACCAGCTGCAAGCCAATGAAGAAACCCATGCCTTGGCTACAGCACTTCGTGGTTTGGGTGCTGTGGTGATATGGGATGGCTTCATTCCTGACAGTGAGGTTGAAGACGATGTTGAAGGTACAGATCCCGAAACCCCAGAAACGGGTATGCTTGAAGAATTACCGATGGATATGCCAGATGAGCAGCCTGAAACATCAGCGCCCGAAGACGTTGAAGAAGAAATGGCCTCTGGTGAGGATGAGCCTGTTAGCCCGGAAGCTGATGAAGAAAAAGATGGGTTTGAAGAGGTTGACGGGCTTCCAGAGGAAGGTGTGGAACTGAAAGACCTGACTGATTGGGTGGAAATACCGGTGGAGCCTTATGGTCCCGCGGCTCAAGGGTTGCTTCGCATGCAAGAAGCACGGGGACCGCCCTCCACTGACAAAAGCGAATGGCTTTTGGTCACCTACGACCGTCCCCAGGGGCAAATGCGTCTCATGTCTGCCCAAGCCATTGATAAAATTGAACGTCTGCAGCAAATCTCATCCCATACAGACCTGGTGATTCCACAGTCTTCCGAAGACCGTGAAACCCTCATGGATGACCTTGCACTAAATCCCAATGTCATTGCCGTGGAAGAGAACCAACCGATTTCTCTTATGGCTGTTAACGACCCGTTATATGCAACCCAGTGGTACCTGCCACGCGTCAAAGCGTCTGAAGCCTGGACCACCATTGTCACCTCCGGCCGCACATTATCGCCTGTGAAGGTGGCTGTTCTTGATACCGGAGTTCAAGCCAATCATCCCGATTTGACCGGTCGCATTGCTGCCGGTGGTTTCAACTATACTAACAGCACCTCTAACCCCGCCGACGGCCATGGCCATGGCACCCGGGTTTCCGGTATTATCGCCGCTTCCACCAACAACAGCACCGGCATGGCTGGTGTCGCCTATACCTGGCCCGTCTCCATTTTGCCTCTTAAAGTGTTGGATGATGCAGGCAACGGCTCCAATGTCCATATGATTGCGGCAATCGATTATGCCGTTCAGCAAGGGGCTCATGTCATCAACCTGAGCTTGGGTCGAAACACTGGTGGTGCGATTATTGCCGAAGAAACCGCCATTAACAATGCTGTGGCTGCAGGTGTTACCGTAATCGCTGCTGCCGGAAACTTTTACAGCACCAGCCTGGTTTATCCAGCCGCCTATGCCAATGCCATTAACGTTGGTGCCACTTCCAATGATGCTGCCAACACCAGGGCTTCTTTTTCTAATTATAACAGCACCGTTGATTTAGTTGCCCCAGGCGTCGGCATGGTTACCACCGACATTGGAAGCACCTATACCACCACCAGCACCCCTACTGCCAATGGCACTTCCTTTTCCGCTCCCATTGTTTCAGGCATGGCAGCAGTGCTGAAAGGGCTGGATCCTTCTGTAACACCGGCTGGAATCAAAAACATCCTGACAACCACAGCCACTGATTTGGGCCCTGCAGGGAAAGACAATGAGTATGGCTGGGGCTTGGTGAATTTTGTAGCTTCAGTTGATTCCTTAATTGAGAACTCTAGTCCAACCCAAGTGACCAGTCTGTCCTTCAGCAGTGATTTGCCAAGTCCTCAGTCTCTTGGTCAAACCATCGCTCTTACCGCTCAATCAAGCGGTAGTTCAAACCCGCTTTACAGATTCTATGTTCACAACCAGGATACTGGTTCATGGGTTTTAGTTCAGTCTTATGGGTCTCAGAACTTTTATAATTGGACTCCCACTGTTCCAGGCTTTTATACCCTGGTTGTCCATGCCAAAGACGCTTTTTCCAGCAGTTCATGGGACATGCAGCGCGGCCTTTCTTTTGAGGTTTCTTCCGCACAGAAGGTGACCAGTCTGTCCTTCAGCAGTGATTTGCCAAGTCCTCAGTCTCTTGGTCAAACCATCGCTCTTACCGCTCAATCAAGCGGTAGTTCAAACCCGCTTTACAGATTCTATGTTCACAACCAGGATACTGGTTCATGGGTTTTAGTTCAGTCTTATGGGTCTCAGAACTTTTATAATTGGACTCCCACTGTTCCAGGCTTTTATACCCTGGTTGTCCATGCCAAAGACGCTTTTTCCAGCAGTTCATGGGACATGCAGCGCGGCCTTTCTTTTGAGGTTTCTTCCGCACAGAACTAAGGTTCATTATATACGCCAATGTCAAAATGTAAAACTTCAATTAAACTGTTATTGTACTTATGTTCAATTTAATCAAATTCATACTTTGGTTCTTATCAAACAAATGTGCTGCAATAACTTCCATCAACTCAAAATCAATTTCATGGTCAATGTCAAGCACTGCTGTGTCCATCATTTTAATGGCATCACACTTCCCTTCAAAAATTCCTTTGCCGCTAATAAGAAAATCCGGAGAATATGCATACATTGAAGCATTCATATCGTACATTTCTGGTGCTTCTTGTCTTGCATTAAAGTTAGATTTAATAACGCGATCATATCCCTCTTTGGTTTTCATTACCATATTAAAATATGGGTTCCTTCGCGAGTCTGTAATAGAGAAAACAACATCAGCATTTGTTTTAATTTTTTTATCTACCAGCGCTTCAAGATCGCTCAGCGTTCTTAACGGAGATGTAATATCCAAGTCCACAACTAATTCATAATCTTTTTTTAATCGTTCTTTTATAGCTGCGTAACTGTTTTGGACAACATGAGCCTTTGGCGTATTATCTTCACTTAGTTCGGGTTCTCTTTCTACTACTTCGATTGGTATCATCAATCTATTTCTAAATAAATCAATCAAATCATTACTATCGGTATTTAAAACAATATCGCACTCGTATTGCTCATTGTTCTTCATAAACAAATCTATTATTGACACTGTATAAAACGGCAATGGTAACCCTAAAAAATCTTTCAGGTTCTTATTCTTTATTCCTTTCGAACCTGCTCTGCCGCATATTGTAAATAATATCTTCATTATGCTTCTCCTTCCTTCGCAATTTTCAGCGTGTCCAGCGCTATAGTAATGTCATTTTCATTATTATTTTTTCCTTCTAAGATATCAAAGAAGTTTTCTATTTCTTTGAGTTGATAAGAGTTTCTATCCTCCTTGAATTGAATTGCGTTGTTCTCCTTTAAAAATCTTATTTCACTATTTGCAATGTCAGCTACTATAGTCTCATCTGCTGTAAATAGTTGTAGTTCTCTTATTAGCTTTCTCCCAAAGTAATCTATATGTACTTCTGCTAGCCTATTCTCATATTCAGCAATATATACCGACAAATCATCACTGTTTATTTCTAATCGCGAAAATTTACCGCGATAATTCATAACCTGCTTAGGCTTTCCAAATAAATACATTATATAGTCCCACTCATGTATAAGGTCAATTGAAACACCGCCACCCTGGTCCAAATGCGCACTATACGTTTTTCGATAATCTGTCCCCGGCCTCCAATCTGGCAAATAACTTGAACAGATTGCTCTCGCACTATATACACAATCTAAGTCGATCTCATTTTTTACATATTGAATAACATCAGTGTATCTTAACGGACAAGCTACATAGTAAACACCATCTTCATCTAAAGATAGTTTCGCTATATCTACAGCAACCTCATCAAAAACGGGCTTCTCAATAAACATATTCTTTGATTTGCAACTAAACTTTCTGATCGTATCATAGTGTAGATACGTTGGATTGGTGATAAATATGACATCGTAATCATCCGGAACATTTTCATGTTCTGTATAGACAGTAGAAACAATTTTATGTAAAGACTTATCCAAAGCACAACTACTTTTTCTTCTAATCAAATCAACCGTATATTCAATCCCTCTTCTTTGAAGCACTTTGTCAATATTTAGAAGATGTCTTTTTCCTATTGCACCTAAGCCAATCATTGCAATTTTGTATTTTTTTTGCATAACTAAGCCTCAATTCTATCAATCAGCTCGAGAATTTTTTTATCTTTTTCAAAATTATAGATAGGTTCAATAGCTTTCGCTATCACGTCAAAAAAAGACTTAATTTCATCATAGTAAGCATTTTCAACTACAAATTGACTATATTGGCCCAGTTGATCCACCTTTTCGTATAAATGAATATTCTCTTCTTTCTTATTCTTTATGTCCATCATTTTAAGTCCATTAGCGGATCCGTCCCAAGACAAATATATGTTTTCTCCGAAAACTTCCAGGTTTCTTACTGCTTTCCTTGACACAATATCAACGGCAACTACGCCTTTGTGACCTGATTCATGTTCAAAAATAACTATATAGTTATCATCGTAATCAATATTTAATGAACTGATCTTGCTTTTTCTCACAATAATATCCTTCACGTTCCCGAATACTTCGATAAGCCATGGTAATTCGATTGCAAAAATTTCTCTGCATCCATTCGTTCTCTTGTCGCCAACAAAAAAATCCTTATAATTCTCCCACGGGTGCCAGTCTGGTAAATATTGCCCAATGTGGTAAGTATAGTTTAGTTTGTTATCTTGTTCTTTTACTAACCTATTAATTTCTTTTATCTCTGCTCTATATAAGAACGTCGATGATAAAAATAGAACTTTCTTTTTTGCTTCTGCTAATTGAACGTTCTCATCATATCCTTCGGTTACCAAGTTTAACTCTGTAAAAACATGTAGATTATTCTCTAAGCTTATCTGAGTTAGTTTATTATGAGATAATGGAGAAGTGCAGATGATCGCACAGTTAAGATCATAGTATTTAATAACCTCTTCTAAGCTATCTTTTGTGTCTATTCCAAATTCAGCTTCAGAAATATCCCTTCTCTCTTTATTTAAATCGATTCCAATGATTTTAAAAGAGTTGTTATATTGCTGAATTAAACGAATTCTTCTTCTTCCCATTGAGCCGAGTCCAATTACGGCAATATTCATCTACTTCACCTCACAGTCGTAAAACTTCTTTTTAAGGTTAATCTTCCCATCAAATACATATTCTTTAACAACCTCAACTATTCTATCAGAAGTATTGCCGGTTCCGTGAGGATTCACCGTTTTTTTTGCTTTTTCAACAAAAGATTTTGTCATCACTTGCACGATTGCTTCTTTTATTCTTTCCTCCGATGGTTCACAATTTATGATGCTATTTGATTGCAGCCTTCCTTTTTGTCGGTCTCCTATGTTAATTGTCGGAATACCAAAACTTGGAGCCTCTAATATCCCGCTTGATGAATTTCCGATAACCATTGAACAGTACTTAAGTGCACTTAAATATCGCCTCGTGCCAAGCGAAGTAAACGTTGCAATATTAGCATTTTCTTTTGAGTAATTATCAATAAATTGATTAATGATTCGCCCTTCCGTATCCGCATTTGCCTTAGTGAAAATGAAAGTGATGTCTTTGTATTTTTTGCAGGCTTCAAGAAGAGATTCAATCTGCTTCTTAGCGCTGTTGTTTTCAAGTGTTACTGGATGGAATGTAACCATCGCATATGGTCTCGATAATTCCATTTTAAGATCTTCTTCTAGTTCTTCTTTTGATAACAGCTTTTCATTTAGTATATTTTCAATACCTATCGCTCCGACATTATATACACGATCCGGATGTTCACCTAATTGAATCACTCTTTTGCGATATTCCTCAGTGCTAGTAAAATGAAGGTAGCTTAATTTAGTAATTGCATGACGAACAGATTCATCTATGGCTCCTTCTGTAGTTTCTCCGCCATAGAGATGAGTGATTGGAATTCTCTGATTCATAGCCACAGTTGCTACTGCTAGCGTTTCATAACGATCACCCAGGACAATCAACAAATCCGGATTAAGCTCCTTAAAATAATCTGCAAAGCTAATCATCGCAAGTCCCATTGATTTAGAAATTGAGGATGGTGTATCTGAGCTTAATAGGATTTCTATCTTCTTGTCAATCTTAAAACCATCATTTTCAATTTCCTGATATGTTAAACCAAACTCTGGCGATAGATGTGCGCCTGTTGCTACAATTCTAACATCAAACTCTTTAACTGAATTTAATTTGGCAATAATCGGTTTTAACAAACCATATTCCGCTCTTGTTGCTGTTAGTATACTAACTATTTTCTTCATAATTCTATCAGCTCATCTTCTTCGAAATCTCTTGAAGCAACTCGCCCTATAACATCAAACCATTTCATAGGACTTATTCCATTGCCAGGTCTTTTTACCGTAAGGTTATCTTCAGTGAAAACCTCTCCTGCTTTTATGTCTTGCTTTGCAGTAATACTCTTACGTGCAACCGCCATATTTTTTTTCTCTGATTCAACTGGCTGTTTCATCCCATCACCTAGAGCTAATTCAATGTGTCTTATGGAATCAACCATAACCTTCAGTTCATCAGGTTCTAGACTAGCTTTGTGATCAGGTCCTTCCATATTTCTATCGAGCGTAAAATGTTTTTCAATGACTTTAGCGCCTAACGCAACTGCTGCAATAGGAACCTCTATACCTTTGGTATGATCAGAATAGCCAATTTGTACACCAAATTCATTTTCTATCGTAAGCATTGCTTTCAAATTCACATCTTTAAATGGTGTTGGATACTCTGTTGTGCAGTGAAGAACAGTCAGTTCTCCTGCGCCATTATCTCTTAAAACATTAACTGCACTTCTTATATCATCCATCGTACTCATCCCTGTAGAAAGGATGACAGGCTTTTTAAATTTAGCAATCTTCATCAGATAAGGTAAATTTGTGATATCTCCCGATGGAATTTTCCAACTACCCATCTCTAAACTATCTAAAAAATCAATGCTATCAAAATCAAAAGCAGTGGACATAAATTCTATATGTATATTTTTGCAATACTCATTCAGTTGCACGAATTCATCGAAAGAAAGTTCGAGCTTTTTAAGCATATCGTGTTGTGATTCTTCAGCTTCTGTTTGCTTCTTTTGATATTCAGCTTTTACTGCATTCTTTGATACAATATTTTCTGAGATAAAGGTCTGAAACTTTACGCAATCAGCACCTGCATCTTTAGCTGCATTTACTAATTTTTTCGCTAACTCTAAACTACCATTATGGTTCACACCAGCTTCCGCAATAATAAGTGTTTTTCTCATAGTTATCGATCTCCTATTATAACATTTCCTTAGCGATATTACTTCGTATAAAGCTAATGACTCCAACGTTGACAGCTGCAAACATCAAGTAAAATACACCTTTTCTTATATTCCGTTGTGATTACTATTATCATCTGCCAACAACTCAAGCTCTAATTCCAGCATTTTTTTGTTTCTATCTTTTAATCGTTTCGCTGGAACACCGGCATATACACCCCATGGTTCTAATTTTTTGTTAACTAAGGTCATTGCCCCAACACTGCATCCTTCGCCAATATCACACGGCCCAATAATAGTTGTACTGCTACCAATAATAACATGTCTTCCAAGAACTACTTTTCCACCACGATAATTTGTGTACTTTTGCGGAACAGCTTGTGCTGTCAGATAACTTCCACTATAATCATCTGATGCGCTATATATTACTGTATTAGCAGCCATACTGCTAAAGTCTTTTAGTTCTATTCCTAATGCACCGCTTAAGTGTGAACTACGTGCTATAAACACGTAATTGCCGATAGTGATTGATCCATTAACTGCAGACAAAATGACAAAATCATCGATTCGTACATTATTGCCAATTGAAATATTTTCTTGTCCATAAATTCTAGCATCAGATGATATTCTAACATTTTTTCCTATACTTTTAAAACCAAAATCAGCCATATCATATTCCGTTAAATACTTGCTCTGAAGCATTTTGACCCTCCTTTTGATTCCCAGCAGCGGCCTCCACCAACGATTAAAAGCAGTTTCCTTTCACCGTATCTAATCCTCAGTTCCATCCCTATTAACTGTATATCTCAGTCTCCATTCTCCATCTGCCTTTGTCCAAAGATGTGGTGATCTAAATTTATCTGTTAAATCATATCTAAAATAGTCTGGGTCAATCTCTAAGTATTCCATAATTTCATTGAAATATCTGTCCGGAAATTCTCCATCAAATTTTTTAACCAAAGCCATTCCTTCTTCTCTGGTCAAATGCTTGTTTCTTATTTCTTGAGACGCATCGTATGTAGCTCTTCCGATCCCAAATTTAATAAACGTCGTATAGTAGTGCAAATCATCAATTTTATCGTCAATGCTATTGTATTTACTGTAAGTTCCCTGAGTTCTAAAAGGTCTTGCTCGAAAGCCTGTATTCTCAACAGCATAATAATAGGCCTCCTGTGGTATCCACTTTAGATAATACCCCAAGTAATGTACCTCAATGTTGCATTTTTCCACCTCATTAACTGGCGCCGGTAAAAATGATTTTATATCTGACAGTCTAACATCATAGTTTTCCATTATTTCTTTCACCGATATACCACCTAAATAAATCTCATCCAAGTGCTCATAGGTATAATAGGATTTGTCCCTTAATGAAGTTGCATTATCTGCGATTGGGTTTCCATACTCAGCCTCATTCTCTCCATAAAATATCAGCTCTATTCCAAACTTTTGCGCCATCTTTGGTGCAAGATTCTTTTGTCCTAGAATAAAGGTCTGAAATGGATGGAATAAGTTTTCAATTGAAAGTTTTGTCAGCAGCTTCATGACTTTACCATTACGATTAAAGCTAATATTGTCAAACCCTCCAACATCAATCCAATTCTTAAAATTCTTATACCCATAATCTGTATATAGAATTGGAGGCCATGTAACTGTCAATGGATTCATCCCATATTTATACTTTAGAACGTGGGCCTGATAGACACTATCTTTACCGCCGCTGCCCGGCACCAAGCAATCGTAGGAACCATCTTTTTTTCTATGCTTATCTAATAGTTCAACCAGCTGTCTCTCTCTATCTTCCCAATCAATCTTTGACTTCTGTTCTGCAGTACGACATGCATCACAAACACCTTCTTCATCAAGCTTTAGTGTGTTCTTCCTGCTCTCTATTGTATGATTATGCTCAACGGCTGATGTTGGGCGTTGATTTGACATAACACATTTAGTACAAAAAGCAACATCCTCTGGCAATCCATAATACACCTCACGTCTATTAACCATCTATTTCCCCTCCTTTGATCTTATAATCCATTCCTTAATATTCTCGTAAATTTCCAATCCCTTCAACCCGCTTTTTTCGGGGTGGAATTGAAATGCAACAATATTATTTTGCTGAATGGCAGAGCAATACTCTATGCCTTCATAACTAGTCTTTGTAAGGATCACCTTTTCATCATTCGGCACCACATAATATGAATGAACAAAATACATGTACTCTCCTGCTGTAATATTCTTCAGAACAGTCCGTTCCCACTCCATATTGCCCTTCATAATCTTATTCCAAGCAATCTGCGGTACTTTGATTTCTTCTTGATTTACATGCTGCGGAAACCTAACAACCCTCCCCTTTATAAGGGCTAATCCAGGTGAATTTCCAAACTCTTCACTTTCTTCAAACAAGAGCTGTAACCCCAAGCAAATTCCAATAAATGGCTTCCCGGTTTCCACAAATGCTTTTATCGTCTCTACTAGTCCATGTTCATTTAGATGTTTCATCGCACTGCCAAAGGCGCCAACGCCTGGCAATACAAGTGCATCTGCTTTCATGATATGCCCGCGATCTTTAGTTATCTCTACAGCCAAGCCAACTTTCTCTAGGGCATTTTTTACACTAAACATATTTCCCATGTCATTATCAATTATCGCTACCCTTGTATTCTCCATATTGCCTCCTAACTCACTCTATGTCTGCACATAACACCATCTCTAATTAAAGATCTTTTTATTTCATCAATCGTCATTGTCTCTTTCTTTGAACCTCTATTATTTATTACGAGAAATTCAGTGTTACCTTCGTCTTTATAATCATCGGATAGTTGCATTCCTTTGATGCATTCATAATGCAGTACAGACGCGATCGCCACTGCATCTGCTCGCCCCTTTTTGATCACCTCTGCAATATGCTCAGGCTTACCTGCACCACCGTGGGCAATAACTGGAATAGTTGCATTCTTAGTAACACTCTTAATTAAATCTAGTTCGAATCCCTGTCTCGTTCCTTCTGCATCTACAGAAGTAATCACCAATTCTCCAGCGCCCAGTTCTTCTGCTTGTTTCGCCCACTTGCAAACCTCTATCCCGGTATACTCTCTACCGTTATCAATGTAGGCAAGATATTCACCATTTTGCTCTTTGATCGCTTCTATTGCTACGACAATAGTAGATGAGCCAAACTCACGAGAAGCTTCTCGAATAATATCAGGATTCCTTATAGCTGCCGTATTCAATGATACTTTGTCTGCCCCGGCTCTAAGTACGCGTCTAATATCTTCAACGGAGCGCAAGCCTCCCCCTACAGTCAATGGAATGAATATTTCTCTAGCAGTCTTTGATATGACCTCGGATAGGCTATTTCTTTCATAGAGGCTTGCTACAACATCCATATACATTAATTCATCAATATCATTCTCATAATAGTATTTTGCAAAGTCCTCTGGCTTTCCTAATACCCTTAGTCCCTCTAAATGAATTCCCTTCACCAGGTTGGGTCCTTTTATATCTAGCCTAGCTATTATTCTATGATTCATAGTCCAGTCGTCTCCTCATTTCTTCCATTTCATCTATCTGCCCCATATCCATCCAGCTATTTTCACTTATTGGATACACTCCAATCTTTTCGCCTTGAGCTTTGTGTTTTTCAATTATGTCAGGAAATCCAATCGCTCTATCTTCTTCAATTTCTTCAAGCACTTTAGGCTCTACAATATACATACCGGTATTTGTGAAGAATGATAGTTCAGGTTTTTCCTTCATCTTTTCGATCTCACCCGTTTCACTAATTTCTATAACACCATAAGGGATTCTTATAATCTTTAAAGAACAAACCATTGTAATTAAATTTTTTTCTTTTACATGATACTTGTAGATCTTTTCATAATCCTCTTCGATTAAAACGTCACAATTTGATAAAATAAATGTTGACTTGATCTTTCCCTTAAGTAGACTCAACCCCCCACCAGTACCTAGCGGCTTATCTTCATCTACATAGTCAACCTTGTAGGCTTTTTCAATTTCATTAAAATAAGCTTTAATCATATTCTTTTTGTGATTGACTATTAGATAAAATTGATCACATCCATACTGGTTAAAACGGTTCATAATATGCTCAACAATCGGTATTTCACCAATCGGTATCAATGGTTTAGGAAGTATTTTAGTGTAAGGATATAATCTTGTGCCAAGACCGCCGGCCATTATAACAATCGGTATTTTCAATTCCTTTTTTTGCTCAATGCCTTCTTCATTCAAAAGAACTACTGAGGTAATCTCCATGCTTTTGTTTACAATTGGTAGAGCATCTATAAAATTCTTCTTCATGAATTCTCTTGCTGCGTGTTTATTGTTTTCTTCTAAGTAGAGAGGATTATAATTAGCAATATCTTTTACTTTTGCATCTAAGTTGCCTTTCTTTAATATCCATCTCCGAATATCGCCGTCTGTAATTGCCGCGGCTAATTTACCGTCAATCTGAACAAAAAGAACTTTCTTGGATGTTGCATCTAAGCGTTCCATTGCTTCAATCATACTATTGTGTTCATCTATAATTACAGCACTGACTTCCAAAATTTTATCCTCCTCACCTTTTCAATCAAGCGTTTTTGAGGATGCTAAGAACCGTTACTACATCGTCTTTACTTAAGTTAGAACTGCATGGTATATTCACAACATGCTCCAAATAATGACAAGCCTTTTCAATCTTATAAGTTTGATTTCCTACATACGGCTTTTGATCACTAATCAGCCCCCATATGGGTCTTGCCTGTATCTTTTTAGAAGCTAGGTATTTAATGATTTGGTCTCTATTTAATGGATACTCTGGTTCTACATACACAGCATAAAACCAATAATTCGGCCGAATGCCATTATTAAAATCAATAATTCTTAATCCTGGTATCTCTAGAATTTCCTTCTTGTATAAGTCATAATTGTCTTTCTTTACCTTAATGAAGTCTTCCAATTGTTCTAACTGTGCTAATCCTAATGCTGCCTGAAGATTAGTCATTCGATAGTTATAGCCAATTTCATCGTGTGTATAGTAGAGTTCATCGCTTTTTGCTTGGGTTGTAAGATGCTTCGTTCTCTTAAGCAACTCCTCGTTATCAGAAACAATCATTCCTCCACCTCCGGTGGTCATGATCTTGTTTCCATTAAAAGAATAAACACCAATATCACCTATCGTTCCTGCGTGCTTTCCTTTATACTTTCCATCAAGATAGTACGTACCAATGGCTTCTGTTGCATCTTCAATTACTCTTAGATTGTATTTTTTTGCAATTTCAATAAAACCCACCATGTCAGCCATGTTTCCAAAAACATGAACGACAATCAATGCTTTAATGTTTTTTTCAGTGGTCTTATTGATGAGTTTACCTTCAATAAAGTTGCATTCAGTTTCACAGAAATATCTCAACTTATCTACATCCATGCATAGCGAATCGTCACAATCCATGAAAATTGGTTCTGCACCGATGTACTTCACTGGATTTACTGCAGCAATAAAAGTAAGTGTTGGAACGATCACTTCATCATTTTCAGTCACTCCACATGCTTTTAAGGCTACATGAAGGCCAGAGGTGCCATTTTGACATGAAACAGCACCTTTACACTTAGCGTAATCCGCTATCTTTTCCTCAAACTCATTTACATATGGCCCCCCAGTCGAGACCCATTCTGTTTTAATAGCATGCGTCACATATTCAAGCTCTTTTCCTTTTAAATTAGGTACTGATAATGGTATAAATTTATTATGCAAATGGCTCACCTACCTATCTCGCCAAATTGGATTTAATAACTTCCACTCACCAAATATATCTTTTTCAAATAATTCTTCATTGTAGAGTTTATCAACTATGTCCCAAAACTCTGATTCTGAATACCCAAGAAAATTAATAAAATCAGAAACACATTTAGGATCTAAGGCATGATCATGTTTTTTGACTAATTCAACCGCTTCATCTCTTGATAACATTCCATACCTGACAAATCTTGCTGCATAATCAGTTGCTGAAGCATGTCCAAATTTAGGATACTTCATCCATGAATGCACCAAATATGCTCTACTATCAATTTGGTCGAAATTTTCAACATGGTGAGTTCTCTCCCATTCATGAGTTAAATCTTTAAAACCTCTCTTCTTAGCAAATTGATAGTTCGAATAACTATTCCATGTAATAAAATATGAGACATACATTGGATCAAGTTTATTCAATTCTTCAGTTGATGGTGCTTTTGTCATTTCAAGGACTTGTTCAGTTATCCCATCAATGCTAAGCAACTCATCTAGTTCAATATCCGATGCCACTCCATTGCTTAATTGATTTTTTGCAGAATAGGTCTCTTCATAAACACTACCTCCGTATTCAAAACTGACATTCTCTCCATACACAAGTAAAGGAGTACTAAATTTTATCGCCATATGCATAGGAAATGTATAGATTAATCTATCAATGAACCAAGTCGGTTTTCCATATTTCTCAAATGTATATCTCATTAGTTTCTTTTGTGCTTTTCTATCAGGTTTTAAACTGATAATCGGGCAACCAAATTCTTCTGAGATATTCTTCAGATTATGTTTTCCTGCTTCTGTCATTTCAAAATTGTCTTCAACGCTGAAAAGAATCGGATTCATCTTCATGACTTCTTTCATTAGATAAACTTGATAATGACTATCTTTGCCACCGCTCACTGCAATAGCACAATCGAATGAAGCTCCGTTCATCCCACGGTACTTATCACATAATGCTTCGAGTTCTTTGTATCTTTTATCCCAGTCAATTTGTTTGCGTCTTTCATATGACCGACAAGCTGAACAAATTCCTTCTTCATTAAACTTGATTCCTGGTCTTGTATTCGACATGACACATTTTTTACAATATTTCATTATAAGGACCTCCATTTTAATAAAGCTATTTAATGCACAGCATACTCATATCAGCCAAAACTCTGATATATGTTTATTAATTTCGCTTAAACTTTTTTCCTTTATCAACAAATTTGGCGAATGCCCAAAAACAATGCATCCATCTGGGATGTTTTCATTTATTATTGTGGTGCCTGTTGAAATGATGACATTTTTTCCGATATTTACTTCACCAAGTACTGTTGAATTTGAGTACATAATTACGTTTTTGCCTATTTGGGGATAATTAGGATTCGTCCCTTTATCGCCACCAACTGTACATCCCTGAAAAATATAGAATCCATCTGAATATCGCGCTCTTCCCAAAACAGAACCCATTGGATGCTCTACTCCAAAATATTCAGGCAATGCTATTTCATAATACCAGTCAACCGAGTTCATGATTTTATTAAGATAGTATAATTTAGTTGATAGCTCCGAATCTCCAGCTTCACGGTGTATTGTGTTTGCTAGATAATACAAAAAAATCGAATATTGACCTGAGTGATAGGGCGAGAATTTGCAATTATTTGAAGATCTATAATATTTATCTTTCGTCAGTTTAAAACACTTTGAAAGTCTTTCCAAAGTCGTATCAACATAGTTTTTCACATTTCCCGACGATCCAAGTAGATTGTTTAGCTGCAAATTCACAAGATTTATCAAATCTTCTCTGCAAATTTCCATTTTCATCTCCATCTGTTGTCACCTCAAATTATATATTATAAATATCTATTTTATACTGATTCAAGTTATTCTTAAAGAATTCAACAGTTTCTGCCAATCCTTGTTCAATAGTATAATTTGGTTTCCAATTTGTTAATCTCATAATTTTTTCGTTAGAACCAAGAAGTCTATTCACTTCACTTTTTTCAGGTCTAAGTCTCTGTTCCTCACAAACTATTATTGCCTTCGGATTGATTTGTAAAATCAACTCCTCAGCCAGTTGACCAATCGAAATTTCTTGTTGGGTAGCAATGTTGATTTCTTCACCGATAGCCTCATCTGATTTTGCAATTTCTATAAACCCATTGACTGTATCTTTTACATAATTGAAATCTCTTGTTGGCGCTAATGAGCCAAGCTTTATCTCTTCTTTACCTGCAAGAAGCTGTGTTATTATTGTTGGAATGACGGCTCTTGCTGATTGTCTAGGTCCATATGTATTAAATGGACGAACAATTGTGATTGGCATGTTGAAGCTGCAAAAAAATGATTCTGCCAATCGATCTGCCCCTATTTTAGTGGCTGAATACGGAGATTGGCCCTGGTAAGGATGTTTTTCATCAATCGGAACATATTGAGCTGTTCCATACACTTCTGACGTAGATGTAATAAGAACTCTAGATGTACCCAAATCTCTCGCAGCTTGAAGTACGTTAAGCGTGCCTTTGATATTCGTATCCACATACGTGTCAGGCGAATGATAGCTGAATGGGATGGCAATCAGTGCTGCAAGATGAAAAACTTCATCCATTCCTTTCATGGCTTCTCTAACGCCATTTGGATCACGAACATCTCCTGTAAACACCTCCACTTCTTTTATAATCTCCTGAGGTATCACATCAAGCCATCCCCAAGAATTAAATGAATTATAGTAGGCAAAAGCTTTCACCTTGTGTCCTTGTTTGACTAATTCTTCTGTTAAATGACTTCCGATAAAACCATCTGCACCTGTCACTATTATTTTCATTCTTTGCCCCCGTTTCACAAATTATTTGATATTACCATACATGTTTACCATTGACTTAAGTTTCTTGAGTTTGTTTTCTTCATCATTCTTATTAAAGGCTTTGTTTACAGCTTCATCTTCCCATGTTTGTATCGCATACTTTTTTCTTAATCTTGCATCCCTAATCGAAAAATGGAAATTCTTATGTGTAAACTGATATATTCTTTTTAAATAAATTTTAAGAATATATCCTTTGAAAATAAGGTATTTCCATCTTTTTATTAACCATTGTGCTCTATTGATTTCATTTTCAGGATTATCATTGATATGTTTTTCTACTTCATTAACAATCCGTAAATAAGTTGGCGTGTCAGATATGTCGTAATATCTATTTAAAATATCTGAACTAATTGGGAAGTTTTCTTTAAAATCTTTCTGTTTAGAACTGTTTTCTATTTCTAGTTTGAACTCATCATAGTTAGTTATGAATTTGCCATCCTTGTATAGAACAATATCATATTTTTGTGGATATGGTTCGGGCCTTAAAACCAAACAATGTTTTTTTGCTACATAACACTCTGTAATCGATGTACTAACCCAAGTTGTTATTATGTCGGTAGTGAGAATCCACTGTTTGATATTCAACTCAGGAATGACATGGAAGTTATTTGGATATTTTTTTTTGAGATCACTAAACAAGTTGATGTCGCTCTTTTCTGCTGGATGAGGTCTATAAATAATATTGTAACTTTTATCATCCAGTATGAGGTTTTCAAGCCACTCCAAAATTTCTTTTCTGGACCGTGTATTTAAGTCACTGATAGAAATGGCGTCTTCTCCTTCTTGATAAGTGTACAACGTTTTGGCAACTTCAACATTATCTGCCAATGCAAAGCTAGAGATAAATAACAACCATTTTTTATCCTTGGAAAGGTTATATCTATCCGCAATATCATCGCGATTATACCAGAAACCACTAAACTCTGGTCTTAAGTAATCAAGTGTAATAAACCCTGTAACCGATAAGTTTTTATCTGGAACTCCATTCATCTTGCAATAATTATAATCTGCTATGCCCCAGTTCATTGTTGGTATATCTTGGGCTTTTCCTTTTGGTGCCATCACGCCTGTATCCTCATCATGTTTAGTAAATATTTGTTCATAGCGCATACTTATTGAAGGTACTCCACAAGAGTTGAATCGATATGATAATGTATCAAATTGATTGTTATCATACATACAAGGCCATATGATAAAATCAAATTTTTCAAAAAGACAAAATGTATCAGCATCATTCTTGATGCTTACAATATATCCATTATTCTCAAAAATAGTTTTCAGCAATAACGCATTATCAAATTCTCTTGCTCTTAATTGATACACAATCAACATCTTCTTCATGGCTTTAACCACCTTTTAGATTTGTTATTAAAAATTGAGTTTCTTGCTTGCTTGATATCACAAAGTAGAACGCTACAAAGAGTACACTTACCAAGAATACCTCAATAATAAAAATTTCCCATGATGAAGGAGCTTTAATCGATACCATTATTCGAGAAATAACTACGGTATATACACAAGTGATAATACCAAACAAAACGCTTCTATAGTAATCTTTTGCCTGATATAATGTCACAGCATTCGTATATAGAGGTATAAAGAACACGTCTCGTACCACCGCTACCACTATTGTCGATATTAAAATTCCATATATACCTATGTTAAGTAACTTGCTTATCAATAGAATGAGGACTATGTTGGCCGCTCCCGCGATCAACTGAGAAATCGCAGGAATTTTGAACTTATTATAAGCTATCAATACCTGTTCAAGTACATTCGCAGAAAAAGCGAGTGGAATATAGATAAGCGTTAGTATAATGATGAAATTATGATCCATATAATCGTTACTAATAAATAAGCTCAGTAAATACTTCTGGAATACAAGCATCCCACCTACTATAAACCCATTCGTGATTGATATAATCTTTACACATTTCGATACATATTCTCTGAATTTTTCAATATCATCATCTGCGTAAAACCGATAAATGTTCGGAACAAAGGTTGACAACAACGTCATTGTCAGTACACCTATTAGCGAAACAAATTGAACTATAGTAGCGTATACCCCTGTTATATATACCGAAATTAATGTACTCATTATTATTACATTTATATTCGCTAACAACACAGCGCCTATTTTATTAATGGACATCCATAACCCTGATGAAATGATATCCTTCATTGCACCAGCTGAAAAAGATGTCCATGTTATTTTGATGCCAGGCATGAGCTTTTTGTAAATTGAAAAGTATACAAATAACGAAATTGTATCAATAACAAATGAACCTATGTAAGCATACCATAGCTTTGCCGGAAAATACCCGTATAAAACTAATGCAAAAATGATCCTCCCTAGATAACTAAGAACTTGTAAACCATGCATAATGTACGTCTTATTCGCATAGTATACGCCTGCTTTCATTGGTGTACTAAAGGTAGTGACTATAAACGATCCTCCTATTAGCAGTAATAACAACTGAACTTGAGAAACATACTGATCACTTACGTTGAGCCACATTCTTGCAGACACTGCAAGCATTGAAAAAATAATCACCATTATTCCAGAGATTAATAAAAGCCCAAAGAATGATGCATTAAAATACTCATTAGCTTTATTTATTCTTTTTTTATGCAACTCTAAAGACACATACCTGGCAGTGAATGTTGTAAACACAATTGTTACTATATGTGCCATGTTAACAAAGCTGGTTATCACTGCGATATACCCATACGCTTCTACATCCATTATTTTTTGAACATATCCCAACAGCCAAAGTGATTGAATTGCCGAGACTAAAACATTAATCAGGCTAATAACTGTATTCTTGTTTTTTTGAATGAATCGCATGGTATCGCTAACACCTCTTTGTTCCTAAGACTTTATTGGATTATTAAAGCGCCATCTCTGTGTATTTGCTCTCTTTTATCACGCAGGCTACTTCTAATTATTAAAAATGCAATCACCATTGCTAAGTTCTGTGCATTGAATAAAAGAATATAATCTCCAAAAAAAACGGAAAACACCCCTTTTTGAAACATTGCCAAGACTATTGAGTAGGCCTCATTTCTGTTCGACATATTATATAATGTTGACATCATCCATACAATAATTACCGGGTATATGATTACCCCTATCATTCCAAGATCATGATAGTGTCCAAATATAAAAGGTACTGCATTAAATCCTCCAGTACTTATATATCTCAACTCACTGCTGCTTGATAGGCCTAATGCTTGGCTAATTGATGCAAATACATATTTATATATTGTATACGGTGTTCCTTCCCTAATTAATGTATCTAAATTCTGATAACAATATACAATATAATTGTATACAGAATTAAATATGAGTGAATCGGTTCTTCCAGAATAAATGGTGCCTACGGTGGGATCCTGCCATCTTAATAAAGAAAATGCCCCAAAAAGAAATATTATTGCTACAAGTACTCTTCCCAGTCGACCAAAGGATAATCTTTTTTTCCTGTTTGCTATATACAAATAACCCAATAATTGAATAATTGCCGTTCCTCTTGAAACCATAACAAATAATGTAAAGTAGAGTGACGCTCCTATAATAAAAATATTGAAGTGTTTCTCAAGTCTGTTCTTACATCTACCAAAAATAATCTGGAAAAATGAAATAATCGATATATGAGGAAGCATAAATGAAAAATATTCGATAAAAACTATATTTGACTTTTGCCACTGCCCTTTATTTCCTTCCAATGTCACAGTAAAAAAATAAGTAATATCGATACCTTGCTCAAAAATAACCCATACCGCTGAAAATAAGCTTACGCAAGCCCATACGTAGTAGAGCTTGTTAAATTTATAGGTAAGCATCATGTTTTTCAAAGGCATTTCCCTGCGCCTCGATGACAACGATACTAATCGAGCTCTTCTCCCTTTTAATAATAATAATCCAGCAATTGTCATCGAAAAAGCGGATAGAATTATCGCCCAGTATGTTTCTGGAATCCAATCTCGCTGGAATGAACCTAAGTTTAAGTGACTAACCCCTGCAAAAAAAAGCCAGATAGATATCATGATTCCAGGAGGATTAAGAACATCTTTGGTGATCCAATAAAACACCATATATAAATATATTGCAAAAAATGAAAATAAGAAATATCCCCAAAAATTCATTGTCTACTCCTTCATCTATCTATGTTTATTGTTGAGAGAAATTTATCAAAAAACCCACTTCTGATTCTCTCTGTTTGTGTGTTTGTATATTTAAACGATCTGTAAAAATTTTCTTTTGCACAATATGACATATATTCCCGATCACTGATCATTCTTTCAATTAAATTGGCTATCGCTATATAGTCCTGCGCACTGCATAAGCAATCCGATCCAATTTGTTCACCTATTGCGGTTTCCAATGAACCAATCACAGGACATCCTCTACTCATAGCCTCAATAATTGCTCGTCCCAATGTTTCGGCTTCGGATGGCATCACAAGAATATCAATATCATCTATCCATTTAAGCACTGGAAAGCCTGCTGGTAGTATTCCATTAAAAGTGATTTGATCTTTTATGCCAAGTTTTTCTGCCATATTTGTCCATTTGTCATTACTTCCACCTCCAAGGAATCTAATTATACAATATATATCTCTTTTCTTTAGTTCATTAGCCACTTTAAGCAATGTTTTATGCCCTCTATATGAAACTTCTAATGATCCGATTAAGCCCAAAACTACTGAATTAAATTCTTGCTCTGATATTTTGCTGAGCCTTTCGTCAAGAGCTTCTAAAGAAGGCTCTTCTAAATACACATCTGGACATCCTACAGAATTGCCATTCGTTGGATAACGTTCCTGCAGAAAACGTTTTGAAACATATAACACAAACGGCGCGTGCTTAACTTGGTATTTCATTACCGATGACATAAAAGGAGCAATTAACTTCCCTCTAATACTTCCATACAAACTGTATGCCGTTTTTGGATCGCCAACAACTTCTAACAAGTACGGTTTATTAAAAACCTTGGCATAGTGGACTGCTAAACATCCTATCCAACTGGGTAATCTTGCAATTAGTATATCCGTGCCTTGTACAGCATGTTTGACTTGTTTATATCTGCCCTCAAAGTAGTTGAGAAATCTTATTTTATTTATGCTGATTTCTTTGTAAGAATTGCTTGCATGCTCTTCTTCATATATTCTGGTAAGTAACGTTAAGTCACCGAATTTTTCCGTGTACCGTCTCAACACGTCGTTTGGCAGACCTCCAGGGGTATAATGCTTGCCATCAATTAGTCTAATTTTATGATCATGCGCAAATAAAACTTTCAACCCTCGAACCTCCCTTTTATTTGTTTAGAAGGAACCCCGCCGTAAATGAAATCATTATTAGTATCTTTGGTGATGACAGTACCCGCACCTAATATACACCCTGAAGCAATTTTTACTCCTGAAAGAACTACCACTTTGGCACCTATCCATACATTGTCTTCAATCGTAACCCGTGCATGGTTAATACCTTGATCTTTGATTGGAATGGTTCTGTCGCCATAATTATGAGTAGTGCTCATTATGGTAGTTCCATGAGCTATTGATACATCATTTCCAATTGCAATCTCGCCTGTTGAATCTATATAACACATTGGATGTATGCTGACATTATTGCCTATTTGCAACTTGTCAGGTGATAATAAGTATACTCCCGGCTGAATCATAACATTATCTCCACATTTTTGGGCTACAGATTTGAGCAATGAGTATCTTATAACTAAACCAATCAATCCGTTTGTGTTTCTATGAATTTCAAGTAATTTGATTCTAAATCTAATCGGTAATATTTTATAGAAGGAGGAAAATAATAATAACACCCTCCTATATCTTTTAAATTTATCTCTACCTCTTCCATTTTGTGTCATCCTACAAATTCTCCTTATACCATTTTAGCGATGCCTCGATTCCTCTTTCAAAGCTCCAGTCTGGGTTGTACCCAATCATTTTTTTTGCCTTACTAATATCAGCATTGCTATGCTTGATGTCCCCTTTTCTTTCAGGTCCAAAAATTGGTATTACACTCTTGTCCAGAGCATTACAAAGTGAAATATAAACATCTATTAAGCATTCTCTTCCACCATAGGCAATATTAAAAACTTCACCTGCCACTTCTGATGTTGCTTTACATGCTTTGAAATTTGCCTCGATTACGTTTTCAATGTAAGTAAAGTCCCTACTCTGTTTCCCATCACCATTTATTATCGGTTGCTCATCATTAAGAAGTTGCTTGATGAACTTTGGAATAACTGCTGCATATACACCGTTGGGATCTTGTCTCTTCCCAAACACATTAAAGTATCTTAAACCATATGTATCCAGCCCATAGATTTTTTTATAAAGTTTTCCATACTCTTCGTCTGCCATTTTGGTTAACGCATATGGTGATAAAAGGTTGCCTTCTCTACCTTCTTGTTTCGGAAGGTTAGGTTCATCGCCATAAACTGAAGAGCTCGATGCATAAACAAACTTTTTGACACTATTCTGTCTTGCTGCTTCCAGCATATTCAGTGTTCCTCTAATATTGATTGCTTCATAGAGTAACGGCATCTCAATGCTTCTTGGCACACTTCCCCAAGCAGCTTGATGAAGCACATAATCGATACCTTCACAAGCTTCCATACAGGTGTTGAAATCTCTAATATCTCCATTGATAAAAACAAAATTTTGGTTACTTCTAAATGAGTCCACATTTTCTTGTTTGCCGTTCGATAAATTATCAAGGCACCTTACCTTGCATCGTTTATCTAATAAGGCCTCACACAGGTTGGAGCCGATAAATCCAGCTCCACCTGTAACAAGAAATGTACTCTCTTTTTCAAATGTTATATCTTCATATCCCATGCTATTCACGGCCTTTCCTACAGTCTCCAGTATCTATACCCTGCCGCTTCATATTCATTTCTATCTAAGATTCCTTTAATATCAATTAGTACTTTGCTTTCATTGAGACCTGACTTAAACATATCGTCAAAACCTTCTTTAGAAATTTTTATGAATCGATTATGCCCTACCGCCACAAGGATAGCATCCATATTATTAATATCCTCAAGCAAATCAAATATAATGCCATACTCATGCTCTGCCTCTTCCGCATCAGCTTCAGGATCCGCAATCTTAGGAATGATTCCATATTCCTTAAGTTCATTTACTATATCAATGACCTTTGTATTTCTGGTGTCAGGGCAGTTTTCTTTGAATGCAAATCCTAAAATTGCTACTTTTGCATCCTTAACCGGAACATCTGCCTTAATGAGATTTTTTACTAGATTTTCAACCACATATCTCCCCATATCATCATTGATTCTTCTTCCCGAAAGAATGATTTGTGAATGGTATCCTAATTGTTCTGCTTTATAGGTTAGATAATATGGATCTACACCTATGCAGTGTCCTCCAACTAATCCTGGATGAAATTTCAGGAAGTTCCATTTAGTTCCTGCCGTTTTTAGAACCGCCTTAGTGTCTATTTTCATCTTATTAAAAATGATAGAGAGTTCATTCATAAAAGCAATATTGATGTCTCTCTGTGAGTTTTCAATTACCTTAGCCGCTTCGGCTACCTTGATTGACTCCGCTCTATGTACTCCAGCATCTACAACCAGTTCGTAAATTTTCGCAATAGTGTTAAGAGATTCTTCATCTATGCCGGATACAACTTTTACAATGGTTTCAAGCCTATGCACTTTATCGCCAGGATTGATTCTCTCAGGTGAATATCCAACTTTAAAATCCACACCACACTTCATTCCTGATTCCCTTTCAAGAATTGGAATGCAAATTTCCTCTGTAACTCCTGGATAAACTGTAGACTCAAATACAACAATTGAATTTTGGGTTAGATTTCTTCCAACCATTCTACTGGCTGATTCAACTGGCTTCAAGTCAGGTGTGTGATCAACATTTACAGGAGTAGGAACTGCAACAATATGAAATTTGGCTTCTTTTAATTTTAACTCATCTACTGTAAACTCTACCGTCGTTTCTTTAACCGCTTCATCTCCAACTTCTTTCGTTGGATCAATTCCTTTTTTATATAACTCAACTTTTTCTTTGCTAATATCGAAACCAATAACATCAACTTTCTTGGCAAATGCAACTGCAATAGGCATGCCTACATAGCCAAGGCCTACAATAGAAATTTTTTCTTCTCTATTTTTAATCTTTTCGTATAAACTCATCATCTTCCCTCCGTGACTCTGCTGATTTCCTTCAAATATTCTTCAACAATTATTGTTCTGTCAAATTCTTTTTCAATTTTTCTGCGTCCAGCAATTCCCATCTTCATTCTTTCTTGATTAGATAGTTTCATAAATTTAAGTATTGCTTGAGTTAAACTATCAATATTCTTAGCCTCAAATCCAAATCCGCTAACCCCTTCATCAAATATTTCTCTACATCCCGGAATCTCTGATGCTAATACAGGCCTTCCAGTAGCAGCAGCTTCCAGTAATACGTTAGACATTCCTTCATGATATGTTGGATGTATAACAGCGTTGCATTTTTCTATATAATCCCTGACATTATCTATAACACCATGAAATGTAATTAATTTGTTCTTTTGGAGAAAATCAACCTTCTCTTTATATCCATCTTCACAAAACCCCAGTGCGTCGAAATGCACATTTTCATGGTCTTTTTTTATTCGTTTGGCTGCCTCAATAAGTTCTTCAATTCCCTTATCTTTCATTATTCTTCCTATATATAAGAACCTCACAATGCCACTATCATTTGGATAGTCTCGATAAGAAAAATCATTAATATTGATGCCTGAGCCAGGAATGACTTTATATCTATTTAAAGAAATGCCCTTTTTTATGAAAAAGTCTCTATTACTTTCGTTTTGGAAAAAAATACACGTTGCCTTTTTAAACGCTGATTTGTATAACGCCACTACTATCTTTTGAAGAACACCTTCATTTCCAACCGCCGTTCCTAAGCCTGTAACATTTGCTATGATTGGTATCTTTAGTATCCTGCATATGATCCCCCCATAAATATTCGGTTTGATGGTATATGAAAGGACCAATTTGGGCCTTATCTTTTTCATTAACCCATAATAAGATTTCATTAATCTTAAATCTGAAACCGGATTCATCCCTCGTCTATCCAGAGGTGATTCGATATAACTACATCCCATCGCTTCTAATCTTTTCACTTTTTCACCATAAGGCAAAGTAATATAGATCTCATAGCCTTCATCCAGTAGTTTTTGGATTACTTCTTTTCGGAAATTATAAGTGTAAGAATGATGATTTGAAAGGATCAAAATTCTTCTATTGCTATCCATTCTTAATCCTCCGACCTTTTAATCGATTCTTTAAAGCCACAAACTCTATAATCACTCATGTATTCAGACATGTTCATATCATAAATCAAGTCACCAAACACTTTGTTTAACGTCCTTACATTTAGTAATTTTAATGCGGGATTAAATAGTTTAGTCATTACAACTTTCTTGCCATGGAACTCAGCAATCAGCCTGACCATTTCACTAGGATTTGTATATTCGTCATTTTGCGGAAAAAATGTTCCTCCACTTTTGCTATCAATAATTTGCTTAACGAACTCCGATAAGTTGTCTATATAGATCATACTGCGCTTATTATCAAAATCTGGAAAAATTGGTGTTTTGAGTGCTAATTCAGCTAACTTTGGGTAGTTCCCTCTGCAGCCTTTTCCATAAACCATAGGTGGTCTAAGAGTTGCAACAGTGAAAAATTCGTCTTGTAACGTATTAATCAACTCTTCGGCTTCAATTTTTGACTTTCCATAAGCTGTATCAGGATGAAGCGGCGTCTCCTTATTAATAACACCATTCTGAACACCATATACACTCATTGAGCTTAAAAAAATAAACTGCATAACTCCATTTCGTTTTGCCTTCTGTGCAGTTTCATAAGCAAGATCTCTATTTACTTTATAATAAAGGTCTTGATTCTCATTTGTTTCTTTAATATGCGCTACCCCAGCCACATGAAACACAGCCTCATATTGAGAAAAGCATCTTTCTTTCCATGATCCATCCTTCATATCAATCGTATCGACTTTATAGGTATCAGGTTCTCTTAAGAGCCATTTCTCAAGAGATGTGCCTATGTAGCTATTTTTACCGGTGATAAGTATATGTTTCATTTTGTCACCTCGCAAAGCTCATCTTAGAAATCCGAAAGGCAAAAAAGAATAGCTGATAAATTTAGTCTTTGATTTTGCTTCTTGTTCTTCCCTCGGCTACTCCTTCTGATCTTATTATCGAGAATATTGTTCCAATAAAACATCTAATGTCCATCAGAAGGCCCATTTTTTCAACATACTCCCCATCCAGTTTAGCTTTTTCATCAATTTCAAGTTCATCTCTACCATTAATTTGAGCCCATCCGGTAAGACCAACAGGCACCTCATTGGCACCATACCTCTCTCTTTCTTTAATAAGATCGTACTGATTCCAAAGTGCTGGCCTTGGACCGATTATACTCATCTCACCTTTAAAGATATTGATGATCTGTGGAAGCTCATCCAGACTTGTCTTCCTTAATATCGTGCCCACTCTTGTGATCCACTGGTCAGGATTTTCTAAAAGATGTGTTGGAGTGTCTCTCGGTGTATCAATACGCATTGTCCTAAACTTTAAAATATAAAAATGACTCTTATGGATTCCTACTCTCTTTTGTTTGAAGAGAATCGGCCCCTTTGAGTCAATCTTAATGACTATAGTAAGGATCATAAAAACAGGAGCTAATATGATAAGTCCTAAAGTTGAAAATATGATATCCATTAGTCTTTTGAATTTTAAATAAGCCATTGTGTTTAGCCTCCACATATCCATTCCTATTCTAATGCATCCATTTTTCTGATTCCTCGCTGTGTGTTAGTTCAATATTTACGTGCCTACGCTTCATGGCAGTTTATCCAGTAAATTGATGATAGGATTGGCATAGTTCATGGATCCCTCAGTATTGCTGGGATAGTACTTAATGACAGGGGTCTGCGGATTGATAGCTTCTTCCATAGTTTGAATCAGAGTGATAGCTGCCCGCTGTTGAAGAGACAACTCGTCAATGGCGGTAATGATGAGGCTGCCCACTTCATCATTAGTGTAGAAAATGTAGAGCGCAGAGTGGTCTTTCAGCAGATTTGCGAAAGTGTTTTTTATATGTTCTTTGGTTTGGGTAATGGCGTTATAATGACGCTTGATGTAACTGACGGTTTTGTTGGCTTTTTCCACCATGCCTTTTGGAGTAAGCATATACGCCACCCGATGAGCAGGGATGGATTCAATTTTAATGAGTCCTTCTTTGGTCATTTTTTTTAACAGTAAATTGACGCTGCCCAGGGAAAGGCCCGTATGGCGAGAGATGTCTCTCTGGGTGGCGTCGGGGTTAGATTCTATTTGGGAAAGAATCAAGTATTCTTTGTCGTAGGATATGTTCATAGGACCTCCAGTAGATTGGTAACAGGGTGTAGAATAAGTGTCTAGAATCAATGAATAGCTCTCTCCGATGTGTCAAAAATAACCTTGCGTTCATCAATTGAACGCAAGGTTATCGTATCATGTGAAAATGAGATTGTCAAGGGTTGCAAGTGCTACGTGAGTTCGATACCACAGTATTAAAGCTGCTTAGGTTTAGATTTTTGCCAGTACTCAATGAAGAAGGCCATAAAAGCACCCATCATGAGGCCTATCGCCAAAGCGATAGCTAGGTTGAGGCTAATTCGGGGGGAGATTCTACGCAAAGGGTTGCCTCCTGCATAGTCAGTTGCACCTCTCACAATATGAACAGGGGCGGTTTCCAACTGATTCAGTTGCTCGATGATTAGGTCAGCTTCATTCTTTAGCTCATCCAGCGCCACCTTCAGCTGATTTAGTTCCATTTCTGCCTGAGTGACAGCTTCCAGGCGGGCCAAATAGGATGGATTGGTCTCCTGAGTGCGCACCACCGTGGTGCGGTTGGCATCGGGGTCGGCCACGGCCATGGATGGGTCATCCAGCACCGCTCTCTCCAACGTTATATAGGGGTCAGTAGCTTCCATCTGCGCTCGGTTGGAAGCCAAGTTCATTTCAGCCGTTTGAATGGCCCTTTTCTTACGGCTAATTTCCTGGTTTAGTGACCGGGTGATTTCTTCCACAGTGATACGGTTGAACTGAACGGCCATTTCGTCCACTAATCCCAGAAGAGCTTCCTTCTCTGTCCCCTGAAGATTAATTTGAAACAAGTAAGCGTTGAGCGCATTAATCTCGATGGTTTCCATGAGACGGTTAATGGGTCTCGCCACAAAACCCTGCTGAATCATGGCGGCTTCAACCACTTCTGGGCTGTTAATAAGCATCTGAGCATCTCGAATATTCATTTCATTGCGTTCATTGAAACTCACCAGAGAAAGTCGATTGGCGATGATTTCCTGAAGGTGTTCTTCAGTGGTGTAGCGGTCAGGGCGGCTCATGCTGATGATGACCCGAGCTTCATCAACTGAAGTGACGAAGCCCAAAGTAATGGCGGCAGTCAGCACTAACGCAGCCAGAGTGATAGCAACGATCTTCTTCCAGTGTTTCAGCAAGGCTTCAATGATCTCCCGAAGGCTAGTTTCTTCTTCGTAATAGCCGTTATGGTAGCCATTAGGAGAATGACTACCGTTGAAGATGGGAGAATGTTGCGGCTGGCTCTGTTTTTCCTGTGACATTGGTGAACTCCTTTATATATTAGTAGTTTGTTGAACCACCACTCCACGGATTGTAAAGCTGCCGGGGTCGTGGTTGGCGTCGGATTCTGGACTGCGACCAGGGTGGTCGAAACGGATGTATTGGTCATTGACCGGATCAATGTCACCGATGATGGTAAATGTAAAGGTAGCAGCCAGATTTTTTGTTTCTTCCTGGGTTAGGATATGGGTGTGCTGTGTTGCTCCCCCTTCACTGTCAGTGGCAATCACATGGATTTGCAGGGGAGCCTCCAGACTAATTTGGGCGAAATCCACCCACACCTGATACGTAGTTTTCGACTGCAGTGGTATATTGGGAGTATGAGCAAGCCCCAGGTCAGTGCCGGTATTGATGGTTAATAGCCCTTCATCCGTAAGAGTAGTGGTGAGTTGGGCATCTTCGCGACCCCAAGCACGCCAAGCTTGTTCGGCACCAGTGGCATACTCCAAATCAAGGAAACTGACATACAAGGGGTTTTCTGACGGATTTAAGGCAAAGGGCAGGTTGCCTGCGGCAAACTCCTGCCATGCTCGAAGATACATCAGATTGTTTTTAAAGACACTTGTGATGGCCAGGGGTACCTTAGCCTGCTGATTGGCCTGTTGCTGAATATGGAGAAGCTGAAGACCTTCCTGCGCAGTTTCTGCCAAAGCTGGTTCTACTGGCGATGCATCTTGTGTCGAATTGCCTGACATGAATTTCACCAGGTTGAGGTAGGCAGCTGAAACTTCCTCATAACCCGTTCGGTCTAGTGGAGCTTCAGTGATCCGCTGCTGGATAAGTTCTCCGGCTTCCTGAAATTCTCCCTGATAGATTTTTAAATCGACACCTGCCATGATCAGTTCCCGGTGGCGGGGAGCATAGCGCATTCCCTGTTGCCAATGGTGATTTGCCACTGTGAGCATTACCTGATCGCCGGTGGTACTATATAATTGAAGCAGATTACTCGTTAGATCCAGGCGATACTCTGGCCGCAGACGGTCCAGAGATGCTGCTTGTTCGAAGGTATCGTAAGCCAACTGAGCTTCTCCTGTCTGCCCGTAGAGAACAGCGTTTTCATGGCTTCTGGAGGCGCCCCAAGCAGTCATAGCCAACACCAGAACAGGAATAAGTACCAGAGATGCTGCCCATCCAGGCAGATCGCTACTGGAAACCCGCGGACTTACTTTCTTGTTCCATGATGAAGGCCACAAGGGTGGTTGCAACAGCGCCAGCAGCATCCAATAGAAAAGAAACGTGGCCAAGTAGCTGAAATTGAAGTCGAGAAAACTGTGACCTAAGAGTGATAGTACTGCCACATGAAGAGAGGTCTGTAAGAGATGGCCAGCGCGAAAAGACTGGTACAACCCCCATATGATCAACCCCACCATGCTGGCAAGCAAGATCAGGCCTAAATAGCCGGCTTCCACCGCTGTTTGAAGAAAGAAATTGTGAACCTGTCGGCTGTAATAAGGCTGACTCTGATATTCACGATAAAGTGCATCCCATGCACCGCCACCTGCACCCACGGGGTGACTTCGTAAAATAGTCATACTGTCCCGGTAATAGGTTAGACGCGTATCAGCACTATTCTCTTCACGACCAATGTTTTCCAGCCGTTGTACCAGACCCTCTGGCAAAACCCTATATTGGAGTGGGATGGAATAGAATAGATCAGCTTCAGGATGAATGACGGTTGCTTCATGAAATGTGACCGCGGTGTTCTCGAACTGATTGCGAAACACAATTCTAAGAGCAGTGGTGTCTTCTAATGTTTCAAAGGGGATCATGATTTCACCGGAAACTTCTTTCACGCCCACGTGCTGCAGGATTCGAGTGCTGTCTCTCCCTGCATTCTCTGAAATTACCTCCACCAGCCAGGGCCACTGTTCTTCGTTACCTCCCTGGGTTTCCAGCTGCAGATGAAGTTCATATGCTGTTAAGGGCTGCATGTCTGACAGAGTGCGGGTAAGGGTTTGGTTGCGGGGTTCCTCCAAGTCCATATTGTCAAACACAAGTGGTTCTGTGGCCTGCAGGGCAACCATCAACAACACGGCCGCTCCCAAAAGAACCGCTCCCATTGCTATAAACAGCACTTTTTTCAGGTGGGTATGTTGCTGGGACTGCAGGAAGTCTTCCATACGGTTCGACAGCCGTAGCAGACCGGCCAGCAACAGCCCAAAGGCCGCGGTGGCAGCCAGAATGATGGCGAAGACAGAGAAACCGCCTGCTTCACTTCCAGTAGTAGCCCGGTAGAAGGGCATCAAGGCCACTAGTAGCGGAACACCGCTGATGATGTAGGTGAGCAGCATCATAATGCGATTTTTCCCAGGGAGAATGATTAGAAAAAACAATGCTATCAGGGGAAAGAGCAACCAAGCCGCCCGGGAATAGGTGAAGACGAATACAAAGAGCATGAAGAATCCAATGCTGCCATAAGCTACTTTTTTCCATTTCTGGGATGCTTCCAGCATGAGACCATTGCTGACAAAATAGAGAGTCATCATCCATGCGGCCAATGTGTTGGGATATTGAAAGATGCCTGCCAGGCGATTGCTCATCACAAGGTCAGGGTAATCCCATAATTGTGCCGCTCCCATAAGCGCAGTGGTTGCAACTATTATCCCTGCAACCAGCATGAGATTTAAAAGCATCTCCGTATATCGATTGTTGCGATTCAAATTGCGCACCAGAATGAAAACAACAACTGCCACCACATAATATAGAATCATTGTAAGCGCTTCCCACAAGACTACCCATTGAAAAGTAATCACCGGAACCCAGTAGGCTGCCAACAGCAACAAAGGGCTGAATCCATGAATGGAATCCCACCACACACGGTGGCGAAATAGGCTGGTCAGCGCAAAGACAACGACACCTAATAACAGAAATATCAAGGAAAACAATATTTTGTCTTCCGGAAAGAACGCTCCCCGGGATAACACCATGAAGGTGAGTAGGATTCCCATAAAGAAAGCGAAAAAAGACTGAAGCGGCAATACCGCAGCCTCGCCGGCTGCGGTATTGCTTTTATTTAGTGGAAATTGTGTCGATTTCATCTTTTTGCTCAACAGAATTCACCTGCTTCTCTTATTCTTCAAGCACATCAATCAGGTCAGCCACAAAGAAGTCGCCTTCGAAGTCACCGCGAATGCTGATGAGTGAGTTGCGGCGGATGCTCCCAATGGTGATCTCTTTTCTGTTTGTGTCGTAAATACGGGTATTGTTCTCCACGTAGATAAGCACTTCTTCGCCACGGGCTGTGTCAGTACGTCTCAAGCGAATCTGATTGGTTCTTTCGTACACCGTTTCAACGATGCCTCTCATATACTCGCCCCGGTAACCTTTTTCAAGACTAATCTCCAGAACGCTGTCTGCCCGCAGCGTTAGCTTAACCCAGTCGCCATTGCGCAGGTCGGCGATGGCTTTTCGCTCGTTATCGATGAAAACACGTGCTCCATCTGTGATTTCATAGGTTTTTTCAGTGCCGCGGCGATCTTCGATGGTGATCATGTTGGTACGGGCGATTTGAATGGCCACAATGGTTCCTTCAACCGTATTTTCCAACTCCACCTGTTTCGCATCAATACGTGTCACTTTTCCATCCCGCAGGCGAAGGGTGATGATATCTCCCGTCATCAAATCGCTGAGTTCTGCACTTCGACCTTCGATGCGGATATATAAATCTTCGCCGAGAAGATACTCTCTTTCAACATTTCCTGATGTTAATGTAATGTGATTGTCAAACCGGGTGACTCTTTTAGCCAGTGTGCCTTCTGCATCGTTAATGGTATCCAGCTTCTCGATCTTTGTGGCTTCTTTATCCCGGTAATAGACAACCACTCGTTCTCCAATGGTTAACCAATCAAAATCAACCTCAGTTGTATCTGCCATTACAGGGATTTTTTCATCGGCCTGTAAAGTCATATCCACATTCTTTCCACTGTCGACAATACGTAATACGTAGTACCCTCTGTCTTTTGTCATGTCCACTAACGACTGTAACGTGCCTTCAACTTTGTCTCTTTGAGGGTCCACTTCAATACGGGTGATGATTCCCTCCTTGTTCAGGGTAAACTCGGCGGTTTGATCTTCCTGCAGGCTGCTGAGGCCTCGTTCAGATCCGCGCACATAGACCCTGGTATCATTGGTAAAGGGATAATCATCCACCCTGGTTTTTCCTTCTTCCACCAAATAAATACGATTGCTGTTGAAGCTGAGCAGTTGAATAACTCCAATAAGTCGGGTTTCTTTCTCTTCTTCTTTTTCTTCCTTTTCAGGTTCTTTGGTTTCCACCGGTATGGTAACGACAATCTCATTGCCAGTTGAATTCAGCCAGTCATACGCTTTACTGATCACCGCTGCCATCTCTGAACGTCTAATGGCCGCCCGGGGATTAAAATTGCCCTGATCGTCGCCTGTTAAGATACGATGTTGTGTCAGAAAGTTGACATGCAGCATCGCCGCACTGTTGATCATTTCAGCGTCTTTATATGTCAGGTTCACCGTGGTGGTGCCCTCTTGATTAGGGTTAAGCGCACGGCTGAAGAACACGGCCACTTCTTCCCGGGTTGCCGGGTTCTGTTTGGGCTCACTGCCGCTTTGATTCATCAGCATTGTTAACTCGGTGGTTGTCAGGATCCCATACTCCAGTGCGTAAGCCACCTGCTTTTGACCCCAGGGAACACCCGCTGCTGTCATCAGGCTGTTGTACTTCTGTGTGAAGTCTGACTGAGATTTCAAATCATTTGTAGCTTTTAATGTTTCATACACCATGACAACCGCCTGCAACCGGGTGACCGGATTCTCAGGATCATATACCCGCTGACCGGTGGTTGCGTGGGTATAGCCGCCGATGATTCCTGTATCAGCTGCTCTGCGGATGTGGGAATATGCCCAGTGATTTGCCGGAACATCGGTAAATTGAACGGAAGCAAAGGCAGTCAGTCCGCTGCTCAGCACCATCAAAGCACACATTGCCAGAAGCACCCATTTTGATTTTATGCACATACGATATCCTCCTTTATCATGATCTCATCTGTTACATAAGACGTTTTTATCTCGTGTGAGTTTCATCACTCTTCATCAGTTTACGCTATTTTTATCGTGATTGCAAGTAATCTGGGGTTAATCACAGGCATAAAAAAAGCTCTGTGGCCAGGCCGGGCAGAGCTTTTATGCAGCGTTGTGATTAACGGCTGGCAATTTGAGTCATTCGATTTATGTCGAGGTCTGTGAGTTGTCTGACCCGATAGGAAAACTGTTTATCGGTTGATGATAACACATTGTTTGTCAATGAAAGTTGTTGCGCGACAAAATGACTGTTATAAGCATGTCCGCCGCCAAAGAAACCGGTATATTCGTACACGTTACCGTCGGCGGTATAGTCCAATGCTCTTGCCAGATCCCGCACCACATGCGTCTTCCCATATCGGTTCACATAGGCATATCCCACCCCTTCACGGGCAAGGTTCTCCCCAGGAACCGGTGTGGACTTAACAGAGGCCGGCAGCGATCGATAGCCTGAAGAGCCATATCCTGGAACGGATCCATCCGGTCTCCTCACAGTCGTCGCCACTTCTCTGGAGGCTATGATGGCACTGGTCATCATGTCAACACCAAGCGCCCTCAGTTTTTCCCGAACCTCTGCGGCTTGTGCTTCCAACAAATTATCATATCCCTGACTGTCAGTCACTTTGCTTTTTAACGCTTCTGGATGTTCCTGCGCAATTCGATTCCATAGCTGGTTTCGCTCAATGGGGTTCTTGGGAGTCCACCCACGGTAGGTTGTCGTAATCATGTCACCTGATTGTGGCAAAACATTTGCAGCAGTTGTACCGGAGCGAATCGAGTCATAACGATAGTCGTAATCTGGAAGCTGTGTTTCAGACAAACCATTTGTGACGGCACCTGTGTTGTGGTTTGTATGTGTCACCGCCCCCGTTGACTGGTTCAGAAGATCATCCAGTACATTCTGAAAGGAAGCCGCTGCCACTGCAGTGTTTTGTTTTTCGATTGTTTTTTGACTGTTTTCAATATAATTTGAAGCATTTTTGTCGTGTTGATCATATTTGGTTTGAAGCGTGATCATGCAGACACCACCTTTCAGAAGCAGTATCGGAAAAAAACCGTCGAACCTTTAGCAGTTCCGACGGTTTTTTGAATATTATTGATAAAATCATCGATTAAACACAAGGGTGCTGGTTTCGCTTTCCCAGCGATAGTCAATGCCAAAAATCCTCATCAGCGGACTAATGGGCAACATGATGCGACCTTCCCTTATAACGGGTGCCGTATCCATTTGGATGGTTCCCTCACCCGCAATAATGTCTCTGCTGTTTGCCTGCACCTGAATGACTGAATTTTGATGACGGATGGTCACTGTTGATGTGGCTGCATCCCATACAAGATCCTCTTCGGGAATGCCCATCATTTCTGAAACATCTCTTAACCCCATGAATGTGCGACTGTCCAGAATAAACGGATTCACCCGATAGGGGAGCATGCTTCCATTGCGTGTATAAAAGCCACTGTTGATTGGCAGTCGATATTCGGATGTCAGCCCATCAACGTAAATCACCATGTCATCTTCTTCCTCATCAGGTGCTGCCTCAATGACAGCCGCTGTATAAAGGAGATTGGCCCCACCCGAACCTGCTACCAGTACTTCCACCGGCCCGGTAAAGCCATCTTCAAGAAGAGCAAACCCGCCACTGAAAATCAGCGTGCCGGGATCTTTGGTGTAGCCACTTCCCGACGGCCGACTGACTGTCCCAACAATGGAGCGCCGATTGTAGTCAGCAAACTCCCAGGCAATCCTGTTGCCCCGTTTGTCAAATTCAATGCCATTGGTTTCACTGCCTGATGTCACCTGTGGATTGCTGGCCGGCCTGATTTGGCCGTCGCTCTCTTCCACATAATCCCAGCTGGCACCATCTGGAAGCGTTACTGTAATGGTATCGCCCGGTCTTAATTCTTCGGCAGCACGTTCCTTAACTGTGAACCCGGCAAGCGGCAGTTTCTCCTGGTATGGCAGATTTTGATATTCACCGCCTTCGGTATCGATGCGTCTGATCGTGTATGATGCAATGGCCAAATTGGAAGGGGTGCTGTTGCTGATATCTGCAACCACTTCCCCCGCACGTGCATTTTCAGCACTGACAGTAATCAACAGTCCCGATTCCTGATAACCGCCTTCCACTTCCCATTCTGCCATTTTACGTTCATCAAGGTTCGTCAGCTTTTCAAAGTCCAACACTGCAATGCGGGCAGCCGTTCTCTGTACATTGGGGTCTTCATACCTGACAGGAATAACTTGCACTTCGTCAGTTAAAAACCCGGAAATGGGTTTCACCACCACCTGGTTTACTGACATGTCCCATGAAAAGCCTCTGGGCAATGTCACTTTTACATTTCTGGGAAAATTCACCGATGTCTGTTTAAACCGAAAAGGACCGGCTGATTGAGCGTAGGGTGCCGAAGGCGAAACTGAAGCGGCACTGCCAGCCGAAGCCTGATAAAAAACACGGGTTGTATAGGCAATATCAATTGAAGCTTCTTCAATAAGTCGGCTGCCTGCCACTGTAATATCCACTGTCACTTTCCAGTCATCAAAATTTCGCGGCAGCTTTAAATCTTTAAAGGTAAAGTCCATCACGCCGTCATTCCCATTAGCCAGCAAATCGGTACGGTAAATAAACCGGTTCCCGTTGTTAAGCACTTCGTAGGGTGACGAGAAAGAAGAACTTAAGCTGGTTAATGAAACGGCATCAATGTCTGCGGTAATTCCCTGAGGAAGATTAAACTCAATTCTGACATCATATTCAGAAGCTTCAATTCGATTAGCCGGCACAATCAACCGAATTGTATTAATGGTGCCTGTGATTCCACCTGATGTCATTCCCAGTCCCGGATCGATGGATTTGCCGGAATCCAGCACCTCAAAACCTGCCTTTGTCTGCGCTGCAACTGGTTGCACACACATTAGCGTCAGCAGCAGTAAGACACTGATCAGTCTGATGATATTCTTCTGTCTTGTTGTCATCAGCTAAATCCTCCCCCCATCGCCCAGGGTTTTTTAAGAACATCTTTCAGTAAATCATGCTGCAGTATCATCTGTTGTTGTTGCCAAATGATCTCTTCAGCTGCCAGAGCAGTCTGTTTGAGCTGAAAATCTGTAATAACGCCTGCTTCATATTGTACAGAAGCCACACGCACCTGCTCTTCAATCATCTCAAGCTGTAAATTCAGCAAATCGATTTGTTCTTCCAGGGCAACAATCGCCCGGTAACTGGCTCTCGCGTTATTTTCCATCTGTTCTTCCGTGCTTAGTTGATTGGTCTCTGCAATACTCTTATTGATTTTCTGTGCATCATAAGAATAGCGGCTGAAGGCCTCATTGAAATTAAACAGGTTTAACTGGAGCTGGGCCATATCCACTTGGCTGTTGGCCAACCATGTATAAATACTGCCAGCCTTAAGAGAGTTGATATGACTCGTCAGATTAAACAGTTTCAATGGTTCATATTCGGGAAAATCGACTGCCACATATTCCCGGTTAGTGTTAATGCGCATGGTTTCATTCAGCACCTGATTTCGGTTACTTCGCGCTTCTTTCAACAACTCGATGCGACGTTCATTATCTTCCTGCTGTTGTGTCGCCAGGAGGATTTCGCTCCTGCTGGTAATTCCCTGTTCAAACTGCACTTCTTTTAAGCGATGCTGCCATTGATTCAGTTCGTCTTTCTGTAGGTGATGAGCTTCCTCAAGTTGAGCCTTAATCAATTCATAGTATTGTTCTTTCACCTGATATTCTATCTGATCTTTCTTAAGATCAAGTTCTTTTCGTTTTTGCTGCCATTGCAGATCACTTTGCACTAAATTGATCGTTGTTTGGTTTGCCAGCTCGTCTGAAGAGCCACCTGGTCCTCCAATGGGTACTACGTTAACCATACCTACAGCATTCTGCCTTTGTTTGAAACTTTGATCCACTTGTCTTTGTGCATTCTTTAAATCCAAATTATTCTTTAACGCAGTCTCAATTGCTTCTTCCAATGTTAGTACTGGTATTTCCACCGGTTCCTCTGCTGCCCAGACACTTCCTGTGATCGTTGAAAGCAGTAACCCTGTCAATAGAATTACCACTATAATCCTTTTCATGTTATGTTCCCCTTCCATACACTGTTGGTGATGGACAAAAAGAGCCCTTGCGGGCTCTTTTTTGTCTGTGAAGTTGAAACCTTACTGCTTACTTAAATGTAGCAGTTTGAGTTGTTGCATCCCAGCTGTAGTCGATTCCCATAGCGCGGGCGAATCTGGAAGCTGGTACAAAAGTTCTTTCGTTAACGATTTCTACTGTAGCATCCAGTTCCATGTAAGGAGCACCATTTACACGGAGCACGTTGCTGCCAATAGCCATTTCAAATACTTTACCTTCATAAAGTACTGTTACGGTTCTGGCTGCGCCATTCCATACAGGCTGAACACCAAATACTGCTTCAAGATAACGAACAGGTACCATCAGTCTGTCGTTGCTGATGAAAGGAGCTACGTCCATCATCTGCATTGCACCGTCAACGGTGTAGGAAGTTGAACCAACTGTAAAGCTAACTGCAGCTGTTGCTTCGTCTACCAGTTCACCAGGAGCAGCTGTGATAACATTACCAACTACCAGAGTTGTTGATGCGCTGGCACCAGGGAAGTAACCGTTGGTTGCGGAGATAAGCGCGTCAACCAAAGCACTACCGCCGAATTCAAACTCAAGAGCGCCTTCTGGAGCGGTTCTGTCAAGTGATACTTCCAAATCGCTTACAAGGATTTCGCCTACTTCTTTATCACTGTCAGCAGTGATGCGGATGTTGATGGTTCCTCTGTTAGCGGATGTCCAGATTTCTTCAATGATGATGTCACCACTGAGTACTTTTGCTGTGGGTGTTTTTGCGAAACGAACATCTCCCCAAACAGGAGTGATTTCAATAACGCCTTCACGTGCAAGTGCTTCAGTCTTAACTTCTGTCAATTTGATGTCAGAAACTGCTTGGTTTTGGATACCGATGCGCAGGTCAGCTTCTGCACCGGTCAGTTCAGCAGCCATTGGCTTAGCAACGCTTGCCAGTACTACTTCACCACCAACACCAGCGGATCCACCAAAGGTGACAACAATTTCGTCGCCTCTGAATTCAGGTGTAATGGCTACGCGAGGAGCTTCGAAATACAGTTTTGCTGGGCTGTTCTGTGAGCTGCTTCCAGCTACACGACCACGAAGGGTGCGGCCTGCAATGTCAACTACTTCCCAGCCAGTAATGTCGATGCCACCGAAGTTTTCGGACTTGCTTCTTACGATAGAAGGTCCGTCAATGGTGTTCGGAAGAATGTCAGCCCATTTCGTGCCGGCAGGCAGTGTCATGGTGATGGTGCGGTTGTTTACCAGGGTATCGCCGATGAGCTCTTCGATCATGAAGTCGCCCAGTCTTTGATGGGTTTTACCAGCCAGTCGAAGAGGCTTGGACTCAGCTGATACTTCAGCCAAATAATCACCGTAGCGAGCTACGATCAGTGTAGAAGGAGTCGCATTGCTGATGCTGGCTTCAACGTCACCATGGCTGGCCATGGTAGGATCGACAACGATTCTAAGACCGGTTACTTCCCAGCTGGTAGCTGTAGTGGAAGCAGCCACACGGCTGAAGCTTACACGGGTAGGTCTGCCGTTGATGGGTTGGTCATAAGTAGCTGCAGACAGTTGACCGTCGCCAAATCTTACGGTAGGAGCAGGTGTTACGCTGTCGTCCCAGTAGAATCCACGAGGAAGCTTGATTCTTACAGGATCTTCTTGTGCGCCTGCTTGTGTTTCATTGATTCTGATGGTTCCGATTGCCTGATTGGCACCTTCGCTGTCTGTGATGATGTTAACATCAAGGATGCTGACAGTCACATCGCCAACGCCGATGTTTCCGGAAGGAATCAGGGTTGAGCCGGCAAAAGCTGTGCCAGGCTGGCCGCCGAATTCGAAGTTCAGTTCGGTTCCTTGTGCATTTGCACCAACATAGATGTTGGCAAGTTCAACAACAATTTTTTGCTCAGCATTGTTGTCTTGAACCAGGAAGCTGACTTCTGTTCTGCCGTTCAGAGTAGCTGGTGCTGCAACATATCCACCAGCAGCGTATACTTGTGCTGCAATGGTTGTGCCAGCCATACCTGTAGGTGCTGTGTAGGTAGCGGTAATGCCGTTTACCTGCACACCACGGGGGATTGTTACGAAAACTCTTTCGCCGCCAGGAGCTGTGATGGCATTGGCGGGAACTTTTACTTCTACACGAGTGGTGCCGAAGTTTTGAGCTTGAGCGCCTGTGCCTGTTTCAACATTCACGTTACCCTTTTCGCCACCTGCTACACTTGTCAGTCTTGTGTAGGTAGCTGAGCCTGTTTGCGCGAATGATGCCATTGGGATCAATGACAAAATCATTACGAGCGCTAATACTAATGCGATATTCTTTCTCATTAATTTGTTGCCTCCTTTTCGATGTTGTCGTTCTGTACTGCCTGCGGGCTGTTTGATTTCAGCCCATGTGATGTTGAGTGATTGGTTCGGCTCCCTCCTTTCGATCCAGGTTTCGAAGCTTCTCCTTCAAGGTTCCGGCGAAGTACCAGGAAGCAGCACCTCTCAACCGGCTCCAAAGGAAGGGTGAACTGCACAACCCTCCATCATACGAGTGATTATATCACCCGCAGGTGCAGTGGGTCAACCAAAAGCCGGGGTTTGTAACAGGATTGTAAAGTAGGGCACATGAACTGCCGGACTACATCCTCCACTTACCCTTGCTTCTGCTTTCCCGTCTGCTATCTACCATTATACCCTTCCCTTCGTGTGAATACCATTACAGCCTTGTTACAAATGAGTGACAAGTCTGATACTGTAAAAGACAGCTTTCGCTGCCTTTTAGTTGCATATGCCGGTTACTGTTGATCAAGCGCCGCCTTCACAAAGTCTCTGAACAGAGGATGGGGGCGGGTGGGGCGGCTTTTAAATTCGGGATGAAACTGCCCGCCCACGAACCAGGGGTGGTTTTTCAGCTCGATGATCTCCACCAGACGTTCGTCGGGAGAAATGCCGCTGATGATCAGTCCCAGTTCGGTGAGCTGGTCTCTGTATTCATTGTTGAACTCAAAGCGGTGACGGTGGCGCTCGTAAATCAGGTCTTCGCCATAGGCTTCGCGGGCTTTAGTGTCGGAGTGCACTTTGCAGGGGTAGAGCCCCAGGCGCATGGTGCCCCCCTTGTCGGAGACATCTTTCTGTTCCGGCATAATGTGAATCACCGGATGGATCCCATCTTCATCAAACTCAGAGCTCTGGGCCTGGGTGATGCCTGCCACGTGGCGGGCAAATTCCACCACGGCCATTTGCATGCCCAGGCAGATGCCAAAGAAGGGCACGTTGTTCTCACGGGCGAAGCGGATGGCGGCAATTTTGCCTTCGATACCCCGGTCGCCAAAACCGCCGGGCACCAGAATGCCGGTGACTTCTTCCAGCAGTTGAGAGGCATTGGCATCCGTCACCGTTTCTGCCTGAATCCACCTGATGTTTACCTTGGCGTTGTGGTAGATACCTGCATGGTTCAGGGCCTCGGCAATGGAAAGATAGGCGTCAAGAAGTTCCACGTATTTTCCCACCACGGCGATGGTCACCTGGTGCTCCGGGGTTTTATCTCTTTCCACAATGGTTTTCCAGCTGTCCAGCATGGCGGGACCGGCAGTGAGGCCCAGGTTTTTCACCACAATTTCATCAAGCCCTTCTGCCTGGAGCATGAGGGGCACTTCGTAGATGCTCTCGGCATCCATGTTTTCAACTACATTGTTGGGGTCCAGGTTGCAGAAGAGGGCGATTTTGTCTTTCATATCCCGGGAAATGTGCTTTTCGGTGCGGCACACCACCACATCAGGCTGGATACCGATGGAGCGAAGTTCTTTCACACTGTGCTGGGTGGGTTTGGTTTTCAGTTCTCCGGCTTTCCCCAAAAAGGGCACCAGGGTCACATGAATGTACATGACATTTTCGCGGCCGGCTTCGTGTTTCACCTGGCGAATGGCTTCCAAGAAAGGGAGGGATTCAATGTCGCCCACGGTTCCCCCCACCTCGGTGATGACCACGTCGTAGTTGCCGTCTTTGCCCAGGCGGTACACCCGGTCTTTGATTTCGTTGGTGATGTGGGGAATCACCTGGACGGTGCCCCCCAGATAGTCGCCTTTTCTTTCTTTGGAGATGACTGACCAATAGATTTTGCCGGAGGTGACGGAGCTGTACTTGGAAAGGTTGAGATCGACAAAACGCTCATAGTGGCCCAGATCAAGATCGGTTTCGGCACCATCGTCGGTGACGAAAACTTCTCCGTGCTGGTAGGGACTCATGGTACCCGGGTCAATATTAATGTAGGGATCAAATTTTTGCATGGTGACTTTCAGGCCCCGGCTTTTTAAGAGCTGCCCCAGTGAGGCGGCTGTTATTCCTTTGCCAAGGGAGGAAACCACGCCGCCGGTAATAAAGATGTATTTGGTCATTTACAATCTCCTTTCAATTCTTCCATTACATAAAGGATGCTGGCGGTATGGTGGCTGCCAGCATGTCGGGGTCGATACGTCTCAGAAGTTTTTACAATATGCTTATTTTATCAGATGACCAGGCAAAAGAAAACCGCCTGCCGCAGTTTTTTTGAAAACCGGGAAGGCGGAAGGATGTTGACGGGTGGGTTATTGGTTCACCGCCGGGCTGCCAAAGGGGATGGGTTCCACCCCCATATGGGATGACCGGTTACCCCGGAGATAATAAAGGGCGGTGGTGAGCTGCATGTCTTGCTCGGGGGCCAGCAGCCATGAAATGTAGGTTCTTTGAAGGCGGCGCTGGGTGGAGAAGTCAAGCACGCCGTAGGGGAACAGGCCCTGATCTTCCTGAAAAGCCTTCACGGCCTCCTGGGTGCTGGTGCCAAAGGCGCCGGCGGGGTCGGTGATGGAATAGCCCATGTTGCGCAGCCGCTGCTGGGCGGCGGCGATATCTTCTCCCTGCTCTCCCAAAAGGGGCTTGCGATTGATTTCAAGGGGAAGGAGTTTTTCAGGGTCGTGATTGGGGTGAAAACGGAGCATGTTGATGGCCGGGTTAATACCCATGCCGTCAATGGTGGCGTAGTCGGGGCTCAGGTAAATGGCCTCGGTTAGCTTGAAGCCGGCACCTGAGGGCAGTGGGTACAGCCGCTGCACCGAACCTTTACCGTAGGTGGGTTCTCCCACAATAATACCGTTGCCCCTGTCTTTAAAGGCGGCGGCAAAAATTTCAGCGGCACTGGCACTGTTTTCATCCACCAGCACGACGATGTTTTCAAAGGGTTCTTCTCCTAAATAGGAGGAATAGGTGATGCTGCCCTCACGATAGAACACATGGACAACGGGGCCCCGGGGAATAAAGAGCCGGCTGAATTCCACGCCTTCCATCAGAAGGCCGCCGGGGTTGCCCCGGAGGTCGATGATCAGCTTGGTGATGCCGGAAGCGCGGAAATCATCAATGGCTTTTTGGGTATACTCAGTGGTGTGATCGCTGAACTGGCGCACCTCCAGATAGCCGATCATGCCGTCAAACACCCGGTCGCGGACGCTTGAAACCACAATCTGCTGTCGGGTGATACTGAAAACCACAGGACTGTCATGACCTGCCCGGCGAATGTAAAGACGCACCTCGGTGCCGGCGGGGCCTTTGATGAGGCGGACGGCGTCATCCACCGTGAGGCCCTCCAGGCTTTTGCCGTCGACGGCCACAATCTGATCGCCGGGGAGAAGGCCGGCTTTTTCGGCGGGGCTGTCGGGCATGGGCTCAGCGATGATGATGCGGTCGCCGTCTTCCATAATATAGGCACCGATGCCTTCGAACTCGCCGCTGTATTCTTCCATCAGCTCCTGCATGTACCAGTCGGGCAGGTAGTAGCTGTTTTCATCCAGCAGGGCGGCCAGGGAATCCACGGTGATGGTTTCCAGCTTGGCAGGGTCGATGTCGATGACGTAGTTTTCCAGAATCACCTGGCGAATAAGGGCCTGGTCTTCCCTGGAAATGGTTTCGTTCAGGGGATTTGCAAAGGCGGCCAGGGGGAAGATTCCTGTCAGCAGCAAGGTGATTGCCAGTGTCAGTAACAGCATTCTTCTGCCTGTGATTTGATTGGTCGTTTCAGCAGGACGCAGGGGAGCCGGTGTTTTTGATAGGGGGAAAAATCCCGTAAATGGTTTCTGCATGGCGGTCACATCCTTCGCAAATTCAATGCTTTTTTCATACTTACCCATCTTACCATACAATGTATACGTTTAGATGCCGAAAATAGTTTCAATTAATTGTCATTTTTTCTTTTTTATAGAAGAAATAATGGTGATCTATGATCATACGCGTGAGTATATTGATTGCAAGTATATTAAAAACCGAGCCATGGGATGCCTTCCCCGGCTCGGTTCTTTTAATAATTCAGCACACGTTCCCGATAGTCGTAGCGCAGCTGGGTGCGCAGGTAGTCGATGAAGTCGTCGAGAAGAATGGCGGTATCGGCCTTGGTCATTTCCCGCTGGGGCTGGAAGTAGCCGGAAACATCGCGCACCAGGCCCAGCTCCCGGGAGAGGTAGGCGGCGTTGCGGGCCCACAGGGGAATGGCGGTATCGTCCAGGTAACCGGTGCCGTACTGCTGAATGGGTGCCAGGTGCTCGAAGCCCAGGGCCTTGATCAGAATGGTCATGGCTTCTGCCCGGGTGATGGTGGCATCGGGGTAGAAGCGAACGTTGGTGGACTCGGGGCGGGGCTCGGTGCCCAGGGGAATGTAGAGGTCTACATCCACGCCGGCCATGAGGCCTTTGGTGTAGGCGGTTTCAATGTAGGTGCGGTAGGGGTGGTCTTGCCCCACGTCGGTGAACAGGGACTCCTGGCGGTCGGCCCGCTGGAAGGAAGACCGGCGCTCAGGTACGGTGGCTTCGTTCACGTATCCCAGTGAAACGGTGAGGGCCCGGGCAAATTCGGCCCGGCTGATGGGCAGGTCGGGGCCAAAGGTGGTGGTGCTGGTGGGGAATGCCCCGGTACTGGCCAGAAAACGAATGGCTTCTTCGGCGTAATGGCCGTTGATGTCCCGCATTTCAGGAATGTGCTGCATCTGGTTGGTGGGGTTGGTATCAAGGGTGAAACTGCCGGTGCCCAGATTTCGCTGGTTGGTGGCGCCGCCGTTGCCGTTGAAGCGGGGCAGGTCGTAGGCATATTTCAGCACGTTTTCTTCCTGCTCGGTGAGGCGGTAGGCTCCCCGAAAGCTGATTTGGGTGGGGATGTTCAGCTCGAAGTGAGGGCTGATGGTACGGTTATGGGAGACCTGCACCTGGGCGGTTCCCTGCCAGCGCACCTGGTCGTTTCCGGTGCCGGTTTCGTAGTCGATGTAGTGTACCAGGGTCTGGGTGTCGATGGTGCTCCAGTGTTGATCATAGCCCACCCGGCTGCCCCGGGTTTCCACAATCACCCGGCCTTCGTTACCGTTGATGGTGTAATATTTGCGGCCGTCCCAGTTGCCGGCAAAATAGGTGGCGGCGGGCTTTGCGTGGAAGACGGTGGACTGGCTCCACTGGTTGCTCCGCTCATCGGACTGGTAAGTGGCACCTTCGGCGGTGATGGTTTCCCGAAACCGGGTGAGACGGAAAGTTTCTGTCTTCTGGTCGTTGCCGTTTTCGGTGACGTCCCGCTCAAGGGTGACGTTGCGGGTCATGGTGACGGTGCCTTCCCGGTTGGTCATGTTTCGGTAGTTATAGGTAACACGGCCGGCCCTGTCGGAGATGGCGATGTCGCCCTCAAGGAGCACCGGCTCGCCGGTGATAAAAACCATTTCCCGGTAAATACGGGGGTCTTGAATGCCGCCTTCGTAGCCGGGAATTTCAAGATTGGAGAAGGTGGTGCCAAAGGCAGTGAGGGGAAAAGCGGAAAGCAAGAGAGCGATCATGAAAACGTATGTGATGAAACTCCTTTGAATGGTGCACTTCTTTAAAGACTTATGTAATGAGTGCATGAAAAAGCCTCCTTTTGATCAGATGTCTAAGAAGTCTATCGGCAAAAGGAGGCGCTCATTAAAGGGGATCGCTTATTTTTTTCTCGTTCATTCGCTTCAACGGTTTACTTTTTCATGTATGAAAGCCTTCATTTCCAGTGCAATCCGAATACTTTCCTGCACTTCACTTTGCTGAACTTCCATGGGATCGTCGGATGGGTACCTGGTTTCAATATAAAAGTCGTTCACATAGGCACAGTCTTTCAGGTATTGAGCAAACTCAGCATCAATCGCCGCTGCTTTCTTACACAGCTTAATGAGACTGTGTCCCTGATGCAGAAAACCACTGGCATAGATCAGGTAGCCTTTCAAATACTTCTCAATGGCCTGCTGGCAGTGGAAGCAAATAATGCCATAATCCCCTTCATACTCCAGTAATATTTCAGCACCTTTGAGATCTTTATCTCCTTTTATCAGCCAATCCTGATAATTAGTGGAATCGACCACTCAGATTCACCCCTTCCCGATAAATAATGTTGGCGAATCGCGCGGGATCATTTTTATACTTCTCCCATTGCTGGGGTGTATAAATCACAATATCCAGATCAACTTCCTGCTGAATCTCCATGTGAATGCGACGCTTCAATGCCCGTTTATCGTCCACATCAATCACCAGGCACAGGTCAATGTCACTGTTGCGGCTAATGGTGCCTTTGGCGTAGGACCCAAACAGGTACATGGCTGCCGGTTTAAATCGTCTGCTGATTTTTCTGGCAATAGCCTCAATCTCTGCTGTCATGATCATTGGCCGTTCACCTCCTGCACCTGGTCATTTCTCTTCTTACTTCTTACTTCTTACTTCTTGCTATTTACTACTTACTACTGATTCTTTATATCACTATTATACCACGAAAAATCGTGTTTACTGCTCTATAACCACCACATAAGCGGTGTCGGCGGTGGAGCTGGTTTTGTTTTTGATGACGAAGGCCCGGGCGCCGCTGCGGATGCGCCAGATTTCCTCTGAAGTGAGGGGCTGGTCGTTGAGCAGGATCACGGCCTTGTTGGCGGCCAGGGTTTCGGTTCCGGCAGTGCTTTCCCAGCGGCCGTTGAGAGCGTTCCAGGTGCGCAGGCCGGTCATGGTGAAGGTGCCGGCGGCAGTGTCGATGCCGGAGATGGTGCCCATGGCGCTGTGTTCTGTCTGTATGTTGCCGTCTTCGTACACGCTGTAGGGGGCCAGATTGATGGCCAGCACTTCCTGAAGGGTTTCGCTGCCAAAAGTGGTTTCCCTCACCAGGAAGTAGGCGGTCTTATCGTAGTAGAACCGGTTCTCAATGCGCTTACGCAGCTCTGCATCTTCAATATCCTGGGGATCAATGAACCGGGTGCTGAGGAACACCTGAGGATCAATGGCCAGCTGCAGATCGCTGTCGTAGATCAGCGTGTCTTCGCTAAAAGAGGCACGTCGGGCGGTGCGCAGGGGCTGCCAGCGGTAGTTGGCCAGCTGGAGGTAATCCAGTTGGTAGCCCAGGCGACCCATATCCACCTGATAGTCGTAGATGTCCTGAAGGCGTGCCAGGTACAGCATGAGGCGGGTGCCTCCGGGGCGGGGCTCCAGGGTATCCTGATCAAGAATGGTGATGAGGCCGGCTTCCCGGCCGCTGCCGGAAAGGGAGGCCAGCATGTAAATGCTCTGCTGTTCTGCCAGGTTCAGGCGGTCCACCAGCCGGTTGTTATGCACCACGATGGTGCCGGCATGGAAGGCAAAGCTGTTGTAATCTGCCTGGAGCTGTTCGGTGGCAAATTCCAGCCGGTCGATGCGGGTGTCGTAAATCTGAGTGCTGCCATTCTGCAATTGCAGCTTGGCGATGCGGGGCACACCGTAGCTCTGCTCGGCGGCGGCGTACACCTGGCTGCCGGTCATGCGGGAAAGCTGCTGCAGGGTGAGGGCCTGGGCACCGCTGTAAAGCTGGTTGTTTTCGGCTTTGTACCGCACCAGCTGGTCGCCGTGGGGTACCCAGCGGTTGTTTTCCATGCGGGTGATGTCTTTGAGAATCACCTCACCGGCCCGGAGATCAACAGAATCGATGGTGCCCCGAATCAGGTCAGTGATATGGCGCTCGGCGTCTTCCACCCGGAGGGTGGCAATTTCAGGGCTGTAAATATCATCAAAGAGGAGGATCACTCGGTCGCCGTTCTTAATTTCAAAGGGTTGGGCCATGCGGCCTTCCCGTTCGATACGGGTGAGGGAGGTGATCTGGTAGGTTTCCCGGTTGCCACTGGGCATAGCGGTAATTTCAACGGAATTGCCGTCGTAGCTGAGCACATCCCCCACCTTGAAGCGGCTTTCAGGGGGAATGTAGCCGTGAAGGGCGGGATCTTCCTCCAGAAAAGCGTCGATGCGGGTGATCTCAGTGGCTCCGGTGACGCTGCTGCGGGCACGGGCGGCGGTGATTTCGATGCCGTAGGGCAGGCCCTGCAGAGAAGACGGCTGGCCATTGATGGTCACCGGCAGGCCTGACCGGGCGGTGAGCTGATGCTCCAGCCCGTTGAAGTCCCTTATTTTCAACATATTGGTTCCCGGGTCAATGTTTTCCAAAAACCCGGTGAGGGGGGTGGCGGCTTCTGCCTGGCTGGTGCCGGAGGCCAGCACCATGAGACGGGCGGTGCCGTCGGGGTTATGGTACCAGCGGACATCATCGCCCACATATACCTGACTGGACAGGGTATAGGTGGTGTTGCGCAGTACCAGCAGGTCTGCCTGGGGAGTGGCGTGAATCAGTGCGGCGGTGCCGTTGTGATTTTTCACGCTGATCTGCCGGGTGACATCGCCGGCCCCGGTGCCGGTGGTGATGGGGGTGATTTCTTCCACATGGCCGGTTTGGCGGGTGATGCCCTGAAAATCAATCCATGCAGGAATGGCCTTGTGCATGACAGCGGCCATTTGGGCCCGGGTCATGGAGGCATCGGGGGCAAAGGTGGTGGGACTGGTGCCGCTGAGATAGCCTGCCTGAAGCACCGCCTCAATAAAGGGGCGGTTGGCCTGGTCGATAGCACTGGCATCGGTGAACCGGTTCAGCTCCGGTGTCATTCCCGGGGCCACCGGTTCCAGATTGATGGTGCGGGCCAGCCACACACTCACTTGCTGACGGCTGGCAGGGCGGCCCCAGGCGGTTCGGGTGGTGAGCTGCTGCCGCAGGGCGTTTTCCAGCTCGGTGAGTTCGGGAGATGTGAGTTCACTCATCACATAGGGCTGCACCTGGTCATTGACACTTCGTTCCAGGGCATCGGCTTCCGCCGGGGTGAGCTGGTTGATGGTGTCGGCTTCGGCAGCGGTGAGAATTCCCTGCTGCTGGGCCAGGGTGACCACTGCCTGACGGGCGGCATCGGCATCGTTGGAGAGGTTCACTCCCGCCACATTCACCGGGGCCTGGGCAGCCCGCTGTTCACGGAGTGCCTCGTCAAGTCCCCGGGCTTTCAGCAGAATGGTGAGGGCATCCCCATAGGAAAGGGACTGGTCGGGGGAAAACCGGTTGTTGCCGGTGCCCCGCAGGAGCCCCAGGCCGGCAATTTCCAAAATGGCAGGGGCGCCCCAGTGATTGTTGATGTCATTGAACTGCAGTTCCTGCGCCATTTGGGCGGCACCGGCCATGCCCCGGTACTGGGGGGCCGAGGTGAAGGGGGTGTTGGCCGCCACTGGGCTCAGGGAGGTGATGAGCAGGGTCATGATGAGGATAAAGGCGCTCACGTGTCTTTTCATTGGTTAACTCCTCGAATCTGAATTTGTGGTACGGGCATTCATCTACCGGTTGCTGATGAGCTGGTAAATGCCGGATTCCCGGAAGGTGGCGGTGGTGCTGCCCACGCTGTTGAACTTGTGGCTGGCGGGGTCGTAGACCATAAGGGCGGTGTTGGTGGTGCTGCTGCCCTGGTAGACTCCGGTGTTGAGAGCGATGGTCAGGCTGGCGTTGCCCAGCAGGCGGGGCAGGTTTTGTTCATTGCGCCCGGCCCGCAGGTTGAAGCCCACGCCGTAGGCCCCCGAAGCTCTTCGCTGGGTGCGGGTGACGGCAGAGGTCATGGCGGTGGCTTCCTGCCCTTCCAGCCGCTTCAGCTGCACCTGCACCACCGCGTCTTTTTGCTGGTCGCTGCTGAGGCCGCTCACTTCCCGGGTCAGAAGATGACTGGGAGTGATGGTGAGGGAAGCGCTGCCGTCGGTGATGCGCACCGGTCGGTTCATGGTGCCGAGGGCACTGACGGGGAAGGCCACGACAAAGTCGTTCTGCCGGCTGTACTGGGCGCCGGAGAAATCGATGACATAGGGGGTGGTGCCGGCGGGGATTTCGCGGCTTCCCACGGTGCGTACCACCCGGCTGCCGGCAATTTCTTCTTTGCCTTTGGTTTCCAGTTCTTCCTGCTGACGATCAAGTTCTTCGATTTTTTCACCCAGCTTGGGGTCATCCCGCAAACTGAAGGTGCGGGTGCTGGCTTCGGCAGTTTCAATGGCGCTGCCGTAACGGTTCAGGGCACGCACCCGGAAATCGTACCGGGTGTCTGGCTCAAGGCCGCGCACCAGGAAGTCCGCCTCTTGGGTGTCACCCAGGTAGGTAAACTGGGCATCGCTGCTTTTCTTGCCGTAGACTTCAAAACGGTCGGAAGCGTTGAGTACTTCCGGCCCTGACTGGGACCATACCAGCTGTACGCTGGATTCGGCCCCGGGGATGGCTTCCAGCACCAGAGGTTTATCCGGCACGGGAATGGCGTAGTCAAAATCACTGTAGGGGTCTGACAAGCCGCCGTCAGGGTTGATGATGATCAGGTCATCGTTCTGGAGATCCAGCACTTCGGGGAAGCGGAGGACCATCACGTTTTCACTGGTGACATTCACTGTGGAGGCAGGCACGCCGCCCACCACGCTGAAGTAGAGGTTGTTGCCGTTGTCGTCAACGCCCCGCACCCCTTCGCCGTGGACAGTCTCCCCGGCAGGCTCCTGGCCCTTGCGAATCAGGCGGCCTCCCAGAATTACTTTGGCGCCGGAGATGAACATTTCACCGGTGACGGTAACGTCACTCTCACCATCATTGGCAAAAATGCGGGCCGGATCCATGGTGGCGATGTTGGGCTGGCTGATATATCGGAACTGACCCGGTGGCAGACTCAGCTCACCATCGGGGTTTTCCACCCGCACATTGACATTGCCAAAGGTATTCCCTGCAGGGGCGGTCACTTTAATCTGACGGTAATCCACATATTCCAGGTTGCCGGAACCATCTTCCACCCTTGCTTCTCCAAAGAAGACATTGAGGGGGTTCTGTTCATAGCCTTCCATGGTTTTTCGGAAATCATTCCCTGTGAGGGTGATTCGGGTGCCGCCGGTGACAGGACCTTCTGCCGGTGTAATGGTATCGAGGCGGGGATCGGATTCACCTTTGGTAATTTCAATATAAATGGGCGTGGGTTCTGCCCTGTCGGAGGTGGCAGAGCCGCCGTCCACATTGGTCACTACCCCCCGGTAAAGGCTTCCCACCGTATTTTCAGGGAGAGAGGGCATGGTGAAGGTGAGGCGGTTGGGCAGGTTGTAGGTGATGTCCTGCGGTCCGATATTCACCACATCGCCGATGTTGATGCGGGCATCTTCCCGAAAATCGGTTCCCAAGATGCTGATGACATTGCCGCCGCGCAGGGATACTTTCTGCACCCTGATTTCCCCATAACCTTCCCGCTGCTCCACCAGAGGATCCCGGCCTTCACGGGTGATGTTGGTGATCACCGGGCGGCTGTCGGGGGTAATGTACACAAAGTCACGGCTGGCGGTGCCGCCGTCGGGGTTCACCACTGACAATCTAACGGTGCCGGTGGTGTAATAGGCGGGCATGGTGGCCACCAGGTGCCTGGGGGTGCGGTAAAGCACTTCCGGCGCGTAGCCGCCCTCGACAAAGAGCCGGTTTTCCCGCACTTCAAAACGAATCAGCTCCCGGTAGGGATAGGCTTCGCCGCTATTGTTGGTGAGGTGTGTGGTATCGATATAGACCGTCTCGCCGGACTGGAAACCCCGGTATTCATGATTGTAGGTGGTGCCCCGGTCGACGATGCTGACTTCCAGCGTGCCGGTGCCTCCGGCATCGTACCGGGCGGTGACTTCTCCCGCCAGCCGAACGGTGGCCCTTCCGCTGCGAATGACCCCGGAATTTTCGTCTTCACGGGGAAGGTTCTTGTTCGTGCGCTGGCCCACACGAACCATTGCCTTATTTTGGTTGGTGAGCCGCTGGGAGGCGCCATTGGTTCCATCGGTATCCATCAACAGGGTAATGAGGCTTTCTTCAAAGCCCTGCCCCAGAATTTCCACCAGCGTCCCTCCCCGGCGATCAGCCCGGTCAGGGTTGACGCTGGTGATGGCTGGCTGAGAACTGTCGAAGGTAAAGCTCAGGGTGTTGGAAATACCGGAGTCGTTGTTCACCACATAGACAGGGACGGCACCTGCGTTGGGGCCTACCACCACCTGCAGGTAGGTGGGTGAAAAGACCACAATTTCAGCTTCCTGATTGCCAAAGTAAATCTGGGGATAAAGCTCATCCAGCAACACTTGGTACTGGTCGTTGTAAAGGGATGTGCCTTTGTTGTCCGGGTCGGCATTCAGGGTTTCGGTGATGTTGCCGTCTTCATCCCGGATATTGCGGAAGTCACGGAAATCAAAGCCGAAAATCTCCACCACATACCTGCCGGCGGCAGAGCCGCTGACGGGAGAAATGCTGTCAATTCTGGGATTGCTGGTGGGCACCACATAGGTGTATCCAAAAAGATCCACACTGTAGTCTTCGGTTCCTCCGGCAGTGCGCCGGGTGCGCTGAACAGTGATGGGCTTGTTGAAATCCACGTGGAAGGTGCCGCCGTCAGGGTTCACCAGCACCAGGGGTACGGTGACACGGTCGGTTCCCTTGTCCCGGATATTTTCGTAGAAAGCAGGTACTTTGATGCGAATTTCCTGACCGTTGGGTGAAACCACCACATCGGCGGCGGGCACCTGCTGGGCACCGACAAACACCTTGGTTTTGCTGGTGCCGGTATCCACAAATCCGGTTTCCACATCGAGGGTGTCATCCAGTTTCAGATTCACCAGATTGCCGCCGGCTTCCGGCCCAATTTCCGGTACGATGTCTCTAATGGCGGGAATGGTTCTGGGTTCAGGATAATAATAGAAGGCATTGGTGAGACGGGCTTCCTTGGTATCGGGATTCACCACAGCCACATCATACAAGCCGGCACCTGTCCAGGGTGCTATTCCCATATTGGGAACGCGAATGTTGAGGGTGCTGCCGTCAATATAGGTGACCCGGTTGCCGGTGATGGTGTCGAACCCATCCACCTGGCTGACAAAGTAGGGGGTATAGGCCCTTAATGTCTTGCCGTCGAAAGACAGTACGCCTTTGGTGCTCTGGGTGATATTGTAGGTGTTCGTGCCGGAAACAGCCTGAAAATTGCCGCCGTTTCGGCGAATCTGGTAGCGCAGACCCAGTCCATCTTCAATCCAGTAGCGGTTTTGCACATCCCGGATCAGACGGTAGAATTTTCGGGAAGTTTCATTATAGAAAATCACACTTTCAAAACCTTCACCGGCTCGCCATTGGCCGGTATCAGCGCTATAGATAAACACATGGTCTTTCAGGGTTCGGTCAGGAGCAGCCCCCTCATGGTAGGGCGTAAGCGCAACCCGGTTTCCTTCCCGGTTATAGGTATTGATGTCGTGTGCCCCCATGAAAAAACGGGTGCCAATGAGCCGGTTCATGATAAAGACGTCGATGTTGTTCAGATCTGTCACCCGCACGGTGGGGTCCGGTCGCAGAAAATTGCTTCCCTGTACGGTCACCAGGGTTCCCTCAGTGCCTTCTGTGGGCGCAATGCGGGTGAGGCGTGGTTCGGTAAAGGTGGTGGTATAGGTGAAGGGGTAGGTGGCCAGGCCGCCCTCCGGATTCACCACCTGCAGCTGGGTTTCACCGGCCCGGTTGCCTGCAGGAGCGGTGAAATCAATGGTTTCTGCGTCACCGGAAACAGTGATGCCGGGGACAAGACGCCCTTCAATAAAGACCTGGGTTCCCGGCCGGAAGTTGGAGCCGGTGATGCGAACGGGAACGCCCCCTTCAAGGGACACCAGGTTGGGAATAACGCTGATAATTCTGGGAAAATCATTTTCTCCGATTTCCCGGAACTCGACTTTTTCGGGGAAGTTGATGAAAAAAGCATCGTCAGGGAACTCCCCGCTGCCCCGCCGTGGGTTGAGAATCGCAATGGAACGGTCGTTTCGTTCAATGACCTCAAAACCCTCTGAACCTGCCCGTAAGCGAATCACCAGGGTGTTGCCGGTTTCGTTGTTGCCAATGCCGTCCACCAGCGTGCTGCCCCTCAGCACCTGAAAACTCTCGGGCACATAAACACCAGGCGCGCCCGGCGCCGCATTGGGGTCGATGACCATTTGTCCCAGGCGCACCTTGGGATAATTCACCTGCTCCTGCCCGCCGGACATGTAGCGGGTGACCAGAAAACCATCTCCCCGGATTACCAGCATCAGCTCTTCAAGACTGCTGTGAAGATAGTCATTATCGCCCAGCCGTTCGATGGGGATGATGCGGGGAATGACCTCTTCCACCTGGGGAGCTTCAGTGGAGGGAATAAACGTGAATTTGCCGTCGGAAATGACAATCTGTTCAATGACCAGCTGGGTTTCATTCACGTCATCAAGGGTGATGGTGGTGAGGACTTCAACTGATACCGGCACTTCCCGGGGCTGGGTGATGGTGTAGGTTTCTGTCATCACTTTAAACGTGTTGTCCCGCTGAGCGCCGGTACCTGATTGGGGTGTGAAGTCATAAATGCGCAGCGTATTGTCAATGACCACCTGGAAACTGCGTTCCACACTTTTTACTGGCGCAAGAATGCCACCCAGGTTAATGACCGGGCTGGCGCTGGCTTCAGGAATATATTCCACTGTCAGTTCCGATAATCCGGTTGAGGGAATGGCCGGCACCACCATTTCCTGCACCGGGTAATCCAAGCCGTCAATGTTCAATCGGCTGAAAAAGCCGCCGGTAATAGTGACTTCTGTGGGCTGGAGAGACGGCGCCGATGCCGGTGAAAAGTTGTCGATCACCGGGCTGTCCTGAATGCTGATCACCCGGTACTGCTGGTTCATCACATAACGGGAATCGGTGTTACCCCGGGGTGTGAGCACCACGTAATAGGCTCTCCCGGCATCCACGTTGGGAACGGTCACCGTATAGATCCAGTCTCCGTTGGCCTGGGGCGCCGGGTTACTGACAAAGCCGGCCCGGTTGGCGGGAGTGAGCAGGGTAAGGTTGGTCAGGTCTTCCACAAAATACACGTCATATCCGTTGGCAGGCATCTGATTGTTCCAAGTAAAACGCACCCGGCTGCCCACTTCGCCCAAGGTGGGGAACATGGTCATCCCATCGAGATTCAGTGGCGTGATGACACGAACGGCATCCACATAGTTGTAAAGATTACGCAGTGAGTTGCTGGTGGTTAATCGCTGAAGAGACCGTTCCACGGTAATGGTGAGCAGCCCGCCGGGAAAACTGTTGCCGGGAGCGGCCTGAAGACCAACCTGGCTGTTGGTCAGGGTCAGCCCTGCAGGATAATCGGGGTCTGCTGCATCATCATTGGTCCACACCCGGGCGACGGCCCCGCCCACGCGAACTATATAACCGGCGGATGAGTTGGCCAGATCTTTCACATTGGCATCACGACCACTGACAATGATCACATCTTCACCAGTCACCAGGGGATTCACTACCCCGGTGATTTCGGGTATTCCTTCAGAAACATTGTTGTATTCCAGGGTTTCGGTGGTGTTGTCGGGTCTTTGAAAACGTACCTGCACCTGGCGCAAACCGCTGAAGTTGTCGGGTATTGTTGCCTGTGCCAGAGAACCAAAAACAGTCAGCTGATTTGCCGGCACATTGTACAGCCCGGCAACATCGTCAAAAACACCCATGGTGTGACCGGTGATTCCCGTACCGGAAAATCCGCCGTCCTGAACAGTGACCCGCTTCAGCACCCGGATGAAATTTTCATAGTTATTGGTGATGGTGAGAATGGGCTGGGTGAGTTCCTGGGCAGATGCCGAAGTGACACCGGCACCGCTGCCTGGTTCCAAGGGCAAAAACGTCACAAAAAACGCCACCAAAAGCATCCAGGCAATGGCCCGGCGGGGCGTGTGACGGTATTGCTTGTGGGGAGGGCTGGAGTGCTTTCGGTGGAAAGTGGCGGGTGTGTGCATGGGTTAATTCCTCCATTTGACTGATATGGTTGACAGATGATAACGCGCATTTCAAGTGAAACGAATCTCATCAGACTGGGTGAGTTTCCCTTGATAAGGTGATCGGACTGATGGATGGATGTATGATCGACAGGATGTTTTTACGCTCGTTTGGTGATGTGATCTCTCCCTCATTTTTCATGAGAGGAAAAGTGGCTACAACTCTATACTTTTATCGACAAAAATCCGATAGTATGTTAGAGGCTTTTTGTAATTATGTTCAAGACGTTATTGTGATTGAATCATATTCAAGGCTTATGCCAGCTGCTTGATCCTTATGATCTTATTCGCCTCATTGCCATGACGCGTCCCTTATTATATCATAAGGCTATGACAGCACATACCCCGATCCCCATAAAACAAAGGCAGTCCCATCATAATGAAGGCAGTCCCATCAAATGAAAACAGTCCGCCGATCACTGAACCAGCACATCACATCATGAGGAGGTTCTCCAAGTTGAAAATACCCCACGATCATTCCCCACAGCGTCATTCTTTTCAACCATCTGTCCCGTCATCTATTCAACCATATGCTCAACCTTCAGAAAATAATTCCGGAAAGCGCTCTGCAGGATACGTCGCGAACCGCTCTTCGAAACATGCTGCCAAGCACACTTTTCTGTGCCTGGTTCTCGTTACACTGCTGGTGGCCAGCCACCTGCTCCCCGCCTGGGCTGCCGGTTATCCCCGCAATGCCACCCTGGAGTTTCGCGATACGGCCATCACCCTGGACAACTATGCGCTTCGCCTGGAACAGCCGCTGGTTTGGCTGGAGGGCCAGCCTTATGGTCCCGCCATGCCCTTGGGTGCTTTTTTGGGGGTGGGCATTCGCTTTGACGCTGCTGAAGGGTGGCTGGAACTGGCCACCGAAGGTGTGCTAAACCAGCCGGGCACCAACCCCTGGGCGGGAGAAGTGGCCCGCCTTGGCTATGAGAAAACCCAGCTGCAACAACATCAGCAGGCCCTGGAGGCCTCGCTGGCGGCACTGACCACCAGCGGCACCGGGAGCAGCACCGGCACCGTACTAACTGAAATGGCCAGCCTTCGGGAAGCAGAACGCTTTTTGCGGGATGTCTTTGGCCGGGTGCAGGGAATTCCTTTGTCGGTGACCCTTGCCGACAGCGGTAGCCAGCTGATGACCCTCACCATCACCGTCAGTGAAACTGACCGCCGGGATTTTGAACGACTGGCCAGAAGTACTGTTACCGCTTATGTGGAAGATCTGGTGGCCGCTGCCACCACCCTGGCCCCTGGCCTGTGGGATGTGACAGGAACCCTGAGAAGCCAAAATGGCACCACCCGAACCCTGGTGGAATTTGAGCTGAGCCGGGGAGACACCCGCCCTGCCCTTACTTTTCGCTACACCCCCTCCAGCAGCTCCAGTTCCCGTGACACCCGCAGCGGCACTGTGACCACCACCATGGCCCGCCGGGTGGAAGATCGTCTCAACGACCGGCTGAATCGGTATGACGGTGTTGACTACAGCTTTCGGGCCCAGGCAGCAAGAGATGAACTGGATTTGATCATTGACACCCGCCGCAGTGATTACGAAGCCCTGAGTCAAAACCGCCGTGAAAGCTTTTTAACCCAGGTGGCAGAAGAAATCAACCAGGCAGAACGGAACCTTTACGTGTGGGGCGAAGTGCTGGATGAAGACACTGGCCGTTTTCTGGAAAGCTTTCGCATGGACAGCGGCCGTCTGCGGTGGCACAGTGCCACCCGGTATGACGACCGATACGATGACTACTACGACGACCGATACCGGTACGATGACCGATATTGGGAAGATGATCGATACTGGGATTCCCGGGACGACCGGTGGCGCAACTGGCAGCAGGAAGCCGGCACCACCACCGAAACTGCTGCCCCTGCCCGGGAACAGGATGCCTATGCCGCCCTGGCCGCCCCCGTTGCCATCACCACCCAGCAGACAGGCATCACCCTCTACCCCCTGCGCATGACGGTGGATGGTGTTTCTTTCCACAGTCAGGAAGAAATGTTTGTCTGGCAAAACACCCTCTATGTTCCTTTGGGAGAATGGGCAGATGCCCTCTACCTCACCCTTACCAATGACCCGGTAGCCAATACCCTTCGTCTGGGAAGCAACCCGGCTGCCAGAAGCCAGATGTTCCCATCAATGCTCCAGCAGCTGGAAGCAGACAAGCAAGCCATTGCCACCCTGCGGACAACCGTTGCAAGCCTGGAAGAACAGCTGAATGAGAGGCAGCAAGCCCAGCAGGATGAATCCCGTCGCGTCCCTTACCGCCGGATCACCACCCTGGCCGCCATGGAACGCTATTTGGAAGATTATTACGAAACCATTGACGGTATTTCCACTTATATCAACCTTTCCCGTATTTCGGGAAGCCGTTACCGGCTGCGCATCACCTATGATGCCGCTGATTTCAACCGGTTTGATGCGCTCTCACGCCAGCGTATTGAAAACTGGGTTGGGGATATGGAGGCCGCTCTTCAAGAACTTTTTGATGCCGACGCCACCGTTGAGGGCTGGATTACCTCCCGCAACACTGCCTCCAACGAATATACCTACATCACCTTTACCTCCCGTGATGGCAGCCTGCGGTTCAATTTTGAAGAACACGGCGGCTCATCCGGTGTTCAAACTGTTGATATTACTGAGCTGTTACGGATTCTGCGCCGATATCTGGGACGCTTTGACGGCATCAGTTATGAATATGATGCCCAGCTGATTCGCCGGGATGTGGAGCTGACGGTGATCACCCCTGAAAGCCGGTTTATGAACCGGAGTGTTGTCTATAAGCGGGATTATCTGAAGGCCCTGCAGACAGAACTGGAAGACAAATACCCCAACATTCGGGTGGATGGTTTTATGGTAAACAGCCGGAGCGAAGAACCCTTCTACCGGTTCGCCATTGAGCGGGGAGAGCTGCGTTCTTACAGCCTGATGGAAGACGTGGCCCGGGAGCTAAATCGCAACTGGAACCGGTATGACGATCTGCGTTTCACTTATCTGGTACGGGAAGACACCGATGGATCAGTGCGGGTGAAGCTGGAAGGTGATTTCGCCATTCAGGAAAGCGCCTGGCGTTCGGTGGATGAAACTGATTTTGACAACTGGGCCGAAGATGTGGCAGCAGAAGCTGTACGACTGCTGAACCGCAACGTTACCCTGGAAGTGGTTGACCGGGTGGCCCAGGTGATTCTGGTGAAGGGCAGGGAATAGGCTTCCTATCATAAAAACCCGGCTGTGACGTAATGTCGCAGCCGGGTTTTATTTTGCTATTATGCTGGTTTCAGTTGGGTTATGCCTGTTGTCGCTTTTTCAGAATCACACCTGCGGCTGTCAAGAAGAGGCCGGCCAGGTAGAGGTGGTAGGGGCTTCTTTCGCCGGTTTGAGGCAGTGTGGGTGCTCCCAGAGGAATTTCTTCGTCGAGGATGATGATTTCCTCAGGAGTGTCCATGGTTACCACTGGTGTTGGAGTCCCCAGGGGGATTTCCAGCGGTTCAATGGTGATGTCAGCATCGGCATCGGCATCGGCGTCAGCGTCTGCATCGGCATCGGCGTCAGCGTCTGCATCGGCATCGGCATCGGCGTCTGCATCGGCATCGGCGTCAGCGTCTGCATCGGCATCGGCATCGGCGTCGGCATCGGCATCCTGTTCTTCATCCCGTTCGTTGATAATGGTCATCATGGGGAACAGGTTGCAATACTGGTAAGCAACGTCTTGTGTCAGGAAGATGGGAACTGATTCAGGGCCGCAAACTCCAAAGAGAATCATTTGGTCGGCGGCGTCGTAAATGGGTGCCAGCCAGTCTGCTCCTGGATCCTCTTCCACAAAGTATGCTCCAAAGGGGATGGCCGGTGGTGTTTCCAGGTTGGCGGGATTACCGAAGTACTTAAAGTTCGCCCCTGAGGACATGACTTCGATGAGGCCGTTATCCTGGTTGTCTCCCACCCATTCGCCGCTCCAGAAGAAACGGTTGGTTCCCTGGTAAATGGTGCGTACCAGCGGCTCAACGCCTTCCATGGGAACCCATTCGCCATCGACAAATACCATGGGGGTCAGGGTGATTTCAAAGGGTGTCATGGTATCATCGGTGTCGTCACCCTCAATCACTTTTTCAATGATCAGATGTGGAATTTCACTGTTGAAGAAATCAACGGTGCGCAGTCCGTTAATGGGACCTTCCACCATTTGAAGTGCCAGAGTTTCCATCTCGCTGTCTGTTAAAATGATGGTTCCTTCTTCTCCCAGGAACACGTAGTAGGTGAAGGGTGCCCATTGTACCCACTCGTCTGCATCTTCGCCGTCCTTGAGACCTTCTTCCACTTTGTACCACTTGTTAAGTGTCAGGTTCTCGAAGTTGAAGGCACCGTCGTCATCGGTGAGTGTCTCTGCTTTCCATTCCCACTCTTCGGGGATGGTCATAAGAGCTACGGAAACCATTTCTTCGTCAGTTTCATTTTCTTCAGTTCCCTTTTCTTCAAAGAGGGTGATGGGCCAGCCGGCTCCCGGGTCTTTTGGTCCCCAGTAAGCATAGCCGCCGCTGTAGTAGTATTCCATGAAGGGAACGATCCATTTGTTGCCTTCGATGTCGCCAAACTTTTCTTCTGTTCTCTGGTTGGTTATGGTGATGGTGGTGTCGCATTCATTTGACCAGTAGAAAACCAGACCACTCAGGCCGTTTTCTTCCAGGCTTCTGATCATTATTTCTCCGCAATCGACATTAATTTCGTAATCGATGTCTTGATAGCCTTCCGGCAGATCCGTTTCAACGATGTGATACCAACCGGGGGGAAGGTGACTCAAATCAATTTGCCCGGTGGTTCCCTGTCGCAGTCCTTCCACGGTCATGGGGAAGGTGGGGGTTTCCTGAACGCTTGCATACAGGTCGTTGTAGCCTTCAAACACGTCAATGATCACTTTGAAGGGGGTGTCATCCTCTGACAGCGGATCTTCATTCTCGTCGACAATCAATTTTTCAAGGATCAGTTTTGGGGGAACAACCGTTTCACAATAGAAGAAAGTGATATGGCTGATGCTGTCTGGCTGTGGTGAGTAGAGACCTGTGTCACCATAGGTGCCGCCAGGATAGCTGTAGAGATATCCCCCAGGACCCGCTTTGACCCACACATGATAGACCGGGTCTGTGGCACTGCTAAAGTCGAAAGAGTTGGAACTGCTGTAGGAAATATTGGTTAATTGAACATCAAATTGTGTGTTGGCATCTGACTTAGAAACCTTGCTGCTGTTCTGACTTCCCAGATTGCCTGCCTGGGGGTCATCGATTATGACTGATTTGAGTGTGCACTCAGAAGGATGGCTCACGTCATTCAGGCCCGGCCCCGGATTTAAGCCCATGTAAAGGGGTTCAATGCCTTGGCCTGTTGGTGGCAGCGAAGCCATCAACATCATTCCTGTCAGGTCTAAAAGCTCTTTTTCTAGTTCTTCCTCAAGCTCTTCTTCTACTTCTTCTTCAATTTCTTCTTCCTCATCAACTTCAGAATCTTCGCCAGGTTCGCCTGCTGTGTCACCCTCGCTGTCATTTTCTGTTGCTTCGTCATCCAGATTTTCGTCTGTTTCGTTCATATCTGCTGTTTCGTCTTCCTCATCTGAATCGTTCATTTCTTCAGAATCGTCCTCTTCTGTTGCCGGTGGCTCTTCTGTCACGATCTCTTCCTGCCCCTGACCGGAATCATCAGCGGTGACCGTGTCATCTGCCAGTGCGGTGAAGAAGCTTCCGAAGGCCAGTAAGAAAACGAGCAATAAGCTGAGTGCTATTTGTCCTTTTCGAAGCTTTCTCATCTTTCTCACTCCTTATTTCTGAAAATGTTACCTGCGTTGTTCTAAAGGCAGGTGCTTTGTTTTCAGCCGCGTTTTTGACGGGACGTGGTTACCCGAGGAGTGCCGCGTTTTTTTGGATGGGACGTGGTTACCCATTTTATTTATCTAAAACCTGATGAAAATAGGCGTTCTCTCTTTGGGGTACTGCTTCAGGATCCTTCACTGTGCGGTGGTTCACATGGATGAACAGCTTTGATCCTGATGACGGTTGAGTTCATTCACCTCCTTTTGATCACCTGTCCAGTTCCGATCATCTGCTTCTTCAACGTTTCCAAGGGCAGCTTGTATCAAAGTGATCAGCTCCAAGGCACTGCGAAAGTTGATTTTTTCGCCGGTGTCCAGTCGCTGAATGCTTCCCTGCCAGCTATGGTGCTGTTGATAGCGGATATCCACAAGAAACTGACTGGCTGTGTTCATGGAATGTGTTTGGTGCTCGCTGTTGTTTTTCATCGGGGATGCTCCTTTCTTTGAAGGGAGATGCTTCCCGACTTCCCATCAAAATGGGTTTGGTATAATTCCATTATACTGTCACTCTGTGACAAAACGCGGACAACGCTGTGACATCTGTGTGACACGGAAAACAGTTGATAGATGATAAGGCATAGTGAATAGGAGCGTCAGGGATTAGTGGATAAATTCGTTGGATAAGCGCCAAAGGAAATCTCGGAGGGCAGTTGATAGGGCCCAGTGGATAAGGTATAGTGAACAAAAGACCTTCGGTCAAAACAGGGCAGCGACCCTGAAGGAACTAAGATGGGATGGAGGCGATGGTTTGATGGGTAAAAAGCAACAGCTGCGCATGGAACAGTCCGCTGAAGCCAGCAAACGGAGCCGGCGGAATCGCTACCTGTTGGCAGGCTTTTTTCTGGTGCTGGCGGCTTTTTTCGCTTTTCACGGCGAGGCTGCCGACCTGTTGCAGCGCCGACAGGAACAGAAACTGTCACAGCAGCATCTGCTGCTGTTTGAAAACAAGGTTTCGGCTCTGGCAGAGGCAGTGTTTTCTGAAGAATCAACTTCGTCCGCTTTTTTTTCTGATCCCTATGGGGTGTTTTTTTCCATCAGTGACACCACTTCCCGGGCGGCGGTGGTCAACGGCCAGGGAACCACTTTGCAGGAAGCCTGGGATGCTGCGGTTGCCAATGCCACTGACCTGATGAAAACCACTCTGATGGAGCCTGTCTGGGTAAAGGTGGATGTGGTGGATCACCGGGAACCACTGCCCAGCGAAGATCTGCAGGGGGTGCTGCAGCCCTACCGCAATGAATTTTTTCGCAAGGGCATTGCTTTTGACGAAGCTTTCGAAACTGCCTTTCTGGAGGCAGAGATCAACGGCAATAAACTGATTGACTATGATGAGAAGGTATTGAGCCTGGAAACCATTCAGCAGTATTTGGAAACATTCAGCCGGCCTGTGGTGGACGAGATTCCCCGGCAGTTATTTCTTTTCACGGCACTGGGCTGGTTCTGTGATGAAGCAGGAAGTGTCTACCCTTTATATGGCTATGAAGGCAACGGGTATGATTATGGAAGACGCAAAGTTGAGGCTTTTGACCGGGAAGTGGCCGCCTCGGTGATTCTTTCTGCCACCGGCTGGCTGGCAGGGGAGGTTCAGGAAGACGGGGCGTTTATCTATGGTTATTACCCCACCTACGACCGCCAGTTCACCGCTTACAACCTGCTGCGCCACGCCGTTTCCATTCAGCCATTTATGTGGACCTACGACATGACCGGTGTTGACACCCATGCTGATGCCGCCCGCGCTACCCTGGATTTTTTGACGGAAGATCACGTGGTCTACCTGCGCCCCGACACCGCTTTTATCATCGACCGCCCCAATGATGAGATCAAGCTGGGTGGCAATGCCCTGGCCATTATCACGCTGATGCAATACATGGATACCTATGATACGGATGAATACTTATCGCTGTGCGTTTATTTGGGAAATGGCATACTGGAGCTGATGGACGAAGAAGCCGGCACCTTCTACCATGTGCTGAACACTGATTTTTCTCCCAAAGATGCCTTTCGAACGGTGTACTATGACGGCGAATCTGCCTATGCCCTGGCATTGCTGTATGAAATGACCGGTAATGACAAGTGGCTTGACGCAGCCCGTTCAGCGGTGGAAAATTTCATAAGGGAAGACTACACCCGCCACCGGGATCACTGGGTGGCCTACGCCCTGAATGAAGTGACCCGCCACGATCCGAACCAGCGCTATTACGAGTTTGCCCTGCGCAATGTGCAGGAGAATCTGAACGCCATTTATCACCGGGATACCTCTTACCATACGTACCTGGAGCTGCTCATGGCCAGCTTTGATTTGTATCACCGCATCAAAGAAAACAACCTGCAGGTGGATTACATGGCACATTTTGATGAAGCCTTTTTCATCGACACGATTTTTCACCGGGCTGAACACATGCTCAATGGCTTCTTCTACCCAGAGTACAGCATGTATCTGCGAAACCCCCAGCGCATCAATGGCACTTTCTTTATTCGCCATGACGGCTATCGGGTGCGTATTGATGATGTGGAGCATTTTATTGCCGGTTATTACAATTTCTGGCGACACTACGAGGCTTTAAGAGAGTACCAGCGTTCTTTTTCTCAGTAGCGCAAGTGCTTCACGAACATGCTGCCAGTCATTTTAGCCAGCTTCACCTTCTCAGTGCCTGCTGTTTGAGCGCAGCGAGTTCAGGCGCTGTTTTCGAAACTTTCGAATAAAAACACACAAGATTGGAATCAGCTGGCTTGACCAGCGCCCTTTGTCTTCAGCCAAAACGGGTCTCGGTGTTTTTCCGAGACCCGTTTTTCATATTCATTGCTTTTTAAGAGACTGGTAAATTTCTTGTGGAAGGCGATTAAGCGGCTTCCCGTTTTCTGAGAATCATGCCTGCAACGGCCAGCAGAATACCTGCCAGGTACATGGGGTAGGGACTTCTTTCTCCGGTTTGTGGTAAAACAGGTGCTCCAAGAGGAATTTCTTCGTCCATTGACAGGATCACCACTTCTTCGATCTCCATGGGGACCTGCGGAACAATGGGGCCCCGGGGAACTGCAGGTGTTCCCAACGGAACTTCCTGAGGTTCCAGTATCACCGTTTCATCGGCATCAGCATCAGCGTCGGCGTCAGCATCTGAATCAGCGTCTGCATCAGCATCGGCATCGGCATCAGCATCGGCGTCGGCGTCAGCATCTGAATCAGCGTCTGCATCAGCATCGGCATCGGCGTCAGCGTCGGCGTCAGCGTCGGCGTCAGCATCTGAATCAGCGTCTGCATCTGCGTCTGCGTCGGCGTCAGCATCTGAATCAGCGTCTGCATCGGCGTCGGCATCAGCGTCGGCATCGGCATCGGCGTCAGCGTCACCTTCGATGGGTTGCTTGTAGTTGACTTCACTTTCAGTGTGCTTTTGAACCACTTCTGTCACCACTTCCTGAATCTGGCGGCTGATGAGGGGCTGTGAAGCCAGATTCTCAACGGTCAGCTTACCATGTTCATCCAGTGGCAGTTCGCCGTCAACCAGCGGCAGAAACACATAGTAGTCTTTTTCCACGGTGGTTTTAGTTCCCGTCACTGAGATTTTCACCCACAGATGGTCAGGAATTTCATTTTCAGGAATACGAATGGTTACTTTGATGGTTTCTTCTTTTCCTTCACCGTTTCTGTCTGATGCGACTTCGTAGCCTTTTATTTCCTGGTAAAATTCATAGTCAGGGTGTTCAGGGGCCATCTCTTCGCCAGGTAAAAACTCATATTGCAGGGTGTAGTAGACGCTTGTCGGATTGTAGAAATAGGTGGTGGCATCTGTTGATTCACCAAATCCATCCACCAGATTTCGAAGTGAATCAAAAAGGGTTAACACTTCGGTGTTATTGGGGCTGCCCACATAGGTGGCCAATACTTTATTGCCCTGCAGCTTTTGGTGGGTTTCAACACCCTGCGGAACGGCATCAGGGTTTAATACGTACCAAATAGCGGCTTGTACTGCTGCGATGCTCACATCATTATCTTTCAGGCTTCCATCTTCATTTTGAGGCTGGTTTTCCATGATGAGCGCCAGCTGTCCTTTTTGAACTTCTGTCAGTTCATTGTAGTCTTTCAGGAATACTTTCCCGTATTCCACACCATCGCTGAAAGGTGTTTCCTGATCGATGCAATAGGCTTCATAGAACTCCTGCACAGCTTCTTCATCAAAGTCATTTTGGATTTCTGTCACAGTTTCATCCGTATTGTTTGTTGAATCGTCTTTGATAACAACCTCGAAGAGTGCTGTTGGAATTTTGTCACCTTGAGCAATGTTCCATTGGCCAAAGCTGTAGGCCGGTTTGCCTTTTCCCTGTTCTTTTTCCCATTCGGCTTCTGCTTTGTAAATAATGTCGTAGCCATATTTGGCAATGGTTGCCTGATAAATATCTCCCAGTTCCCAGGCCATCATGGTATCTTCAAACTCATCGCCAAAGAGATCTTCCAAAAGCTCCCGGCGCACTTCTTCAGGCACTTCTTCCCAACCGGTGTCGTTGCCTTCTTCCCAGCTGATTTCAAAATCGAGGGAAAGCTCTTTTTCCGATTCGTCTTCTTCTCCTTCGATAAGCTCAACGTACAGGTCTCCGGCATCTCCTTCAAGACGTTCTTCCGGTTCTTCAGGATCCTGTGAAATCACTGGCTGAATATCGTCGCTGTGGTCTTCCTCATCAGTTGTCTCACTTTCCTGAACGCTTTCCTGAGATTCTGTTTGTTCCGGTGTATCTGCCAGAGATGGCATCACACTGCCGAAGGCCAACAATAATACCAGAAGTATTGCCAATCCTGTTTGCAGTTGTTTGTGTCTTCTTTTTAATGTTCTCATGGTGTTCGCTCCTTCGTTTAAATGATACCTGTTTTTTTCTGGAGCCAGGAGCTCTTTTTTCAGCCGCGTTTTGAGAGGGACGTGGTTACCCATTGGTGATGCTGTTTGTATGTCGAAAATCTTGTGAATGACTACCGCTTTGGTCTCTGTGATAGATTCATTATACACGGGGGTTGTGACAAAGGGCGGACAAAGCTGTGACATCTGCGTGACACGGGAAGGCAGGGAATAATGAACAGGGAATAGGGGATGAAAAAAACAGGCCCCCGATATTTCTCAGAGGCCTGATTTCTAAACTTTATTCAGCTTTTGTCATGTTTTATCTCTTATGCGTGTGATCGCTTTCTGAAGAGGAATCCAGCTGCCATCAGGAATGCACCTGCCAGGTAGAGGTGATACGGGCTTCTTTCGCCTGTTTGTGGCAGTACGGGTGCTCCCAATGGGATTTCTTCATCCAGTACGATGACTTCTTGAGGTGTCTGGGGTACAGTTGGCACTCCCAGCGGAATCACAGTTTCCTGAATTTCAACATCTGCATCGGCGTCAGCGTCTGCATCGGCATCTGCATCAGCGTCTGCGTCTGCATCGGCATCTGCATCGGCGTCTGCGTCTGCATCGGCATCTGCATCAGCATCGGCATCAGCGTCTGCATCGGCATCGGCGTCGCCTTCTTCATCTGGTGTGTACAGATTAACGATCGTCACGATGGTTCTGACCGGCAGACGTTCCTGCGTATCATTGCCCCAGAGAGTCAGCTGCAAGGAGCCGTCTTCGTTGATGGTAATTTCACCTTCACTTCTGGTACCATCTTCGTAGACAAACTCAATTTCGTAGCGGAGAAGGCTGTAATTTTCCAGCTGTTCTTCTGTCAGCATTTCCTCCAACGTATATTCCATCACCAGATTTGGCCAACCGTAGTACAGGTGTTGTAACAGGATGCCGGGTTGTCCGTTGGTGGTGGTGCTGGTGGTGAGCACGTAGTCGTCTTCAAAGCTTTCTGGTCCTTCTGTGTCAAAAGCAATCATTTCACTTTCATTGTCTCTGACAACCACCGCGAATTGAACACCACCCTGATTGGTCACTGTTTCTTCATTTTCATCATCGTCAAGGGTAACAATTCGCTTGATCAACTGTAACTCAATCAAGTCTTGCTCAACAAATGTGTTAGTCACTTCAGCTTCTGCTGTCTCTTCCACGTTTACCTGAACGGCTTCTTCAGGTACACTGACTTCCCACGAAGCGCCGGGGTCAACTTCTGCAACAGTGTAGAGGCCAGGCAGCAAGTCTTCCCAAATGTGAGTATAGCCTTCTTCTTCGTTAAATGTTTTGGTGTCCCCTTCAGGATATGAAGGTCCGGTAATGGTGATTTCAAAGTCAGGCATAATCGCGGGACCGTCTGTTCCATTGAGATCCACTACTTTGGTGACTTCCAACGCGCCTCTGACTTCTTGATTCACCACTTTGAGCTCATAGGTGTACTCCAGTGGCGCGGGTGCGACAGCTGCGGCTTCAACGGATTCGCCGGAAGGCTCCATCATGTTGTTGGGCGTCAGGGTGATGCGTCCTGCCAGCACTCCTTTTTCTTCCACCCAATCACCAATGCCAGCATCGCTCAGGGTACGGTATTGATCCATATTACTTGTGATGTTCCACCAGGATGAGTCGTACCGGTAATTAGCTTCATCCATGTCAATCCATTCATAAATTTCATAGGTGCCGTCATCCAGATTCTTAAAGGTTGCCATTCCGTTGACGGTGGTTTTTTCTTCGTAGCCATTTTCGCCAACTTTAAAGAGTCTGAAAGTGAAGGGGCCTTGATTCTGAGGAATGTCGCTTCCCCACAAAACTTCTTCTTCACCAAAGGCTCTCCAGCCTTTTTCGATGACGATATCATCCAGCTTTTGATTGGTTATTTTAACGCTTCTATCGGGTTGTGCCCTCGTCAGTGTTACTTCTCCACCGTTGACAATGTGAATGAACTCTTCAGGGTAACCCACTTCGGTAACAGTGTAGGTTCCCAAAGGCAGACCGGTGAAGGTAATGGGGGCGTCTTCATAGAGATTAAAGGTGGTATTCCCTTCGCTGTCCTGAATGAGCACTTTTGATCCGCCTGGTGCATGGTACTCCACCTGAATCTCAAATGGTCCGGGAGCGGTGCTCATGGCAGAGAACTGCATCCCTGGGTCCACTTCACGGGGCTCTGTTCTGACAACGTGTTTCCAAACGTACAGGGATCCCAGAATTTCCACATTGGTTGCTGTCCAGGATTCATTCGTTCCATTGGGCCACTGGAAGGTGACACTGTCAACTTCATAGCTGCCGGGGCTGTTTTCTCCCTGGAAGTTGTAGTTGTCATTGGCTGAAACGATTTCAACAACTCTGAATTCACCCCACCAGAGAGGTTTCCAGGTATACGATTCACCCGCTTCAATGGTTTTGGAATCGCCTACATTCACCCAGTTTCCACCTACTTTTTTCTGAAGCTGGAAGGTGAAGGGGCCCGGGTTGCCGATGGCTGTTTCTGGCAGGAATGCATCAACAGTTGTGCCGCTCAATGTGCCTGCAATGCCAGCTTCAATGGCTTCGCCAATGATGTTCACATCTGTTTCCCATGCTTTTGTCACTTGAATGCTGTTGGCTTTGAAGTTTGTCTTCACTGGTTGTGAGGCTGTTCCGCTGCCGGTGAGGCCGGCAAGAATACCTACCAGTGGTTGCGTGGGCTTGTTTGTGTACGTAGGTCTGAATACTTTGCCCGTGTAACCCAGGCTGGTTCCTGTGGCCTTGACTTCCAGTTCAAACTCTTCTGGTACATCTTCTTCGGGAACAGTAATGGTTACTGTTGTTTCGCCGTTGTCGGTGGCAAGGGCTTCGTAAGAGGCTCCATTGGTTCCGAAAAGATCTGTTAAAGGCACTTTGTACTCATGTCCTTCACCGGTATAGGTGAAACTGATCTGCAGGTGCCGCACACCGCCCACTTCTATTTCAGTCATGGTGATGGGGTTGATGGTGGGGGTGCTGCCTGCCTCAAGGGCATTGGCTGCTCCCAACAGATAGTTGCGGACTGCCCGCGATCTTCTGTCACTGTTACTGTTGCCCGAGGGCGTTGTATTGGCATTATCGCCATGTGCCACTGCCCAAATGGCAAACTGGGTACCAGTAATGGCTTCTTTTTCTGTCAGTGTCCCAGAAACCGTTTGTCCTGCATTAATGGCATTTTGACGCAGTGTGCCGGTACCGACATTGGGATATCCGTTTTCAATGATAAAAGCAATTTTCAGTTTCTGGCTTTCAGACAGATTGTAAGCACTCAGCGGAATCTCTGAATAGGGATTGGACTGATTGATGTTGGTGTTCATGTCGATACAATAGGCCTGGAAGGTGTTGCCTGTGAGTACCCATTTAGTGACAGTAACATATCTCCCCCAAATAAGCGGAATGATCCATTGCCACTCCTGCTCTTCCACTTCCATTTCTTCCACCACTGTGAAGATCATCGTGTTCTGGTGGCCGGGAGTATTGGTTCCATCATATCGGTAGCGCGTATTAGCCGACGCTTCCATGATACCCATTTGTGGTGCTGCTGCCTGATCTGATGTCTGTACTAGGATGAAATCGGTGTATGCGATGAAGGTGTTTACACCAAGCACGGCTGTTTCCATGGTTTCACTGTTGCTCTCACCGTCATCTGACTGATTGTCATCGTTGCTGCCACTCTGGTTTTCATCCTGGCTGCCATCGCTTTCCTGTTCATCATTGGTGTCACTTTCTTCTGACCCTTCTTCTGAACCTTCTTCAGAAGAATCATCTTGCTCGTCATCCTGTTTTTCATCAGTTTCATCTGCTTCGTTGTCTTCGTCTGCTTCATCTGTGTCAGAAGCTTCTTCATCTTGCTCGGAATCTTCGAGATCTTCGTCTGCTTCTTCATTATTTTCTTCGTCATCTTCGAGGTCTTCTTCGATGTCTTCAGGCATCGTCAGAACCGGCCCGCCAATGGACATCATGGGTTCGCCGTCCAACTCTACCATCAAAGCCACCGATAGCATGCCTTCCACTTCGGTGTTGGTCCATGCACTCAAATTAAAAGATTGTGCTGGTGAAGCATTTCCAGTAATATCTGGCAATGGTGCTGAATCAACCTGCCCCATCAGAGTCAAACGATTCAGTGTTCGTTCTTCATTCTCATTCAACGATACACTGACATTCATGACTGGCTCTGTGGTTTCATCGGGTGATGCTGTCATTTCAAAGCGAACCATTCCGATGGAATTTGCCGGATCGTCTCTGAAATACAGTGGTGTTGAGGCTTCGAATCTAAACTCTTCAAGAACCTCTTCCGTCATCTCTGCCGAGTCTTCCGAAATTCCGGCTTCATTACCAGCCGCTGCCAGTGCCGGCAGTGTACTGCCGAAAGCCAGCAGGAACACCAGCAGCATGGCCAAACCTGTTCGCAGTTGCCTTAGTCTTCTTCTGCGGGTTCTCATGTGGTTCTCACTCCTTTTCTGAAAATGTGCCTGTGTTTTTCTGGAGCCAGGCGCTCTTTTTTCAGCCGCGTTTTTTGGATGGGACGTGGTTACCCCGGAGTGCCGCGTTTTTTAAATGGGACGTGGTTACCCATTGGTGCTTCCGTCTGCGTTCTGAAAGGTCTAAGATGCTTCATCATTCCGTCATCGGTCATTATCCCATTAGGTGTTATCATGCTCACAATTGTCATTATCCCAGTTGTTCATGATGCTTTTTTTTCACTTTCACCTCCCGCTTCTGTGTCTTCCAGTTTCTGAGATCCGTTTCAGGCAGGTGTCTGTCCCCTTGTTGTTTGACGGCTGCTTCCATCAGGGTCATCAGTTCCAGCGCACTTCGAAAGTTGATGGTTTCTCCTGTGTCCAGGCGCTGGATGCTCCCCTGCCAGCTATAATTCTGCTGGTAACGAACGTTGACAAGAAACTGAGAGCCTCCGAGATTTGGTGTTGTCTGGTGTCTGTTTTCTTTATTCATCGGGGTCCTCTCCTTTCAGCGAAGGGGGAATTCTCTCCCCACCCCCGTTGAATGCAATTTTTCGTATTCTTGTTGCATTAGTAGTAAGTTAATGGGTCTTGTTTGCTGTGCTAGATTCATTATACCTAGGGGTTGTGACAAACGGCGGACAAAGCCGTGACATCTGTGTGACATGAAAAAACAGTTGATAGATAATAGGGAATAGGGGATAGGGGGCATGACAGTGCAACGGCAAGGGTTTGAGAAAGATGGCAGGACAAACTGGCGAATGTGGAGCAGAAGCAAAAAAGACAAAAACCGGTGTTTGAAAAAAGCACACCGGTAAAATAATGAAAAAAAGTGATGTTATCTTGATTTTTTTAGGGTTCTTCCAGATCAATGGCCTGGCTGTAAACCTCTCTTTTGGGAATTTGCCGAAGACGAGCGGTTTCTTTAATGGCTTCTTTTTTGGAAAGCCCGGTGGCCATGAGCCGGGTCACTTGCTCTTGGATGGTGAGGTGATCATAAGCCTGGGCGTCTTCCTGCCGGCGCTCTAAGGGATCAAGCCCGGCCACCGCCAGCACCATTTCACCTTTTGGGTCTCCCGGTGCAGTGTCAAGCTGCTGCCTGATTTCTTCCAAAGTGCCCCGATACCAGGCTTCATGACGTTTGGTGAGCTCCCGGCCCAAAGCGGCCTGTCGGTTGCCCAGGGTTTCTGCCAGTTGCTTCAGGGTGGACAGGATGCGATGGGGGGCTTCATAGAAAATGAGGGTGTGGGGAAACTGTCTGATGGATTCCAGATGCTCACGCTGTTTCTTTTTCTCCCGGGGAAGAAAGCCCTCGAAGGTGAAGCGCTCTGTGGAAAGGCCTGAGGCGGCCAGGGCCAACAGCACGGCGGAGGGGCCTGGAAGCACTTCGAAGGGGATGTTTTCCCGGAGGCAGGCGACCACCAAGTGGGTTCCCGGGTCTGAAATGCCCGGCATGCCGGCGTCGGTAATGAGGGCGATGGCTTTGCCCTGGCGCAGGGCTTCCAGCAGGGGACCTTCTTTTTCGTTGCGGTTGTGTTCGTGATAGCTCACCAGGCTTTTGCGGATGTTCAGGTGGTTCAGCAGCTTCAGACTGCGCCGGGTGTCTTCGGCGGCTATTAGATCTGCCTGCTGCAGCACTTCGATGGTGCGCAGGGTGATATCTCCCAGGTTGCCCAGGGGGGTGGGGCACAGGTAGAGGGTGCCCGGCTGTATGATGAAGCGATGTTCATTGGTTTCGGGGGTGGCTGTCATGGCTCCGCCTCCTTTTATTTGCCGTAACAGGCCAAGAGTTGGGGGGTGTAGGTGCCGTCGGGATGGTAGATGATTAAGGGCGGGTGGCTTTTCAGCTCTGGCCGGCCATTTTTAGTGAGTTGCAGCAGCACCATGGTGGGGGCTTTGTGAGAATGGGAATGCACCATTTGCATCCACTTGGGCTCCAGCCGGTATTGCCTTCCCAGCACCATGATGTCTGCCAGGCGCTGGGGGCGGTGAATCAGGTAGAACTGCCCTCCCGGCTCCAGCAACCAGGCGGCCTGGGCCATAAGCTCCTGCAGGGTGAGGGCGATTTCGTGGCGGGCAATGGCCTTGTCTTCACGGGGGTTGGTGAGGCTGCCCGGGGGAAGATAGGGGGGATTGCTGGTGACCACCTGAAAAGAAGCAGGGGCAAGCACTTCCTGAAGATGGCGGATGTCATGGTTCAGAATCTGAATGCGGTCACTCATTCCATTCATGGCAACACTGCGGCCGGCCCGTTCTGCCTGGGTTGGCTGTATTTCAACCCCGGTGATGTGGCAGTGGGGATTTTTGCCGGCCAACAGCAGGGGGATCACACCCGTACCGGTGCCCAGGTCAATCACCCGGGCATTCTTTTTAGGGCGGGCGAAGTGACTGAGCAACACGGCATCGACCCCGAAGCAAAAGCCTTCGGGGTCTTGGATCAGGTGTAGTCCATTGAGTTGGAGGTCATCCAGCCGTTCGCCGGGCTGCAGGTAGTCTTGAAAAGATGACATGGCGTTCCCTCAGTTTCATTGATGATTGAACCATTTTGATCTGGTTATGCAACACGATGGTTATTCCACGGGCTCCGATTTATCCGGCTGATCCACCTTATCCGGTTTTCGTTTGCCGTCGGACTGGCGCAGTTTTTTCCCTTTATTAATGGGTGTCAGCTGGTCTACATGGCAGGTGACAATTTCTTCAGTGTCATCATCGGGATTTTTGACTTTCAGTTTCACTTTTCCCGTGAGGGTATGGGTCTCAATGACTTCGCCGGCACCCTCGGGGCAACGGCAGCGGGCACCGCAGGAAGGCAGGCGTTTTAGCATATCCTGGTATGTTTCATGCTCGTATTTCAGGCAGCAGAACAGTCGTCCGCAGATACCGGAAATCTTGGTGGGGTTCAGTGACAGGTTTTGTTCTTTGGCCATTTTGATGGTGACGGGATCAAACTCGCCCAGCCAGGTGGAGCAGCACAGGGGTTTGCCGCAGGGGCCGATTCCCCCGATCATTTTGGCTTCATCACGCACGCCAATCTGCCGCAGCTCAATGCGGGTTTTAAAGATGGCTGCCAGGTCTTTCACCAGCTCGCGGAAATCAACCCGGCCGTCTGCAGTGAAGTAGAAGATAATTTTGTTCCGGTCAAAGGTGTACTCCACATCCACCAGTTTCATGTCCAGCTGATGCTTTTCTATTTTCTTCGCTCCGGTTTCAAAGGCTTCCTTTTCCCGCAGGCGGTTTTCTTCACTGATTTTTCGGTCTTCGTCGGTGACAATCCGCACCACTTTTTTCAGGGGGGAGACAATGTCTTTTTCAGAGACTTCTTTCATCCCCACCACCACGTCTCCAAATTCAACGCCTCTGGCAGTTTCCACAATTACCTGGGTGCCCACGGGCAACTCATGCACATCTGGATCAAAATAATATATTTTACCGGCTTTCTTAAATCGAACGCCAACTACGCGGTTCATGGTATTCCTCCCTCTATTGAAAAGGGCCTGCCGGCGAATCAACCGATAAACCGGCGCCCCGTTTCCGTTATTGTATCAGATTTTGGCGCGAATGCACAATCTTTTTGGGGAAAGGGAGAAAGGGTTGACAATCAATCAGGGGTGGCATACGATGACCGTATGGTCTACCAACTGCTCATCGATTTTCTCTTAGGAGGATCCCCATGCCTAAAAAAGCTTTTCTTGATCTCCCCAACCAACAACAGGATGTTTTTTTTGACCAGGCGTTGATCCTTTTTGCTGCCAAATCTTATCAAGAGGCGTCTCTCTCGTCGCTGCTGCGGAACTGCGGAATTCCCAAGGGTACTTTCTATACTTATTTTGCCGACAAACTGGATTTATATACTTATGTGGTTGACACGGTGCTCACCATTCGATCCGTTTACATTAAAAGCCGCTTTATTCGCCAGACAGATGATTTTTTTCAGCTCTTTGAAGCACAGCTGCGGCTTGAAACCGCTTTTCGTCTGGAGCATCCGGCTTTTCATCACCTGCTGTCGCTGGCTCTTGATCCCCGGTTTACCCCCTTCTCCCCGGAAAAACTCAAGGCGTTGGAAAGTGATCTGTTTAAAAACTATCATGCGTTGATGGTGCGTGATCAGTTAAAGGGAAAGATTGCCGCCGATGTGGATGCTCACATGATTACCTTTATATGTCAGTTGATTTTAAAGGAATTTCATTTCTATGTGCAGCGGCAAATGGCCATTAAAAAAGAAGCCCCCGGCGTTGCCAAAGAAGCTTCTTTCGATTATTGTGAGCTCACAGCCCAGGGGTCACGGCGGCTGATGGCACTGCTGCGCCGGGGGTTATCTCCCCAGGGGCGTTAACCATTGAACCGCCGGGGCGGCGGTTGGGCGTTTAAAGCTGTCCAGCAGATTCAAGAGCAGCACTTCAGTGACGTAGGCCAGATTTCCATGATTTTCCAGGTCGTCCCGCGCCTGTTCCAACAGGAGCAGGGCATTGGAAAGGCCCTGGGACAGATGCAGGATAACGGGCTGATCATGGCGTTGGCCTGATGCCTGAAATGATTCCCGTGGCGATGCCTGGGAAGATGCCTGGGCTGCCAGCTGCTGCACCTGCTGCCTGAGGCGTTCTTCCTGATCCTGGTTAATGAGAAGGGCGGTTTCACCCTTAAGGGTGAGCACCTGCAAATCACGCACCCATTCCTGCCACATGGCCAGCACTTCGAGTGCCTGGCTTTTTTCTCGTGCCAGAAACTCGCCCGTTTCCAAAAGGGGTGATATGTTTCCTGCCGCCAGGGTGTCGGTGAGCTGTAACAGCTGTCGGCGAAGCTCCTGAAAACTTTCGCTCTCCCGAAGTTTCACAGCTCTGGCGGGGGTGCCGTTGGCAAAGGCAGCCAGTTTGACGGCCTGATGGGAGTCAATCTGATAACGGTTTTGCAGCCAGGCTTCCATTTCCTGTTTCCCCACTGGGCGAAAGACTGCCGTCTGGCATCGGGAGAGGACGGTGGGCAGCAGGGTTTCAGGCCGGGAGGTGGCCAGAACGATGACTGCATGGTCCGGTGGTTCTTCAAGGGTCTTCAGCAGGGCATTCTGAGCCTGGGGGGTCATGATTTCCGCCTGGGGGATCACGTATATTTTCCAGTCGCTTTCGTAGGGCTTGAGATAAATGTCTTTAATCAGTCCCCGGATGGTTTCCACGGAGAGACTGGTGTCTTTTTCCGGGTTTTCCGGCAGGATCCATCGAAATTCAGGGTGGCTGCCGGCCATCACCTGGCGGCAGCTTTTGCAGGTGTGGCAGGGGGGCTTTTCATGGGAGCAAAAAATGGCGGCGGCAAATTCCCTTGCCATGGTTTCCTTCCCCAGCCCCGGGGGACCTTCGAAAAGATAGGCATGGGAAAACTGCCGACTGTTCAGGGCCTGGGTCAGCAGTTTTTTCACGGCGTCCTGCCCCACGATGCCCGCGAAGGGGACGCCTGGTTTCGACATCACATTTTCCACAAAAACGCTCCTTTACAGCTTCAGGTATTCATGGAACACCGCAGGCATTCAACTCCAACTGCAGGCATTCCTGTTTCGCTTCAGATCTTCGGCTACAGCTTCAGGTGTTCGGCGACGTCCACCACAAAAATGGTGGCACCTCCCACGGTCACTTCCACCGGGTAGGGAATGAACACGCCGGTGGTACCAGAGACGGGGGCGGGAGAAGTCACCATTTCTTTTCGGGACTGGCAGTTCTCAGAAATAATGGCTTTTACTTCTTCCACTCTCTCGTCTTCCACTCCCACCAGAACGGTGGTGTTGCCGGCTTTCAGAAAACCGCCGGTGGAGGCCAGCTTGGTTACCCGAAATTCAGCTTTGGTGAGGTCTTCCAGCAGGGCTTTTGCATCTTCGTCGTGAACAATGGCTATCACCAGTTTCATGGGTCATCCCTCCTCAGTGTTCTTTGGTTTTGCGCCGGCATCAAGGTGCCGGATGCGTTTATCGGTTTCACAGCGGAGCACCTGCTGAATCCAGGGAATGCTTTTGGTGGCATCAATGACCACGAAGCGTTCCGGACTCGCTGCTGCCAGCTGGCGATACGTCTGATAAATGGTCTCATAAAAGGCCATGTCTTCCTGCTCCAGCCGGTCTTTGGGATCACTGCCCTTGCGGTGAAAGCTTTCTTCGGGTGTGATGTTGAACCAGAAGGTGAGGTTGGGCAGCCGGTTCATCAGAGCGGGTTCATTCACCTGGTAGACTTTTTCAATGCCCAGGCGACGGCCGGCACCCTGGTAGGCCAGGCTGGAATCCACAAACCGGTCGCAAATCACCACTTCTCCCCGGTTCAGGGCAGGTATGATTACTTCAGCCACATGCTGGGCCCGGGCAGCGGCATACAGAAGGGCTTCTGTCCAGGGGTGCATCTCCCCGTGGCCGGGGTCCAGAATCAGTTCCCGGATTTTTTCTGAGATGGGTGTGCCGCCGGGCTCCCGGGTCATGCAGACCGTATAGCCCAGGCTCTCCAAATACCGCTTCAGCTGAAGCATTTGGGTGGTTTTGCCGGCGCCATCCATCCCCTCCAAGGTGATGAAAAAACCATCTGATATCTTCATGAGTGTGCCATCACCTCCACCTGGGGGTCATGGGGTGTTGCCATGCCCACAATATCCACACCGGCAGCGGCCAGTGTGCCTAAATAGCTGCAAAGAGAAGCTTCAATGATTTCTCCCGGCACCACCAGGGGAATGCCCGGCGGGTAGGGGATCAGGCTGGCGGTGCTCACCCGGCCGGCGGCCCGGCTCAGGGGAATCCATTCCCTGGGGGCCCGAAGGGCCGACTGGGGGCTGCAGTGTACCCGGGGCAGTTCCCGGGGGGGCCGGAGGGAAACCAGGCTCTCCGATGGATATGAGGGTGCTGCCTGGTCAGCTAAACGGGCCAGGGCCTCGTAGAGCCGGTGCAGGTCTGCCTGGGTGTTTCCAATGGAGGTCAGTGCCAGCACACCCCGCAGATCGGCCATTTCCATTTGCATGTGCCAGTCAGCGGCCAGCTTCTTATCCAATTCATACCCGGTTACCCCGGTTTGATGCAGGTCAATCCAGATACGGGTCAGATCCATGGGTTGCCGGTGGGTACGGGTGCCTTCTTCCTGCCCTGAAAACAGGAGCCCGGGGAGCGATTCCAGCCGATGACGCAGGGACATCATACCATCAATCAAGGTGTCCATCATGGCCGGTCCCGGCCCGGCCACCAAAGAGGTGGCGGCGTCAAGGGAGGCCATTAACAGGTAGCTGGGGCTGGAGGTTTGGAAAAGCCGGAGCTGAAAGCGAAGGCGGTCCCGGTCAAGCCGGTTGCCCTGCACATGGAGCATGGAGGCCTGAGTGAAGGCCGACAGTGTCTTATGGGTGCTCTGAACGGCGGCATCGGCACCACAGGCCATGGCATCGGCAGGGAGGCGGGAGCTGAGGCGCAGATGGGCCCCGTGGGCTTCGTCCACCAAGAGCACTTTCCCATCGTCATGAACCAGCCTGGCAATGGCAGCCAGATCGGCGGCATGACCATGGAAGGTGGGGCGGGTGAATACCACTGCTTTCACCCGGGGCCAGTCTTTCAGGCCCTGGGCAACGGCCTGGGGGGTGATGCCCAGGGGAAGCCCCAGCCGTTCATCCACTTCAGGCACCAGATACCGGGGAACCACCCCGGTGAGGAGGCAGTAATGATACACCGACTGGTGGGCGTTGCGGTTGATGAGAATTTCATCTCCCGGTGCGGCGGCGGCACCAATCATGGCGTAAATGCCGCAAGTACTGCCATTTACCAGAAAAAAAGTTTCTTCGGCACCAAAAACGGCAGCGGCCCGTTCCTGAGCCTGGCGGATGACACCGGTGGGGTTGTGGAGGTTGTCGGTGCCCGGTACCTCGGTGGTGTCAAGGGCAGGGAGGAATCCTGCCAGCAGGGGGTCTTCCCCCATCACTCCAGAACGGTATAAATGGCCGTTTTTGTGGCCAGGCATATGGAAGGAGATGGTTTCGCCGGCGGCCCGCCGGTGCAGCATCTGCTGCAGGGGGCCCTGGGGTTCGGTGATTTCGTCGGCGGCGGATGAATCGTTGACGGGCATGTGATCGCACCTTTCTAAGTGTGATTTAAACTGTTACAGAATGACTTGAAATATTGCAGAACGACTTGAGCTGTTGCGGAATGATTTGAGATATTGCAGAACGATTTAAGCTGTTGCGGAATGATTTGAAATGTTACCGAAAGAATTTCGCTGCCACCGCATGATGTGAATTGTGTGACGCTTGATGGCGCGAGCAGGTGGTCATGCCTTCTTTTTAATGCCTTTGTTCAGTGCTTTGGCCAGCTGTTCGCCAGGCTGAAACAACATGCGATAACGGCGGGTGCCCTCATAAAACTGGAGAAGATAGACATCGTCTCCCTTCACCCGGCAGGCGTAATACATGGTTTTCCGCGCCCGTTTCATGCGGGGCAGCTGAGGCTGGATCTCCGCCAGAGGCCGTACCCATTCCACCTGGTGGATGGGTATTTCGATGAGGGGTTTGTCTCTTCTTCCCAGGCGGCGTTCCACCTGAAGTTCACTGCCATCAAACCGGTAGGTGTAGGTGGCCAGCTTTCGGTTCATCAGCCGGGAACTGTAAAAAGCCAGTGAAACAATGATGAGCAGTCCTGCCAGGCCTCCGTAGCCTCCCGGCATCTGGTTGGTTAACACCACGGCGGTGTTCACTCCCAGCACCAGGGCCACCACCAGCAAAAATACTTTCCAGACGGGCTTTTTGGGTTCCTGTGCTTTCACTTCTATTATCACGAAAATTCCTCCCAGTTGCGTCATTTTTCGATGAAATCATCACCGCCGGGCCGCTTCCCCGGTTAAAGCTGTCATGGTATGGGTTTTGAAAGCGCTTCAGCCCGTATGGTCTTTTTCGGCGGAGCATAGTTGCTGTTCATGTGGATTGTTTTCCACAAGGAAAAGGGTGTTGTCCACAGCAAACCCGCATTATCCACAAGGGTATCCACAGGCAGCGCCCTGACTTTTATCCGATCTTCCTCTGAATCAGAACAAAACCGCCTACAGCTGTTTATCAGTGAATAGGTGATAGGGAATAAAAAGCCCTTTCCCCGGTTAACGGAAAAGGGCTTTTTTTCGATCTTGCGACCGGCCTTTCACAACCTGGAAACGATGCACCTTCTTTTTGGCTGCAGGTGATTTCGCTACAGGTGATTTCGCTGCAGGCGTTCTCTCCTCAGCCATTGGCTGTCTGGGCTTTTTTTTCCGATTGATCAGGTTCATTTCTCTGATGAGAAGCAGGTTCTGAATCCCGAAAAAAACAGCCACGGGAATCAGCAGCAGCACCATAAAGGCAATGTTGGCGTTTCTTTCCATGGGCTGCACCCTCCTTTCAATCTTCAGGTAATCGCTGGTCCCTTTGGAAACATTATAGCACAAGTTTCCCAACCGGGAACAGGGAATCAGCAGTCCTGTTGTGAAAAGAGGGGCGGCAGTTGTTTTTCGATCCATGCCAGCACTTCTTCAAGTGTGGCGGCCAGGGGCATCTCCGGGGGCAGGGCAGGTCGCCGAATGAGGATCACCGGCACCTTCACGTCTTCGGCAGCCTGGATTTTTTCCCGGGTGCCGCCGGTGTCGCCGCTGTCTTTGGTCACCAGACCGGCGGCGCCGGTGTGCATCAGAAACTCCCGGTTGAGCTCCCGGCTGAAGGGGCCCTGCATGGCAATGATCTGACCGGGGGTGAGCCCCAGGTCAATGCATTGCTGAATAACGCGGGGGAAAGGCATCACCCGGACCAACAGCCGTTCAAGGGGAACATGCCTGCAGAACACTGGCAGTGACCGGCTGCCGGTGGTAAGCAGCCATCGGCCGGAGCGGCGGGCCACACCTTTGGCGGCGGTTTCTGGATCGGGGCAGGTGATAAGGTGTGGGTTGTTTTCCATTTCATCCGGCGACAGGCCGGGGCGCTGCCACCGAATCATTGGCAACCCATGTTGCTGGGCAGCATGGGCGGCCAGGCGGGTGATCTCCTGGGCGTAGGGGTGAGTGGCGTCCACCACCGCAGTGATGGGATACTGCGCCAGAAGGGCTTCCAGTGCCACTTCATTTAAGGGGCCGGTATGAAGCTGGGCAGCTGGACCTTCTACTGGAGTTGCTGAAAGGTTCCCATGCTGCTGGTATAAATGCCTCCCCTGCTGCTGGTCTGAAGGGACTTTGGAAACGCTGTCGGTGCCCGCTGTTTCTTCTGTTGAGGGCAGAAAGTTCTTTTCTGAAGAGAGCAAGGTGTTCTGCACCGTCGAGAGCAGGGTGTTCTGTGCTGAAGCGGGCTGAAGATTCGCTGCTATGTCTGTTCTCGCTGCTTTCTGGGTCACATTTTTCAGCAGCAGCTGACTGCCATAGGTGGTGACGGTGGTGGCCAGAAAGGGCCGGCGGGCGGCGGAGAGGGCCGCGGCCAGCCGGCGGCCTTCGGTGGTGCCGGAAAGAATAAGGATCATAGGGTATACCCCCTGGGTGTCACCATGCGGCCATCCCTTCGCAAACGGGTGGACCGGTTGCCGATGATCACCACGGTCTGCATGTCAACGGGAGCTTCCAACAATTGGCTGAGAGGCCAGGTGCCGGTCACCTCACCGGTGTTCTGGGCCCGGGTAACCACGCCCACGGGGGTTTCCGGCGGCAGGGTCTGTTGCAGCAGGGCAACGGCTTCTTCCCACTGGCGCACCCGTTCCCGGCTTTTGGGGTTGTAGAGGGCGATGACAAAGCCGGTGGCGGCAGCGGCTTTCAGCCTGTCCAGAATATCCTGCCAGGGAGTGAGGTGGTCGCTGAGACTGATGGTGGCATAGTCTTGCATCAGGGGAGCGCCCAACCGGGCGGCGGCAGCGGTGGCGGCGGTGACACCGGGAAGGATTTCCACGGGAATCAGGGGGGCTTCCTGTTCCTGCAGCTCCAGCAGCAGGCCCGCCATGCCATAGACGCCGGCATCGCCGCTGCTCACCAGCAGCACCCGGTTCCCCTGGGCAGCCAGCTCCAGTGCCTGACGGCAACGCTGGGTTTCCCGGCGCATGGTGCCATGAATCACTTGCTGATGGGTGACCAAGGGGGCCAGGCGGCGGGTATAGGTGTGGTAGCCGATGACCACATGGCTGTCTGTCAGGGCCTGGGCCACGGCGGGGGTCATATGTTCCGGCAGGCCGGGGCCGATGCCCGCCACGGTGACGCTTCCCGCCAGGGGGGCCAGTGTGAAGGTGATGCCGGCGGCGGCTCGGGCAGGGTTGCCATCAGCCGGTGGTTCCTCTGGCAGCAGGCAGGTGCCTCCCCCTGAGGATAGCCAGGCGGCAGGGCTGCTGACAGCGGTGACGCCCACGGCTTCTGCCGCCTTTGCCGAAGCAGGAAAATGGTGCTGAACGACGGCAATGGCTTCCGGGGAATGGCCCTGGAGGGACAGTTCCCATTTTTCTGCCAGGGCTTGCAGGCCCGGCTCCCGGGTTTTCAGGTCAATGGTGGCCAGAGCTGCCAGTGAATCCGATGAAAGCTGATGATGTTCCAGAAAGGCTTCCAGGGCGTTTTCCAGCGCTTCCAGGGTGGTGTTTTTCCGGCAGCCCACTCCCAGCACCCACCGGCGGGGGAGGAGGTGCACCCATGCTCCCTCCGATAGTTGTTCTTCTGGAAAACCGGTGCCGATCCAAATGCCTCCAGGACCTTTCAAAAAGGTGTCTTTGTCTTCCACCAGCTGGTACCCGGCGGGGAGGGCTGGAAGGAGAGGCTCGCTGCTGTAAACGGGGATGGGCCGGCCTTCCAGGGCGGCGGCGGTCCATTTTTTGGCGGCGGTCCAGTGGGTCAAAGGGGCGTGGAGACGCTGGGCCAGTTGGTCAACGGCCAGCACATTGCTGTTATCGCTGGCGGTGGTGATCACCGGCCGGGCACCGGTGAGACGGGCCACTTCCCGGGCCAGGGCATTGGCACCTCCCAGGTGGCCGGAAAGGAGGCTGATGACATGACGGCCTGTGTCATCCATCACCAGTACTGCCGGGTCGCTCCCCTTGTGCCGGGGCAATTGCTGCAACAACCGCAGGGCAATACCCGTGGCGGCAATGAACAGAAGAGGCTGCCCTTTCTCAAAGGCTTGGGCTACGGCGGTGGCGGCGGTGCCTTCCAAAAGGAAATTTTCGCGGGTGCTGTTTTCACTCACTGGTGTTTCAGGAGATGCTGGTATTTCAGAAAATGCTGGCGTTTCAGAAAGTAAAGGAACTTCCTTTTGAAGTGTTGTTTCCCCTGTTGATGGTGATACTTCCTGAGGTGATGGCGGCGGTGATTCCTGAAGAAGGTGTGCCGGCGCGTGGAGAGTGGTCTGGGGATCATGGGTCAGCAGCTCTCGGCCCAGGGTGATTCCCCGCTGGGTAAAGGTAAAGATTTGGAGGGGTAGGAACTGGGCCTGAGATCGAATTTGAGACTGAATCTGAGATTGAGACTGGGTTTCCTGCTTCATTGGTGTCCCTCCCGATAGCCGTGGCTGAAGGCGGCGTGATAGAGAAGGGAGTCTTCTCCCTGCCCCTGGAGGCAGTCACCAATATAAATGAGGGCGGTGCGGTTGATGCCTGCTTCTTTCACCTGCTCAGGCAGGGTGGCAAGGGTGCCCCGTATCACTTGCTGGTCTGGCCATCCAGCCCGGTACACCAGGGCTGCCGGGGTTTCGGGGGGATAGGCAGTGAGGCAGGCCTCGGCCACTTTTTCCACCATGCCGGTGGAGAGGAAAAGCACCAAAGTGGCCCGGTGAACAGCCAGTTTTTCCAGGGCTTCTTTCTCCGGCACGGGGGTGCGGCCGCTCATGCGGGTGAGGATCACTGTCTGGGTGAACCCGGGAAGGGTGAGCTCGGTGCCCAGCAGGGCGGCCCCCGCCAGAAAGGAGCTGATGCCGGGAATCACTTCATACGGAACGCCGGCGGCTTTCAGGCGACGAATCTGCTCGGCGATGGCACCGTAGAGGGAGGGGTCGCCGGTGTGAAGGCGTAGCACGGTTTTTCCTGCCTTTACCCGGGTGATCATCCAGTCGCAGAGGGTTTCCAGATCCATGGCAGCGCTGTCGGCCACGTCGGCGGTGGGGGGGCAGTGGGCGAACACTGCAGGGTTGACCAATGAGCCGGCAAAAAGAATGGCCTGGGCTTCGGCGATGAGGCGGTGAGTTTTTAGGGGCAGCAGTTCGGGGTCACCGGGGCCGGCACCGGCGAAAATCACCCGGGGCTGGTCTTGGGGGGGTATGGAAGTCGTGGAAGTTGTGGAAGTCATGGGGATGCTCCTTTTCATGAACAAAGATAAGAACAAAGACAAAGGTAATATAACAACAAGGATTCTGTGTCGGCTTCAGCCGTGAAACCAATCTAATGCATCTACCATTTACTTGATCCGCCACCATTATGATCGGGGGGATCTGATGAGAATGCCCAATGATAAATAGGGGAGTTTATCTTCCCGCAGGCACTGGGGGCCTTCGTGAATTTCTTCCCGGTCTTCTCCCAGATGGCTCACCACTCGCAGCAGGGGCTGGGGATGCTGGTTTTCCATCCACCGGGCCAGGGATTCCTGGCAGGCGGAGAGCTTATAGATCACCACGTTGCCGGGAAGCTGGTCCAGCAGGGGGCCCATGTCTTCCCGCCCGGCGGTGCCAGGGATCCAGCTGAGGGGCTGGTCTTCCTCTGCCAGGGTTTGGTTCAGCCGGGCGGCGGCGGCGGAAGCGGCGCTGATGCCGGGAATGGTGACCACCGGGTAACCGGCCGCTTGCACCTGCTGCATCACGTAGCTGTAGGTGCTGTAAAGGAGGGCGTCTCCCAGGGTGAGCATCACCGCGGACCGGCCGCTTGCCAGCACTGCCATGATCTCTTCACTCCGCTGTTGTCGCTGGGCTTGCCGCTGTTGGTCTTCCCGGTGCATGGCAAAGAGCAGGGGGCGGCACTGGGTGTGGGGGGAAAGCCAGGGGCCCACGATGTTCAGGGCGGCACTTTCTTCTCCTTCCCGGGTGACGGGGTAAAAGACCACGGATGCTTCCTGAAGGGCTTTGATGCCTTTGGCTGTCATCAGGTCGCTGTCGCCGGGGCCCACGCCGATGCCGGTGAGGGTGGGGCGGGTGGGAGAAATGGAATGGGCATGGGCGCTGGTGTGGTTGTGGGTGTGGGATGTTGGCTGTTGGGCGGGTTTTTCCAGGGTGATGAGGTACACCGGGTTTCCCGCTGCCATCATGGTGGTTTTTCCCCGCTCCACATAACGGGTGACGCCCACCTGGACGGTGGCCACGTGGGTCAGGGTGCCTGCCGCCACTTGCTCTTTCGTCCAGGTGGTGGCAGTGGCAAGGGTTTCAATGGTAACAGCAGTGAGCACCATGCGTCCGCCGGGCTTCAGTTTGGCCAGACCTTCCTTCAGCAAAAGAGGCAGTCCGCCGCCGGAGCCGCCGATGAAAAGCCGGTCAAGGGGCGGCAGAGAAGGCAGCAGGTCTTCGCCTTTTCCCTGATACAGGGTGACATTGGTGCAATGAAAATGGGCCAGGTTCTGGCGGGTGAGGTCAACGGCTTCTTGGTTCACATCCATGGCATAGACCTGCCCTGGAGCTGTCATGCGGGCCATTTCAACGGTGACGGAGCCGGAACCGCAGCCGATATCGGCGGTGACAAGGCCGGGAGCCAGCTGGAGCCGGGCCAGTATTAACCATCGGATTTCTTCCTTGGTCATGGGCACGTCGCCCCGAAGAAAAGCGCTGTCGGGGATGCCGGGGCTGACACAGGCCAAAGAGTTCATCCCGGAACTCAGGGGATTCACTTCAGCGCTCCGGGCATTCACCTCTTGAGGCTTGTGCACGAAGGGCTGACGGGAAGTCTGGTCAGGGGTTGCTTCGGTACCAGGGCAGGTGTTGCAGGTGTCGGATAACGGCTTGGTCACAGGAAATCACCACCACATTGAGAGAGTAAGGGCCGCTGCCGGCGATGACTGCCGGCGAGCCCAGGAGAATACGTTCATCATCATAGGAAAGACGCTGACCCACGGCCATCATCACCTTTTGGCCACTTAGCTGAGCCGCCGGTGAATCGGAAGAAACGGATGAAACGGATGAATCGCATGAATCGGATGAATCGCATGAATCGGATGAAGCCCATGAGGTCATCTTCTGAAGGGCTGCCGCCAGTTGCTCCGGCCCCTGCTGGGGGTCGGTGAGAAGGCAGATAAAAGGGTGCTGGCGGAGGGCTGTCTGCCAGTCTGTCTGGCGCCCGTGAAGACTGAGGCACCGCCCGTCACTCCAGGGAAGTCTCAGACGGCTGCAAAAGAGCTGCAGGGAGCTGATGCCGGGGACCACCCGCAGCTTTTCCGGCCCAAAATGGCTGGTGAGGCGGGGCAGCAGGCTGTGGAATCCGGGGTCGCCGGAAACCAGCACTGCCACGGCGGGGGTATCGGGTGCCTGGCGTCGGTCTTCCACCTGCTTTAGAAAATCGGTCACTGGCCCTTTCATGGGCATCAGTTCCCAGGGGCCTTTTTCGTAAGGGGCCAGAAGCCGGGGAGCCCCTGCCAGTACCTGGCAGTTTTCGATGATCTCCCGGGCTTCGGGGAGTAAATACCGGGGATGTCCGGGGCCCATGCCCACCACTTGAAGGGGGGGCGGCGTAGACAAGGGGGCGTCTTGTCCGCTGTTGTTGGTCATGGGGCGTCCTCCTGTCTCTTCCACTGTTCCTGTTGCCGGCGGCCCTGGGGGCACCTACCCAGCAAGCCGTTTTCATAGGAGAAAAGAATGGTACCCACCTGTACCTGATCATCGGTGCGCTCTGCCGCTGCCTGGGAAATGCGGTGGGCCAGAAAATCGAAAAAAGCCTTCTCCCCCGCTGCCTGAATGATGCCGGCGGCTTCTTCGGCAGTGTTGCTGTGCATCACCTGTTTCATCAGGCTGGTACCGGCACCATAGAGAAGCAGGTTGGCGGCCAGGATTTCCCGCCGGGCGTCGGCCACACGGCTGTGGAGATGAAAAATGCCGCCGGCGATTTTCACCAGTTTGGCCACATGGCCCACCAGCAGCACTTCTTTCACCCCAAGGGTGGCGGCTTCGTCAAAGAGGGTGCCAGGGAAATTGCCCATGCGGATCACCGGTGAAGGGTCGGTGGCGGGGTGAATCATCAGCTGATCTCTGAGAAATGCCTGGCCGTGGCTGCCGGGCACCACCAGCCAGCGGTGATGGCCGGCTGCTGCCAGCATACGGCACTCCAGCTCCAGCGTGCGTACCCAGGCTTCCTGTGACATGGGCTCCACAATGCCGGTGGTACCCAGAATGGAAAGCCCGCCCACCACACCCAGCTTGGGGTTGTAGGTGCGCTTTGCCAGTGCCTCTCCGCCGGGAATGCTGATGGTGACGGTATACCGGTGGTGGGTGTCTGAAATAAGGCGGCCCTGGGGAGCGGTGTGATCTTCCAGTACCTGTTTCACATTGGCGAGGATCATCTGCCGGGGGGCGTCATTGATGGCCGGCTGCCCCACCGGTACGGGAAGGCCGGGGCGGGTGACAGTGCCCACCCCTTCTCCCGCCACCAGGATAATTTCAGGTATTCCCGGGGTTTTCTCGGCTTCCTGGGGGTTCTGGAGGTTCTGGGGGTTCTGGGGGTTCTGGGCTTCCAGGGCGACACGGGCATGAACGCTGACACCGTTGGTGATATCCGGATCATCGCCGGCGTCCTTCACCACCCGGCAGGCGGCCCATTGGGGATGCACCTGGGGATCTTCCAGACGGAATGTATGGGGTTTTCCCTGAAGTTCCAGTGTCCAGGAATCATAGCACTGTTGGTCTCGAAGCATGGCGGCGGCACCTGCGGCGGCGGCAGCGGCACAGGCCCCGGTGGTGTAGCCCTTTCGCAGGTAGGCAGGGTTTTTAGGGCGACTCATGGGTGGGTGCGCCCCGTCAGCCGATACAGCAGGGCATTGACAATGGCGGCGGCCACGTTGCTGCCTCCCTTGCGTCCCTGAAGGGTGATCTGGGGTACATCGTACCGGAGCAGATGGACTTTGGATTCTGCCGCTCCCACAAAGCCCACCGGCACGCCAATCACCAGGGCGGGGGCGGCCAGGCCTTCATCCATGAGCTGGCAGAGGCGAAACAGGGCGGTGGGGGCATTGCCGAAGACAAAGACGCTTATCTGAGGGTCTTTGACGGCGGCTTCCACTCCCAGGGCAGAGCGGGTACGACCCTGGGCGGCAGCGTCGGCTGCCACCTGGGGATCATCCACCAGGCATCGGGTGGAGAGGTTCAGGGTTTCCAGTGCCTTTCGGTTGATGCCGGACTGGACCATGCGGGTATCGGTGTAGATCACCGTGCCCGGGGCCAACAGCCGGGGCAGGGCCTCATGGATGCGGGGGTCCACCTTCAACTGGTCCCGCAGTTCAAAATCGGCGGTGGTATGAATCACCCGCAAGAGCAGGTCTTCGGTTTCAGGGGCGGGGGGGTGGCCGGTGAGGGTTTCCAGTTCCCGGCGGATAATGGTGAAGCTGTCGGTTTCGATGGCAGCGGGGCGCCATTCAATAGCATGGTCAAGGGTGGGTGGTTTGGAGGTCATGGGGATTCCTTCCTTTCGGTTACCGTCACGCCTCCGGGTATCAACCGGTGGCGGCGGGGAGGAAAATAGCGGGTGGCGGCAGGTTCCCGGTGCCAGTCATCCAAAAAGGCCTGAAACCGGAACCGGCGGGGGTCGTGGAGGAGGGCCACGGTACTGCCGCTGTGAGCGATGTTCAGCCCCCAGGCACCATGGCGCAGGGCCAGGTGGTGGAGGGTCTCCAACCCGGGCAGGGGGTAGAACATCTGGTTGGCCCGGGCGCTGATCCAGCAGGCGGCGGCCAGGGCTTCCATATCTCCCAGGGCCAGGGCTTCTTCAAAGTACTTCAGGGCTTCTGCCAGTTCCCGCTGTTGTGCTTCCCGGCGCAGGGCGTGATTTTCCCGACGGAAGCCAGCGGTTTCCACGGCGTCCAGGCCCTCCAGTACCAGCACCTGCAGGGGCGGCAGTTGTTGATATGAGCGAATGACTTCCCCGGTGAGGGGGTCCATGAGGGCCAGCCGGGAATGGATAATGCTGTCGGTGGGCTCCAACTGGGTGCAGAGGCGGGTGAGGATTTCGCCGTCGAAGGGCTGGTTGAGCCAGGTGAGCAGCGCTGCCGCTGTGGCTGCCAGGTCGGCGGTTGAGCTGGCCATTCCCTTGGCCCGGGGCAGCTGGGATTCCAGGGTGAGGGTGATGGGAAGGGTCTGATCGGCGTCTGCTCCCAAATAGTTTTCCACAATGGCCCGGGTCAGCTCCCAGGCCCGGGGATGGTCCCGGCGGAAGGCTGCGTGGGCGTCGGCGGCGGGAACTGGTGTCAGGGTGACCTGACTGTAACAGTCGATGGCATAGGAAATGAGTTTTTCGCTGCCGTCCAGCCATCCCTGCAAAAATTCACCGCAGGAGCCGGGGCAACGGGCGGTGATGGGATGTTGGAGAAGGGGCGGAAAGGGCTTCATGGGCGTGTTCCTTTCTGATCTGCAGGACAAAACCGTCAGCAATACTGTAGCAACATCAAGAGTGATGATCGCAAAAATCATCTGGGTAAAAGAAGTAGGAGAACCTTATGCCGCCTTATTCTCGCCTTATACCAGGGCAGCGATGACAGTGAGGGGGGTGGTGATGGTCTCCTTTAGCGCTGCAAAGGCTTCGGGGGTCATGGCAGCCACAGCGCAGGTGGCGGGACCGGCGGTTTTTGCCAGGGGCAGGAGGCAGTCGGTTTGCCACTCAAGGCTCAGACCGTTGAGGGCGGCCAGCAGCCAGGCTTCTGCCTGGATGCCTTTGGAGCCCACGGGAATGAGATCCGCCACGCCAGGGTGGCGGCGGAGGGTGATAAAATCCTGAATGGAGAGGATTTCCGGGTCAAAGGGGTGCTGAATTTCCTTGCCCACTTTGGGGATGCCGGCGGCCACCAGCAGCTGTCCGGGTACGGCCACGCCGCTGCGCAGCTCCCGGGGGTGTACCTGGCCGATGACGGTGATGCCCATGCCTGTTTGCTTCATGGGAAAGTTTTCTTCGGTACTGCCGTTGAGGGGAGTAAGGGGAATGCCGGCTTCTTCAAGAAAGGCTTCAATGCCTGCCATGATCCGTCGGCCGGTGGGTTCCCATTCCACTGCCAGGGTGTCAATCACCAGGCAGGGAGTCGCCCCGGTGGACATCACCTCCATGGCCGCCACCCGGCAGGTGAATTTTCCCGTAATCTCAGGGGAAACAGGCACCAGGTCTTCCGGCTTATCTCCCACACCGCCACAGGAATCACAGGCAATGACCAGGGTGCTTTCCGGTGAAACGGGGAGCAGGGTAAAGTCTCGCCGGGGGGTGGATGGATGGGGGGCTGTATGGGCCAGAGGGTCGTTGCCCTCATTGGCAGTGGCAGCTTTGGAGATCATGGCGGTTTCTTCCTCTCTATTTCATCTTTTTTAACCAGGCCGTGCCAAAATCAGGGTTGGTGTGGAAAAAAATATGGGGAAAACCGCCAAAGGTGTTCTTCACGGTCATGCCGCAGGTCCAGCCAGGGGCGGCAGTATTTTCAGCGGCGGTGTTTTCGGCAGCGGTGCTTCCAGTGCCAGTGTTTCTGGCGGCGGCACTTCCCGGGTCAGTGGGTTTTTCCATGGCCAGCACCGGGGCGGTGACCTCACCAGAAATGCTCCCTGCGCCACTGCCATTGATGGATGTTGTCTTCTCTGATTGATACGTCTGAGAAAGTTCCTCCACCACTCCCCGGTGAAATTCATGGCCCCAGGTGGTGATGCCCGGGGGAAAGTAGGGCTGGCCTGGCAGGGAGGTGACCCGGCAATAGCCAAAATGCTGTAACCGGCCGGTCATGCGGCTGGCAGCCTGAAACACGCCGGTCATCTGCCAGGTGCGGCCGTCCAGATCGGTGAGATGGCGGCACAGGTACTGAAACCCGCCGCATTCGGCATAGACAGGAAGACCTTCGGCCACCCGGCGGTGCAGGGACTCTCGGAAGGAAGTGTTGGCTTCCAGTTCTTCGCCAAACATTTCGGGAAAACCGCCCCCCAGGTACAGGGCGTCAAGATCTGCGGGGAGGGCTGTATCTTTCAGGGGGCTGACGGGGATTAAGCGGCACCCCTGATGGCGCAGCCAGTCCAGATTGCTCTGGTAATAAAAGTGGAAGGCGGCATCGTAGGCCACTCCCACGGTATGGGAGGGAGCAGGGAAATGCTGCAACCCGTGGCTGAACCGGTTGATGGGTGACGGGGGCGGTACAGGTTCACCCGAAGGGGCGGAAGGGGCGGTATCCACATACTGGGCCACACCGGGAAGGCGGTGCAGCTCAATATGAGCGGCCGCCGCCTGGGCCATGGCCTGAATCTGCTGGCGCAGGGCTTCCACCTCAATGGCGGGAACCAGGCCCAGATGACGGCTTTCCAAATGGAACGAAGCTTCCCGGGGCATCCACCCCAGGCAGGGAATCCCCGTGTCCCGTTCCACGGCTTCCTGAATGAGCCGGTAATGTTTTTCACCGCTGATGCGGTTCACAATCACCCCCGCCAGCTTCACGGCGGGGTCGTAGTCCCGGTACCCTTTCACCAGGGCAGCGGCACTGGTGGAAAGACCGCCACCGTCGATGACCAGCACCACAGGAAGACCAAGGCACCGGGCCACCCAGGCGGTGCTGCTGCCTTCGTGGCGGGTGCCCCGGCCGTCGAAGAGGCCCATGACGCCTTCCACCAAAGTCAGGTGACCAGGCAGGCGGGTTTCCCCGTAGAGGTTCACCATGGTGTCATCCCCCAGCAGGCAGGCATCCAGGTTGTAGGCGGGGGTACCAGTGACGGCTTCATGGAACCGGGGGTCGATGAAATCCGGCCCCACTTTGCAGGACTGGATGGGCAAGTTGAGGTTTTTCAGGGCCTGGAGCAGGGCCAGGGTGAGGGTGGTTTTGCCCACACCGCTGTGGGTGCCGGCGAGAACAAATCCGGGAGTGCTTGCCATGAAATCGCCTCCTGATGATGTGACACATCACATCTCTGAAATGTCAGGCTTCACTGATCCAATCATCTGCAACGCTTATGCAACTCATTTCATTGTCACATGTGCTTTTCAGGAAAGCAAGCCTTTAGGCACTGAGATCTTTCTCGATTTGATCCAGCAGCACCCGGGTCATGGCGGGGTGATCGCCAATGGAGCCGCCCATGGTGAAGTTCAAGTGAGGGTACTCTTTTTTGAGATTTTCCAGTTCTTCTGGAATATCTTCCCGCAGGTGGTTGCCCCGAAACAGAAAGAAGGGAGCGATGTGAACGTGGGTGACGCCGGCTTCGGCCAGCTGCCGGGCGGCTTCTGCCATGGTGGGATTGGCCATTTGAAGAAACCCATACCCCACGGCATCGAAAGTATCGGCGATTTGCACTTTCACTGCTTCTGCCAGCCGTTTCACGGTTTCGTCTGTTTCTTTCACTTTGCTGCCATGGGCTAAAATCAGCAGGCCTCTTTTTTCTTTGGCGACAGTGTTGGCTTGTTCATTCATGGATTCATTCTCCTCTCAATAAAAAAACACCGGGTCCTCAAGGACTCGGTGCGGTGTGCCGGTGTATGGGTTCCGGTGGCCAATGATTCGTTGGCCGCGCCATCCCTCAGGTGCTTCCCTCCGAAGCGTGAGCAGGTGTATTCAGGCCGGTCTCCTGGCTCATGCTTCCTCTTACTCACGGCCCCTTCCCAAAACAGTGAGTATGATCATGGGGGTGATCACCCGTCGGTTTCAGTGGGTATGATGCCGTTTTCATCTGCATTGACAGTAGCGGGGGCTGCAGGGGATTTTCACCCCTTTCCCGTTTGGCTCCCGTGGGAGCACCTGAAAAGATCATGAAATTGTCATCTAATGGCAATTGATGGTCCTCTTATGAAAATGACGGACTTCGTTACTGATTCACATTGCCTTATTCAGTATATCAAAAGAACCTGCCTTCTGGCAACCACCCTTCCCTGTCAGTCAGGCGGCTGCGAGAAGGCAGGTTCTTTTTATCACTCAGGATCACCGGCAGACTTGATAATCCAGCAGTTCAACTTCCGGCGCCAAAAACCCTTCCTTGGCGGGCTCCGGTTTCATCAGATCGGTGCTGAGGTATTTTTTATTATCATCAGACAAAACAGTCACCACACATTGCTTGCTTTGATATTGTTGCTGCACACTGATGGCACCCAGCACATTTGCACCTGAAGAGATCCCAACCCCCAACCCCAGGTCTTTTGCCATTTTCTGGGCCATGATAATGGCATCACCATCGTCAACGCTGATGATTTCATCCAGTTGATCCAACCGGACAATATCTGGAATAAACTCGTCGGAAATGCCCTGAATACGGTGCTTGCCAACCTTGTGCCCGGTTGATAAGGTTGGTGAGTTCAACGGCTCCAGGGGATGCACCTGCACCTTGGGGTCATGCCCTTTTAAGAATTTTCCTATCCCCATGACGGTGCCCCCGGTTCCGACTCCCGCTACAAAAGCCTGGAGACGGGCATTGAGCCACTGAGTCTGTTGGGCAATCTCCGGGCCGGTGGACAGAAAGTGTGCATTGCAGTTGTTTTCGTTGGAGAACTGTCTCGGCAAAAAAGCGCTCCGCAGCTCCAATGCTTTATCTGCTGCCATTTGAATGCTCCCCAAAAAACCACCTTCTTCGCTGCTTACCAAAGAGATTTCGGCCCCAAAGCTTCGAATAAGATTCATTCTTTCATGACTCATCCAGTCTGGCATAAAGATCATAACGGGGTGACCCAGCGCTCTTCCAATGGCAGAGAATGAAATGCCCGTATTTCCACTGGTGGCTTCAATAATCATGTCACCAGGGTTAAGGGTGCCTTCTTCATAAGCCTTCCTGATGATATGAAGTGCCATTCGGTCTTTGATGCTGCCTGTTAAATTATAGTGCTCCGCCTTGGCGTAAAGTGAGTACACCTCGCCACGAAGGCGGTAGAATATTTTAAGCAGGGGGGTTTTTCCTATCATTTCCGATAATTGATCAATTTGTTTACTTGCTTGAGCACCTTGCATGTCGCCGACCTCCCAGTAGCTGATTACTTTCATCTGCCGGACTTTACATTACCCCGATAATCGCCCGGTCAACCTGGCGCATTCCTTCAATGCTGACACTTTCCAGGTTTCTAAGTGTGGACTCCATGTCATCCCCGACAATTCCGTTACCTGCCGGAATTCTGACTCCCTCCACAGCGAGCAGCGCACTTTGCCAGGCCATGGAAGCGCTGGCGGATAGTTTAAGCGCACACCCCACTTTTCCACCATCACAAATCATGCCGGCCAGGCTGGAAATCACGTTGATGACTGCGTACTCAACTTCTTCGGTGGATGCTCCCATCAGGTAAGCCATTCCAGCCGCTGCTCCGGCACCAGCCGAGACACCACATCCACAGACAGGCGAAAGCCGTCCGATATGATGCTTCACTTTTGAGTTTGTCACATGACTGATGGCCAATGCCCTGGCTTTTTGTTCATCATCCACACCCATTTTATCTGCCAGTGTTGCAATGGGAATCACTGCAATCAGCCCATTATTACCGCTTCCTGAGCTGGTCATGACCGGCAGCTGCACGCCCGACATCCGCGCATCACATGCAGCCGTTGTATACATGTTAATGATACTTCCAATATCGTTTGATCCGTATCCTTTTTTCATAACACGCTGCCATGATTTTCCAAATTTCAGACCCCGATCCATCTGCATTCCAAAATCGGCCATTTTCATGTTGTAGTCAATGCCTTCCAGCAAAAAACTCAATTCTGCCAATGGCATTTCCCGAATGGTGTTCATCAGGTTTTTCAGTGTCACATCCAGCAGATGATCCAATGACGAAAGGGAGCTTAATGGGTCTTGCAGCAAATCGATTTCTGTTTTTCCGTTCATCTCGAGATAGACCAGGTTATCATGCCTGTCTTTAATGATCGCCCGGCCAGATTCGGAGGATGTTTCTGCCTCCACTTCGATCCATAAGCTGGGTTGGTCATAGAATATGTCAACCTTGATGTCAACCTTCTCCATCAATAGCTGCGCTCGTTTCTGTTCAATTTCGGTGACCTTGGAAAGTATTTTCAAATCGAACACCGGCTCCACCATTGAAGCCCCCAGCGCAATGGCCATTTCGATTCCTGTTTGCTCCGTGCCCGGTATCCCTACTGCTTTTGCATTTTTGTAAACATTGCCGCTCACTTTTAAATGAATCCTTTTCAGTTCACTTGTCAGATGTTTCGTCGCATAGCAGGATGCCAATGCGATGGCCACCGGCTCTGTGCATCCAACCGCCAGCACAACTTCGCGTTTCAATACATTTGCAATACGATCAGCTAATTTTAACGATTGGTCAGTCATATGAGAACTATTTTGGCTCAATCTCTTTCAACTCCTATGTTCTAAGTTGTCTTTTCAAGTGAACGATTTTTTCTGCTGTGTGGTCTTCTGCACAAATCCCGTATTTATCCATTTTTCGATAAAGCGTCGCTCTTCCAATGCCCATTTCACGGGCAATACGTTCTTTTTCATATCCTTTTTGCAGTAATTCGATGATGATTTTTCTTTCAATTTCTTCCATCTGGTAGGTTTCGAAACGGCCGTTCTTTGGCTCAAACTCATCTGGCAGCAGCTGCACCACTTGTTCTTCTGTTACCACCTTCGCATTTGCCAGGCGAACGATCTTCTCCATGGCGGCTTCAACTGAAATGCGATTTTGAGGCCAATGACCATTTGCCAGCACTTCCACTGCTTCTGGTGACAGTCGAATGTCACGATTCTCATAAACTCTTTTCATCTCTTCAAATATGTGCAGTATGATTTGCCGAATGCACTTTTTTCTTTTCCTTAACGGAGGGATTGTCAGTTTTCGCCCCGATATGCGATGGTAGAGGGCTTCAGAAAAATGACCCGCTTTCACCAACGGCTCCAGCGGCACCTCTGAGTGCACAATGAACCGCAGATCAACACGGTGTAATCCAAATGATTCACTGTACACAGAATTTCCTTTGACAATTTCAAGGATAAAAGATTGCATGAACAATGGCATTCTTTGAACGTTTATGAGAAAAACGGTTCCACCATTGGCAATATTTAAATCGCCAATCTGAAAGTTTTTTCCCTCACTGTAAACTCTAAACTCCAGCATCGTACTTTCAATCTCTTTCATTGTCAGCTGAGCAAAATCAATTTTTTTAAAAACTTTTTCAGATCGATCCGAGTAATTGTGGATGGCACGTGCCAGTTCGTTGACTTCCAGCCCTGGTTCGCTTTCGATGAGAATATCATCATCTGTGACTGCCATTTCTTTAGCCTTTTCAATTTCCAGCTGAAACACATCATCCGCATCCACAAGATGTTGAAATCCGATTTCGGCACCATGATCCAGCAAGTTTCGCAGTGAAATGAAGTTGGCATTCAGGTTTTTAAAAATGAAGATGGTGCCTTGTTTGATACCGTTCACAATTCGGTTTTTCTTGGTCACACTCCCAATAAAAGCCTTTTGCTGATACTCATAAAAGAGGGGGCAGTTTAACTCATCATAGACCGCTCGGTAGATCTCATCCAGCCGGGAGTGGTGAAAAATATCACTGAACTGCTTGCCTTCAAGCGGCCCTGCCACTGGAAACTCCGTGGTGAACCGTTTGTTGTAATACGACACTTTCCCTGCAACATCGAAGGAGATAATGGCATCATCAACTGCATTAATAATGCTCTCCCGGTCATAACTGGTCAGTCGCAGGCGTTCCATATCTTCAATATTCAACAGTTTTGAACTGATAAGATCCGCTATGATTTCAACAAAATGAACTGCCGGGCCCACATTTTTGAAAACGTCAGTCTGATTCGCTTTATGGAACAGGAGTGCCACTGCTCCCACTATTTTATGATTCGAAAAGATGGGCACAGAGATCATGCCTGCGATCATGCATTCAGAAGCATCTTCGCAATTCTGACAGATGGGATAGTTTTCTTTGTTTTCGATAATGATGACTTCACCTTTGTTCATGGATTCGCCGACAACGGTGGTGCTGGTAATGGGAAGGGCATCACTCACGTTTCTGGTTGTATAGGCTATTTTGGTGTAATAGCGGTCAATAATCACCACATCAACATCAAGAACTGTTGAAATTGCCTCCGAATACTTCACAATCACATCTTGCATCAGCATTAAATTCATTTAAATCACCCTTCCCATTGGGCAACAGGCTTCAATTGGCTGTTGCTGACAGGTATTTAGCGTTGGTCACTCATCAGCACGTCTACCAGCGCTTCAATTTGATAATACATGGTAACCGCTCCCGGATCAAGGTTTCCGACACCCTTGTTGGTTTGATAATAGGCTCTTCCCTTGGCGGCTTCCATCTCTTTGGTTGACTCCATCCCTGCCAGCGCGCCGCTTTTCAGAGCTCGCAGCACTTCGGCATCACCGGCATTCTCTGCCAGCTTTTGTCTCATGCTCTCCACACCGCCATGAAGGGTGTCAATCATCGTTTTGTCACCTGGTTTGGCTTTCCCACGTTCCATGATGGCGTTTAAAAACGCCTGCAGCATGTCAGCAAGCTTTGCCGCATCCAGTTCCTGCAAATCGCCAACTGTCTGGGCTGCCCGAATGTAACCGCTTCCATAGAGAACGCCGGATGATCCCCCGACTGTCGACATGATGGTCATGCCAATTTTTTTAAACATTTCTCCAAAGGTCACTGCTTCCAGGTCTGATTTTTGGTCAATCAGCTTCCGAAAACCCATGTCCATATTCACCCAGTGATCACCGTCTCCGGTAACTGAATCCAGTTGGGTGATGTAATCCTTTTCTTTTTCAAGCTTTTTCATAAATGCTTCCAGGTACAAGAGATATTGCTCATTTGTCAATTTCAATTGAAATGACATCATTATCACCTATCCTTTCATTGCCGGCGTCTGGCAAGGTGCATCGAGTAGCGCCTTCAGTTCCTCATCCAGGTTTAACAGCGTCAGCGAAGCACCCGACATTTCCAGGGCTGTCATGAAGTTACCCACATAGGCTCGATAGATCGATATGTCATGCTGCTTCAGGAGTTCAGTCACCTCTTTGAAGAGAATGTACAGTTCCATGAGGGGGGTGGCTCCCAGTCCGTTTACCATGACCGCCACTTCGCCACTCATCTTTTCAAAATCATTCAGGATGGGCTCCACCAATTTTTTGGCGATTTCTTTGGCGGGGAGCACCGGGCTTTTTTCAATGCCAGGCTCTCCATGGATCCCCATTCCAATTTCAATTTCATCAGCACCCAGTGTAAAACTGGGTGTTCCCACTCCTGGCAGCACACAGGAAGACATGGCCATGCCCATGCTGCGAATGTTGGCGATGGTTTTTTCTGCCACCTGCTTCACTTCCTGAAGGGAGGCGCCCGTTTCTGCCTTGGCGCCGGCCACCTTGTGAACAAAAACCGTCCCGGCAATTCCTCGCCGTCCTGTTGAGTAGGTGCTGTCGGGTACTGCCACATCATCTTTCACAACCACATGATCCACTTCAATGCCTTCCATTTCTGCCAGTTCCTGCGCCATCTGGAAATTCATGATATCGCCGGAATAGTTTTTGATGATCAGTAAGACCCCTTTTCCACCGTTAGCCTCCTGAATGCCTTTTAACACCCTGTCTGGTGATGGTGATGCAAAGACATTGCCGGCAACTGCCGCATCCAACATGCCTTTTCCCACATACCCTGCATGGGATGGTTCATGCCCACTGCCGCCACCTGAAACCAAACCCACTTTGATACTCTTTTCTTTACGGGCAATGACCTCAGCCTCTTTAAAGTAAACCACTTCCGGATGTGCCAGTGCAATTCCCTCCAGCATTTCCGTCACCACATGATCGGGATGGTTAATGATTTTTTTCATCACGTCTCTTCCTTTCCTGATTTAGTGAAGGATATCTCCCAAGTATGCTTTTCGTACTTCGTCATTTTCCTGCAGCGCCCGGGCATCATCGCACAAAATGATCTTTCCTGTTTCCAAAACATATCCGCGATTTGCAATGGAAAGGGCCATATTTGCGTTCTGCTCGACCAGCAGAATGGTGGTTCCCTGTTGATTGATGGATACGATGAGCTCAAAAATCGTTTCAATCAGCTTCGGAGCAAGCCCCAGCGAGGGTTCATCCAGCATCAGCAGCTGGGGAGCTGTCATGAGGGATCTTCCGATGGCCAGCATCTGCTGTTCCCCTCCGGACAGCGTTCCTGCCGTCTGCTTCTTCCGCTCATGCAGACGGGGAAACAACTCATACACCCGGTCGAAAGAAGACTGTATGCCGTCTTTGTCTTTGCGTATATAGGCGCCCAGCTTTAAGTTTTCCTCCACCGTCAATGCGGGAAACACTTCTCGCCCTTCAGGGGTGAGACTGATTCCCTTTTTAACAATTTGGTCGGGGCTGAGTGAAGTAATGTCTTTATCTTCGAAAAAAATGGATCCCATTTTTGAACGCACAAGGCCGGTGATGGTGGACAGCGTGGTGCTCTTGCCAGCTCCATTGCTCCCAATGAGGGTGACAATCTCGCCCCGGTGAACTTCCATCGTGATCCCTTTGAGTGCATGAATATTTCCGTAGTACGTATGGATATCCGTGACTTTAAGCATTTTCTTCCTTCCTTCCAAGGTAGGCTTCAATGACTCGGGGGTTTTTGGCAATGTCTTTCGGAAGCCCCTCTGCAATTTTTTTGCCATGATCAATGACATAGATTCTGTCGGAAATATTCATCACCAACCGCATATCATGTTCGATGAGGATAATGGTGAACCCTTGTATTTTCAGTTCCATGATGAAATCAAGCAGTGCGTCGGTCTCAAACGCATTCATGCCGGCCGCAGGTTCATCCAGCAGGATGATTTTGGCTTTTGTGGCGATGGCCCTGGATATTTCAAGTCTTCTTTGGGCACCGTAGGGCAGATTCGTTGCATAGTTGTGTATTTGATCCTGAAGACCGATGGATGTCAAAATCCGCAGGGCTTCTTCGTGCTTTTCAAGCTCGATGGTTTTAAATTTTTTAGTTCTGAAGACCGCATCCCAAAAATGATAGTCTGTGTGGGTGTGCATTCCCAACAGCACATTTTCGATGACGCGCATATCTTTGCATAAACGAATGTTTTGAAAGGTGCGTGCGATCCCTGCTTTGACAATTTCCTGTGGCTCTTTATTGTGGATTGGCTGATTTTCAAAATGAATACTTCCACTGGTGGGTTTATACACACCGGTAATGACATTGAACAGGGTGGTTTTCCCCGCTCCGTTTGGCCCGATGATGCTGACGATTTCGCCGGGCTCAACCTGAATGGAGACATCTTCCAATGCCACCAGGCCGCCAAAATGCATTGAAATTTTATCGATGGATAGATATGCCATAGTCAGTACCTTCCTTTATCGGATTCTGATCGGTTGCCCTTCTCCTCATTGATTGTCAACCTTCATCCCTTTGGGAAAGGCATAATCCGTTTTCTGCTGACCACCCAGCAGCCCCTGTGGACGGAATCGCATCATGAGCACCAGTATCAGCCCATACAACACAAAACGATACTCCTGAACAAAACGCAGCAGTTCAGGAAAACTAATCAACAGGATGGCTCCTAAAAACATTCCCTTGATGGTGCCCATTCCTCCCAAAATCACAATGCTCAGAATCAGGATTGATGTATCAAAGGTGAAAGTGTTTGGATCGATAAATCGAATCATGTGTGCGTAGAAAGCACCGGCAAGACCTGCGAAAAAAGCACCTACGACAAAAGCAATGATTTTGTAATAGGTGGTGCGTACGCCCATCATGACCGCAGCCACTTCATCATCCCGTATGGCTGTCAGCGCTCTTCCAAATTTGGACCTGACAATGAAATGCATGACCAGGGTGGTCAGCAGAAGGAAGGCCAGCACCAGATAATACATGCCGTTGTTTGCAATCGTCAGCTCAATGCCAAAAAAGACCGGCCGCGGGATTCTGGAAATGCCCAGGGGTCCATTGGTGACCCTCTCCCAGTTAAGAAATATCATCCGCACCACTTCTGCAAATCCCAGCGTGGTGATCGCCAGATACGTTCCGGAGAGTCTTAACGTCGGAAGTCCAAGTAGAAGCCCCATTAATGCAGCGACACAGGCCGCGATGGGAGCGGTGATAAAAAAGCTGACGCCGTAGGTCACACTAATAATCGCCGACGTGTAGGCTCCGATGGCATAAAAGGCTGCGTGACCCAGGGAGGTCTGCCCGGTATAGCCTGTAATCAGTCCCAGCGACATACCAAGAATGCTGTAGACGCAGATCATGATAATAATGCGCATGATGTACTGGGAGTTCAGCAGGTAGGGCAGTGCCAGCAGCAACAGCAACAGCCCTGCAATGATGTAGTGCCGGTACTGATCCATTTTCCGATAAAGCGGTATGCGATTTTCTTTTATTAATCTCCTCAAGTCATCCATGGATTCACACCTTCTTTATACCTTTCTTTCCGAATAAACCGTTGGGTCTAACCAGAAGAACAAGTATCAGAATAATAAAAGCCACTGCATCCCGGTAACTGCCGCCGAGATAGGTTGCCGCAAATGTCTCGGAAATGCCCACCACCAGTCCGCCGATGACGGATCCGTACAGGATTCCTATGCCGCCCAGCACTGCTGCTGAAAACGCTTTCAGCCCTGGCATAAATCCCATTCCCGGTGACACCATTTGGTAGTAGCCGCTCACCAAAGTACCTGCAATGGCAGCAGAAACGCCTCCCAGAAAAAAGGTGAAGGTTACCACTCGATTGACATTGATTCCCATTAGATATGATGCTTTGGCATTTTGTTCCACGCCTCTCATGGCCAGGCCTACCTTTGTGTAATGGATAATCGCCGTCAAAGCCACCAGAAGAACTAATGAGATGAAGAAGATGGCGATCTGTGTGCTTCCCACATTCACTCCAAAAATGCGAACTGTCCCATAGTTGAACAGCCGGGGGAAACTCTTTGTTTCACTGCCAAAAACAATCATCAGCATGTTTTGAATGATGTAGGATATGCCGATGGTTGTAATAAGAGCGGCAATTGGTTTGGAGCCTTTCATTCGCAGGGGCTCCAGAGAAAGTTTGTCGATGGCAATGCCCAGCATTCCCGTGAAAATCATACTGGCAATGATCGCCGGTACAATCCCGAATTCCATGGAAATAAAGAGCAATGACATGTGTGCACCAAAAGCATAAACGGAACCATGGGAAAAATTCACCAGCCTTAAAATTCCAAAAACAAGGGAGTATCCCACAGCAATTAATGCGTAGATAATTCCAATGGTCAGTCCGTTAATCAACTGTTCCATTACCATTCGTTCACCCCATCGCTTCTTTGTCACCACATTCTTACCTCGGTGTTGGTTTCCATTAATGATTTCATTTATTAATTTCATTGACTGCAGGGATGCGGCGCATCTCCGCCCTGTCATCCCTGCAGTTCACATATCACTTAATGCTGTCAATTTATCTTGCTTCCACAAATTCTCCCTGGTGAATTTTCACCACCGTGAAGGGCCGTACCGAATCTCTGGATTCATTAAAGGTTGTATATCCTGTTACCCCATTGTATTCAACCCCTGCCACCTGATCCCGAATGGCAGCACGATCCAATTCGCCCGCGTTTTGAATGGCAGTCAGGATGATGCCTGCACTGTCATAGGCCTGGGCGGTCAAGCTGCTGGGTGTTGATCCATACGCTTCTTTGTAAGCTTCAACAAAGGCGACAACGTTTTGATCTGTGGAACCGTCAAAAAACTGGGTGGGGAAGTGAATGCCTTCTGCACTGTCACCGGCCAGTTCAATTAGCTGGCGGCTATACGCATTTGAGAATCCTACAAACTGAATGTCCGGGTTAACATCTTGATATTGAGACGCAAAGGGTCCCAGCACATTATACATGGCTGCCACAATAATCACTTCTGCACCCGCATTGTGAAGACGTGAAATGTTTGGACTGAAATCAACAGTGCCATCCAAAATTTCCTGATGATCCACCACCTCTGCACCGGCGGCTGCCACCAGTTCCTTTGTAATTTCAGCGGTGCTGGTACCCCAGTCGTTTCGAACTGACAGAATGCCCACTTTGCTTTTTCCGTAAAGCTCTGTTGCAATGGCCACGGCTGCTTCAGCTTCCACATTGATCACGGTGTTATTTCTGAAAATGTAATCTCCTTCTTTTGTAAAGTCAGGATGAGATGCAGAAGGAGAGATGTTTACGATGCCTGTTTCCTGGTAGGTGGGTGTTGCCGCCATACAGACACCGCTGGCAAAGTGTCCTACCACTCCCATGATGTTATCATCTGAGGCAATTCGCTCTGCGATGGTGGCTGCTTCTTCACCATCATTTTTGTCATCGTAGATCACCAGTTCAATCTGCTGACCTAACACACCGCCGTTTTCATTCCATTCATTGACCATCAACTCAACCGCATTTCGAAAACCGGTGCCGTACTCTGCAAAATCTCCGGTCATCGGTGCTGCAATGGCAATTTTAACCGATCCGGCATCTGTTGAGCTGCTTCCACAGCCAGTCATACTGACGAGAACCAAGGCAAGGATCAACACTAAACTGATTACTTTTTTCATCTTTAAGCTCCTCTCATTCTTGTTCATGATCAACTGGTCAACTGTTTCAGAAACACTGTGTCAGCTTTTATATCATCATCATGTCCTGGTTTTGATTGCCGGCATTATTTGGAGAAATGAAGCTTGCAGGTGGCACATCCCTTCGCAATGGTGTCACCCAGTTCAAAGGTTGCTCCGATGACTTCTGCAATGCCGCGATCACCGTCCATTGCCATGTCACATAAAAGATCAATGGTCTCGTTGTCCATTCCCAGCTTCTGCCAAGCACTCACCAGCGGGCAATAATTGAACTCAATTTTAAAGTTCTCAGTCTCCAGCTCTTTGATGTCCATTTCAAAAATGTTAATGACATGGGTGGTTAAAAAGGCGTGTCTGAAATCAACCAGACTTTCCCCGTTTTCCATGGCTTTTTTAATGTTGGCACCATGAATATTGCCTGTTTTTCTGATGGCCGCTCTGGTTATTTTTTCTGCATCACATCCGGCCTCTTTCGCCGCCAGATAAGTCAGTCCCATCCAGGTGGCCCGGTGTTCAATGGCACCACGCAGAAGTGCCGTTACGTCATCTTCCTGTTTTTTCTTTTGATTATTGATGGTTGTCATTCATTTTTCCTCCATCCCTTTTGTTGTTTGCATCATATTGAGACATTGTTTTAAGTTGTCTCGTTATGATTATATTCCCTCTTTCTTAATAACGCAAGCACTTTTGTCATTTTTTTCTGTCTATTTGATTCTTTCTGATGACTCAAACTACGATTCGTCTCATTTTGATACACATAATAACAAAAGCACCCCTCAACATTCTTTGTGAATGTTAAGGGGTGCTTTATTTTTTGTCATCTTGCATCCGTTCAGTTGAAACACTGTCGAAAGGCAATCACCCTGCCTGGGCAGTCGTGAACAATCAATCTATCCCCTTCCCCTACAGAAGAACCAACTACACCCATCCTTCAACAATTCGGCGGTTTCCAGGGCGGCACCGGCACGCCACTCTCATTGGCACCAGCTTCTTTTGGCCGGCGCTTTTTCTGAATCCAGTGGTAAAGGTGGGGCCCCAGAGCCATGGCCAACAGCAGGGAGTAGGCGGTGATGGTTTGGGGAGAGAAATAGTTGTCCAGGTTGTCTGCCAGATAGGTGTAGAGCAGCCCTTTGGGAATGGCCCCCAAAAAGGTGCCCCAGATGAATTTTCGATAAGAGATGTTGGTGAGGCCGGCGGCATAGCTGATAATGTCGAAGGGCATGCCGGGGGAAACACGGAGGGAGAAGATCTTGCTCACCAGATTGGTGGCCGCGGCTTCCTGCACCTTGCGAATGTACTTTTCATGAACAATCTTATAAAAAAGACACTGGAACCGATGGGCCAGCCAGTAACAGAGGCTGGAGGAGATTACCAGACCGCCGATGGCCAGGGCTGATCCCTGAAGGGTGCCAAAGGCAATGCCCCCGGTGATGAATAACACGGAGACGGGGATGAACAAAAAAGGACGGATGGAAGCCAGTGCAAAAAACAGCAGCTTTCCCCGAAAGCCGTAATCCCGCACCAGCTCTTGAATGTCACCGGACTGAAGAAGGGTGATTCCCGCTACAAGACTGTCGGAGGCAGTGAGGTAAATCACCAGCGCTGCCGCTGCCACCAGCAGTATCAGCATTCGTTTTTGTTTCATGCCGGTCACCCCTCTCTACGCTCATCTTATATGTACCCCGCACCCTTAAAGGGGTAACTTTTTAAGCTGCCGTAAATTGCATGTGCTAAAAAGCTGTGAATATGCGGTTACAGGATGATGCGACGATTTAAGGGATGGCTGCCATGAAGAGATGCCCTCTTGAAAGTTTGGCGGTTTATTGGGAAGTATGCTTTTACCCGGAAGGATGGCGGTTAAACTGGTAACAGTTGAAAAGCAGCACGCCTGGGTTGTCTGCCGACATCATCAACCCGCTGGCTGCTGCTTTTTTCATGGTGCCTCTTTCTGTTCAGGCCACCCTCATTTTTGCCCGCTTACTCATCACTTCGGTTGCGGTAGGCCTCCACATTTTGAAGGTGATCCCGGTATTCCCGGCTGAAGTTGTGCCCGCCGTCGCCCACCACAAAGTAGAGATAGTCATTGTCTTCAGGGTAAAGGGCTGCTTCAATGGAAGCCCGGCCGGGGTTAGCGATGGGGCCGGGGGGAAGTCCCTTGTACTTGTAGGTATTGAAGGGATGCGATTCTTCCAGGTCCCGGTAGAGCAGGCGGGTGGCCAGTTCCTGCCCGTCATCCAGCCCGTAAATCACTGAGGAACAGAACTGGAGAAGCATGTCGATTTCCAGCCGGTTGTAAACCACGCCGGCAATGGTGGGCCGTTCATGGTCGCCGAAGGCTTCCTTTTCGATGAGGGAGGCCAATGTCAGCAACTGGTGAGTATTGTACCCCAACTCTTCTGCCCGCTGACGCCATTCAGGGGTGAGTACTTTTTCCATCTGCCGGGCCATCACTGCTACAATTTCATCCGCGGTGGCATCCATTTCAAACTGGTAGGTATCGGGAAACAGATAGCCTTCCAGGGGAAAGTAGAGCTGGCCGGCTTCAAAGGGGTAGTCACCGGCTTCATAATACCGCCGGGTGGCTTCCAGAAAATCTTCGGCCGAGACAATCTCCCGTTCTTCCAGCCGCCGGGCCATCTGGTAGAGGGTGAACCCTTCGGGGAAGGTAACCCGCACCTGTTCCCGCTGCTGGCGGTCGATGATTAAGGCTTCGAAGACATCGTCGATGTGGCTGCCGGGCTCAATCACCAGGGCTCCCGGCTTGATGAGCCTGTCGATCCCTTCTTCTTGGCCTTTGCGCCGAAACCAGAGGGCACTGCGAATGACTCCTTCTTCTTTCAGCCGCTCCGACACCCGGTGCAGGCTGTCGCCGGAAGCCACGGTGATTTCAACAGGGGCTTCATGAATGGTGACGGACAGTGCTGTGGGAGCCAGCAAGAAGGCTCCTATTCCAAGGGCGGCACTGATGAAGATCAACAGGCCCGCCACTGTGAGTGTAATCAGGCATCCTTTTTTCATGGGCAATCCTCCTTGTCATTTCCCCATTTTACCATAAGCCTATGCTTCTTTGAAGAGGCTGGTAAAATTCTGATGAAAGAGATTCACGGCGTCTTCCGGCGGCAGGGGTTTACTGAACAGGTACCCCTGAATGTAGTCGCAGCCGCAGGAGGCCAGACGCCGGAACTGTTCCTTTTCTTCAACGCCCTCGGCCAGCACCTCAAGATTCAAACTGTGGATCAGGGCAATCATGCTGTCGATAACTGCCTGGCTGTTTTTTTCCAGGTACCGGTCAATGAGGCTTTTATCCAGTTTCACCAGATCTGCCGGCACTTCGGTGAGGTAACTGAGGGATGAATAGCCAGTACCGAAGTCGTCGATGCTGATGGTGACTCCCAGGTTTTTCAGCTGGTGAAGAAACCGGAGGGTCTCCTCCCGGTTATCCAGAAAAATGCTTTCGGTGATTTCGATCATAATCAGCCGGGGAGGCACGTTCATCTGGTAAAGTTCCCGCTTCAGGAAATCCACATAATCGGTATCATTAAGCTGCAACGCGGAAAAATTGATGGATACGGGCATCACCGGCAGCTCCTGCTCCTGCCAGGCTGCCACCTGCCGGATCACCGCCCGGGTTACCCAGCGTCCAATTTCAAGAATAAGCCCTATTTCTTCTGCCACGGAAATGAAGATGCCGGGGGGCACCGAAAAGTCTTTTAGGCGCAACAACGCTTCGAAGCCTGTCAGCTTTCCAGTTTTAACTGCCACCTGGGGCTGATAATGCAGGGTGAAGCCATCGGTTTCCAACGCTTCCCGAAGAATGTTCTCCACCCGGGCTTTTTCCCGCATGCTGTTGGTCATGGATTCATCAAAGAACAGATAATTGTTCTTCCCCATGGTTTTCACCCGGTGAAGGGCCATATCAGCTTTCATAATCAGTGACTCCGGATCTTGCCCATGTTCCGGATAAGTGGCAATGCCCATGCTCAGGGTCAGATGAACACTGGTCTCCTCCACCGAAAAGTGCCGGCTGAAATGACTTTTAATGGCCAGCGCGACAGATTCCACCTGTCGTGAATCCGAGGGTCTGTCCAGCAAAATCAGAAACTCATCGCCGCCAAACCGGGAGAGAAAAACACTTTTTCCCAGCAGGGAAACGAGTTCTCTTCCCATCTGTTTTAACACTTTGTCTCCAAATATATGGCCCATGGTATCATTGATACTTTTGAAGTTATCGGTGTCCACCAGAATCACCGCCCCCTGAAACTCGTGCTGCAGGCAGCTGGCCAGACGCTCCATGAAATGGCGCCGGTTGGGAAGCTGTGTCAGGTCGTCATGATAGGCCTGATGCTGAATCCATTCCTGCTGCTCTGTGATGTAAGCCAGCTGATCGTTGAGAGCTTCTTCGGAAGCCTGAATGCGCTGGTAGGCTTCGGTGATGTTCTGGTTGGATATTTCCAGGTCCCGCTGGTTTTTCTGAAGGCTGGTGAAGTACTGCTGGGTGCGGTCCAGGATCTGGTTGATGGTGGCCGCCAGACCCAGGAAAGGATTGCCCGGGGAGAGCTGAATGCGGTAATCCATCTGTTCTTTGATGTCAATGCTGCTGATGCCTGCGTCCAGCTCTTTCACCGGTGCCATCACATGCCGCCGCTGGAGCCACAAAAAGGCCAGCAGCACAGCCAGTGCCGTTGCCACAAAAATCAGCGTCATTTGGTGAAAATGGGCATACACCGAGGCCATGGACATGCCCACGATGAGAACATGATTGATTTCTCCATCGGTGATAATGGGCGTGATCACTTCCATGACCCGTTCATTTCTGGACTCGTCATACCATTCTGCCACCCTTGTTGCTCCCCGAAAAGCTGCCTGCATAGCCACTTCTTCCTCCGGGACATAGCGAATACCAATATCCTTCAGATCAGAGTCGGCAATGGCCGTCATCTGACGGTCCACCACCAGGGCATAGGTGAGGTTTTCGCTCTCAGCCACTTGTGCCACCAGTGTCTGATAGCTAAACTGCCGGGTCAGCTCCAGCACATTATCTGCCAGAATACCCGACCGGACAAATTCGCCGCTGGGATGTTTCAGGGCGCCATATTGATAGTTCTCGCCCGTCAGGCTGATAAATCGCAACGGTTCCATCAGCTCCTGATCAGGGCCCCGCAAAAAAGCATACAGCGAGTCTCCGGCGGCAACAGGCCTTCGCTGAGACTTGTCACTGGCAAACAACACCCGGCCGTCAGCATCATGCCAGGTGATTTCATCCATCAGGGTGATTTGCGTCAGATAAGTGAGGTACTCATCACTTATTTGGTCCCGATTGTCCACCGCCAGCTGGTTGGCACTGCTGATATGGGTTTCCAGCATATGCCGGGTCAGTCTGACGGAGGACTCATTCCCCTGAATCTGGCGAACAATCTGGCGGGCCAGGGTGACGCCATCTTCTTTGATTTGATTAATAATCAAATGGCGGCTGGTGTAGGTGCCGGCCACGCTGATGATGATCAGGCCCAGGGTTACCAGAATCATGGGGTATCCGATGAGTTTGGTGCGTTTAATCAACCGGGGTGGGGGCTGTTGTGCCACGGGGGTCACTCCTTCCAGCAGATCCGGTCCTGTTCATCCCAGGTGTATCCGGCTTCCTGCAGCATTTCTCTGGCTTTGGTAATATCGAAGGGGTATTGGGTGACGGTCGGGTTTTTCCAGAACACATTGCCTGTGGAAATGGGCTGACCGGCACCGCCCACATCCCCCATTCCGTTCAGGTATTGAGAAACCAGGTGTTCCAGATCCATGGCCATGGCGGCGGCCTGGCGCATCACCGGGTCGTCGAAGGGAGGGCGGGAGCAGTTGAATCCCAGATAGTGAAAGCCCAGATCAGGCACTTGAATCACCTGAATTTCGGCGAATGCCTCTGCCACGGGAAGCTGATCCGGCTCCAGATTCACCCCGGTCATATCTGCCTCGCCGGATAAAAGAGCTTGCATCAGGCTTTCCGTATCGGGATAGAGGCTGTAAACCAGCTCGTCAAGGGCCACATCGTCGGCTGCAAAGTAGTGGGGATCTTTTCGAAAAGTGATCTGTTTTCCATGATCCCAGGTTTCAAAAAACAGGGGACCGCTGCCCACCAAGGGCACAGGCACATTCTCTGATGCTCCAGGTGTTGCAGGGGCTGCTATTTCATATTCGTGCAGGAATTCTGACCACAGGTGCTCCGGCAGAATGGGAATCTGGGCCAGGGTCATGGTGATGAAGGCCGCGTAGGGCTCTTTCAGCCGAAAACGGATGGTGCGGTCCGGCAGCAGCACCACTTCTTTAATGGGGTCTAAAAAGGCGGCAAAATAAGTGACTCCTCGCTCCCGCATCATGTTGTAGGTAAACACCACATCTTCAGGTCGCACAGGCTGGCCGTCATGAAAAGTCATCCCTTCCCGTAAGATCACGTCGATGGTAATGTCGTTCACCTGACGAATATCCCGGGCGGCCCAGGGCTTCGGCTGAAAATACTGGTTCACCCGGGCCAGTTTATCGTACATCAGGCGCAGCAGCTTCCATTCCCAGACAGTGGATGCGGTGAGGGGATTCAGGGAAGAAGGCTCCTGGTTGCTGGCAATGACCAGTCTCATGGGTTCTTCATCCAGGGGTTGGCGGTCTATGGGACGGGCATGAAAGGGCAGCCATTCATGGTACAACCCTTCTCCCGCCATGGCAGTCATGTTTTCCCACCGGTCCTGACGGTAGGCCTGTACCACCCGGCGGTAAAACAGCGTCACATAGGGAACATCCTTAGCCAGCTTCTCCTGGGCGGCATACACCACCTCCCGGCGCACATCTGGATTCATGACCCGCCGCTGGGCTTCAGCCAAAGCATCATAGGCTTCATTTCGGTATTCACAGTAATTATTGCCCATGATCCCCGCCTGGGAAGAGTGGGCAATGGAATAGATGAACATATCCGGGTCGGCCCGTTCCACCCGGCCTGTCCAGCTCATGGTGAAGGCATCCCAGTCTTTCTCCTCTGGATCAAAATTTCGTACGGCATAGGTCAGTTCATTGAATTCCATGGGAATCACTTCCACTTCAAAACCCAGCTCACGCCACCAGGCTGCAATTTGATGGGCCGCGTGGTACCGTACCGGGTCATAGCTTTCGGTGTTGGTGAGAAGGGTGAGGGGAGGGATTCGGCGATCGGCAGAGCCTGGCAAAGAGGCCGGGGCAAGGTCACAGGCGGCGAAGATAACCAGTACCGCCAGGGTAAGGGAGATGATCAATGGATACCGGAGTTTTCGCTGATAAGATGGGTTCACCAATTTCATTGTCACCACCGCCTGAGGAAATTTGAGAGGGTGAAGTGGAATTATTGTCAGACTTTTTCCAATGTTTAACACCATTGTATCTCATTTTTTCCTTTCAGGTCAACCGTCGGGCTTTCTCACCATCCCCTTCCTGCCAACGGGATTTACCCGGGATTGGCACATCAAAAAGCACCGGCACGGGCTGAGAAACAGCAGGTGTGCCGGCGCAAGACAAAGGGTTATTCATTTTCAAACTGGGTATGTCTGCTTTGTGGTACTCATCTGGCCGTCTCGATATGGCGGGTTCAACCTGACAGATTTTGCATATGGATGCTCGCTTACTGCTGCTGAATATCAATCACATCGTAGCCGGCGTCATCGATGGCCTCTCTGATCAGGGCATCATCCACCGGGGCCGACAGGTTGATGATGGCATTTTCACCTTCAAGATCCACCACAGCATCGGCGACCCCTTCAAGACCCTTCAGCATTTTTTCCACGCGGGCACTGCAGTGACCGCAGGTCATTCCTTTAATTTTAACCAGTTTACGCATGGGTTCATCTCCTTTTTTCATCATCCATCGCTTTTATTAAATGCTTCCAACTTCCAAATACTTCCAACTTCACGCTTCAATTGTTTCAATTTGCTTATGGAATACCTCAAACCCATTTCCCGGAATGCCTCAAACCTCTTTCATGGAATACCCCATTTGAAGAAGTTTATCCATCAGGATTTCACATACCCCGGTTTGATGTTTACCCGCTTCAGCCGCAGGGAATTGTACACCACGTTGAGGGAGCTGATGCTCATGGCGGCAGCCCCAATCATGGGATGCAGAAGCCCCAGCATGGCCACGGGAATGGCAATGGCATTGTAGAACCAGGCCCAGAAGTAGTTTTCCTTGATTTTTCGAAAGGTGGCCTTTGACAGCAGAATGGCAGATATAATACCGCTCAGCTCTCCCTTCACCAGTGTGACGTCTGCCGCCTCAATGGCAATGTCGGTACCGGTGCCGATGGCAATGCCAATATTGGCCTGTTTCAGGGCGGGGGCATCATTGATGCCGTCTCCCACCATGGCCACGGTGCCGTACTGGGCCTGCAGTTTTTTAACCTCATCCACCTTGCCTTCCGGCAGCACTTCTGCAATCACGTTATCAACACCGGCCTGGCGGGCAATGGCGTTGGCGGTGCGCTGGTTATCCCCGGTGACCATGGCAGTTTTGATGCCCATGGCATGGAGCTCTTTGATGGCGGCAGCGGAATCGGCTTTCATGGGGTCGGCCACAGCAATGACGCCCGCCAGTGCTGACCCGGCGGCCACCAGCATCACGGTTTTCGCTTCTTCTTCCAGGGCGGCAATGGTACTTTCCCACTGGCTGAAGTCAATGCCCTGGGCGGTCATCAGCTTTCGGTTACCCATGAAAGCCCGGGTACCGTCAGCCAGCTCCCCCTGAATTCCAAACCCGGGGAGGGCTTCAAAATTGGTGACAGACTGGGGGGTGATGCCTTTTTCGTTGGCTTTTTCCATGATGGCAAAGGCCAGCGGATGCTCTGAAGACTGTTCCAGATCAGCGGCCAGCTGCCACAGCCGGGATTCGTCACCGGCGTCTGTCACCTGTACATCGGTGACGGCGGGGCGGCCCAAGGTGATGGTGCCGGTTTTGTCAAAAATAACCATTTTCAGTTCTTTAAAGGTTTGCACCGCTTCGCCGTTACGAATGAGAATGCCGTTTTCGGCACCCATACCGCTGCCCACCATCAGGGCGGTGGGGGTTCCCAGCCCAAGGGCGCAGGGGCAGGCGATGACCAGTACAGCGGTGGCGGTGACAAAGGCGATGGAAAGGGTGCCGGCTCCCGGACGTACCCAGGGAAGGTATTGGGCTCCCCACAAAAGAATGCCCTGATGAAACTCAGGGAACAGCAGGTTGGAGGTAAAGACCAGCAGGGTGATCACCAGAATGGCCGGCACAAAATACCCGGTGATGCGGTCGGCATATTCCTGAATGGGCACTTTGGAGCCCTGGCAGGATTCCACCAGCTGAATTACCTGTGACAGGAAGGTGTCTTTACCGGTTTTGGTAACCTGTACCTTCATGACGCCCTGCTTGTTGATGGTGGCGCCAATCACAGTGTCGCCCACAGTACGGTTCACCGGCATGGATTCTCCTGTGGCCATGGATTCGTCTACGGTGCTTTGGCCTTCCACCACCTGGCCGTCGGTGGGAATTTTTTCGCCGGGGCGGACAATCATCACATCTCCGGGGCGCAGGTCTTCCACCGGCACCTGCACTTCTTCGCCATTCAGAAGAATATTGGCGGTTTTGGCACCCATTTCAATGAGTTTCTTGATGGCTTGGGAAGCCCGGCCCTTGGCACGGGTTTCCAGATACTTGCCCACCAGATGGAGGGTCATGATGCTGCTGGCCATTTCTGTAAAGGCCTGCAGGGGCAGGAAAAAGGCCATAAGCCCGATGAGATAGGGGGGAACAGAGCCCAGGGTCACCAGCACGTCCATATTGGGACTCTTGTTCTTGACAGCGTTCCAGCTGGCCCGGTGAACATGACGGCCCAGAAGGAATATGTTGGGCAGTGCCAGCAGGTTGATGATCCAAAGATAATAAGGGGGATGAACGCCGAACATTTTAATGATCATGAGCACCATGATGGTGCCGGAAAGAATGGCAGATTTCAGCATGCGGTTCCGGGCGGCGGCCATCATGACTTCTTCCTGGTCAACGGCCTGGGTGCCCGTTTGTTCCGGCAGCAGCTCATACCCCAGGTCTTTCACTTTTTTCTCCAGAGAGGCCAGGCGCACCAGCGAAGGGTCATAGGTGACGGTGAGTTTTTCGGCGGCAAAGTTCACTGCTGCCTGTTCCACCCCGGCCATTTTGTTCAGCCCCCGTTCGATGGCGGCGGAGCAGGCCGTGCAGGTCATACCGGCCACTTTCAGGGTCTTGGTTTCGGAGGCGGGTAACGCAGCAGCAGGTTCCTTCGAGGTTACGGGAGATCCCTGCTCCTCCGCGGTATCCATCAGGGGGGTGTACCCCAGCTTCTCCACAATGCCGCTGATTTCTTCCAGAGAAATGGCATTTTCATCATAAGCCAGGTGCAGCTTCTCAGTGGCAAAGTTAATGGCAGCTTTGGAAACCCCGGGAGTTTTGCCCAGTTTCTTTTCAATGGCGGCAGAGCAGGAGGTGCAGCTCATGCCAGCCACTTTTACAGCAGTTTCTTTCATGGCGGCTCACTTCTTTCTTTATAGTGGATAACTCCTGTTAATGGACAATTCCAGATAATGAACAGCTACAGATAATGAACAGTACCGGTTTTCAGCCCGTTTTAATGTGTTTAACACGTTTCTTGTCCTTATTTGGTGATTTTTTTGATGGTGGTGAGAATTTCTTCCACCACATCGGTATCGCCGTGTTGAATCTGATGCACCACGCAGTGCTTCACGTGGCTTTCCAGCAGTACCATTTCAATGGATCGGAGGGCCGACCGGGCCGCCTCCAGCTGGTGCAAAATATCATCGCAGTAGGTTTCCTGTTCAATGAGTTTTTTGATGCCCCTGATTTGACCTTCCACCCGATTCAGACGGTGCACCAGTCCTTTTTGTACTTCTGCAGAATGCATGGACGGTTTTTTTTCTTCAGCCAACAAACTCCCCCCTTCCTTTTCTTCATATTTCGGCTTCATTATACCATACCCCCCTATGGTATGCAAGAGATAATCGCTTGTTTGACACACTTTGATCCATGTACTATAATGGTGTCGGTAGCAATAATTCGTGCGGCCCCCTTTATAACTGTCTTATAAAGGGTTTTTTTACCCGCTGCAGCTCGTCAGGCAGTGACTGCCATCCCCGGTGCCGCCAGAAGGAGGGAACCCGATGCAACCAGGCCGAATCGAGAAAGAACAGTTGAGGTTTCGCAGTTATATTAAGGTGCGCAGGGTAACGGAAGCCGACATTGGCGCCGTTTATCAGATTGCATCTTCTGTGGGAAAAAGTGACAAAGACTCCACCCAGGGGTTCCTGGTGGATGATTACGCCTCACAACCTGATTATTACATGGAAAAGTTCACTGCTCTGGCACAACGCCTGGATCATTTCTATGTGGCAGAAAACGTTTCCAGTTCGACAAAACCCCTGGTGGTGGGATTTTTAATGGCCTATACCCGGGATCAATGGCTGGAGGACAACCCTGATTGGATTGATGAGGTCAAATGGCACCCCCTCTTTGACCAGGAACGGCTGAACAGTTTTGTGGTGGTGGATAAAACCGCCATTCGCGCCCACCTCACCGGTCATGGAATCGGCAGCGAGCTCTATAAACGCCTGATTGCCGATATTCGCCCCAAGGGTATCACCACCATCATGGCCGAAACCATCATCAGCCCCATCCCCAATTTTGCTTCTTTGGCTTTTCGCAAAAAACAACAGTATACCCTGGCGGGTGTTCGTTACGAACCTTACCTGGGAGAGATGTATACCGATCTGATTTACTTCAAGGATATCGCTGGAGTGGCAGTGGATAAGGGATAGGGAACAGGGATTAGGGAATCGCGAATCGTAAAAAGCAAAAAATGAAAGAGCACCCCGTGGGGTGCTCTTTAGAGGTTGAAGACAAAGGGCTTTAGCCAGGCCAGCTGATTCCAATCTTGTGTGTTTATAGTCGAAAGTCTCGAAAACAGCGCCTGAACTCGCTGCGCTCAAACAGCAGGCGCTGGCAGTTTTCTCCCCTTTTCGAATAAACACTGACAAGATTTTCAAGGCTGTCCTTTTCCAAATCCCTTGTCTTCATCTTATTTTGCTTACAGTCTGAGAGCACCCCGCGGGGTGCTCTTTTTTGATGCAGGCAGAAGGTTTTCGTAAAGCGGTTATCCAATCCCTTTTTCCCTGTTCTCTATCAACTGCTCTCCCGGGCCACATCAAAGAACCGTTGAATCTGAATTTCATTCCACAAACGTCGCCGTGACGTGATGTCAGTGGCTTCGTTTACGGCAGTTCCTTCTGATGGTTCTGAAGCTTCTCCGGTTTCACTGCCTGCTTCAGGCGCTTCTGCCTCCGGTTCAGCCTCCAGCCCGCTTTCACCATTGGAGTAGATGTAAATCAGCAATCGGCGGGTCTCCATGGCGTCATGAAACACATAGCTGAGGCCGCCCTGGGTGCGTGGATCACCCGGCAGACTGTAGGTATTCATATTTTCCTGGGGATTCAGGGATCGGGCCGCGTTGGCCAGGCGAATCACTTCCTGCAGTTCCACATCGGTGCGCACAAAACGGAAAGCAGATGTGGCCAGAGTGGGCAGATTTCCCAGTGTCAACGCTTTTTCAAGGGCATTTTTCATGAACTGCTGCTGGGCTTCAATGCGCCCCAGGTCACCATTGCGTTCCAGCGCTCCTGATCCCGGCGCTGCCTGGCGGTATCGAAGAAACTTCACAGCGTCACGGCCGTTGAGCACATGGTTGCCGGCAGCAAAATCAATCACCAGGGGTGGTGTGTCATACGGATCCTCATAATACATCCGTTTGGAGATGTGAATTGGCACGCCACCAATGGCGTCCACCACAGAAGCGGCTCCCTGATAGGTCACCGTCACATAGTAATGTACCGGCACATCGTATAACAAATCGCTGATCACATTTTTCACGCCGTCGGCTCCATGGGCGCTGTAAGCAGCATTGATCTTTTTCTGCCCGAGGCCATCATACCCCACCCGGGGATAATAGGTATCTCTGGGAATGGAAATCAAATCCATGTTTTTGGTGTCAGGATCGAAGGAAACAAACATCATGGTATCTGTCAGACCACTGGCAATTCCCAGCAGAATAAAGTTAACCCGGCTGCTGTCGTTGACCAGCCTTTTCAGTTCATCCTGTTCGACGGGTTCTTCGGCCTGACGGTCAAACTCATCATCTGCCCGGTCGCGAACAACAGGCACATCTGCCTGGGGATGGTCTTCTTTCATGTAGGTGTTAAACGCGGCAAAAACACCTGTAAACAGAATCGTAAAACAGATGAATGCCACCAGGAACACTCTGAGAAACAGTTTTTTCACAGTTCTTCACTTCCTATTCAAAATTCCACCACATTGGCTGTTTGACATGCTGTTTGACATGCTGTTTGACATCAAGTTGTTCGCTTTTGGCCCAAATGCTCCATCTATTAATGCTTCATCTATTGTAGATGCTTCATTCTGTTCAGATGCTGTCTGCTGCCATTATGTTTTCAAGGCTGCTTACTACTTATGTATTCAAGGCTGTTTGCTGCTGTTTAGGTTCACTTGCTTCTTATGCTTTTTATGCTTCTTATGCTTCATGACGTCTTGAAGTCAAAAAAGTTTCAACATTTCATTCTATCCGTTTTGCGGGAGGCTGTTCCACGACCATCACTAATCTTCCCGATGCCATTCAACTCGATTCAGATCAGCCCAGCGCATTCCAACCTGCTTCGACATATCGGGCTTCATGACAACTCGTTTCAGTTCGTTTCGACTCTCTGCTTAACTGGTGGTTTCAACGTTTCGCGAAAGCTGATCCAACCCATTGCCCGCCATGTGATAACTGAATATCGGCAGAGTCCCATCGATTATACCAGAATGAAGTGAAAAAATCTACAAAGCCGCTTAAAATGTCATTCAATTATCATTTTAAAGCCATTTGAAGCCAAACGCTTCATCATCTCGCCCATCCCCCTTTGGAAGTCACTCCTCTCACCCATCTTCCAATGCCCGTTTCAGAGAAGCGATGTCACAAGGGTACAGATGATCTGCACCGGCATCGAAACAGCGTTTGAATGATAAATGATCGGGTATTAAAAAATAATATCGTACTGTGTAATATATAAAATACAATATTACATTTTGACATTTTTTGAAAATGGAGTGATGGAGATGAAACTGTGGATGAAATGGACCACCGCGCTTGTGCTGGTGATAATGGTTGGCTTAAGCCTGTACTTTCTGTTGCCTGAGCGCACTCCTGCGCCTCCCGAACTGCTGGGCATGGAGGCAACGCCCTTTGTACAAAGGCTGAGTGCCACCGGCCGCATGGTCCCCGCACGTCAGGTACAGCTTCAGGCCCAGGTGGCCGGTCGGCTGTTGTCTCTGGAAGGGACCGAGGGAGATACGGTGAGTGAGGGGCAGGTACTGGCAGTGATTGATGACGGCGATGCCCGCCAGCGCGTGGCCGAAAGCCGAGCCAGTCTGACCCTGGCCCAGTCCCGCACCCGCTTGCTGTCGGAACTGGCCGTGCCTGTCACCCGGGAAGAGCTGGAACAGTTGAACCTGAACCGGGAGCAGCTGGTGCGCACCCTTGAACGTCAGGAAGCACTTTATTCCCAGGGCGCCCTGCCTCTGGAACCTCTGGAAGAAACTCGAAATGCACTCGAAGTTCTGAATTCCCGAATTCGATCCACCGAAATTTCTCTGGCGGCCCAGGAAACCGGCGGTGCTGAAGCGGCTGAAACAGCCGCAACGGTGGCTCAGGCCAGAAGCAGTCTGGAAACCCTGGAGCGGGAACTGGCCAAGTACAGCCTCCAGGCACCGTTTAATGGCGTGGTGCTGGAGCGTCTGGCGGAACCGGGAGAATGGGTACAGCCAGGAAGCACCTTGCTGATCCTGGCAGCCGACGAAGGCTATTATGCGGAAGTGGAGCTGGATGAACGGGTGATGGGTCTGGTGGCAGTGGGTCAGCCTGCCCGTCTGTGGCCGGAGGCTTATCCTTCCCGGGAAGTGGCTGCCCGAGTGGCCTTCATTGCTCCCCGGGTGAATGCAGCCACCGGCACCGTACGCATTCAGCTGGCCCTGGAAGAGCAGGCGGATTATCTGATTCAGGACCTGACCATTCAGGCCGAAATTCAGGTACGGGAACTGGCAGAGGCGTTGTTGCTGCCTGTGGCTTTCCGGTGGGAGGAAAACCCCCTGCGGGTGCTGGTACTGGAAGATGGCACGGTAAACGAACGCCCCATTACCGCCGAGGCTGTGAGTTCTAATCAATGGCTGATTCTCGACGGACTTTCTGCCGGCGATCAAGTCATTCACCCCTCCTCCGGATTGAAGCCGGGAGACTCGCTGGTACTGCCGGAGGCAACTGCACCGGAAGGCGGGGATGCTTCATGAGATTTGAACTGAAAGTAGCCCTGCGCTTCCTTCGGGAAGGCAAGGGTCAAACACTGTTTATCCTGCTGGGCATTGCCATCGGCGTGGCGGTACAGGTTTTTCTGGGTACCCTCATCACCGGTCTGCAGCGGGATCTGATTAACACCACCGTGGGCAGCAGCCCCCACTTGATTTTTTCCGGCAGCGACGCTTCATCTCTGATGCCTGAATCATTTAGTTCTTCTGATGCCTCTGATTCTTCTGATTCTCCTGGTTCCCCCCGTCATTCGGGAACTGCCACCGTCACGACAGCGGGCAACTTTCGCCGGGAAGATGACACTCTGAAAAACTGGGCCGACCTCATGGCCCTGTTGGATGAAGATGCCAGTCTGACGGCAGTTTCTCCTGTTGCTCAGGGTAATGGCTTTGTGCTTCGAAGCGGTCAGCGCTGGCCTGTGATCGTTCGGGGAGTCGAGCCGGAACGGGCAAATGCCATTTACCAGCTTCAAGCCGCTTTGCAGGCAGGCACCATGGCCCTGGAGGGCAATGGGTTGCTCATGGGCAGCGCGTTGGCCCGGGAAGCCCGCCTTACCACCGGAGATCAAGTTACCCTGGAGCTGCCGGGAGGCGGCCGCCAATCTTTCAGTGTGACAGGCATTTTTGATTTGGGCAGTCAGAGCCTCAATGAAACCTGGCTTTTCCTGGATTTAGGACGCGCCCAGCGATTATTGGGACTGGGAGATGATATCAGCCGCATCGAAGTACAGATGACAGACATCTTTGCTGCCGACACGCTGGGAGCCTTTTATCAACAGCAGCTTTCCGGTATTACTGTGGATAATTGGAAAGACCAAAACGCAGACCTTCTCAGCGGCCTTCAGGCCCAGAGCAGCTCTTCTGTCACCATTCAGGTGTTTGTGCTGCTGGCCGTCACTCTGGGAATTGCCAGTGTGCTGGCCGTATCGGTGGTGCAAAAATCCCGGCAGATTGGAATTCTGAAGGCCATGGGCACCCCCTCAGGAAGTGCCAGCCGCATTTTTCTCTTTCAGGGCGCTTTTCTGGGCTTTGGCGGTGCCTTGCTGGGGAGCGGCCTGGGTTTCGTCATCACCCAGTTCTTCCTTTGGGGAACGGCTCAGGCCACCGGAAGACCCCTGTTCCCTCTGGAATTTGACCCCGGCTATGCCGCCGCCATTGTGGTCATTGCCACGCTGGCCAGTGTGATCTCGGCACTTCTCCCCGCCCGGAAGTCTGCCCGCCTTAATCCCATTGAGGTGATTCGGGGGTAACTGTCACTGGATTTCTCTGATCCAGGGATTCAATGCCCCGACGGAGTTCGAAGCAAAATGGCGTTTAATGCAAAAGTGAAGTTCAATGTAAAGCAGGTTGAACTGCCAAAGCGGAATGCAATGTAGCGAAATTCAATGTTAAAGAAGTGAGGGATGATGATGAGTGAGTGGCTGATGGAAGCCAAAGGCATTACAAAGGTATATGGCACGGTGGTGAAAACCCGGGCGCTGAAAGGAATTGATTTGGGTTTTCGTTCCGGTGAGTTTGCCAGTATTATTGGATACTCCGGCTCCGGCAAAACCACCCTGCTGAATATATTGGGGGCTCTGGATAAGCCCACTGAAGGGTCTCTCTGGTTTCAGGGAGAGGAAGTAAGTCGTATGGGCGAAAAAAGACTGGCAGCTTTTCGCAACCGAAACATCGGTTTTGTTTTTCAGTTTCACCACCTGCTGCCAGAGTTCACCGCCCTTGAAAACGTGCTGATTCCCACCTGGATTCAGGCGGGAAACGGCACCCGTCGCAAGGCGGATCGGGCAAAAGAGCTGCTGGAACTGGTGGGGTTAAAAGAACAGATCAATAACAAGTCCACTGATCTTTCCGGCGGTCAGCAGCAGCGGGTGGCCATTGCCCGGGCCCTCATCAATGAACCGGCCCTGATTCTGGCCGACGAACCCACCGGCAATCTGGACAGCGAGACCACGGAGCAGGTCTATTCACTCATGCGGGATATCAACGACCGGCTGGGCACCGCTTTTTTGGTGGTGACCCACAACGACCATATCGCCGCCAAGTCGGACCGGATCATCACCATGAAGGATGGCTTGGTGATTCAGGATGAAACCACCAGTGGGCGACCTTCTGAGGAAGTGTGGCAAACCGTGGCCCCCGGTTACTGCCGCCACTGCTATAAAGATTCGGATGAAGTGAACAATCAGTTGCTGTAGATTTTATGTGTTCGCAGCCGAATCAAAACAACAGCCGGCAAACCTGCCGGCTGTTGTTATTTGATTTCATGAAAGCTACGCGTGGGCCTTGATGATCTCCACCACCATTTGGCCGGCCTCCACCAAGTCATCAATAGGAATATACTCATCATTGGTGTGCGCCTTATCCATACCCACACTCAGGTTCACGGCTGAAATGCCGTTGTTGTTGAAGTGATTGGTGTCACTGCCGCCGCCGGAACTTTGAATCACCGGTTCCAGTCCCATGGTGACAAACACCTCTTTCAGGGTTTGAATCATGGGGGCCTCTGCCGATACATGGAAGGCAGAATACACCCGTTCAACGGTGACATCCACAGCTCCGCCAAAATCACTGGCCGCTTGTTCCATGGCGGCTTTCATGTGAGCCGTCTGGGCGTCCAGCTTTTCGTTTTTCTGGCTGCGGGCTTCGCCCACCAGGCGTACTTCGGGAGTGACGATGTTGGTGGCCCGGCCGCCTTCAATGCTTCCCAGGTTGGCGGTGGTTTCAGCGTCAATACGCAGCAAGTTCATGGTGTCAATGGCCCGGGCCGCCATTTGAATGGCGCTGATGCCAGCTTCGGGTTCAACGCCGGCATGAGCCGCCTTGCCGTGGAAAACGGCTTCGATGCGGTCTTGGGCCGGCCCCTGATTGATGATGGTACCCACGGCACCGCCGCTGTCCAGAATAAAGGCCCGCTCCGCGTTCACCAAACTGTAATCCAGGTTGAGTGACCCAAAAAGGCCGCCTTCTTCCCAAATGGTGAAGACAGCCTGCACATCGCCATGGGGAATCTTATTTTCCTGAAGTACTCTGACTGCCTCGATGAAAGCGGTGATGCCTGCTTTGTCGTCGCTTCCCAGAATGGTGGTGCCGTCACTGCGAATCACGTCGCCGTCCACCACCGGGTTCACAGACTCACCAGGCTGCTGCACCGTGTCCATATGGGCACTGAAAAGAATGGGAGTGCCGGGAACTGTTCCCTTCAGGGTGGCAATGAGGTTTCCGGTATCTGTTCCCAGTTTTTTGCCAGCGTCATCAAACACCACGGTCATACCCAAATCTGTGAGAATTTCCTCCAGGCGTCGGGCCACTGCACCTTCCTTGCTGGAGGGACTGTCAATGCGCACCAGCTCCAACAGCTGGTCGATCATGCGTTGCCGGTTGATCATGGGGCATCTTCCTTTCCGATTGTTAAGTGTCACGATCATCATACCATAAGAAAACCCCTGAGGGACAGCCTCTTGATGTGGAGGAATGTCCTTCAGGGGAGTACCTTAAGTGAAGCTTGCTGATTCAATGCCGCCCACTGCCTGCTGCCTGTTCACTGCTTCTTTAACTTATTCACTTATTCACTTACCTGTTCCCTGTTCCTTATCATCTGAACTGTCAGGCCACACGGATGCCAGCCGGGCAAACTCTTCGATGCTGAGGGTTTCCCCCCGGCGGTTGGCATCAATACCGGCGTCGTTAAGACGTCGGGCCACATCTGCCTTGTCGACAGCATCGGGCATGGTGCCCAGGGCATTCAGCAGGGTTTTGCGCCGCTGGCCAAAGGCAGCCCGCACCAGTTGAAAAAACAGGGCCGGGTCCGGAATATCCGCCGGTGGTGTCTCATGGCGGGTGAGACGCACCACTGCCGAAGCCACTTTAGGCCGGGGAATGAACACCTGGGGAGAAACGTCAAACACCTTTTCAGCTTCGCAGTAAAACCGGGCACCCACGGTGAGTGCTCCGTAGTCTTTGGTGCCTGGTTTGGCGGCCAATCGCTGAGCCACTTCCTTTTGAATCATGAAAAGCATCAGGTCGATATCCAGGCCGTCTTCCAGCAGTTTCATAATGATGGGGGTGGTCACATAATAAGGAAGGTTTCCCACCACCTTGATGCTTTGAAAGCCCGCTGCCCGCTGGGCTGTGATCCATTCGGCCAGGTTGGCTTTCAGTACATCCTGATGCCACAGGGTGAAATGAGGGTAATGCCCCAGGGTCTCCTGTAGAAAGGGGATCAGCGATTTATCAATTTCCACTGCCAGCACACTGCCGGCTTCCTGCAGGAGCATTTCTGTGACAATGCCGGCCCCGGGACCAATTTCGATCACGGCATCGGCCTTTGTCAGTTTTGCTGTCACCGCCATTTTACGCAGAATGTTTTCATCGGTGAGAAAGTTCTGCCCCAGGCTTTTGGTGAACTGGAAGCTCCCGGATTGCTGCAGCAGCCGGATTTTTTCCATGGGAGTCATGTGGCCACCTGCTTTCTTGTTCCTCGTCCAGTCTTATTGCTTATTCAGCCTTATTCATCTTCCAGCACGTAGACCCGTACCGACTGGCGGCCGAATCGCAGGGCTTCGCTGCGGCTTTCATAGTATAAATCGATGCGGTTGCCCCGAATGGCGCCACCGGTGTCTTCTGCATAAGAGACGCCATAACTGGAACTGCGGCCAAGGGATTCCACATACAGGGTACTGCCAAGGGGAATCACCCGGGGGTCAACAGCCACCACGCCCGGGCGCACCCGGGTTCCGCTGCGGGTAATGCCATAGCCTGGGTCACCCGGATTTTTGCCGGTGCTGTAATAGCCGGCGTCGTAGGCGGTGGCGGTCATGGTGTATACTTCCTTATAGCGAATCAGGTCACCGTCACCTGTGATTAACAAGCGTTCTCTGCCCTGCTCTTCCACATGATCCATCGCCGGCCGGAGCACCTCGGTGCTCACCAGCTCTTCTCCCGCCGGCTGGCCGTCTTTGGTGATGCGGGCCCGGCGGGCAAGGGTGAGCCCGGCTTCGCCTTCCTGTACCAGACGGGTTTCGTCCACCGGTAGTGCGTCTGTAAACCGGGTGATCTGCTGGGGCGGAATTTCCACCGTCTCATAATAATACTCTTTTTGAACCCGGGTGACAACTACCCGGGTTTCGGGTTTCAGCAGCGTCATCATGGCGGGTTCCACCTGGTCATACTCTCCCAGTTGAATGCCTGCTGACTGCAGCAGCCCCTGAACGGTATTTTCGGTGGTCATCAGTCGTTCTTCTGCGCCGTCTGCCTGAAGCCACACCGGAGTGGCCGACCGGATGGTGATGGTCATGCCGTTTTCGATCATGTCCTCGGGGCCTGGCGTTACGTAATCGTATTCTGCCAAAATCAGGTCGGTTTCGTCCAATAATTCCCGGACGGTTTCCACGCGGGTTTTTAAGGTAAACTGTTCGCTGCCTGCTTCAATCACCACGGTCTTATCCTGGGGAATCCCAAAGGCGGTGATGAGCATCATCCCGATGATCATGGGAATCAACAGCCCGATTTGTTTCTTCATTGGTGCCTCCTTCATTCTTCACAATCTGCAGCCGGGGTGAGCGTCTGCCCGGAACGGCAGCACACTTCCGCTTGCATTCTGTCTTTCCTGGCAAGGGGATTCTGCGGGATTTTGGCAGAAATTCATCTGTTAAATCGCGCATCTTCCGGAAAGTATTTATCGAATCGTCGTTTGAGTAATTTGCCAGGACAACAGAAAAAAAGACGCTTTTCTGAAAGCGTCCTCAATTTTAGTACGGTCCGCAGTTTTTGTCAAGCAAAAAAATCAAAGGCTTTTTTATGATCTAGCTAAATGAATGGATGTAGAGCTTATTGTTCTCTGGCCGACTTAAATCAATCAACTGATTGTTATTCTTTAATTTAACAATCGGACGGTATATATAAATGCGGGGCACAAAAATGATTTCACCCACTCGCTGGTCACTGAGCTTCACTTCCTGACCGAGAAAACAATTGCCGATGCGGTTCAGGAAAATATAGAGAATACGGGTGTCCAGTTTATCCATATATTCACTTTCAAGAATTTTAACAGCCTCAAAGGGGGTTCGGCGCTTTTCAACCCCATTGGCCATGGTCAATGAGTTGTATACATCGGCCACCGCAATAACTCTGGCTAAAATCGGAATTTTATCCTGCTTTAAGCCAAGGGGATACCCGCTGCCGTCACTGCGTTCATGATGAAGCAGAATGGCCTGCATCATGTCATGGGTGATGAAATCATACTTTTTCACCAACTCATAGCCCAGCACCACATGTTTCTGGTACTCCAGCTGTTCATCATGGCTCAGATCGTGGCGCTTTAGAATCAGTTCGGGAGAAATTTGCTCCTTGCCAATATCGTGGAGCAGGGCGCTGAGTGTCAGGTCTTTCATTTGTGTGGGGGTAAAGTTGAGCCAGGTGCCAATGTAGTGGCTGATAAGGGTGACGTGGTAATAGTGGGCAAAAAGGTCTCTGGCATCTTTTTTGATGCTCTCGATGAGCTGAAATACATTGATAATGCTGTCAAAGCTTTTAAGAATGCCCACCACCCGGTCTTCCATTTCTTCCCGGGTGACAGGATCGCCGTGAACGATCTTCTCAAAGTCGCTTTTGATGGCCTCCCGCTGTTCATAGTAACGGTCCTGAAAAGCCTTTGTTTCCTTGATGCGCCGTTGGCGCACTTTTCGTTCTTCTTCTGCCTGAATGATTGCTGGGTCGGCATACGTCACTGGGGGGAGAGGGGCTTCTGCCGTATCAGTTGCCGTATCGGGGGCGGTGACGGGTGCGGTTTTGGGGGCGGAAAGATCTGGCTTCGCCGGCGACGCTTGTTTAACTGAAGGTTCATCCGTTTTTATGGTTGGGTCCGCCAGCGCGCTGCCATTGGTGCCCGCCGGATATGTGGCTGTATGGGTGGGTTTCAGGCGTACTTTCAGCCCTTCCACCTTGTGGAGGGTTAGAAACTGAATGAGCTTACGTGTGTCTTCCACCACAAACCCTGAGGCAATCAGCACATTTCCCCGCTGGTTCACGATATCTTCCGCAATCACCATCCCTGGTTTCAGCTCGTTGAGGTCAGTAATGGATTGATACTTTTCGGGGGGTTGAGAAATGGGGTTCGCCATGAGGTTTCCTCCTGTCCGTTGATCCTCTTTTGCTGCTCTTATTATACCTTTAATTTGCCATTGCCATTGTCTTTCAGAAGATTTTCTGGGAAAAATCGATGAATATGGGACTTTTGGTCCCCCAACATCGTCCAATGCCTGGAAAATTTTCGGAATTTGGGCTAAATAGATGCTTTTGATCCTGTTTGCAAGGTTCGTTTGCAATGTTTGTATATTTATCGGCTTTTTGGCCTCATTAATAAGTAGGATTCATGGCCCGAATAGGAGAAAAGGATTCCCTGGCCGGGGAATCCGCCGTAGAATGTTCCCCTATGTCGCGTTCCCGCCTGCGTCAGTTTTTCAGATGAGCGAAAAAAAGCCATTTTCCGTGTCGTCCCTTGGCATTGGGATCACGCCGGAAAATGGCGAGGGGGGAGTTGGCATAGTCAGGTTGCTGCATCGTTTTATACGATTTTAAAAATCAGAATACCGGCAAGTATCACCAGTAATCCGGCGGGTTTTGTCCAGGTGAGGGGCACCTGCTCCAGGCCAAACAGGCCGAAGGTGTCCATTGCCAGTGCCGACAATAACTGCGTCATGAGAATAATGGTGGTGGCCTGGGCTGCTCCCAGCCGGCCAATGCCGTTCATCACACTATACACGATGACCACGCCAAAGGCACCACCCAGCAAATAGGCCCGGTTGACTTCAAAAGCATTGGAAAGCCCGCCCCACCCAACCCGGGTCAGAATCGCCATGGCCACCAGCAGTCCTGTGGCATGAACGATGGCAGTGGTTTCCCACAGCCCCACTTTCTCACCCAGACGCGTGTTAAACACGCTTTGCAGGCTGATGAAAAGCCCTGCAAGAATGGCGTACAGAATTCCCATTGAAAATCGCCTCACTCAATCCATATTTATATACTCGCATTTCTTCGTTCTTCAATCGTATTGATTTCTTCTTGATTTGTATTGCTTCATTCTTCATTTGTATTGTTCATTCGTATAAGTTGCCGTTTGCCAATAACAGCAGCTGCTCCAGGTTTTTCACCATGAGACTGCCCTCCTGACGCTCCACCAGCCCTTCCATTTCGAACTGGCGAATCACCCGGTTCATGTGGCGGTAACTGGCACCCAGCAGGTGGGCGATTTCTGTGACGCTGCTGGTTTTAATCTCAGCCGCAAACCGGGAGCCGCCGTCAGTGGAAATGGTGGACACCAGATAACTGGCCAACCGGTTTTCAAGGGGGTACAGGAGATTCAGACTGGATGCATTGGAAATGGTGTACAGCTTGTGGCTTAGATGCCGAATGATAAAACGCAGTACCTGCGGGTTATTCGAACCATGGGCGGCCACGGCGCTCTGGGGCACCATGAGCAGCTGAGAGGGCTGCACCACTTCCACAAATGTCTGCACTTCGTAATCGGAGAAGGCCTCCATGTCTCCAATGACTCCCAGGGGATTATTGAAGCGGAGGAGAAACTGCTTGCCATTCTCCAGGGTGCGGTAAATTTTCAGTTTTCCCTGCACCAGCAAAATCAACTGGTTGAGGGTTTCACCGGGGCAACAGAGCAAATCGCCGGCATCTGCTTCAAAGAGTTCAAAAGCCTTCATGATTTCCGGGGGGAAGATGGTGTTCAGTTGATATTGGCGATTCCAGTGCTCAATGGCCTGGGGTTGGCACAGTTTGTTCATGACAGCCGGCTCCTCTCGCCTTCATCCGATGGTTCTGTTTCCGGGATTGATTGCATTATACCTCACCCCGGCAGTCATGAACAGGACATATGGCCGACGCACCGCAAAAAAAGCCGCTTTTGGCGGCTCTACCTGCTTATTCTGCGATTCGAAACAGTTTTTTGGTGTTGGCCATGGTTTGAGCGGCCACCTCTTCCACAGGGATTTTTTGGGCAGCTGCAATGGCATCGGCCACCCGGGGTACATAGGCGGGTTCGTTGCGGCGGCCCCGGTGGGGTACCGGCGCCAGGTAGGGGCAGTCGGTTTCGATGAGAAGCCATTCCAGGGGAATTTCTGCGGCCACCTCTCTGGTTTTACGGGCGTTGTGAAAGGTAATGGGACCGGCCAGGGAGATGTAAATCCCCCGTTTCACGTATTCCCGGGCCATTTCCACACTGCCGGAAAAACAGTGCATGACGCACCCGGTTTCGGCCACACCCGTTTCTTCAATGAGGTCAAACACGTCGCCGTGGGCTTCCCGGTCGTGGATGATCACCGGCAGGTGGAGACGCCTGGCCAGCAGGAGCTGTTCTTTGAACCAGCGCTGCTGGTCTTCCTGCGGCGAAAAATTGTAATGATAATCCAACCCGATTTCACCGATGGCCACCACTTTCGGTTCCCGGGTGAGGGCTTCCAGCTGGTCCAGGTGCTGGGGAAGCATGTTTTTCACATCGTGGGGGTGAATGCCCACAGCAGCATAGAGACCCTCATGGCCGGCGGCCAAAGCCACCGCCTTTTGGGAACTGGCCATGTCGGCACCGGGGTTGATAATGTGGGTGACACCGGCTTCTTTCGCCCGCTGAAGCACGGCGGTCAGGTCTTCACTGAATTTGTTATCGTCCAGATGGGCGTGACTGTCAAAATACATGAGTGTTGCCTCCTTCGTTATTTCGCATGCCGTTAAAAAGGGGAACCACGAAGGGTTCCCCTTTTAACGGCTCAGCTGACGCTGGCACCGTCTGTCATGGCTTTATCAACAGTGAGCAGTCCCAGACCGTTTTCATCTTCTGCCGCCATGATCATACCCTGGGATTCAATACCCCGGAGCTTGATGGGCTTCAGGTTTTTCAGATAAATCACGGTTTTACCCACCAGACTTTCGGGGGTGTAGGCCTGGGCAATGCCGGAAACCACCTGGCGGGTTTCGTCTCCCACCTGCAGCTGCAGCACCAGCAGGCGGTCTGCCTTGGGATGCTTTTCTGCCGACAGCACTTTGGCCACCTTCAGATCGATTTTGGCAAACTCATCGATGGTGATTTCTGCTTTAGCAGGCTCTTCTTCATGAGCAGCTTCTTGGGCTGTTTGATCTGCTTTCTGGTCTGCGGCCTTGGTGCCTCCTGCCAGTTTGACGGCGTAGGCGTCATTGGCGGCAGCCAGGTCCACCGCTTCTTTCTCCAGGTCAAGGCGCTTGAAAAGAGGTGCGCCCTTATCCACTTTGGTTCCCTGGGGAATGCCGGTGAAAGTGCCGGTGGCTTCCCAGGTGAGGATGGTGTCGGAATCGGCAAGGCCCAGCTGCTTCTGAATTTCGGCTGCGGTGTGGCCCATGAAGGGGCGAATCAGCAGACTGACGATGCGCAGGCATTCTGCCAGGTGATTGAGCACCGTGTCCAGCCGGGGCTTTTGGGCCGGGTCTTTGGACAGTACCCAGGGAGTGGTTTCGTCGATGTATTTGTTGGAGCGGCGCACAATTTTCCAGATTTCTTCCAGGGCCTCGTGAAACTGCATATGATCGATGGCAGTTTCCACCTTGGCGGCGGCTCCCAGTGCGATGGTGCGCAGTTCATCATCCACAGGGGCTTTTTCATCAGCCGCCGGCACAATGCCTTCATTATATTGCTGAATCATGGCCACGGTGCGGCTCACCAGGTTGCCCAGGTCGTTGGCCAGATCGGCGTTGTATCGCTGGATGAACAGGGTGTTGGTGAAGTTGCCATCCTGCCCGAAGGTGAACTCCCGCAGCAGGAAATATTTCAGGGCGTCAATGCCGTAGCGCTCGATGAAGGGCTCGGGATAAATGATGTTGCCCTTGGATTTGGACATTTTATCTTCGCCAAAGAGGATCCATCCGTGGCCAAAGACCATTTTAGGCAGGGGCAGCTCAAGGGCCATGAGCATAATGGGCCAGATGATGGTATGGAACCGGACGATTTCTTTGGCCATGAGATGTACGTTGGCGGGCCAGAACTTATGGTACAGCTCCGGATTTTCCTGGGAACCCCAGCCCAAGGCGGTGATATAGTTGGAAAGGGCGTCCAGCCATACGTAGATCACGTGCTTTTCGTCAAAGGGAACGGGAATTCCCCAGTCGAAGCTGGTGCGGGAAACGCACAGGTCTTCCAGCCCCGGCTTCAGGAAGTTGTTCAGCATTTCATTCTTGCGGGATGCAGGCAGACAGATTTCAGGAAAATCTTCGTAATACTGAATCAGCCGGTCCTGGTACTTGGACAGCTTGAAGAAGTAGGCTTCCTCCTGGGTGAGCTGGGCTTCCCGGTGGCAGTCGGGGCACTTGTGGCCTTCTTCCAGCTGGGTTTCTGTCCAGAAAGACTCGCAGGGGGTGCAGTACCAGCCTTCGTAGGTGCCTTTGTAAATATCCCCTTTGTCGTAGAGGGTTTGAAAAATCTTTTGCACGGCTGTTTTGTGATGTTCATCGGTGGTGCGAATGAAAATATCGTAGGAGATTTCCATGTTTTTCCAGATCTTTTTGATGTCTGCCGCCATGCCGTCCAGATACTCCTTGGGAGCCATGCCCTTGGCTTTGGCACTGGCCTGAATCTTTTGACCGTGCTCGTCGGTGCCGGTGAGAAAAATCACCTCATGGCCGGTTTCCCGTTTAAAGCGGGCCAGGGCATCTGCCGCCACGGTGGTGTAGGTATGTCCGATATGCAGCTTGCCGCTGGGATAATAGATGGGGGTGGTCACGTAATATGTGCCCTTTTGCTGGCTGGTCATCTTGTTGCCTCCTTCGCTACTCGTTCACAACGCTTTCATTGCTCGTTCACTTTAGACTATACTATATCTGAACCCGGGGTGATCGTCAAGTGGAAGCCGCACAGGGCAAGGTTTTTAGCAGCTTTTGAGCCTTGCATTGGCGGCAGGCATCCACTTATGATACAATGGGGTAAAATTCACAGAAAAGAGCGGATGACATGCGAAACCTGTCGATGATGACGGATTACTATCAGCTGAGCATGATGAAAGGGTATCTGGAAAGCGGCGTTCATGAGGATGAGGTGGTTTTTGACCTGTTTTTCCGAAAAAACCCTTTTCATAACAGTTTCACCATTGTGGCTGGTATGGAGTCCCTCATTGACTATATCAACGGCCTTTCTTTCACAGAGGATGATCTGAAATATCTGGCGTCGGTGGGGTTTGACAAGGTGTTTCTGGAACATCTAAGGGCTTTTCGCTTCACCGGTGATATCTGGGGGGTGGCGGAAGGCACCATCATGTTTCCCCACGAACCGGTGATTCGCGTGAAAGCTTCCATCTTTCAGGCCCAGCTCATTGAAACTGCCCTCTTAAATATTATCAATTTCCAGTCTCTCATTGCCACCAAAGCCGCCCGCATCTGCGAGGCCGCCCAGGGTGATCCGGTGTTTGAGTTTGGTCTGCGGCGGGCCCAGGGGCCGGATGCAGGCATTTACGGCGCCCGGGCCGCTTACATCGGCGGCTGTGTTTCCACTTCCAATGTGCTGGCGGGGAAACTTTACGGCATTCCCGTGGTGGGCACCCACGCCCACAGCTGGGTACAGAAATTCGAAACAGAGCTGGACGCTTTTCGGGCTTACGCCAGCAGCTACCCGGAAAACTGCCTGCTGTTGGTGGATACCTTTAACACCATTGAGAGCGGCATTCCCAACGCCATCACGGTATTTCGGGAGCTTCAGGAAAAGGGTTTCAAACCCAAAGGCATCCGCATTGATTCCGGCGATATCGCCTATCTTTCCAAGGTGGCCCGCCGCATGCTGGACGACGCTGGCTTCCCCAATACGGCCATCGTCGCTTCCAGTGACCTGGATGAAGACACCATCGATTCGCTGAAGGTGCAGGGTGCCATGATCACCCACTGGGGGGTGGGTACCAACCTGATCACCTCCAGCAACTGGCCTGCCCTGGGAGGCGTCTATAAACTGGCCGCCGCCGCCGAAAGCGGTGCGCTGGTGCCGAAAATCAAGATTTCCGATAACCCGGAGAAAATCACCAACCCGGGGCTGAAAAAAGTGACCCGCATTTATGACGAAAGCGGCCTCTTCGCCCTGGCAGATCTCATCATGCTGGCAGATGAAACCATTGACACCAGCGAACCACTCACTATTTTTCACCCCATTTACACCTGGAAAACCAAAACCTTCCGCCGGTATTCCTTGCGGGAACTGCTGGAGCCGCTGTACCTAAATGGCAAGCTGGTGTATGAGCGGCGCACTGTTCAGGAAGTACGGGCCAATGTGCGCCGGGAACTGGACGGTTTGTGGCCGGAATATAAGCGTTTGCAGCGACCGCAGATTTACAAGGTGGATTTATCGAAGAAACTCTGGGATCTGAAGCACCAGATGATGCTGGCCCATAAAGAGTAAGAGATGGATGGCCAGGCATCAAATCTCACCGGCGAACAGTCTCTGGCATCCCATCACACCAATGACAGATTTCAGAGGATCATTTGGGGTATTATACTTGGTAACTGATCATAAACCATAAGGAGGCACCTCATGTTAACACGGGAAGCGGCTTATGCATTACTGACAAAATACAATGAAAGTGAAGCGCTGGTCACCCATGCCATGGCAGTGGAGGCGGTGATGCGGTACTTTGCCCGGCAACTGGGAGAAGATGAAAATTACTGGGGTGTGGTGGGCCTGATTCACGACATCGATTACGAAAAATACCCGGAGGAACATTGCCATAAGAGCAAGGAAATTTTGGAAGCCGAAGGGGTAGATGCAGATATCGTTCATGCGGTGATTTCCCATGGCTGGAATATCTGCATTGATGTGGAACCCACCCGCAAAATGGAAAAGGTGCTCTATGCCACCGACGAACTGACGGGCCTTATTAATGCCACGGTGTTGATGCGTCCTGACAAGAGTATTATGGATCTTGAAGTGAAATCGGTGAAGAAGAAATTCAAATCAAAAGGATTTGCCGCCGGTGTGAACCGGGAAGTGATTCTGACCGGTTGCGGTATGGTGGACATGGAGCTGGATGAAGTGATTCGATGGTCCATTGAAGGTATGAAGGAAGCTGCCGAATCTCTGGGGCTGGCAGGGCAATCCGCTGAATCATCCATTTAGAAAGATCTTTTTAAAATCATCATTGAGAAATCTCTTTTTCAGTGTTCCCTGCAATAGCATTCATCTCGGACATACTAAAAGCGACTTTCCGGAAACAACCTTCTCCACAAGGTTTTCTGGCAGCCGCTTTTTCTTTTCAATAAAATATGATACTGGCGCCACCGCCATCATTGGCCTGTAAACGCTTTTTACGTTTCTTCAGTATCGCCGCTGATTTCCTGAAGTACTTGATTCAGCTTCCTGAAATCGATGGGCTTGCTGATAAACCCGTTCATTCCCACAGACTGGCATTGCTGCACGTTTTCCTGTGAATCATGGGCTGATACCGCCACAATGAATGGCTGATGACCCTTTTTCAACTCTCTGATCTGTCTGGCAGCCTCGTACCCGTCCATCACCGGCATTTGCAGGTCCATGAGCACCAGTTTGTAATTTTTCTTCTGGCAGGCTTCCACTGCTTCCTGCCCATTTTCAGCCACCTCGATGACATATTCCTGTCGGTGAAGAAACCGGACAATCAGTTCCCGGTTGATTGCCTGGTCATCCACCACCAATATGCGATATGGTTTATTGTCACAAAAGGGCAAGTGGCGAAAGAGAACTGATTCTTGCTGAAACCAATGTTTTATGCTTGCTTTGCTCTTAGACATTTCTATTTTCTTTTCGAAGGGCGGCGAACTCTGGCACACGTTTGTTCCTGATGATTCAGATGACTGTTCTTCCGTTAATGGCGTTCTTTCTTTATACAATGTGCTTGCCTCCTTATGTACGCTTCGCGGGTCCTGGTTGTGAGTCAGCCTAGTGAAAGATGTTTCTCATCATTCCCTCCACCATTTCATTCTCTGAAAAAGGGCTGGTTTCACCGCCTTTCTTTGGATCCTTATCATATGTACCGTCTTCATTAGGGTCTTCATTTCAGTGCCTTTTCGATGATTTTTCTATATTTATACCCTGGCGCGGCGCCATACAGCATTTCACTCAGTCTGGTTTGCCCGATACCAAATTTTTCACAAAATTCTTTTTGCGTCAAATTTTTTTCCAGCAGACGCTTCTTGATTTCAATGCCATAGGGAGTCAATTTTCGTTTACCCAGAATTTTCACCTCCGCTATCATGCTTGACGTAGAAGGATTTGAAAGGTTGTGATAAAATTGTTATAGTAATAAATTACACTCTGACACCAGTATAATCGTATGTACGATAACTGTCAAACAAAATTAACCCGAATGGATGTGGCTGTATTGGATGACTTCATTGAGCGCATTAAGCGGGTTCGTCTCTCCAACAAACTTACCCAGCAAAAGTTTGCGGAAGCCCTCGGCTCTTCCCAGGGAAATGTTGCCGACTGGGAAAGGGGTCGTTCAGTTCCCAGCGCTGCCGCCATTCGAAAAATCGTAAATACGTTTAGCGTGGATCCTGCCTGGTTGATGAACGGTTCTTCATCCTCTTCTGAAACCCTCCTTTCAATGCCCTACCCATTAAACGATGACGAAAAAAAAGAAATCACTCAATTTGCCCATTGGCTTGTTGCCAAAAGACCTGCCCCCCATGGGTCTGATGCCCCGTCGAGCATCTCTGCTGAAACAACAGGGGCTGGTACACCATCTCATGAGGAGAGTACTGTCACCATGATGCTCCCGGTGATTTCAAACCCAAAGTCGAATGAGCCAGTGCCCTTTGAGCAATTGCTAAAGGGTTTTGCTCCCATCAACAAATCGCTTCTTCAAGGAGCTTGTATGCTGCTGCTGATTGATGAAGACCAGCTGCTCCACACCGGCATGCGCCGCAACGATCTGGCACTGATTCAGCTGCACGCCCGCCCGCAGCCGGGCGACCTGGCAGCCCTTCGGCTTCATCATCAAATCGTCTTTGCCTATTGCCAGCAGTCAAAACATTCCTTGGAATACAAGTTACTCCATGCACCGGAATCACCGCCCATTTCATCACAGGACTCTTCCCTTGTGGGAAAAGTCCTGCACATTATCAAGCAAGAGCATGTATCTCTGACTTTTCATCTTGCACATGCATTTTAACGTCCGTCCATCCAATTTGAGAAGTTGCATCTCAAATCACGTCATAATTCTCGCGCCACCAAACAAAAAAAACCGCCCGGAAAAGCGATGAATGGCTGTTTAGCCAGACGCTTTTCCGAGCGGTTTTAATTGTAGCGGGTGTGACTACTGCACTTGCTGGTAATGCACTTCGATGATGCGGATGTCGGCATTCCAGATCACTTCATACCCAAAGTTTTCAAGATCCTTCACCAGCATCATTTCATCAGAGGGCTCCAGGTCAAGTCCGAAAATCTCCACAGCAGCGGCCACACTCATGTAGGAACGGCCATCCGGCGAAAATTCGATAACGACTTCTCCCTCTTCAAAATCTTCCATTCGGAAGTAGTAGCCTTCGCTGGGGTCAATGATGGCGGCCACCTGGTAATCTGCGGTCTCCATGCCTGCGCCACCCATCATGCCGGCCATCATCATGTTGGTCAAATCATCTTCAGTGATGACTTTTACTGAGGTGGGCAATTGGATGTTGGCTTCTGCCAGTTTGCTGGCGGTGCTCACCATTTCCAGGCTGAAGTTGCCAAAGGGGGTGGTGAGGAACAGGCTGCCAGCTTCTGCATAGACATCTTCTTCAAAAGTGGTGGCCTGGTGATAGGTGCTGCCGGCTATGGCTTCTTTTGCCATGTCCAGCATGGGAACCACCATCTGCTGGTACATTTCAAGGACTTCGGCCTTTTCAGCCTCTGTCAGTTCCATTTCATCTTGCATTCCCATGATGCCCATCATTTCATCCATATTGCTCATGACATAAAGCATGTAGGCATTAAACAGGTCGACCATTTCGTCGGCCGTCATGGCGAGATGGTACACGCCGTCTTCCAGGGTCATGTTGAACTCGAAATCCAGTTCCATGCCTTCCACAAATTCCAGAATTTGCAGCAGAAAACCACGGTCCAGCTTCATACCGGTGTCGCCGCTTTGCAGCATTACAAAATCTTCTTCCAGCTCAAAGGTTTCTCCTGCCAGGGCAGCAAAATAGAGGATGGGCTCTGCGTTGAAGTACAGGTCTGTTCCCTGGGTGTACATTTCAATCACAGGAATCTCCAGGTCCATTCCCACCACTTCAATTTCGATGCGGCTTTGTGTCACAAAGGTGTCAAGATCTGAAACCCCTGTCATTTTCACATTCGCCGTGATGGGCTCTTCGCCGGGCATGCTGATGGTCAGTGTGAGATCTGACTCACTTTCCATGATCTGCCATTCTTCATAGATGGTTTTCATCTCCAGCCAGTAAGCTCCCGCCGGTGTGGGCTCTGCGGAAACAAATCCCACAGACAGTAACAGAACTGCCAATACCATTGCCAATACGCGCTTCTTCATTGTCACAACACTCCTTCTGTTTTTTACCTGTTTCATGACACCACTTATGGCAACATCCCATGTCACATAAGAACATTCCATTTTTTGTTTCGGTTCAAGCCGATGTCACAACAGTCACGTTTGTTGCCTGATTGCCATTTCCTGTTGCATGGTGCACGATGCCTGCTGCCGCTTGTTTTTCTCTTCCGTGCTCTTTGTTTCATGTGCAGGACATTCCCCTTTTGGTAAAATGCCCACAACAAAAAAAGTGTTTTCACTACCCTTCACAATTATAACGGATTATCGGGGCAAATGTCTGCGTTATTTAAAATATTTTTCTCAAATCTCAGAATCAACCCACGGAATCAGGCCTTTTGCCTCATGGGTGATCGGATTATACAATATACAGTTTTCGGCCAAAGAGTTTTTTGAAGTCTTTCTGAAAAGCCATGGCTGTGGTGATTTCCAACTCTGGGCTGTTGGTGGTTTTCACCAGCACCTGCACATCGCTGTCGCTGACATAGCAGACCAGGTCTTGCACACTGGCGGTTTCGCTCCGGTCCAGTTTTTCAGCAATGCGCACAAAAAGGCTGAGTTTTCGGATGATATCAAGGTCTTTGTCGTCAATGAGCATCCCATAGGCCTGCCAGTCTTCCTTTAAATTGGCTTCCCGGTGCATGCCCACCACAAAGGCACAAATAACCCGCTCCCGGTTTCGCAGCCCATTGAGGCGGGCATTGAGGCTCAGGTAAAACCCGTGCTTGTGGTGGTTGTAATAGTCGATGTACATGCCCACATCATGGAGAAGGGATCCCACTGCCAGCAGGCGGCGCTCAGCTTCGCCCAGCCCGTGGAGCTCCCGGGTCTGGTCGAACAGGGCCAGGGCCAGCTTTTTCACGTGATGACAGTGGCTCAGGTTCATTTCAAAGTTTTTCAGGGTATTGTCCACCGAATGGAAGGTGACATCTTCGATCAAGCCCCCCTGATGTTGGGTTTCATTCAGATAGTGCTCGTAGAAAACGCCTTCCCGCAGGCCGTTGCCGCTCACCATGAGTTTTTTGGCTCCAATGGTTTTCATTAACGCCCAAAGGGGTGTGACGCCGGCGGCAATGATGTCGGAACGGTCTTTGTTCACGCCGGGAATCTGCCGAATTTCTGCCAGGGTGCCCCGGGTCACCTGCTGATAGTGGGCTTCCACTTCGTCATCCCGCATCTGGTAATTGTGGAGGCTTTCCAGGGGATAGCCGATTTTATACTTGTTCATTTTTGCCAGGGTTCGGATGGTGCCCCCCAATCCCACCACCGGGTATCCCTTCAGCGGTTTCAGCCAGTCAAGGGATTCTATGTGCTTTTTCACATAGTGTTCCACTTTTTTCACTTTTTCAGGGGTAATGGCTTCTTTTCCCAGGAACTTCTCTGTCAGGGTCACTGCCCCAAAGGGAAAGGACACGGCTTTTTTCAGCTGACGCTTTTCGATCCAAACCACCTCGGTGGAGGCACCGCCGATGTCAATCATCACGCAGGAGTCCACTTTCATGGTGTTGATGACGCCCATGTAGCCGTACCAGGCCTCTTCTTCCCCGGTGGCCACCCGAAAATCAAAGCCCGTCTCCGCACTGACTTTTTCCAGGAACAGAGCCTGGTTGGAAGCGTTGCGCACGGCGGCGGTGGCAATGGGAATCACCCGGTCTGCCTGGTGTACACGAATGAGCTTTTTAAACAGGTTCAGGGTATGCATGGTGCGTTTCATGGGAAGGGGTTTCAGGGTGTTTTCCTCTCCCATGCCTTCACTGAGACGCACCATGTCTTTCACCTGATCCAGCATTTTGTAGGAGCCGTCTTCGTTCATTTTCATCATCAACATACGCACTGAGTTGGACCCCAGGTCAATGATGGCGACTTTCTGGTTCATGACTTTTCCTCTTCTCTGTATCCTCTCACCGATGTTTTTACCGGCTTTTGGTGGTTCTTAGCAGCGCTTGGTGGTTCTCGCCGTTTTTTTGTCACAAGGATTGATGACACCTATTATACCACTGTTCTCCGTTTTGCCAATCATGAGGTCTGACAAATACACTGCACTACCATCAGGGTGTTTCCTTCTTCAGTGCCTCACTGGACAAAATGGGTTCGAAGGTGATCGCTGCCTCCTGTTGCCGCCGGTGTTCCTTTTCCAGCACCCGGGCCCGCTCACAAAAGTACAGCTGGGCTTCCAGCCGCTCCTTGCCCCGTTTGTCAACCCGGAGGTAGCTGCCATCCGGCTGCAGCAGCCGGGTTTTCAGAGTATCATTGAACAGTATCCGCATCACTTCCAAAATTTGTGCCTTAATGTCCGGTTCTTCCACCTCAAACAGCAGCTCAATGCGCCGGTCAAGATTTCGGCTCATCCAGTCGGCACTGGAAAGATAGACGGGACGCCGGCCATCCTGCTCAAAATAGAAGATGCGGGGATGCTCCAAAAATCGGCCCACAATACTGTGCACAGTAATATTTTCGCTGATGCCGGGAAGACCGGGGCGCAAACTGCAAATGCCCCGCACCAGCAGTTGAATGGTCACCCCAGCCCGGGAGGCATCATACAGGGCTTCAATAATCTGCTGATCCACCAGGGAGTTCATCTGCGCCCGAATCATCGCTTTTTTGCCCTGACGGGCATTTTCAGCCTCCTGATGGATAAGACGGTTAAACGTCTCTCGCATGTTCAGGGGTGCCACGGTGAGTTTGAAAAGATCCGGCGGCTCGGAATAGCCGGTGAGCATGTTGAAAAAAGAGGAAGCTTCTGCCGCATATTGCTCTCTGCAGGTGAAAATGCCCATGTCGGTGTAGAGGCGGGCGGTGGAATCGTTGTAGTTGCCCGTGCCCAGATGAAGGTAACGCTTGATGCGGTCTTCTTCCCGTCGAACCACCAGCGTGATTTTGGAATGGGTTTTCAGCCCCACCAGGCCATAAATCACATGACAGCCGGCCTTTTCCAGTTGCTTTGCCCATTGGATGTTGTTTTCTTCATCAAACCGGGCCATGACTTCCACCAGCACCGTTACCTGCTTACCCCGGTCGGCGGCTTCTGCCAGGGCCTTAATGATGGGTGAGTCGCCGCTCACCCGGTAAAGGGTCTGCTTGATGGCCAGTACCTGTGGATCTTCGGCGGCCTGTTGCACAAAGCGAATCACCGGCTCAAAACTGTCGTAGGGCACATGAAGAAACCGGTCTTTTTCAGCGATGATCTGAAAAATGGATGCTTCTTCCCTGAAAATCGGAGGCATCACCGGTTCAAAATTCGGATATTTCAAGTGATCAAAGCCCGGGGTTCCACAGGCTTTCATGAGAAATGTCAGGTCGAGGGGGCCGTTCACCAGGTATATTTCGCCCCGATGAATCTCCAGAGATTCCTGAAGAATATCCAACAGCTGCGGATCCATGCGGGCGTCAGCCTCCAGACGAATGGCCGCTCCCCAGCGCCGCCGCTTCACGGATTTTTCAATCTCCATGAGCAGGTCTTTGGCTTCCTCCTCTTCAATGGAAAGGTCGGCGTTGCGGGTGATCCGGTAGGGGTGGGCACAGAGAATCCGGTGGCTGGTGAACAGTTCCTGGAGGAAGAGCATCATCACTTCTTCCAGCAACATGTATTCCACGCCCTCCGGCGCTTCTGATGGCAGGGGCACCAGACGGGGCAGCATGGCCGGCACCTGTACCGTCGCAAAAGTGGGGGTTTCTTCCCCTTTCTCCTTCACCAGCAGGGCAATATTAAGACTGCGGTTGAGGATGAGGGGGAAGGGGCGGGAAAAATCCACTGCCATGGGGGTGAGAACAGGGTAGATCTGCTGGCGAAAGTAATCTTCCACATATTTTCGTTGTTGCCGGCTGAGCTGTTTTTCTTTCAGAATGCGAAACCCCCTCTTTTTCAGCCGGGGCAGCAGGCTTTTGTTATAGGTGTTGTACTGGTGGTTGATCATTTCATGTACCCGGATGGAAATCTGCTTCAACTGGCGTTTGGGAGTAAGTCCCGAAGGGTCTGCCTTATCATAGCCGGCATTCACCTGTTCTTTCAGTGAAGCCACCCGCACCATGAAGAATTCATCCAGGTTTGAACTGGCAATGGCCAAAAATTTCATCTGCTCAAAAATGGGGTTCCTTTTGTCCCGGGCTTCTTCCAGCACCCGGTGGTTGAACTCCAGCCAGCTCAGCTCCCGGTTGATGAAATGGTCGCTGTGGTAAGTGATTTCATCAGGCATTTTCTGCATGGGCCATCTTCCTTTTCACTTTAAGTTGGGGGCGAATGCCAAACACTTCCTGAAAAAACTCAGATTTCACTTCGAAGGTCCATTCTTCCAGCAAAGCTTCTTCCACCGATTCTCCTTTAATCATCATGGTCTCGCCTTTCATGGCGATGCTCAAGCCGCTGATTTTCTGCCGGTGACTGCGGTCAAGGGCATCGGCCATGCGAATGATGGCCACCAGTTTGGCAGTGATCACCCGGTTGCGAGCCCGCATGTGCCAATAATTTTCATGGGACTGTTGCGGAATCTGGCTGGAATGATACCGGGCCACATTGGCCACGATGTCCTGCTCTTCCTCTGTCACTCCCAGCATTTCAGAAGCTTTGATCAGATTGTAGGAATGAATGTAGTGTTTGTTAAGATTGACGAACTTGCCGATATCGTGGAGTTTTGCCGCCAGACGAAGCAGGTATTTTTCCCGTTCTTTCATTCCATGGGTTTTTTTCAGGGCATCGAAAATGGCAATGGATTTTGTTTCCACATCAGCGGCATGGTTCATATCGGCATGGTATTTGCGAGCCAGCCCCAACGCCAGCTCCTGCACATCTTCCAAAAATTCCTGCTGACGGTTGGTCTTGAAGCGCTGATCGATGAAATCAGCAACAATGCCGTCGGCAAGCGACACCAGCGGGGTGTAGAGGCACTGGGCGTCGGTCATTTCCACACATTTTTTCAGTACCATCATGGAAGGCAGCAGCGTGGCGGCCATATCAGAAGGCAGCCCGTAGTCCCGGGCCAGCAGAGGAGTGGGTTTTTTCACCATTTCCCGGTAAAACCGGGTGAATGCCTCCATGGATATGGTTCTGAGCCGGTCTGCCTGATCAGTCTGATTGCACAGTTTGCTGATGGTTCTCATTTCACTTCCCAGCGCTATGAAGTGGTTCAACTGGTAACGTTCACGGATGAACCGGAGAATATCCAGGTGACTTTCCACATATTCTTCCAGTAAATTGGGAAAATCTTGCGTGCGCTGCTCCAGGGTGGAGAGCACCTCCCTGAGACGTAAATGCCCCAGTTTTAAATTATGGGTACGCTGGAGGGCCCCCTGGTGGTAAAGGGACATTTCAATGCTGCCGGAGCCGATTTCCACCACCATGACCCCATCTTTTCGAATGGTTTTATGATCAGGCAGATTCTCCCGAATGGCTTTATAGGTGAGAAAGCGCTCCTGGGCATTGGTGAGCACTTCCACCTTCAGGCCGGTTTTCAGCTTAATCTGATCCACCAGGTAATCTCTGTTTTGGGCCTCCCGAATGGCGCTGGTGGCCACCGCCCGATAGTGCTTCGACTGATATTCCTGCATGAGGCGCTGGAAACCGGTGACAATGTCGCAGGCTTCTTCAACGGTTTCGTAACTCACCTTACCCATTGAAAAAGTATCCCGCCCAAGAGACGCAGGCTTCGACAGTTTTTCGATGGTGTGTACCTGGCCGTCTTCGTCCACTTCCACGATTTTCATTTTCAGTGAGTAAGAACCAATGTCGATGGCACTCATCACTGCTTTTTTACGGGTTTCCGGCATATCAGCCGCCTCCAATCTCTGCAACCCTCATCGGTTGTCGCCCCACTGTTTCCTTTTGAACTTCACCTGCTTTTTCTGTCTGGCAGGACGTTTACCTTTTATTATAGGCTATTTACCCAATTGAAGTGTAAATATGACGTTAAATCTTTGAGAACCTGGCAAAGGAGCATTCTGACAGCAGCAACATGCGGTAAATGGATCGAAGTACCTGGTAACGGATGGATCCGGGTCGGATCGCAGATGAAAAAAAAAGAAGATAGCATTTTTTACTATCTTCTAGATACACAAAGCCTTTTTTGCACCTGTCTTACTCGTATCTAAGTGCATCGATAGGGTCAGCCTTTGCTGCTTTCCTTGCAGGGTAAAGTCCGAAAAAAATGCCTACCATGGCAGAAAAAACAACAGCGGTTAAAACCACCTGGGGCTTAACAATGGCAGTTATTCCAAAGGCCATGCTGCCTATTGCGACAACACTTGTTCCAAGTATCGTACCTACCATTCCTCCTGCCGCTGAAATGATGGCAGATTCCACCAGAAACTGAAGAAGAATATCCTCCATTCTTGCTCCAAGTGCTTTTCTAATACCAATTTCCCTCGTTCTTTCGGTAACGGAAACAAGCATAATATTCATAATTCCGATGCCTCCAACCACAAGGGAAATCGCTGCAATGGCTCCTACGACAAGGGAAAGTGTGCTCATCATACCATCAATGGATTTCATTTCTTCCTCGGCAGTATAGTATCTTATATTTTCAGGCTTTATTCCTTTTGACCTGCTCACATAGTTGATAAACTTTGCTTTAAATTCCTCAACACTTATCTCTTTTGAAGAACTTATCTCAATGCTCCAAAACCAGCCATCTTTTTCTGTTATCACTGTTTCAGGAACATAGGTTACGGCTCTTGTTTGACTGCCACCCAAGAGCTTTTTAAGAGCCGAATCATTGTTTTGATAAATTCCCGTAACAGTAAACTCCAACAGATTCTCGTTAACCTGAATTCTCAACATTTTACCTAAAGCATTTTTTGTTCCGAAGATTTCCTCGGCTGTTGTATCTTCGATAATGATATAGGGCCTTGAATTTTTAATATCGTTATTGGAGAACATCTTCCCGTGCATCATGTTCAACTGCTTGTACACCTCGGGGTTTTCTGCCAATCCTTCAAGGGTTGCATCCTTAATCACTTTCCCGTTTTGAATTTTTCCAGAAGCTCGGGCTCCCGTACTTATATATGCCACCTGATCTCCAAAAGCCTCTTTTATATTCTCTATATCCTCATAAGTGTAGGTCTCGTTGGAACTATAATAGTCGCTTTCAGACATAATATAGCTATAGGCCAGCGTTGTACCGATATTTTCAAATTCATCAGCAATAACGCTTCTCATTGTATCCCCTAGTGAAACGATTGAAATAACAGAGCTTATTCCTATAATCATTCCAAGCATTGTCAGAAAGGAGCGCATTTTATTGACTCTGATAGAAGAAAAGGCCAGGCTTATATTTTCTAAAATAAGCATTATTCAGCCTCCCTCCTTCTGTCCTCAATCATTTGCCCGTCACGAAACCTTATAATTCTTTTGGTGTATTCGGCTATGCTATCCTCGTGGGTAACAACGATGACAGTTGCTCCCTCCTTGTTAAGCTCTGTAAAAATATTCATAATTTCCTCAGAAGAAGAAGTATCCAAATTGCCCGTGGGTTCGTCAGCTAAAATGATTGCCGGCTTATTGGCAAGCGCCCTTGCAATGGCTATCCTTTGCTTCTGACCTCCTGAAATTTCGTTGGGCATATGATGAAGTCTTTCTCCCAAGCCTACCTTTTCCAGCAGTTCTATGGCTCTTTCCCGCCTTTCCTTCTTCCCTATCTTTGCATATATCATTGGCAGCTCAACGTTTTTAAGGGAAGATGTTCGGGGAATCAGGTTAAATGATTGGAAAACAAAGCCTATTTTTTTGTTTCTTATGGAAGAAAGCTCACTGCTTTCCATTTCAGAAATCGTCATGCCATCCAGCTGGTAAAGTCCCTTTGTGGGCCTGTCAAGACAGCCGATAATATTCATAAGTGTTGATTTTCCAGAGCCTGATTGACCCATGATGGCAACAAAATCTCCTTTTTCTATTGAAAGGCTCACATTTCGTAATGCATGAACCTGAACAGCGCCTGTATCATATACTTTGCTGAGATCTTCAATTCTTATCATGCTACTCATTCACAATCACGCTCATTCCATCTGTCATAGAGACATGAGGGTTCATCACAACCTTATCTCCCTCTTTAAGTTCGTCGCATATGACCTGAACCTCCAACACATCCTCCACTCCCAGCGACACATTTAATTTTTGAATGGTTCTGTCTTCTTGAAGAACAAAAATGCTGTATGTATCGTCCCCATTATCTATCAGTGCCTCAAAGGGAATAACCAATACATTTTGAGCAACAGCCGTTTCAACCTTGGCAGAAGCGTTAATTCCGGCAATAAGTCCCTTTGTGTCGCCAGTCACATCAATTTGAACAGGAATTATTCTCTCGTTTGACCCCTGTTTTTGCTCTCCTGTAGGACTGATCCGTGAAACAATGCCGTCAACTTCATCACCATTTAAAATATCTGCGCTTATTTTAACCTGTTGGCCTATTTCCATCTTCCCTATATCATATTCACTTACATTTGCCACCATTTTAAGGGTGTCGATATTTTCAATGACAAACATCGGATTTTTATCGTCTATCTCGTCAGCAAAACGACCCACCTTTGCATTAACCCTGGTGATGGTTCCTTGTATAGAACTTTTAACCTTGCAGTCCTCCAGCTCTTTTTGTTTTCTTTCAAGTTCTTTCTTGGCTATTTCTATACTTTTTGCCTCTGAAGCATTGTTCAAATATTCTGTTGCATTCCTTATCTCTGCTAACTGTGCGTCAGTGGCCTGGACCTTGCCGTCGATCACATGAAAGGCGTCGACCTTTCTTTTAGCCTCATTAAGCGCATTTTCCCTGTCCGTAAGATCCCACTTGGTTGCCCCTCCTGAATCGTATAATACCGCTGTGCTTTCGTATCTGTTTTTAGCTATGCCATACATTTCCAATGCAGACTCGTAGCTCCTTTGGCTACCTTCCAGCTCTTCCTTAAGCCTTTGCTCTGCCAAGGTCGCCGAAGTGTCCTTGCTGCTTTTTCCTTCCGTATTCCGAATCTGCAACAATTCAACATTGTCCTTAAGTTTTTCTATTTCCTCTTCAAGATGGCTTGCATCAAGTACAGCAAGCACCCGATCTTTTTCCACTTTGTCTCCTTCCTTAACATCAATGGAAAGTATTTCATAGTGAAGCCTTGACACCACTTCGACACTCTCGGTTCCTTCAAGCGGTGCCCTAAGCGTTAAAGTAGACTTTATGTCTTTTCTGACAACATCGGAAACACTTATAGCTACCCCACTGTTAGCAGCGGAGTTAAGCTTAGCATTTACACTTCCTCCCCCTAACACAAGAGCAACAGCTACCATTCCTATGATAATCTTTTTTTTTCTGGAAAATTTCATGTTAATCCCCCTTATAAATGACCGGTTCATTAATTGAAACTTCATTATACATTGCAATTCTTTAATGGGTATTCTTTCGCAAAAGATCCACCAGTGTGATGAATTAGAGCCACATTGAGCATGAAACAGAGCCAGTCTGTTCATGACCAGAGCATCAGGGTATATTGGCGAGATGACCTTGGCAGATGCCATTCTGGACAGTATTGTATATGACTCCCATACCATTTTCATTGATGGTCAGGTTTCCATGCTGGAATGGATGGGGATCGACAAGAAAAAGGTCTAAAACCATGGGCTTTTAAGGGCGCGATGTAGGTGAAGTGGTTGATCAGGTTACTGTGTCCGCGAAAGGACTTTCAGCTAAATCGAATGGCTGCAAAAGGCGGGCAACGGCCCAAAGGGCGGGGCCTCTATGCGAGCCGGGTGCCTTGTAAAGGCAAAGCAAAGTGCGCTTTGCCGGCACCCTCTCGCATTTGGCCATTTGAAAGTGGCTCCAAGCATCACCAGGGTGGCTCTTATTCATGCGCAAGGTGGCTCAAAAACATCGGATTGATGGCTCTTTTTAATCGCTGTAAGCATTTAAAAAAACGAACGACATTCTTAATAATTCTTTAAGAATCAACCGATATTCTGACATGCGTCAATTTCACATTACCAAAAACCTTGAAAAATGAGCCCCTTTTTTCATAAGCAAAAGGGGTTCACCCCACTCTGTCGAAGTATATAAGTGCGAACCAACACACTTCACAGAGAAAGGAATGAACCCTCATTGTATATATTCGACAAGAAACCCTATTCTCATTCGAAGAAATGGAAACATTTTCTCCGCCGACAAAACTGGAACTGATTCTTTCACAGATTGACCTGAGTGATGTCATGTCTAAGCTTCATCAAAAAGCGAAATATGCAATTCACTCACTTAGTATGATGTCCTTTAAAGAGCAGCATTCCGAACAAACTCCGGCAGGAAGGTTTCATCAAAGGTGCCCATGAACACCTGGCGGCCTGAGTGGTCGAAAAAGGCTACCATGTAGACGGGGTAGGCGTGGCGATTCATCCATGAAGTGGAATAAAGCGCCAGGCTTTCTTCAATGGATTCTGCATCTTCGACGATCAGGCTTTGCTGCAGGTTCAGGTTCCAGGTGCGGTCGATGGGTTCCATTTCCGTCTCATTCATCACCCGCTGCACCGCCACCTGGTGAATGTCATCTGCTGTGACGGTGGCTTTCTGGTAATAGCCTTTTTCTTTCAGCCAGGCTTCCACTTTTTGAAAGGCAGGCAGACGGTGCACGTTCATTTCAGCGTTGCCATAGCCATACTCGGTGGTGGCGTAAGCAGGTATTGGCTGGGTGGTGACGGTTTCAACGGTTTGAGCGGCATTTGCCTTCACATGAAATCGGATATCACCTTTGGGAGGCCAGGCTTCCAGCTCTTCATAGCTGGCTGCCATGATTTCTTCCTGTACCAGGTGCAGCAGCTCTGCCATTTCATCCGGGTCCTGGATATAGGCCACTTTCTGCAACTCATGGGATTCCAGCATAATTTGGTTCAGATCACCGGGAGAAAGGGCCAGCACCGGGTAGTTGAAGCGTTTGTCTTCTTCTGATTCTTTCAGGGCTGTCAGGTAAACTTGATAGTTCTCTTCATTCACTGCAAACTGGCGGGCCAGTACTTTGCCATTGTGCAGCTGATAAAACAGGGTCATGTTGCGATAGTCGTTGCTGCGGGTGCCTTGGCGAGGTTCATTGGCCAGGATGTCGGCATGAATGCGCCGCACCTGCTCCTGATTTTCAGGGCTTTGATAGAGTCCTTCTGTCTGACCACTGCCATAGTAGAAAAAGTAAGGGAAGTTGCCGGCGTAGGCTCCCTGAATCTGGTCAAGTTCAGGAATGCGCTTTTCAAAACCGGTGATGTCGAAGTGAATCCCCGCCAGCATCAGGGCCACCAGCCCCAGGTAAAGGCCATATTGCCGGTAATGGTGCCGGCTGAAAATCCGCAGGCTTTTGGTGAGTACCGCCCGGGCAATGGTGTAGCCAATGAGGGAGAAGACACCATAAACCACCAACAGCCAGGGCATTTCACTGTTAATCATGTAGGCGTACAGCCCTCCCACCAGCATGGTGCAGAAAGTGATGCCAAAAAGAAACAGATGATTCAGTCCCTGAAACACAATGGTTTGCCGGTTTCGTTCCATGCGCCGGTGTTGGTACAGCCAGTGAGCTGCCAGGGTCATCAACAGAATGAACACGCCATAGCCGGCCACTTCATTCCATGTCAGGGGTTCATAAACCATCGCCACCAGACGCACCAGCGGTGAAAACTGAGAAATGCGTTCCAGACCGAAGTTGGTGGCATTAAAGCCCCATACCAGCGCTTCCAGATTATAGGCCACCAGCAGCATGAGTCCGGCGGGAAGAAACAGCAGGATATAGGTGAAGATTCCCTGTGCCAGCACCACGCCGGTGAACATGCCCACCACTACAGTACTCAGGTAAAAGGCAGTGTTCATCATCAACGTGGAGACCAGCCAGGTACCGATCTCTTGAAGGGTAATATAGTTTCCCATGACCGTTGTTTGTTGCAGCACCAGGCTGAATAACCCGTTGATCAACACCGGCAGGGTAATCATGGTCCAGCCGGCAGTCAAATAGGTCCAGTAATAGGTATTGCGGCTCACCGGCAGACTGTGGTGAAAATCAGATGCCGTGGCGTTCTGAAGGTACTGAAATACCAGCAGTGCAGTAAAAAATGGTAGCATCATGATCAAAAAAATTTGAAAGGGTTCACTGTCGAAATTGAACATCCGTTCAAAAGTGCGTACGTAATAATCAACTTCATTGATATCCGGCAGGGTCATCATGACCCGTAGGGGCACCAGTAAAAACAGAGCCATAAAATAGGCGCCGCCGATCCAGGCGAAGCGCTTCAGGGTGTGGCGAAAGATGCCGGCATGAACGGGACCGGATGATACTGTACCGGTTTGCACCGGGGTTGATTGTGTCGCTTTAGGCGAAGATAATGTTGTCGACAGCATAGCCATGATCCCCCATTTCATAGATAAAGATTTCTTCCAGGGTGAGGGGCAGCATATCCAGAATCACCGGATGATGAGGCTGAAAAGCTTCCAGCAGTGTCTGCCGGCTTCCCCGGGCGATGATCAGGTTCACGCTTCCCCGGTTTTCATGATGCAGCAGGTTTAAGTTCTCAAACACCTGGGCTGGCGGTGGGTTTCGAAAAGCCACCTGTATTTTGTGGATATCCTGCTTCAGCTCGTCCACCTCTTTCTCCAGAAGAATGGTCCCCTCATGGAGAATGCCCACGTGATCGCAAAAATCTTCCAGTTCCCTCAGATTGTGTGACGAGATGAGAATGGTCATCTGCCGGTCAGCCACGTCTTGTACCAACAGGTTTTTCACCTTTTGGCGCATCACTGTATCCAGGCCGTCCAGGGGTTCATCCAGAATCATCACCTCAGGCATGGTGGAAAGGGCCAGCCAGCAGGCCACCTGGCGCTGCATGCCCTTTGACAGCTGATGCACTTTCTGGTGGGTTTCCATGTGAAAAAACGGTGCCAATGCTTCGTACCGCTGCTGGTTCCAGTGGGGATACAGCTCTCGGTAATACCGGGCCATGTCGTCGATACTGGCTCCGGGAAAAAAGTAGAGGGCATCGGGAACAAAGATCATCCGCTGCTTCAGGGAAATGTTGTCAAAAATCGGTGCGCCATCGACGGTGACTTTTCCGCCGTCTTCCCGGTAGATGCCTGCCAGGGTTTTCAGCAAGGTGGTTTTGCCGGCACCGTTGGAACCCAGCAGGCCGTAAACCGATCCTCTTTTTACCTGAAGATCCAGGGATTTCAGTGCCTGATAGTTATCAAAGTATTTGTCGAGGGCCGCTACCTGAATCATCACCGGTGGAGTGGTCTCCTCTTCCTGATGGGTGGTGCTAACTGCTGTTGCTGTCTTTATGTGTTGTTCAGTCATTTTGCTGCTCCCCTCCTGTCTGTTCAGCCGCCTGATGCACCAGGTGCATCAGCTTTTCCTTTGTCATGCCCAGGTACATGGCCTCTGCCAGAAGCCGTGCAATTTCTTCCTGAATTTTGGCCAGCTTTTCCCGGTGCATGGTGATGTCAATGGGTGCCACAAAATTTCCCCTGCCTTTCACGGTGTAAATGAACCCCTCCCGCTCCAGTTCCCGGTAGGCTTTCTGAATGGTGTTGGGGTTAATGGTCAACTGCTGGGCCAACGCCCTCACAGAAGGCAGCTGGTCGTCGGTGCGCCAGACTTCAGTGATGATGAGTTCTTTGATTTTTTCGATGAGCTGCTCGTAAATAGGCTGGCGACTGCGTAAATCCAGTTGTAACATGGCTTCACCTCTTTGGATGCCGATGAGTTCGGCAGGAATTTTTTTCTTTCCCTTAGGCGGAACAGCTGTGTAACGTGACAATAAAGCCGTCATGGTTGTTTCCAGATACTTCACATTGATCATCATCTCCGATACACAGCGTCTGTACAGCAGCAGTTGCTTTAATAAAAAACAGTTTGATCTCCTTGTTTTCACACTCATACCGGTAGCTATTATCCGCTGATGTATAGTTTTTTATAAAATCATGATATTCTTCAAGCGCAAAATCCTTTTGCACCATTATAACGCTATGCGGGTATCCAACGTAGCGGAAATGCCATGGTTCTTTTGAAATTCCTGTGATGGATTCTTTTCCCTCTTGATACCTTTCGATGAATCCCATCTTTTTTGCAACTGCTCTGAATCTATTAAAAACACCATGGTATGGGAAATCAGGACATATAAAATCTATCTTCTTCTTGTTTTCTCCCAAGTCAATTGCCAGCCCGCTCTGATGTTCACTTGCATCTGGTTTAGCTACAAACTTTCGCGTGAAGTCAATCCCATGATCATTGACGGCGTTTCTATATAAGTGTGTTTGCTGCTGTTTTGACCGAAAAGCACTAACCGGAACGATTTTTTCCTGAGCATTTATTTCGTCCAAAGTATGTTGAAGGGCTTTGGCTGCGTCTCTATTGATTAAGTGATTTCTATCTTTATCACTGACAGCCACCAGCTTCGCGACTGTTTCTCCCTCATTCATTTTAACCAAATGCTCTTTATTGATTAATACTAAATTCCCTCTGTAAACATCTTCTTTTTTTAGAATTATTGTCTTCATTTTCTTATCTCTGCATTCCCAGCTCAATTAACTTATCCAAAATGCACTTATACTCCATTCCTGCATGAAGCAACATGTTTGGAAATCGGCTCCCTGTCGTAAAGCCGGGAAGCGTATTCACTTCATTAAATACGATTCTGTTTTTTTCGGCTATAAACAAATCCACCCTTGCCAGACCCCTGCATCCTAATGCCTGATAGATGCCTTTTGCCGCTGTCTTAATTCTCTCACAGAGTTCATGATCGATTCTTGCAGGCAGGTGAATTTTCGAGTTTTTTAGCGTGTATTTTTCAGTGAAGTCAAAAAATCCGCCAGGAATCTCAATCTCATCCACCGTCCCGACAATTAGATCATCGTTGCCTAAAATTGCACATCCAACCTCAAAACCATGAATCATTTCTTCCAACACAACTTTTTCATCAAATTTCAACGCTTCTTTTATTCCCTGAAACAGTTGAAGTCTGTTTTCTGCTTTTGTCATTCCTATGGAAGAACCTTCCTGTGCGGGTTTGACATAAACAGGATAGTTCACCGCTTTCGCAAAACCATCTATTTCTTCTTCGGGAGTTTGGTGGTTAATCGCCAAACTCTTTGGAACGTTAAAGCCTTCGTATTCAACAATTTTATGTGTGTAGTCCTTGTCTATGCAAATCGAACTCGTCGTTACATTGCAGCCCACATACGGAATTCCTGCTATCTCAAACAGCCCCTGCAAGGTGCCATCTTCTCCGTTTTTACCATGAAGAACAGGAAAAGCCACATCTATTTTTGTATGCGTTAGCATTCCATTTTCCACCTCAATGAGGTTTTCATTCCCTTTACCTGGTGAAATCATGACCTCTTTACAATGGTCATCCAAAAACCATGTATTGTTCCTGATGTTATCTATGTTCCCCTCATATCTGAGCCATCGGCCTTCACGCGTGATTCCTATTTTTATCACATCATATTTCTCTTTATCCAAGTTCTCAATAACGGCACTTGCCGATTTTAATGATACCTCATACTCTGAAGATTCTCCTCCAAAGATGACTGCCACCGTCTTTTTGTCCATTGACGCTCCCTCCCTATTCAATCATTTCTATCTCAGATTCTATGTCGTATTTAATTTCATATTTATTATCTAAAACCAGCTCTCTTGAAACCATATTTTTCTTTGAAAAGTGATACCCTTCTTTATATATTTGATTGTATCGGTATATTTTTTGATTTTCTCTGGTATATTTCAAGTTTTCACTTTTGACAGTATAGATCACCTCTTGAAGCTGATTGCTGAACACCGTTCCATAGATAAACTCATCATCAAACTCGATGGCCAGCTGAAAGGTTTCCTGCGTTTCATTTTTCACCTTTAAATCCTTCCACCCTTCTGCTATTGTTGCATCAACGCCTTCAGGAATATCTCCCTTTGGTTGAGGTATTGTTTCGGCTGAATGGGGATGTCGTTCCACTATTGTAAGTGGTGTATGAATGAATAGCCAGAACAGCAAATTACTCATTTGACAAAGCCCCCCACCTTTCAGAGGCACTATTTGGTTATTCACCATCACCAGCCCTTCCTTATATTTCTCAGCGCTTTCAGCGTTTTTTGCCAGCATCCAAAAGGAAAAGGTTTCATTGGGCGCTATGATTATTTTATTCATGGTGTTTGCAACCAGCTTGAGATTATCAATTTTGTTGATTTGATACCGAATGTCATACCCGCTGTCTGAATTAATCAGTTTTGATTTTGCCGAAAAAACAGTGTGTTCCAGAAGATCTGCCGAAATTTTTCTTGCGTATTTGTTAAAATCCATTTTCATTTGAGTATAAAAGAACATTTTTCTTTGAACCTTTCTTATCGGTAAAAGAAACGGAAACCTCTCTGTTATTCTTTTCTTATGCATGGCGGGCTCCTTATTCGCAAATTGGCTTCTTTACAATGGATTTCAGCCGTCCAATTTGCCAGACAGTTGAGTGCATTGTGTGCATTATGTGTGTTAATTCATGTAGTACACTATGAGTATATTTAATCCCCGCACTTTTGTCAAGAAATTATTTAAAGAAAATGTTTTAAGGGATCTTTACTATAATGTGTACTATTGGACTTATACTGGGATCTTTACAGTAAAGATAGTATGATCCAGATTGCTTTCCGCTGTTATCGTTCCATTATGGGCCGTAATGATCTCTTTAGCAATCGCCAGCCCCAATCCAGCCCCGCCAGTGTTTGTTGAGCGGGCAGAATCCAGACGATAAAACTTATCAAAGATAGTATCTAAATTTGGGGCAGGAATCGGCTCACCCTGATTGATAAAAGCAACAGTGATATTTTCTCCATCGTTTGTCGCAGAAATATCAATGACACTGCTTTCATAACTGTAAACAATTGCGTTTTTTAAAATATTGTTGAAAACACGAGCAAGTTTGTCTGCATCTCCCACCAGATTAAGCTCATCAGGGACATCAATGGCTACCTGTTTGCCTTGAGGTTCAAGCATCGGATAAAACTCGTCCGCTAACTGCTGCAGCATAAAAGCAAGTTTTATTTTGCCTTTATTTAAAACAATGGATTGCAGATTGAACCTTGTTATTTCAAAAAACTCGTTAATCAATTCTTCCAATCGATAGGCTTTCTCCAAAGATATCGAAACATACTTCGATTTTTGCTCTACCGGCATCTCTGGCACTTCATCTAAAAGACTCAAATACCCGATGACTGAAGCAAGTGGTGTTTTTAAATCATGTGCTAAATAAGTAATTAAATCATTCTTTCTCTGCATTTCTGTTTGTACAAGCTGCTGTTGCCTTTGAGTAATTGATTTAAGCTTGATAAGCTGTGTTTCTATTTCAGAATATTTTGCTGGTAGTGTTATACTATCGCTGTTTGAATTCATGATGGACACCATTGTGTTTTTAATAAAGGTAATCTCTTTTTTGCTTCTGTAACGTTCATAAAAATATGCCGATGCACACATACACGTGGTTAAAATAATAAGCACTACCAAAAAAGTATTTATGAAAAATTGCTTAACCTCAAACCAGCTCCTAAACAATATTCCTACCATTCCACGACTTGGGTATTCAGGTTCAAGTACAAATATATTTAGAAACCATTCTTTAACTACTCCATTAAATACTTGGTCAACCAGCCATATAACACCTAAAAAAAATAAAACACTTGTAATGATGATAAGTCCAAATTCTAACATCTTTTTCCCATTATTTTTCAATTTTATAACCTACCCCCCACACGGTTTTGATATATTTGGGATGCTCCGCAGAATCATGCATCTTTTCCCTTAGATGTCGAATGTGTACCATTACCGTATTATTGTTGTTGCTGAAATATTTGTCACCCCATACCTCTTGGAATAACTCTTCTGAACTTACGACCCGCCCTCGTTTGGAAGCTAATACCCACAAGATAGAAAATTCTGTAGGTGTTAAAGCCAGGCGCTTTTCATTTAGTATACATTCATGGGTATCCTTGTTTAATACCAAACCCGAGAACTCAATTATCTTATCTTCATGTAATGATTTTCCAGAATTATATTTGGTAAACCTTCGCAACTGTGCCTTGACGCGTGCTACAAGTTCTAGCGGTTGAAAGGGTTTTGTCATGTAGTCGTCTGCACCCAACGTCAGTCCGGTAATTTTATCGATTTCTTCTCCCTTCGCCGTCAGCATGATGACAGGAAAATTGTAGTTTCCCCTTATTTTTTGACACAGAGTAAACCCATCAATATCCGGTAACATAACATCCAATATTGCGATATCCAGTTGCTCTGACCTAACACACTCCAAAGCATCCTTCCCATTGTAAAACTTATGCACATTGAAACCTTCATTTTTTAGATATACTTCAATCAAGTCCGCGATTGTCTGTTCATCGTCTACGACTAAAACGTTGATACCCATATGTCTTATCATCCTCTTCATCATTATAAAAGCACATCTCTATTATACCGAATTTTAGATACTATCATACACCATGAATGCATCCACGATATGATACTGTTCGGTATACGGATTGCCTCCTGCACCTACAGTAATCAAGATATATTCAGTACCATTCTTCTCAGCCAAACTAGCCAAACAAAGTCCGGCTTTATCAGTATAACCTGTTTTACCTCCGATAATTCTCCCACCATCAAATTCATAAGTATCAATTCTTTTTGATAAAGTACTGTAAAAAGTGATTCCCCCTGAATGTAGATTGGTGCTGGCAGTAGTATGACGCTCAGAGGTGAAAATCTGACGAAAAGTACCATTCTTCAGAGCATACTCCAGTAACATAGCAACATCTTTTACTGTTGTATATTGATGATCGTCATGAAGACCAGTTACATTTGTAAAGTGTGTTCCATTCATCCCAATTTCTTTTGCTTTCTTGTTCATCAGTATTGCAAGTTCTTTTTCTGAACCAGCAATTCCAATAGCCAGTCCGATAGACGCATCTGCACCTGAAGGCAGCATTGTTCCATATAACAGATCAATCGCTGAGACTTCCTCTCCCGGTAAAAATCCAACCATTGATGCATTAGCCGCATATAAGTCAGAAAAAATTTTCTTTGGAAGGATTATCGGTTCTTTAAGATCAGAAATGTTCTCAATTGCTGTTATTGCAGTCATGATTTTCGTAAGTGAAGCTGGATAGATTCTTTCCTCACTTCTATTTTCAGAAACGATTCTTTGATCCGCCAGACGCACCAGTATTGAATAGGGACTATGCAGTTCTCCCTTTAATAAACTCAGGTTAATCTCTTCCTGTTCAACGAGCGGCAGAATATTTTGCTCATCAGAATCTGATAATTGAGCGCTTATTTTCTCATATGACCTTTCCATACCCATACCAAATGGTATAAGGCGACTGATGCTTTTATAAGCCCCAGTCATCAAAAACAGTATAATAATAATAATAATAATTGAAATACAAATCCTAAAGTAATTAATCTTTCTCTTTTTTCTTCTTTTTCTACACATAAAATCAACTCCCTATCATGAGTTAACCACAAAAGAAGGAGTTGAGTTTTAAATTATACTTATCAAAATCTTAAGAATTCCTTATGGCAGGCAAAATGACTATATCCTTCATTGACAACATGAAGGCTTCAGTTAAAACTGAGCGCTCCCTCTATCGATGGGTATATGTTAAAATGTACAAGTGAGAACCATCATTCTTCGTGAGATAACAAGGGATTCACCAATGTACATCAAACTGAATGGAGGAATGAGTATATGAAACCACAATGGCTGTCTAAATTTGCAGGTACGAAGTGGTCTGGCAATGGTGAGTTATGGCTGGACCCGGAAGGCAATGATAGCACGAAATATCAATGTGAACTAACCATAGAGAATCATGCCATTTATTATTCCTGGTTTTATGAGAACGAACGTAAAGAAGGGCATTTTACCTTCAATGAAAATGGAGCGATCTGGTACGACAGCTGGCATCAGACAGTAGCAGTGCAATGCACTAATGTACCAGAGGCATGGGGTATCTTCACGGTTAATCATGCCTATGAGGTGCCTGACAATCCTGACTGGGGTTGGCGAAATAAGCTTTCCCAGCGACCAGACGGCTCTCTTGTTCTTCAGATGACGAACATTACTGCCTGGGGTGAAGAAGGTCGGGCAGTTAGAATGGTGTTTACCCGTGAAGACGCCTGATCCTCAAAAAATATGCAATAAAAGCCTCTCCAAGGGTAATGGAAAGGCTTACTGACTGACACCGAGGAGGACCTGCAAATGAAAGAAATGTTTCAAGACAAAGTGTTTTTCAAATCCCTTTTCGTCCTGGGCATCCCTGTGGCGATTCAGCATATGATTTCCTCCTCACTTAACATGGTGGACGTGGTGATGATTGGCCAGATTAACGAAGTCAGCATCACAGCTGTCGGGTTGGCCAACCAGTTGTTTTTTGTCCTCATATTACTGCTTTTCGGCATCAACAGCGGCGGTGCCATTTTCACTGCCCAGTTTTGGGGCCGGAAGGACAGGGTGAGCGTTCACCGTGCGACAGGCGTCTGCCTGGTATTCAGCCTGGGCGGGGGTGCACTGTTCAACCTGTTGGCCTGGGTTATGCCCGAATTCATCATCACCCTTTTTTCGAAGGATCCCCAGGTGGTAAGGCTGGGGGCTTCATACCTGCGCATTGTGGGTTTCAGCTACCTCTTTACAGCTGTCAGTATTTGCCTGGCCACAGCTGCCCGCTCGGTGGGAGACGCTAAAATGCCCATGCGGGCCAGTGCTATTTCGTTGGGTCTCAATACCGGCTTAAATGCGGTGCTTATCTTCGGTCTCTTTGGCTTTCCTGCCCTTGGTGTGCAGGGAGCAGCCATCGCCACCGTGATTGCCCGACTACTGGAAATGGTGATCATCCTTATCGCCATTCAATCCACAGAACATCCCCTGAAAGCCACTGCCAGAGAATACTTGAGTTTTACCAAGGCCTTTACTCGCCGAGTGGTGGTAAAATCGCTGCCGGTGGTGGCCAACGAATTTTTCTGGGCGCTGGGCATGACCCTTTACGTTGCAGCATATTCCCATTTAGGCACTGAAGCCTATGCTGCTTACCAAATTGCACAGACGATTGAAAGGTTGTTTTTTGTGGCCGCCATGGGCATCGGCAGTGCAGCGGCTGTCATGATCGGTAACCTTCTGGGAGAAAACCGTCGGGATGACGCCATCCGTTATTCCCGCTACTTTAACGTGCTCACCGCCATCACCGGCTTGGCCCTGGCTGTCATTTTAATCGTTACAGCACCGCGGGTGGTTCGTTTCTTCAATGTGCCCACTGAGGTGCAGCAAAATGCGGTTTATGTGATGTGGGTCATTGGCGTGTGCCTATGCTAATCTGATAGTGAGCCAAAAACATACTTTGTGCTGATGAAAAAGTGAGCCACTCCTCAAAATCACCAGATTCCTTGTGCTGATGA
>NZ_FXUF01000005.1 GCF_900182905.1 Anoxynatronum buryatiense | reverse complement strand
CATGAGCATACTGAACGACTAACAAAAGGTTTCTACACCCTTGTAGAAGAGACTTCCAGGAAACGCCCTCTTTCTGTTAGCAGTGTGCTCAAACTTCTAGGCGTTTCAACATCAGGCTACTATCAATTTCGAAATAGAAAGCCATCAGATCAGGAACGGCGGAAAAAAATGATCCAAGCAAAAATCGTCCAGATCTACAATGAATCCTACCAAGTATATGGTGCTCCTAAAATCACTGAAATGCTCATAAAGCAAGGAATACACGTGGCAGAAAAATTACATGAGAGAAGAAGGCATTCGTGCCATTTGGGTATCACCCTATCGACAAACCACCATCGATCCAGACTTTGACAACCAGTTGAAAAACATACTGAAGCGAAACTTCACACCAGCAGCACCCAACACCGTATGGGTAACAGACATCACCTATTGCTATACCACCAGCGGCTTTGTGTACCTCACCTCTGTCATGGATCTATTTTCAAGAAAATCATCGGATGGCATGTGACAGATCATTTAAGAACAGAAGGCGTCCTGGTTGCTGTTCAAAAAGCGAAACAGCATCGAAGCACCGACAGCCCCACTATCATTCACAGCGACAGAGGTTGCCAGGATGTCTCGAAGGCATACCTTGAAGCCACCCCAGCCAAAAGCTTTATACGGAGCTATTCCAACAAAGCCACCCCCTGGGACAACGCTCCCATCGAATCATTTCATGCCCTTATTAAACGCGAGTGGCTCAACAGGTACATCATCAAAAATGCAGCGCATGCCCACGAATTGATTTTCCGATATATAGAAACATTCTACAATACCACACGAATCCACAGTCATTGTGAGATGAACTCACCCCATGACTACGAAAAGCAGGCAAAAGAACGGTTTATGCCGCCGAAAGCTTCTTGACAGCGAGTGGCGGCATGATAGGCTGGCCGCCAGGCATCACTTCCCCCGAAGCGCTTTTCTTCTCTGACCAAAGGGGATGCCTTCGATGCCAGCATTCATGCCACCAGAGGCTCGCTGTCAAGAAGACCGTGGAATAAAAAGTGATTTGACTCAGAAAAACTCATTTTTAGTTGTCCTTTTTCTTGACTGAAGACCACTCAGTGCCAAAACGTTATCCACACTTATTGTACGTATGCTGTTTCCTATACCACAAAGAAACCGCCTGCGGTTTTGAGTCAGTTAACTCACCGCAGGCGGTATTATTCTGATAGATCTGCAAGCAGGATTCTTTTCTCGCTGGTTTTGATTGATAGCTGGTATTTCTACTTAATATGTCTATTTTTCGTTTTTTCTTGTTCACCATTCCCTATCAACTATTCACTGCAGTCTTAGCGTATGGTTTCTATACACTATTCCCTATTAACTATTCCCTGCAGTTCTAGTGCATAATCTCCTGATTATCAATGACAATCTGGTTTTCAAACACATAGGCGTTGTTCATGGGAATCACATCCCTGAAAAAAGTGAGGGGCACAAAAGTACGGCCTTCCCGCAGTGCCGGTGGTGTTCCCAGTCGAATGGGAGAATCCTGGCTCATATCCACATAAGCGTCAGCGCCAATGGTGAGAGAATAACTGTCAGAAAGAGTGATGGTGCGGGTTTCAGCCAGCCAGTGCACCCGGTAGCCCAGGGCCTCAGCAATGGTTTTAAGGGGAACCATCACCACGCGATTGTCGGTGGCCCAGGCGGCGGGAGCATCGGGAAGAATGGTATTTTCCACCACCAGATCCATGCCATCAAGGGCAGGCATCCAGTCGGGCTCATGGGTGATGGGACGGGAAGATGCATTGCCATTTTCTTCCGGCTTTGCAGGTTCATTTTCGTGTTCATCTTCTCCGTCAATCTCATCGGTGGCTTCATTTTCATCATTTTCATCCTCGGTAACATCAGCATCATTCAGTTCTGCCGACAGTACCACCACGCGCTGGGGGCGTGTTTGAGCGGGAATACTGCGGGTGGAGGTGCTGTATTCCACTGCCAGGGTATGACCGGTCAGGGGCTCCGCAAAAGGCTGGCCGTCAGGGGTTTCCACCCGGGTGTCTTCGGTGATTACCAGCATCAGGGTTTCGGTGGCATCCACCAGATCGCTGCCAAATTCTCCAACAAACAGGTGGGTGTCTCCTGGGTTCACTGCCAGGGCCACAATGGGATACTGGGGCGGATAGATGAGAATCATGGGAGCGTTCAGGTCATAAAAGCCGGTGACGGTGTCGCCGGGTTCGGGAGCTTCATCACTGAAGAGGAACGTATCGGCGGTGATGGTGAACCAGGTGGGGCTCTCTTCGTCCTCCAAAAGAATGTAATAGGCATTGGGGAGTGACTGCATGGGCCGTATTTCTGCCACGGTGCCGGTAATAGAGCCAAAGGCGGGAACAGGCTCTTTCTGCCTGAGAGCGGCAAAACCGTCGCCGGGCAGGTTCTCTCCGAAGGCGGTTAAGGCGCCAAGGGGCAACAGCAGGGCCAGTGCCAGTAAAACGGCCAGGGGTTGAAGCGATTTTTTTCGGTGCTGAAGATTGGAAATCAAAAACATGTGAATAGCTCCTTTCCATATGATCGCAAGGATGACATTTCGTGTTGAAATCAATGTAAATTGCGATGATGATTGGGGTGGTGTTGTATTTCACCCGACACTCTCTAAGACGGGGCATCAAAGGAAAAAGTTGCATCATTTATCATTTAATGACTTTCTTTCTGCATTATTTCTGCATTCTTCCCGGCAGAAAGTTTGAAAAGAATGGTTCAAAGAAACTGTTCGGGAGAGGACTCCAATGCAGGCAAGTCATGGAAGTACTGGCGGAGCGGGGGACAACCTTGGACATCCTTGACACCAGAAGTGAACCCTGATAGAATGAGGTAGTTTATCTTTTAAAGTGATTCCGTGAGATCACAAAAGAGCCATCATTGCATTGGCTGGCAGGCTTGCCTGGCAGCACCGGAAAAGTGTTTCCCGGAATAAGATGACAACGGCTTGCCTCACGGTAAGTCGTTTTTTTATGGCAAAGGAGGAAGCGTTAATGGAATGGCAGACGAAGTCGGTGATTTTGGATGGCGAAAAAATAGGGCGCTCTTTGACGCGAATGGCCCATGAGATTATTGAAAAAAACCGGGGGATTGAAGAAGTGGTACTGGTGGGCATTCATACCCGGGGGGTACCCCTGGCCCGGCGTCTGCAGGAAAAAATAAGCCAAATCGAAGGCGTCACCGTTCCTCTGGGAGAGTTGGATATCACCTTTTACCGGGATGATCTTACCACCCGTTCAGACATGCCGGTGGTGAAACCCGCTGAACTACCCTTCTCCATCACGGGTAAGGTGGTGGTGCTGGTGGATGATGTGCTGTATACCGGCCGCACCATTCGGGCCGCCATGGATGCCCTCATGGATTTGGGACGGGCACAGAAAATACAGGCGGCGGTGCTGGTGGACCGGGGGCACCGGGAACTGCCCATTCGGGCAGACTACGTGGGGAAAAATGTGCCCACCTCCCATCAGGAAATGGTCGCTGTTCAGCTGGCAGAAATCGACGGCACCGACCAGGTAACCATTAAAACCGCGCCATAAGGCGATAAAGAACTTCAACGTGCATCCCTTTAAACCAAGTCCTGTGAGGCTGGAAAGGCGATGGTATGTGACCGGCGATCATCCGGCCCGTGCCCCTTTCAGCCGCAGGAATGCCAACTGCCCGTGAAAGGGGTTTTGTTTATGAAAATGAAGGCGGCAGCGCAGAAAGGAGCATTTATCAATGTCATCAAATGTCATGAATGAACTAACAACAAAACAAAACAGTGCCCGGGAAAAACTAATTGTTGCTTTGGATAAGTCAGAAGCCGGGGAGGTGAACCAGCTGGTGAGCGCCCTGGGAGAAGAAATCATCTGGTACAAAGTGGGGATGGAACTGTATTACAATGAAGGCAACGCCATGGTAAAGCGCCTGCTGAATCAGGGAAAACAGGTATTTCTTGACCTGAAGTTTCATGACATTCCCAATACCGTGGGCCAGGCGGCACGGGCTGCCACCCGACTGGGTGTGGGCATGTTCAATGTGCATGCCGGGGGCGGCCGGGAAATGATGCGGCAGGCAGCGCTTTGCAGCCGGGAAGAAGCAGCGCGTTTGGGGCTGAAGCCGCCGGTGGTGCTGGGAGTCACTGTGCTCACCAGCATGAATCAGGAAGCCTTTGAAACTGATCTGGGTTTCACGGGCACCATTGAAGACAAGGTGGTGGCATGGGCAGTGCTGGCTCAGGAAGCCGGGCTGGACGGTGTGGTGGCTTCTGCCCGTGAAGCCGCCCTCATCAGAAAACAGTGTGGCGCCGGTTTTAAAATCGTCACCCCGGGAATACGGCCTGCCGGAAGCGACCTGAACGACCAGGCGCGGGTAATGACACCTGAAATGGCCCTTGATGCCGGGGCAGACTATCTGGTGGTGGGGCGCCCCATCACCGCCGCTCCTCAGCCCGCTGATGCGGCCCGAAGCATTTTACAAACCATGGCCAGGTAAGCAATCCTGATACCATTCACTATTTTGAAACCAGGGAGGCATATTAATGAAAGAACACATGAATCAGAAGCCTATGAATCAACAGCCTGTGAATCAGGAACAAATCAATCAGGAAGCCGTTAAAGCCATCTTTATCGAATCTCAGGCATTGCTGGAAGGGCATTTTCGACTCACCTCCGGCAAACACAGCCGCCAATACGTTCAGTGCGCCCAGGTGCTGAAATATCCCTGGCACACTGAAACCCTGGTAGGTGCTTTAAAAGCAAAGCTGACAGGCACCTGTGATCTGGTGGTGGGACCAGCCATGGGCGGCGTCATTGTGGCCTATGAAATGGGACGTCAGCTGGGGGTACCGGCCCTCTTCACTGAACGGGAAGACGGCAAGATGAAACTGCGCCGGGGATTCACCATCCAACCAGGACAACGGGTATTGGTGGTGGAAGATGTGATCACCACCGGCGGTTCGGTGCAGGAAGCCATTGAATGCGTGCAGGAAGCCGGGGGGATTGTGGAAGCCGCCGCCGTGCTGGTGGACCGCAGCGGCGGCAGTCATGTGCTGCAGGTGCCGGTCACCTCACTGCTTCAACTGACCATCGAAACCTTTGACCCCGAAACCTGCCCCCTCTGCCGGCACAGCCAACCGGTGAAACCGGGAAGCCGTCAACTGACATAACAAAAGTGCCATTTAATCACATCAGACTGGATTTGATTTCTGATGCCCTGGCCAAAGTCCTTTGTCCTCAACCTCTAGCCGCCCTGGGCGGCTTTTTTGTTATAGAAAATAGCATGCGCAAAAAGGCTGTGGATAAAGTTATTTAAGGTTTTGCTTTTCTATCCACTATTCCTTATTACCTATCCACTGAAAACCCGTCGCAGGCAGTTTTGTTCTGGATCAGCGGGTTTGATCTTAGAAGGACTGCCGGCAAACCATTTCGATAAAGGCGTTGAAGGCTGGGCTTCGGGGCATGTGTTTCAGGTACACCAGACAGATAGCGTGTTTTTTAATGGGTTTTGGCAAAGGCCGTGTCACCAGCCGCCGGGCCTTCACTTCCCGTTTCACTGCCGAACTGGACAGCACTGAAATTCCCAGACCTGCCTCCACTGCTTCTTTTAGAGCCTCGGCGGATCCCAGCTCCAATGATCCCTGTAGCAAAAGGTGATGCTCTTTCATCCATTCATCAAAGAGAATTCGAGTGGTGGAAGAAGTGTCGTGAAGAATCAGCGTTTCTTTCTGAAGATCGGCGACAGTGATGACGGGTTTTTGGACCAGCGCATGAGACGGCGGCAGAATCAACATCAGTTCATCTTCAAGAATGCTGATCCCCTCAAGATCAGCATCGTCTATTTTTTGAGCCATCAAAAAAGCCAGGTCCACTTGATTTTCCCTGAGCATTGACAGAATAACCGCACTGGTTTTCACCTTCAGCTGCAAATAGATATCAGGGTGAACGTTTCGAAAGCTGCCAATAAGATGCGGCAGGATATATGCGGCAGGCACATGACTGGAGCCAATGGTCAGCTGCCCGCGAGACAGGTTTTTGAATTGCTGAACATAACGAATGGTCTGATCTGAAAGTGCCGACATTTTCTGGGCGTATACCGCCAGTCCCTTTCCTGCGTCTGTCAGCAGCACCCGCTGATGCACCCGGTGATAAAGTTCCAGCCCGGTTTCTTCCTCCAGCTTTTTCATATGAAAACTGACCGCCGGCTGAGTCATACTCAAATGATCTGCTATTTCCGACAGACGGCACCCTTCTTCAATGAGTGTTAATACGCGCAATCTCACCAAATTCAAACCATTACTCCGTTCTTTTGACCTCGTCATTTCCTCCGGCACGGGTTTCCTCCCTTTCTGCTGATTCTCATCCTTTCTGCTGATTCTCATCTTTTCGCTGAACAAACACACTTTCATCATTCTCGCCAACTTTCTTCTGCATTATAAACAAAATTGATGGGATAGATAAGTTTCTTTACTATTATTTAACGTCTTTTTTACATGGACTTCATATGGAGATAACTTTTCACCGTTACAATGGGTACCACAAAGGAGGTGGCCATGTGAAACTTCTGGTAAAAGATCTCTGCAAATCATATGACGGCAGATTACTTGCCCTGAAACCTTCCAGCTTTGCGATTCATTCCGGTGAGTTCATTTCACTCCTTGGTCCTTCGGGCTGTGGAAAAACCACGTTGCTTCGGCTGTTGGCCGGGCTGGAAACGCCTGACGGCGGATTCATTCAATTTGGCGATCAAGTGGTTTATTCCAGTGAAGCAGCTCATGAACTACCGGCAGAAAAGCGGAATATCGGAATGGTCTTTCAGGATTTTGCCCTCTGGCCACATATGACCGTTTTCGAGAACATCGCTTTTGGGCTGCGCGCCCGCAGGCAAACCACTCATTTAAACGACCAGGTGTACTGGGCATTGGAGAAAGTCCGGTTATCTGGATTCGAGACCCGTTATCCCCGCCAGCTCTCTGGAGGCCAGCAGCAACGGGTTTCTTTTGCCCGGGCTATTGTGACGAAGCCGCAGCTGATTCTTCTGGACGAACCACTCAGTGCGCTGGATGCCATGTTGCGCGATGAACTGCGGGTGGAGTTGGTGAGTATCGTGAAAGAACTGGGACTGACCGCCATTTATGTCACCCACGACCAGAGCGAATCCATGTCCATGTCCGACCGTATTTTTGTCATGAATGCGGGTGCCATTTTACAGAGTGGTGCACCGGAAGATCTGTATAACCGTCCTCAACATTCATTTGTCGCCCATTTTATTGGTAAAAGCAATGAGCTGGAAGATGATCAGCATCAGCTGAAGGGAATGGTGCGGCCTGAAAAGCTGCGCACGCAGCCGCATCATCCTGATGACCTCACCTTTTCCGGCATTGTCAGCCACGTTGCTTTTTTAGGTGATCGTTACGAGGTGTTCGTTCGATTCAAAGACCGTCTCTGGACTTCTTACCTGCCGTTCAGACCCGCTGTGGGCGATGACATCACGCTGTATCTTGCCCCGGGTGATGTTCAGAGCATCCCCTGAAGAAAGCATCTGTGCCATCCACCCGTTACCCCAAACTGAAAGGAGCATTTTTATGACAACAACCAAACGTTTGCTTCTCTGCCTCACTCTTTGCATGGTCCTGTTTTTGGGTGCCTGTGCACCCGCTGCCCCGGCCCCGGTGACTGAACCGGCCACTGACACGCCTGCGCCCGAGGCATCGGCAGAAGCCCCTTCTGACCCTGCGCCTCTGGCAGTACGGGAACCAACCGGCGAACCGCTGGTGGTTTATTCAGCAGGGCCGGGAGGTCTTGCCGAGTCATTGGCCAACGGCTTAACTGCCGCCACCGGCATTGAGGTGGAAATGTTTCAGGGAACCACTGGTGCCGTCATGGGACGCCTGGAGGCTGAAATGGCCAATCCGCTGGCGGATGTGGTGGTGCTGGCTTCCTGGCCATCCGGTATGGACCTGAAAGAGCGGGGGCTTCTCCATCAGTACAATGATGCTGTGAATGCAGATCTGCTTTTTCCCGAACTGAACGACGAATATTTTCTCTTCGGTTACAGTGCTTCAGCCCTGGGGGTTACCTATAACACGCTGCTGGTGGACGTTCCCGGAGAAGATTGGGATGATTATGCCGAAGCCCTGTTTGATGGGGTCGTGTCGATGCCTGACCCAAGTGAATCCGGTTCGGCCCTTGACTTCATTGCCGGTTACATCAGCCATCATCCCGACAATGGCTGGGATCTTTTTGAAGCCTTGAAAAATAACGGGATTCAGGTAGCCGGAGCAAACCGCCCTGCCCTTGATGCGGTGGTCAGCGGTTCAAAAAGTGTGGTACTGGCAGGTGTCGATTACATGGCTTACGGCGACATTGCCAAAGGGGAGCCTCTGGGAATCCACTATCCTGCCGGCGGCACGGTGATCAACCCGCGGCCTGCCATGATTATGGCCTCCTCCAACAACCTGATTGCCGCTGAAATGTTCATTGACTATCTGTTGTCTGACGAAGCGCAGCAAATGGTTGCCGACGTGTATATTCTTCCCGGGCGCTCAGACGTACCCGCCCATCCCGACCGTCCTGGATACGCAGAAATTCCCCAGTTTGATATCGACTGGAACTGGATGGCTGAAAATCAGCAGGCCATCAATGAACAATTCCAGTCAATTATGCGCTGAAACCACCTTGTACCCGGCTTGGTCCATGATGTGATTCATCTCAGGCGGCTCTGGCAAAGGGCCGCCTGATGATTGAACTGATGAAACCACAGATCCCGTTGAATCGTTGTGGTTGACAGGAGTTGACTTATGAAAAAAATGAAGCTGCATCCCCTGCTGGTTTTTGGTCAAATCGCAGCGGTCACCATTCTCCTGCCCATGATTCTGCTGCCATTGCTCATGGTACTGCTCCGCAGCTTTCAGACCGATGGTATCTGGCGGTGGCGAGCTCCGCTGGAAACACTCCTTGATCCAGGTCTTGTGGAGGTGTACCTCAACTCATTGAAACTGGGGTTGTGGGTGGTGGCGGGAGCGACGCTGCTGGCCTTTCCCATGGCCATGATCATGGTCAAAACCCCCCTTCGAAAGCACCGGTGGATGGAAATCGTGTTGCTGGTTCCCTTTATGACACCGCCTTACATTGGTTCCATGGGCTGGATTTTATTTATGCAACCCAGAGGGTTTCTGGACCAGTTTTTTCCTGCCCTGAACTTTTTACAACCTCTGTTTTTTTCTGTTTTTGGAATTGTACTCATTATGAGCCTGCATTTGTTTCCCTTTCTGTACCTGTTGCTGCGAAATGCCCTGACAGAAATCAGCGGGTCGCTGGAGGATGCCGGCGCCATTCATGGGGGCAGTTTTTCATACCGTCTTCGCCGTATCATCCTCCCGCTGCTGGCTTCTCCCTACAGCATGGGAGCGCTGCTGATCTTTGTCAAAACCATTTCTGAGTTTGGCACCCCCGCCACACTGGGCCGACGGGTGGGGTATTACGTGTTGACCACTGAAATTTACCGCTATACCAATTCCTGGCCCATCGATTTTGGCAAAGGTGCCGCCATTGCTTCCCTGCTACTGGGAACCAGTCTGTTGATCTGGGCAGTTCAAACCGTGTTATCCAGCCGATATGCGGTTCAGATTGTCAGCGGCAGAAACCGGGATGCCCGCGTTTATTTAACCGGTTTTCGCCAGTGGCCGGCGTGGCTGTTCATCTTTTCTGCACTGACCCTTTCGGTGGGTGTACCTTATTTTTCCATTGTTGCCACGTCACTGATGAATCTGCGGGGCTATGGCCTGCAGTTGAATAATCTGACAGTTTCCCACTATCAGGCGATCTTGACATGGGGATCATCCGGTTTAGAGGCAATGTTAACCAGCTTTCGACTGTCGGCCATTTCTGCAACGCTTTCGCTGGTCATCGGCACGTTTATCGCGCTGGTGGTGGTGCCTTCCAGGGGTTTTCGGAAGGGTTTCATTGATGCTTCAAGCATTCTTTCCAATACAGTCCCCTCCATTGTCATCATCGTTGGAATGATTCTGTTCTGGAATTCACCCTGGATGCCGCTGACGATTTACAATACCAATGCCATGCTGGTGCTGACTTACACAGTGCTGTTTCTCCCCTTTACCGTGCAGTATGTGAAATCCAGCCGGGAGCAAATTGATGCAACCCTCTTTCAGGCAGCCCGGGTGAGTGGTGCACGGCCGTTTTACCTGTTTCGGCAGATTCTCTTCCCGCTGATTCGACCGGGCATGGTTGCCGGTTGGCTCATGACATTCATCATTTCTGTTCGGGAGCTGATTGCTTCTCTCATGGTGCGGCCGCCAGGACTTCAAACCACCGCCACCTTTATTTTCAGGGAGTTTGAGCAGGGCAACGCATCTCTGGGAATGGCAATGGCGGTTCTCACCGTGGGGTTAACCCTGTTGGTGATGACATTGGTACAGATGATTCAACGGAAAGTGTGATGTGAATGAAGCTTAAAATTTGTGGTGGTGTCAAAGAATATGGCCGCGCCTGTTTTCTGGTGGAAACCGCTGCCCATTCCCTGCTGCTGGATGCCGGCGTGATGAAAGGGAACGGGGTGTCCGGGCATCAGCGGTGGCCCTTGCTGACACCCGATGAAATCAAAGCCTTATCCGGTGTTTTCATTACCCATGCCCACGAGGATCATACCGGGGCACTCCCCCGTCTTTTTGATCAGGGATTTCGAGGGGATCTCTATGGGACTCAGCTAACAGAGCGCTATCTGTTGAAATCCGGCCTTCTTTCCCAGGAAGTGATGAATCGTCACTGGCGCTCTTTGGAAATGATTTCCGGCGATCAACACCAGGTGTGTTTCCATTCTTTTTTGGTGTCATGGGGTGCTAACGGCCATATGCCCGGCTCTGTCTGGTACACGTTGAAGGATTCCCTTCACGGGAAGAAGCTTTTTTACAGCGGTGATTTTTCCTGCGACTCATTGCTGATGCGCTACCAGCTGCCTGCCTGCCGTTCTTATGATATGGCCATAATTGATGCCGCTTATGGACTGGATGCCTTTGAACAAAAAAACCAGCTGCGGTTGATGATGCAGCTGATTGATGACAAGCTGGCCCAGGGGGGAAGGGTCTTGTTACCCGTTCCATTACAAGGCCGGGGAATGGATTTGCTGGCCTTGTTGTTGAGTCAGATTCACCGACGCCGGTATACCCTTGCCATTGATGCACGCCTTGAAAAAACGCTGCAGGAAAGTCTGCAGTATCCGGAGTGGCTGCGCAGAAATCGCATCGTGGATGCTCAGCATCCAGCAACGGCAAGCCACTACCTTGACAGGTGTCTTGCAGAAGGGTCGCTGTGTTTATTTGATGACAACCCGCCCTTCAGAATCCCTGATACGCCTACGGTGATGCTTTCTGCTCACGGCATGATGGAAGATGACCTTTCCCAGTGCATATTTCAACAATTAACCGGCAAAGACCTGGTGCTTCTCACCGGCAATCAGGCCCGAAACACCTTTGGATATCGGTTGTTGAACCAGACAGAGACATCTTTGCAAGGCAACGCACCAAGCACCAGATATATTCGATACAATGTGCATCTTGACATTTACCAGGCTGCGGCTTTGGCGACAAAGCTTCAGGCGAAAAAATGGCTGCCCTTTCATCAGAAAAATCGCTTTGAGCTGCCCATCACCCACCACATGCATGAAACGCTGTTGGATCCAAATGTGGGCGATGTGATTCGCATTTAGCCGTGAACGGTTGCCATCCTGAAATACAACAGATTTCATCAGGTGGATGAGCCGGTGGCGAAAGACATTTCTGCACCCATCTTTCGTTTGTCCACTAATGAGACGCTTCCTGTTCATTAGTGCATAACAGGTCTGGAGACTCTTTCTGACGATGAATCCGGTGAAGCAATTCAAAAAGCTCCCTAAAATGCAACCACTTTCCGTAATTGTGAATGAAAAGGGTTCAACAATTGTGAATGAAAAGGGTTCAACCGCCATCGGTTTTAAATGTCTCAAAGAGATCATTCGAAGGCGTGTGTGCTAAAATGGTCCTGCTTTCAGGGTCAAAACCAGGGAGGAATGCACGTGAATAAGAACATGAAACGCATCATATCCATGGTAGTTGTCATGGGATTCGTCATTGGATTACTGGTGGGTGGTACACAGGTGTTTGCAGAAGCCAAAGTACCGCCGGGCCAGGCGCGAAAAGAGGCCGTCAGCCAGTTGCAGCAACAGGCAGCCACACAACAACAGGAACAAGAGAATGAGAATGATGAAAAGTTCAGAGAGTATGGTCCGGGGGGCGGTCTTCCTCCGGGACTTCGGGGAAAAGGAACGCCGCCGGGTCTGCTGAAGCAGGGCTTCACACTGCCGCCGGGGCTGATGGAAAAAGAAGAGCTGCCGCCGGGAATTCAAATGCGCTTCAGTGAAACGTTGCAGTGGCAGCATCATTGGGGGCCGGAGGGCGAACCGGGTGAAGACTATACAGTGGCAGAGGCTGTCAGTCAGACAACGCTGATGCAGGCACTGGCAGATGAAAAAATTGACGTCATCAAACTGACAGAGGGGATCGTATTGTCAGAACCGTTGGTGGTGAACCGGGAAGTGTGGCTGGATGGCAACGGACAAGCGTTGGTGGCCGGCGCAGACTACGACGGTTGGATGATACGCGTGGAGGCAGCGGGCGTTCTTTATATGAAAAATGCAGTACTGGATGGATTTGGTGAGGAAGAGGAGCATCTCGCAGGACTTATCAAAGTGGCCATTGAAGGTATTGCCAATTTCACAGGCAACGATTTTCGAAACGCCCCTTTGGGGATTTTGGTTCTGGTGGAAACAGAAGAAGACTGGAATGAAGTGGATCATGCTGCCATCCTGAAATACAACAGATTTCATCAGGTGGATGAGCCGGTGGCGTATGAACTGGTTCCCTGAAACTGAACTCAAAAACAGCACTCAAAAACTGAACTCAAAAAATGAGGCACATTTTTTTTAAAAAAGTCCCCCAAAAAAATCAGGGGGCACGAATAGTATATCGAAAACCTCACAAGGGGACTTCCGTCCAATAGGCGTTCTTTATCTCGACAGGTGCCATCAGTGCACCTGTCCCTTTTTTGTGCGTCCGGCGGGACAATTGTTCTGGCCCAAATTCATTGACTTTAACCATGCATGTCGTCTAAAAAAACCCCTGTCCCAGTAGGGAAAGGGGCCTTGTAAACGTCCTCTAATCATAGGCTGCAGTATCACCGAAGCTCAGTGCAGCCACTTTTTTACATCTTCCACGCTCTGGTACTCAAAAATGTCCAGGAGCATCATGTCAAGGGTGGCGGCGTCCAGCTTCCTGATTTTGTCTTTCATGTCATCCGGCAGTACATGAAAACGCTTCATTAGCTGCTTGATGAGAGCGTCTGCCTTCCCTTCCAGTGTGCCTTCCAGCTTGCCTTCCAGCTTGCCTTCCAGCTTGCCTTCCAGCTTGCCTTCCAGCTTGCCTTCTCGTTTCCCCTCCATTCGAAACTCTTCCCGCAATAGATCCAGTGTGGATTTCATGATTTCACTTCCTTTCCCATAGATGCCCTTCAGTTGAAGGGCGGCTTCTTCTACTTGTGCCCGGCTCAGGGGTCTTCCCTCCCGAAGCAGGTAATGAAGGAGGGTTTTGAAACAGTCCATGGCATCCTGCTGGTCTTCCAGGTGGCGCAGGTACTCACCGGCCCGGAGGATCACGCTTCGGGCGTCCCGGCCTGCGGTTCCCCGCTGGAACACGCTCTGGAAGGCGATGGTCATGATGAGGAATCGGGTGCTGCCTTTCATGTCTGCCTCGCTGTACTCCGTCAGGTCGAAGAAGGGGTATTCATAGTCGGGTACGTACTTTTTCACTGCTTCCGGCAGGTTCGGGTAGCCGGGGATCATGTCCCCCAGTCGAGTGCCCACATTCCACCGATCGGCACCGCAGTAGATGACCAGGGGAATGATGAGGGGCAGTTCCTTTTCTCCCTGCTTGATAACAGTCTGCCAGATGTCGGCCATGTATTTCATCAACTGAAAGAGGATGTCTTTTTCCACATAGCTTTTGTGTTCAAAGAGGAAGTAGAGGTAGCCTTCCTGTCCGTCGATGCGGACGCTGTAAAGCATGTCGGAATGGCTTTCCCTCAGGTTTTTATTAATGAACCGGTCTTTTTCAGGCCGGAGGCTGTTAAGGTCCAGGAGACTCAGGAGTTCTTCCGGCAGGTAATGGGTCAGAAAGCTTTGGGCCACGTCCACCCGGGAGAAGTTCTCCTTGAAGTACTTGTCATGGGGGTTCCTGATGGTGCTGTCGGCCATGGAGTCACGTCCTTTCCGCTGATTTCATTATAGCATTTTTGGGGCGGCAGGTCAGCACCACAAAGTCAGGATTAGGGTATCTGTGCCATCAAGTGAGGGAGGGCCGGAATGTCAGCACTGTCAAGTCAAGGGGCTGGGGTCTCATCTTGACATGGGGGGGCAGATTCTACATGGGTGACTGACTTAAAGGCTATCATCGCCTGGCTGCCACTGCCTACTGCTAAATAGATTTATCAATGGGTGATTCTTTTTTCTCGTGCATGTAGATAACCTGTGGAAAACCCCGGATGGCTGTGGAAAAAGCATTGAAAAGGGGGCATTAAGGAGCGATAAGGGGGAAGGCTGTTGACAAATGTGTGGAAAAGACAGGAGAGCCTGTGGAAAAGAAGCAATAACTGGGGATAAAGGTGGAAATATGGTGGATAAGCTGTGGAAACCATGGCAGGAAGACGGCGGATTGTGATAAAATGAACCAACCATCAGGTTGTGTCGGTTAAATAGCTTGTGTCGCTGCTCCTTGAGGATGTGTCGTTGGTTTTTGAAGATATTGTGATAATCCTTGAGGATGCTGCGCTGATCTTTGCGTGATTCTTTGCAGTGGCAGCAGAGCAAAAGCGGGGAAAGAAGGGAGAAGATTCATGTATACCATGACTTCATTTGTCGGGGCCGTTGCGGGTATGATTCCCCTTATTGGGTTGATTTGGCTCAACTTTCACTGGAACCACCGGTATGGAAGCTCCCCGTGGCTGGGTTGGTTTCACATAGGTTCAGCAGGGCTGGTGATGGCCTTGATGATGTATTTGATGATCATTGCCATGCTGGAGTTGCCCATGCGGGTCATGCATCAACACATACAGCAGGTTTCCCTGGCAGTGGCGGTGGTGGCTTATGGTGGTGCTGGCCGCTTGTTTTGGAGGAATAGACGGGCAGATAAGCAGGAGACAGAAGCAGCCCCTTCTCTCAAAGAGGTGTTTCAGGCCCTGGAAGATCAGGCCTATATATATGACAGCCAATTTCAACTGGTGGCTGTCACCAGGGGAGAGATGGCGTCTCTGGCCGCAAACACGGTGGCGCAGCTAAAGGATTACCTGAAGCAGTTTGCTTCAGAAATGTCAGATGCCCAGCAAGAAACTCTGGAAGCCTTCTTTCGTCATCACCACCGCCATGAGTCACCGGCTCATTTCAAGCTGATGGTTCCCAGTCTTAAAAGCTATGTGATCCTTTCCAAGGTTTTTGATGAAGAGGAAGACTGGGTGGGAACGGTGATGCTGATGCATCAGGCAGAGGATGAAATACAGCTGATTCACCTGATACAGACCCAAAACCACCAACGCCAGGAGCTGAACAGCAGGCTGGCGGCTTCCCTTAAAAAGCTGGAGCAGTTTGGCTATGAAGAAGAAAAAGACCGGCTCCTCAGGGAAATCAATCAGAACATTGTGGAAGGCATTAACCAATACATTCAGGAGATCCAAGAGATCCAAGAGATTCAGGGGCAGCACCAGATGACCATGAAGGACAAACAAAACCAGACGGCTGCTGTCAGCCAGGGGGTGGGCCAGCTCTATAAAGAGCTGCGCCAGGTGGTGCGGAAAATGATGACGAGAGAGAAGGTGGCCAGAAATGATTAAGGTGCTGTTGGCTGACGATCAAGTGCTGTTCCTGACCATGCTGGAAGAAATGGTGCGTGCCGACAATCGCTTTCAATTGGTGGCATGTGCGGGAAATGGTCGGGAAGCCGTTGAAATGACGGCGGTTCACCGACCGGAAGTGGTGCTGCTGGACATTCGCATGCCCGAAATGGACGGACTGGCGGCTCTGCGGGAAATCAAGGCAGCCCATGGGGATGTGAAGGTGATGATGCTCACCACCTTTGAAGACCCTTTCAGCATCAACGAGGCCCTTCTGGCAGGGGCAGACGGCTATCTGCTGAAAAACATGAAGCCTGCAGTGCTGTTGGCGTCCATCTTTTGCGTTGCCAACGACATCATGGTGGTGCACCGGGAAATCTATGAAACCGGGTTCAAGCTGGAAGGCCAGCATGGTGGTGAATCAAAGCTGCAAATGGAAATTGAAGGGGTTCAGTTCTGCAAAACGGAAATTCAGATTCTCAAATATGTGGCTGCAGGAAAAACCAACAGGGAAATTGCCAAAGCCTTGAGCTACAGCGAAGGCACCATTAAAAACCGGGTGTCTCAGTTGCTGTCAAAAACCGGGCTCAGTGACCGCACGCAAATTTCTGTGTATGCTTTAAAAAATCGTCTGATTTAACAGACGCAATTTACTGACAATCTGTTGTCCTATACCTGCCGGCATCGGGTTTACAGTTGGGCGGCAGACATCCTGGGGTTGACAGGGACCGCCTCCTTCACTGGTATGCTGGCATGAATATGAAACCCGCTTCCCGGAGCGGCGCCGAAGGTAACCTGACCTCCCAGACGGGCCAGGCGGGTGCGCATTCCAGAGAGGCCCACGCTTTCTTCAATCACCGGGCAGCCCCGGCCATTATCAATGGCATAAATTTCCAGTTCTTCTGGATGATATCGTAAGAAAAGATGCAAGGTAGAGGCTTGGCCATGCTTTACCGCATTGGTGACAGCCTCCTGACAGAGCCGGTAAACGGCTTCATTTTGCAAAGGGTTCAGAGGATAGGGGTTGCCGTGGCAGTTCACATCCAGAGAAAGAGCACTGCTCTCCAGGCTCATGATGGCTTCAACCAGGTTGGGAATGTCGGCGCTGGTGCTGCCAGCCAGAGAATGATGCAAATCAGAAAGGCTGTTGAGCAGCAGTTCCCTGGCCTGGTGAAGCTTTTCATCAACTCCTGCCGGGGATTCCTCCAACAGGGCCAGCTCCAGCGTTCCCATGACAACGGTGAGGCTGTGGCCTACAATATCATGCACATTTTGAGAAACAGCGGCGCGGGCACGAAACATGGCCAGCGCCTTTTCTTTTTCCATTAAGGCCATCAGCTCCTGGTGGATACTGTCCAGCATTTCCCGGGAGGCCTCCAGGCTTTGCTGTAGTTGTGTCATTTCCCGAATATCAATGAACGACAGCACCTGGCTGCCCGCTGCCAGGGAGGCCATCCGCCACTTATACACCGACTGCTGCCAGGGCGTCACCAGTGAAGGTTGATTTTCTGGGGGCTGGGTAATGAAGGCTGTGAGAGCTGTCTGGTGATGGGGAGCGCTCTCTCCAAAAAGGTGATCTGGCAGGGCGCTCAGGTGCATGGCGGGGTGCAGCCAGGGAAAAGTTTCTTCAGCCAGCCAGTTCATGTCAAGAATTTGCTGCTGATCATCAACCACAATAATGCCCTGATCAATGTGCTGGTAAAGATGGCGGTAGGAGAGGGGCACGATATCCAGAAAATTGTATTTGATGGCGGGAATGGCAAAAAGGGTCATAGACAGGGCCATGGCAATGGGCGTGACATCAAAGGGGCGAAAGGGAAAAATCCAGGGAATGTCGGTGAACTTAAAGGTAATGTAGTAAAAGTTCACAAAAAGGGGCACGATGGCCAGCATGGAAAACAGCCGGCTGATGACCCGCTTTTTTCGGTGAAAGCTGGGTTCAAAGGAGCGGCGCACCAGTAGGATCATGCCTGCAACAATGTACAGGTAGAGAATGATCTGACTGGGCAGGAAAAAAAGGCCAAACCGGGTGCGTTCATAAGTGAAGACCCGGTAGAACTGCATGTGCCAGGGGTTGGTCACCACCAGCAGAAAACTGATGATGGGGTGAACCAGCAACGCGGCCATCTTTTTTTTGCCTGGCAGGGGATGACCAGCGTAAAGCAGGGCGAAAAGGAGAATGGCAAATCCCAAAAACTGCACCCCGAAATACTGCACCACCACACAGAGCCATCGCAGGGGGACGTTGGGAGTCACCGTTTTTAACACTTTGGAGACTGTCCACAGGAGTAACAGCCCCAGAATGGACAGATAGGCCAATAAAAGAGGTGATTTTTTTGACCTGTAGTAAAAATAAAAGGCTACCAGCAACATGACCACAGAGGCAATCAGGTTGGATGACAAAATAGTATATTTTCCAAAGGCTTGAGCAGGGGTAAAGGTCATGATTCACCTCGAGACAGTCATGAATTATCAGAGAATGTGGGAACATTGCTGACGATTCATGACTATTTTTGTGCCGAAAAGCACTTCCGGCATGACTGTTAAAAGGGTCATAATAGTAACCAAATTATAATACAAAAAATCTGAAAATGACAGCGTGGCAATAAAAGTCAGCCAACAATGAAGCTGTTCACCCAGAATAAAGCTGCCCACCCGGAATGAAGCTGTCCAACCAGTTCGAGTGGCGTATTGGCCATCAGGGAACAGTGACTTCCTCAAACGGCGAAGAAGGATGCTATCGATGACAAGGGGCTAAGGCGGGGAGTTCATGCAAAGAAACGGGGAGGGGTGATCCTGTCATCATGAGTACATTTCATATTAAAAAAAATCCATCAGGACGCTTCTACTTTGTTTTTCACGGTCACGAAAGCTCCCGGGATGACACGGCATTCAGCATTGCCTCCAAAAGCTACACCGACCGGGCCCAGCTGGAAGAGAGCATTGTGCAGCTCCGTAAGTTCAGTGATCTGTCAGAAATCATTGTCAAGGATCAATGTCTCCAATACCCTTGCTTTGCTGTGAGAGAAGACGAGCAGCACCGTTTCTATTTTCATGTGTTTGGGCTGAAGGGAGATTTGGTCATGACCAGCCAGCCATTTTCAAGCTGGGAAGTGTGCCTTGAAGGCGTTCAAATCATTAAGAAAAAAGCCAGAGAATCAAAAGTTTTGGATCTGACATGAAGGGCCAGATATGAAGACCATATGTGAAGGAGCAGGCATGAAAGACCTGGTATCAGGTGAAGAAAACCAGAGAGAGCGAGCAACATCCATTTCGCAAAAGTAGTTTTCATAAGTTGAGAAAACAAGTGGAGGATAGGAGGTGAGGGAGATCTGACAAATGGAAGCGATGATTCATTTACAGAAGTCATCGAACAAGAAATCGTGTTGCAGTTTTCGAATAAGAAATCGAGTTGATGTCATCGAATAAGAAATTGCGTTGACGTCTTTGCAAAAAGAGTTCGCATGACTGGATGAGAGAAGGTATGAAGGAATCAAATGAAAGAATCAAAATAAGGAATCAAAAAATGGAATTAATGCGAAATTAAGATTGATACGAAACTAAGGAGGTTTTCATCATGTTCAACCGAAAAGGCAACAAACAATGGCAGTACCTGATGGCAGTAGTGCTGGCAGTAACCCTGGTGCTGACAGGTTGCGGTGGCTCCCAGTCGTCGCAGCCGACAGCACCACAGGGAGAACAGACAAAGGAGATTGCACCGGAAGCCGCCACTGAAGGAGCTGCCGGCCAACAGTCCAGCAATCAGGAAGCTGCACCGGCCACAGGTGGTGACGACAGGGACAGTGTGATTGCCAGCCTGTCAGCCAAAGCCTTCCCCACAGAAATGAGCTATGAAATGACCTATGGGAGTGAGGGCGAAACCATAACCAGTAACATTTGGGTCAAAGGCGACAAAAGTCGGGTGGAAGGCACCAACCCCATGGAAGGAAGCTTTCTTATCATCGAAGACGGCACGTACTCTTATATCCTCCAGCCGGATGAGATGACAGGTATACGCATGGAATATGAAGATGATGATTTCTATGACGATGACGATGATTACTTCGATGACGACTTGATTGACGGAGAGTATGACTGGGAGGGAATGATCTTTAAAGGGGTGGAATCTCTCAATGGAGTGCGCACCTATGTGTTTCACGATACTGGTGACAACATGACCCTGTGGGTACATGCAGACTATGGTTTCCCCATTCGCATGGAAGGAAATGAAGATGGTTATGAATACTATATGGAAATCACCAACCTGAAAGTTGGTGGCATCTCTGACGCTCTCTTTGTGGTACCCGATGGCTATGACATCATGGAGCTTGGCTGGTAAGCAGCAGGAGGCAAACAGGAGAACAGGCACCAGGTAAAGGCTGATTTCAAAGATTAACGACAAATGAATGGCTGCGAATCATAGATGTTAACCCGAAAGACTAATCGCAACTGCGAATCACAGATGCTCATGATGCATAAAAATGCCAAAGGCTTGCAAAAGTCGCTCACCACAGATTTAATCAACAGACAATGATATGAGAGAAAGGATGAATCAAATGAACGAAGAAAGCAACAATACAACTATCATGCCCAAATCATCCCTGGGGATGGACGAGAATGTGGCAGCCCTGTTAGCCCACGTGTTTGGCATTGTCTCAGGCATTCTCTTTTTAGTGCTGGAAAAAGAGAGTCGGTTTGTGAAATTTCACGCCATGCAAGCCATTTTACTCACCATTGTCAGTATGGTGGTCTACACTGTGCTGGGGCTGATTCCTGTGATCGGTTGGATTGTGGGGCTCTTTATGCCACTGGTTTTCCTGGTTGCGTGGATCATACTGTTGGTCAAAGCCTACAAACATGAATGGTTTAAGCTGCCGGTGATTGGTGATATTGCCGAAAAACAGGCAAAAGTGTAACTCATTATCCTGTTATCCTGTAAAAACATCAGCTTGATGAATCATCAGTTTGCGAAACATCAGCATGCTGAATCGGTTGAGAAAAGAAGAACATACTAAACCGTAAGAACGAGGAGGAAAAATATTGAATAGAAACTGGTTTAAGAAGGGTTTGACAGGGTTCGTTCTCATGGCACTCATCCTGATGGCCATGACGCTTTCCGCATCGGCGGACACCCAGGCCATTGAAGGGCTGTGGGTGCGAAATGATGGGCAGGTTCTTCACATTACAGGAGATGAAGGGTTTTTTCACGAAATCAACAACTCGGCTTGGAGCAACTATCCTGTGACAGTGGGAGATCAACAATTGCGAAATATTGTCAGCAACGGTGAGAACGAGTGGACCCTTGATTCACTGGGGTATTTTCAGCAGGCAGGGAACCGTCGCGTGGCATGGTCAGAAACAGCCACACTCACCCTTCGGGAAGATGGCCAGTCAATGGTGATCAACTCCATCACTGTCCATCCTTTTACTGAGAAAACTCAAAGAGGCACCGCCATCTACCAGCGCCTGGGCGACGCACCGGCACCGGTGGAAGAAGCGGAACCCATTCTGCCAGTCATAGAACCCGTTGAAGAAGAACCAGAACTGGCCCAACCCGTTATTGAACCTGTGGAGGAGGAAACGGCACAGCCGGTTCAGCCCGTCACGGAGCCAGGTGACAGCAACAATGAAGTCTTTGACTCCGGTGTGCGAATGGGATGGTCCCGTGCCGCCAATGCGTTGGGATACCGGGTGTTTCGTTCCACCAGTCGGGATGATCTGGGTATCTCTGTCACTGATTTTTACATCACCGCCACACGGTTTGTGGACGTGAATGTGGCACCGGATACCGAGTACCACTACATCGTGTTGCCGGTGCTGGCAGAAGCAAGACCACTGGAAGGCATTGATGAGCTGCTGGGAGACGCCGTCGCCAAATTCTCCAGAAGAACCGGCACCAAGATCACTCACGTGGGCAGTGAAAAAAGCTTTAATATTTTGCAGCTGGACAACCCCATCATGATTGTCAACGGTGTGAACCAGGAAATCGACCCGGGCCGGGGCACCACCCCCATCGTCATTTCCGGGCGAAGCATGGTGCCCATTCGGGCCATTGTGGAAGCCATGGGTGGCAATGTGGGCTGGGAAGGCAGTGAAAGCAAAATCAGTCTGAACGCACGGGGACAGTCGGTGGAAATGTGGCTCAACGGAAAAGAAGTGCGACGCAACGGAGCCTCTGCCCAAATGGATGTGGCACCTGTTTCCCAGGGCGGGCGCACCTTTGTACCCGTACGGTTTGCATCAGAAAACCTGGACGCCAAAGCCGACTGGATCAACAGCACCCGCGAAATTGTCATTGTGTACACCAAATAATCTGTCTGAAGCGCCAATCTCCGGGTTGGCGCTTTTCAGTACTTTTAAGTAGAAAATCCTGAAAAAGCATGATACAATGAGCCTGGAACTGTATCATGTTCATCGATTAATCAAACCGCGGGACTCCACCGGCGGCTTTTTCACTGAAAAGAAACAACCTACCAACAGAAGAACGGAGCGCTGAACCTCACATGGAACATCTATTCACATGGATACGGAATGAATTTCTGGTTTTTTTCATGGCGGCCCTGCCCATCATTGAACTGCGGGGGGCCATTCCCTTTGGCCTCTCTCTGGGCTTTTCCCCCTGGCACGCATTTTTCATCAGCCTGGCAGGCAGCCTGCTGCCGGTACCCTTTATTGTTTTTGGAATCCGACCTGTTTTTGACATGCTATCGCGGCTGCATCCCCTGCTGGACCGGTTGATCCACGGCCTTACCAGCCGTACCATGGCCAAGGGAGAACGGGCCCGGCGATTTGGCTTCATCGGACTGATTTTTCTGGTGGCCATTCCCCTGCCTGGCACCGGTGTCTGGACGGGCTCACTGGCGGCGGTGCTGCTGAACCTGCGATTCAAGCTGGCTTTTCCCGCCATTTTCATCGGCAACGTGATTGCAGGTCTGCTGGTACTCTCCGGCAGTACCGGATTACTTCGGTTGTTTCAATCATAGAGACAAGAGACACTTCAGAGATAAGAGACACTTCTTTTTAAGCATGTCGGGGAAGACAAGGGAGTTCCTGTCAGCAGGGATCATCACCGAAAGCAGAGGTGTCACAACCTTAATAACTGCGACAACTGTGACAGATGTCACAAGTGTTACAAGGTTTCTCAAAAAGGGTAGCCATTGGATATGAGTCAGTTGCCGCCAGAATTTCTGAGAGTCAAGTGAAGTCAACAGGCAGGCAGCGTTAAACAGAACCCATAAGGAGTGAAGCGCCATGATTGTTAAAAAAGCCATTATACCGGCAGCGGGTCTGGGCACCCGATTTCTGCCGGCCACCAAGGCCCAGCCCAAGGAAATGCTTCCCATTGTGGATAAACCCACCCTGCAGTATATCATTGAAGAAGCGGTGGCTTCCGGTATTGAGGAAATTCTAATCATCACCGGCCGCAACAAACAGTCCATTGAGGATCATTTTGACAAGTCCATTGAACTGGAGCTGGAGCTGGAAAAAAAGGGGAAGGATGAACTCCTAAAAACCGTGCAGCAGATCTCTGAAATGGTGAATATCCATTACATTCGCCAGAAAGAACCCAAGGGGCTGGGGCACGCCATTTACTGCGCCAGAAGCTTCATAGGCAATGAACCCTTTGCCGTGCTGCTGGGAGATGACATCGTCGATGCAAAAACCCCCTGCCTGGCCCAGATGATTCAAATCTACAACGAGTACAAGACCACCGTATTGGGCGTGCAGGAAGTGCCCGAATCTGAGGTGGACAAATACGGCATTATCGAAGGCAAGTGGATTGAAGACCGGGTGTACAAGGTGAAAGACCTGGTGGAAAAACCCGCAGTGGATGAAGCTCCCACCAATGTGGCCATTTTGGGCCGCTACATTATCAGTCCTCAGATTTTTCCCATTCTGGAAAACACCCAACCGGGCAAAGGCGGCGAAATTCAACTGACAGATGCCCTGCGCACCCTGGTACGTCAGGAAGCCATGTATGCCTATATCTTTGAAGGCACCCGGTATGATGTGGGAGACAAATTGGGATTCCTCCAGGCCACAGTGGAATTTGCCCTGAAGCGGGAAGACCTGAAGGAACCCTTTATGAAATACCTGAAAAAACTGACCCAGGAACAGGGCTTCTGCGATATTGAAGCATAATATATGAAGCATGACATATCAAGTATGATTCGCATGTGATGAAACAGGCACTTTTCGATGGAGGCAATCCCATGAAAACCAGCAAAAGCGTTGACGGGCAGCAGCAGGCTCTCCGACCCATTCAGCACAAACATCTTCAGAATAACCCCTTTCAATGGCTGGACCGTTGGCCGGTGACCCCCGTGGTGACCGGTGCTTTTGCGTTTTTTGTCAGTCTCATCATTATACTGGGGATTTTTGAACGGGGGCCCTTGCTGCTGGAATACCCCGCCACCCTGTTTCTCTTCTGGTCGCTGTTCACGGCGGCGGCTTTTACGCTGCTCTTTTGGGGCATTGAAAAGATATCCTGGCTCCACCGGCCCTTTGTGTTTCCAGTGCTGGTGACCGGGCTGGCGGCGGCTCCCCGGTTTGTGTGGATGCGGCTGGTGGAAACCACCCCCCTCTGGGATTTTGCCCGTTACCTGAACTATGCCCGATCCATTGTGGGAGGCGATCCCGGGGCCATTGCCCAGATTCGGGGGGTCTTTCCCCACCTTACCGGCTATCCTCTGGTACTGTCCTGGGTGATGCAGATTTTCGGCACAGAAACGGCAGTGGCCCGGTGGTTTAATTTCTTTTGTACCCTTATGACAGTGCTCCTTCTATATGAACTGGGAAAACGGGCTTTCTCTCCCCGGGTGGGCCGGGGGGCGGCCCTCCTGTTTGCCCTGTGGCCGGGGCAGATTTATTACAGCAATGTGCTGGGGGCAGAGCATCTGTTCACCATGGTGCTCATGGGCGTGTTGCTTCTTTTCGTCATGGCCATCCATCATGAATCGGGGGCAGGGTTGGCGCCCAAAGCGTGGACACTGGCCCTGGCTGCAGGGACACTCCTCTCGCTGGCCCATGTGGTGCGGCCGGTGGCATCTTTGCTGTTTCCCGCCTTTTTGCTTTATTTATGCCTGAAACCCTTTGATGGAGAGTTGCAGGGCCGAGGCATACGTGGCATACAACATTTGGAAAATGGGCGTCCCGACACGTTTGAAAGCCATCTTGCATCGGATGATGTATTGGACGATGTTCAGGAGGAGGCCGCTGCCGAAAGGCCAGTGAATTCGAAAAGGAACCCGCGGCCCGTCTGGCAGCAGATTCTTCTGAGACGGGGAGCCGTGCTGGCGCTGTTGTTGGCCGGTTTTCTACTGACCCTCACCACCCTCAACGCCATTTATGAACCCCGGGTGCTGGTGCCCCTGGGAAAAACCGGTGCCGGCTTCAACCTTTATGTGGGAACCAACCAGGCCTCCCGGGGCATGTGGAGTGCCGATGACTGGGCCATTATTGAGGAATATAATTATGACTTTGACCGCATTCATGAAGAAGCCTGGCGTCGGGGAATGGAACGTATTCAGGAAGATTACCGGGATTTCTGGTTGTTGGTGGAGCGAAAATTCGCCATTCAGTGGGCGGTTTCCGATTATGGGTTTTACTGGGGGATGCTGGAGCTGGACCGGGTAACGGCAGTGAGTCTGTGGGCGGAAGAATACCGACAGGAACTGCAGGTACTTTCCCAGGTGCACTACTTAAACCTCATGTGGCTTACCCTGGCGGGGCTGTGGCTCACCCGGCAGCGCCGGCAGGCCACCTTCAACGCCTTCATTGCCATTTTATTCTTCGGCTTCATTGCCATGCATGTGCTCATTGAAGTGCAGTCACGGTATCACCACAGCCTGGTGCCCCTCTTCATGCTTTCCGCTGCTTATGGGGGCGGGCTGCTTCTTGACCGCATGTCCAGTCAGCTGAAAGAACAGGCTGTCGGCAAGCAAGCTTCCGTCAAATAAACGAAACCCACTACAAAGGAGGCTTATGCCAAGATTCACATAAGCCTCCTTCTGGGTCAAAGCACACGTTCAAACGTGTTTTTAATCATGCGATTCAATAGAAAGATGATACTAACACGCTTAGAAATTGGATTTGCATAAACCAACAGGCGATTGCAGCGTTATTTGAGTGCTTTACAAATAACGGTTGCTGCTTCTGCGCGGGTGGCAATTCCTGAAGGTCTAAAGGTGTTATCAAGATAGCCGCTCATTAGATTATTGTGGGTAGCGGCAATTACCCAATTGGTTGCCCATGTGTTGATATCAGCGCGATCACTGAAGGTTAGTTCTCCAATGGCTGCGGTCAGTTTAGCCGCTTTCACTATCATTACAGCCATCTGTTCACGGGTTATCAAGTCATCAGGGCCGAATTCCTGACCATTATACCCCTGAACAATGCCATGGGCTGTTGCTATAGCAATATAATCTTTTGCCCAGTGGTCAGTGGTATCGTCAAATAAAATTTCGTGTTCTCCCTTTAAATGAAAGGCTTTAACTAAAATGGTGACAAATTCTGAACGGGTTATGTGGTTTTCTGGCCTGAAGGTGTTGTCAGGATAACCGCCTACAGCATTCATGTTCACTAGACAATTGATGCTTTCTTCAGCCCAGTGATGGTTAATATCAGTCAATACCGGCACTTCAATATCAGTCGGTACCGGCACGTTAGTGTCAGGCAGTATGGGGTTTGCGGGTAAAATTGCCTTTTTCTCAACTGTTATAACAGCAAAGTAGCCGGTTTTTTGGGTTTCACCGCTTACGGTTCCTTTCTTTTCATCAACCATAACATGATCAAGCTCTATCCATTCATGAAGCTTTTCGTCATAACGATAAATGGAGAGAGTGCTTTTTTCAAGATCTACTGCTGATTGGTTAAACGGCAGCGTGGCTATGACAGGTTTGAGAAAGTTACCAGGAGGGTTGACTGTTAACTTAATGATCTTGCCAAGTATAAAGCTGCTGTCTGGTGCAGCAAATTTATCGCTGCCAAAGACTTCTATCGCTCCTCTGCATTGAGCATTTACTGCCTTGGGAGGAATATCAAATTTTGCCCCAAACGCTTCAAGTATTGAACCATTTGGGGAAATTAAATGCCCTGGAAGGCTTCCGCTTTGATCATTGCTACTTTCGCCTTGGTTATTACTGTCACCACTGGTCACGGGGAATACGGCTGTGACGACTCCTGAATCAACTGCATTCGTCACTTGTTCTGCTCCCGAAACGGTAAAGAAATTTTCAGATACACCTGTTAAAGTATAGCCTGCTTTTGGTGTTAAGATAATAGTTGCAGTGTATACAGTACTGGATTTAAAAGGGTTATCTGCCGGATTCCATGTAACGATTCCAGTATACTGTTGGGTTTCAGGAATACTGGTTACCGGAATCTGGTTTTTTATGGGTACGGTGACCCCTGGAATTGCCATGAGATCTGCAATGTGGGCTTCATTGGTCAGGCTAAATGGTAAACTGCCTACCCCATAGACACTGGCCGTAACGCTGTAGGTGCCTATTGTGCTGTTGGCTGTTGCATTTACACTGGCAAGGCCGCCTACTCCAATGGCAGTGGGATTAAGGTCAAAGGTGCAGCCTGCTCCTGATGAGGGGGCAGTGAAAACTGCTTTACCCCCTTCAACCGGTGCTAAAGGATCATTGGATACGATGGTTAATGCTAAAGGCGCAGTAAACTCTGTATTAATGAATGCTGCTTGGGGGGTGCCGGTATGCGAGCCAAACGTAAAACCCTGGGATTCGAAAGCGCCGATGTCATAAAGACCCACACGGTCTAAACCTCTGGCGTCTGTAGACGGGGCACCTGTAGAGGTGCCGGCATCAATGGCCGGACTGCCGGGCAGAAGGGGAATTGTTTTTACTGGTCCGCCGTAATCTCCCAGTGTCCCCAGCAGGGGATCCACATCCATATTGTCGCTGCCTCCATATCCTCCTTCTATGATACTGTTTTTGACTGTAGCTGTTGAACCGCCGGAACGTATACTGCCGCCGGAATTATTCCATATGATGCAGTTTGTAATGGTGGGATTGGAGGCATTCAGCCAAATTGTACCCAAATTAGCAGCAGACGAATTATTGCTGAAGGTGCAGTTGGTAATGGTTGGGTGGGAACTCACAACATAAATGGCACTACCGTCATTGGTGGCTGAATTGTTGTTAAAGTTGCAGTTGATGATACTAGAGGTGGAACCAAAAATAAAAAGGGCACCACCACTATTAGCAGCTGAATTGTTGTTGAAAGTGCAGTTAATCAAATTCAAATTGCCAGGTCCTTCCATACCAGCTCCACTATCTGCAAAACCATCAGCCAAAGTCAGGTTTTTCAAGGTCAAGTCTCCCGTGAAAGTCGGCTGATACTTTATAACTCTGCAAGCGTTATTGCCACTGATAGTAATCGTGCTATCGCCACCGTCAATGGTCAGCGTCTTATTAATGAAAAGCTCTGATGTAAGTGTAATTGTGCCATTTAGGCCGGATTGAAATAAAATAGTGTCTCCATCAGCAGCGTCTGCGATAGCCTGCCGCAGAGAGCCTGCGCCGCTGTCATTCAAATTCGTAACGGTGAAGCTAATAGCGCTGACTGGCTGAATGCAAGTAAATATGGGCATAATCAAAAATGCGACAATTAGAAAGATTTTTATCCGTAAACGCATTTGGTGATACCTCCTCTTATTTTGATACTATAGTTTAATTCCGTCAGTCTTCATGTTTCAGCTCCTGGTATAATCAGGAATAATTTCTTCGATGTTCAGTGTCACTAGATAAACCCCCTTATTCCATTCCAGATGAGTAGGAAATACATCTAATTGCATCCACACATCCATGTCCTTTAAAGAGCTGAACCGAAGCTGGTTTAATAACTGCTCCATGGAGTATTCTATTTCTTTGCCGTTTTCTAGTATAATGCTTAAGGTGTAATCATGCTTTGGGGTTACGCTTTGAAAAAAAGTATGCACGGACAAAACCTCCATAGAAAAATCCTCCATTAAATATAGAGGATTTTTCTATTTGGCACCATCTACCAAAAAGACGTATTTTTAGGACAATAACTTCATCTCTGCTGCCTTTTGGAGGGCGTCGCTTTTTTTATTAATGTTAAGTTTTCTATAGATGTTTTGGGTGTGTGACTTTATCGTGCCTGTAGATAGAAACATTTTTTCAGCGATCTCTTTACGGCTAAGCCCCTTGGCTATCAGCTTTAATACCTCGATTTCCCGAAGGGAAAGGGGGTGCATATAGACTGATGGCCCAGCAAAAACTGAGGCATATGTAGCACAGAGTTCAATCAGATGGCAGACATAAACCATATCCAGGCAGTCCTCTTTGCTGATATTCTGAAGCAGCGGCAGTAGATTTGCACCGTTTTCTACGAAAGGTGTCACAATGCTATCTGCCTGCCCGATACTTAGCGCGCTGCACAGATGCTCTCTCGCCTTCTTGCTGTCGCCTTGCTTGTAAATGGCAATGGAAAGATGAATGAAGTTATGAATATATCCCAATTGATTGTGAAAAACATCAAAATAGGGACTGAAAGTTTCGCATAAGGCCTCGGCTCTTACCCAGTCCTGTAATAGTATTAATATTTTTCCGTAGACAACATAGGAAAACACCAAGCCCTGAAACAAAAGGGTATTAACGGACATATCCCCATCTGTGATCCAACGGGGGATTTTTTTGATTTCACCAGTACAGGCATAAAAATAGCCTAGACACAGATCGTAGGTATCCAGAAGAATAATCTCTGTGTTGGAATCCACTTCGTCAGCCAGATTACCCAGCAATAGAAGTGCTTCGGAGTACTTGTCTTGAACTATATAGAGGCGAGCAAGAGTCAGTGTAGCACAGACTACCAATGAGGTTTGGCTTTTGGTTTTTGCTTTATAAATGGCCTTGAAAGCGTAATCTTCCACAGCATCAAAGTTCCCAGTTTCCAATGCATATTCTGCTAAGCAGAGAGCGTCAGCACCCATGCCGGCACCCCCTGACAGTTTAGCGTACTTTTCAAAGGAAAGCCCCGACGTTTTTTTGTATGTCCCCGCCTCTTTGTAATAGATAAACGTAAAATGGGGACTGCCAAATGAAAATGGACCCTGATAGTTGGAGATGGTGGAAACACCGCCATCTAAAAGAGTAAGAGCAGTTTCTATATGGGCTATCATAACCTCGGCGTCATTAAATGCAAGAAACATTTTAATCAAATGGATTCCCGCCTGAATTTCCATGGTATGTTTTTGGCCTGGCTTCTTTTCGGGCAGATCTTTTTCAAATTGTTTCAAAAGAGTAAAACCTCTGTTCCCATCGCCCGAAATAACGAAAAGGAGAATGAATTTGAGGTAAGCCATAGGATGTCTGTCTTTCTGTTGCTGCGGGATTGTATCAAAATACTGAAGAAGCATTGGTCTGTCGCTTGCGTTGATATATAATGCAGGCCTTTCCAAGACCTCAAGCAGCGTATCATACGCTGCTCCCTGAACCAAATAACGGAAAGCTTGCGTGTAATCCTGCTTGTCAAGATACCATTTTCCTGCACGATGGTAAATTTCTTTTGTTTCGAAACCACGGCGAAGGGTTTCTTCGTTTAAAAATCGACTAAACACATTATGTATCGTGTAGACACCCGTTGCTGCATCCCACTCTATAAATGCATTTTCCCTATAAAGATTCTTAATGATCGTGTGAATTTTTTTTATCCCCGTAGCCTTTTCAGCTAAATCTACTGTAAAAGTGTCTAGGGTTGCTAAAGCACAAAGGGCTATTTTTGTTTCTTCATCATACAATTCATAAATGGTTGTTTTTATAAGTTCCTGTACGGTCGTTATGTTTTTCAAAGGGATCCCGCTTTTTAGTCCTCTGTAAATTAAGTATAGTGCTGATATCCAACCACCTGCAATGCTTTGGATATGGCAGATGTCTGTCTTTTTCAGCGGGAAATTCATGAGGGAAAAATAACACTGCGTATCTTTATCAGAAAAACGAAAAATATTCGTATCAATATGAATCGCCAAATGCTTTACGATTAGCTCTGGTAGGTTTATTTTAGGCAAGTGACGGCTAATAATAACTAGATGGAAGTTGGGTATTTCGCTTTTGACGATAGCTTCCAAGAGCCGATTGAGTTGGTCGTTTTCAGCATAATGATAGTCATCGAGCACTAGACAATAATCTTCATCGAGAGAATTGGCCATAAGCGTCTCAATCACGCGGGCAGTTTGAATACTGTCCTTGGGGAAACCTAATCCATGCAAATCAGCACCCAGTTTCTTAAAATCCTCAGCTATTTGCTGGGTTAGACGATTCCAAAAACACCCACAGTTAACAGCATCCTCACGAAGGCACAACCACCTATACCGGGCATGGCCTTTTCGGAAAAATTCACGTAAGGCCGTTGTCTTACCATAACCCATGGGTGCAGACACAATAGTGAAAGAGTAGCTAAATATATTTTGAAATATTTCATCTACACGATCCCGTTGCAGTATAATCTGTTTATTGGACATGATGATTCCTCCCAATGAAAGCTTAATGCTATGTATTCCCTAAATATCAATATTTTCCTGCAATTTTTAAAAAATAAAAATCTCAACTTGCACACCATCCTTGAAACCTGTGATGATCTTTCTCAAAATACCAATGTCACAGCTATGGTCTGCAGGTAGCTGCCACTACCCTTGACCCACTTGCAGACGGGCTGCCTGTCAAAAATGGGTGAAAAGGTTTAGTAAAATGCTTAATGGTGTATCTCTCCACTGGACAGAAGCCGACGGTTGCGGTAAGCTGAGAAGGGCAACAACATGAATGTCATTCACAGGTGTTATGAATCGAATCAAGTTGTTGTGAATCAAGTGAACGAAGACTGAAATAAAAAACAGATGGCTGCAGAATACAGCGCAGGGAGCGAAAAACATGACAAAACCCCTGATTTCCATTGTGGTGCCCATGTATAATGAACATGACGTGGCCCGGGAGTGTCACCGGCGCCTCACCCAAATGCTGGAGGACCACCGGGAAACCTTTGCCGGTGAGTTGCTCTATGTCAATGACGGGAGCACTGACGACACTCTTGATATACTGAAAGAACTGGCCGCAACCGATGAGCGGGTACGGGTCATCGGCTTTGCCCGGAATTTTGGTCACCAGATTGCAGTGACTGCCGGCATTCACAAAGCCCGGGGAGAAGCCGTGGCGGTGATCGATGCCGACCTGCAGGACCCGCCGGAGCTGATTCCCCAAATGGTGGTCAAATGGCAGGAAGGCTGGCATGTGGTCTACGGCCAGCGGGAACAGCGGGCTGGGGAAACCTGGTTTAAGCTGGTCACTGCCAAAGGGTTCTACCGCATTCTCAACCGCCTCACCCAGGTGGCCATTCCCATGGATACCGGCGATTTTCGCCTTATGGACCGCCAGGTGGTGGAAGTCTTCAAAAATATGCCGGAGCACAACCGTTTTCTCCGGGGAATGGTGAGCTGGATCGGTTTTCGACAGACCGCCTTCCTTTACCGGCGGGAAGAGCGGTTTGCCGGAGAGTCCAAATACCCCCTTTCCAAAATGCTGCAACTGGCCTTCGACGGCATACTTTCCTTTTCCCATAAACCCGTTTACTGGATTCGCCAGGCAGGGCTGGTGGTGACGGGAGTTGCCAAGGTGTTGCTGCTGGTGTGGGTGATTGCCTGGCTGGCCGGCGGTGATGGCCATCTCTTTTATACCGGGGGGCAAAGCCTGCTGGGGGTGCTGCTGGGCGTAAACCTGCTGGCTTTGGGCATTCTGGGAGAATACCTGGTACGCATTTATGATGAAGTGCGGCGACGGCCCCTTTACACCATTCAGGAAGAATGGCCGGAAGCGGCCCGGCGGCCCGGGCCCCGGGAATGGGAAGCCCGTGCCTTTGGAGAAGGGGAGGAGCTGCCATGAGCCCCCGAATTCGCCACTACACGTCGTACCTGATTTTCGGTGTGGTCACCACGCTGGTGAATCTGCTGATTTATAAGCTTCTCATTGATATGGGCGTGCATTATGCCATCAGTACCACCATTGCCTTCATTGTGGCTGTTTCCGTGGCCTTCTGGACCAACCGGATCTGGGTGTTTCAAAGCCGCAGCCGGGGGATGAAGGCCATTTTTCGCGAAATGACTTCCTTCTTCAGTGTACGCCTGCTCACCTACCTGGTGGATGTGGTCGGCCTGGTGGTGCTCATTGAACTGGTGCATCTGGATGAATTCATCAGTAAACTCTTGGTGAACGGCCTGGTGATTGTACTGAATTATCTTTTGAGCCGCTTTGTGGTCTTCCAGGCCCGGGCAGAGTAATCAGCTGTTAACAATGATTTTCCATGATGAGAGTGAAGACCAAGGGATTTGGCCCGGGCAGCTGATTCCAATCTTGTGTGTTTTTTGTCGAAAAGCTGCCCTTCACCAATCGCTTGATAGACAACCCGTCGCTTGACGAAAGAATCACCAATCGGACAAATGAGATGGATGTACAGGTCGGTGTTTCGTCGGATGGAAGCCTGGTGATACAGGCAGAAGGTAGAAGATGGAAGGTGAAGCCAATGAAGGTGCGTCCGCCGGGGTCATTGTTTCAAAACAGCCTTAAAACCCTGATCACCTTTGTGCTGACCACCGGGTGTGCCGTGTTTGTCAGTTCTCTTGGGGTGGACAAAGAAAGTATGATCATGGTCTTTCTGCTGGGTGTGCTGTTCACCACCGTGTTCACCAGCAGCTATCTGTATGGTATTTTCACCTCTTTTGCCAGCCTGATGATCTTCAATTTCCTTTTCACCGAGCCGCGTTATACGCTGGTGATTTACAGCCGCAATGATATTATCCTGCTGCTTTTTTTTCTTGTCACAGCAGTGGTTTCCGGAATTGTCACTTCCCGGCTGCAGCAACAGATGGAGCTGGCAGCCAGAAATGAACGCACTGCTCAGACGCTTTATCAAATTGCCTCCGGTTTCCTCTCTGTCAGTGGCAATCATTCAATCATCCAGCGGGGCATTTCATACATTCGCACATATGCCGGTTGTGAAAGCAGGGTGACACTCAATCAAGACAGCGGTTTACAGGCAGATTCCCTCTCGTCGGCATCTTCCCGGGAGAGTGCCCGGCCATACAGCCTTGAAAGCGCTGCCGGGCCGCTGGGAACCCTGGAAGTATACCCGCAGCAGCCGATGGAGGAGCAGACAGAGCTCATTATTCAGGCGGTGGCCACCCAGCTGGGGATAGCCCTTGACAGAGAACAGCTATACAACCAACAGGAGAAAACCAGGCTGGCCATGGAAAGCGAACGTCTGCGGGCAGCGCTGCTCCGATCGGTGGCCCATGACCTGAGAAGCCCCCTCACTGCGCTGTTGGGGGCAGGAAGTCTCTTGGCCGATGAGTACCATCATTTGGCAGATGAAGAGCGTCAGCAGCTGGCAAAGGATATCAGCGAAGAAATCATCTGGCTCACCAATCTGGTGGAAAATATCCTGGACATGACACGGATCAATGAATCGCAACTGGTGATCAAAAAGGAAAGTGAAGTGGTGGACGATGTGGTCAGCGAGGCAGTTTCCCATGTGGAACGCTTGCTGCGGGAGCGTCGGTTTTCCGTTTCGCTTCCTGAGGACGTGGTGATGGTACCTATGGATGGCCGGCTGATTGTTCGGGTGCTTATCAATCTACTGGAAAATGCAGTGCTGCACACCCAACCGGCGGCAGAAATCACCCTCACTGTCACTGCCTCAGAAAGAGAACTGGTGGTGACAGTTGCAGATACAGGCGAAGGCATCGATGAGAATCTCCGAGACAGTCTCTTCGACCGGTTTGTCACCCACGACAAAACGGTTTCTGACAGTCGCCGGGGAATGGGGCTGGGCCTTGCCAACTGCAAAGCGCTCGTCGAAGCCCATGGGGGTACCATCGTAGCCGTTCCCAATCATCCCCGGGGATCCCGTTTTGTCTTTACCCTTCCCAGAGGAGTGTGACGACCATGGAAGATAAAACGACCATTTTAATTGTGGAAGATGACAAATACATCTCCAATTTCATCGCTGTTTCCCTGCAAAAGGACGATTACCGGGTACTGGTGGCAGGCAGTGCGGCAGAGGGGCTGTTCATGTTTTCGTCCCATCATCCGGATATTCTGCTGCTGGATCTGGGACTGCCTGACCAGGACGGCCTGGAAGTCATCCGGGAACTGCGCTCTTTTTCCAGGGTGCCCATTCTGGTGATTTCAGCCCGGGGGCAGGAAAAAGAAAAGATAGAGGCGCTGGACAGCGGGGCCAATGACTACATGACGAAACCTTTTCACATGGGAGAGCTCATGGCTCGTATTCGTGTCATCGAAAGGGGCCTGACGCGCATCACCAATCAAACTGTCGAAAGCAGCTTTACCGGCGATAATCTTTCGGTGGATTTTGAAAAGCGCCGTGTCATGGTGGCGGGGCAGGAAATCCACCTCACACCCATTGAGTATAAACTGTTGCATCTGCTGATTGCCAACAAGGGAAAGGTGCTCACCCATAACTATATATTGAAACAGGTGTGGGGGTACGAGTCTTGCGATACCAAGAACGTGCGGGTCTACATGGCCAACCTGCGCCGCAAAATCGAAAAGAACACTGCCAATCCACGTCATATTCTCACAGAAGTGGGCGTGGGTTACCGGTTTGCCGACGAATAACCTGCCGGATCAATAATGGCCTGATTGCCTCCGAAATGATTTCGGAGGTTTTTTGGTGCGCCTTTACAAAAAATTAACATCACAGGAAAAAGGATAACACCACCTTAATACCAAGTCGCGTATCCTCATAGAGGAAGGTGGTGAAACACATGCGTTTCCTTTTGGGATTGACAACCGTGGGATTTATCCTGCTGGGTTACCGGGTAATGCAACAGCTTGACGGTTTTTTTGACCGGCAGGGGTTTGATCTTGATCTGAAAGTGCCGCTGGTTTCCATGGCGCTCATCTACTGGGAGAACCAACCGGTGACCCGGTTTGAATCAATGCTTCAACAAGAGAAGATTCCTTACCGGATTGTCACAGAGCCTCAGATTCCGGAAGACGTGAAACCCATCGCCGTTTTGGCGTTGTCAGAAAATGATCTGAATAACCTGCTGCTCTGTACCACTGCCAAGCACCAGTTTCCCGCTGTTTTGACTGTTGCCCGCTGTAACGACAGTCTGTACCGTCACTTGTTTCAGCAGGGTGGGGTGGATACAGTGCTCGAGGAGTCGCTGCCGGCAGAGGATTTGCTTCATCATGTCATGATTCCTTGAAAAGGAGCAGTGCCCCGGGTGAAGGCATCGTTCCGGAACAAGTTGTTCCAGCGTTATCAAATGACATAAAATTGTTTGAAATGGGGAGAAAAAACATGAAACAGTTTGCGGTGATTGGTTGCGGACGATTTGGCTCAGCAGTGGCCAAAAATCTTTATAAAAACGGATATGATGTGCTGGCCATTGATGAAAATCCGGAAATTGTTCAAAATATTTCCGAATATGTGACCCACAGTGCCAGTCTTGATGTGAAAGACGAGCACGCCCTGCGGGCTGCGGGCATGCGCAACATTGATGTGGCCGTTATTGCCATTGGCTCTGAAATCAAGTCATCCATATTGGCCACTTTGGTGGTGAAAGAACTGGGTGTGAAATATGTGGTGGCCAAGGCACAGGACGAACTTCATGCCAAAGTGCTTTATAAAATCGGTGCAGACCGGGTCATTTTCCCTGAGAGAGACATGGGTGTTCGGCTGGCGTATAATCTGACCTCCACCAATATCCTCGACTACATTGAACTGGCTCCCGACTACAGTATCATGGAAATTGTCACGCCGGAAAAATGGATCGGAAAAACCCTGGAGGAAACCGACGTGCGGGCGAAATTCGGTCTCAGTGTACTGGCCATCAAACATGGAGAGAAAATTACGGTTTCTCCCAACGCCCAGGAAGTGATTCAGCGAGGCGATGTGCTGGTGGTGGTGGGAGTTAACGAAGACCTTCAGCGGGTGCAGGAAAAAGTGTAGCAACCTATTTTAGCAGCAGAGGCTTGGAGGTATGGACCATGTTTAGGAGTATACGTCACAAGATGCTGGCAGCGTTTGCTCTGGTGTTGCTGATTATTGCCTTGACAAGTATTTGGGCGATTGTGAACTTCGGAAATCTCCAGGGAGATATTCAGGATATCATGCAGTCAAACTATCGGAGTGTGGTGGCGGCCCAGCATATGATGGTGGCCCTGGAACGCCAAGACAGTGCACAGCTTTCTTTCCTGTTTTCAAGTGATTCAAATGCTGCTCAGAACCACCGGGAACACGAGCAGGAGTTTGTTCGCTGGCACACCAGGGCCAGGGATAACATCACCGAGCCTGAAGAGCCGGATATGATTGACCAGATAGAAACCCTGTATGGGGAATATATCTTTTCCTTTGAAGAGCTGCGTCAGGTGCAGGAGTATAAAGGGTCCAGTCAGGCTCGACAGTATTATTATCAAGTGACCTTTCCTTTATTTGAATCGATTAAAGAAGCATGTCGCGGTTTACTTGAGTTAAATCAGGAAAAAATGCTGCAGTTACAGACACAGGCAGAAGAACGGGCCTCCCGAGCTATTTTTTCGACATCACTGCTGTCGCTATCAGCAATACTTTCCGGATTGTTTATGGCGCTGTACATCAGTGGACAGGTGAGCAGACCAATTGGAGATCTGATTTTCAAAATGAAACGTGTCGCCGAAGGAGATTATCAGCAACAAATCAGCATACAAGGAGATGATGAAATCGCTGTTCTGGCGACGGAGTTTAATGCGATGAGCGAAAAGTTAAAACGGTATGAGCGAATGAACGTTAATAAAATTATGATGGAAAAGCAGAAAGCCGAAGCCATTGTGGAAAGTATCAGCGATGGCGTCATGGTGACAGACCAGAATCATCATCTCATTCTTATCAATAAAGCAGCTGAACGTTTTTTAGATATACGCGAAAAAGAATCATTGGGCAGGCATTTTCTGGAAGTCATTAATCGAGAAGAGCTTTTTCGAATGATTCAGGAAGTACCGCTGCAACGTGGTGTTGATATGTCGAAAAAGTTCACGGATTTGACCATTGAATCCGAACTATCCGAAGCACCCAGGCATTTTCGAGTGAACATGACACCCATTCGTGATCAACAGGGAACGGACTTGGGTGTGGTGACACTCATACAGGATATCACCAGACTTGTGGAAGTGAACGATTTGAAATCAGAGTTCGTGTCAACAGTTTCACACGAGTTCAGAACACCGTTGACATCAATGACCATGGCAATTGGCTTATTGAAAGATCAGACGGAAAATCAGCAAACACCAGATCAGCAGGAACTATTAAATGCACTGGAAGAAGATACCCAACGGTTAACCAGGCTGGTGACCGAATTACTGGATCTTTCACGGATCGAGTCAGGAAAAGTACAAATGAATCTTGAAGCCTGCCTGGTTGACGAACTGGTAACGTACTCCATGAAACCGCTGTTAGTGCAGTTGAAGGAAAAAAGAATTACTTATACCTGTCAAATAGCTGACCAAATACCTATGGCAAGAGCTGACAAAGCTAAAATTGCTTGGGTTTTGAATAATTTGGTGAGCAATGCCATGCGGTACGTGCCGGATGACGGTACCGGCGTCATTGAAATAAAAGCAAAGGAAGCAGTCAATCATATTATCATCGAAGTGGCCGATAATGGAAAAGGCATTCCGGAGGAGTACCAAAAGGTGATATTTGATAAGTTTTTTCAGGTGCACGACCAACATGAAGTGGGTGGTGGAGCAGGGCTCGGCTTGGCCATTTGTAAAGAAATCGTGAAAGCCCACGGCGGTGAAATATGGGTGGAAAGTGGGCCGGATAAAGGAAGTGTCTTTTATTTTACGCTTCGCATCAGTTCATCATAGCGGATATGGTTGGAGGAGAGATAGGTGACCACGATTATGATCGTCGAAGATGAGAAGAACATACGCATGTCGGTACGCATGCTGTTGCAGAAAAAAGGGTTTTCTGTTATTGAAACGGACAATGGTGTCGATGCTGTGAAGCTGGCGCAAGATAAGTTGCCCCAGTTGATTTTGTTGGACATTCTGATTCCGAAGATGGATGGATATCTGGTATGCGAGGCTATTCGTCAAAATCCATTGACAAAACGGATACCTGTCGTGTTCATGAGTGCCAAAAGCCAGCAGGAAGATCAACGGCGGGCCCGGGAACTGGGAGGAAGCGATTTCATCACAAAACCATTTACTACAACGGATTTACTGGAGTGTATTCAGAAAAACTTGGGAGGGGAAAGACCATGAAGCAACACATTTTAGTGGTTGATGACGAAAAAAACATTCGTATGACACTAACTCAATGCTTGGCTGATGAAGCATACACCATCGATTTGGCGGTGAACGGTGAAGATGCGCTGATTCAGTTGTCGCAGGCTGATTATGATTTGATATTGCTGGATATCAAGATGCCCGGGCTTGATGGCATGGAAGTACTGAAGAAAATTCGGGACCGGGGAATTCAAGTGAACGTGATCATGATGACGGCCTATGGAACTGTGGAGCGGGCTGTGGAAGCTATGAAGCTGGGGGCCATTGACTTCATCAGCAAACCTTTTACGCCTTCGGAAATTCGCAAGCTGGTGCAATCGGTACTTCAACGGCATGTTCTGAAAGAAACGGAGCTAAACCATTTTGAGGAGTATCTGGAATTTGCAAAAAAGTGTTTACTGGAACAGCATTACGAAAAGGCGGAAGAAATCCTGATTAAATCCATTACTCTTAATGTGGAAGCGCCTGAACCTCACAATTTGCTGGGAGTGCTTGCAGAGTACTACCGAGATATACCCCGGGCTCAAAAACATTACCGGGCGGCACTGGCCCTTGACCCCACCTATCGGCCGGCTGACCAGAATTTGGAGCGGACAGTGCAATGGAAATATTCGCAGGCAGGCATGAATCTGGGTGATAGAGATGATACCGATGAAAGATAAGTACATTATCATTGTCGGCTGCGGTCGATTGGGAGCGCATGTGGCTAAAATGTTTACCAGAAGTCGCAACAGTCTTGTAATGATTGACAAGGACGCAACGGCTTTTTCCAGATTATCAGAAGAATACAGCGGATTCACCATTGAAGCAGATGCGGTAGAGCAAGATACACTTCTTAGGGCAAAAATTGACCAAGCTGATGTGCTGGTGGCCACTACAGATGATGACAATACCAATATCATGATAGCTCAGGTAGCCAGGGAAATCCACCATGTGCCTGAGGTGATGCTTCGTATTTACGATCCTTCCAGAGCAAAAATTTACGAAGGCACAGGCATCACAACTATCTGCACCACATTACTGGCGGCAGAAGCCTTCAGCCAGGCGCTTGGCAGCCAGGAAGGAGTGACTGCACCATGAACATTTTCGTGGTGGGAGGGGGCATTAGAACCCACTTTCTGGCAAAATCCATGATATCCAAAGGTCATGAACTGACCCTGATTGAAGAAGAGCCAGAGGTATGTGACAGACTTGCCCGAAATCACCAGGCACTGGTTATTCAGGGCGATGGTACCAGACCCTATCTGCTTCAGGATGCAGGCATCACCCGATGCGACTTGATTCTGGCGCTCACTTCCAAAGATCCAGACAATCTGGTGATCTGCCAACTGGCCTCAAAGGTGTATGGAGTGCCCAAAAGCATGGCGCTGGTCAATGATCCTGCCAATCGGATCATTTTTCAAAAACTGGGAGTTCAGATGGTTGTCAGTACTGTGGAAATAATTACCGATCTCATTGAGCAACGTTTGTTTCTTGATGATATCAGCAACTTGAGCCCCATAGAGGAGGGGAAAGTCAGCTTGATGGAGATTGAACTGAAGGTTGATGACCTTGTGGTGGGAAAGACCATTCAAGCAGCCTCTTTTCCTGCTCAGTCCAATATCGGCTGTGTTCTGAGGGGCCAGGAGGCCATTATTCCCGGTGGAGCCACCCGGTTGGAAGCGGGAGACCGGCTGATTATCATATGTCTGCCCAAATATCAGTCTGAAGTGCTCAAGACAATAAGGGGAAGGTTGACCTGACATGCGCTATCAAGAGGAACTTCGACAGCAGTACTTTCTGGTGATGCATACCTGCGGTACGATCTTAATGGGAGCGGCTTCACTTTTTTTACTGCCAATACTGTTGGTGTTAACCCCGCTGGCTGATTTGGAGGAAGCGGTCATTTTCCTGATCAGTGGGATGGCCACATTTGCTGGAGGGGCGGTGTTGCGAATTTTTTTCGGAAAAAGAACAGAGGCATTGCTGACTTTTAAGGATGGGGGATTGATCGTGGTACTCTCTTGGGTGATGGTGATTCTTTTTTCGGCCATCCCCTTTCTGCTTTCCCGGCAGCTTACTTTCACCCAAGCGATCTTTGAATCGACCAGTGGATGGACCACCACGGGACTTTCGGTGATGAATATAGCAGAAACGCCACCTATTTTTCTTTTATGGCGCAGTCTGATCCAGTTTTTTGGAGGTGCCGGCATTGCGGTGGTCATGCTGACGGCCATTATTGGACCACAGGGAATTGAACTGTACAGCGCTGAAGGGCGGTCGGACCGGCTGTTACCGAATGTGACCAAGTCAGCCAAGATGATCATGATGATCTACAGTGCTTATTGTCTGGCCGGAGTCATGCTCTACCTGGCGGCAGGAATGCCTTGGTTTGATGCTATCAACCATGCCTTTGCCGCTCTTTCTACAGGGGGATTTTCTACTGAAACAGACAGCATTGGTACTTACGGAAGCCTGTCAATTGAACTGGTATCCATTGTACTCATGTTGCTGGGTACCACCAACTTTGCCGCTCATTACGTACTGCTTAGGGGTGGATTCGCTGAGTTTAAAAAAATCACTGAAATTCGTTTCATGACCATCTGGATTTTTGTCAGTATTCCGATTATGGCGTATCTGTTGCTGAAAACCATGTATTTCTCCGTCTCTGACAGTTTTCGGATTGCCATTTTTCAGGCAACAACAGCTATTTCCACCACTGGTTTCTCAACGGTTACTTATGACCAGTGGTCGCCGGGATTGGTGCTGCTGATGGTAGTGTTGATGATCGTAGGTGGCGGAACCGGTTCAACCGCTGGAGGACTGAAGCTCTATCGGGGGGCGGTCTTGCTGAAATCATTGAAGTGGCAGCTTCAAGGTTATTTTTTGCCTCCGAATGCTGTTCGTACAAGACCTGTTTATCGACCTGACGGTCCCTTTTATGTGGATTCCAGGCACATGAATGAACTGCAAACCTTTTTTATTTTATACCTGCTGATTTATCTGGTGGGGGTGATGGTGATGGCAGTGAACGGCATTCCCCTCGCGGATGCCCTCTTTGAGTTTGCTTCCACACTAGGCACGGTAGGACTTTCCATTGGAGTGACTGCGCCGGATTTGCCGCTGATCGTCTTGTGGACTCAGATAGCAGGGATGCTGCTGGGAAGACTGGAGCTGGTAGTAATTTTTATGGTTTTGATAAAAATAGTGAAAGATATTCAATATCATATTTCTCATCAACAGGGTTAATGAAGTAAATAATGTCAATATCAACGTCCCCGAAAACAAGCTTTTAGACCCCTGCCCCTTTGGGGCATTTTTTTACGCTTTTTTCCTTGACAGAAGGGTATCAAACCATTAGAATAGGAAAAAGATTCCTGCTTTACCACTCTATTGCTTTAGCGTATTAAAGCGGCGGGATCAGGAAGATCTTTTACGGGCCGGAGGTTTTTGAATCCGGCCCTGCCATAAGACTACAGCACACCGCCAATTGGCCACGACCTGCAGGGCATTGCCCTTCGATCACCACCAATGGCACATGGCATCAGAAGGAGGAAAAAACGTGAACCAGCGAAAAGTGTTTTTGCCCCAGGGGGTGCAGGATCTGCTCATCGACGACTGCCTGTTGCGACGGGTCATCGAAAACCAGATCATGGAAACCTTCACCCAGTGGGGGTATATGGAAGTCAGCAGCCCTGCGCTGGAATATTATGATTTATTCACCCGGCCGGAGGTGCTGGCAGACGGGGATAAAATGTTCAAGCTCATCGACGCCGACGGCAGAATTCTGGTGCTGCGTCCCGACTGCACCATTCCCATGGCCCGGGTGGTGGCCACCAAAATGCGGGATTTTGTCTACCCGCTGAAGCTTTGCTACGTGGCCGATGTGTTTCGCATTGACCAGGAGCAGGCAGGGAAAAAGCGGGAATTTCGCCAGGCGGGCATTGAGCTCTTCGGTGTCACCACTGCCAAAGGCGATGCCGAAGTGCTGGTGACTGCCATTGAAACCCTGAAAGGCATTGGTCTCCAGCATGTCACTGTGGAGCTGGGATCGGTGAAGTACCTGAAAGCCCTGTTTCGGCAGCTGGGATTAACGGCAGACCAGCAGGCGGCAGTGGTGGCCCTGCTGGAGGAAAAAAATGTCACCGGTCTTCAGGAACTGGCCCGGGATTACGGCATCAACGGCGGCTACGGCGCGCTGCTCACCCGGCTGCCTCGTCTTTTTGGCACCCTGGAGGAAGTGCAGGCAGCCCTGGCTCAACATCCCCAAACACCGGAAATGACAGAAGCTCTGGAAGAACTGCAGGCCACCATTGAACTGGTGGCAGACTATGGGCTTGACCAGTACCTGGGCATTGACCTGGGCATGGTGAACCAGCTGGATTATTATACCGGCATCATCTTCAAGGGTTTCACCCGGGATCTGGGCACAGTGCTTCTCAGCGGCGGCCGCTATGACGCGCTGCTGGGCAATTTTGGCATGGACTGCCCCGCCACAGGCTTTGCCCTGGTGATTCACAAAATTACCAAGGCTCTGAAAATTCAGGAGCAGCTTCAGGTGCCCAAGCGGCGTCATGTGCTGGTGCTGGCCTGTGACACTCCCCGGGGAACCGTGGGGGAGGCAGTGGGCCAACTGCGGCAACAGGACGACATCGTGGAATTCTGCCTGCTGAAAACCGCCGATGACATTCGGGCGTATATGAAAAAACGCCAGGTGGATGAGCTGGTGCGCATCCACCCCGACGGCAGGGTGGAAAGCATTGACCCTGCCCGCCTCACCGATGCCATGATGAAGGAAGTGACCCAATGAATGAAAATCCCCGCATGGCCCTCACCAAGGGCCGTCTGGAAAAAGATACCGTGAACCTGCTGGAAGCCGCCGGTCTTGACATGGAGCCGGTGCGCAAGCCCTCCCGCAAGCTGATTCTTCAGGTGCCCCAGTTTCCCCTGGATCTGATTCTGCTGAAAGGCCCCGATGTGGCCACCTATGTGGAATACGGCGTGGCCGACCTGGGAGTGGTGGGGAAAGACGTGCTCTTGGAAGATCCCAAACCGGTGTACGAAGTGCTGGACCTGGGCTTTGGCCGCTGCCGCATGGCAGTGGCAGGGCCGCCGGAAATGGCGGCCACCCCTAAAAAACACCTGCGGGTGGCCAGCAAATACCCCCGCATTGCCCGGGATTATTTTGAAGGCCGGGGCCAGTCGGTGGAAATCATTCGCCAGCAGGGCTCCGTTGAACTGGCCCCTCTCATGGGCCTGGCCGATGTGATTGTTGACATCGTGGAAACGGGCAACACGCTGAAGGCCAACGGATTAGTAGTGTTGGAGGAGATTGTTCCCATCAGCGCCCGGCTGGTGGTGAATAAAATCAGTTACAAAACCCGCCGCCATGAAATGAACCGGCTCATTGACATGATGGAAAAACAATTGACAAACCGATAAGGCAATGGCGCATGAACCATCTTCATTCGCCCTCAAGGAATCAAAGAACAGGTATGACAGGATTGACGAGTCAGACAGGCATGACAGGCTGATGGGTGGCCTTCATGAACCCAAATACATGTGGCAAGGATGACGACGATGAGTCAACTACCCGTTAAGCGCTGGGACCCTTCCCGGCGGGAGATTGTGATACAGGAGCTTCGGGACCGGCAGGCAGGCTATGACAGGCAGACAGAAGCGGTTGTCCGGGAGATTATTGCAACCGTGAAGGAAAAGGGAGACGAAGCCCTGCTGGACTACACCGCACGGTTTGACCGGGCTTCTCTGACGCCGGAAACCCTTCGGGTAACGGAAAAAGAAATGGAAACCGCCTGGCGGGCGGTGGATGAACCCTATCGACAGGCCCTGGAGAACGCCTGCCGGCAAATCACTGCCTTCCATCAGAAACAGCGGCAGGAATCCTGGTTCGAAAACCCACAGGAAGGCATTTGGCTGGGTCAGAAAGTCACACCCCTGGATGTGGCAGGGGTGTACGTGCCAGGAGGCAAGGCGGCCTACCCTTCCTCCGTTTTGATGAATGTGGTGCCTGCACGGGTGGCGGGGGTTTCCCGCATTGTGATGGCCACCCCCCCTGGCCCTGACGGTACCATTGCCCCGGTGATTCTTGCTGCAGCCCGGGTGGCAGGGGTGACAGAGATTTACAAAATGGGCGGCGCACAGGCGGTGGCAGCACTGGCCTATGGCACCGCCACTATTCCCCGGGTGGATAAAATCACCGGCCCGGGAAACCAGTACGTGGCCATGGCCAAGCAACTGGTATACGGCCAGGTGGACATCGACATGATCGCCGGCCCCAGCGAGATTCTGGTGATTGCCGACGAGACAGCCAATGCAGCTTTTGTGGCGGCAGACATGCTCTCTCAGGCAGAGCATGATGAAATGGCCTCTGCTGTGTGCATCACCACCAGCCAGGCGCTGGGGGAAGCAGTGGCCCAGGAGCTGGAAAAGCAGGTGGCCCAACTGGACAGAGAAGCCATTGCCCGGGAATCCCTAGAGCGTTTTGGAGGCATCTGGGTAACAGCAACCCTGGCAGAGGCGGCGGCCCTGGCCAACGACCTGGCACCGGAGCATCTGGAACTCTGCGTAGCCAATCCCTTTGAACTGGTACCGGCCATCCGCCATGCAGGGGCGATTTTTCTGGGGCACTACTCACCGGAACCCCTGGGGGACTACCTGGCCGGCCCCAATCACGTGCTGCCCACAGGAGGCACCGCACGATTCGCTTCCCCCCTCACCGTGGAGGATTTTGTGAAAAAGAGCAGTCTCATCTATTACAGCCGGGAACGCCTGGCTGAAGCGGCGGATGACATCATGCTTCTTGCAGAACGGGAAGGCTTTCAGGCCCACAAGCAGGCGGTGGCCATTCGCATGAAACCTGAAATAGGTTAATATCTGAACCATTAATGAAACTGGAAAGTGGCGGTGAAGTCATGATGAAAAATACAACCGATCAACAGACACAGGCAGCAAAACAACTGTTTTCAATGCTGAAGAAAAGTGTACGCACCCTCAACCCCTATCATGTTGAACCGGATATGCCCCGCATTAAGCTGGATGCCAACGAAAACAACTGGCTGGCCGGCCGGTTTCAGCCAATTCTGAAAGAACGGCTGGAAAACCTGCCCATTCACCAGTACCCAGACTCAGACTGCCTGGCCCTGCGGGAAAAACTGGCTGCCCTCCACGGGGTGGGGCAGGAGCAGGTGATCACCGGTGTGGGCTCCGATCAGATCATCAGCTGGTTGATTCAGGCCTTTGTGGAGGCAGGAGACCAGGTGCTGGTCATGGACCCCACCTTCTCCATGTATGAAATCGACACCCTCATGGCCGGTGGTGAACCTGTGCGGGTGCCCCTGGGAGAAGGGTTTGTCTTTCAGCCGGAACCTTTTCTGGAAAAAGCCCGGGATACAATGCCCAAGGTGGTGTTTTTAACCAATCCCAACAACCCCACCGGCGGTGTGATTGCTCCGGAGGTACTGCGTCCCCTGCTGGCATCCCTCTCTACGCTAAACTGCGTCATCGCTGTGGATGAAGCCTACTATGAGTTTTATGGGGAGACGGTGGCCGACCTCATCGATATTTACCCCCAGCTCATTGTGCTGCGCACCCTGTCAAAGGCCTATGGGCTGGCAGGGGTCCGGGCCGGTTATGCCCTGGCTTCTGAAGCCATGATGGACGCTCTGTGCCGGGTGAAGCCCCCTTATCACATGAGCGGGTTGGATCAAATGGCAGCCCTCATCTGTCTGGAAGAGGCAGAAGCCCTGCAGCCGGTGCTGCAGGAAGTGATTCGGTGGCGGGAAACCATCGAAAAAGAAATGCAGGCCCTGGCCTTTCAGGTGGGCCCTGACCGCCTTCGGATATTTCCTTCACAGGCCAATTTCCTGCTGATTCGCACACCCCTGGCTGCAAAAATTGACCAGCGGCTGCGGGAAAACGGCATCGTGGTGAGGGGTTACGGGGAGTCGGGGGCGCTGGCCAATTGTCTGCGCATCACTGTGGGAACAGACAATGAAAATGAAGAACTGCTGGAAGTGATTCGTGACGTTTTTCGTGCTTCCGCCGAAAAGCCAGCGGCAACAGCAGATTAGGCAGGGAAGAACAGATCAGATTTGAGTAAGGAGGGCATCAGATGGGAGTTAAGCGAATCGCAGCCGTTAATCGGCGCACTGCTGAAACGGATATCGGCGTAAAAGTGAATGTGGACGGCACGGGAAAAAGTGACATTGCCACGGGCGTGGGTTTTTTTGACCACATGCTGCATCAAGTGGCCCGTCACGGCCTGATGGACTTAGCCATTCGGGCTGAGGGAGATGTTCATGTGGATGATCATCACACGGTGGAGGATGTGGGCATTGTACTGGGGCAGACCCTGGCTGAGGCTGTGGGAGAAAAAACGGGCATGGTGCGGTATGCATCGGTGTATACCCCCATGGACGAAGCGCTGTCGCGGGTAATCCTGGATTTTTCAGGACGGCCTTTCCTTCATTTTGATGTGAACTATACCGCTCACACCGTTGGCGATTTTGATGTGCAGCTGGTGGAAGAATTTTTCAGGGCAGTGGCGGTACATGGAGGTATCACCCTTCACATGACCACCCTTTACGGGAAAAACGATCATCATATCATTGAAACCCTTTTTAAAGCCTTTGGCCGGGCTGTTGATCAGGCCACCCGGATTGATAAGCGAATTCAGGGACCCATGAGCACCAAGGAAAGCTTATAAAGGAAGCCCTTTGCCTTCTTGGGGAAGGGGACGTAACAATCATCATGACAGTGGTGAAAATGAAAAAACAGCCTGTGAGAAAGGAAAGGGTGATAACAGTATGATCGGAATTGTGGACTACGGCATGGGTAACCTGCGCAGTGTGGAAAAAGCCTTCCAACTCATGGGTTTTGAAGCGCTGGTGAGTGATAACCCTGAGATGCTCAACAAAGTGTCGGGTCTGGTGATCCCCGGCGTGGGGGCCTTTCCCGATGCCATGACATATTTGAAGGAACGGGGGTTCATTGACCCCCTGAAAGCTTATGCCGCATCAGGCAAGCCGCTGCTGGGCATTTGTCTGGGCATGCAGGTTCTCTTCGAAGAAGGCTTTGAAGGTGACCGGTGCGAAGGATTGGGGCTGCTAAAAGGCTCCATTGAACGGATTCCTGCCGGTGTGAAAATCCCTCATATGGGTTGGAATCAGTTGTCCATTCTCCAGAATTCCCCCCTTCTCAGGGGCACCCGGGACGGCGATTATGTATATTTCGTGCACTCTTACTTCGCCAATGGCTGCGACGCCGGTGAAATGATGGCGGTTACTGATTATGGCATCATGCTGCCGGCGATGGTGCAGCGTGGCAACATTTACGGTCTCCAGTTCCACCCGGAAAAGAGCAGTGACGTGGGCCTGAACATGATCAAAAACTTCGGGGAGCTGAGCCAATGCTGATTTATCCTGCCATTGACATTAAAGATGGAAAATGCGTACGCCTCACCCAGGGGATCAAAACGGCTGAAACCGTTTATTTTCAGGAACCCTGGAAAGTGGCACAACGTTTTGAGGACGCCGGAGCCCAGCGGCTTCATGTGATTGATCTGGACGGTGCCTTTGAAGGAGAGTCCCGGAACCTGGCGGCCATTCGAAAGATCATTGAAACGGTGAAAATACCACTGCAGACCGGCGGTGGCATTCGCAGCCTGGAACGCCTGGAACAGCTGTTTGACATTGGGGTGTGGCGGTGCATTCTGGGCACCAAAGCCCTGGAAGACCCCCACATGCTTCAACAGGCACTGGAGCGCTACGGCGACGGTATGGTGGTGTCAGTGGACGCCAAAAATGGCTTGGTGGCCGTTGACGGATGGACCCGGGTAGGTACCCGTGAAGCCATGGATTTTGCCCGGGAACTGGAAGCCATGGGGCTGAAAACCCTGGTCTACACTGATATTTCCCGGGACGGCATGATGAAGGGTCCCAACCTGCAGGCGATTGAAAAGCTTCGAAAAGCGGTTTCTCTGGAAATCATTGCTTCCGGCGGCGTCTCCTGCCTGCAGGACCTGCTGAATCTGCGGGAACTGGGGGTGGAGGGAGCCATTGTTGGGAAAGCACTGTATGAAGGGGCGGTTACCCTTCAGCAAATGGAGGAGGCGATGAAAGCATGATTACCAAGCGAATCATTCCCTGCCTGGATGTGAACAAAGGCCGGGTGGTGAAAGGTGTTAATTTTGTGAACCTGGTGGATGCCGGCGATCCGGTGGCCGTGGCCAGGGCCTATAACCTGCAGGGGGCAGACGAACTGGTCTTTCTTGATATCACTGCCTCCAACGAAGAGCGGGACATCATTCTGAACGTGGTGAGCCGTACGGCCGATGAAGTGTTCATCCCCCTCACGGTGGGAGGCGGCATTCGATCGGTGGAAGATTTTCGCCAGGTGCTCAAGGCGGGAGCCGACAAGGTTTCCATCAACTCAGCAGCAGTGAAAGAGCCCCAGCTGATCACCGACTGCGCCTGGCGGTTTGGCAGCCAGGCAGTGGTGCTGGCCATGGATGTGAAACGTCAGGCCGGGGGCGGCTACCATGTGTATATCAACGGTGGCCGAGTGGACACGGGGAAAGAAGCGGTGGCCTGGGCGCTGGAAGGGGAACAGCGGGGCGCAGGAGAAATACTCCTCACCAGCATGGACCGGGACGGCACCAAGGCGGGGTATGACCTGGAAATCACCCGGCTCATCAGCGAAGCCGTGAACATTCCGGTGATCGCCTCCGGCGGTGCCGGCAATATGAAAGACTTCGCCGAAGCATTTACCGAGGGCAAGGCTGATGCGGCCCTGGCGGCTTCGCTGTTCCACTTTAAGGAAATAGAAATTCCTGAACTGAAACAGTTTCTCAAACAGCGAAAGATTCCTGTCAGATTGTAATCAAAAAAGAGGAGGCAGTCCCGTGAAAATGGACTTGGAAACACTGACCTACAACGACCAGGGATTGATTCCCGCCATTGTGCAGGAAGCCGGCACTGGTGAAGTGCTGATGATGGCTTATATGAACCGGGAATCCCTGGAAAAAACCCTGGAAACGGGAGAAACCTGGTTCTACAGCCGCAGCCGGCAGCAACTGTGGCACAAGGGGGAAACCTCGGGCCATGTGCAGCAGGTGCAGCGGGTGCAGGTGGACTGCGATGAAGACACCCTGCTGGTGACGGTGACGCAGACCGGTGCCGCCTGCCATACGGGCGAAAAAAGCTGTTTTTATCGGGATCTTGATGGCAGTGAAGCAGCGGCAGCATCTTCATCAGAGAGAGATGAGCCTGACGAGAAAGCGCAGGCAGCAGAGAAGCTGCCGGCCAGTGAAGATGCATCCATTATCAGGCAGATTGTGGATACCCTGGCCCACAGGCGCCGTTATCCCAAAGAAGGCTCCTATACCAATTATCTTTTTGACAAAGGTATCGACAAAATTCTGAAAAAAGTGGGAGAAGAATCGGCAGAAATCATTATTGCCGCCAAAAATCCTGACAAAGAGGAACTGGTTTACGAGATCAGTGACCTGGTGTATCATGTGCTGGTGCTCATGAATGAAAGACAGGTGACGGTGGAAGAAGTGCTGAAAGAGTTAGGTAACCGACACGGTCGATAAAATTGTCTAATTTTTGACAATTGCGAATAGTGATTGTCACACCCCTCTGAATATGATATAATCTTAAAAAATGTCAACGTTTTCGCACAAAAGCCCCGTCATGGGGTTTCTGCGCGTCAACAGAAAAAAATGGCGATGAGCACCAATCGGGTGATTAAAGCCAGGGGGGTGGGGTAAGAAAAGCACTGACACTAAAGTGTCAAGAAAATTCAGTGATCTTGATGATGACAAAATCAAAGGAGGGAGCTTATGAATCAATCAAGAGAAAACTGGGGATCCCGGATGGGGTTTATCATGGCTGCTGCCGGCTCGGCGGTGGGTCTTGGTAATATCTGGCGTTTTCCCTACATGGCCGGAGCCAATGGAGGTAGTGCATTTATTCTGATTTATCTGGTGTTTGTCTTTATCATCGGTCTCAGTGTCATGATCGCAGAATTTGCCGTTGGTCGCCGTACCAGCCTGGCTGCAGTGGGTGCTTACAAGCATTACAGCAAACGCTGGACCTTTGCAGGGGTTCTCGGTGTGGTCTCAGCCTTCTTCATCATGGGATTCTATCCTGTTGTTGGCGGTTGGGCCCTGGCATATGTGTTTAAATCCCTGACAGGTCTCCTGTCAAATGCAGGGGCTATTGGAGACACCTTTGGCGCATTTATCACCAATCCGATGGAGCCACTGGTGTGGATGATTATTTTCCTGCTGATGAACGTGGTGATTGTTGCCAAGGGGATTTCCGGCGGTATTGAAAAAGCCGGTAAAGTGCTGATGCCCACCCTGTTTGTCCTGTTGATTCTCATTGCCGTTCGAAGTGTCACCTTGCCAGGAGCCAGTGCGGGTCTTGCGTTCTTATTCCAACCCGATTTTTCCGAAGTGACGGGGCAAACCTTCCTGGCAGCGCTGGGGCAGGCCTTCTTCTCCCTTAGCTTGGGGATGGGTTGCATGATCACTTATGGTTCTTACCTGAGTAAAGAAGAAAAACTTCCCAATAACGCATTAATCGTTACAGCCCTTGATACCGGGGTGGCCCTGCTGGCAGGGATCGCCATCTTCCCGGCCCTCTTTGCCTTCGGTATGGAACCGGCAGCCGGTCCTGGCCTGGTATTCGTAGTGGTTCCCAGCATCTTCGCTCAGATGGGCGGTATTGGCACACTGTTTGCGGCCATCTTCTTTGTGGCCCTGACGGTGGCAGCACTGACTTCTTCAGTTTCCCTGATGGAAGTAGTGGCAGCCTACCTTATCGACCAGAAGCAAATGGATCGTAAAAAAGCGGTTTACTCCACCGGCTTTATCATGGTCATCACCGGGATTCTTTCATCCCTGTCTCTGGGCGTGATGAGTGGATTTACCATTCTGGGTGTTGGTGTCTTTGACTTCTTCGATATCCTCACCGACAAGATCTTCCTTGCCATTGGCGGTATGCTGCTGGCCATCTTTGTTGGCTGGGTCGTGAAGAAAGAAGATCTGCGGGACGAACTGACCAATGGCGGTGCTGTTCCCTTCGGTCTTTTCGATATTTGGTACAATGTGGTAAAATATGTAATTCCTCTTGCTGTTGCAGTCGTGGCAGTTCTGGGAATTTTGGACATCGCTCAGACTGGTTTGATGCTCTTTGGTCTGGCAGTGATTCTGGTACTGGGAATCTTCTCTCACAAGCTGTAGTTTCCAGGCTGTACATTTCAACACATAAACAAGCCCTTCCTTCGGGAGGGGCTTTTAGGTTGAAGACGAAGGGTGTTGGCCCGGCCAGCTGATTCCAAATTTCCAAGGCTGTCCTTTACCAAATCCCTTGTCTTCATCTTATTTTGCCTACAGTCTGAGCCTCTCCTTCGGGAGGGGCTTTTTTTCCGGGTTCAAGGGGATGCTGCAGTTCCATGAAAACAGATACTGCAGCTGTCGGTTAGCTGTTGTGTGGTGGTTAAAATGTTGCTGATGAAAGATCAGGTATTTAGAAGGGCTGTACTTTCAAAAACGATGGAAGACTGATATAATGGTAACGATGCAACAGAACGAACGGAAAATGGCCCCCTTTAGGGGGCTGCAGATTGGAAAGACAGACCAAATGCTGAACCCATTTTGAGAGGAGCGATTTCATGCAAAAATTAATCATCACAGCCGCTTTGACCGGGGCCGAAGTGACCCGGGAACAACAGCCCACCTTACCGGTAACTCCGGATGAGATTGCTGCCGCGGCAAAGGAATGCTGTGATGCCGGCGCATCCATTGTTCATGTTCATGCCCGTGATGCTGCCGGTGAACCCACCCAGGATATTGCCGTTTATCGGGAGATCAAAGAAAAAATTGAAGCCTGCTGCAATGTGATTTTTCAGCCCTCCACAGGTGGCGCTGTGTGGCACAGTCCTGAAGAACGGCTGCAACCGGTGGAACTGAAACCGGAAATGTCCACCCTCAGCTGCGGTACCTGCAATTTTGGGGGAGACGTCTTCATGAATACAGAAAGTTACATGGAAAAATTTGCTGCCCGCATGAAGGAGCTGGGTGTGAAACCGGAACTGGAAATTTTTGAGCGGGGCATGATTGAAAACGCCCTGAAACTGGCCAAAAAAGGCCTGGTGGAAGCGCCGCTCCATTTTGATTTTGTGCTGGGTGTACCGGGAGCCTGTCCGGCCACGCCAGAAGATCTGCTGCTGATGAAAAACGCCATTCCCGCCGGGTCCACCTGGACGGTGGCAGGCATTGGTCGTCATGAACTGAGTCTTGGCACCATGGCCATTTTGCTGGGCGGTCATGTGCGGGTTGGATTCGAAGACAACATTTTCTATTCCAAAGGTGTTCTGGCCACCTCCAATGCCCAATTGGTGGCACGAATGGTACGACTGGCGAAGGAACTTGGCCGTGAAGTGGCCACTCCTGATGAAGCACGGGAAATATTGGGTATTAAAAAATAAGAACAGCTTTTTCTGAGATTTGGAAGGAGATAGATCATGAAACTTTTTATTGATACGGCCAACTTGGACGAAATACGGGAAATCAACAGCTGGGGAGTATTGGCAGGCGTGACCACCAATCCTTCGCTCATTGCAAAGGAAAAGCGTGATTTTAAAGCCACGGTGACGGAAATTGCCGGTCTGGTGGATGGCCCCATCAGTGCAGAAGTGGTCAGCCTGACTTCTGAAGAAATGGTGGCAGAGGCCATGCCCCTGACAGCCATTCATCCCAACATTGTGATTAAGGTACCCATGACAGCAGAAGGCCTTAAGGCCACCAGCATGTTTCGTGAAAAGGGTATTAAAACCAATGTCACCCTGGTGTTCTCTGCGGCCCAGGCGCTGTTGGCCGCCAAAGCCGGCGCTGCCTATGTGAGCCCCTTTTTGGGTCGCCTGGACGACATTGGTCACGACGGAATGGACCTGATTCGGGAGATTGTCACCATCTTTGATGCCCATCTCATTGAAACAGAAATTATTGCTGCCAGCATTCGCAGGGTGACCCATGTCACTGAGGCAGCGGCTGCCGGCGCTCACATTTCCACCATCCCCTACAGCGTTTTTCAGCAAATGGTGAAGCATCCCCTGACAGATGCAGGCATTGAGCGGTTTCTAAAAGACTGGGAATCTGCGGTGAAATAACCGCTTCAATGAATCATTGGCCCTGAGCAATCACTGAAAAGGAAAGGACGGTGCGGCAATGGATCGAAACCTGGCACTGGATTTGGTGCGAGTGACGGAAACAGCGGCCCTGCGGGCAGCTCGCTATATGGGTTTGGGAGATAAGAACGCAGCTGACCAGGCGGGTGTGGACGGCATGCGCCGGATGTTTGACACCCTCGATATTGACGGCATCGTTGTGATTGGTGAAGGGGAAATGGATGAGGCTCCCATGCTCTATATTGGTGAGCAGGTGGGACGAGGCGGTCCGGGAGCCCCCAAGGTGGACATCGCCGTTGACCCGGTGGAAGGCACCACCTCTGTGGCCGACGGTATGCCCAATGCCATTGCCGTGGTGGCTATGGCGCCCCGGGGCTGCCTGTTGAATGCACCGGATATGTACATGGACAAACTGGCTGTCGGCCCCAAAGCCGCCCCATATGTCAATCTGGATGCTCCTGTGGCTGATAACCTGCGGGCTGCCGCAGGGGCACTTGGAAAAAGCATCAGTGATATCACTGTTGCCATTCTTGACCGGGAACGGCATGCGGGCATTATTGACGAATGTCGTCGGGTGGGAGTGCGGATCAAGCTCTTTCAAAATGGCGATGTGGATGCCGCCCTGGCCACCTGCTTCGAAGAGACAGGCGTCGACATGCTGCTGGGTATTGGCGGTGCCCCGGAGGGTGTCATCGCTGCGGTGGGCATTAAATGCATGGGCGGCAACTTTCAGGGACGCCTTATCCCCTATGGAGATGAAGAAGAATCCCGCTGCGTACTCATGGGCATTGACTGCAGCAAAACCCTCACCCTGGATGATCTGGTGAAGGGGAAGGAAGCTTCCTACGCCGCCACGGGAATCTCCGATGGTGCGTTGCTGCGGGGCGTTACATTTTCTGCCAATGGCATTGCCCGCACCCACTCAGTGGTGATGCGGTCAGAAACGGGCACCATCCGCTATGTGGAGGCTGTTCACAATTTCAATAAGAAACCATTATACGCATTTTAGGAGGTGCAGGCTTGGATCGTCAGACACTCGAGGCTAAAAAGCTGACCGACCTCAGGGAAATTGCCAAGGCCCTGGGTATAAAAAGCATTGTCAAATATCGCAAGCAAGAACTGATTGATCTGATTATTCGGGGCGAAGGTTCGGCTGCAGTCTCTCAAGAGTCTGACTTAGCTGCATCTAAATCTACTGTATCAGAACCTGCTTCACCTGAAGCACCCAAACAGGAAAATCCGGGAGGACCGTCTGGGGCGCAGCCATTGAGAGAAGCTGCCAATGAGAACGCTCCGCCTGTTCCACCCCGCCCCCGGGTGCTCCCCTCGGCACCCGATCTTCCCCAGCACCTGCATGATGAAATCCCGCTGGGTGAGGAAGCCAATCAGGCAGAGGGAATTTTGGAAATCATGGTGGACGGCTACGGGTTTCTCCGAAGCAGTAACTACCTGTCAGGGGATGCAGATATTTACATGTCTCCCTCCCAGATTCGCCGGTTTAACATGAAAACAGGGGATAAAATCACCGGCATTACCCGCCCCCCAAAATCCGGCGAAAAATATAAGGCCCTTCTCTACGTGCGCAAAATCAACGATCTTGATCCGGAAATGGCCAGCAAACGCCCCGCTTTTGAAACCCTCACCCCCATTTACCCCAATCAGCGGTTAACCCTTGAACTGAAAAACCACGAGCTTTCCACCCGTCTCATTGATCTTGTGGCACCCATCGGCAAAGGCCAGCGGGGACTCATTGTTTCGCCGCCAAAAGCCGGTAAAACCATTTTGCTGCAAAAAATTGCCAACAGCGTGACACATAATCATCCTGAGGTGGAAATCATCGTCCTTCTCATTGACGAGAGACCTGAAGAAGTCACTGATATGCAGCGTTCCATTCAGGGCGAGGTGGTGTATTCCACTTTTGATGAGATGCCCAGTCACCATATCAAAGTGGCAGAAATGGTGCTGAATCGGGCACAGCGGCTGGTGGAACACGGGAAAGACGTACTGGTGCTGCTGGACAGCCTCACCCGGCTGGCCCGGGCTTATAACCTGGTGGTGCCCGCTTCGGGACGCACCCTTTCCGGCGGCCTTGATCCGGCTGCCCTTCACCCTCCCAAAAAGTTTTTCGGAGCCGCCCGTAAACTGGAAGAAGCCGGCAGCCTGACCATCATGGCCACTGCTTTGGTGGACACCGGCAGCCGCATGGATGACGTGATTTACGAGGAGTTCAAGGGAACAGGGAACATGGAACTGCACCTGGATCGCAAACTGTCGGAAAAACGGATTTTCCCGGCGGTGGATATCAACCGTTCCGGTACCCGGCGGGAAGAGTTACTTCTTTCCCAGGCAGAACTGGAAACCATCTGGCGTATCCGACGTGCCCTGGGGAACAACTCAACTCAGGAAGTGACCGAGACAATTACTCAAATGCTGTCAGAATCCAGGAGCAACCGGGAGTTCATCGACTTGGCGGGCAAAAAGCTTCTCTAAGAATGTGCTTGCACCTGTTGCGGGGCTGTGCTATAATTGAAACGTTCTTTTCATGACAGTCGGTTGACAGCAGCCGGCAACATCGCTCATGACATTTTGCGGTTCATCCGCTGGCAACCATCGAAGCATGAACGGGAAAGAGGTGAAGGAAATGAAAGAAGGAATCCATCCGAACTATAATGAAGTGGAAGTGCATTGCGCATGCGGCAATGAGTTTAAGACCCGTTCCACCAAAGAGGAAATCCGCGTGGAAATTTGTTCCGAGTGCCATCCCTTTTACTCCGGTAAACAAAAGGTAATGGAAAAGGGCGGTCGCGTGGAAAAATTCAAGAAGAAATACGGCGTGTAAGTTTATTCTTTTGCGTCAACCGGGAACCGACAGTCCTTATGAGGATGGCGGTTCTTTTTTATGTCAGTTTTATGTCAGTTTGTGCTTATACAGAAAACGGACGCCTTCATCGCTGTGGATGAGACGCCCGCTTATTCATAATAGATTCGGAAGTAGCTGTGCCAGCCCCTTTCATACTTTGGTGGGAGAGTGTGCTCTGTGTTCATAGACCAACGCCTTTCTACGGTATTTGGAAAACCAGGTTTTCCAGGAACTGCGGTGCTGCAGGGATTTCAGATGAAGCAACTTCACCTGTGTCCCTTGTCCGGCTTTCGCCGGTGGTGCTTCGGTCGTGCGAAAATCTGTTGAAACCAAAAGGTTTCGACTCCTGATGAATCATCAGAGCCATCAGTTTCTTCGCTGTCCACCGAGACTGGCAGGGAACTACCGGAATCTATTGTGTTCTTTATATACCACAGGGCGTTTTCTTTAAACAGAGAATTTCATTTTGTTTTTGATAAAACACTTTTATCAGCGAAACACCCGGTGATGACTGCTTTCGGAAAGTGATGTGATATAATGGAATCAGTCAGTTAACAGACATAAAATGGAGGGATGGGGATGAACACAGAACTGGTGATCATAGGAGGCGGTCCGGCGGGCTATCACTGTGCCCTGCAGTGTGCCAGGCAGGGACTAAAACCCGTGCTCATTGAAAAAGAAGCATTGGGAGGCACCGGGCTTCGATGGGGGTGTCTGCCGGTGAAATATATCATGGACCGAATTCGGGCCCATAAAACCCGGCGGGGATTCTGGAGAGGCGGTATTGCCGGAGAAGAGTCCTTGGCGTCGGGGGTGGCTGAAACCATTCTTACCGACAGCCGCAAAACCATGGCCGCTGTCAGCGAAGCCATGGAAGAGCAGCTGACAGCCGCCGGTGTGACCCTGCTTTACGGAGACCCGGAACTGCTGGGCCCGCAGCGGGTGCAGCTGGGAGATGAAACCATCACCTTCCGCCGGCTGGTGCTGGCCACGGGAACAGAAGCCAATCCGCCGACGGGTGTCCGGCTGGATGGCAAGCGCATCATCAGCCATCGGGAAGCGGTGGTCATCACTGAACCCCCTGCGTCTCTTCTGATTTTGGGCGGCGATGTGGAAGGGCTTGAATTTGCTTCCCTCTTTTCAGAGTTGGGGAGTCGGGTCACGGTACTGGAAATGCAGCCTGATTTGCTGGCGGGAACAGACCCGGATCTGACAGCCCCCCTCTTTCGAAGGCTGGAAGCCAACGGTGTTGCGCTGAACACCGCCACCCAGGTGGCGACGGTGAAGACAGTGGATAACGGCGTCGAAGTGCAGGCAGTCGACGGGCGCCTTTATGAAGCAGAGCTGGCTCTGGTGGCCATGACCCGGCGGCCGGTGCTGCCGGCAGGGCTGGAAAAGACGGGTCTTTCCCTGGTGGACGGTCGCATCCCTGTGAATGATGACTGCCAGACCACTGTGGATCATATTTACTGCATCGGTGATCTGAATGGTCGCATGGAAATGGGACATACGGGGATTCAGCAGGGCGTGTTGCTGGCAGACCATTTCAACCGGGGCACCGCCATCACCTGGCGCTATGCCCCACTGCCCAGAGCCATGTTCACCCTGCCTCAGAACGGTGGCGCCGGTGAACAGGAGCAGGAACTGAAAGCAGCCGGGATCCCCTATCGGAAAGCCCAGGTTCGCTGGGCCGATACCTGGCGGGGAATGGGACAGGCAGAGCCAGAGGGCTTTGTGAAAGTACTGGCCCATGAAAATGGCACCTTGCTGGGAATTTGGATGACCGGATATGAAATCAGCGAGCAGGTGGGACTGGCGGGAATGCTCATTGACGAAAAGAGAACGGTGGATGAGCTGAAGCAACAGCTGTGGGTGCATCCCACCCTTTCAGAAGCGCTGCATATGGCCCTGCTGCAGCTATCATGAAAGGAATGGGAGCGATGACTTGTCAGGAATGGCTGAAAGCCGCTGAGCAGCGGCTGAACCTTGAGGGGAGCACCACCCCCCGACTGGATGCTGAGGTGCTTCTGGCCCATGTGCTCCAGGTGGAACGGATCCGCCTTCACATGTACCCGGAGCGTCTGTTGTCAGCCGAAGAGATGCAGCAGGTCTCCCGGCTGGTGGAACGGCGTCTTCATCAGGAACCGGTGGCGTATATCATCGAATCCCAGGAGTTTATGGGGTTTGACTTTCACGTGAACCCGGCGGTGCTGATCCCCCGGCCGGAAACAGAGCTGCTGGTGGAGCAGGTGGTGTGCTGGTTGAACAGGAAGGCTTCTGATAAAACCACCGGGGAACAACTTCGGGCAAAAGACAACGACACAATGATAACCTGCAGTCTTCGGGGAGCTGACATTGGCACCGGCAGCGGCTGTATTGCCGTGAGTCTGGCAAAGCTGGTGCCGGAAATCATGATGCTGGCGGTGGACCTTTCACCGGCGGCTTTGGAAGTGGCCGCAGAAAATATCCGGCGGCATCAGCTGACCCATCGGGTGACCCCCCTGGGCGGCGATCTGCTGGCACCGGTGGCGTCTTACCTGGAGAACCGGGCATTGCCGCAGTGTGGTCATGATGGCGGCGGCAGCCTTGATTTCATCGTGTCCAACCCGCCTTACATCAATGAAAAGGACATGGAAGCCCTGAGCCCTTCGGTGGCCGCTTTCGAACCGGAGACTGCCCTGGCCGGAGGGGCTGACGGCTTGGATTATTACCGCCGGCTGGCGGCGGAATCTCCCCGGCTGCTGTGCCCCGGCGGTCTGCTGGCCCTTGAAATTGGCTATGATCAGGGAAGTGCGGTGGTGAGGTTCTTGGAAGAACAGGGGTTCATGGAAGTGAAATGTCTTCCGGACCTGGCAGGCATTGACCGGGTGGTAATGGGCATCCGGCCTGGGGCAGCAGAATGAAACAACACCGGAGCAGTCTGGCAAAAGCGATCTGGCAGGAGAGGCCGAAAAGCAAATGAGGATTTCTTTTGGAAGACTGTTCCCTTATGATCCTTCTTTTGATATAATACATTGTTGGAATAGATGCCTGTGAACCAGGCCTGTCGGCGAATGTGAAATGTGAAACATGAAATAAGGAATAGGTGATGACGCATGCTGGAAAAACTGGCATTTTTAGAAGATAAATACGAAGATCTGGGCGCACAGCTGAGTGATCCAGAGGTGATTAATCAGCAAAACCTGTGGCAGAAGCTGGTGAAAGAGCATGCCGAGCTGGAAGAAATCGTTACCTGTTACCGGGCATATATGGAAACCCGGAAGGCGGCAGACGAAACAAAAGCCATTCTGTACGATAAATCCATGGAAGACGAACTGCGGGATATGGCCCGGATGGAACTGGATGAGCTGGAAGAAAAAGTTGCCGCTCTGGAGGATGAGCTTCAGATATTGCTGCTGCCCAAAGACCCCAACGACGATAAAAATGTCATTGTGGAGGTGCGTGCCGGCACCGGTGGCGATGAAGCCGGTCTTTTTGCCGCCGACCTCTTTCGCATGTACACCCGTTTTGCCGAAGACCAGGGGTGGAAGGTGGAGCTCATGAGCGCCAGCGAAAGCGGCATCGGCGGGTACAAAGAAGTCATTTTTATGATTCGCGGCAAGGGAGTTTACTCCCGCATGAAATTTGAAAGCGGCACCCACCGGGTACAGCGAATTCCTGCCACCGAGTCAGGCGGGCGAATTCACACTTCGGCCGCGACGGTGGCAGTGCTGCCGGAAGTGGATGACGTGGAGTTTGAGATTAACCCCAATGAGATTCGTGTCGACGTGTTCCGGGCTTCCGGCCACGGCGGTCAGAGCGTTAACACCACCGATTCGGCAGTGCGTATTACTCATTTGCCCACAGGGATGTCGGTGTCCTGCCAGGATGAAAAGTCCCAGCTGAAAAACAAGGACAAAGCGATGAAAGTGCTTCAGGCCCGGCTTTATGACATTATGGTGCATGAACAGCAACAGGCCATCGCTGCCGACCGGAAAAGTCAGGTTGGTTCCGGCGACAGAAGCGAACGGATTCGCACCTATAACTATCCCCAGGGCCGGGTCACCGACCATCGCATCAACATGACCCTCTATCAGCTGGACTCCTTCATGCAGGGAGATCTTGACGCCATGATTCAGGCACTGATCACCACCGATCAGGCAGAAAAAATGAAAGCCATGGCATAAGGTAAATACCACAAGAGGCACGGGGACGGTTCCCCTGCCTCTTTTTGCAGGCTTGAATGTAAAGGAGACGCCATGAAAACAACCCGTTTTGCCACCATTGACCCTCAACATGTTACCGATGAAGCCCTGCAGCCTTTTGCCCGTATGCTGGCAGCGGGAAAGACCGTGGCCTTCCCCACAGAGACTGTCTACGGCCTGGGAGCGGATGCCACCAATCCCCGGGCACTGGCGGCCATTTTTGAAGCCAAGGGACGCCCTTCCGATAATCCCCTCATCGTTCATGTGGCGGCCATGGAAGATGTGGCACCACTGGTGAAAACCGTGACGCCCCTGGCCCGGAAACTGATGGCACATTTTTGGCCGGGCCCCCTCACCATCATTCTGGAAAAATCGCCTGCTGTCCCTGACATGGTGACAGCGGGACTGGATACTGTTGCCCTGCGTATGCCGGCCCATCCCCTGGCCCGGCGCCTCATCGCCCTGGCAGGAGTTCCGGTGGCGGCTCCCAGCGCCAATCAGTCAGGGCGGCCCAGCCCCACCCGTGGCAGTCATGTGGTGAAAGACCTGGAGGGGCGGGTGGATGCCATTATTGACGGAGGCCCCTGTGAAGTGGGGCTGGAATCCACCGTGGTGGATGCCACCGGCAGTTTTCCGGTGATCCTCAGACCCGGGGGCATTACCCGGGAAATGCTGCTGATGGTGGTGGACCATGTGGCGGTTGATCCCGCCCTGACGAAAAAGGATTTCGGCGGCGGAGAATCGGTGACAGCACCCCGTTCACCGGGAATGAAATATACCCATTATGCTCCAAAAGCTCCCCTGATACTGGCCCGGTCAGTACAACCGGCAGCAACAACCACAGAAGCGGCTCACGTTCTGATTACCCTGGCCCTTCGCCATCAAAAAAACGAAGCCGCCATTGGCATTCTCTGCACCGACGAGACCGCCGCGATACTGGCCGAAATGCCTGAAGCAGCCAAGCCGCCCCTGCTGGTGGTTAAGTCACTGGGAAGCACTCACCGCCCGGAAGAAATGGCGGCGAACCTTTTCCTGCGGCTGCGGGAATTTGATGAGACGCCGGTGAGCCTGATTATCGCAGAAGCTTTGGCTGACAACGCGCTGGGGTTTGCCCTGATGAACCGGTTGGTGAAAGCTGCGGGAAACCAGTGGGAAGAAGCCTAAGCACAGCATCAAAAACATGTCTGATAAAACCGGCTAAACCAAAAGTTCAAAGATTGCCATAAAATGACACACAAAGAAAGTTTTCACAAAAGATCATCGAAAGATGGTTGAACCACGGGGAATACGGTAGAATAAAAAGGAATCGACGGTTCAGTGTCGGGAAAGGAGCAGATTTTTGAAAACCATTCTCTTTGTCTGCACAGGAAACACATGCCGCAGCCCCATGGCCGCTGCATTGCTGCAGGGTACGCTGAACCGGCTGGGCATTGGTGAAGACCAGATCAGCGTGCTGTCGGCGGGCATTTTTGCATCAGAGGGGCAACCGGCCTCTTTTCAGGCGGTGGAAGTGATGCAGGAAAAGGAGCTTCCCCTGGAAAATCATCGGAGCCGGCGGGTGACACCCCGGCTGCTGGAATCTGCCGATCTGATCTTTACCATGACGGCAGCCCACCGCCAGTCGGTACTCATGATGGATGCCGCGGCTGCCGGACGGGTGTTCACACTGACGGAATACGTCACCGGAGACCCGGAAGCGGGAGAAGTACCTGACCCCTTTGGCGGTTCGGTGACGGTTTACCGCCAGACAGCAGATTATCTGGAAACACTGATTCATCAACTGGCACTTCAACTGAAAGAAAGGGTGGTGGAAGGCAGATGAAAATTGCCATTGGCAGTGATCATGGCGGCTATGCTCTGAAAGAACTGATTTATCAGCATCTGGTTGACCAGGAATATGAAGTGACCGATTTTGGCACCCATGATGAAGAATCCTGCGACTATCCGGTTTATGCCCAAAAGGTGGCAGAGGCTGTGGCGGCGGGAAAATATCAGCGGGGCATTCTTCTCTGCGGCACCGGCATTGGCATTTCCATTGCCGCCAATAAAGTGCCTGGCATTCGGTGTGCCCTGGTATCCGACTGTTATTCTGCCCGCTCCACACGGCAGCATAACGACAGCAATGTACTGGCCCTGGGCGGCCGGGTCATTGGCCCTGAACTGGCCCTGGAATTGGTGAAAGTCTGGCTGGAAACCAGCTTTGACGGCGGACGGCACCAGCGGCGGGTGGATCTCATCACCCAGCTGGAAGCAACTTACGGCCGCCAATAAATGAAACCTGCTTCGCGTTCTTCTGAAACCTGCTTCACAACCTGTCTGACAAACGCAAGAAACCATTTTAAAGGAGGAATCTGGATGAGCAAAGTGGTGGTAATGGACCATCCCCTGATTCAGCACAAACTGACCATGCTGCGGGACATCAATACCGGATCAAAGGATTTTCGTGACCTGGTGAAGGAGATTTCCATGCTGATGGCCTACGAAATGACCCGTGAACTGACCCTGGAAGATGTGGAGATTGAAACACCCCTCTGCAAAATGAATTCGGAAAGCCCTGGCAGGAAAAAAACTGGGGATTATTCCCATTCTGAGGGCAGGATTGGGCATGGTGGACGGTGTGCTTCAACTGATTCCTGCTGCCAAGGTGGGTCATATTGGCCTGTACCGTGATCCGGAAACGCTGCAGCCTGTGGAGTATTACTGTAAGCTCCCTTCTGATGTGCCGGAGAGAGAACTTTTTGTGCTTGATCCCATGCTGGCCACCGGCGGGTCTGCCAATGCAGCCATCCAGTTTATCAAAGACCGGGGCGGCGTCAACATTCGGCTGGTCTCCCTGATTGCGGCGCCGGAAGGGGTGGATGCTGTTCACAAAGCTCACCCGGATGTGGACATCTACGTGGCCGCCATGGATGAAAAGCTGAATGATCACGCCTACATTGTCCCGGGTCTGGGTGACGCAGGCGATCGGCTTTTCGGAACCAAATAATGACTGATGTTTGAGCGGATTTTCAATAAACTCTACGGCATCACCGGCAGCTACTCCCTGTCCCTGGCAGGGGGGAAGCTGCTGGACGCATTGCAGCAATTGATGTTTCAGTTTCGTTTGCAGCGCATTGATCCCCGCACCCGGGTGACGCTCACTGAAACCGAAAGCATGGAACTGCTCCAGTCCCTGCGCCCTTATGACCCCGAGGATTTGAAACCGGCGCTGACAGACCGGGTGGCGGCAGATCCATCCATCTGGGTCTCTGTTATTGTGCCTGCCTATAACGCTGCCGACTATCTGGAAGAATGCCTTCAGTCACTGTTAAGCCAACAGACGACCTATGGGTATGAAGTCATTGTGGTGAATGACGGTTCCACCGATGCCACCGGCGAGATGCTGGCAGCCCGGAAACCGGACGACCGGCTGGTGATCATCACCCAGCCCAACGGTGGCATTTCAAGAGCCCGAAACCGGGCCATGTCTGTTGCCAGAGGACGTTATTTTCTTTTTGTGGATGCAGATGATGCCCTGACACCGGGAGCGCTGGAGCATATGCTGACAGAAGCGGAACGCACCAGGGCTGACCTGGTGGAGGGTAACTACCTGCTGCTGGAAAAAGGACGCACCCGTCTGGGCCGGCCCCTGCACCACCACCGCAAGCAGGTGGACTTTAAGCAGACGCCGGAAACCATGCTGACCATTCCCGGTTATCCCTGGGGTAAGCTCTATGCCCGTCATCTGTGGGATGATCTGGGATTCACCCTGGGGCTCATCTATGAGGATACCATTAACCGCCTGGTGGTGTTGCGCCGGGCACGGCACTACGTGTACCTGCCTGACCCCCTTTATGTGTACCGTCTCCACGAAGCCTCGCTGACCCATCAGTCCAACAGCACTCCCAAGAGCCTGGATACCTACTACATTATTGACCGGTTGATTGGGGAGAACCACCGGCTGAAAATGCCCCTGGACCACACATTCTACCGCCTGATTCTCAAGCAGCTGGGTTCGATCTTCTACCGAAGAACCAGCGGTTTTGAGACAAATGTACGGGAAGCCCTGCTGGTGGTGGCGAAGAAAACCCTGCAGGAACTGGAAGGCTGCCGGCCGGTTGATCTGAGCCAGCGGGAAAAGCTGCTGATCAAATCCATTGAAGAATTGAATCTGCCCCTGTGGGAGCTCTGTTGCCGCCACGATGAATAACGTGGCGGTTTTTGCAGGGAAGCCGTTTCTGGCGGTTGAAAATGGGTAATCTAATAGTAATTACAGCCAGAGAATCTGACTGGCTGTTTTATGTTTGGCGCCAAAAGAAGAGCCACATTGCCGGTGACAATATCTGAAAATTTCAAAAGAATTTTAAGTATTGGTGCACCAAAAAATGATGGTGCGCCAAAAGAAGTCGTCAACAACCAGGGGGTGGCGTCATGCTGCGATGGCAAAAAAAGCTTTTACGAATGACTTATGTGGTACTGGATGTGGTCATGATGCTCATCAGTGTCATCATCAGCATCCAGCTGGCTGAAAGATGGCTGGCGGAAAGTTTTCGCCCTTTATCCGGGCTTGAAATCTACGGGTACGTGAGTATTATTGCCCTGATGAACCTGCTGGTTTTTCTGTTTGTTGAACTGTATGATTCCTTCATGGAAAGTCCAAGGGCACTCACCGGCCGGTTGCTGCTGGAGTCTGTGATTGCCTTTGCTGCCGGCCATTTTTTGTCCTATGGGCTGCTTATGGCTGTGCTGACAGACTATCGCCAGGGGAATCATTTGCTGTTTTCAGTCATCTTTTTTGTCATTTCCACCTGCGGCAAGGTGATCTATCATCGAATGCGCAGCAACCGAAATCGCCAGGCTGAAAACGTGCGAAATGTGCTGCTGGTGGGTCAGTCGCCCAATGGGGTGCAGTATGTGGAAGCCATTCGCCGTCACCAGTATCTGAACTACCGGATTATTGGGTTTCTGCACATCAAGTATCCTCCCGGGCATGAAGCTGCGGGAATGGATGATGGGGCGGGCATACAGGCAACACGGGATTCATTATTGCCGGGAAAAGCGGAAAACGGCGACCGTCTTTTGCCGGAATGCAGTCTGCAGGCACTGATCTACGGTCCTCTGCCTCATTTGGGCGGACTGGATGAGCTGGAAGACATTATCAACCGGCAAGTGGTGGATGAAGTGGTGGTGACCCGGTCACTATCCTATGACCAGCGGCTGGAACCCCTTCTGAAAACCTGCCAGGAGAGGGGCATTACCATCACCATGCTGCTGAAGCGGCAGAACTATCATTCTGCCCAGGCTATGGTGACCATGATTGATGACATACCGGCGGTAAAATTTCATACGGTCAGCCTCAATGAAGAACAGCTGCTGGCCAAACGACTGCTGGATATTATGGGGTCACTGGTGGGAATGGTGATCTTTGGTATTGCGTGGCTGGTGATTGCCCCGCTGATTAAGCTGGAAAGCAGCGGGCCGGTGATTTTCACCCAGGACCGGGTGGGAAAAAACGGCCGTGTGTTTAAAATCCGAAAGTTTCGTTCCATGTGCAATGATGCCGAGGCTAAAAAAAGAGAACTGCAGGCCAAGAATGAAATGCGGGGGCATATGTTCAAAATGACCAATGATCCCCGGGTAACGAGAATCGGTGCGTTTCTTCGCAAAACCAGCCTTGATGAACTGCCCCAGTTCTATAACGTGCTGAAAGGTGACATGAGTCTGGTGGGCACCCGGCCGCCCACGGTGGCAGAGGTGGAAGAATACCAGACACATCACTACAAGCGGATTTCAGTGATTCCCGGCATTACCGGCATGTGGCAGATCAGCGGTCGGTCCGCCGTCATTGATTTTGAAGAAGTGGTGAAACTGGATAATGCCTACATTGCCAACTGGACAGTCTGGCGGGATATCAAAATCATTGCCAAAACGGTCATAGTGGTGTTACAGCGGAGGGGATCCCATTAAATGAAAATACTCATGGTCAATAAATTTCTGTACCACCGGGGAGGCGCCGAAACCTACGCCTTTGAACTGGCAGACTATCTTAGGCAACAGGGGCATGACGTGCAGTTTTTCGGCATGGAGGATTCCCGCAATGTCTATGGAAACGAGTTGAACCTGAATGTGAGCCATGTGGAGTTCCGGGGTGTTTCGGTGCGGCAGGTCACTTACCCCTTTCGCATCATCTATTCCCGGGAGGCAAGGCGAAAAATCCGGCAGGTGCTGAACGACTTTCAGCCGGACTACGTGCATCTGAACAACATCAACTTTCAGCTGACACCGTCGATTCTCTATGAGATTCATGCCCAGGGAATCCCCATGATTCAAACCCTCCATGATTTTCAGCTGGTATGCCCCAACCACATGATGTACCGGGAACATGACACCACCATCTGTGAAAAATGCAAGGGGCGGCGTTACCACGAATGTGTGCGTCACCGGTGCATTCATAACTCCCGGGTGAAAAGTTTTTTTGGAGCGGTGGAGGGATGGCTGTATCACCGGTTGAGAACCTATGAGATGATTGATGCCTTCATTGCCCCCAGCCAGTTTCTGGCTGACAAAATGGTTGCTTTTGGAGAAGACGGGCGTCGAATTCATACCATTCATAATTTCATAAAACGGGATTATGACCAGATGCAATTTGAAAAACAGGATTATTTTCTTTATTTCGGGCGTCTTTCCATTCAAAAAGGAATCCCCACCCTGCTGCGGGTGATTCGCTCGCTGCCGGAGGTGCCCTTTCTCATCGCCGGCGGCGGTGAACTGGAAGAAGAAGTCAAGCAGGCAAATCTCGCCAACTTGAAGTTTGTGGGATTCAAGACCGGGGAAGAACTGGTGAAGCTTATTGGCGAAGCCAGGGCCACCCTGCTTCCCACCGAATGGTATGAGAATTGTCCCATGGCCGTGCTGGAATCTCTCATGGTGGGCACCCCGGTGATTGGATCCCGTATTGGGGGAATTCCCGAGCTGGTGGATCATGAAGTGGATGGGCTGTTATTTCCGGCAGCAGATGAAGCCGCCCTGCGGCAGCAGGTGCAGCGTCTCTGGAGCCAGCCTGATACAGCGGCAGCCATGGCGGTGAAAGCCCGGCAAAAGGTGGAGGCCTTTTCAATCGACACTTACGGAGACAGACTGATGAATCTGGTGACACCGCTGCTGAAAAACGGGAGGAGCAACCCATGAAAATTGCCATGATAGGCCATAAACGCGTTCCTTCAAGGCTGGGGGGCGTAGAGGTGCACGTGGAGGAAATTGCCGCCAGACTGGCAGCCAGGGGGCATGAGGTGCATCTGTATAACCGGGATATTTACGGCAAAGATGCGGGACCCTACCGGGGCACTCTTTTAAAACCGGTGTTCACGGTGAAAAAAAATTCGCTGGAGGCACTGATCTATTCCATCATTGCCAGTGTGCAAACTGCCTTTGGTTCTTATGACATCGTTCATTTTCACGCCCTTGGTCCCTCGGTGATGAGCTTTATTCCTCGCCTTGCCGGTAAAAAAGTGGTTTGTACCGTCCATGGCCTTGACTGGAAAAGAGCCAAGTGGAAGGGGCTGGCCACCCGTTACCTGAAGCTGGGAGAATATGCCACCGCCCGCTTCCCCCATGCCACCATCAGTGTTTCCAAAACCCTGGTGCCCTACTACCAGAAAAAATATGGCACCTCTGTGACTTATATCCAAAACGGGATTAACCTGAAGCCGGAGGAACCCCTGGGATCACTGGCAGCTTCCATGAATATCGAAAAAGACAGCTACTTTCTTTTTGTTGCCAGGCTGGTGCCTGAAAAAGGATGCCATTACCTGCTGGATGCCTTTCGGCAGGTGACCACAGACAAGAAACTCATCATCGCCGGTGATAATCCCTATAACCAGGAATACACGGCGCTTCTCCGGGAAAAGGCAGCGGCAGACCCCCGGGTGAGCCTGGTGGGCTTTCAGGATGAAGAAACACTGCAACGGTTATATGCCAATGCCTACACCTATGTGCTTCCCTCAGATATTGAAGGACTTCCCATCAGCCTGCTGGAGGCCATGAGCCAGGGGTGCCTGTGCCTGGTGAGCGACATTGAAGAAAATCTGGCAGTGGTGGAAAACCACGGCCTCAGCTTCCGTCAGGGAAATGTGGAATCCCTGCGGGATGCACTGACAGATCTTTTGCGGGAAGAAGCCCGCCACCGGGAATGCTTTCAACCGCAGGTACTGAAGGCCCATATTCAGAAAACCTATGACTGGGATACTGTCACAATGGAAACAGAAAAAATCTATCGGCAACTGACTAATCAAAAAGGGTGATGACAGTGGTGCGTTATTTTCGAAATGTGATGAAATCCCTGCCCCTCATCGGGGTGGTGACCGTGATTATGGTGCTGAGCATGTTTCTCTCAGTGATCCGCACCTTCCAGCCCGCCTATGAGGCCTCCACCTCGCTGTTGGTGAGCCGGAACCCGGGTGATGATGAGGCTTATGAAGCGTATGTCATGCTGCAGGAGGTGCAGATTGCGGAGAAAATCGTCAACGATATTCCGGAACTGATTTTCAGCACCCGGGTGCGTCAGGCGGTGAACCGGGCATTGCAGCAGGAGTTGGGTGACGGCAACAGCTATGACGAAGAGACCTTTCTAAAAAGTGTGGAAACAGAAACGGTTCTGAATGCCCGGGTGGTTCACGTGGCAGTGCGCTACCCTGACGCAGAGGGAGCCCGGGTAGCGGCAGACACCGTTGCCTGGACCATCGATCAAATGGTGATGGACCTCACCGGCCAGGATTTCATTCATGTGATCCGCACGGCCGAACGACCCGACCGCATTGCCGGCCTTGGCAAAAAACACTTGTGGGTGCTGGGGCTGCTGGGGGGCGTGTTGCTGGGAATGGCCATTGTTCTGCTGATGACGCTGGTGGAAGTGGAACCCATGTCCCGTATGCGAAACCAGCGGTACCGTGAACGTGATAAAAAGCCGTCCACCGATGACTGATTGGGTACAATGAGAAGCCGGCAGGGAAAATGCCGCGATCAAGACCCGTAAGCAGAAAAGCATCCAAGGAACAGCAGTCAATCACTGTAGTCAAGAGTAACACATATGAGAAACACAAAAGAGAAGGTGACAGCAATGATTGAAAAAAACACCATGGCACTGCCGGATCTCCTCTGGGTGGGCGGGCTGTCAACATTGGCACTGGTGGCGGCTGTGGTCATGGCGGCCCAGTCTCCTTACATGATTGTGATGATCCCCGGCGCACTGCTGCTGGCCGCCCTTTTGCTGAGCAGTGATACCCTGTGTCTGGCAGCGGTGATTCCCGTTTTGCCTCTCTCTGCCTCCACCCTGTTCACGGCCCAGTTGCTGCCGGTTCCCGGTGCCAGAATTAACAACATCCTCCTACTGTTGCTGCTTTTGGGGTTTTTGCTGAATCGAAAGCCAGACTTTCGGGAACTGCGACCGGCGGCGGTGTTTTATGCCGGAAGCCTGCTGCTGCTTACGGCAGCTATTTTTCGTACCGGCCATGTGGCCGGCTTTGCCCGGGAATTTTGGCAGGAGAGCTACAGCCCGGTGAAGTTCTTTCTTTCCCACGGGTTGATTCCCCTCCTCACCAGCATCCCCTTTCTGATGATTGCCGGGAGTGTCCGGCAGGGAAAAGAAATACGACGGGTGCTGTTTTATCTGGCCCTGTCCATGAGTCTTTTTTCCGGCGTGATTGTGAGTACCTGGGTGCTGAAGGTGCCACCGGGTGCCGATTTTTCAACGGTGCGTGATATTATTGGCCTGGAGACACTGGGAATGCACGGCAATAATCTGGCAGACTTTATCATTGTGGGATTCCCCCTCATGCTGGCCATGGCCCTGGTACCCCGGGGTAAATATCGCCGGTGGTTTTATCTGGCAGCGGTACTTTCCCTTGTGGCGGCAACGTTAATTTACTCCCGCACAGCCTATGCCATGATTCTTCTTTCCATTGCTGCCATTGTGGTGCTCACCCGACAATACCGGCTGATTTTACCGGTGGTGGTGCTGGTGGTGCTGGTGGCAGCGGCCATGCCCGGTGTTACCGAGCGGGCCCTCACTGGTCTGGAGGGCGGTGAACGAAATGTGATCACCGCCGGCAGAACCGATGAAATCTGGCGGCCGGTGATGCGGGAATGGCGTCAGCGAACAGCCACCCACCCGTGGCAGACACTGGCAGGCTACGGCCGCTACGGAATCATGGATTTTCAGGCATTTCGAAATGGGCGCATGCTCCGGGTCACCCATTCCCACAACATGTTTCTGGACACACTGGTGGACACGGGCATTATTGGGTTGGCGTTCTATCTGGGGTTTTTGGGATACGTGCTGGCGGGGCTGCTCAGGGCTTTTTACCGGCGGCGCCGCTCGGGAAGCATTGAAGAACTGCATGTGACAGCGGGGCTGCTCACTTCTCTGGGCTGTTTTTTAGGCCGGGGATTAACAGACAGCTTTTTGCTTCCCCAATTGACCAATGCCTATTTTTACATGGTGATGGCGCTGGCCTTTGTGGTGATCGGCCAGGAAAAACAGCACCGTTTCCTGGAAAAAGCAGTCAATAATGAAGCCAGTGAGGATGCAGAGCATCCCGAAACCGGCGTGGAAGGAGCGGGCATGGAATGGGCATGACAAAGCTGTTCATCATCATCAGCAGCATGACCTTCGGGGGTGCTGAAATGCAGACCCTTGAACTGGCCAATGGTTTGGTGGACCGGGGCTATGACATCGAAATTGCCGTGCTGGACCATAAACAGGAGATCATTGATAAAGGACGCCCGGAAATTCGGTTTCATATCCTCAAGAAAAAAAACTATCTGGACAGGCGGGTGGTGAAGGCGCTGAAAGAACGCCTGTCAGTCTTTCAGCCCCACCTGGTGCTGTGCGTGGATCTGTACCCGGCCCTTTATTTCAGGCTGGCTGCCAGGGGGAACAGTGCTCCCCCGCCGGTGGCCACTGTGTTTCACTCCACCCTTCCCCGGGATACCAAAGAACGTTTCCAGCGATGGTACCTCACCCGCCTGCTGAAAAAAAACAACCGGTTGGTGTTTGTCAGCGAAAAGCAAAAGGAGTACTGGCTGCGAACCTACAAAGGGCTGCGCCTTCACCATGCCCGCACCATTCACAATGGCATTCATTTGGAGCGGTTCTATGATTTTTTGAAGGAAGAGGCAAAATTAACTGCCACCCGCCGCTTGCTGGCGTATGAACCCAATCAGGTGATCATCGGCAACTGCTCCAGTTTTCGGGTTGAAAAAAGACACCAGGATCTGCTGGAAGCCGTCCACCGTTTGAAATCTGACGGTCACCCGGTGAAACTGCTTCTCATCGGCGACGGAGATCAGCGGGCGCATATTGAAAAGCGCATCCGGGAGCTGGGGATGGAAGAAAGCGTCTATATCACCGGACACATTGCCGATGTGCGGCCCTATCTGGCGATGGTGGATGTGTTTGTGCTTACTTCTGACTCGGTGGAGACGCTTTCCATTGCAGCCATTGAAAGCCAGGCCATGAAGAAAGCGGCGGTATTGTCAGATATTGGAGGCGCCTCTGAAATTGTTCAGGACGGTGTCAACGGATACCTGTATGCCGCCGGGAATGTGGACCAGCTGACAGACTGTCTGCGAAAAATACTGCAGCATGAGCGTTGGAAACCCATGGGAGAAGCGGCTTATCACCATGCCCGGCAACACTTTGACCGACGGCAGATGGTGGAGGCTTATCACCAGCTGCTGATGGAGATGAAGGGAGGCAGTCATGGAGGTTAAGTATATCTATCGCATTGACGACATTCATCCGGCCATGATGTGGTCCCGTTTTGAACGGGTGATGGCCATGTTTCAACAGCGGGGCGTGGTGCCTTTGTTGGGGGTCATCCCGGACAATCAGGATGAAAGCCTTCAGTTTGACCCGCCCCGGGAAGATTTTCACCAGATCATGCGCACCCTGGTGGCAGAAAAGCGGGCTGAAATTGCCCAGCATGGCTATCGGCACTTATACACCACCCGGCAGCAGTCCGTCAACCAGCGTCTCTATGGCCGGGTATCCAGCTCAGAGTTTGCCGGTCTCCCCTATGAGACCCAATACCAGATGATTCGTGACGGCCAGGCTATGCTGCGGGCCCAGGGGCTGGAAAGTGACATTTGGATGGCTCCCTCGCACACCAGTGATGACAACACCTTTCGCGCTCTGAAAAAGCTGGGGTTTCGCTATGTCACCGATGGTGTGGCAGTGTATCCTTACCGGCATCATGGGCTGATTTTTGTTCCCCAGCAAAACTGGCAGTCTCAAAAACCTTTTCCGGTGGGAGTCTTCACCATCTGCCTTCACCTGGATGATCTGGAAGAAGCTGCCATGAAAGAAATAGAGGACCATCTGAAAACAAATGATGTGATGGTGCCCTTTTCCCAGGTGGCCAGCCTTCCCCGGCAATGGTATCATGGCCCGCTGAACAGCCTGTTTAAGCTGAAACGGGTCATCTACCACCGGGGGGTGCGTCCCCTGCGGGCAATGAAACATCAATCAGTTGTTGATCAGGAACGCTGAATCACTTCAATTCATCCAAGATCAGGAGGCTAATGCTGTGTTTGCAATCAACCATCGGACCAAACTGGGACTCATCCGCATCAAGGACATCTACTATGCCTCTGCGCTCCAGCCGCCGTCACCGGTCATCGACGTGATTTACTATTATCATTGCGAAATTCCAGGGCCGGGGTCCAAACCATTTCACACCCTCCTCATCGATGTTTCCCAGGAGCCGGAAGCCCTGCTGGCTTCCTTCCGAAAAAGTACTCGAAACGCCATTCGGCGGGCCATGGAGAATCCGTGCATCTCCCTGGAGGTGAAGGCGCTCAGCAGCCTCCAACAAAGCGGGGGCGAAAAATTGGAGGCCTTCGTGTCAGCCTATGACCAGTTTGCATCCCAAAAGGGCATTCAGCCCTGCAACCAGGAACTGTTACACCTGCTGGCAGACGAAGAACGACTGGCGCTGGCCACTGCCAGACTGGCAGATGAAATCCTGTGCCAGTTCCTGCTGGTTGAAACAGACAGGAAAATAGTAGCCTATTATGGGTACAACACCCGTTTTTCCGTTGAAGAGGATATTGAAAAAGTCAGTCTTATTGGCAAAATGAACCGGGCACTGGATTACCAGTGCATGCTGTATACCCGGGATAAAGGGAAGGCCCACTACGATTTTTGCGGCCTGACCCTTGATCCGGAAAACCCGGAAGCAGGCAATGTGGATCACTACAAACTTGGATTTGGAGGCGAGATTGCCACTGAATATCATTTCATGCAGCCAGTGACACTGAAGGGCCGGTTGTTTTGCCGGTTGAAGGCACTGCAGGGAGGCATCGGGTAATGAGCCGGTACCGGGAGGCAGAAGCGACTGCCTCCTGAACAGATGTTGGAGAGGTGGTGGGAACATGTTTGCAGTCAATCAGCGTCAAAAACTGGGGTTTATTCGACTGGAAGACATCTACTACGCGCCGGAGGTGCAGCCTCCCACCGGCGGGCATGACGCAGTCTATTATTTTCACTGTCGTGAGCCGGGCAACAATGCCCGGGAATTTTGCACCCTGCACATTGATCTGACGTGTGATGAAGACAGTCTGTTCCATTCATTCAACTACCAGACTCGAAAATCCATCCGCAAAATGACGTCTTTTGAAGATTTGGAAATTCGAATCCTTGACAGTCCTGATGCAGAAGAACTTAACCGGTTTTCTGCCTACTATAACCATTTTGCCTCCATTAAACACATCCAGGCCTGTTCCCGCCGGCTGCTGGATGAACTGCTGCTGATGCAGCGGCTGGTGATTATCAAGGCGCTGGTTCGGGAAGAGGTGTTATGTCAGTATGTCTACATTGAAGATGAAGACCGGGTGGTGGTCTACTGCGGCTGCACCGCCCGTCTCTTTGACCCGGTGGATAAGGAGAAGCTCCAGCTGATCTGTGATTCTCACCGAATGCTGGATTTTCAGGCCATGCTTCATTTCAGGCGTAAAGGCATGCGTATTTTTGACTTTTGCGGACTCGTCACAGAAAACGGGCAGCCTGTCTGTGCCAGTGTGAACCAATATAAACTGGGATTTGGCGGTAAGCCGGTGAAAGAATATCATTTCATGCACCCCCTCACCCTGCAGGGCCGAATCTTCTGCTGGGCAAAGGCGCACAGGGGAGGCATCGGGTAGTGCACCGGAAGAAATTTCTTCAGACAGGCTGAACAGCTGAATAATGGGACAGCCGATAAATGGTGACATGCAGGGCATCATTCTGATATTTCAATGAAGAATACCTTAAAAAGGAGCAGACAGCCATGTTTGAAGTGGGAGATCGGTTGAAGGGTTTTGTGCGCATCAAAGATGTGTACTATGCCCCGGAAATCAAGCGCAGGGATCCTGGGTATGATGTGGTGTATTATTTTTTCTGCCGCCAGTCGTATCCCGGTGCCCGGGAGTACGCCACTGCAGTCATTGACTTAAACCGTGATGAAGAGGCATTGCTGCATTCTTTTCGTGACAGCACCCGCAAGGCCATCCGACGGATGCTCCGGGATGAATCCCTTGTCATAGAAATTGAAGAATCACCGACGAAAATGCAGGTGGACAGTTTCCTGGAGAAATACGATGACTTTACCCGTATGAAGGGATTTGAACCTTCAGAGCGCCGGCGGGTGTACCAGTTGCTGGCCCATCACCGCATTGGTATGGTAACAGCATGGTATGAAGACCGGCTTCTGTTGCAGCGTATCCTGATTGAAGACACTGAAAAAGTGCTTCCATATTTTGGATTCACAGAGCGGTTGAATGAAACAGAGGCACACCGCATTCAGTTGATTTCTGCTGTGAGCAAAACAGTGGATTATCGGTGCATGCTTTACTGGAAAGAAAAGGGCAAACACCTCTATGACCTGGGGGGGCTGCTGCCTGCCGATGGTGATCTTTCGTGGCAGCAGGTGAACCATTATAAGGAAGGGTTCCATGGGGAGATCTTAAAGGAGTATGAATTTTACTATCCTCTGACATGGCAGGGCCGGTTATTTTGCATCTTTAAGATGTGGCTGAACTGAAATCAGAATAGAACAGAACAGAAAGGAAATCTTATGTTATTTGGAAAGCTGGTTTTCATCATTAAAACAGAGAGAATAATTGGAATCATTCGGCGGATCCTCCGTCGTGTTTACCTGCGCACTCATGTTTATCGGGTAAAATTGAAGCATGTGGCGCCTGTGACATGCGATGAAAGATTGAAGCTGACAGAGATGGATCACAGGCTGTTTCAGTGCATGATTCAGACGTATTCGGACGAGATTCTGCCGGAAAAACAGGAAAAACTGGCAGAACGGTTAAAAAAGGAGACTAAAGAGCGGGTGTATGTGGTGATGGACACAGCGGAACAGATTCTGGGGTATTATTGCCTTGCTTTCCGGGAAACCTATGATGAGTCCATGGAATACCTGGTGCCGGATGAAGTGGGCAACGTGTTCCTCTTCGACGGCTATACGTTTAAACAGCACCGCAATCGGGGGGCGCAAAAATATGCCACGCAGGCCTTGCTGACACTGGGAAAGAAAAAAGGTTGTGACACAGCCAGTACCATGGTGGATGAAGGGAACCGGTTTTCTGAAAAATCTATTCGGCGATATGGATTCCGGCGTTATCAAACCATTCATCATATCGATCTGCGATTTAAAAAAATCAATATGGTTCGATCATGGGAAGACGATGTATTAAAGGAAGAATCGCGGGATTAGCCTGCCGCAGTTGAGAATGACTTGAAAGAGAGAGGGGTATCAGGTGTGAAGAAAATTCAGATCGCTTTTTTATCCGCCAATGCCTATCCCCTGTTTAATCCCGATGCTCCCCCCGCCTTTGGCGGTGCCGAGGTGGACCAGTATAATCTGGCGGTGTATCTGGCGCAGCAGCCTGATTTCTCAGTGATATTTTACGTGGGTGATTTTGGGCAGCCTGACGAACCGGAGTTCAGGGATGGGGTGCGGCTGGAAAAAATTCGGTATTTTGGCTGGCACCAGAAAACGCCCAAACAGAAACTGGTCTTTTACAGCCGGCTGTGGCGCACCCTGTGGCGGAGTCCGGCCCAGGTAATGCTGACGGAAATGGCTAATGACATGGTGGGATGGGCTGCTTTGTTTTTTAAAGTATTTCGCAACAAGTACATGATCCACCGGCTGGCCTCCGATAACGACACCGCTTTCACCAGCCCTTCTGCTGCCGGGGGCAGGCGCACCTATCACCTCTACCGCCTGGGGTTGTACCGGGCCGATGAGGTGCTGACCCAAACGGTGCAGCAGCAGCGGCTTCTAAAAGAACGCATGCAGGTGGAAAGCCGGGTGGTGCCCAACGGGTTTCCTGCGGGGGAGGCCATCAATTTTCAGGAGAAAAAAGATATTCTCTGGGTAGGCCGGTGTATTGCCCTGAAACGGCCCCGGCTGTTTCTGCAGCTGGCACAGCAATTGCCTCATTTATCCTTTAAAATGATTATGCCGCCCCCTTCCCCCATGGAACCACCGGCATTTCTGGCCCAGGCCGCAGAAATGACATCCCTGGCCAAATCCCTGCCCAATCTCACTTTTTTGCCATCGGTGCCTTTTCGTGAAATCCAGGCGCATTACAACAGCGCCAGGGCACTGGTGAACACCTCTGAATATGAGGGCTTTCCCAATTCTTTCGTACAGGCCTGCCTGGGAGGTGCTCCCATTGCCTCTCTCAAGGTGGATCCCGACGGCGTCATAACCCGCCACGGGCTGGGAATTTGCTGCCATGATGACATGCAGCAGATGGAAGACTTTCTGCGCCGGCTTGACGATGACACGCTGCGGCAGCTGGGGACGGGTGCACTGAAATATGGGCGAGAGCACCACCAGATAGAGGTCATGGGGGAACCCTATGCGTCGATGATCCGGCAGCGGTTCGCATGATACGTATCAGCCATTCCACAGGGAAGCACAGGTGAAGAACATGGAACAGTCACTTCGGCGGGATGCCCTGTCATCCTATACCAACTTATTCATTAATATTCTGGCTGCATTGATTCTGGTGCCCATCGTGGAATCCCATGTGGGAAAAAGTCATTATGGCATCTATCAGTTTGTCATCAGCCTCACCATTTATTCCGAACTCATGAGCATGGGGCTGGGAAAAACCATTGAACGGTATGTGGCCAAATATGCGGAGGAAAAAAAAGAGGAGATGGAGGGGGCCATTGTCTCCATTGTACTGACTCTGTACATAGGCACCGGTCTGGTTTTTCTTGGCGGTGTGGCGGTGTTATACCATTATTTTGGGCACATTTTTGCTTTTACCGGCACTGAGCTGACCCTGGCAAAAACCAGTTTTCTCATTGCGGCGGCCAATGCAGGGCTGAACATTCCTGCCTCCCTGTTTCAGTCCCATCTTCGGGGGCGGGGGCGTTTCTCCCTGCTGTTCAATATCGGAACGGTGAAAGCGCTGCTGAAACTGTTGACAGTTACAACGGTTCTGCGGCTGGGCGGCGGCATCGTGGCAGTGTTTCTGGTGGAAATGATTTTGGTGCAGTCGGCCAATCTACTCTTTGCCCTGGTGTCGGTGTTCCGGTATCATTTGAAAATCCGGCTCTTTCATCTGGATAAGGCTCTTTTTCACAAACTGTTTCAATACACCACCTTTGTGTTTCTTTCAGGAGTGGCCCATACCCTCTACTGGAACACCGACAACATTGTGCTGGGCATGTTCACCAATGCGGAGGTCATTGCCGAGTATGCCCTCAGCCAGCGGCTCATCGATTATTTTTATCGCTACAGCATCGCCTTCTCCGGGTTATTTCTTCCCAAGTTCATGGCCCACTACGTGGTGAAAGATCTGGCAGAGTCCAAGGCCCGGGCCAGCAGTCTCTTTACCCGCAGTTCCCGGGTGCTGGCCATCCTCATGAGCTTTGCCGTGGTCAACTTTTTGGTGCTGGGGCGGGATTTTGTCGTGCTCTGGATCGGTCATCGCTATCCCATGACCTATGTCTATGCCATCACCATACTGATTCCTTATTGGCTGATTCTGGCACAAAGCACAGGCGTTGAACTGTTGTACGTGATGAAGCGGCACCGAATCAGCACCTATATCTATCTGGGGAGCGCCATTGTGAACATTGTTGCAACCGTCTATCTGGTGCAGCGCATCGGCCCCATGGGAGCAGCCCTGGCCACGGCCACCACCCTGTTTTTGGGATCCTTTGTCATGACCAACTTTTATTACCGAAAACTGCTGCAGCTGGATTTGATGCATCATTTCCGGGTGGTTTTTCTGAAAAACGGTGTGGTTTCAGGCATTGCCCTGGCATTTGGATACGGGCTGAACCGGCTGCTGGACGGTACCGTGCTGACCGGATTTTTGACAAAAGGGATGTTGCTGAACCTGCTGTTTCTCCCCCTGATATTTTGGGTGCTGCTCACACCTGAGGAGCGCTTAAGCATTCTGCGTCGGTTGGGAATGGGCAAACCTGTGAAAAAAGAGGCACCGTAAACGGTATGACTGGAGGCAGCTGCACCGGGCAACATCGGTGGTCTTCAATTAAAACGTTCCACTCACGTCATTTTGGGTATCAAGAAAGCATGGAAGGCACAAAGGGGTGAAATCACCATGAACATCACGGGAACAGAGCTGCATGAAAAAACAACGGTGTTGTTTCGGCAACGTCGTCAACCGGCTGCAGTAAAACCGGGAGACGGCAGGCGATTGTTGGAAAAACCTGGGTTTCGACGAATACTGGTGATGGTAATGGCAGCGCTGGCGGTCGCCGCACTGCTGGTGATGCCCCGAATGAACCGGCTGCAGGAAATGGAGGGGGCGCTGCCTGTGGCCCAATCCACCCGGCAGGTGATTTTTCAGCAAGACACCCGCTATGTGCCCAACCCCTTTATGGGGGCAGTGGCCCCCGCCAAATACCGCACCCGCTATGTGGAGGGCACGCTGGTGGTGGCTGGCTATACCTGGCGGGAAATTGAAGCGGAAAAAGGAAACATTGATTTCAGTGAAGTGGAGGAGCAAAACAATTTCCGGTACTGGATTGAAGAACATCAAAACCAGTACATGCTCATGTTGGTGATGGATTATCCCACTCTTAGCCGGGAAATTACCGAAGCACACATTGATATTCCCCTGTGGATGTATGAAGCTCTGAAAGAAGAGGCGGCTGCAGATTACAGCCGGCGTCTGGAAGAAGCCCGGCGCCTGGGGAACCAGGAAGACGTGCGGGAGGCGGAAAGGGCCCTTCAGCTGATTCGCAATGACCGGCAGGTGATCCGTCAGTTTAACGCCACCTTTGCCGACACCGCCGATATCCCAGGTGTGGGTACCTTCTACCGATGGAAAATGGACCTGCCCGATGGCGGGGTGGAATACCGGGGCGGTTTCAGTCCCAATTATGCCAGCCCTCTGCTCATGGCATACCACCACCAGGCGCTGGAAGCAGTGGCAGAACGCTATGACAATGACAAAACCTACGCAATTGTCATGGGAAGCCTGGGGCACTGGGGGGAGATGCACACCCACTTTATTCAGCAGGCGGGAGCAGCGGGAAGATACCCGGTGAAAGAAATCGCTTCCCAGTACGAAGAAAAGTATGCTGAAGTGTTTCAACAGACACTGGTGAGTGTTCGATACCCCCGGCAGGTGGTGCTGGATCATCACTTTGGCCTCCACAACCATGCCTTTGGATCAGCGGTGGACACGTATCAGTATCATCAAAACTGGTATGAAAACGGATACGTGGATCATTACACGGGAGATACGCATCCGGCCATGCCGGATTTCTGGAAAACAGCGCCTTCAGGGGGAGAATTTCTCTACACCGGTGACCAGCGCTTTCTCACCAATGCTTACATTGACGCCACCATTCAAATGGCCCGGGATACTCACCTCACCTGGCTGAATGAAGCCTTTTTCTACATGGACAATGAGACCCGGGTGAATCAGGAAAAGCTGTTCAGCCATATCGGTTACCGGTTCATGATACGCCAGGCCGCCCACAGCGACCGGGTGACGGCGGGAAATACCCTGACGGTTCAAAGCACCTGGAGCAATGAGGGAACGGCCCCCTTTTATGAAGACTGGCCCATCGTGCTGCGTCTTCAGACGCCTGCGGGAGAAACGGTGGCTGAAGCAGTGGTGAGTGAGCGTGTGAGAACGCTGTTTCCTCAAATGGTGGAGACTCATGAAACCCGGCTGGAGGTGCCCGAGGATCTGACGCCAGGCACATACGGCCTGTGGGTGGGCATCGTCAACCCGGAAACCGGTGAGGCACCGGTGCGCCTGACAGTAAAGGAAGTGCCTCAGCGAAACAATCTGGTCTATGTGGGCGAAGTAACCGTGACCCGGCGCAGTGCCCTGGCAGAGATGTTCAAAATGCTGAACTGAGTGGGAAAACAGTGCAAGAGCAGGGTGAAAACGGTCTTGAGTTTTCAACAGAGACAGTGCAGGCATGCAGGCAGTATGTGGTATCATGAAAGCATCCATCATTATCTTAAAATCATCATCACAATGATAAGGCTAAATGAAAAGGTAACAAGGGAATCAAGATACACAGCCAAAGAGTTATCATAAAGAATTATCATAAAGAATTGAAGAAAGACAGGTGAAGATTGATGTCAATTTTGGTGACCGGTGGTACCGGCTATATCGGCAGTCATACCTGCATCGAGCTGCTGCAGGCAGGGTATGAAGTGGTTGTGATGGATAATCTTTCCAACAGCAAACGGGAAGTGTTGCGGCGCATGGAAGCCATCACAGGTAAAACAGTCCGTTTTTACGAGGCTGATTTACTGGACGAACCAGCCATGGAGGCTATTTTTGCGGCGCATCAGGTGGAGGCAGTCATCCACTTTGCCGGTCTGAAAGCAGTGGGGGAATCGGTGGAACAGCCTCTGCGCTATTACCATAACAACGTGACGGGCACGGTGCTTCTCAGCCAGGTGATGGCCCGCCACGGGGTGAAGCGGCTGGTGTTCAGCTCTTCGGCCACAGTTTACGGCATTCCCGCATCGGTTCCCATTTCGGAGGATTTTCCCACCAGTGCCACCAATCCCTATGGGCGTACCAAGCTGATGATCGAAGAGATTCTCAGGGATCTTCAGGCCGCCGATCCCCAGTGGCAGGTGGTGCTGCTGCGGTACTTCAACCCCATCGGCGCCCATGAAAGCGGCACCATGGGTGAAGATCCCAATGGCATTCCCAACAACCTGATGCCCTTCATCACCCAGGTGGCTGTGGGCAAACGAAAAGAGCTCAGTGTTTTTGGCAGCGACTATGACACTCATGACGGCACCGGCGTGCGGGATTACATCCATGTGAATGACCTTGCAGTGGGGCATCTCAAGGCCCTTGAAAAACTGCAGCACATCACCGGCGTCAGAGCCTATAACCTGGGGACGGGTATCGGCTACAGTGTATTGGATCTGGTCAACACTTTTCAGAAAGCGACAGGCCAGGCGATTCCCTATGTGATGGCTCCCCGGCGGCCAGGCGATATTGATGCCTGCTATGCAGATCCTGCTCTGGCAGAAAAAGAACTGGACTGGAAAGCACAAAAAACCGTGGAGGATATGTGCCGGGATTCCTGGCGCTGGCAGCAGCAGAACCCGGAAGGCTATGTGGGAGAATAAAGATGTGGTGCTGACTTTTTGGGTCTATTGCAATGAAAGGACAATTGGTGAAGGGAATTTTACCCAATGGTCCTATTGCGCTCATGATTTATTATGTTAACATAAAAAGTGTAATCAGTACGATCATGAAAAAGGCAAACCTGTCGGAAGGCAGGGACGCAAAATCACGGGTCTTGCAAGTGAAGAAAAAACAAGACAGCCGGATTGCCATGATGTAACAGGCGCTTGACATTGCCATACATCTCTTTTTCAATCGTATCGATTTGAAATCAGGAGGTGTATTTTTATGTCAACAACACTCAAGCGAAAGACACAACGGGGCGCAATGCTCATGCTGGCACTGGTCATGTTACTGTCCATGCCCATGGCGTCCTTTGCATCCAATAGCCCAGACGAAAATCTCATTGAAACCCATACATTCCAGGAATCCACCGAATATGTTGCCAACCCCTTCATGGGTGCGGTGGCCTTTGCCACCAACAGAAACCGAAACTATGACGGTACCATCGTTGTAGCCGGTTATACCTGGGCAGAAATTGAAAAAAACAAAGGTGTATTCGATTTCTCAGGAGTGGAAAGCAAAAACAATTACAACTACTGGGTGAACGAGAAGAACAACCAGCTTATGCTGGGTTTTGCCATGGACTACCCCAGTCTTTCCAACACCATCGGCCTGAACCAAATGAGTATTCCCATGTGGTTGTACAACGAGCTGAAAGCTGAAGCCACTCAAACTTACACCCAGCTGCGGCAAGAGGCACAGGCAGCCGGAAACCAGGCTAAGGTTAATGAATACAACACAGCCCTTGACCGCATTCAAAACGACCAGAAAGTGATTGATGATTTCAACAAATCTTCTGCACTTACCGCCAACATTCCCGGCGTGGGTACTTTTTACCGCTGGGGCATGGATCTTCCCGGCGGCGGTGTGGAATATCGCGGCGGATTCAGTCCCAACTATGCCAGCCCCCTGCTCATTCAGTACCATGACAAGGTGATGCAGGCACTGGCCAATCGCTATGACAACGACAACACCTACGCCATGGTCATGGGCAGTGTGGGCCACTGGGGTGAAATGCATACGTACTTCATCCAGGGAGCCAACGATGTGGGCCGTTATCCTCAGGCGGCCGTCGCTTCCCAGTATGAGCAGGCCTATGCCAGATACTTCAGAAACACACATGTAAGTGTCCGATATCCCAGAGCTGTTGCCCGTGACAACAACCTGGGTCTTCACAACCATGCTTTCGGATCTCCCAAGGATACCTATGACTGGTATCTGGACTGGATTAAAAACGGATATACCGACTATTACACCGGCGATCGTCATCCGTCAATGCCGGACTTCTGGAAAACAGCTCCCTCCGGTGCCGAGTTCCTGTACACCGGCGACTACCGTTACCTGAATAACAGCAATATCAATGCCACCCTGCAGCAGGCGAAAGACTCCCACCTGACCTGGCTGTTGGAGCTGTGGTACAATCTGTCACCGGAGGCCAGCCAGAACATGGATCGCCTCATGGCCACCATGGGTTACCGATTTGCCATCACTGAAGCCAGCTTCAATACTTCGCTGGCAGCAGGAGAAACCATTGAGCTTACCACCAAGTGGCGCAATGGGGGAACAGCCCCCTTCTATCATGACTGGCCCATTCAGGTGCAGCTGAAAAATGCTGCCGGACAAACTGTCACCACATCCACTGTCAGCCAAAGCGTCCGGAGTCTGTTCCCGGATACCAGTGAAACCTTCACCACCACCATTGACACATTGGAAACGCTTGAGCCGGGCACCTATCAGCTTCATGTGGGAATCATTGATCCCAAAACCAGCCAGCCGGCCATTAACCTGACTGTTGCCAATGTTCCCAACCAGAATAAACTGTACCACATCGGATCGCTTGAAGTGACGGCTCCGGCAGAATTGCCGCCGGTTGTTGAAGAACCTCCAGTGGTTGAAGAGCCTCCGGTGGTGGAAGAACCGCCGGTAACTGAAACGCCTGATCCGGGTTCTCCCTATGTCGATCACAGCATCGCCATTTATGGTGACCAAAGCATGAAAATCTACGATGTGAATGTGAACTCTCAGTTTGCAGCAGTTCTGAGAGACGGCGCAGGAAGAGATGTCACCAGTCAACCCCTCACCTGGTCAGTGAATGGTGTCAGCGGCGTTTCCATCACTCAGAATGGATTATTGACAGTTGGATCCAATGCCAGCGAAGGCACGGCAGTGATCACCGTCGCCATGACCAGTGACCCGACGGTCAAAGGGGTGCATCATCTCCCGCTGACCCACTATCAAACCCAGGCAGTACCACAGCCGCCTGTGGTGGAAGAGCCACCAGTGATTGAAGAGCCACCAGTCGTTGAAGAACCTCCTGTGGTGGAAGAACCACCAGTCGTTGAAGAGCCTCCAGTTTCGAACCCTTATGAGGGATATAACATCAGCATTTATGGTGATCAGAGCATGCAGATATATGATGTTGACGTGAACTCCCAGTTTGCCGCAGTGCTTCGGGATGACCGTGGACGCGATGTCAGCAGCGAACAGCTGGTGTGGTCAGTCAGTGGTGTCAGCGGTGTTTCCATCAGCCAGAGCGGGCTGTTGACAGTCAATGCCTCTGCCAGTGAAGGGACAGCAGTCATCACCGTTACCATGGCCAATGATGGTTCCATAAGAGCGACACACTCATTGCCTCTGACCCGCTTTAACAGCCAGACAACACAAGACAGCAATACCAGGGGCAACAGCGGCAACAACCGCAGAAGATAGCGGTAACGACTGCCACAATTTCATTTGTTTTCTCCTTGCTGACCGCAGGTGTTCAAACGACACCTGCGGTTTTTTTGTCGAATTTATTATCTTAGTTGAAACAATTCAAACAGATTCGCGTATTGTATCAGGGAAAGCCGCAAAGTGCTGCAAAACAGACTGACGGTGCAGTCATTTTGTGAGCAAATGGCCAGTCTGCAAGAGATGGCCTGAGGTATGCGGTGTGCAATATGCAGTTTAAAGAGTCTGGATGCGGTTAAAAATGACCGGATGCGGTTAAAAGTGTCCGGCTTTAAGTGTCCTACATAAAGTGTTCGGCTTTGCCCAATGAATTTTCCAGGTGGTGTCAGTCATGGGAATTATCCTGAAATATATATTGAAAAATATTGCTGAGAAAAAGTTCCGAACCTTTCTCATCGTGATCTCCGTCACCTGCTCAGCGGCACTTTTTTTTGCATCCAGTGCCATTGCCGGCACCATGACAGTGATGTACGGCAACCAGATGCGCATGCAGACAGGTGAAGCGGCCTTGCTGATTTATACCAATGAACAGTCGCCTTCTTCTTTTTTTCGAATCGCTCCCGACAGGGTGGAAGGGGTGGCCCTGACAGCGGGTGAAATCTCCATGGGCGGTATCTACACAGTTCCCCGCAATGGCGGCGAAGGCGCTGCTGCTGAAACCACTCAGCTTTATCTTCGGGGGTTTCAGCTGGAAGAACTGGAGGTCATGAATCCGGTCATCTTCAGAGAAAAAGCCGTCGGCAGACCTTTTGCCGGAAATCATGTCATTTTAAGCCAGTTATTTGCCGATCAACATGGTTTTCAAACGGGAGATCAGATTCAGCTGGAAATCAGCGGGGCCCAGCGCCGGCTGACAGTATGGGGAATTGCCCGGCCCACTGGGCTGTTTAGGGATTCGCCCCAGTCTGAAACCCGCACAGCGGTGATTCCTCTGGATTACGCTGCTTCCCTTACCGGCACCCGGGGCAGTGTGAGCACGGCCTATGTGGTGCTCGAAGATGGGGCAGACATCACCACTGTACAGGAGATGCTTCAGAGCCATTACCCCCGGCATGACGTGCGGCCGCCCTTTTCAGAGGCAGATCTTTCCGGCATGCTGGAGATGATTGTGGTGCCCTTTTTTCTCATGACAGCCATGGTGCTGTTCATCAGTGTGTTTATCATCTATTCCACCTTTAAGGTGATTACCGTGGAACGCCTGCCGGTGATCGGCACCTTTCGAAGCATTGGGGCCACCCGGAAAACCACCGATGGTGTGCTGCTGGGAGAAAGTCTGGCTTATGGGGTGCTGGGCGGTATTCTGGGAAATCTGGCAGGCATCGGCATTCTCTATGCCATGACAGCCATACTGGCCAATGACCCCTGGAGCGGTTCCATGGATGTGGCCATGCAGTTCGGCCCGGAACATCTGGTGCGCGCCTTTTTTCTGGCAGTGGGTGTGGCTGTGGTCAGTTCTTGGATTCCCATTGCCCGGGTTTCCAAAATTCCCATTAAAGAGCTGGTGCTGAACCTGGTGGACAGCCACCGCAGCCCCAGGCGCTGGAAATCTTTGGCAGCTGTATTGCTGCTGGCAGCCGGCGTTGCCCTGCCCCGACTGGCGCCCTATGCCATGGCCATGCCGGCCAGTCTGCTGGGGCTGGCAGCCACCAACACCGGTGTGGTCATGGCAGTGCCGCTGCTGACCCGCATTTTTCTGCTGGTGTTTGGTCCCCTCTATGGGTTGCTCTTTGGCAACGAGGGCCTGCTGGCGGTGAAAAATCTACGGGACAACAAAAACATCCTTAACAATATCACCCTTCTCACCATTGGCATCACCGTACTCCTGATGATCAACACCATCAGTTACAGCGTGGGAGTCGAAGTGCTCAATGCCTACAAAGACTGGCAGTTCGATATAATGGTCAGTATCAACGGGGCAGACCGGAGTACCGAACAGGCCCTTCGGGCAGTCCCCGGGGTGGCCGCCACCTATGCGGCCCGGGAAGAGTGGGGAGAAGTGCGGGTGACCAGTCACGACTATCCCATGCGATATCTTCAGGGGATTGACCCGGTGAACTATCGTGATTATATTGCCTTTCGGCCCTTGGATGGTGCCGATGGGGATGAACTGATGGCCCGCCTTTCCGAAGGCCGGTACATTATTCCCGCTGGTATGATGCAGAAGGCCCTGGAGCTGCAAGTGGGCGATATGCTCACTTTAGAGATGCCAACCGGGCCCCGGCAATACGAAGTGATCGGATTTTACGACTCTCTGATGATGAACGGCAGCAATGCCATTATTCACCAGCAATATTTCCGCTCTGATATGAACAGATCCTATGTGGATACCTACTTTGTACGGGTAGATGAAGGGGCTGACGACGCTGCGGTGCTGGCAGCCATCAACAGCAAGTTTCGCCGGCGGGGTGTCTGGGGACAGACCAACCGCATGATGGAAGAGATGAACACTGAATCCAACAATCAGTTTTTCGTGATTCTCAAAGGATTTTCTCTGCTGGCCATGGCCATCGGCGTATTTGGTGTTTTTAACAACTACGTGATCAGCTTCATGGAACGCCGCCGTTCACTGGCTATTATGAAATCTGTGGGTATGAGCCGGCGGCAGGTGATTAAAATGATCTTTGCCGAAGCCATCACCGGGGGCTGTATTGCCGGGGTGACGGGCGTGGTGGGCAGCATTCTCATGCTTTTGGGAATTCCCGCCTTTATGGATGCCGCCGGCATTCCCATCGGTGTTCACTTCGTCGGAACTTTTTTTCTGGCGGCCATCATCGGAGGTATTCTCATTGCGGTATTGGCCTCCATCAGCCCGGCGCTGAAAAACGCCCGGATGAACATTGTGGAAGCCATTAAATATGAATAAACCCCACCAAACTGAACTTCACACCAGCCGTATGAAAAGTCAACTATGCGGACAAACTGGAAAGTCAAGTAAGCGGACAAACTGGAAATTCGAATAAGTTGTCGGAATGGGAATGCGAACCAATGGAAATGATAGAAAAGAGGGAAATGGATGACCCCCATGATTGAAACAGAAAAACTGTATAAAACCTATCAGCTGGGAGAAGTGGCGGTGGAAGTGCTGAAAGACATCAATCTCACCATTCATCAGGGCGAGTTTGTCACCATCATGGGCCCTTCCGGCTCGGGTAAAAGCACGCTGCTCTATCTGGTGGGAGGGCTCGACCAGCCCACCGCCGGCACCATACGACTGGGAGGCACGCTTCTTTCCGGCCTTTCAGACAAAGAACAAAGTATCATGCGGCGGCGTCAGGTGGGGTTTGTCTTTCAATTCTACAATCTGGTGCCCAATTTGACGGTGGAAGACAACATTCTGCTCCCATTGCTGTTGGACGGAAAAAAAGTGAAACCCCATCGGGAACGCCTGGAAAATATCATGGAAACGGTGGAACTGAGTGACCGAAAAGACCACACCCCCCGGGAGCTTTCCGGCGGGCAGCAGCAGAGGGTGGCCATTGCCCGGGCGTTGATGAACGACCCGGAAGTGATTCTGGCAGATGAACCCACGGGAAACCTGGACAGCCGCACCACCGAAGAAGTGATGCTGCTGTTGTCCAAAATCAACCGGGAGCAGGGAAAAACCATTGTACAGGTCAGTCATTCAGTGGAAACTGCCGCGTATGGCAATCGAATCATTCAGGTGAAAGACGGAAAGGTGTGGGATGAGAATGAAGGTAACGATTGAAAGAGAAGGGTATGACAGCAGTGAAAAAGCCATCCTCCCGGAGAAGGGTAGCAGCCATCTCCGGCGGAAAAGCAGACGGGTCACAGGTTTGGCCATGATGCTGGGAGTCGTGCTGCTGCTGACGGGCTGCGGTGGAAATGGCGGAGAAGAGCCGGTGCAGGAAGTGGACCTTTCGGAGATCAGCCGCCAGGTGGAAGCCTTTGGAAAAGTGCGGGCTGCCGACGAAATGAGTGTTTCGCTGGAAGTTCCCGCAAGGATTCAAACCCTTCAAGTGCGGGATGGACAGCAGGTGACTGCAGGCCAGCAGGTGATGACCCTGGCGTTTGCGGGGTTGGAAGAAGAAGCCGATAACCTTCGGGGAGAGCTGGCGGTGGTACGGGCAGAGATCAACGCCCAGGCGGCAGAAGTCAGCGGTGAAACAGCCCGATTGCTTCAGGAACTGGGGCATGCGGAAAAACAACTGGAAGAAGCCCGTGAGGATGCAGAAAACCGGCAGCGGCTCTATGAAGCCGGTGCCGTTCCAAAAGAAGAAATGGAGCGGTATCAGCGGGAAATCACCTCCCGGGAAAGCCAGGTGGAAAATTTACAGTTGCAGCTGAACCAGCAGGCAGGCACCCATCAGATCCAGGTGCGCCGAGAGCAGGCGGCATTGCTGGAGAACCGGTTAAAGCGGCTGGAAGCCCGGTTGAACCTGCCATTTTTGGAAGAAAATGCGGTCGTCTGCCCCTTTGACCGGGCAGTGGTATCAGGCCTGGAGATGAAGCCTGGTGACCGGTCAGAAGCCTACCAGCGCCTGTTTCGCTTCATTGACCTGGATACCCTTCAGGTGGAGGCAGATGTGCTGGAAGAATTCATTCGCCAAGTGGAGGTGGGCGCTGCTGTGACCCTCATTCCTGTGGCCGACCGTTCCCGCACCTACAATGGAAGGGTGGAAACCATTGCCGATACAGCTGTCGTGGTGAATAACGAGACAGTGGTGCCGGTGGTGATTTCCCTGGAAGATGCCGATGGATTCCTGCGACCCCAGTTTAACGTGGATGTGTTCATTGACGTTGCGGATGAGTAAACGGGGAAATCCAAATTTCCTGTCTGTGTTGGATGTTGTCGACAGCCTGACACCTCTTAAAAGTCATTTTGAGGGGTGTTTTTTGTGCGCGTGATGCTTGGTTTCATAAAATAGATCAGATTCTCATGCAATAGTATTAAATTGACATGAATCGTATTTATTTGACAAATCATATCAGCAAGATCCCATGGGGATTGATTAACAATTTTAAAGCGAGATTTCGTAAACTGACAGAGAAGACAAGAATGATGGGAATGTGCAGTCAAAGGAAAACGATGCACTATTTCGCAGACCACAGACAAAAAAAGCAAAAGGAGAAAGGCAAGAGTAAATGGAAGAAAATCTAAAAACAGATAAGGAGTGATGTGAGGATGAGACAGGCAGCAAAATTAATCTCCAGGTATTTCGGACTCTTGATCATCGCAGCAATGCTGTTAGGCTTTGCCGTTCCGGGAATGTTTTCCTGGGTGGTTTCCCGGTTTATGGGGCAGCCGGTGATCAATCTATTGCTGGGGGTCATCATGTTTGGGATGGGAATGACACTGACGGTGGCTGATTTTAAGCTGGTCCTGGAACGACCCCTGGATGTGCTGAAGGGGACAGCAGCGCAGTTTATCATTATGCCGCTGATTGCCTTTGGTCTGTCTATGGCTTTTGGACTGGAAGAAGCCCTGATGGTGGGAGTGGTGCTGGTGGGCACCTGTCCGGGCGGAACAGCCTCCAATGTGATCACCTTTATGGCAGGTGGTGATGTGGCCCTGAGTGTGACCATGACCACGGTGTCCACCTTGCTGGCACCTTTTTTGACACCGGCAATCACCTATCTGTTGATTCAGCAGTCGGTGAGTTTCAGTCCGGTGAGTATGTTTGTGAATATTGTCCAGGTGGTGCTGGTACCCATTCTGCTGGGGCTGGTGATCCGGTCGGTTTTGAAAGAAAGCGTTAAAGTGGTGGAAACCTACATGCCTGCCCTTTCAACCCTGTGCATTGCCAGCATTGTTGGAGGCGTGATAGGGGCCAATGCCACAAGAATCATGGAATCCCTGGGAATGATTGTGGTAGTGGTGATGCTTCATAACCTGCTGGGATACGCGTTGGGCTTCCTGGTAGGCCGACTGACAGGCATGGAAAGACGCAAGTGCGTTACCCTGGCAGTTGAAGTGGGCATGCAAAATTCCGGGTTGGCAGCATCACTGGCAGCCGGTCAATTTGCCACAATGCCACTGGCCGCTGTCCCCGCTGCGCTGTTCAGTGCCTGGCACAATATTTCAGGTTCCATTTTTGCCTGGCTGGTCAAAAGCCGGGAATCCAAAACAGAAGAACAGTAGCAGTAAGCATCGGTATCATTGGCAAGCAACGGTAAGTTTCGGCAAGTAGCGGTGAATAATGCCAGTATCATCATTACCTGCATACCTGCATACCAGCATGAATCCCGGTGAACCCATCTTTTCAACAGGTATTCCGAGAGGCATCTGTCAACAGTGATACCAGAGAGGCCACCCGTGAACAGTCATCCCGGAGTTTTCTTTGCATGAATGACTTCTGTCAACTATAATAGGAATCAGAACAGCGTATGGAGAAGCCAACGGGCAAACCATCACTGCAAAGAGACCTGAAAATCTGCAAAGAAGGCTGCGGCCTGTGAAAGGGATTGCACTTGATGAAAACGCTCCATCAACAACAATCAACAGATCGTCAACAGTTCGACTGGGGAAACATTCTCTGGCTCCATGAACCGGAAATGGCTTCAGACCGCCGGGTGAGTGTGGCTCGGGTGACCATAGAAGCCAACTGTTTTCAGGAAAGACACTTTCATTTGGGGGAAGAACAGCTCTTTTATGTCATTCGCGGCAAAGGGCTTTTTATCACAGACCGGGGGCAGGAAACCGTCTCACCGGGAATGGTGGTGTATGTGCCCCCCTATTCAGAGCATGAAGTGCAGAATACCGGAGAGACAGCATTGGTATTTGATGTGATTTATGTGCCCGTTCGTCTGAAACAGCCTGAAAAGCCCATGATCTACAGCAAGTTTCAGTCACTTCAGGAAGTGGTTTCTCAGGAAATGCTGCAAAGTATCTGTGAACAAATGAAAGAAAGGCTGAAATTGTCCATTGTTGTGATGGATGCTGACGGCAGTCGCCTGACAAAGCCGCAGGAAGAATCAAACCTGTGCCGACACTGCCAGATAAAGTCAAAACAGGAGAAACAGAAGCATCCGGAAGCAGCGGAGTGCCTTGACCACCATCCATTTCAGGCACATGAAAGAGTCTGGCACTGCCAATGCGGGCTGAAAAGGCTGTATGTGCCGATTCTCATGGGTGACCAGGTGGTGGGCAGCATTCGCAGTGAGAGCTTTCTGTTTAATAATGAAGATGTTCATGCGAATATGGCAGGGGTTCAGCTGGGGACGACCTCCCAAAGAGCGGCACCTGAAAAAAACGGGGCAATGATCAGCCAGATACCCAAAATGATTAAAAGCAGGGTTCACGTGATGGTGGACCATCTGGAGACGGCGGCCAACTTTGTGCAGCTGCTCATGGAACGACAAGTGTTTGACCGGGAACTCACCGAGAAAGAAAATGCCCTGGTACGTCAGGCGCAGGAAAAACTCCAGCTTATGGACGCCTTAAAAAAAGCCAATGAGAAACTGGGATACCGCACCATTTTTGCAGCATCACCTATGCTGGCCCAGGAGGCGGCGTATCCTTACCCGCTGGAAAAAAAGCTTGAAAAAGCCATCGAAACAGGCAGCATTCACACGATTCACCAGGAAATTGCTGATGCGGAAGCCCTGAAACTGCCGGGAGAAGCCATTGTTCCCGAGATGATTGCCGTGCTGCTGCGGGCAGTATTAAAGCCACTGGAAGATATCAATGTGCTGATGGAACTGCGGGGGAAGTACCACCAGCTGATCAAAGAGAGTCCCGGAGCGAAGGCCTGGCGCGTGCTGGAACAGTGCTGTCTGGAATGCGTGGAGCTGCTGCAGCATCACCAGGAATACCAGTCGGGAGAAATGATTGAAGGCATCAACCGGTACCTCCGGCACCATTTTCGAAAAAACGTGACGCTGACAACAGTGGCAGAACAGTTTTATGTGAGCCCCAACTATCTGAGCCACCTCTTCAATGAGCAAAACCAGATCTCGTTCAGCGAATATGTGCAGCGGCTGCGGGTGGAAGAAGCCAAGGAAATGCTGGTTAAAAGCCGGATGAGAATCAGCGACATCGGAAAGCAGGTGGGTTTCAATCACGACAGTTACTTCGTCAGCGTTTTTAAAAAACACACAGGCACCACGCCCAACGAATTTCGAAAGCACCATGGTTCCACAAGCACGATGGTCAGCGAGGAAAACAAGTGAAGTAATGAGAGATCAAAAAACGAAATGACATATCAAAAAAGTAACAGCGTGTGAAATTGAGTAGCAGCCTGTGAAATAGAGTACGAGCTTGTGAAATAAAGCAATAGCCTTTCCAATAGAGCAATAGCCTGTGAAATAGAGCAACAGCGTGTGAAATATCGAAATTAGTTGAAATGAAAGGGGAAGTGTACATGAGAAGCGAACAAATCACCAAAGGCGTCGAAAAAGCGCCCCACCGGTCGCTGCTGAATGCTCTGGGAATGTCAGCAGAAGAAATGAAAAGACCCAAAATTGGTATCGTCAACTCCTTCAATGAAGTGGTGCCCGGACACATGAACCTGGATAAAATTGTGGATGCCGTCAAAATGGGAGTGGCCATGGCCGGTGGTGTCCCCATGGAATTTCCTGCCATTGCCGTTTGTGACGGACTGGCCATGGGCCATGCCGGCATGAAATACTCCCTGGTCACCCGGGAGCTCATCGCCGACTCCACAGAAGCCATGGTAACAGCCCACGCCTTCGACGGTCTGGTGATGGTGCCCAACTGTGATAAAAATGTGCCCGGTCTGCTCATGGCGGCGGCGCGGCTGAACATCCCCACCATTTTTGTCAGCGGCGGCCCCATGCTGGCGGGTAAGGTGAAAGGGAAGAAAACCAGCCTGTCCTCTGTTTTTGAGGCCGTGGGAGCCCACACTGCCGGCAACATGAGTCTGGAAGATCTGGAATGCTATGAAAACCAGGCCTGTCCCACCTGCGGGTCCTGTGCCGGCATGTTCACCGCCAACAGCATGAACTGCCTCACCGAGGTGCTGGGCATGGGTCTCAAAGGCAACGGCACTATTCCTGCTGTGTATTCTGCCCGCATTCAGCTGGCTAAAATGGCGGGCATGCAAATCATGGCCCTGGTGGAAGCCGGCCTGAAGCCACGGCATATCATGACCAAAGCTGCCTTTAACAATGCCCTTACCGTGGATATGGCCCTGGGTTGCAGCACCAACACCATGCTTCACCTGCCGGCCATTGCCCATGAAGCCGGGGTTCCCCTGGATCTGGAACAGGCCAATGCCATCAGTGCTGTCACCCCCAATCTGTGTCACCTGGCCCCGGCGGGGGATGCCTACATGGAAGACCTGGAGGAAGCCGGCGGCATCTATGCTGTGATGAACGAACTGGATAAACTGGGTCTCATCGAGAAAGACGTGCTTACCTGCACCCGAAAAACCGTGGGTGAAAACATTGCCGGGCATACCAATCGTAACCCGGACATCATTCGCCCCGTGGAACATCCCTTCAGCAAAACCGGCGGTATTGCCGTGCTGAAAGGCAACCTGGCCCCGGATACCTGCGTGGTGAAAGCTGCTGCAGTGGCGCCGGAAATGATGCAGCACACCGGCCCGGCACGGGTTTTTGACAGCGAGGAAGAGGCTGCGACAGCCATTGCCGGCGGCAGTATTGTGGCCGGTGATGTGGTGGTTATCCGTTATGAAGGCCCCAAGGGCGGCCCGGGGATGCGTGAAATGCTCAGCCCCACAGCAGTAATTGCCGGCATGGGGCTGGGAAGCCAGGTGGCCCTCATCACCGACGGCCGTTTCAGCGGTGCCACCCGGGGTGCCTCCATCGGCCACGTGTCACCGGAGGCAGCAGTGGGTGGTCCCATCGCCCTGGTGGAAGAAGGCGATCTCATCGCCATCGACATCCCTGCCCGAAGCATCCAGCTGAAGGTGGATGACGCTACCCTGGCCCAGCGCCGGGAAGCCTGGCAGCCACGGGAACCCAAGATCAAAGGCGGCGTACTGGGCCGTTACGCTCATCTGGTCACCAGCGGCAACCGGGGAGCCGTGCTGGAAATTCCCAAGAGCGAAAAGTAAAAGAAGGCAAACCAACTACGAAACCCTGTGACAGGGCGATGGTCAGAGATCAACGCCGTTTCCTCAACATGAGGAGCGGCGTTTTTTCAATCTGGGTATTCTCGCTTCTTTTTCTGAAAAACAGTGTGGGAGTTGAGCAAAGCAGTGGTTTTTTCATTGAAAAAAGTGTATAAATGAGATATCCATGAACATAACAATTGAAGGAGGCATCAGTAATGGCGGCGAATCAGGTGAAAGCGTTCTTTGAGTATGTGAAAAATTCGGAGGATGTACAGCGTCAAATGCAAGCCATCCAGGAAACAGGGGAAAGTGATCTGCTGAATATTTATGTGCAGCTGGCACAAGTCAATGGGTTTGAGGTGACGGCGGAAGAACTGGAAACAGAGATTGAAGGCATGGCGATGAATATGGTGGGAGAAGGGGAACTCAGCGATGAAGAGTTGGAGTCGGTCGCTGGCGGAGGTTGCCCTTATTGCATGTTCACCAAAGGCAGCTACTGCTTCTTTACCAAATAATGACCACTCAGGAACTTAAGAAAATTGTCGGCAGAGCATTACTGATGAGTGAAAGAACCAGCCGGCTGGATGCTTCGACGCACATCACTTTTGAAGACCTGAACAGAGAAGAACAGGAGCGTTACCACCGGTGGGTTCGCCATGCCGGTGGCAACGGAGGCCGGCGGTCTTTTCTGATGCGGTTGGCAGCAGAGGGACTTCGAGAGGAGCAGGCATATTCATTATGTGCAGCAGTCCGGCAGGAGAACTCAAGCGAAGCACTGCCGGAATGGGCCGTCGTGCTGCAGGCTGTTTTTTCCTGCCTTCCTTTGGACTGCAATCATAGGACAGAGGAACATCAGATGATGAGTGATTTTTCCTGTCTCCTTAAACCCTTTAGGGTATATGGGGAAAGGCAGTTGAAACATGTCTGGGCAGTCAATAAACAAGGATCCTCCCTGGTGACCCGGTCGGTTCAGGATGCCTTTTTTAAAGGATTGGAAAAAAGACTGGAAGTACGCATGAGTCAGTCCTATGAGGCGTTTTTAAATCAGAAAATGGCCCTTGAAAATCCTCTGCAGTTCATTATGGGCGCAAGGCCGTCTGCTGAGGCGGCAACCAGAAGCCGGCAGGCATGGTGCGCCGGGATGCTGGCGGGAGATTGGATTGTTTTTTTACATAAATATCCGGTACTGGCCCGCCATTTGTCAGAAGCAACCATGAACTGGCTTCAGCATGTGACGGCTCTCATGACCCACTTACAGGAAGATCTTGAAAAACTGGAAACAGCTTTCGGCATCGGCCGTTCATTAAACAGGGTCACCGATGTGCAGATGGATGTATCTGACCCGCACAACGGGGGGAGAACCGTTGCCATCCTCACATTTGACACAGGGATAAAAGTCGTTTACAAACCACGCAGTGCCAGCATTGATCAGGCATGGCAGCAATTGATCCAGTGGATGGAATCAGCAGGGCTGCCCTGTTTTCCTGTTCCCCGGGTAATTGATGGCGGCGACCACAGTTGGGTGGATTTTGTTGAACCACTGCCTGTATCCTCGGCAGAAGAGGCGGTCCTCTATTATGAACGGGCGGGAGTACTTCTTTGCCTCACCTACGTATTAGGTGGCGGGGATTTTCACATGGATAATATCATTGCACAGGGAGCTCATCCTGTTCTTGTTGATGTGGAAACCCTGTTGATGCACCGCTTCAAACCCTTTGATGCGGATGAAGATGCCGTCAGCTCTGAACAGACAGCCAATCACTGGTTGATAGAGTCAGTGTTGCACACCGGTCTGTTACCCGTCTGGGTAACCGATCATCAGGGCCAAGCTACTGATATCAGCGGTTTAACAGGAGGCTTTCCTGAAAGTGCCAATATACCTGTGCTGAAAGACCGTGGGCTGAAAGCAGCGGACTATCAGAAGCACATTCTGGAGGGATACCGTCGAGGGTACACTTTTATCTTGCATCATCGGGAACTGCTCCTCGGCCCGGCATCACCCCTGAACAGGTGCCGGGGGATCTTTTTACGCGCCCTTATTCGGGATACCCGGGTATACGACAGCCTGTTGCAGCGAGCGCGGCATCCACGCTACCTGAAAGATGGGATGGCCTATTCCATTGAACTGGAAAGACTGGCGGCAGCATACTTTTTGCAGGATGCACCCAATCAGCTGCAATGGCTGTGGAATTGCTTTGTCAGTGAACGGAGTGCGCTGGAGCAAGGCGATATTCCCATTTTTTACAGCAAAACGAATGAACTCTCCCTGCGCAGCGTTGAAACGATGCTGCATCCGACCTTTTTCATGGAAACGGCCCTGGATCATTGCCGGACAACGATTCAGAATATGAGCGAAGAAGACTTGAAAATGCAGCTTCATTATATTCAAACTGCCCTGTCCATGCAACAACACGACCTGAAGGCGCACGCGGCCGTTGTCAGGTTAACGGCGGGGGCAGAAGATGCAGTTTCTGATAATAGAAAGGAAGGAAGGGAAGGAAGACAACGTAGCCAGGCGCCAGAGAAGGGAAAAGCAGGTGAACATTCAAATGTGTTGCTTCGAGAAGCGTTGGATATCAGTAGACAGATCATGGGTTGGCGCCTGGAACCAGAAAAAGACATCTATACCTGGATCACGCTGCAAATGGAGGCGACTTCCCATCGAATGGTGCTGGGACCTATCAACCATTCCTTTTACGATGGCACCATCGGGCTGGGTGTTTTTTTAGCGGCTCTTTCCCGCATAACGGCATCAGAATCACTGAAAAAACAGGCGTTAGCAGTGATTCATCCATTCCGACAGCAACTGTACCACCCCTATAATCCCTTGCCGGTGCACCGGTTGACCCTTGGTTTGGGTACCGGCATCGGGGGTTTTATCCGAGGCTTGATGGCCATGGGCAGTTATCTGAGAGAGGAAGCGCTCCACCATGAGGCGTTGACGATCATTGAAAAAGTGCGCGAAGAGCAAATTGCCAATGACCGACAGATAGATGTGCTGGGAGGTACGGCCGGGTTGGCACTGGCATTGGCAGATTTGCCGGCAACGCTGCACAGTGACAAGACGCTCTCTTTGATGGCGCGATGCGGCCAATATCTGATGGATAAGCGGAGCACGGCAAAAACCGGCCATCAAGTGTGGGACAACGGTCTTGGAGAAGTTCCCTTAACCGGCATGGCCCACGGAGCAGCGGGTATTGCCCATGCGCTGCTGCAACTTTATCGGGTAATGGGTGAAAAAGACTGGCGTGCTGCCGCCCTGGAAGCCGTTGCTTATGAAAACCAGTTCTTTGATTTGAAGAGAAGTAACTGGCAGGATTTGCGCCATGGACAGCACTACCGGAGGGAAAGAGATGGAAAAGCGTTTATGGGAGGCTGGTGCAGTGGTGCGCCAGGTATTGGTCTGGCACGTCTTTCAGGTTTGAACGAAGCTGGCGGGGAAGCGCCTGTGTTTCACAGAGATATTGAAAAAGTGATCCGGTTTGTTGATGAAAACCAAGGATCGCATGGAGATACCCTGTGCTGCGGCAATGGGGCAATCATTGATTTCTTAGTGGAAGCTTCGCAAGTGCTGCAACGTTCTGATCTTCTTGAAATGGCTCGAAAGAAAGCCTTTCAAATGATGGCATTAAAAGAGAAGCAAGGGGAATACCGGTACACCGGCAGTGAGGGCGGTGTGGTATTCAATCCCTCATTTTTTCATGGTTTGGGAGGGGTTGGATATACCCTTCTTAGATGTGCAGTCCCTGATGAAATAAAAACCATGATGAAGTGATGCCTGCATCCCTCACCAGCTTTTTCCCGTAACCGATGCCAAAATGCCAGTGACCGGTGCCAAAATGCCAGTGATATGATACAATAAACATCATTGGAACATGTGACAGGCAACGAGAAATGCACCAATGAACTGGTGATCATCCCCCGGGGCGTTTGTGAGACGCCCGGTGAGAAGGAAGGAACTTCATGAGTCAGGAATCAGGACAACAACAACGAGACAATCTTGCCACTGCTGAAGTGGATCAACAGACGCCGGCGGCTAAAACGGCGAAAGCAACTGAAACAATCACAGAAGCAACAGTGGAAGCAGTTGCAGAAACAGCCACAGAGGCAACAACGGAAGCCTCCGCAGAAGCCGTTTCGGTGGAGACCGCGAGCAATGATGGCATGGAGGATACTCCGGTGGTACTGCCGCCTGAGCTGGAAGAGGCGGTGACACGCCTGACCCTGGGAGAGAAGGAAATTCTTCTGGTGGGCACTGCCCATGTTTCCCGCCGCAGTGCAGAGCAGGTGAAGGAAATTATCGAGATGGAACGGCCGGATGCCGTCTGCGTGGAGCTGGATGAACAGCGTTATCAGTCCATCATTTCCGGCAATAAATGGAAAGAAACAGATATCTTCAAAATCATCAAGGAGAAGAAAGCCACGCTGCTGCTGATGAATCTGCTCATCAGCTCCTTTCAAAAGCGGATGGCCAAACAGTTTGGTGTCACCCCGGGGCAGGAAATGCTCCAGGGGATTCAGTCGGCCCAGGAAACAGGCGCTGCACTGGTGCTGGCAGACCGGAACATTCAGGTCACCTTTTCCCGCATCTGGCACGGGTTGGGACTGAAAGGACGGGCCCAGCTGATCCTTCAGATTTTCATGAGTCTTTTTGAAGGAGACGATATTACCGAAGAGGAAATGGAAAAACTGAAGTCCAAAGATACGCTGAACGCTATGCTCAGTGAGTTCACCGAACATTTTCCCCAGTTAAAGGTGCCGCTGATTGATGAGCGGGACCAGTACCTGTCCCAAAAAATTAAAGACGCTCCCGGTCGTAAAGTGGTGGCGGTGCTGGGAGCCGCCCATGTGCCGGGCATTCAGGAAGAGATTCACAAAGACCACGATCTGGCGGCTTTGTCTCGCGTTCCTGCCAAAAGGAAGGGCCCCGGCATGATCGGCTGGCTGATTCCTGCTGTGATCATTGGCATTATTGGCTACACCTTCTATCTCAACCGGGACGCCGGCATTCGCCAGTCCATCAGCTGGGTGTTGTGGAATGGTTCGTTTTCAGCCATCGGTGCCACGCTGGCCTTTGCCCATCCCCTGGCCATTCTCACCGCCTTTCTGGCGGCACCCATCAGTTCGCTGAATCCCCTGCTGGCTGCCGGCTGGTTTGCCGGCATCGTGGAAGCCTACATTCGCCGGCCCAATGTGCAGGATTTTGAAAACCTGACCGATGATGTCACCAGCCTGAAGGGCTTCTGGAAAAACAAAGTGACCCGCATTTTACTGGTGGTGGCCCTCACCAATGTGGGAAGCAGTCTGGGCACTTTCATCGGCGGTGCCGACGTGATTCGCCTGTTTCTGGAAACCATCAGCGGTTGAATGGCTGCGTAACAACAGTGTAACAACAGCGCAACAACAGCCTGACGACTGAAACAGCCGGAAAAAGATGCCGGCGATACGTTTGCTGTCGTTAGGCGGTCTGGTCGTTTTTGACCATCCGTTTGAACAATATATCCTGAATAAGGGAGGAATCCATATGAGTGAAAAACAGAACATCGTGAAGCCCTCGACCCTGCCGGGCTTTATGGAACTGCTGCCGGCAGAGCAAATTCGCTTTAACCGGATGATGGACACTATTCGCCGGGTGTATGAGCGCTACGGCTTTGCCCCTCTGGATACCCCGGTGATTGAAAAATCGGAGGTGCTCCTGGCCAAGGGCGGCGGCGAAACAGAAAAACAGGTTTACCGCTTCATGAAAGGCGACAGCGACCTTTCCATGCGGTTTGATCTCACGGTACCCCTGGCCCGTTACGTGGCCCAGCATATGGGTGATCTCACTTTCCCCTTTCGCCGGTACCAGATCGGCAAGGTGTATCGGGGAGAAAGGAACCAGAAAGGGCGTTTTCGTGAGTTCTACCAGTGCGACATTGACGTTATTGGCCGTGAAAAGCTGAGCATTGCCACCGACGCTGAAATTCCAGCCATCATTTACAATGTGTTCACGGAGATTGGCCTGCCCCCCTTCGTCATTCGCATTAATAACCGGAGACTGATGAACGGTCTTTTTGCCCACTACGGGGTGGCAGGAAAGCCGGAAATGCTCCGTGCCATTGACAAGCTGGAAAAAATAGGGCCCGAAAAAACCCGAAAAGAACTGGAAGAGGCAGGCATTGATGCAACTGCCATCAGCGGCGTCTTCGATTTTATTGCCATTGAAGGCACCAACTCAGAAAAACTGGCTGCCCTGAACGACCTGGGCATCGACAATGAGCAGTTCAGGGAAGGTCTGAAAGAGCTGAATACCGTCGTCACCCTGATCAGAGCCTTTGGGGTGCCGGAGGAAAGTTTTGCCATTGAGCTGAAAATTGTGCGGGGGCTTGATTATTATACCGGCACGGTGTATGAAACCCTGCTGCAGGACTACCCGGAGATCGGCTCTGTCTGCTCCGGCGGCCGTTATGATAATCTGGCAGAGTATTATACAAAGGAGAAACTTCCCGGCGTGGGCATTTCCATCGGCCTCACCCGGCTGTTCTATCAGTTGAATGAAGCGGGAATTCTGGGAGAAGAGAACATTTCATCGTTATCTCAGGCGTTGGTGGTACCCATCGGCGACACCCTTGAAACCTGTGCCCGGGTGGCCAGCCGCCTGCGGAACGCCGGTGTGGTGACAGAAGTTTACCTGGAAGAGGCGAAAATAGCCAAGAAGATGAACTACGCCAACAAGCACGGCATTCCCTATGTGGTGCTCATTGGTGACGAAGAAGTGGCTGATGGGCTGCTCACGCTGAAAAACATGGCCGACGGCGAACAGCAGCGCCTTTCCTTTGAAGATGCTGCCGCCATCATCAAGCAATAAAGACGTAATCATCCCGCGCCTGCAAAGCCTTTGGCAATGCAGGCGTGGTTTCGTTTTTCAGATGTTGAAAAATGGACGGCAGGAGATGACGGCTCCGCCGGGAACAGCACGTGCTGTTAGATTTTGTTGGGGTGCGGGCGTTATTACGGGGGCTGGTTGGGTATGTAATGATGTGTATAACAATAAACCCGATGACGACGCATTCAAACTGTGAGGAGGGCGGGCAAATGGCAAAACCAACTTCAGATCGGCATCAGTCACCCTTTCGGATCACTTGCCGGGAACTAGTGGTGCGACCGGAAAACAAAAAAGAAGTACCGGTAATTCGTGAAGTCGTTCGTGAAGCCTTCCACCCCATGCCCTTCAGTACAGGCCGTGAATGGAAGCTGGTGGAAGAAATTCGCCAGAGCCCCGGTTACCTGCCGTCACTTTCCCTGGTGGCTCTTTGTGATGGAATGCTGGTGGGGCACAGCATCATATCCCTGATCGAAATTGAAGACAAAAAAAAGCCCCACAACGCATTGGTTTTGGGGCCGGTTTCGATTTTGCCTGATTTTCAGCGGCGGGGCATAGGCCAGGAATTAATTCGAATCGGTATCGTTGCGGCCAAAAGAATGCCGCTGCCGGCCATGGTGGTAGTGGGGGATCCGGCGTATTATAGTCGATTTGGTTTTGAGCCGGCTGTTCCCAGAAACATTCATATGCCCTTTGGTTTCGATGAGGAAGACTACCTGCAGGTGCTGGAGCTGAAAAAAGGTGCCCTGAAAGGGGTACAGGGTGTTATCAAGTTTCCTCCCAGTTTTTTTGACGAAAAGGGGGATTTGCTGTAGTGGGTTTTGCTTTAGAAGTTCCAGCAGTATTCCCGCTTCAGATACGAAAGCACCACTGAGGTTTCTGTCTGTTCGATGCCGTCAATGGGCCAAATTTTCTTCTCCAGCAGCTCGTGGAGCTGATGAATGTTTTTGACGTATACCTCAATATCAAAGGTGGATCGGCCGGTGGCCAGGGCGATATACCAGATTTCATTGATTTTTCCCAGTTCTGCTGCCACATGATCCACTTTTTTGATGTCAGAATGAATCTTGATCATGGCTGCCACATCCAGTCCCAGCTTAAACGGGTCGGCAACGGCTACGATCTGCATGACTTTATTGTCAATAAGTCGTGAAATCCGGTTGCGCACGGTGGATTCTGAAACACCCAGCTCTCTGGCAATGTCTGTGTTGGGGGTACGGCCGTCCCGCTGCAGCATTCGGATGATCTTCATATCGACATGATCAAGGCCATAGGGGTTTTTCATACACATCATCCCTTCTGTGGTTTCGATGAACGAAACAATCTCAGTCTCTTCTATTATAACTGTTGATCATCGGAGATTCAAACAATACTCGCAAAAATTCCAATTTTTCGTTTTATTGAGAAATAAAAAACTGGGAATCGCAACTTTCTGCCGGTGATTTTTGAGAGTCATGGGATGATGGCAGTCACCATGGTGCGGAAGAGCTGAAAAAGAAAAGAATGCCGGAAAACACAGGCGGAGAGGACGATGGCAGAGTGGCAGAGGAAACAAAAAAACCGTTGGTTCAACCGGCGAAGGAAATGCCAGTATTTGAAAAGCCTTTGTATTATGTAGGAATCGGTGCTTCTGCCGGAGGGCTGGAAGCACTTCAGGATTTGTTTAAATACATGCCCCGGGATACGGGAATGGCCTTCGTTGTGATTCAACATCTGTCACCGGATTACCGCAGTATGATGGATGAACTGCTGGCCCGCCATACGGCCATGACCATTCATATTGCAGAAGATGGGATGCCGGTGACGCCCAATACCATTTATCTGATACCTCCCCGCAAAAACCTGATGCTGTTCCATGGCAAGCTTTATCTTGAGGAACAGCGAAGCCAGAAAGCCCTGAATCTTCCCATAGATGTGTTCCTAAGATCTCTGGCAGCAGATCAGGGTAAACAGGCCATCGCTGTCATTCTCTCCGGCACTGGCAGTGACGGCACGCTGGGAATCAGGGCGGTGAAGGAGGCCGGGGGAATCATTGTGGTGCAGGATGAACAGAGTGCCAAGTTTGACGGCATGCCCCGCAGCTCCATTTCCACAGGACTGGTGGACTTTATTCTTCCGCCGGCTCAGATGGGAGAGGCGCTGCTTAACTATGTGAAACATCCCTTTATTTCCAACAGTAAAACCCTTGAAAAAGCGCTGCCGGAAAATATGGATACGCTGGCAAAAATCAATCTGATTCTCCGGGATTATATTGGCATTGACTTTTCCTATTACAAAGAAAATACCATTGCCCGCCGGCTGGAGCGGCGGGTAAGTATCAACCGGTGTCATAACCTGGAGGAATACCTGAGTTTCCTCATGGAGTCGGACAAAGAGAAAAATACCCTCTACCGGGAGATGCTCATTGGTGTTACCCGGTTTTTCAGGGATGGAGAAGCCTTCGATAGTTTGAAGGAAAATGTGCTGCCACATCTGAACTGTCAGAAAGGCCACTTGCGTATCTGGTCGGCCGGCTGTTCCACCGGGGAGGAAGTTTATTCCCTGGCCATGATCTGTCTTGAAGAAATGGAAAAGCGCCGCTTAACCTGTGAACTGAAAATTTTTGCCACCGATATTGACCGCAACTCTCTCAATACGGCCAGTCAGGGGCTTTACTCTGAAAGCATCGTGGCTGACATTGATCAGGAAATGCTGGCCAAGTATTTCATTCGTTTGGAAAATGGCTATCAGGTCAAGGAAAACCTTCGAAAAACAGTGGTTTTCGCCACCCATAATTTGCTGAAAGATCCTCCTTTTTCACGGCTGGATCTGATGGTGTGCCGCAACCTCTTCATATACCTTAAACCGGAAATGCAGCAAAAAATTCTCAACATGTTCTACTATTCGCTGAAACCGGGTGGCTTTCTTTTTATGGGGAACAGTGAAACCCTGGGAGATATGAGCGAAGGCTTTAAAACCATTGATGGCAAATGGAAAATCTATCAGTATCGGGAAGGCTTTCGACCGCCGCTGATGCGTGATGTCCAGCCTTTGCAGCCCATACAGGCCGCATCTGTCCGGCAGCAGTTACCTTCAGGCAGCACCCGAGCAGATGCCGAAACCCTGCGGCAGTCCAGGCTGCTGGAAAACGCGCTGGAAGCCTACCTGCCCCCATCGGTGATTGTGGATCAACAAGATCGTATGGTGCAGGTAATCAATGACATGAATCCTTTTTTTCAGGTTCGGGCGGGGCAATTTTCCGACAGTATTTTGAAGCACCTGCCCAATGATTTATCCCTGTATGTCAGTGGATTGCTGCGGCGACTGAAGCAGGGACAGGAGCATCTGGTGTACGAGAACATCGAACACATTCCCGGGTTTGAAGACAGACAGGTGGCTGTTGAAGGGCGAAGGCTGGAACTGGATCAGGTACACTACTATCTCATCAGCTTCCGGGAGATGCCGGTGGCCGGAGATCCTGTGGTTCGAAGCGGGTCGCACCCGGATGTGGGGCAGGAAATGAGCCAACGGGTGAAAGAACTGGAAAATGAGCTTCAAATCAGCCGGGAAAATCTCCAGGCAACAGTGGAAGAACTGGAAACCTCCAATGAAGAGCTACAATCTTCCAATGAAGAACTGATTGCCTCCAATGAAGAACTGCAGAGCACCAATGAAGAATTGCAGTCGGTGAATGAAGAGCTTTATACGGTGAACTCAGAGTTTCAAAGCAAGATCGATGAACTGACCCAGGCCAACAATGACCTGACCAACCTGCTTCATAATACAGAGGTAGGCGCCATCTATCTCGACCGGAACCTGTGCATACGACGCATTACGCCGGTGGTGAAAAAAATCACCAACTTGAGAGAATCTGACGTTGGCCGACCCATTTCGCATATTGCTGCCATTGAGACCCATTCGGCTCTCATGGATGATGTGAACCAGGTGCTGGAAAACCTGCAGCCCATCGACAGGGAAATTGTGGATGAAAATGGCGGCGCCTGGTTTGTGAGAACCCGCCCCTACCGCACCTCCTACCATGCTGTGGAAGGGGTGTTGGTCACTTTCGTCGAAATCAGCCGCCTGAAGCATTTGGAGGCTGAAGTCCACAGCTGCAACTATTTGCTGGAAACCGTGCTTGACCACAGCCCGGTGGCCAAAACCATGGTGGACGCATCTGGTGATCTGATTTATGTTAATCAAAAAGCTGAAACTGTCTTTGGCTTAACCAGAGAGCAGTTGATGAATCGAACGTACGATGACAGCCAGTGGAAGATCACAGACTTAAACGGGAAACCCATTCCCCCTGAAAAACTGCCCTTTGCACAGATGAAACAAACCCTTCAGCCTGTCAGCGGCTATCAGCATTATGTGGACATACCAGGGAAGGGAAAACAGCTGCTGACCATCTATGGCGTGCCGGTGATCCGCCACAATGGGGTTTTTGAAGGCGGTGTGTTCACCATTGAAAATGAAAAAGCGGAATGATCGGGGTGAAAAAAATGAGCCATAACCAGGATCAACGGAAACAATTGCAGCAGCGCATTGAAGAAGCCATCAAAAAAAGGCACATGGATCCCGATTTTCTTAAAAGCAAACCCATGGAAGAATTAATGCAGGAAGTGAGTATCTATCACCAGGAGCTGGAATATCAGAACCTGGAACTAATGCGGGTGCAGGAAGAACTGGAGAACTCTCAGATTCATTATATCAGCCTGTTTCAGGATGCACCGGTGGCCTATGTGGTCATCGACAGGCACCACTGCATTCAGGCGGTCAACCGGGAGTTTTGCCTGCTCACAGGAGCACAGGAAAAAGAAACCCTGGGAGAACGGATCGAAATATTTATTATGCCTGAGAGCCAGGACGCCGTGTATCATCATCTGCGAAATCTGACACATGTGGCACAAATGGACAGCCTGCAAATACAAATACAAACACGTCAGGGTGTTCGCACGGCAAAAGTTCAAAGCAATTTACTTTTGAAGAATGGAACACCCCAGATTCGCATGAGTCTGGTGGATCTTACGCCGGAAAAAGAACTGCAGGATGCGCTGGAAGAAAAAGGCCGGGCGCTGGAACAGGCCAAATCGAAAGCGGAAGCTGCCAACGAGGCGAAGAATCGGTTTTTGGCCAATATCAGTCATGAAATTCGCACGCCCATGAACGGCGTCTACGGATTTCTTCAGCTTCTGATAAACACCCAGGTAGACGAGGAACAGCTGGACTACATCGATCATATGATGATTGCCAGCCGGCGGATGCTTCGTCTGATTAACCATCTGCTGGACTTTGCCGCAATGGAAGACGGCGACATGCAGGTGCACCATCAGGAAATTGTGATGGCAGACTTTTTTCAAACACTGGTCAACAGCTGGCAGGGTGAAGCAGAAGAAAAACACCTGGAACTGGCAATGGAACTGGAGGCGGGAATCCCGCTTATTCTCCGGGGCGATGCTTCCCGGCTGCGGCAGATATTGGATGGTCTTATGGAGAATGCCATTAAATTTACGCCCCAGGGAAAGGTGCGACTCCGGGTATATCTCGTGGAAGAACAACAAAATGAAAACCGTCAGGAAAATGAAGCACAGAAAGAACGGGTGGTTCTTGGAATAGCAGTGACAGATACAGGCATTGGGATTCCGACAGAAGATCAGGAGCGGATTTTTGAATGGTTCACCCAGGGAGACACCTCCAGTACCCGCCATTATGGCGGTGCAGGCATCGGGCTTACCGTTGCCCGGCGGTTGGCAGGATTGTTGGGTGGGGAGATTCGGGTCGTCAGCCGGGAGGAAGAAGGCAGCACCTTTGAGCTGCGGGTTCCTTTTGGCAAACTGTCACAAGAAGAACTGGAAGCACTGACAACATAAACAGGAGTGGCGGCAAAAAAGAACCATCAACTGAAAAGCGCTGATGACAGATGAGGAGATGAGTGACATGAATGAGCGCGATTTTGATGATAATAATGAAAGTGAAACATCTGACGCAGTTGTTGAACAGAAGAGACAGGCAGCAACACCTTGGCGCAGAGCCATGGACCGCACCATAACCGGCATGGCCCTGAGTGTTATCACACTGAGTTTTCTGGCGCTTGATTATCTGCTGCCCACCATCGGTATCATACTGCTGTTACTGGGTTTTGGGACGCTTCGCAGCGTAAACGGCTGGTTCAAAAGCGGCTGGGTGCTCACGCTGCTGCGGGCAGTCTTCTTTTTTTTCACACTGATTCTCAATGCCACCATCTATCAGCGGGCAGTGTATGATTCGGCCATTGGCAGTGCTCTCAACATGGTGAATCTGGGAGTGCAGTTTCTGATGATTTTCTGCCTCTGGGGAGGCATTAAGGCGGTACGGAAAAAGGCAGACGCTTCTCATCACAATGGAAGCGCTGGGGCACTGCTTGTCTGGTACATCCTTTTTATCCTGCTGGCATGGGTGCGGTATCATGGGATTGTGATTGGACTGGGAATGATTGCAGGCTATATTCTGATAATCCGCAGCCTCTATCGTCTTTCGGAAGAGCTGGAAGAACCGGATGATGCTGTCAAAAAATCAAGGGTGACTCTTTCTGACCGACATCTGGTGAGGGCCCTTGTGGCTGTTCTTGCGGTGGGCATCATCTGCGGCTATGCTTTTTTCGGTCGCTACAGGATGAACTGGCAGGCTGAAGAGACTGCACAGAGTACAACGGTCACCGAAGTCAAAGCGGATCTCCTGGCCCTGGGATATCCCCCTGCGGCGTTGGAAGATTTATCCCATGAGGATCTCATGGCCTGTCAGGAGGCACTGCGGGTGGTTGCACAAACACATGAGGAACCGGTAAATCAGGGGCATGAGGTGCGGGAGGTTGAAGGAAACGCGACCTATATCACCACTGCCTATGATGTGAAGGAGCTGCGTTTGACCAATGTTGCCGTAGAACTGCCCGGCGAAATCCCCCGGTGGAAGATATTCCACCACTTTCGCTGGACGGTGAACCCCGGCTTCGCGGGCACAGAGGCCCTCCAGATCTGGCCTGCCTATCGAAACAACGAAGGATGGGCGGCGGCCGGAGAGATGACGGGGCGGGTACTCTACGATGCAAACGGGACGGTTTACACGGCGCCCTTCCATTCCCTCGCTGCAGAAAGCTACACCTCGGACGGTTTCTTCTGGGGGGAACAAGACGTGACGGATATTTTTGCAACCTTCTCCATGCCTGGAAAAGGTGAAGGGCAGCGGGGCTATGTTGCCTACGGGATCGAGGAAGTTAAGGAAGGCTGGATGGTGAATGCGTGGGTCAATTACACCCATCAAAAGAGCCGGTTTCAGTACCCGGTTCTTACCGCCGAGGAAAAGCGGAAAGCCTCCGGATGGAACGATGCCCATCCCTTCATCACGGTGCAGAATGCATTGCAGTTTTTCATCACAGATGAAGGCGTTGATATGCTGAGCGAGAGTCACCGGTGAACAAAAAGGGGTGTGTCGCAAAAGCGTACACACCTCTTTTTCTTGAGATTGAAGTTTGAGGGCTGATGAGGGAGTTTAGAAAGTGGAGAAGCCGCTCCACTCCTGGAACCGGTAGAGCCACTGGCGCCAGGCCCGGCTGTCTTCAAAGGCTTCATAAGGAAGGGTATACTGGCCGCCCCGGTTGCCCCAGAGCCGTCTGAAATAGTCGGTGACAGTGGTGGACAGTTCGCCGCTGCGTGGTGTCAGCACCATGATCATGGTTTCCAGGTTGTTGTCTCCCAGATTTCGTTTCGTCAGATTGGCAGATCCTCCAAACAGAATGCTGTTTTCTCCCCGGTGAATCAGGGTTAGCTTGGTGTGGTACTGTTCTCCCTGGGTGTTGTACCAGCGAATTTCGATGGCACCCTGGGAGGCTTCCACCAGTTCGGCGGCGGCAGGTCGGTTGGGAATGCCGCTCTTTTCAATGCCAAAGGCATCCCGGTTGGGGTCGAGAATCAAGCGGATGGAGACTTCTCGCTGGGCAGCATCCAGCAGTGCCTGTGAGATCATTCGGTCACCAATGTAAAACTGACCCATCCAGATGCTGTCGCCGGCATCTGTTTGATTGATTTCTGCCAGCAGATGCTCCCTGATTTTACCCTCGGTCAGCACCCGGGCCTGGGTATCGCTCTGGGTTTCGGTGGCGATGAAGTCCACCTGGGGCATTGTGGGAAAACGGGAGCTGTCATAGCCTGACAAAACCGCCACTTCCCGCTCTGTCTCCAACAGATCGGCTGCCAGAGGTCCGGAGAACCGAAAGGCCATGTTGGAATGAAGCGCGCTGGCATCATGGGGGTTGGCTGACATCACCAGGGCTGCTTCTTCGGTGATCAGCACCTTCCGGTGATTGGCCTTGAAATTCATCAGCCGCAGGTAACTTCGCAGGGTGACCCGGGGCGCATCAGTACCAAAGGGGTTGGGAAAGAGGCCGAAATCACCGCTGCCAAAGTGGGAGATTAAGGTTGTCCAGATACCTGTGTAAAGAGGATTGGAATTTCCCATGACGGTCGGGTCGGTGACCACCACTTCAATACCGTTTTCCTGCAGATGTGTCAGATGATGGGCTTCATAAGACCCATAAAAATTGTTGATTTCGTCGGTGATGAGCACCACCTGCAGCTCCGGCACCTCTTTTTTTCGGGCGATGAGGGCGTCTGTCAGCTGACGGGTTAAGTCGGGATAGCTGTCGTCTGATCGGTCATAGACATCGTTGAAGAGAAAAAAATCAGCCACAACAAAATCAGTGGCATTGGCCACCAGGGTGACCATCTCTTCAAAAATCACCTGCTCATGCTGAATTTCACCGCCATGAATCCAGGAGAGGTCTGCCAGGAAAGTCAGGTCTGATACCGGCTGCAGCGGTCCTTCGTAAGAAAGGGAAGGTGCCGGGGAATGAAAAAAGCCGGTGATTACCACCGAGACCATCATGATCAGTACCAGGATGCCTGCCAGAACCTTGAAAATAAGCCCGTAATTTCGTTGTTTTCCGCCATATTTGGTTTTCACCATCATTCTGCCCAGGGGCAGTGGTTTTTCTTTCAAAAGGGTTCCCGCCTTTGAGTTGTTATTGGAAGTGCCATCTGCCGCCTCCTCATCATACCATAAAAGAGTGGCTCTGACAATTGAAACAACAACGTTGCAGCCCTCGCCGAGCTCTCGGATGGTTCTCAAAAGCAGGGGGATCTGGTAGAATAGCAGAAAAGCCTTTGGTCTGGGGGGAAAGGCCTGAGGAAGGAGGGGCAGTCGTGAAATTCCACGAAACAGATGTACGTCTGTTCACCGACATGATGATGGAGGGGTTTATTTTCATCGACCCTCAGGGGATCATCCGTCTCTACAATCAAAAGGCCAAGGAGATTTTCGGTGTGGTGTATCACCAGCCCCATGAACACCCGCCGGGGCAGTTGGTTGCCGGAGACCTGGTGATTCTGGCAGATAACTGTCTGGGTGAAGATGACGGCGGTCTGAACGCTTCCACCCTGGCCCTCATGGGCGTTGCACCGGGCACTGTTCGTCAGGGGGATGCAGTGATTGCCGCAGGCATCATGGGAGGCGCGCCCGGCAGTGCCAAAGTGCTGGTGCATTCACCGGAGGTGCAGCGCCAGTCTCTTGAAATGACCACCACACTGAAAAAGCATCGTCTTCAGGCGGCTATTCATTACCAGCAAAAGAAAATCAGTCTGCAGGTGGATCACCATCTGTTTGAGCTTCCCTACAACAGTGCCATCGGCCATTTGGCGGCCCTTGACGGTGCTGCGGGAACCCTGAAGTTTTATCAGGAACGGGGCTATTCTGTACGCAATGAAGCCTTGCGGCAGTTGCTGGAAGGAAGCCCGTTCCGGGGAAAGGGGCGGCACGAAGCCCATCTGGATGTACTTGGCAAACACCTGACAGAAATCCATGAGCCCAGTGATGTCATCAGGGAGTTTCTGGAAACTGCCGCCGGCCGTCCCCTGGGTTATTGCGACCGCTTTGCCGAAATCAACGGCAGGCAGACCCTGTGTTCCCTTTTTCCTGTTGACCGGGAGGGCTGCCGGCAGGGGGCCGTCCTCAAGGTGGAGGACGTGACAGAAATGAAAAAGGCCCTTCAGGAGCGGGATGAAGCGCTCCGCAGCCTTGAAATGGTCGAAAGCCGCCTGAAAGCTCAAACAGCGGTCACGGCCACCTTTGCCGCCATCATGGGGGAAAGCCCCGAAATTATTCATACCCGAAGGCTGGCCATGAAAGCCGCCGCCAATAAATCCACCGTGTTGCTGCTGGGCGAAAGCGGTACGGGAAAAAACCTGCTGGCCAAAGCCATTCACGATGCCGGCAGTGACCCCCAGGCTCCTTTCGTGCAGATCAACTGCGGCTCTATCCCTGAAAACCTGCTGGAAAGCGAGCTTTTCGGGTATGAAAAAGGTGCTTTCACCGGGGCCCGGGATGAAGGCAAGCAGGGCCTTTTTGAACTGGCCGATGGCGGCACCCTGCTACTGGATGAAATCGGCGAGCTGCCCCTGGCCCTCCAGGTAAAACTGCTGCAGGTGCTGCAACACAAAAGCTTTTACCGGGTGGGGGGCAACGAGAAACGAGAGGTGCAGGTGCGCATCATGGCTGCCACCAACCGAAACCTGGAAGAAGAAATGCTGCAGGGGCGCTTTCGGGAAGATCTCTATTATCGCATCAATGTATTCCCCATCTGGATGCCTCCCCTGCGGAAACGGCAGGGCGATATTGAACTGCTGGTGCGGGAGCTGCTGCCCCGGATCTGCCGGGAGGCAGACGTGGCTGAAAAGCGCATTTCGGCTGAAGGGCTGCAAAAACTCATGGAGTACCACTGGCCGGGAAATGTGCGGGAGCTGGAAAATATTCTGGAGCGGGCAGTTCATCTTTGTGAAGGGCCGGTGCTTCTTTCAGGCCAGCTGATGGTGGCGCCTCAACAGGGTAAGACCAAAGAAGCCGCGGAGGAACCGGGTGACAAAAGCCTGAAAACCGCTTTGATGGAAAAGGAAGCAGCATTGATCCGGGAAGCCCTGGCCCGGTGTGAAGGCAGCCGCCGGCAGGCGATGCAGCAGTTGGGCATTGGAAAAACCCAATTCTACGAAAAACTGAAACTCCATGGCATTGAATAATCACAGATTGAATAATCACAGATTGAATAATAACAGAATGATATCGAATAAAAGAGCTGTTACAGCACTAATCGCTCACACTCCGCTGATGATGGCGGGAGCGCTGAATCTGCTCTGTGTGTCCGGAATATCGGAACCAAGTCCGATAAACCGAACGATTGGATTGTGCACCAAAGCGATTTAAGAAGTTTCTGAAAATGCTGGATTTCAGACTTGATATGCCGACATTCAAGACGTTGATTGATGAACCGTCGGCATAAGAGTTCGGAAAAACGGAAAATAGCACTGGGATGAATGGCCGCTGTGGCGGGTGCGGCCATGAGCCATTCTGCTTAAAGAAATCCTGAAAGGCTGGAAAGACAACGGCTTGCCAGTGTGGAGCCGATGAAAAGCGGCTGTCGAATCATGCCGGGAGATTCTTGGCATGATTATTGCAGTATTAATAGCAGTATTAATCATTGAAGCATGCAGTGCCGCGATTCTCAGGAGCAGTCTTGAAAGTTCCCTGAGGAATCTCGCCGGCCGGTTGAACTGTTTTCTGACAGTGAACAGCTTCTTTATTAGTGAGATTAATGAACAGCTTCTTCATAAAGGAGTGACCCTGTGAAAATCACTGACATTCAAGTTAAGCGCCTTCGCATTCCGCTGAAAAAACCCTTCAAAACTGCCCTGCGCACTGTTGAGGCGGTGGAAGACATCCTCATCACCATCCACACCGATACCGGTGACATCGGCTATGGAGAAGCACCGCCCACGGCTGTCATCACAGGTGATACCCGGGAGGGTATTGAAGGGGCGATTCTGGGGCATATCAAGCCCCGATTGCTGGGACTGCCGGTGGTGGAGCTGGAAACCATTATGGAACGGCTGCACACGGCACTGGTGGGGAACACCAGTGCCAAGGCGGCAGTGGACATGGCGCTGTATGACCTCTTTGCCCGTTATCATCAGGCTCCCTTGTTCCGGCTGCTGGGCGGAGCCCGTCAGACACTGGCCACTGATTTGACCATCAGTGTCAATGATTCGGCAGAAATGGCGGAAGACGCCCGGCAGGCGGTCTTATTGGGCTACAGTACCCTTAAAATCAAGGTGGGAAAAGACCCGCAGCAAGATCTGAAACGCATCAAAGCCCTTCGACAGACCCTGGGAGACGGGGTGACCCTGCGGCTGGATGCCAATCAGGGCTGGACACCCCGGGAGGCAGTGAAGCTGATTCGGCAGATGGAAGAGGCCGATCTGGGTATTGAGCTGGTGGAACAGCCGGTGAAAGCCGGTGATCTGGAAGGTCTGAAGTATGTCACCCAGCAGGTGGAGACGCTCATTCTGGCAGATGAAAGTGTTTTTTCTCCCCTGGATGCCCTGCGAATCATGCAGGAGCGGGCGGCAGACCTGATCAATATTAAGCTGATGAAAACCGGAGGTATCCATCAGGCGTTGAAAATTTGTGCGCTGGCAGAAATCTACGGCATGGAATGCATGATGGGATGCATGCTGGAGAGCCGCCTGAGTGTGGCGGCTGCCGCACATGTGGCGGCAGGCAGAAACATCATTACCCGCTGTGATCTCGACGGCCCCGGCCTCTGCGCCGACGACCCCTGGCAGGGTGGGCCGGTCTTTGATCACGCCGCCATTACCATGAGCAAAGAGGCGGGTCTGGGCATTGTTCCGGGACCAACCTTTGACCAATATATTTCGCAGCCTTTCAGCAGCTTTTCGGCAACACCGCAAAAGAAGATGTAGGCGAACGCACCGTATCCCGGGCATGGCCCTGCCGAGACCAAAGGCGGTACCGGCAGACGCTGAACAGATGCCCATGAGCGGAAGCAAGGGAAAACGAAGGGAGGGGATGCCTCTCAATACAGCAGGGCAACAAACAGTAAACAGACAAAGGGAGGAATTGAATTGAACAAAAAAAGCCTGTTATGGATGTTGACCGTGATACTGATTATTTCCATGGTGGCCCTCAGTGCCTGCGGTTCTTCTGATCCCGCGCCCGCACCAGAGAGCGGCAACGGAGAAGCTGCTCCGGCACCGGGTGCTGCACCGGGTGCCCGCACCGACCTGATCTGGGGTGCCATGCAAGACCCGGATTCCCTGGACCCCCGCCTCACCACCTCTTCATATGCGGAAGAAGTGCTGGAGCTGGTGTTCAACTCGCTCATCTACCCTGATGAGAATCTGGAAATGCAGTTTGACCTGGCCACAGGAATGGAAACCCCTGACGACCTGACCTATATTTTTACCCTGCGGGAGGATGTTACCTGGCATGATGGCGAACCGTTGACAGCCCACGACGTGGTGTTCACTTATGAAACAATTCTGAACGAAGATTTTGGTTCTCCTCACCGTACCCGTACCCATGTGTCCACAGTGGAAGCGCTGGATGACTACACGGTGAAATTCACCACAGAAACACCCAACGCTGCCGCCTGGACCAGCCTGCGCCGGTTCATCGTTCCCCGGCACCTGGCGCCTGCCGAGCCTTATGAAGACGGTCAGGGCACCTTTGCTTTCCAACCGGTGGGCAGTGGCCCCTTCAAGCTGGTGGAATGGATTCCCAACGACTTCATTTTGCTGGAACGTTACGACGACTATTTTGAAGGCCCGGCCATTCTGGAAACCATCCTTCGCCGTGAGATCCCTGAAGGGGAGACCCGGTTTGCCGAGCTGCTGGCAGGGAACATTGACTTCACCTATCCCCCGGAACGTGAAATTGACACCCTCATTGAAGACCCTGATTTCACCCTGGTGATGTCTCAGACGCTGAATTATTTCCCGCTGGCCATCAATCATGCTTACGCAGGCAGTGACGTGCTCAATGACGTGCGTATTCGTCAGGCGCTGAACTATGCCCTTGACAAAGAGGCCATTGTGAAGCACGTATGGCCCACCGCCTCTGTGATGCACAACCCCATTATTGCCGGCACCTGGGCCTACGACGATGAAGCCACCTACAAGTACGAATACAACCCCGAAAAGGCAAAACAACTGTTGGAGGAAGCCGGTTACGGTGACGGCCTCACCCTGACGGTGACCATGTCCAACAGCACTGAAAATATCGAGTTTGGTGAGCTGGCCCGTAGTTTCTACGGCGATGTGGGCATTGAACTGGTGCTGGAAACCATGGAATTCAGCTCAGCCCTGGCAAAAATTCTTGACGGCGATTTCCAGCTGTATCACATGGGTTCCACCGGTATGTATGATCCCCATGATTTCATGAGCCGCTTCATCAACGGCACCGGCACCACCGCCTACAATCATCCCGAAGTCAACCGGCTGGTGGAAGAGGCTGTTCAGATCATTGGTGACCAGGACGCCCGTAAAGCCCTTTACTCAGAAGCGCAACGAATCATGACAGAAGACGCCTACAATGTACCTCTGCGCAACAGCCAGATGTGGATGGCCTGGGATGCAGACTTCGAGTTTGATTACAACTTTGTGGTGCGCAGCCGAAATCTGAAAGATGCTTACTGGAAGCAGTAGCATGTGCTTCTGATTAAAGCACAGAACCAAGGTTCAGAACCAAGATACAGAACCAAGATACAGAACCAGGGTACACGAAAGAAATTCATGAATGAACTGCTGTGGGAGCAGGCGTGAACGCCACCCTGCTCCTTTTCTCTGAAAAAATCATTCCGTAAGGAGTGTTACCATGCATATTTACATCATGAAACGACTGCTCCAGGCCATTCCGGTAATTTTTCTGGTGACGGTGCTCACCTTTTCCCTGGTGCATCTGGTGCCGGGAGACCCGGCCCTCATGCGGGCGGGAGAAGACGCCACCGCCGAACAGGTGGAGGCCATTCGGGAAGCCATGGGGCTGAATGAACCCATTTACAAGCAATACACCAAATGGGTCAGCGGCATTATGAGAGGCGACATGGGCTACTCCCTTCAGGATGGCCGCCCTGTCTTTTCCACCCTGATTCAGCGGCTGCCCGCCACCATGAAGCTGGTGATGGCTTCCTTCATCGTATCCATTGGAATTGGCGTTCCCGTGGGTATTTTATCAGCGGTGAAGCAAAACACCTTTGCCGACTCTTTTGCCCGGGTGTTTGCCCTGCTGGGCATTTCCATGCCCAACTTCTGGATGGGACTGATGCTGATGCTCATCTTTTCCTACTCTTTGCGCATGCTTCCCGCCAGCGGCTCCGGCACCCTGGCCCATCTCATCATGCCTGCCATTGCCCTGGGAATGCCGGGAGCGGGCATCATCACCCGCCTCACCCGTTCCAGCATGCTGGAGGTGATGAAGCAGGATTATATTCGCACCGCCCGGGCCAAGGGATTGCGCCGCCAGCTGGTGATCTACAAACACGCCCTGAAAAATGCCATGCTGCCGGTGGTCACAGTGATCGGGGTGCAGCTGGGTTCGCGGCTGGGCGGCTCGGTGATCGTGGAAAGTATCTTCGCCTATCCGGGCATCGGCCGTTTTGCCTATACCCGGCTGCTGGCCAGGGACTACCCCATGATCATGGGCAATCTGTTCATTTTCGCCATGATTTTTATCCTCATTAATCTCATCACAGATATTCTCTACGGATTCCTGGAACCTCGAATCCGTTACGACTAATGAACCGACGGGAGGGAAACGTCCATGTCATCATCCAATCTGCAATCACCCATACCTGAACCGCCGGTGATGCCTGCTGAAGTCACCATTCAACGCAGTACCAGCTTTCGGGATGACGCCCTGCGCCGGTTCAAGAAGAATCCCACCGCCATTTTTGGGCTGGTGATTGTGATTCTGTTCCTGCTCCTGGCCATCTTCGGGCGGCAGCTCACCCCCTTTGATCCCTTTGCCCAAAACATCCGCAACGCTCATCAGGCCCCCGGGGGCGAACACCTGCTGGGCACCGACTTTTTCGGACGGGATGTACTGAGCCGCATTATTTATGGGGCCCGCATCTCCCTTTTTGTCGGCGTCAGCGTGGTCACCATTCAGGCGGCCATCGGCGTGGTGGTGGGCCTGGTGGCCGGCTACTACGGCGGAAAAATTGAAGCCGTGATGATGCGGCTGGTGGATGCCTTCATCGCTTTTCCCGGCATCATTCTCGCCATGGCCATCATGGCGGTGCGGGGACAGGGGATCGAAAATGTGATTTTTGCCCTTTCCTTTGCCGGGTGGCCCACCTTTGCCCGGCTGGTGCGCAGTGAAGTGATTTCCCTGAAAGAGCGGGAATATGTGCAGGCGGCCCGGGGACTGGGATTTCATGACGCCAAGATTATGTTTAAACACATTCTTCCCAACTGCCTGGCCACCATCATTGTGTACGCCACCATGGGAATTGCCAATCCCATCATCGCTGAAGCCGGCCTCAGCTTCCTTGGCCTGGGAGCCACTTCAGAGCAGGCCACCTGGGGCTTTCAAATGTCCCTGGAACGCCAGTACATGCGCACAGCCTGGTGGGGAGTCACCTTTCCCGGGCTGGCGGTGATGATTGTGGTGCTGGGTTTTAACCTGCTGGGCGACGGGTTGCGGGACGTGCTGGATCCCCGCATGAAAGAATAGCTGGAGGAGGGGTTGACATGCAGACGCATTTATTGGAACTGAAAGATCTGACCACTGAGTTCAGCACCCCCGACGGCGTGGTGCGGGCAGTGGATCAAGTCAGCTTTTACATCGATCAAAAAGAAACCGTGGGCGTGGTGGGCGAGTCGGGCTGTGGCAAAAGTGTCACCTCCCTGTCCATCATGGGCCTGGTGGCTCACCCTGGAAAAGTGAAGGGGGAAATCCGCTTTGACGGCAAAGATCTGACCAAGCTGTCGGAGCGGGAGATGCGCCGTATACGGGGCAATGAGATTTCCATGATTTTTCAGGAGCCCATGACTTCCCTGAACCCGGTGTACACCATCGGTAACCAGCTGTGTGAACCCCTGCGCCTTCATCAGGGAATGAGCCGAAAGCAGGCCTGGCAGACGGCCGTTGAATACCTGGCCCTGGTGGGCATTTCTTCACCGGAAAAGCGGGTGGCGGAATACCCCCACCAGTTGAGCGGCGGCATGCAGCAGCGGGCGATGATTGCCATGGCCCTCACCTGCAATCCCAAGCTTCTTATTGCCGACGAACCCACCACCGCCCTGGATGTCACCATTCAGGCCCAGATCCTGGAACTGATGAAGGATCTGAAGGAGCAGCTTTCCACCTCTATTATGATGATCACCCATGATCTGGCAGTGGTGGCAGAGATGTGCCAGCGGGTGATTGTGATGTACGCCGGCCGGGTGGTGGAAACGGCCCCCGTGCGCCAGATTTTCCGTGAGCCGGGGCACCCCTATACCGAAGGCCTCATCCGTTCCATTCCCAAACTCCATGAAAAAGAACAGCGCCTCTACGAAATCAAGGGAGTGGTTCCCAATCCCCTGAATGCCCCCAAGGGGTGCAAGTTCAACAACCGGTGCGAATTTGCCACCGACAGGTGCCGTGAAGCAGAACCAGCCTTGCTGGAAGTGGCGCCGGGCCATGAGGTGCGGTGTTTCTATCCCCGCCATGGGAAGGAGGTGGCCCAGTGAATCCAGACGGAGAAATGATGAAAACAGATCAGCAATCCAGAACAGATCAGCAAACCAATGATCCAACCCCAAAGGCCACTGGCGAAACCATCATGAAAGTGTCTCATCTGAAGAAATACTATCCCATCAAGGGGGGCGTTCTCTCCCGGGTGGTGGGTCATGTGAAGGCTGTTGACGATGTGAGCTTTGACATTAAGGAGGGGGAAACCCTGGGGCTGGTGGGTGAGTCGGGCTGCGGCAAAACCACCACGGGGAAAACCATCATGCGCCTGGTGTCTCACACCGACGGGGAAGTACTTTTTCGGGGAAAAAATATTTTTGCTCTTTCCAAAAGTGAAATGAAGGCGTATCGTAAAGAAGTACAGATTATTTTTCAGGATCCCTACGGTTCTCTGAACCCCCGGCAGACGGTGGGAGACATGTTGACAGAAATCATCACTTATCACCAGCTGGCCTCCGGCGAGGGTGTGCAGCAGCGCATCCGGCAGCTGATGGAGATGGTGGGATTATCTGATTACCACATCGGCCGGTATCCCCACGAGTTCAGCGGCGGCCAGCGGCAACGCATCGGTATTGCCCGGGCCCTGTGCCTCAACCCTCGCATGATCATCTGTGACGAGCCGGTGAGTGCCCTTGATGTCTCCATTCAGAGCCAGATTCTAAACCTGTTGAAAGACCTGCAGGCAGAACTGGGACTCACCTACCTCTTCATCGCCCATGACCTGTCGGTGGTGAAGCATATTTCCGACCGGGTGGGGGTTATGTATCTGGGAAGATTGGCGGAACTGTCGGAAACGGACCGTCTTTTTGAGAATCCCCTGCACCCTTACACCCAAGCCCTGTTGTCTGCCATTCCTGTGGCCGATCCGGACCATACGGCGGTGAAGGCAGTGCTGAAAGGAGACGTGCCCAGTCCCAGTAATCCCCCCAAGGGCTGCGTGTTCCACACCCGCTGCCCCCAGTGCATGCCGATCTGCTCTCAGGAGATCCCCGTGATGACAGAGCCGGAGCCGAATCACTATGTGGCCTGTCACCTGTACCCCGCTGAACAGCAGCACCGGGGGAAGCCTGAAGAAAACCAGCATTAGAACCAGCATGGGCATCAGATTAGAATCAGTATCAGAAGGAAGCGGCTCAGGCCGCAGTGTGAGGAGCGGTTTCAATGAACAATCAAGCGAGCAATCATTTCCATTTTGCTGGCCAGGACGTGGTGAAGCTGGCCGGTGCTTACGGAACACCCCTTTACGTGGTGTCAGAAGACCTGATTCGGCAGCGGTGCCGGCAGGTGAAAACAGATTTTCTCGATCAGTATCCCGGCAGCCGGGCCGCCTATGCCAGCAAGGCCTTTCTTTCCATGGCCATGTGCCGCATCATCGAAAGTGAAGGGTTTTACCTGGATGTGGTTTCCGGCGGCGAGCTATACACGGCGGTACAGGCTGGTTTTCCCATGGAACGGGTGATTTTCCACGGCAACAATAAAAGTCTGGAAGAGCTGGAAATGGCAGTGAGCCACCGGGTGGGCCGGGTGGTGGTGGATCATCCTGAAGAAATTGACATGCTGGAAGCGGCGGCTGCGGCAGCAGGTGCCACCATGACCATTCAGCTGCGGGTGGTGCCGGAGGTGGAAGGCAAAACTCACCGGCACATCATGACCGGCCAGAAGGATACCAAGTTTGGCATTCCCCTGGCACCCGAAATCATTGAAGCCGCCGTCAAAAAAGCTGTGGAGAGCCCTCACCTCGATCTGGCGGGCTTCCACTTTCACATTGGTTCCAATCTTTTTGAGCAGGAAGTGTATGTGGCAGCCGTGGAACGGGTGATGACCCTGTGCCGCCAGCTGCAGGAAAACCTGGGGCTGACTGTGCGGGAACTGAATACCGGCGGTGGCTATGGCATTCAATACACCACCGAAGACAGCCCGCATCCTGCCTCCTATTATACCGATGCCATCATGGCCACGGTGAGTGCCTGCGCCGACAGACTGAACCTGCCGGTTCCGCAGGTCACCATTGAGCCGGGCCGGTGGATTGTGGGAGAAGCGGGCATTACCCTCTACACTGTGGGAGCGGTGAAAACCATTCCCGGAGTGCGCACCTATGTGAGTGTGGACGGCGGTTTGCCCGACAATATCCGCCCGGCTCTTTACGGTGCCGTTTATGGAGCGGTGGTTGCCAACAAGATTGATCGGCCCTGCAGTGAAACCGTCACCGTGGCGGGCAAGTGTTGTGAAACCGGTGATATTCTCATCTGGGATCTAAAAACCCCGCCCCTGGAACGGGGAGATGTGCTGGCGGTGCTCAGTACCGGTGCCTATAACGAATCCATGGCCAACAACTACAATCGCCTTCCCCGACCGGCCGTGGTGCTTCTCACCGGAGATCAGGCCCGCCTCATGGTGGACCGGGAAACCCGGGAAGATCTGCTGATGCGGGAACGACGGGCAGAGGAAATTGCCAATGGGTCACTATAATCAGTATGAAATCAGCATTAAAACAAAATGAACTGGGAATGAACTTAATGCGAATGAACTTAAAGCGCACCCAAGCTGAACAAAAAATCAAGTCAAATCTGAAGAAATAGGGAGGACAATCATGCTGACACAACAGATCCATTCCCTGCTGCAAAAAACCAACGCCCAGGTGGCGGTGACGGTGAAAGATGTGAGTCGGGGGCAGTGGGTGATGCAGCTGAATGACCATCAACCCATGCCTTCAGCCAGTATTATCAAGCTGCTCATCATGGCAGAGGCCATGAACCAGGTGGCAGAAGGACGGTTTGCCCTTGATCAGTCCATTGAAATTCTGCCGGCAGAGCAGGTGGCCTACAGCCTGGTAACCGATCTGGCCGCCGGCAGTTACCAATACCAGGACCTGGTGCAGTTGATGATCACTGTCAGTGACAACACTGCCACCAACGTACTCATGGATCTTTTGGGAATGGAACGGATCAACGGCCTGGCGGCAGCCCTGGGACTGAAAAACACCCGCCTGCAGCGAAAAATGATGGACTTTGAATCGGCCCGTCAGGGGCGGCAAAACCTGACCACTTCAGGTGATATGGTGACCCTGCTGGAACTGATTCTTCAGGAAAAACTGGCCACCCCCGCTCTGTGCCGGCTGATGCTCACTTTCTTGGAGAACCAGCAGGATCGGGATTCCCTGCGCCGCTACCTGCCCAAGAAAGTAAAGGTGGCTCACAAAACCGGCGAACTGCCCACGCTGAACCACGATGTAGGGCTGGTGAGTCTGTCGGATCAACAGTACCTCATCGGAGTTTTTGTAAATGAAGCAGTGGATAACCTGGAGGCCAGGCGCCTCATTGGGCATATTTCCCGGCTGGTGTATCATCACATGACCGCCGCTGCCCCTGCCCTGGCGGTGGTCGCGCCCACCACCGCCCCCATTCAGCTGCATCCCCATTTTCAGAGCGAAATGGCTGATGAGGCCATCAGCGGTATGGTGGTCACCCGACTGCGGAGCATGGGAGGCGGCTGGCATCATATTCGCACCGACTACGGCTATGAAGGCTACCTTCATGAAACGCAGCTGGTGATGGATGAAAACCGGGCAGACCGGTGGCAGACCCTGGCCGGGCACCTGATCATGCATCCCCTGGCAGACGTGATGGCCGGCCCCAAATACCAGTACCACGTGATCCAAACCCTCACCCGGGGCAGTCGGGTGCAGTTGACGGGGCGGGTATCGGAAGACTGGTCAGAGGTGATGCTTCCTGCGGGAGAAACCGGCTGGGTACGCACTGCCTTTATCAGCCCCATGAAGCCGTTGCTGCCGCCGGGCACCACCCCGGGGGGCGAAGAAGCGGCTGCTCTGCGGCGCAAGCTGATGGAAACGGCGCTGGCCTATGGGGGCACCCAGTACCGGTGGGGCGGCCGCACCTCTCTGGGCATCGACTGTTCCGGTCTCTGCTCCATGGCCTATTTGCTCAATGGCCTGGTAATCTACCGGGATGCCGTCATGAAAGAAGAATACCTGAAACCCATTCCCATGGAGGCCATTCAGCCGGCAGATTTAATTTTCTTCCCCGGTCACATTGCCATGTATCTGGGAGAGGGAAAATACATCCACTCCCGGGCTTCTGCCAACGGCGTGGTCATCAACAGCCTGAACCCCGGTGACAGCGACTACGACGGGCCGCTGAAAGAAAGCATCACCGGTGCGGGGACCATATTCAGGTAAAGAACTGCATCAGTGATTGCAAAAGGCCGGAGACTTGGTGAGTCTCCGGCCTTTCATGTCAGTTCAATGATCATCAGAAGGTTTTTCATGACATTGTCCCTGGTTTCTCCACCAGATGCTTCCAGTATTTTTTCGGCATAAAACTCCGCTGTACGGTGGGGTTGGCCCGCTGGCGGATGGCAATGTGCTGAAAGTAGGCCTGCCAGAGCTGCTGCAGTTCCTGTTCATCGCTGGAAATATCAGGGGTTTCAGCTGCCGGAAGATCCCGCAGCACCCACTGACGGGTATCCCAGCAGGCGGCCAGCTCCCGGCGCAGGTCGTGAATGATCCAGGGGTGGGAGCTCATGCGCTGAGAAAAGTGGGGGGCAATGAGGGGTGTCTGATGAAAATCAGGCTCGTAGCGGGCATAGAGCAGGCCGCCCTTCAGTTCCTGAAACCGGAGGAGGCCCAGCAGGCGGTGGCTTTCCCGGCTAACCTGCCGGCTCATGGTCAATACCGGATGCACTTGGGGATGGGTCACGAGTCCGTTGATTCCCGGCCCAATGCGAAAGCCCAACTGGAGAAAGGGGAGCAGCAAGGTGCCGGCATCAGGCTTTTCCGACAGGTGAAGACGGTACACATGCCGCAGGGTCATGGGAGACATTTCCTGGCGGATGAGGGCAAACAGCCGGTCGGCCAGGGCCTCATCGGTGGGATGAAAGATGGGTTCATCAAAAAGAGCGGGTTGGTGAGCGTCTTCGGCTTCAATGCGAAGGTCATCGGTGCCAGCCCGCAGGCCCAGATAGAGGGCGGAGAGAAGCCCTTCAAAAGTGCCGTCATAGAGAAAAACCTTCATGGGAAAGGAGCCCTCCTTTTACGGGTAACATCAGCGGACTTTTCAAGGCCGGCCCACTGGCAGGTGGTGGGGAGTCGGTGACCGGCAGGGGTGACAGAATGGCACTGGTGACACTGGGAAGGTCATTGAACCGGCTGAGTATCACTGATGGCGATTTTTTTTCGGTGGTGGCTGGTGTTTCCTGGTGAAGCAGGTCTTCCAGCGAAAGCTGAATACCCTGATACCCCTGCTGGGCAAAGGTTTCTTCTGCGGTGAGGAGGCCGTGGATCCGCCGGGGGTCAAAATCACGACCGCCGGCATACTTCCCCTGGCAGGTGATGAAGTACCGGGCCCGCTTCAGCACGGCGCCGGTGCGTTTCAGGCTGTCAAAGGTGAGGGGGCCGTAACGGCGGGAGGAAATGATGCGTCGGGCGCTGGTGGGGCCGATGCCGGGAATGCGCAGCAGGGCCTGGTAGTCGGCCCGGTTGATTTCAATGGGGAAGATTTCAGGGTTCCGCAGGGCCCACATGCACTTGGGGTCCAGCAGCAGGTCCAGCTGAGGGGCTTCATCCTGAAGAAGTTCTTCAGCATCAAAATGGTAGAACCTCAGCAGCCAGTCTGCCTGGTACAGGCGGTGCTCCCGCAGCATGGGAGGTGGTCCGCCGGGTACCGGCAGCAGCGAAGAGGTGTTCACTGCCATGTAGGCAGAGTAATACACCCGCTTCATTTGAAATTTCCGGTAAAGCCCCTGGGAGAGGCGGAGGATTTGCCGGTCAGTTTCAGGAGAAGCGCCGATCATCAGCTGGGTGCTCTGACCTGCGGGCACAAAATCGGAAGCTTGCCGGTAACGCCGTTTTTCCTCCCGGCGTTGTAAAATGCCCTGGCAGATTTGCCCCATGGGCAGCAGAATATTCTCCCGCTTTTTCTGGGGAGCCAGCAGGTGCAGGCTTCGCTCTGACGGCAGTTCAATGTTGACGCTCATCCGGTCTGCCAGGCGTCCGGCCTGGGCAATGAGCAGGGGGTCGGCTCCGGGAATGGCCTTCACATGAATATAGCCGTTGAAGCGGTGTTCCTCCCGCAGCAGCCGCAGCATTTCCACCATGTCTTCCATTGTTTTGTCCGGAGAATGGCGAATGGCTGCACTGAGAAAGAGTCCTTCTATGTAGTTGCGCAGGTAAAAGGCAATGGTCAGGTCGGCCAGCTCCCGGGGAGTAAAGCTGGCCCGGGGAATGTCGTTGGAACGGCGGTTGACACAATAGGCACAGTCGTACAGACAGTCATTGGTCATGAGAATCTTCAGCAGGGAAATGCAGCGGCCATCATCAGACCAGCTGTGGCAGATGCCCGCAGCGGCTGCGTTGCCGATGCCGCCGGGCGTGTTTTTTCGCCGGCTGCCGCTGGAAGAACAGGAAACATCATATTTGGCACTCTCGGCCAGAATGTTGAGCTTTTCGGATAGCTGCATGAGAACCCCCCCAAGAGATGGGTACAGTGAGTGATGATATATGCCGACGTATAAAGTAGGCAAATGGTTAAGAATAGTATATCACATTGCGTGAATAGTTAAAAGTGAATGTTTGCAAAGTGCGAACTTGCCTTGTTCGTGGATGACCGTCTTACTGGTTGAGACTGCCCAGGTATCTCCCTTATTTTCTGCAGAAGACAGGACGCGCTGCCTCGTCGGGGAGGATTGCCGGAAGATGTTGAGTGGTGAAAAGCCGGTCATTTCAGGGAGGCGGGTGGATGGTGACGCAGGGCATCAAAAATGAATGTGAAATTGATGCTTGCTTTCCCTAAAAAATTATGTTATGATTGTACACGAAGTTAAAAAGTAAAAGAACACAATCATTTGAAGGCCTCTCTTTGCAGGGTATCATCAAATCGGTTTGGACGTGATTTTGCTTTTAACGGAAAGACAAAGGAGGCCAACATATGACTGGCAAAGTAAAATGGTTTAATGCAGAAAAAGGTTTTGGTTTTATCGAAAGAGAAGACGGTGACGATGTATTCGTACATTTCTCCGCTATCCAAACCGACGGGTTCAAAACTCTTGACGAAGGTCAAGAAGTAGAATTCGAAGTGGTTGATGGTAACAGAGGACCTCAAGCAGCTAACGTAACAAAGCTGTAAGATAAAAGACCATGAGAAAAAAGGCAATCCGGTTTTCGGAATTGCCTTTTTTTTAGCTCAACTCACCAACTACTGAACTCATCAATCGCCGGCTTTGCCGGCGAAGTGAGAAGTGCCGCAAGGACACTTCCAAAGGGGACCGGCTTAAAATGCAGCGCTGGTAAGAATGAAAAGCTGCCGCTGTATTTTTGGCCAGGCCCCCTTAATGGCAGCGCTGGCTCACTTGATGACCAGAAAAGAAGCTGCCGGGACCTCCCAGCCAGTCAGGGTGGGAGTGTGTGTGATGGAAGTGTAGGCACACAATGAAAATGGATCGTATGCGCAAACGGAAAATGACGAAGGAGATGAATTGATTTAATGAGATTATTTGAAGAACTGGGTGTCAGTGCCCAGATATTGCAAGCGTTGAAACAAATGGGATTTGAAGAGGCTACTCCCATTCAGGAGTCCACCATTCCCCTCTTGATGACAGGCAAAGACGTGATTGGACAGGCCCAGACAGGTACCGGTAAAACCGCGGCCTTTGGAATTCCCATGATTGAAAAGCTGTCACGGGATGAAAACTATGTGCAGGGGCTGGTGGTAGCACCGACCCGTGAACTGGCAGTACAGGTGGCAGAAGAACTGAACCGCGTTGGTCAGGTGAAGGGAATTCGTGCCCTGCCCATTTATGGCGGTCAGGAAATCGGCCGGCAAATCAAAGCCCTGCGGGCCAATCCCCAAATTGTTTCAGGAACGCCGGGACGTCTGCTGGATCATATCCGGCGCCGCACCCTGCGTCTTGACGGCATTAAAATGGTGGTGCTTGACGAAGCGGATGAAATGCTGAACATGGGCTTTATCGAAGACATTGAGGCGATTCTTAAAGAAGTGCCCCAGGAGCGTCAGACGCTGCTGTTCTCTGCCACCATGCCGGCCCCCATCCGCAAACTGGGCGAACGGTTCATGAAAGAACCGGAAATGGTGAAAATTGAAGCCAAGGAAATGACGGTGGATCTCACCGATCAATGCTATATTGAAGTGCTGGAGCGCAAGAAGTTTGACATTCTGTGCAATATGCTGGACATCCATTCGCCTGAACTGGCTATTGTGTTTGGCCGCACCAAAAAACGGGTGGATGAGGTCTTTGAAGCCCTCCAAAAGCGGGGATATTCGGCTGAGGCACTGCATGGCGACCTGACCCAGTCCCGGCGTGATCAGGTGATGCGCCGCTTTAAGCAAAACCGTGTGGATATTCTGGTGGCCACCGATGTGGCAGCCAGGGGACTGGATATTTCTGGGGTGACCCATGTATACAACTTTGATATACCCCAAGACCCTGAAAGCTATGTGCATCGGGTGGGTCGAACCGGCCGCGCCGGTAAAACCGGAGAAGCCATCACTTTTGTCACCTCCCGTGAAATGGATCATCTGCGTTTGATTGAAACCAGCATTCGTAAAAAGATTCAGCGAAGACAGGCTCCCACGTTGACCGATGCCCTGATGGGGCAGCAACAGACGGCTGTGGAGAAGCTGCTGGAGAGCATTGAGCGGCAAGACTACCTGGAGTATCAGGAAACTTCCCGCCAATTATTGGAAGAGCACGATTCCACTGCGTTGGTGGCTGCAGCCCTGAAGATGATCACCAAAGAACCGGTGACAATCCCGGTGAGCATCACTGAGCATGCACCCCTGCGCTCCAAAAAAACCCAGCAAAGCAGCTGGAAGGGCGGCAGTAAGAGCGGCGGCGGCTACAAAGGCAAGAGCAGCGGCAGCAGTGGCGGCGGTGGCTACAAGGGTAAAAGCACCGGCGGCTATAAAGGCAAAAGCACTGGCACTGGTGGCTACAAGGGTAAGAGCAGCGAGCGCAGCCAGCGTGACGGAAATTATTCCCGCAGCCGGAAGCCGGAAGACGGCAGCCGTGGTTCCCGCTGGGAGTAATCATTCACAGCTCTCACCTGCTGACTCATGAATCGAACACACGGGAAATGGCCGTTAAAAGCCTCCCGTGTGTTTTTTCGGTTTTAATGGAATACTTGGCTGAAAATGGTATAATTGAAAGAAATCTTCAATCTCGCAGGTCGGAGCTGCCGGCGAAAAGCAGAACAATGGGATGGCAGCCGGAGGAGGCACAAGGCATGAAGACAACCAACATGACGGAACGGATGGAGCAAAAGGAGCAACTGAAGCTTTTTCAGAAGATCGTCAATGGACTGGATTATCCCTTCTATGTGATCGATGCCAACAACTATCAGGTGATCATGGCCAATGAGGCGGCATTGGCGGGACGGGAGCACCTTCCTGAGAAAATCACTTGCCACCAGCTGACCCATGGTACCGATATCCCCTGTGACCCCAAAGAGCATCCCTGCGCTCTGCTGGCGGTGATGAACAGCAAAAAAGCGGTCGTCATGGAACATGTTCATTATGACTACCAGGGAAACCCCGTGGATGTGGAAGTACATGCGCACCCTCTCTACAATGAAGCAGGAGAGATCGACCAGGTGGTGGAATACAGCCTGGATATCTCCGACCGAAAAGAAATGGAGCGGCTGCTGGCAGAGAGCGAAGAAATTGCCCGCAAACTGACGGCTGCCATGGATCAAACTGCCTCAATGGTGGTGATCACCGATAAAGAAGGGTGCATTGAGTACGTCAATGCCGCCTTTTCCCGTACCACCGGATATACCCTGAAAGAAGTAATGGGGAAAAATCCCCGTATCCTGAAATCAGATGATAAATCATCTGAGGAATACAGGAAGTTATGGGAGACCATTACCGCCGGGCAAGACTGGCGGGGACGGTTCTGCAATCGAAAAAAAGAGGGAGGGCTTTACTGGGAAGAAGCCAACATCTCTCCTATTTTTAACACAGCGGGAGAAATCACCCATTTCATAGCTGTCAAAGAGGATATCACCGAACAGCGCAAAACAGAAGAAGCACTTCGAAAGAGTGAAGCCCTGCTGCGGGCTTCTCAAGCCATCACCCGCACCGGTGCCTGGGAATGGGATGTGGAAAAACAGACCATGTACTGGACAGATCAAACCTACCGCCTGCACGGCATGGAACCTGGAGAAGTGGCGGTCGGTTTGCCGGAACACATCGATCAGAGCCTCACCGGTTACAACCGGGATGATATTCCCCGCATTTCTGCTGCTTTTAAGGCCTGCCTGGAAGATGGTAAACCTTACGATATGGAACTTCCCTACACCACCCGAAAAGGAGACAAGATCTGGATCCGCACTTCAGCAGAGCCGGTGATTGAAAAAGGACGGGTAACGCGGGTGATTGGAACTTTCATGGATATTACCCAGCGCAAATCAGTGGAAGAAGAGCTGAAGAAAGCCCGTGACGAAGCTCAAAAGGCAAATGAAGCCAAATCCCGCTACCTTGCCAATATGAGCCATGAGATTCGCAACCCCATGAATGCGGTGATTGGTATGACACACCTGGCCCTTCAAACCCAGTTGACACCCCAACAGGCTGCCTATCTCAATCGCATTGACCAGTCGGCCAAAGCCCTGCTGGAACTCATCAATGATGTGCTGGACCTATCCAAAATTGAAGCAGGAAAAATGGAGCTGGAATCTGCACCGGTGGACATGGAGGCCCTGGTGGAACAGGTGAAGGCTGTGGTGGAAACGCTGGCCCGGGAAAAAAGTCTTGCCATTCAATTTCATATGGCACCGGATGTACCTCGGACAGTGAAGGGTGACGCGGTGCGTCTCAGCCAAGTGCTCATTAATTTAATGAGCAATGGCGTCAAATTTACAGAAACCGGCAGCGTCAGCCTCTCTGTTCGTACCGGCGGCTCATTGAAGTCTGGTGAAGAAAAACTGGTATTCATCGTTGAAGACACCGGGATTGGCATGACACCCCTCCAGATGAAGCATCTGTTCGATCCCTTCCGCCAGGGGGAGACATCCACGACCAGACGCTTTGGAGGCACGGGGCTGGGGCTTTCCATCTGCCGACACCTGGCAGATCTCATGGGTGGAGAACTGTTGGTGAAAAGTGAACCGGGACAGGGGAGCACCTTCCAGTTCAGTGTAACACTGCCATTGGACACTGCCTCGGAGACGTCGAATGAAGCTGTCGGTATGACCACTCCCGAAGAAATGCCTGAAAGTCTGGAAGAACTACGGGTGCTGGTGGTGGAAGACCAGGAGGTCAACCAGATGGTAGCCAGGGGAATCTTGGAAAACTGGGGAATTGCAGTGTCGGTGGCTTCCAACGGTTATGAAGCACTGGAAATGATTAAAACAGACTCTTATGATCTGGTGCTGATGGATATTCGCATGCCAGGCATGAGTGGGTTGACCGCAGTGCGCCGAATACGGCAGCATGATCAATGGAGAGACCTGCCGGTGATCGCCATGACTGCAGAGGCCATGAGTGGAAACCGTGAGGAAAGCCTGGCAGCGGGTATGAATGATCATGTGCCCAAACCCATTGATCCGGAACAATTGTACCACACACTGCTTCGGTGGGGTCTTAAAAAGCAAGGCGACATCACCGGGGCAACAGCAGAAGAAACCACTCCGGTAGCTGATGCCATGCAAGTGACAGATCTTCTGCCGGAGAGTCTACCGGGCATTGACGTGGCAGAAGGGCTGGAACGATTCCTGGGAGACCGTGAAGTGTTTATCCAGATTCTGGAACATGTTTATGAACATCGTTGCCAGGAGTTGAATGCCCTGCGTCAGGCCATCACTGAAGAAAACTTCACCAATGTCCGTTTCCTGACTCATCGTATCAAGGGAATGGCCGGCAATATCAGTGCATATCGCCTTCACGAAACAGCCCAGGAAATGGAAAAACTGCTGGCTGACCAGCAGCATACCCATCTGCCTGCTGCTTTCAGAGAAATGGAAGAAGCCATGATAGAAGTCACTGAGGGACTTGAGCCGTTGGTGAAAAGAAATAAACGTAATCAGGAGCGTTGGAATGACACAGATAATCTATGATTTTGAATTTAATACTGCGTTTCGCATTGACCGGCAGACCCGCAGGTTGCTGAAAGGTGATGCCCATCCGGAATGCCCGCAGGAAATCATTGAAATTGGTGCGGTCAAGCTGAATGAGGAACTGGCTATTGAAGACACCTTTCAGATGATGATCAAGCCCACCCTCTACCATAAAATGCATCCGAAAATCCGGCAAAAGACAAAAATCACTGCCGAAGAACTGCAATATGGAATACCCTTTCCCGAAGCCATAGAGGCATTTCGGGAATGGATGGGTACCGGTGAAGTGGTGATGGGGTCCTGGGGCATTGATGATCATCAGGAACTGGTAAGAAACTGCCGGTTTCACCGATTGGAAACTGACTGGTTTCAACAACATTTAGATATTCAAAAACTGTGCATGCGACATTTGGAGATGCCCAAAGGTCATCAGGTGGGGCTGAAAAAAGCGGTGGAGCACTTTCGTATTGAACTGGAAAACAGCTTTCACAAAGCCCTTCATGATGCCATCTATACCGCCCATGTGTACCGTGCCCTGAAAACAGCACAGGCAACCGGCCAGGCATCATGTCAGACATAGCCACAGCAGGAAGGAAGATGTGGGATGGAAAAACACCTTCTCTTTGATTTTGACGGCACATTGGTGGATTCGCTGGGAATCGGCCTGAAGGCCATGAATATCGTTGGCCGCCGCAAGGGATATCCCCGGGTGAACAGTGAAGACCTGGATGATCTGCTGCGAAAGCCCATTCGGGAACGGTTCCGCCATTATGGGGTGCCCATGGTGAAACTGCCTGCCCTGGCGTTGGAGTTTTACCGGGAATACAAACAGTGCCTGCAGGAACTCCGGTTTTTTGAAGGCATCCCCGACATGCTTCACCGGCTTCACGAAGCCGGGTGCCGCCTGACGGTGGTTTCTTCCAATGATCCGGAAATCATCAAAAACTACATGGCACATCATAACATCAGTCTTTTTCACAAAATCATCGGTTCCAACCGCATCTTTGGGAAAGATAAAATCATTCGCCGGTATATGAGACAGGAAAAGCTGGTGCCGGAGCAACTGATTTATGTGGGAGACGAACTGCGGGACATTGAAGCCTGCAAAAGAGCGGGTATACCCATCATCTGGGTTTCCTACGGCTTTGACCACGAAGAACTGGTGAAAACCGCCGGCCCGGAGTTTGTTGCCCACAGCCCGGCAGAGGTGGTCTCCATCATCAATGGGCTGGAACACCCGCTACTGAAATAAAGCAATGAATGGTGTGATTTAAAAGGAAGTGTGGCAGATGAGACCTCAGGAAACGATCATATATTACCTACTCTATGGATTTGCTTTTATTGCCATGGGTTTGGCAGCATGGCTGCATCAAAAAGATGAGCAAATCAGCAATCTTTCCCTGGCCAATGCGCTGCCTGATTTGGCGGCTTTTGGTGTGATTCATGGAATGACGGAATGGATGACCATGCTGCTGTTCACAGGTCTTTATTCGGATCTGGTGCCAGTCGCTGTGGTCATTCGCAGTTTTTTGAAGGTGTTGTCCTTTGTCTTTTTTCTCCGTTTTGGCATGCGTGTCCTGTGGCATCAAAAAAGCATTGGCAGCTTCTGGTTTTGGGTTCCGTGGCTTCTTTTTGCGGGGTGGATCACTGGTCTCTGGGTGCTGCAATTACGATTCTGGGGTATCTCTGGATCGGCCGACTTAAGCCTGCTGAATACGCTGGTGATGCGCTACGGCATGGCTTTGCCCGCGGGTATCATCACCTTCGCTGCTTTTCACCGGGATGCCCGACTGCTGAAAAAGAAGCACCGCCACAAGCAGGCGCTGTATACCCGGCTGCTGTCTGTTGCCTTTCTGTTCTATGGGTTGCTGGATGGGCTGGTGGTGCGGGAAGCGGCTTTTTTTCCTGCCAGCTTCATTAACCATGCCCTTTTCCTGCAGGTGACAGGAATGCCGGTACAGCTCATCAAAGCAGGTCTGGGCGTGCTCATTCTGTGGGGACTGACACATTTATTGAAAGCTTTCCGTGAAGAGGCTGCTTTTAAAATTCACCAGATGGTTCAGGAGCGGGCGGCAGTCGAAGAACGACGTCGCATCGGCATGACCCTCCATGACGGCATCATTCAAAAGTTGTATGCCAGTGGGCTGAAAGTGTCTTATGTACTGAAACAGCAGTCAGCGCCTGCACTGGTACAACCTTTGACTGACGTGCAGGATCGGATCAATGAATCCATGGAAATTGTCAGAGAACTGTTGAATCAAGACCATTCAGAACTCATGGAGCCGGAAGCGCTGATGGTACAGATTCGCAGGCTGGTGGAAGAATATCGGCAGATGACCCGGCTAAACATCCACCTGGCCAGTCGCATTCCACCGCTCCAGCTGGGAAAATTCAGCCCTGAACAATCAACACATCTCTACTACATCCTTCAGGAAGCGCTGTGCAACATTGTGAAGCACGCAGACGCAAGCCAGGTGCAAATCACACTGGAAGCGACCCTGGCAACGCTGGTGATACAGATTCGCGATAATGGACAGGGCTTTCAGCCAACAGCTGGAACTGGAGAGGGTAAAGGACTTGCCCTCATGCGTCAGCGTGCCCGTGAAGCCGGCGGTTCTCTTGAGGTAAAGAGCACCACCGCCGGTACGCTGGTAAGTCTGCAAATACCATGGGAGGAATGATGTCAATGGCAACTGACAACGTGAAGCAGCCCATCGGCCTGATGATTGTTGATGACCACAGCATTGTGCGTGAAGGCCTGCGGTTTCTCATTGAACTGAACGATGATTTTCAGGTGACGGGAGAGGCGGAAAACCTGCCCCAGGCATTGGAAAGACTGTCAGAAAACCTGCCGGACATTATCATCCTTGACTATCAACTGGCCCAGGGTGACGGCATCTTGGCCTGTCAGGAGATTAAACGACGCTACCCTGCATTGAAGGTGCTGATACTGACTGCCTTTGCAAAGCCCCATGTGGTTCTGGAGGCGGTGAAGGCGGGAGCAGACGGATTTTTGGTGAAAAGCGTGGACCACGACAGTCTCATGCGGGCCCTGTACGATCTTCATGAGGGCAAGTCGGTGCTGGATGCCGCTGTTACAGATTACGTGCTGGACCGCATTCGTGTGAAACCGTCGGAAGCCGAGTCAATGCTCACAGAACGGGAAGAAAAGATCATCAATCTCATCAGTCAGGGCCATACCAACTACGAAATTGCGTCAGTTCTGGACATCTCAGAAAAATCGGTCCGCAACGGAATCAGCACCATCTTCAAAAAACTGAAAGTGTCCAACAGGACAGAAGCGGCCGCATATTGGCTGAAACATCAATATCGGGATTCTTTTCCAGCCGGTGAAAGTAAGCCCGGCGGCGAAATCAAATAGCAAAATCAAATAAGAGGGACATCTCGCCCAGCTACGGGACATATGCATAGATGTGCAGGGAGTCTCGACTATGATACCCTTAAATCAGGAACGCATGAAAACGTTTGTCGAACATTTAACAATTCATGCCATTTGAATGAAGGGGGAACAGATCATGAAAAAATATGGATTAGTGGTAATGATCATTTTATTGACAGCCGCGCTGTTACTCACAGGATGTGGCGAGACCGGCACTACGCCGGCCGAGACGCCAGCCACGGGTGGGGAAGCATCCACAGAACCAGCTGAAACTGCTGAAGCGGCAGAAGAAAGCCAAGTTGAATCACCTGCTGAAGCTGTCGGCGACTATGACGACGGCACCTACCGTGGCAATTATAATGATTCCGGTGTGATGCAGGTAGGCGTTCAGTTTCGGCTGACAGAAGGTGTCATCAGCGATGTGCGATACCGCCATCTGTCTTATTCAGGTACCGATTATAACGCTTTGGAAGTGGACGATCCCTTCCACGGCATCAAACTGCAGCACGAACAGGTGGCAGATTATCTGGAAGGTAAACCGGTGACAGCCATCAACGATCTTTATGCACCCGGTGATTTTGTGGAAGATGTGGACACCTTCACAGGCGCCACCATTCGCGGTAATAAAATCTTCTCAGCGTTTCAGGACGCGCTGAACCGGGGCGTTTACGGTCCGGACAATGGGGTAACCCGTTCCATGGGCAGTTACGACGATGGCACCTACCGGGGTATTTACAGTGACGCCGGAGAAATGCAGGTGAGCATCCAGTTCAAGCTGGCGAACAACACCGTCAGCGACGTGCGCTTCCGACACCTGGCCTATGGAGGCACCGATTTTAGTGCCTTGGAAGAAAGTGATGCCTTTTATGGGATTTTAAGCCAGCACGAACAAATCGTTGATTATCTGGAGGGTAGGGAACTGGAGCAGATCTTTGACCTGTATACGCCCGGCGACTTTATTGAAGATGTGGATACCTTTACGGGAGCCACCATTCGCGGGAACAAAGTATTTTCAGCCATGAAAGACGCGCTGAACAGAGGACTCTATCAGCCAGCGGGCAGCTACAACACCGTCATCAATGCGCCTGACGGCCGTTATCGGGGAACGTATGAAGATAGCGGTGAGCAGCAGGTGAGCATCCAGTTCAATATCGAAAACGGCAACCTCACAGATATCCGTTTCCGACACATGGCCTATGGCGGCGTGGACTATAACGAGACGGAAGCGGGAGACCCCTTCCACGGTATTCTTCAACAGTATGAGCAGGCAGCAGCCTACCTTGAAGGAAAACCGGCGGCAACCATATTTGAATTGCACGCCCCTGGTGATTTTGTGGAAGATGTGGATACCTTCAGTGGAGCGACCCTTCGGGGAAACAAAATGTTCTCCGCCATCATGGATGGCCTGAACAGAGGCATTTACTAAAACCTGACAGCACCATAACCCCGGCCGGAAGCCTTTTCTTCCGGCCTTTTTCTGTCTGAGTCTGACCGTGAGAAAGAAATGGAGAAAGAAGCTTGCACATTGAAGGGCTTCAGTATATGATGAAGGCTGTCAATGACCAATGGTACCATTAGAACAGGAGAAATAACATGACCACCAAAGCAACCACTTTTCAGGCCTTGGGCCTGCACCCCCAGTGGCTTCAGCAACTGGAAAAACAACAGATCACCCAGCCGACGCCGGTTCAGGAAGCGGCCATCCCCCTGCTGTTGCAGGGAGATGATGTGATTGCCCGTGCCCAGACAGGCACCGGCAAAACCCTGGCCTTTCTGCTGCCCATCATGGAAAAGATCCAGCCTGAGCAGCGTGTGGTACAAGCCCTGGTGGTGACCCCCACCCGGGAACTGGCCATTCAGATTACCCAGGAAGCCAAGAAACTCACCGAAACCACCAGTATCAATCTCCTGGCGGCCTACGGCGGGCAGGATGTGGAAAAGCAGCTTCACCGTCTGAAGGGAAACATCCACCTGGTGGTGGGAACACCCGGACGGCTGCTGGACCATCTGCGCCGGGGCACCCTTGATCTTTCAGACCTGCGCATGCTGGTGCTGGATGAGGCAGACCAGATGCTCCACATGGGCTTTTTACCTGAGGTGGAAGCCATCATCAACCAAACACCTCCCAATCGGCAAACCATGCTCTTCTCCGCCACCATACCGGATGGCGTTCAGAAGCTGGCCAGGCGGTTTACCCAATCGGCCCGGCAGGTGAGCGTCAAAACCGAAACCGTCACCCTGACTGAAATTCAGCAGCTGGTGATTGAAACCACCGACCGGAAGAAACAGGATGCCCTCTGCCAGATACTGGGGGAATCCCCGCCCTTTATGGCCATCATCTTTTGCCGCACCCGGCGTCGGGCTGCCGCCCTCAATGAGGAGTTGCAATCCTGGGGCTATCTCTCCGATGAGCTCCACGGTGATCTGACCCAGGCCAAGCGGGAAAAAGTGATGAAGTCCTTTCGCAAAGCAGAAATTCAGCTGTTGGTAGCCACAGACGTGGCGGCCCGGGGGCTGGACATCGAAGGCATCACCCACATCTACAATTACGATATGGTGCAGGATGTGGATAACTACATTCACCGCATTGGCCGTACCGGTCGTGCCGGGCAGGTGGGCACAGCAGTTACCTTCGTAACACCCAGAGACCGTCAGGTGCTTCATGAAGTGGAAAAAGGCATTCGCATGACCCTCCCCAAGCGGCAGATCGGGCTGAAATTTGGGCATGAAGAAAGAGATCCAAGAGACACAAAGGAAAAGCAGAGCCATCAGCCGAAAACCGGGAAAACATCGAAAGATGGAAATGCCGGAAAAAATCGCGGCAACGCTGGAAGCAAAAAAACAGACCGGGGCAACACCTTTGATAAAGGCAAAGGCAAAGGTAAAGATCGAGATAAAGACAGAGACAGAGATAGAGACAGAGACAAAGGCAGAGGCAGAGATAAAGATAAAAACAAAGCCTTTGATAAAAGGGACAGAACCAAAGATGGAGAAAAAAGCAGGCCTGCTGAAAGGAATAAGAATAAGATGACAGATCAAAACAAAACAAAAGACGGCAAGCCCGGTGGCGAAGGCGGAAAGTGGACCCCAAAAGCAGCGGGTACAGGTGGTCAGGGCCAAAGCAAAGGTAAAGGAAAAGGACCGTGGACATCTCGGCCAAAGGGCAACGGAAATGGCTCTGGTGGAAAACAGCGGCGAAGTGCCCGTTCCAGATAGTGACAAAGAGAAAGTGGTGCGTCAAGTACCACTTTGAACAAATTATCAAAGATTATGAAAAGGCCATTCCGGATATCATCGGAATGGCCTGAGGTTGAAGACAAAGGGCTTTGCCGGGCCAGCTGATTCCAATCTTGTGTGTTTTTAGTCGAACGTCTCGAAAACAGCGCCTGAACTCGCTGCGCTCAAACAGCAGGCGCTGGCGGTTTTCGTTCCTTTTCGAAAAAACACTGACAAGATTTCCAAGGCTGGCCTTTACCAAATCCTTTGTCTTCATCTTACTTTATCTACAGTCTGAGGCCATTCCGGATTCCACCGGAATGGCCTTTTGCGAGCAAGAAAGCAAGCATCTGCTGAGCAAGGGATTGGGTGTATCGTGATGATGAAATATAAAATAACTTGCTGAGAAAGTCTTAAAAGGATACAATTCAGTTATGAATTAACGAGCATCCCGTCAGCGATGACAGTGGGTGCCTGAACCTGTTTAGGGAAAAAGCTTGCTGGGAAAAGAGGCAATAAGATGGAAGTCACATTATTCAGATTGAATGAAGACGTAAAACGACGACTTAATGCGAAATCTAAACACGCATATTTTCAGCAGGTTGAAGCCGTTGAGGCAGACGAGATCACATATGCATTTTTGACAGCCATGCAACAGGAAATTGAATCAATGGAGCAAGAAATTCATGATTTAAATCAATACAAGCAACGGGAGATAGATGCTTTTGCCATTGGTGATGCTGTTTCAGATGGGATTTGCATGACAGACGGCAAGGGCATTGTTGTGGCGATCAACAAAGTCTACACAGAGATCACCGGCATACCGGAAGATGTCATTGTGGGGAACCCCATTCAAAAACTTCTGGATGAAGGCTATTTTGATCGGGCGGTGACGTACATGGTGATTGAGCAAAAAAGGCGGGTGTCGCTTTTTTCCACCATTGCCAGCAACCGGAAAAAAGTGCTTATCACAGGCAATCCATTTTTTGATGAAGATGGTGAAGTTTCATTAGTGCTAACCGTTATGAAAGATATCACTGAGCTGATGATCACCAAAGAAAAGCTGGAAAAAGCTGAACGTGAAAGTGAACGGTATCGAAGTGAACTGGTGAAGTACAAGCACCTTGCAGAGCGTCAGTCCACTCTAATTGGAGAAAGTCTGGCCGTGAAAAAAATAAAGGAACTGATATCCTTTGTAGCTAAAACAGACGCCACCGTGTTAATCACTGGTGAAACGGGCACGGGTAAAGAAGTGGTGGCCCGGGAAATCCACGAAAACAGCGGAAAGCCAAAGGCACCCTATATCAAGGTCAACTGTGCTGCGATACCAGGTTCTCTCTTGGAGTCAGAACTTTTTGGTTACGAGAAAGGCGCTTTTACGGGTGCCTTGAATAAAGAAAAACCAGGCATGTTCGAACTGGCAAATGGAGGAACCCTTCTGCTCGATGAAATTGGCGAAATGCCCATGCTCTTACAGTCGAAGCTGCTGAGGGTACTGCAGGAAAAAGAGATCATGCGGGTGGGCGGCGTGAAAAGTGTGTCGGTAGAGGTGCGTGTGATTGCATCAACCAATCAAAACCTGCTTCACTTAATTGATAAGGGAACCTTTCGTGAGGACCTTTACTATCGGCTAAACGTGATTCCGGTTCACATTCCGCCTCTCAGAGAAAGACTGGATGATATTCCGCTCTTACTTTACCGATTGCTTGAAAAGTACAATACTAAATATGGCAAACATAAGCGGGTGGACACAACCGCTCAAATGGCGATGGAAACTTACCATTGGCCCGGAAATATTCGAGAGCTGGGGAACGTGATTGAAAGGTTGGTTGTCAGCGACGATGATCCGGTTATCAGTGGTGAGCAAGTGATGAAAGTGTTGGAGCATCATCGGGATCACCAGATGAAAGGAACTGGTTGGAACCAGGAAACCATGACATTGGATCAGGCTGTGGAGCAAGTGGAAAAAAAGTGGATTCAAAAAGCGCTGGATGACCATGGGAGTACGTATAAAGCAGCAAAGGCACTGGGAACCAGTCAATCAACGCTCTTTCGAAAAGCAAAGCAGTTGGGTGTTTTGATGGATAAAAAATGAACATAAGAAAAAACTAACGGCTATATAATTCAACAATGAATTAAGTAAGTCAAAAACAAATTACTTTTAAAGCGTGCAAGAAGAAGACATATGACGTCTTCTTCTTTTTTTGCGCAAAAATAATTCAAAAATGAATTAAAATTTCTTTCTGTGTGAGTTCCTTCAAGTCGATGAACTGAGAAAGAACTGTGATTTTGCAGTGGGTTGAGAGAAAAATAATCAAATGATGAGATATTTGGATTTTTGGCATGGCACTTGCGTTAATAAGAAGCATGGACGGAGGTGAAAAATAACGATTGAATAAACAAGTTAGTGCACAGGAAGCCATCAGCCATATTCAGGATGGTATGACAATTCTTTATGGTGGGTTTATGGGTGTTGGTACCCCTAAAATCCTTATTGATGCATTGATTGAACAAGGCACCAAAGAACTAACTGTGATCGGTAATGATGCTGCAACACCGGGTGCAGGTATTGGGAGACTCATCAGCAACGGCCAGGTGAAGAAGCTGATTGCTTCACACATTGGTCTTAATCCTGAAGTGGCACAGCTAATGAATACAGGAAAACTACAGGTAGAGCTGGTGCCACAGGGAACATTGGTGGAAAGAATCCGCTGCGGCGGTGCAGGCATCGGCGGATTTCTTACCCAAACAGGCCTGGGAACAGAAGTACAGGAGCATAAGCAAGTCATCCAGGTGGGCACACAGAAGTATTTGCTTGAGCTCCCCATTCGTGCAGATGTGGCCATCATCAGAGGAACGGTTGCAGATACCCTGGGCAATGTGTTTTATCGAGCCACAACCAAGAATCTAAATCCTTTGGCAGCCACAGCCGCAGATCTGGTGATTGTGGCTGCCCAGGAAATCGTTGACCCGGGAGAACTGGATCCTGAGAAAGTGATGACGCCCTGTGTATATGTCAACTATGTGGTGGGAGGCGAAAGCTAGTGGCACTTAAGGATAAAGAACTGATTGCCTGGCGAATCGCCCAGGAACTGAAAGACGGAGATGTTGTCAATCTTGGAATTGGACTGCCAACACTGGTGGCCAATTATATACCCGAAGAAATTCAGTTAATGCTTCAGTCAGAAAACGGCCTGCTGGGAATGGGTGCACTGGCGACAGATGCACAAGTGGATCCAGATATCATCAATGCAGGCAACCAGCATATCACCACTCAAAAAGGTGCTTCCTATTTCCACAGTGCAGATTCCTTCGCAATGATTCGCGGAGGACATGTGGATGTGACTGTTCTGGGAGCCCTGCAGGTTGATGAGCTGGGGAATATTGCCAGTCATATGGTGCCCGGGAAAATGGTGCCAGGGATGGGCGGAGCCATGGACCTGATAGCTGGTGCCAGGCGAGTGATTGTGGCCATGCTGCATACAGCCAAAGGCGAAGCGAAAATTTTAAAAGAATGCAGCCTGCCGCTTACAGGAGTTGGGAAAGTGAATATGATTGTTACAGAAAAAGCGGTTATGGAAGTGACATCCCATGGACTGGTTCTGAAGGAAATCATGCCAGGTTCAACATTGGATGATATTTTTGCAACCACTGAAGCCAGTTTCTTTTTAGCCGAAAACCTGGCGCTCAATGACAGGAAAACATTGGAAGGAGGTGAAGATGGTGATCAAGCGTCAAATTTCTGAAGTAAAACCTTACAATGCACCGTTGCACTTTGACATGAAAGCCCTTAAACTTCACGGTCTCGAAGAGTCAGGAGCAACTAAATTTTGGATGGGAATGTCGCATTTCCTGCCGGGAGGCGGTGCGGAATGGGCCTATGAAGATTCACCCACAGAAAAGATTTACTTTGTGCTGGAGGGTGAAGTGGTGGTGACTTCAAAGGATGGTGATATCCTGCTTCAAAAAGGTGATTCTCTTTTCATCGGCCCCAACGAAGGGAGATCCATGCTTAATCGGTCCAATCAGGTGGCGACCGTTTTGGTGGTCATCAGCAATGACTAATGGAAGGGTGAGAGCAATCCAATGATGCATGCAGATTTTGTTGAAAAGCTGTTTGATGTGAAGGGAAAGGTAGCGGTCATCACTGGTGCCACAGGCGCACTGGGAAAAGCCGTAGCAGTGGGATATGGTCTTGCGGGCATGAAAGTCTTTGTCACCGGACGCAGCGAAAGCAAATGCAGCGCACTGTGTGATGAGTTGAAAGCACAAGGCATTGAGTCTGCTTACGCCATCGGTGATCCAGCTGTTGAGGCAGATGTGATCAAGGTGGTGGCGGGTGCAGTGGCTGCTTTCGGCGAAATCAATGTGTTGGTTACGGCAGCAGGTTACAACCATGCACAACCCATTATTGAACAAGATTTGACAGAATGGAAAAAAATCATGGACTCTGATGTGCAGGGCACCTGGCTATTTTGCAAATATGTGGGACAGCAAATGATTCAGCAGGGAAAAGGCGGCAAGGTGATTCTGGTCTCCTCTGCTCGTTCTAAAATGGGCATGGCAGGCTATACAGGGTATGCCACCGCGAAAGCCGGCATTGATCTGATGGCACAATCGCTGGCCTGCGAGTGGACAGCCAAGCATCACATTAACGTTAATACCATTAACCCCACCGTTTTTCGATCTGACCTGACTGAATGGATGTTTGATCCCGAAAGTGAAGTGTACAAAAACTTTCTGAAGCGGCTACCCATCGGGCGCCTGGGAGAACCCGAAGATTTTGTGGGACCCTGCATCTTTCTGGCCTCCAGCGCCAGTGACTTTATGACGGGTGCCAATGTGGCTGTTGAGGGTGGATACTGGGCAAATTAGGGGGAAGACTGATGTTAAATGTGAATGTGACTATTTTAGGCTCTGGTTTGATGGGCAATGGCCTGGCCATTGTGTTCGCCAGAGATGAAAACACAAAAGTAATTTTACGATCCCGCAGCATCAAGGCGGATCCCCTGAAAGATATCAAAAGCAATCTGGATCTGCTAATTGAACGGGGCGCTTTGACGCAGGAAAAGGCAGCTGGCATCATGGAACGAATCGCCTTTACAGATGATATGGAAATGGCATGCAGAGAAGCCGACTTTATTGTGGAATGCGTGCCGGAAGTCATGGAAATCAAACAAAATCTATTTCGTGACGTGGAAGCGCTATGTAAGCCCACCTGCATTCTGGCCACTAACACTTCTGTTATGAGCATCACAGATATTGCATCAAAATGTCAGGATAAGAGCAGGGTGGTGGGAGCTCATTTCTGGAATCCACCTTATCTCATACCACTGGTGGAAGTCGTAAAGGGCGAAGAAACCAGTGAAGCAACCATGAACCGAACCTACGAGTATATGAAACGCATCGGTAAAAAACCTGTTAAATGCATGAAGGATGTGCCCGGGTTCATTGCCAACCGGCTGCAACACGCCATTTGGAGAGAGGCCCTTTCCATTGTTGAGAAGGGTATCGCCGATGCGGCAACAGTGGATGAAGCTTTGCGATATGGGCCGGGGCTGAGATGGCCTATTTTGGGAATTCTTGAGAATGCCGACATGATCGGGCTGGACCTTTCACTGAACATACAGCGGTATATTGTTAAGTACTTGGAAGACTCCCATGAGCCTTCAAAGTTGTTGCAGGAACTGGTGGAAAAAGGGGATTTGGGCTTTAAAACCGGCAAAGGGTATCAACGATGGACACCTGAGCAAATCACTGCTTCCAATACCAGGCTGAGAGAGTATTTAATCGATGTGACAAAAGAGATGAATGTCTAGCGGCATCACAGACAAGGTGCCTTCTTCAAAGGGCCAAGCAGATGAAAACTTAAAAAATGAAAAATTGAGGAGCGATTCTAATGGGAAAAAAAGTATTAGTTGACTTAAGTCATCCGTTTCATGCAGATATTCCAGTGTGGCCTTATTTTGCCAAACCTAAAATTGACACCATGCACAACCTGGCCAAGAGTGGTGTGTTGACTCAAAAAATTGACGTTGTGATGCACTGCGGCACCCATGCAGATGCGCCTCGCCATGTCATGGAACGGGAGTTCAACGGCCAACGGGCGCGTTACACCCATGAAATGCCTTTGGATGCTTACTACGGTGATGCTGTGTGCCTGGATATCAAGGTGGATGACTGGGGCCTGATCACGGCGGCACACCTGGACGAAGCACTGGCGCGTACAGGCGTTAAGCATGAAGAGCTGGAAGGCATGGTGATTTGTCTCAGAACAGGCATGCACTTGAAATTTGATGATACCAAAGATTATTATCATTATTCCTGCGGTTGCGGGCGAGAAGCAGGACAGTGGTTTGCGAAACATAAGCCAAGATGCGTTGCGATGGACATGCAAGCCTTAGACCACCCATTGCATACCACCATGGGAAAAAATGGCGGCTATGTGGGCATGAACCTTATTGGTAACTCAGGCAAATCCATTACTGATGAGTATATTGAAAAATTTGGGATTGAAGCCTTTGCGGAGTTCAATAAAGAAACCTACATCAACGTTTTCGGAATGGAAAAGTACATGGAAGCCTACGGGGATCTGGAAAACCATGGGTTGGAGGGCACCTGGGAACCCTGCCATAAGTTCATGATGGGAAATGGGATTGTAGGTGTGGAAAACCTGGGAGGAGATCTTGATAAGGTTGCTGGAAAACGATTTAAGTTTATGGCTTTTCCTATTCGCTGGTGGCTGGGTGACGGATCCATGGTTCGTTGCGTCGCAGAAATTGATGAAGATGATTTGAATGACGTACCGGATAGAACCTACACCTTTGGTGCTCTATAGTTCAGAAGTTCAGAAAGGCTTGCTGGAAACCAGTGAAACAAATTCAATGACAAAGGATGGATATCCATATGGCAGATCTGAGTAATAAAGTGATGTTGACGGTGGCGCCCACCGGAGCGTGGCCCACCAAAAATGAAACACCTTACGTGCCGCTTCAACCCAGAGAAATTGCTGATGAAGTGTATGCCTGCTGGAAGGCAGGAGCTTCTGTGGCGCACATTCATGTGCGAGATGACGATGATAAGTCCTCAATGAATCTTGAAAAATTTGTTGAGACGGTGACTTATATCCGCGAAACAGATTGTGACATTGTGATTAACCTGACCACCTCTGGTCAACTGGGACTGACAGATGAAGAGCGGATGCAGCATTTAATTGAGCTGAAACCAGAACTGGCTTCATATGATTGTGGTTCAATGAACTGGCAGCATAACTCTGTTTTCGAGAACAGCCCGCGTTTTCTTGAAAAGTTAGGCATGTTGATGCAAGAGCACCAGATTAAACCGGAAATTGAAATTTTTGATGCAGGCATGATGGCAAATGCCAAATATTATTTAAAGAAGGGAATCCTAAAAGCACCATTGCACTTTCAGTTTGTGCTGGGGGCCGCCGGTGGCATGGAAGCAACTGTTGAGAACCTTGTTTTCCTGAAAAGCCAGCTTCCAGAAAACTGCACATGGGGTGCCCTGGGTATTGGTAAAGGTCATCTTCCCATTATGTATGCAACACTGGCGCTGGATGGCCACGTGCGCGTTGGAATGGAAGACAACATTCTCTACTCCAAAGGTGTGCTTGCTAAATCAAACGTGGAGTTTGTAGAACGAACCAAGCGCATTGTTAAAGAACTGAACAAAGATATTGCCACACCGGCGGAAGCACGCCAGATCCTTGGCATATAGACAATACCACTGTTCATGTGGCAACTCACCTGATTCAGTAAAAAAGCGGAGGGGCTGCCCATTATGGTATACCGGCGAAGACGGGGACGCCCCTCACGTTACCAGCACAAGAAAGTGAGGCAGTGAGAGTGATGAAGCGAGTTGTGATAGTCAGTGCAGTGAGAACACCCATTGGCAGCTTTGGCGGCAGTCTAGCAACGGTTTCGGCTGCTGATCTGGGAGCAATCGTGATTGCTGAAGCCATCAAAAGAGCAGGCATTACACCCGCTAAGGTGGACGAAACCATTATGGGTTGTGTACTGCAAGGGGGCCTGGGGCAGGGGGTTGCCCGGCAGGCAGCCGTGAAAGCAGGCATACCGGTTGAAAAACCAGCCTATACGGTTAATATGATTTGTGGGTCGGGACTAAAAACTATTCAGCTGGCAGCTCAGTCGATTCTTTCAGGAGACGCAGATGTTGTGGTGGCTGGGGGCACCGAAAGCATGAGTCAGGCACCTTATGTGTTAATGAAGGCACGAACAGGATATCGAATGGGAAATGGCAGCCTGGTGGATACGTTGGTAAATGATGCACTGACAGATGCCTTTAGTGGGGCTCATATGGGAGTAACAGCAGAAAATCTGGCTGCTCAGTTTGACATTAGCCGTGAAGCTCAGGATGAATTTGCAGTCAGCAGCCAGCAAAAAGCAACTCAGGCAATTACACAGGGAGTTTTCAAGGAAGAAATTACTCCTGTTGTCATCCAGTCAAAAAAAGGGGAAGTCACTTTCTCGGAAGATGAATATCCCAAGGCTGGTGCGACCATTGAAAAACTGCAGCAGCTTAAGCCTGCTTTCAAACAAGGCGGAACAGTAACAGCGGGCAACGCCTCCGGCATCAACGATGGCGCAGCGGCCCTTGTTATCATGTCCCTTGAAAAAGCACAAGCGCTGCAAGTGGAGCCTCTAGCTGAAATAACAGGATATGCCTCTGCAGGCGTTGATCCTCAAATAATGGGCTATGGCCCTGTTCCTGCAACGATGAAAGCGTTGGAAAGAGCAGGTGTCGATATGAAAGACATTGACCTGATTGAAGCAAATGAAGCCTTCGCAGCACAGGCACTATCAGTGGCAAAAGCTTTGAAGTTGGACATGAAAAAAGTGAACGTTAATGGAGGGGCTATCGCCTTGGGTCATCCGGTGGGGGCTTCAGGGGCCAGAATACTGACCACGCTGCTGTATGAAATGAAACGGCAAAATGTGAAAAAAGGTCTGGCAACCCTTTGCATTGGCGGCGGTATGGGAACAGCGCTGGTGGTCGAAAGAATTTCAACAGATGCTTGCTAAAGGATAGCATATTATCATGGCAAACGAAAACTATTTGATAATTATTGACAAAAAAGCAATCGTTTACACAAAAATTATTTGAAAAAATGTAATCATTGAAATAATTGAAATAATCCCAGGAGTTTTACAGAAAAAAGGCGATAATAAGCTATACTGTATTAAGGTAAAAAGGTTGATGCAATAGTCGTTTTCATAAAAAGTAGCAGTCAGCGTGGCAGCTTATGAGGAATATCAAGGCCGTGCTACTGTAAAAACAAGAAAATATTTTAAAAGGAAGGTGTTAGCATGGCACAGCCAAGACAAGGAAAAGTACCTGTTACTGAACATGACAAAGTGAAAAGCTACTTCAAGTACTATGATGAGGAGATGACACAACCTGAAAAGGAACGATTCAACGACGTGCTGAAAGGTCCCCTTGACCCCAGAAAAGCATTGAAGTTTAAAGACAGAAACGATTTGTTTAAACCTGGATATTTAGAGGCAGAAGTCGGTTATTGCGTTATGGAGGACGGGACAGGTTTTGTGGCTAATCTGACAAAAATGCCTGGAGTAACGGTGGAGATGTTTGACTGGTGGTTTGCATGGCACGGACTTGACAATCTCAGGTACACCATTTGGAATCCGGATGATCACTATCAAGCTGAATCCATGCAAAAGAAGCGGGCACTTGACCCTGATTTGACATTAAAAGAAAAGTATTGGGATACCACCCATGAAGTGGTGGAAGATATTGGAATGGGTCCGGAAACAATTTATATCAACTTCAAAAACCCAGGCAACCTGGGATTTGATACAGGAAAAATAGGAACAGAAGCATGCGGCACGATCGTTTGTGCAAAGGGATGTGGAAAAGGGCATCCGCCATTTGCTTCACCGGACACAATTATGTGCCATTTCATCAGAGAAATTGAAGGCGGTGTTGAGCTTAGGACACGGTTTTGGATGGGATGGACTGTGGAAGACGGTAAAGATGTGAAAGCGTTGCCAGACTGGGCAAGAATGTCACCGATGGGACCAATGGCACTGGCGCTTCACAACATCAAAGAATTCACCCATTTGGCCGCATTGTTACCACGGGTTTATGAAGAAGAGAAGCATCGCTTCTAACCATTAGCAGAGGAGGCTGTTTAAATTGGCAAACCATCAAATCATTGTTGATCAAGAAAAGTGCATTGGATGCAAGAACTGCTATAAATCGTGCTTTGTAGATGTGATTCGCTGGGACGAAAGCAGCAAGAAACCCATTATTGCATATCCGAAGGACTGTGCACACTGCACTTACTGCGAAGCGATTTGTCCAGTTAACTGCATTGAAGTGGTAATCGATTTTGAAGGAGAGCGTCTCTACCAAAGTTTTGACAAGCATCGATGAAAATGAATGCCGATAGAGAGGGGAAAACGGACATGAAAAATGCTGAAATACAGGAAAAGGTTCTTTCTACGGATGTTTTGATAGTGGGGGGCGGTATTGGCGGATTAACAGCTGCTGTGAGAACCAAAGAAGTCAACCCGCACCTGGATGTTGTCATTATGGAAAAAAACACAACAGGGTACAGCGGAAAAGCCAATAGAGGCGGTGGTGTATTACAGTACTTCGACTTTGAAAAATGTACGCCCGATCAGTTTGTTCAGTACCACGTTCATAATGTGGGCGCGTATTTGGGAGATCAGGAATTACTACATGAATATGTAAGTAAAAACAATGAGATGATCGATAAACTGGTGGAATGGGGCGTCAAGGTTCCCTACACAGAAGACGGAAAACTGAAAGTAGTTCCCACAGGCCCTATGGTGGGGATTATCGGAGTCGATCTGGATATCACGCTGCAGGTTCGAAAAGCAGCCGTTAAACTTGGTGTCAAGATACTGGATAAAGTGGTTATGTCTGATGTGTTGACCAGCGAGGGAAAGGCGGTGGGAGCTGTTGGGTACAGCCTTCTCGATGGGACATTCCATGTGGTTAAGGCTAAAACAGTGGTACTTGCAACCGGAAGCCAAAACTACAAGATCATGCCCATGTGGAATGGACGTGGAGATGGAATTGCTGCAGCATACAGGGCAGGTGCGGAAATGAGAAATACAGAGTTCGGCAACTTTGCGCAACAGTACACAGCAAGAGCACACCATGACGCGGTGTTTACTGAAAACGTCATGTACAATGCACTGGGCGAAAACATCACTAAAAACTTCAGGCGCTTCCGTGAAGCAGATGTCAGCTCAAAGGCTGTTGCAGAATGGTATAAACAGATGTCGGCAGGTAAAGGGCCCATATCGGTCCATCGGGAAGAGTATGAAGTCACGGCCCATGGAGATGCCATGTTCACCACACCACGGGTTTGGGACAGACCCTATGGAATCGAAGTTTGGAAAAGAATCTATGGAAAAGCAGCAGAGAGGGATGGCGATTGCAAAGAAATTGTCATGTGCCTGGTGGGTGAGCAATCCCCTGTGAAAGTGGGGCATGACATGCAAACAACGATTCCAGGCCTGTATGCAATTGGGGATTTAAGTTACACAGGATCAACAGCGCCTGGTGCTGTTCCGGCCCCTCCGGGGAGAAATCGGGGATCAGGAATCCTTAATGCAGTGTTTAACGGATTAATAGTGGCTGAATCATGCTCAGACTACATCGAGAAAAACAGCGATATTGCGATCGATGATGACCAGGTGAAAGCATGTAAGGAGAGAGCCTACGCACCACTGTTAAGAGAAGTGGGAATCTCAGCAGACGAAGTGATGGACGACGTTCGGGAAGCGATAGGGCCGGTGGAGAACAGCGTGTACATGAGCCAGCACAGATTGGAGATTGGCCTTCGAAAAGTTGAGAAGGCGAAGGCAAAAGTGACACAACTGAAGGCAGCGGATTTTCATGACTTGTGCAATTGCCATGAAGCAGAAGCCATGGTGTTATCAGCAGAAATGCAGTTTAAAGCAGCTTCTATGAGAAAAGAGTCGCGAGGGTGGTTCTTACGAGAAGACTATCCTGAGATGGATAATGAAAACTGGCTGAAGTACATCATCGTAAAAAACATGAATGGAGAAATGGTTTTTGATACAGAAGACGTGCCCTATGAAAAGTGGGCAGTTAAACCACCGATGTTTCAACACGGGCAGAAGTAACGCTGAAAAGAAAGTAATCGAGTAAAATGGATTTTACAAGAGCTTTGGTATATTGAAAAAGTGCCTGGATGAGAGGCTTGTTTGCTGTGTCACAAAACGGGAGAAAAAGCAGCTGTTTTGCCAGGAAAAGAGGCACAAAATCTCTGTTCCATAGGAATTGAAGGAAGTTCAAATTGTTTTTTAATCGTCCAGCCAGTTGGTGGAAAAGATCATGTGGTTCGATGAGACAAGAATGAACGCAGTTCACATTATCCAGATCGATAAAAGAGTTGCCACTGACTGGCTGGAAAAGATCGAAGGGTACGTATTCTAAAGAAGGGAACATGATCGTAGTAATATTGTCCAATCTCATGTAAATGATCCGACTTCTTACAGGCAAATGACACAAAACAAATGTGTAGCGAATGGAAGAAAACCCAGGACCTAATGAGGAGGAAAAGACAATGAATGATCAGGTTAATCATGTCAGTAGCAGTGTAACTGGAGAAGTGTCTTCAAAGAACTATACCAACATAGGTGTGACAAAGTTTTTCGTATTCACCATGATTGGTATCCTCGCTTTTTTTGCAAACGTTACCATCGGAGATCAAAAAACCATTATCATTACACACCTGGTAAATTTCATTCAGCAAACCATTGCACCCATTACACCTTACTTGCTAATACTACTGGCTGCTCTAGCGGTGGTGGATGTGTTTAGAAACCCAGCGAGAAATTTGGCCACCACCACTGGAAAAGTGTTCTCCGTGGTTAGAGTACTTGGCTTGGTGTGTTTAATTATGGCTATCTTTCATGTGGGTCCAGCCTTGCTGCATGACGAAAGGGTACTTCCTTTTACACTTCACCGGGTGGTTACTCCTATGATGGTGGTAATTCCTGTATCGGCCCTCTTTCTGCCATGCCTGCTCAGCACAGGGTTTGTTGAAACCATAGGCTTGATTCTAAGACCGATTATGAGACCGCTGCTTAAGGTTCCAGGAAGGTCTGCTGTTATTGCCATTACAGCTTTCTTTTCTGCCAACGCTGTGGGAATCATTGCCATTGATCGTATGTATAAAGAAGGAAAGTTTACAGCAAGAGAAGCAGCACTGTTGGCGACTTCCTTTTGTACACAAGCCGTCGGATTTTTGATTATTGTTGCTGGCATGACTGGATTAATGCCACACTGGAACCTGTTCTTTTTCGGCACCTTCTTGATACTGGTGGTCTGTGCAATTGTCACAGGCAGAATTTGGCCGCTAAGCAAAAAGCCGGATACCTGCTACGATAAGTGTGATTATCAGGATGAAGAAGTTGTCAAGCAAGGCTTAATCAAAAGAGCTTTTGAAGAAGGTTTTGGAGTTGCAGAAAACATGGGATCGATGGCAACAAAAATTGCAATGACAATGAAAGCGACGCTGAATGTGTTAACGGTGGTAATTGCCACATCCATGTTTTTTGCAACAGCGGGACTGGCGCTGGTATATCACACACCCATTTTTCATTGGATTGGTTACATTTTCTATCCTGTTGCAGCGTTATTGCAGTTACCGGACACCCATCTTGTCGGAGCTTCAGGTTCCTCGGTGTTAGTGGCAGCACTGAATCCGGCGATTTTGGCCAATCAAACTGATAGCTTCGTGACAACATTTGTATTGGCATGCATGCCTATCACAACCATTATTAGCTTTGGGTTGACAGTACCAGTATATCTGACCACCTCAATTCCACTGAAGCTCTGGGAAATTCTTGTCATTTGGATAGAAAGAGTTATTATATCAATGATTACAGCTACATTGATTGCGATGGCTTACAGTGCGCTATTTCTATAAAACTTCATATGTTTAGACTCTCCTGAACCTGTGACATTTATAAAAACAATGATTAATGCTTCAAGAGCCCCCAAAAACCAACGAGCGAAGTGATGTTTACCGAAACATCTTGTTATTTCAAGGGTTTAACTACAGTGAAAGTGTCGTTGCATCATGGATTAAGGTTTACATGAATAAGCTTCCTTCGCTGACAACACGAAGGAAGCTTATTTAAAGGTCCACCTCGTTTTTTCATGACATTCAAAAACAATAACGGTTATGTAAGTTATCGCAATCAGGCACTTGATATCAGCAAAGGGGGTATACACTGTGAGTCATGATTACCAGGAAGTGCAATTGGTTCACCTGATGAATATGGCTTCATATCTGCCTCATTTTTTTGAGGATGACATTATTATAGGGATCACCAATACAGAGCGGTTCATCAAGCAAACCACCCATCTTAATCTTCCGGTAAGTGTTAAGGAAGGTGATTTGGTGACGGCGGGTGATGGTATGTACGAAGCCATGAAGTTGGAAAAACCATATGTTGCCATCATTCCAAAAGAAAAATTTGGTACGGCATTTAAATCAACATCTGTACCAATAAGAGATAAAAATGGGGAGATCATTGGCGCTTTTGGCATCGGGAGAAGTCTGGAAAAACAGGAAAAGATGTCGAAGCTATCCACTAATTTATCGGCTACTTCGCATCAATTGGCAAAAACCGTTCATGACATTTCAGAAGGCGTGCAAAATAGGGTTGAAAGCAATCAGGTCATTTCAAAAATGATCCATGAAACGTATGAATCAACGAAAAAAACAGATGAGATTGTTCGGTTTGTCAATGCGATTGCCACCCAATCAAACTTACTTGGATTAAATGCAGCCATAGAAGCTGCGAGGGCGGGCGAAGAAGGAAAAGGATTTGCAGTAGTGGCGGAAGAAGTACGAAAACTATCAAGCTTAAGTAGTCAGTCCATTGAAAAAATTGATGCTGTTCTCCACCAGATAAAAGACTCTGTCAAAGAAATCCAACAGAGCATCGATCAGTCAGATGTTGTCTTTCAAGAACAGGCTGCAGCACTTCAGGAGATTAATGCAGCGATCCAGGAACTCAATACATCTGCGATGATTCTTGAAGAAGTCATTCAGAATGACTAAGAAAGGAAATGCGCGATTCATCGGGTTTGAATGAACGTTGCTATTTTCGATGAAAGCACCCCTTGAGCATGCGATCCATGCGCTGTATAGACAGGTTGTAAAAGAAGGCCACTCCGGCTATCATCGGAATGGCCTTTAAGTTGATATAAATCCTGTGTGTTGATATTTAAACGCGTGCCAATTTTTCCAACACTGATTTTGCCATCCCGAAGCGGCTGGTGAGCAGAGGATCCACCACCTGGCAAATTTCTGCATTGCCTGCTGCGCTGAGAAGCATGCCGGCTTCATTAAAGGAAAGGTCAGAATGAGCCATCACCCATTGGTGCATGTTTTCTGTGGCGGTTTTAACAGCGGCGAGAAGATTTTCATGAGAGGCCACAGTGTATAGGTGGGTATCTGTTTCCAGCATGGGATGCGCTAGCTGGCGGTCTTTGAGAACAGTCACCCGCACAGTGACGCGGCCGGCTACTTCCAGTCCTGACACCATAATTTCACCATCACCGATGAGTCCGTGAAGATCACCCATGGCCAGCAGTGCTCCTTCAACAAACACGGGCAGGAAAAGCGTGGTGCCGGCGGTGGTTTTCCCGTTATCCATGTTTCCGCCATGAGGGCCGGGGGCACCGCAGGGAATAGAGCCGTTGGCAGGCGCTACACCAATGACGCCAATGGTGGGAACTACCGGTAAACTCAGTTTATCGCTGAAGCGGGCCATGCCATTCTCAATGGGCATTACTTTAATCTGAGAGTCAGTAACCTGATCTCCCAACAGTCCGGCTCCTGGAATGGCAGCCATCACTCCAAAGGAATCAATGTCGATAGCCAATATGTCCACTTTCAGCACATCGCCCGGCTGAGCATCGATGACATAGAGGGGGCCAGTTGCCGGGTTAATGTGATCCCAGTTAAGGGTGTCCACCGATTGAGCCTCGCTGGTGATTTGATTTTGAAAACAGTCGCAGGTCTCGAAAATCACTTTGCTGCCGCTGTCTGCCCGCAAGGCAGGAATGTTGGCGGCGGTCATGGCGTAAACCAGCTGATGGTTTTGGATGATATTCATGAAAGCACCTCCTGATGGATGATGAATAAGGATTGGATCATTGATCTCCATTCTATACGAAGAGGCATAGGAGATCAATTTTAAGGCGATAAATAAGCGCATATCCAATGGAAAATCGTCCGGTTCGATGATTTAGATGTGATGAGCCACAATATCAGAATGGAAAAACATTAAATTGCAATATTCTGCTAATTACTTGTCGGAAAGTAAATGGTTATGATAGTATTTTAGATGAAAACAGGATGAATATCCAATGCGATTCAACAAAGATCGAGCTCCACAGGAAAACGTTTAAAAGGAAAGCAGCACCTCTGTGTAAGATGATCATCTATAATCAATAGAAATTGATTGGGTGAACTGATTATGAGAGTCGACTCATAAGATGTTGAAGGGAGAGGGGCGAATAGATGAAAACGACACGTTTTAAAAGTGCTGGTGGAGAAGGAAACGGAAGGTTTATGATGGCGATGAGCGTGATGGCAGTTGCGGGTGTAACGATAATCATTTTGGCACTGATACTGGTATTTTTTGCATACAAGAGGGATGACATGGATACGGCAAAATGGGTCATGGCAGCAACGTTACCCGTATTGGGAACGTGGGTGGGAACTGTTCTTACTTATTACTTTTCGCGCGACAACTTTGAAGTGGCTAACAGAACTTTCACAGAAACAGCTGAACGCCTCAGTGATATTGAAAAACTTGGAAGATTATCAGTGTGTGATAATTATATTCCGGTGGAAAAAATCGTGCATGTAACAATGACACAGAGTGAATCAGAAGCGGATATAAAACTTGTAGGCGGAATAATAGCGTTGCTTGACAGGCGCAATAAAAACAGATTACCCATCTTGAGCAGTAGAGGTCATGTGCAGTACATTGTTCATAGAAGTATGATTGATCGGTATCTGACTCAAAAAATGCTCAAAGGATATCAGGGCGATCTCAACAAGCTCACGTTCGCAGATTTGCTGAAGGAAGATGAAGAGATGAAGCGTATCTTCTCAGAAGGATTTGGAGTGATCGCTCAAAGAGATACAATGGCTGATGCTAAAAAAGTAATGGACAGAATTCCTGACTGTCTGGACGTTTTTATCACAAAGGCAGGCACAAGAGACGAAACCATTAGTGGATGGGTCACTGACAAAAGAATCATGGAATGTGCCAGAATGTAATCTCGTAAGAGTGCCGGAGCTGAATCTGTTTTGGGATCATCGGCATCTGGGTGGGGTCACTGCTCATCATGTTGAACATCATAGGAACCATGAAACGCTGCGGCAGTGAGCTTGCGAAAGGGGCCGCAGCAGAGGAAGATAGATCAGCCAGGAGTGACATTTAATCCGGTGACAGGTGATGAGGGGCATTTTGGTAGGTAATGGGTTCACCCACCAGAAAATGACCCGGTTCCAGATTGTGGCGGTAGTAAGACATGGTGAAATGCAGATGGGGGCCGGTGGAGAAGCCAGTGGTCCCCACGGTGCCGATGACGTCACCCTGTTCCACCAGATCGCCTGTTGCCACCAACAACTCGTGAAGATGAAAATGAACACTGAAAAGTCCCTGACCGTGGTCGATGACCACGGTTTTTCCCTGCATGATCAAATCCATGGCCAGGGCGACCCGTCCCCGATTGGTGGCAGCCACCGGGGTGCCGGTGGGAGCGGCAATATCCAGGCCGGAATGGCGGTACGACGTGGGGGCATTGTTCACATAGCGGGTTTCGCCAAACTCAGTGGTTAAACGGCCGTGTACGGGAATGATAAATGGCTCCGTGTAATATCGTTCAGAGGCACTCTCGTCCCGGGAGGGGGTGAAGTACTTGGCCGACTGGGCGTAGGCCGCCTCATTTCGGGTGGCGGCTGCCACACCGGCATCAATGGCCAGGTGCTGAATGTGAAACTCCCGGGGCAGCAGGGTGAGTTTCGATTCCTGCAGGGGTTCACCTGTCAGGCCGTAGCGGAGGGTATGGTCTCCTGTAGAAGTGCCGTAGTGAGTGGGCAGGTAGGCCACATACCCGTCTTCCAGGGGAAAGAGGCGCACATTGGACGCCAGTTCCTGTTGCAGTTCCACTGTGGCGTCTGGTGGTAAATGCCGGGCGCAAAAAGTGAGCAGTTCTCCCTGCAGGGCGGTGGGGCCGGGAAGTTCAAAGACGGGGAGCAGGTCCATTTCCAGCACAAAGGCGGTGGAAGCGGCTCCCTGATAGGGCTTGTTTTCGTCTGTCCAGGCCATTTCCAGTGCATACTGGTGGGTACCATTGTAGGGAAACAAGGGCAACTCAGGTGTTTCCAGCAATCCGTCGTAGCGAAGGGTGCCGGCGGGGTCCGTCACCCGCAGCATCAGGTGATCGGGAAAGGGATCCAGTGACAGGATCAGGGGAACAGTGGCTTCACTGATGGAAAAAGTCGCAGGCTCAGGCAAGTCCGCCTGAAACTCATCAATGATGCCGGAGTTTGTTGATGGCCACACGGTGACCCACGTGTGATCCCAGCGTTCAAAGGCCCATTCAGCCAGGTGGAGATCACTTTCAAAAGGAGCAGCAGCACCTGTGATGTGCAGACGGGGCGGGCGGGAGTAAGGATACATGGCACTGAAGGCAGGGTGTTGATGGAAAAAAGCAGGCTCATCCACCTGCCTGTAGGTGTCATTTCCCTGGCTGATAAAAAGGTGGCCTTCATCAGTGGCCAGGAGGCGATACTCACGATGCCAGGGAATTTTCAGATGGAGTGTCAGCTGAAACTCGACGGCTGAGTCCATGGGCACTGGTAATTCCCGCGCTGTTAAGGCTGGGGAGGATTGACGAGACAAACCACTTCGAAAGGTGAGGGCTTCTGAAGCACTCAGCTCATAATAGGTATGCTCATGTTCATCGGCATGAACCACTGAAAATCCGTTTATGAGGGAAAGAGGCATGGGAATAATGTCCCAGATAAGCGCCCCGGCGACTGCGATAAATATTACTGCCGGCAGTAATAAGAAAATGATTCCGCGACGTTTCATAGACATACCTCCGTTGATATTATCCAGTGTGGCTTTGGATTTCAAGAACTGCTTCAACGTGACTTGCTCTGGCAGGTGAAAAGATCAGCCAATGAGCAGGCAATGATGGGGAGCGTGTACTAAAAGAATACCCTGATCCCCTGCTTCTGTCAAATAAGACAGAAGTCCTGCGAAACCCTGAAGCCAGTCCCATTAAGCCGTGGCGTCTCCCAAGGTGGTTCGATTGATTCAAAGGAAAGTGTAATAGTGGTGATTGAGTGGGAGTGATATTTACAAATAGCCGGACGATTGTTATAATATCGTCATAGTATGGCTCTTCGAAATCCGCAACAATTCTCACTCAATCACCACCCAACTGTCTGCGGTAAATTTAATCCCATTCGTTCCAACTTATCCACTGATTAAGCGCTGTTGTAGTACTGATTCTCCGCCAACTGTCAACGGATGTTTACGCATGCCATTTTTGATACGACTAAAAAAAGAAAATACGCCTATTCAAATGGAAAGACTATACTTGACGACAGCGGCATATGTGACAGCCGTGACCATCGCCAGCCACATGATGGTTGTCAGGGAGGATGGAGCCCATTGATCATTTACACCAGTGAAACCATGGAAGTAACGGTGGAGGAATCTGCCGGACAGCAGCACGTGTGGGTGAATGTGCTGAAAGGCGGCTTAAAAGTTGGCGCCTTTGAAGAAGCATGCCGGTGCTGCCCACGCATTAAAGTCACCAATTTTCCCGGTATGAAAGAAGCATTTGACGCCCCGGGGGTGAAAACCCGGATTGGCGAATATCGTCCCCTGGTGGAGTTTTTAGTTTCAAAAGACCAGATGAAAGGGTATCTGATACTGAATCAGTGTCAGGAGACTCCCTATGCTGAAAACAGGGAAGCGGTGCAGGAAGCGGCCAGACAGGCGCTGATGGAGGCAGGAGTCACCACCGGGATCATGGATGAAGTGCTGGAAGAAGGTCTCAGACCGCTGGAACAGACGCAGGTTGCAGCAGGAATTCCGCCTGTACAGGGAACAGATGCAAAAATCACCTATTTTCAACTTACCGACAAGAAACCGGTGATTACCAGCGATGGAAAAGTGGACAACTATGAAGTTAATCTGTTTGATCGGGTGGATGCGGGAGCATGGCTGGGAGAAAAGATACATGCCACCAAGGGAATGCCGGGCAGAACCATTTTCGGCGAGTCCATCCCGGCGAAGCCGGGACGGGACTATCAGCTGAAATATGACCCCAAATCAGTGATGGAGCTGAAAGAAATCGGAAAAACCACCCTGAGAGCGCAGACGAACGGTGCCGTTCGATTTCTTGAAGGGAAAATAGGGGTGGAGAATCACCTGGTGATTGAAGGCAATGTGGATTACAATACAGGGCATATTCGTTTTGACGGGTATGTCACCATTAAAGGAACGGTTGAGGATCTTTTTTCAGTGAAAGCGACAAAAGACATTGCCATTCAGGGGCCCATGGGAATTGGTGCAGTGGGGCTGATCCATTCGGTGGAGGGCAGCGTATCAGTCACAGGCGGCATGAATGGCAAAGGCAAGGGCAAAATCATTGCCGGCAACCATGTGTATATCAAATACGTGAATGAAGGCGACATTGAGGCTGACGGAGAAATCAATATCGGCCTGTATGCCCTCGACAGCAAATTGAAAGGCGGCCGTATCGTTGTTTCGCAGGAAAGAGGCCGCATTATTGGCGGCAGTATTGAAGCCGAACATCTGGTGGTGGCGGGAACCCTTGGAAACAGCACAGAAAAAGCCACGGTGGTGAAAGTGGCAGGTTTTGACCGAACGCTGATCAGACAGCAAATGGATGTGATCAAAGCCAACTTTAACGAAACCATCGTCAAGGCCAAACGGCTGAAAAAGCAGCTGGAGATTCTGGAATCCAATCAAAGCAGCCTTGATCAGCGGGCAAAGTCAACCTACGAAGGGCTGCTCTTTACCTATGAAGGCTTGATCGATGAAATCAACCGGCTGAACAGTGCCTATCAGCGGGTGGAGGAGATGCTGTCGACCCGGGGTGAAGGAGAAGTGAAAATCATGGGGAATGCCTATCCCAATACCACCCTGGAAATTAAAAACCTTCAGAAAGTGGTTAAATCAAATTTAACCGGATCCCTTTATTTCAAAGACAACAAAATTCACCTAACAGAACTATAAACAGCTGGTACTCTCAGCATTATATCATCATTATAAAAGCGGCAGCCCTTGGGGCTGCCGCTTTTAGCGGGTCAATGGTGTTTCAGCGCACGGCCAGTAATACCAGCAGGTAGTGAAAAATACCACCGGCCAGAATAAAAAAGTGGAATATTTCATGGAATCCAAAGCCGGGGAAGCATACCGGCTTTTTAATCATGTAGAAAACAGCGCCAATGGTGAAGGAGACGCCGCCCGCAAATAGCAAAAAGAAAGACCAATTACTCATGGCGGCAAAAAGTGGCTTGATGGTGAAAATGGCCGACCAGCCCATGAGCAGGTAAATGGTGGTATACACCCAGCGGGGAGCTTTCAGGTAAAAAAACTTGAAGAAAAACCCGGCCAAAACCAGCGACCACTGAAAAATCAGAATGCCGGTGCGAAGCCATCCCGTCAGGTATACATAAGTCACCGGCGTGTAGGTGCCAGCGATCATGACGAAAATCGCAAAGTGATCCAGTTTGCGCCAAAGGGATACTTCGCCTTCGGCTTTTTTGAAGTAATGGTAAAGAGAGCTGGCGGTGAAGAGAAAAATCACCGACAAGCCATAAATGGCCGAAACCGTCATCAGGGGCCAGTGCTGGCGGCTGAGAAACAATAACAGAATGGTTCCCGGCACGAAGAGCAGGGCACCGGCCAAATGGGAGTAAAAGGAAACGCGTTCAGTGGGTTTCATGGCTTTCTTCCTTCCTTATCCATTTCTTCATAGAGGCTTTTTTTGATTGCCAGTGTCGATCTGGTTGATACATCAGGTAATGGTACAGGAAAACAACGGCAAACCCCGTATAAAACAGGGAAGAGCCCATGCGGTATAACAAGGTCATATACAACCCATACAGGATCAAGCTGATGATCACCAGAAAAACCTTGTAAGACCTGATGGAGTTGAAGTTGTGAATCAGCTTTGTTTTTAAGTGCAACCGCTTGTCAAAAACATAAAAGAGTGTGACGGGTAAAAAGGTGAATAGCAGCGGCAACAGAAATCTGATGAGAAACACATGATTGTTGGTCAACACAGAATCAGTCCTTTCAAGAGGATCATTATCTTGAGTATTCACTATTCCTTCATCACGATTCCCTGCTTTCCATTGTATCATACCCAAATGAGATAAAAAACAAAGGCTTTCGGCTCAGATGAGACCGAAAGCCCGATGGCAACTGCGAAAAAAGTATTGAAATATTATTCGGGCTTCTCAGAGGATTCCTCCGTGTTGGACTCCAGTAATTCCATGAGATTAACATTCTCGCCCGTATCACATTCACCATGAAGCGTCAGACGGTCTTCTTTCTTCAGGTAGGTGCCCACAGCGGGTATGTTGGCCCGGTAATAATCGGGGTTGGCGAAGGTGACTTCTTCAGGAGCCAACACAGCCACCAGCTCGCTGCCTTTCTTGGACTTGATTACCTGAATCCCCATGGCGCTGCGGGTGGTCTTGAGATTGATCTGAGCGGTATCAAAAATCAGCACTTTGTTAATATTACTCACCGCCACCAGCCGGCAGTCTTCCTGGAAAAACCGGATGTCCCGCAGGGCCGGGTCGCCGTAGGCATTAGCCAGTACTTTCCGGTTAGTCTTGGTTTCGTAGGCGGAAAGAGGAATTTTGGCGGCTTTTCCGCTGCTGAAGGCGAAGAACATCATACCGCTGTAATCAGTGGTGGCGACCATATAGAGGATTTTTTCCTCTGGTTCCATGGGCACCAGATTGGGCAGGTAGTTCCCCAAATCACTGGCCTTGGAATCCTCCAGCTCATAAAGCTTCAGCTTGTATGCTTTTTGACGGTTGGAGAAAAGGATCAGGTCTCCCCGGTTTTCTCCGTCCATTTCCTGAATTAGGCAGTCTTTGGGTTTCAGCTTCTGCTCAAAATTGCCACGCAGGGAGGTGAGGGGGATTTTTTTCAGGTAACCGTCCCGGGTGAGGAACACCTTCAGGTTGTAATCACTGATCATCAGCACAGGAGATGGCTCGGGCAGCTTGTCCTGGGAGACAATGGCGGTTTTTCGCGGCTGGCCGTAAGTATCGGCAATGCGCTTCAGCTCTTGGGCGATGCGTTTTTTCTGCTTGGCCGGGCTGTCGATGAGGGCGGTGAGTTCTTTGATGGCTTTTTCCAGATCCTGGATATTCTTAGTCTGCTTCAGCAGGTATTCCCGGTTCAGATGGCGCAGTTTGATTTCGGCCACGTATTCAGACTGTATTTCATCAATGCCAAAGGCATCCATCAGATTGGGAACCACCTGTTTTTCTTTATCGGTGTTTCGAATGATGGCAATGGCCTTGTCGATGTCCAACAGAATCACTTCAAGCCCCTTCAGTACATGGAGCTGTTTTTCCTTTTCGCTACGTTCAAAGATCAGCTGCCGTTGCAGGGTGTCCATTCTGAACTTCAGCCATTCTGTCAGAATACCCTTCACTCCCAGCACCTGAGGACGGCCATCGATGATCAGGTTGAAGTTGCAGCTGAAAGAGTCTTGTAGAGGGGTCTGGCGGAAAAGCCGTACCATCACCCGTTCCGGGTCAACACCCTTTTTCAGATCCAGGGTGAGTTTGAGACCTTTCAGGTCGGTTTCATCCCGCAGGTCGTTGATTTCTTTCAGACTGCCGGATTTGATGAGGGCAGTGATTTTTTCCATGATGGCTTCAATGGTGGTGGTATAGGGAATTTCAGTGATTTCGATGACATTATCTTTTGCATCGTAGTGATAGACAGAGCGGAGGGTGAAGCTGCCCAGGCCCGTCTCGTAAATGCGCCGCAGCTCGGCTTTGTTTCGCACAATTTCGCCGCCGGAGGGAAAATCCGGGGCCTGGAGGGCTTCATACATGCCTTCCACATCATCGTCAATGAGTTTGTTGGTGGCTTCGCACAGTTCCACCAGGTTAAAGGGACAAATATTGCTGGCCATGCCCACGGCGATTCCCTGGTTGGGGTTCGCCAGAATGCTGGGGAAGGTGACGGGGAGCAGGGTGGGTTCTTTGGTGGTGTTGTCGTAGTTGGGCACAAAGGGTACCGTGTCTTTGTTGATGGCGGCAAAAAACTCGGTCATCACCGGCATCAGCTTGGCTTCGGTGTAACGGGGAGCGGCGAAGGCCATGTCCCGGGAGTAGGCCCGGCCAAAGTTTCCCTTGCTTTCCACCAGAGGCATCAGCAGGCTCTGGTTTCCTTTGGTCATGCGCACCATGGTTTCATAAATGGCCATGTCGCCATGAGGGTGAATCTTCATGGTCTGGCCCACAATGTTGGCCGATTTGGTGAGGTTTCCCTTTAAAAGGCCCATGCCGTACATGGTGTAGAGGATTTTTCGGTGGGAAGGCTTCAGCCCGTCAATTTCCGGGAGGGCCCGGGAGATGATGACACTCATGGCATAGGGCATGTAATTGGTTTCCAGAGTGTCCACCACATTGAGTTGTTGTACTTTCGGGTTTTTCAAGGGACATCTTCCTTTATCTCAAAGTAATCCAGCTATCTAAAGCATTTCAGCTGTTTAGGCGGAATCCGGCATCACCAGCGTCACCAGCATCGTAAGCGCTGCAACATGGGGTGCTGCCGGCGGGACACCTGATGAAATTAGTCAATATCCACCTGGGCCAGGTAGTCAGGCCCTTTTTCTGTAATGAAAAGCTTGCGGCCCGGCAGGTTGTTCCCCAGCAGCACGTCAAACATTTCCTTGGTGGCGGCAGCCTCAGAGGGGGTGACCTGAATGAGTCGGCGGGTTTCAGGATTCATGGTGGTTTCCCACATCATCTGGGGTTCGTTTTCGCCCAGTCCTTTGGAACGCTGCAGGCGGAAGTTGCCCTTGATCTTTTTCAGAATCTGTTCCTTTTCCCGTTCGTTGTAGGCGAAATGGGTTTCGCTCTTTTTCAGATCGGTGATTTCAAAAAGGGGAGATTCAGCAATGTACACATAGCCTTCTTCAATGAGCTGGGGAGTGAGCACATACAGCATGGTGAGAATCAGGGTGCGAATCTGAAAACCGTCCACGTCGGCATCGGTGCACAGAATGATCTTATTCCACCGCAGCTTGGTGATATCAAAGGTGGCCAGGTCAGAATGGCGGGATTTGATTTCAACGCCACAGCCGATGACTTTCAATAAATCAATGATGATATCGTTGGCGAAGATCTGCTGATAGCTGGCCTTCAGGCAGTTGAGAATTTTACCGCGTACGGGGATGATGGCCTGAAAATCGGCATCCCGGCCCATTTTGGTGGAGCCAAGGGCCGAATCGCCTTCCACGATGAACAGCTCCCGCTTATCTGGGTCTTTGCTGCGGCAGTCCACAAACTTTTTCACCCGGTTTCCCAGGTCCATTTTGCCGTTTAGCTTCTTTTTGATGTTCAGCCGTGTCTGTTCCGCGGTTTCCCGGCTTCGCTTATTGGTGAGCACCTGCTGCAGAATCTTCTCCCGGTCCTGTTTGTTCTCAATGAAGTAGATTTCCAGCTTTTCCTTGAGGAGGGCCGTCATGGCCTGCTGGATAAACAGGTTGCTGATGGATTTCTTGGTCTGGTTGGCATAGCTGGTCACCGTGGAGAAGGAATTGGAGAGGAGGAGCAGGCTGTCTTCGATATCGGTGAAAAGAATTTTTTTCTCGTTCTTACGGTAGAGATTCTCATCCTTTAAGAACTGATCAATGACCGCCACGAAGGCATTTTTCACCGCCCGGTCGGGGGCACCGCCATGTTCAAGAAAGCTGGAGTTGTGGTAGTACTCAATGAGGGGCTGCTGATTGTTAAAGCAGAAGGCGATTTCCATTTTCACCTTGTACTCCGGTTTGTCTTCACGGTCACGGCCGGTGGCGGTACGAGTGAGATGGCGTACTTCGGTGAGTTCCTGCTCTTTGCTGATCTCCCGGATATAATCCAGAATACCGTTGGGATAACAGAAGGTCACGGTTTCATCCGTCAGATGGTCGTGAAAGAGAAAGGTGATGCCGGCATTTACCACCGCCTGGCGCTTCAGGGTTTCCAGAAACCATTCCCGGGGAATGGCAATTTCGGTGAACACATCAAGATCCGGCAGCCAGTGGATCCGGGTGCCGGTTTCGATGGAGGAGCCGGTGAGTTTCTCGCTTTTCAGACCTTCTGGGTTAAGGCCTTTCTCAAAGTGGAGGGTATACCGGTGGCCGTCCCGCACCACCTCTACATCCATGAAAGTCGATGCAAACTGGGTGGCACAGGCACCCAGGCCATTGAGGCCCAGGCTGTATTCGTAGGTGAGGCCAGTCATGTTCTGGTATTTGCCGCCGGCATAGAGTTCGCAGAAAACCAGTTCCCAGTTGTAGCGTTCCTCCCGGGGGTTGTATTCCAGGGGAATGCCCCGGCCATGGTCGGTGACCTGAATGGAGTGGTCGGCAAACCGCTCCACTTCAATGGTGTTGCCGAAACCTTCCCGGGCTTCATCAATGCTGTTGGCCAGAATTTCAAAAACGGCATGCTGGCAGCCGCTGATATCGTCGGAACCAAAAATGACACCGGGGCGCAACCGCACCTTGTCGGGTCCTTTCAGGGAAGAAATGCTGTCGTTGTTATAGGCTTGCTGGGTTTTTACCATAGGTTCGTTCCTTTCCTGTGAAAATCAAAGTCCATGTATGATCATATCACAAGTGGCTGCGATATTTCAAAAGACGGTTTCTTTTCCGATGCCATTATAATACATCAGACCAAAAGATGATAGTTGTTTCATAGAAAGAAAAACCGCCTCAGTGAATGGGGCGGTGAGGATGAAGACGAATGCGAAGACGAAGGCGCGAAAGGGGGAAAGTTACTCGGTGGCGGCAGGGGATTCACAAAAGTATCGCATGCTGGTTTTTTTCAGTTCCCGGAGGCTGGTAAGCAGCTGGTAGTGCTGAATGCCGGTTTCAGCCGCCAGCTCCTGAACGAAATCAAGGCAGGCAGCTTCGCTGGTGCCGTGAATCATGGTAAACAGGTTGAAGGGCCAGTTGGGTCGGGTGGGGCGCTGGTAACAATGGGAAATCTCAGGGCGGGCAGCCATGTGATGACCTGTGGCGGTGATCAGGTGCTCCGGCACCTGCCACACCACCATCACATTATGGGTGTAGCCCACCTGATGGTGCCGAACCACGGCTCCCAGGCGTCTGAGAAGGCCTTTTTCCTGAAAGAGGCGTACCTTTTCCAGCAGGGCTTCTTCAGAGAGATGCAGCTGTTGTGCAAGGGTTTCGTAGGGGTTAAGGGTTTGGGGCAAATCCTGCTGCAGGGCTTTGATGATTTCTTTATCCAGTGACGTCAGGGTCATGAAGGGTCTCCTTTCGGAAGTTGAGTGATTCTGAGGATGCTGGTGGAAAGGGGTGTCCTGGTTCATCCATTAATAGGGTGCCGGCTGATTATATTCCATCTCAATGACTTCAAAGCGAAACCAGTTGAAGTCTCCTTCAGGTAGTTTCCAGGTGACTTCTCCCTTAGTCGGAACCATCATGCCATCAAAGGAGCGATAATCACTGACGGGAACCGCCCATGTGTGCAGACGAAAGGCACCGTTAAATTCTCCATAACGTTCAGCCTCGAACTTCACGGCAGCGCCATCACTGTTGAAAGTGAAGATGCCAGAGGCCTGTACATCTTCGTAAGTCATGGTCGCTTTCGCATGAGTGTCATCAATTGTTTCCCAGACGATGTAATCTTCCAGGGCGGCTGACGGAAACCACATGGTCTCAGCTAGATATCGCAGCATTGTTCCCTGATCAATTTCCGCTCCTTTGGCATCGGAGAGGGTGATCAAAGAAAGGGGTTTAATCAGCATGTTTCCATGACCGTGATCATATTTGTCTCTTGCGGCAATATGGATGAACGGAGCGGCCTGAACACGTGCTCTCCAAATGAATCCAGGTTTTTCAGAGGCGAAATATTGCTCGGCTTCCACAGGCAACCATGACTGATCTTTTCCCAATCTCATGGAGGCTGTCTGCTTCAGTCGAACAGCGGAAATTTTCTCTCTACCGACAATCCCACTGTATTCCAGCCATGCCTGCACATTCTTCGGCAAGCCCTCAAGATGTTCCTGAGTCACAAGTTCATCATAATGCTGCACCTGATGAAAGAGACTTTCCACTTCCTGCTTCACATGCTGCTGAAAGAAAAGATGGGCGATGCCTGAAGCGGCCACCAAGGTTAACAGGAGCACCACAAGGACAATGCCAGTTTTAAGAGCGATTCTTTTTATCATGGGATCCTCCAGTCAAGAAAAAAATGAATGTGCTTATGTAATGTGCTTATGTAAGGTACTTGATTTCAGGAATGAGGTTTTCGGCAGCACAAAACCAGTGTTTCATATTCAGCAAGCGCCAGCGGCTCAAAGCTGGAACTGCACCTTGATTTTGAAGGTTTGGCAGGCGGGCAGGTTCAGCAGGGACCCTGCATCAGCTTGGACCCGAAGGTCCTTTTCCAGTTGCTCAAGGGTCTCTGACAGTTTCGCGTCGGAGGGGGCAATCAGGGTAAACCACAGGTTGTAGGCGTGATCGCGCTGGTAATGATGGGTAACCCCTGGAAGGGGGTTGATCAGGGCCGCTGCCTGGGGAATCAGGTGATCGGGTACCGAAACGGCACACAGGGTACTCACATATCCCAGCTTGCGGGAATCAAAAACGCCGCCCAGCCGGCGAATGACCCCTGTTTCCCGCAAACGGTTCACCCGCTGAAAAGCTTGAGATTCAGAGATGCCTAAAGCATCTCCCAGTACCTGATAAGGCCGGGAGGCAACGGGGAAATCCCGCTGTATCAGGTTCAGCAGCTGTTGATCAATGGGATCCTGAATGGCATTCATCGCACATCCACCGCCTCTCCGCCCCGGTAAAGACACCAGGGTTCCTCAGCCATGTAATCTCCTTCATGATATACCGCCGCCCTGGCCCGGCAGCCGCCACAGGCCACTTTGTAACGGCAGTGGCCGCAGTAGCCGGCGTAATCCATGGTACGCAGTTGCTGAAACACCGGGCTGTTGGCCCAGATGTCGCTGAAGGGGGTTTGGCGCACATCACCCACCACCATGTCCATGTAGGCACAGGGCTGCACCAGTCCCCGTGGGCTGATGATGCAGTAGCTGGTGCCGGCCAGGCAGCCCCGGCCATAGCGCATTTTCAGGCCCATTTCGCTGGCAATGCGCATGAACTGAGGGGCACAGGTGGGCTTCAGCTCAATAGAGACGCTTTTTTGTTTTTCCATGATGCGGGTAATCACTGATTCATACTCTGCCGCCTGCAGGGAGGTTTCTTCCAGATTGGCCCCTCGGCCTGTGGGTACCAGAAAGAATAAATGGTGGGCCACGGCTCCCTGGGCCACGGCAAAGTCGGTGATGGCTTCCAGCTCATGCTGGTTCCAGTCCATCACTGTGGTGTGCACCTGAAAGGCCAGCCCTGCCTCTTTGCAAAGGGTCATGCCCCGCACTGCCTCCTGCCATGCCCCGGCATACTGGCGCAGCCGGTCATGGCGTGCCACGTCCATGCTGTCCAGGCTGATGCCGATGCCCATGACGCCGGAGGCTTTCAGATCCCGGGCCAGAGAAGGTGTCAGCAAAGTACCGTTGCTTCCCATCACCGGCCGCAGGCCGATCTGGGAGGCATAAGCAGTGAGTTCCACAATGTCGGGCCGCATCAGGGGTTCGCCGCCGCTGAAAATCATGATTTTAAAACCGGCTTTGGCGATTTCATCCAGCAGGTTTTTGGCTTCCGCGGTACTCAGTTCATCGGAAGCCTGAGCGCCGGCATCCCGGTAGCAATGGTCGCAGTACATATTACACTGATTGGTGGAATTCCAGGAAATGATCATTGGGAAGCACCTCCAATTTCTTCATCCGTCAGGTAACAGGCCGGGTCGGCTTCCCAAAAATCGCCGGTAACAGCTTCGGCCCGGGCTCTGAAATTGCCATTGCAACAATCCAGCCACTGGCACTGGGCACAGCGGCCCTTAAGCAGAGATTTTCGGTCTTTCAGACCGGCCTGCAGGGGATGCTCCCTGCTCTGCCAGATACTGCCAAAGGGTTTTTCCCGCACATTGCCAAAGGTAACATGCTGGGTGAACTGGTCGGGGTGCACATTTCCCAGGTGGTCCACATTGGCAAAGGCCATGCCCGACCGGTTCCCCCCGTTTTGACGCAAGAGGCTCAGCAGGCTTTCGGCCGCTGCCGGGTCTTTTTCCCGTAGCTTCAGATAAAGGTACACACCATCGGCATGGTTATCCACCGTCAGCAGCTCTTTCTTCAGGCCCCGGGCCTGAAAGTCAAGGGTGCGGTCAATGAGCAGGTCCATCAACTGTCGGGTTTCATGGTGGGTCACATCTTCCTTCATCATTTCACTTCCCCGGCCGGAATAAACCAGGTGATAAAAACAGATGCGGTCAATGCGGGCTTCTTCCATCAGATCCAGAATTCGGGGGATATCCGCGTAATTGTGGCGGTTGATGGTGAAGCGGAGGCCCACCCGCTGGCCCACGGCCACACAGTGTTCGATGCCCTCCATGGCACGGCGGAAAGCCCCCTGCTGACAGCGAAAGGCATCGTGAACCGGCTCCAGGCCGTCCAGGCTGATGCCCACATAACCCACCCCCATATCTTTCAGGCGATGGGCCGTGGCCCGGTCAATGAGAGTGCCGTTGGTGGAGAGGGTGGGGCGAATCTCCAACCGGGCGGCGGCTTCAGCCAAAGTGAAAAAATCCGGGCGTATCAGAGGTTCACCGCCGGAAAAAAGCAGCACCGGCACCTGAAAATCCGCCAGGGACTGGATAAAGGTCAGGGCCTCTTCAGTATTCAGTTCACCTTCATAAGCTTTTGGATCAGAGTTCATGTAACAGTGCCGGCAGGTGAGGTTGCAGGTGCGGGTCATGTTCCAGGCCACCACAGGCCCCAGGCCTTCCCGAACTCCGTGGGAAGAGCGGGCGGCACCGGCGGTATAACGCAGCCGGTCACCGTAATGGCTGGTACCGGTGAGAAGTTTGCTGAGACTGATCAATGGAAGTCCACCTTTCTGATTTGCAGAATGCCGTTTCAGGCTTTGGCTCACTCATTTTGAAGCATGGCTGATGCCCGGTGGCATCTGACGAAGGGTATCTGGTTGAAATGAACATTGTTGAAAGACGCATTGCTGTCAAGAGATGGAATTTAAATTTTCATGAGGTTATGTTATCATAAGACAGACACGATTCTCCGGGTGCATGACTTCACCCACTATTCATTATCGGGTGCATGACTTCATCCACTATATTCATTATTTCACCCACTATTCATTATAAAGTAGTTATGGTTTTTCGTCCAGAGAAGGAAAAGACAGATTGGAAAGGCATGACTTTGAGAGTTGAAAGGATTGTTTCCATGAAAACACCCCCCCAGCGTGATTACTTTCCCATATTGCTCCAACTCACCGGGCATCCTTGTCTGGTGATTGGCGGTGGTCGGGTGGCCTATCGCAAAATCCAGTCACTGCTGCAGGCAGGGGCCCGGGTGACGGTGATCAGCCCCCAAATGGTACCGGAACTGGAAGCGTTGGCAACGGCACACGCCGCTGACGCACAACCCGAAGGCACTGCTTCCCTCCGATTGATTCACCGCCCCTATGCCCCGGGAGACCTGCAGGGATATCGCCTGATCTTTGCTGCCACCGGCAACCGGGAAGTGAATGAAGCCTGCCGTCAGGAAGCGGAACACAGCGGTGCACTGCTGAATGTGGTGGATGTTCCTGATTTGTGTGATTTCATCATGCCGGCAGTGCATCAGCAGGGGGATCTCCTGTTTATGGTGTGCAGCCAGGGGAAAAGCCCCATGCTCACCAAGCGGCTGCGGCAGGAGCTGCAGCAACGGTATGGCCCGGCCTACGGGAGGGTGGCTGAGGTGATGGGAGAACTGCGGCAGCAGGCGTTTCAGGATCTGCCGGATATTCGCCACCGCCGGGAAGTCTTTCGACATCTCATTGAAGACGGGCCGGTGGATGAAGCCCTCACCCTGCCGCCGGAGGAAGCCCGGCAGCATCTGTGGGCAGCCTATCGGCAGATGACGAAGCAAGACGAAACTTGATAAAAATTGATGAATCGCCTTGATCAAAATGATCCATCAAAGTAGATAAATCCACCAATTTAGACAGGATGTGACGTGATGAAACCCATCATCATCGGCTCCCGGGGGAGCCGGCTGGCCTTGATTCAGGCAGAATCAGTGAAAACAGCACTGGAAGCCGCCCATTCGGGGCTGCAGGTGACCATCAAAGTCATCAAAACAAAAGGCGACTTGATTCTGGACCGAACCCTGGACAAAATCGGGGGAAAGGGTCTTTTTGTAAAGGAAATTCAGCAGGCCCTCCTGGATAAATCCATCGACCTGGCGGTTCACAGCATGAAAGACGTTCCCGGAGTGGCACCGGAAGGGCTGACCATGGCTGCTGTTACACGGCGGGAAGATCCCCGGGACGTACTGGTGACAGCCGAGGGCTTCACACCGGAAACCCTGCCCGAAGGCGCGGTGATTGGCACCAGCAGCCTGCGGCGTCAGGCCCAGATAAGGTCATTACGGCCCGACTGCCGGGTGGTTCCCCTGCGGGGAAATGTGCAGACCCGGCTTCAGAAGATGAAAGAACAGCAACTGACGGGCATTCTCCTGGCGGCAGCAGGACTGAAGCGGTTACAGCTACTGGACGAACTTCCCCACTCCCTCCTGGACCCCCAGGCCTTTGTTCCCGCCGTTGGGCAGGGAGCGTTGGGATGCGAAATCAGAGAAGCAGACGTTACCATGAAAGCGCTGCTGGCCTCCCTGGAAGATGCGGACACCCGGGTGGCCATTCTGGGAGAACGGGCGTTTCTCAACCGTTTGGAAGGGGATTGCCACGTGCCCGTGGGAGCCTTTGGCCGCCTGGAGCAGAACCAGCTGATGCTCACCGGACTGGTGGCCGCCGCCGATGGCAGCCGACGTTTACAGCAGACAGTGACGGGAGATAAAAACCAGGCGGAAGCCCTGGGACGTGCGCTGGCAGAAGATCTCATCGCCCAGGGTGCCTGGGAACTGATGAAAGCGGGTGGCAGTGATGAATAACCCCAGGATCATACCAGCGTCAGCCATAACAGAAAATACACCGACGATTTCTCTCACTGGCCCCATGGTGTACCTGGTGGGGGCGGGCCCAGGTGCTGAAGACCTGATTACCGTGAAAGGACTGCGCTGTTTGCAGCAGGCCCAGGTGGTGCTGTATGACCGCCTTTCTGGGGAAAACCTGCTGAAAGAAGCCCCGCCGGAAGCGGAACTTATTGATGTGGGCAAACAACCCGATCACCACCCCATTCCCCAGGAATCCATCAACCAGCTGCTGGTGGAGAAGGCCGGAGAAGGGAAACTGGTGGTTCGTTTAAAGGGCGGTGATCCCTTTGTGTTTGGAAGGGGTGGCGAAGAAGCCCTGGCCCTGGAAGCAGCGGGCATTCCCTTTGAGGTTGTTCCCGGCATTTCTTCCGCCATTGCAGTACCCTCCTACGGGGGAATTCCGGTGACCCATCGCCATATGAGCACTTCCTTTCACGTGATTACCGGTCACGAAGACCCGGATAAACCGGAAGAAACAGTGAACTATCAGTTGTTGGCACAGCTCTCCGGCACATTGGTGTTTCTCATGGGCGTGGGCAGGCTGCCCCAGATTACCCGGCAGCTCATGACCCATGGCAAAGATCCCCGCACCCCCGTGGCCCTGATTCACCGGGGGACCACCCCCAGTCAGAAGACTGTCTGCGGCAATCTGGCAAACATTGTGGAGCGGGTTGAAATTGCCAGGCTGAAACCGCCCTGCGTCATTGTGGTGGGAGAAGTGGTATCCCTGCAGCCCGCCCTTTCCTGGGTGGAACGGAAACCTCTTTTCGGACGCCGGGTGCTGGTGACCCGTTCCCGGCAGCAGGCCAGCGGCCTGACAGCCAAACTTACGTGGCTGGGGGCTCAGGTGGAAGAGCTGCCCACCATCGCCATTCGTCCGCCGAAAGACCCGGCAAAACTGACCAACGCCCTGGAAGACCTGGCAGTTTATGACCATCTGATCTTCACCAGTGTCAACGGGGTGGAAGCCTTTTTCCAGCTGTTGCAGGAAACCGGGCGGGATGTGCGGTGCCTGTCGCCGGAAACAGAAATCACCGCCATCGGCCAGGCCACTGGGACAGCCATTGAATCCCGGGGGCTGCGAGTGACACGAATGCCGGAAGTCTTCACCGGTGAAGGAGTATTGGAAGCATTGACACCCATTATCCGGAAGGGGCAGCAGGTGCTTCTTCCCCGGGCTGAAATCGGCCGTCCACAGCTGGTGAAAGGGCTGGAAGCTCTGGAGGCCATTGTGACCGATTTACCCGTCTATGAGACGGTGATTCCTGAAGCTGATCCGGCGAAACTGCAACAACTGGTGAAGCACCCGCCTCACTGGATCACCTTCACCAGTGCCTCCACCATCAACCACTTCATGGCCATGCTGAATCAGGCGGGGCTTCCTTTTCCCAGGGGAACCCATATTGCTGCCATCGGACCGGTGACGGCATCTGCCGTCCGGCACCATGGCCTGGAAGTGGCAGCGGAGGCAGAGCCCCATACCATTGATGCCCTGGTGGCCGCCATTCAGGCTGCTGATGTTTCCCTCAATGAACGAAGAAAGGAGTCTTTCCAGTGAATCTGACAAAACGTCCCCGCCGACTGCGGGATCATGAGGCCCTTCGGGCCATGGTGCAGGAAACCCGGGTGGATGCCGCCGATTTGATCCAACCCCTTTTCGCAGTGCACGGCACCAATATCAAAAGAGAAATCCCCAAACTCCCCGGCCAATATCACTTTTCTGTGGATCGACTGGCTGAAGAAGTGAAAGAACTCCAGTCCCTGGGCATTCGGGCTGTTCTGATTTTTGGTTTGCCGGAGATCAAAGACGCTGCCGCTTCACAGGCTTTTTCTGACGAAGGCATTGTGCAGCAGGCGGTACGGGCCATTCGAAGCCAGGTGCCGGAGATGCTGGTGATGACCGATGTCTGTTTGTGCCAGTACACCGACCACGGCCACTGCGGCATGGTGGCGGGAGATCAGATTCTCAACGACGAGAGCCTGTCGGTGCTGGCAAAAACAGCCTTGTCCCATGCCAAAGCCGGGGCCCACGTGGTGGCCCCCTCCGACATGATGGACGGCCGGGTGGCCGCCATTCGGGAAACCCTTGATGCCCACGGTTTTCAACAGGTGAGCATCATGAGCTACAGCGTGAAATATGCCTCCGCCTTCTATGGCCCCTTCCGCCAGGCGGTGGCCTCAGCCCCCCAGTTTGGCGACCGGAAAACCTACCAGATGGACCCGGCCAACCGGCTGGAAGCCCTGCGGGAGTCAGCTTTGGACATTGAAGAAGGCGCAGATATGCTGATGGTGAAACCGGCTCTCGCCTATCTGGATATCATTCGGGAAGTGAAAAACAAGTTCTCTCTGCCCCTGGGAGCTTACCATGTGAGTGGTGAGTACGCCATGGTGAAAGCTGCCGTCGCAGCAGAGTTGCTGGATCACGACAAAATCATGGTGGAGATTCTCACCAGTATCAAACGGGCTGGAGCCGATGTGATTCTCACTTATTTTGCAAAAGACATGGCCCGGCTGCTTCAACAGAAAGGCCAGTGATCTCTATGAACCCTGAGAAACAAAGCACTTATAAGATAGCATCGCCTGAGGGAGAGTCACCTGGGGGCACTGAGCCCGCCTCTGAATCTGCCTCTGAACCCGCCTCAGAGAGTTCTCTAAAGGCAAAAGACGGTCTCGCGGCCGGCGTTCCCATTATCATGGGATATGTACCCGTTGCCATTGCCTTTGGCGTGTTGTCCCGGAACGTGGGGATTTCTCTGCTCCACACCCAGCTGTTTTCCCTTGTGGTGTTTGCCGGGGCCAGCCAGTTTATGGCCATTAACCTCATTGCACTGGGAACGGGGATGGGGCAGATTATCCTTACCACGCTGCTGATGAACTTTCGGCATTTTCTCATGAGCGCCTCCCTGTCCCAGCGGCTGGGGCCCCAGCCCAAAACCCGGATTCCGCTGTTGGCCTTCGGTGTCACAGACGAGGTTTTTTCCGTGGCCATGACCCGGCGGGAATCCCTCAGCCCTTCGTTTGTGCTGGTACTGGAGGTCATGGCCTACCTTTCCTGGAACAGCGGCACGTTCCTGGGCTACTGGCTGGGTGACATTTTGCCCGCCATGGTACAGGCCAGCCTGGGCATCGCCCTCTATGCGCTGTTCGTCGCCATTCTCCTGCCGGAAATGCGCCGTTCCCGTCAGGTGCTGGTACTGGCCCTGGGTGCCGGGTTGCTGCATACCCTGCTGGAAAAAGCAGACCTGCTGCCGGGAGGCTGGAATCTGGTGGCAGTGATTGTGCTGGTTTCCTGGCTGGGCACTTACTGGCCTGAAAACCGGACCAAATCAGACTCTCAGAAAAAGGCAGGTGAATCCCGTGTGGCTGAATGAACCGAACCGGCTGTTGCTTTTACTGGCAGGCATGCTGCTGGCCACCTACCTGCCCCGGCTGGCCCCCTTCTTTATGATGCGGGATCTCCGGCTGGCTCCCCGACTGAAACGATTTTTGGAGCTGATTCCCTTCACAGCGCTGGGAGCACTTATTCTGCCTGGTGTGCTTACTTCGGTACCCGGCCACCCTCTGGCCATGGCCGCCGGCATCGGTGTTGCCGCAGTATGGGCCTGGTACAAGGGCGGCATCGTGGTGCCGGTGGTGGGAGCCATCGCCGTCACCTATGGGGTGCTGCTCATCGCCGGGTAGTGCGGCCAATCACAGCATTTCACCCTGCCGCATATCACACATGACGATCAACTACATGATGATCAACCAAAAGAAATGGCGGTGCCTGTGTGACAGGCGCCGCCATTTCTTTCGTACTGCTTAGATTCCTGAACCCATTCAGAGACTCTTTTTTCGATTGGCTGCGTTGGTACCGAATGGGTGCTCTTTACACAAATGATCTCATTAAAAACTGGTAAAACCGATTACCAGGTAAGCAACCAGGGCAATGCCTCCTGTGATGAGTGCGTAAGGCAATTGCGTTTTCACGTGATCAATATGGTCGGCGGCTGCACCTGTTGAAGCTAAAATGGTGGTATCTGATAAGGGGGAACAGTGATCTCCGAAAACCCCGCCACCTGCAACAGCGGCAAAGGAAGCCATTACCAATGGTGTCACAACCCCGCCTGAGAAATTGAAGGCCAGTGGCAGGGCAATGGGCATCGTAATGGCAAAGGTTCCCCAGGAAGTTCCTGTGGAGAAAGCCACTATTGCAGCGATCAAAAAGATGATAGCCGGCAATATTTGGGGCGTCAGGAATCCTTCGGTGGTTGAAATGATGAACTCAGCGGTTCCCATATCAACGCTTAACGATTTGATTGTGTAGGCAAGCGCCAATATCATAATGGCTGGAACAGCTCCTTTAATACCATTTGTTGCTGCATCCATGATGACTGTCATGGGAATTCCCTGAATCAGCATACTCACAAACATAAATATGATGACCAGCAAAAAGGCTTCCATTGTTTTGGCTGATCTGGTCAAGACATAGGTTCCTAAAGCAATGGCAATAATCAGCATCACCGGGAACAGGAAGTTCAAGAAAATTCTTGGTTTGATATCGGGGTAAGCTTCCATCTCTGTCAACTCTTTACCCACCAATGGAATGGCACCGTCACGAAGCACTTTCCCTTCGTTCATCGCTCTGTCTTCAGCTTTTTTCATCGGGCCAAAGTCTTTGATCACGCCACCAGCCACTAATCCAACAAATACGATGGTGATTAAGGCATAAAGATTAAAAGGAATCGCTTGAATGAATAATTTCATCGCGTCATCCTGCGTGACAATGTTACCAACACCAATGGCCAACCCACTTAAGAACGCCGCCCAACCGGTGATGGGAACAATAACACTGACGGGAGCTGCTCCTGAGTCGGCAATATAAGCCAGCTTTTCTCTGGAGATTTTTGCCTTGTCAGAAATATTTCGCATGGTTGAACCCACAAATAACGGGCTGAAAGAGTCACTGAAATAAACAACAAACCCTAATAACCAGGCAACCAGCGTAATGGCTTTTCTGCTCAGATTTCGATCCTGCATGTACTGGGAAAAACCTTGAATGGCTCCTGTCTTTTGGAAAAAGGCAACCAACACCCCAATAAACGTATTCAATAGCATCACCCAGGCAAAGCCAGATGTTCCGATACTGCTTCTCAATAATGCCGGAAACCCCAAAATACCTTGTCCTGCCAGAATAGTTCCTGTAATAATGGCAATCATCAAAGAGATCACCGTATTACGCGTATAAAACGACAAAGCAATGGCAATGATGGCGGGGATGATTGAAATAATCCCCATGTGGACTGGTTCCATGTTTGTTCCCTCCATTTAATTTATTTTTTAATGAAATTTGAGGACCTTGTCACTGTGGCAGGTGGTGCCGGATCCAATGCCTGATCAGTAATGCCCAGAATATCCTCTGGTTTAATCCAGGGCCTGTTTTGAAGCCCGCTGGTTTCTTCATGAGTTAAATATCCCTTGTAAGCCGTCAGACTTCTTCGAAGATAGCCATCTTTGATACAGGCTGCCTTGATTCCTAAATTCATGATGTTTCTGAAATGGGGAAGAACAGAAGCTGCGTAAGCAATGGAGGTGGAATGAGAAATAGCTCCCGGTATATTGCTGACACAGTAGTGCACAACGCCTTCTTCAACATACCGGGGATTGTCATGTGTTGTTTCTCTAAAAGTCTCGATCACGCCATAGTCGTTACTAATATCAACGATAACCGAACCCTTGGGCATCATACCAACCATTGCCCGATCCATTAAGAAATCCTTGCTGTCTTTTGGCCATTTGACACAGTTAATCACTAAATCCATCTCATGCAATAATTGCTTGATATTGTATTTGGAAGAAATGCCAGTATTCACTTTTTCATCATAAGTGGCGCCTATTTCTCTGAGGGTTGTAATATTGATATCTAAAACCGTTACCCAGGCCCCCAGAGATTGAAGAACTTGCAGGGCTGCCTTACCAACAATACCACCACCAAGAATTAACACTTTAATCCCGGGTGCGCCTGCCAGTCCATTGACAAATTTTCCGCTGCCACCATGAATTGACAGCAGTGATTCCAAACCCATCAAAGCACCTTGCTTTCCTGCGGCCTCACAATTTGGAGATCCATGTCGGTGGGAATCTTCGGCAGTAAAAGCAATCACCTTTTTATCCAACAATGCCTGTACTTCTTCAGGATGGGCAGCTGGGTGAATACAAGTGAAAATAATCTGATTTTCTCTCAACAAGTCGTACTCCACGGGCTCAATTTCTTTGACTTTAGCCACAAGGTCACAGCTGGCGTAAATCTCTTCCATCGTCTCAATCATTTCTGCTCCTGCATCTGAGTAAGACGAATCACTGAATCCGGCCAGCTTACCGGCACCCTTTTGCACAAGCACCTGATGGCCGTCATCAATCATCGTTGATACTTCAGAGGGAGTGGCAATCACGCGAAACTCCCCCACTTTGATGTCTTTTAACACGCCAAACTTCACTGGATGACCTCCTTAGAACTGAATCGATTAATTATGATACAATTTCAATTATTATGCAACTTCAATGCCAACTTTACAGAACGGTTTTTTTGATCACAAATGGCTTTGTGAAGAGGTTACAGACGACAGCTGAATAGGGTGTCTCTCAACACGAAGAATCATTGCTCATATATGGGCGCATGAGAGCTCATATATGAGCAATGATTACTTCGCCGTAACGCGATGCTCAATGGAAAACAGAAGGCAACCATTGCCTCTTCATTCAGCCATGGTTAAATACGGGGAATCATCCCGGGCTTTTGAAGCAGCAGCAGTCGTTTTTTGATAGAATGTCACAGATTCAGGTGATATAATCACAGATGAGTGCATTAACGGTTAATTTATCATACGAGGAGTCAATAAGATGAAATTAATGGAAAAGCTGTTTAATGGACGGGGATACATTGATGGTATTACGATTATCAACTTAAAGGGTGAAATTTTATTTACGGCAAAGTTCAATAATAAATTGATGAATGCTCCGGAAATCCAGTATGAGGTAGTGGGAAAAAAATTTTTAGAGGTATATGAAAATCTGAATGAAGAAACCAGCAGTACCTATCGGGCCATGACACTGGGGGTTCCAATTTATGTGGAAAACCAGGTTTTAAAATCAAAGGACAGACATGAAATCAGGATCACCTCCTTGTCCATTCCCATTAAATCGGGGAACTCAATTGTTGGAGCTGTTGATTTGTCTGTCGACGAGACAAATGCAGAAGCATTTAAAAAAGATTTAATGGCAATCAAAGAGATCCAATTATCGGATGTCGGGTCTCTAAATATGAATGCAGCTGCTTTTGAAAACCATCGGGTTGGCACTTTGAAAGGCCATGAAAGAATTGCCAAGTATTCTTTGGACAGTGTTATCACCAATAATCGGGAAATGAAGGCGCTGAAAGAGTATGTGACGGTGGCAGCCGGATGTGATTTGCCCACATTGATCTATGGCGAAACGGGCACGGGTAAAGAGCTGTTTGCCCATGCCATTCACCAGGTAAGCGAAAGAAGAAATCGCCCGTTTATTTCACAGAACTGCGCGGCGATTCCGGAGAACCTATTGGAAAGCATTTTGTTTGGCACCGCCAAAGGTGCATTTACAGGAGCGGTGGATAATGTGGGCCTATTGGAAATGGCTGATGGAGGAACTCTCTTATTGGATGAAATTAATTCCATGCCGATGCATTTACAATCTAAATTGTTGCGGGTTTTAGAAGAAGGAACTGTCAGAAGCGTGGGTTCCAAGAAAGAAATTGCGGTGGATGTCAAGATCATTGCAGCCATTAATGAAGAACCATTGAAATGTATTGAAAAAGGTATTTTAAGAAGAGATATTTATTATCGGCTGAGTGCTTTGAATATGAACATTCCACCTTTAAGGCAACGTAAAGACGATATTCCGTTACTGGTGAATTTCATGGTTCTGAAGCATAATAAGACTTTCGGTAAAAAAGTGAAATATATTTGTCAGAATTTGTTGGAAGAATTATCCAAGTATCATTGGCCGGGTAATATAAGAGAATTGGAAAATATCATCATTCACGGTATCAGTATGGCAAAACCGGAGCAGGAACGATTGAGCTATGAAGATATTGCAATGAAAATGGAAGAATTGAGACTGTATGACGGTCAAAACAAACAAACAGATATGCTGATTACACCGTTGAATGAAATGGTGCAGGATTACGAAAAAACAGCCATTCACCAGGTGTTGCGAAAAACAGATTACAATGTGTCAAAAGCAGCAAAATTATTGTCGGTGCCACGTCAGACACTGCAGAGAAAGTCGAAGCAGTATGATTTGATTTAGAGGTGAAGGCATCTTGTTTAACACCGAAACCCCACATACAATAATGTGGGGTTTCGTGGGTTTTCCTGAAGTCAGATCAGTTCTTAAAACAGCTAAAAAAGGGTCTTTTTCATAGCCGGCTGTGACGATGCAATCAGCTTTCCCTTTGTGAAATTGTACAGTACTTCCTTTTTCTCGTTCAGCACATGGTAAAAATTGTCATCGTTCATCATAATAAAGCTTGCCGGATTCCCCTCTTTGATCTGATACGCTTCCCCAAGATGTAAGGTTCTGGCCGCATTATGGGTCACAAGCATATAAGAGTTGAGGATTTCTTCATAACCCATCATCTGACAGACGTGAAGTCCCATATGAATCACATCCAACATATTTCCGTCCCCCAGAGGATACCAGGGATCAAAAATATCATCATGACCGAAAGAGACGTTGATTTGCGCTTCTAACAATTCTTTGACCCTTGTGACACCCCTTCTTTTGGGATAAGTATCAAAACGTCCCTGCAAGTGGGTGTTAACAAGGGGATTGGCAATAAAGTTTATTTCACTCATTCGAAGAATTCTGAATAGCTTTGAGGTGTAGGCATTGTTAAAGGAATGCATGGAGGTGGTATGACTGGCGGTCACTCTTTCCTTAAGACCGGATTCATACGCTCTGGTTGCAAGGGTTTCAATGAAGCGTGACTGTTCGTCATCAATCTCATCACAATGAACATCCACCAGTTTATCGTATTTTTCCGCAAGTGCCATGAGAAAATTGACACTTTCCACCCCGTACTCTCTTGTAAATTCGAAGTGGGGGATGCCGCCCACAACGTCAGCCCCCATTTTAAGGGCATCTTCCATCAGTTCTTTGCCGTTTGGAAAGCTTAAAATCCCTTCTTGGGGAAAAGCCACAATCTGTACGTTCACTTTGTCCTTCAGTTCTTCTTTTAGTTCCAGCAATCCTTCCAATGCCACTAAAGATGGATCCGTCACATCAACATGAGTTCGAACATGACCGATTCCATTTTTTGCCTGTTTACGAATGGTATTTCTTGCCCGGTCCATCACATCTTTCTTAGAAAGCTTCTCTTTTCTTTCTGACCAGCAAGCAATCCCTTCAAAGAGGGTGCCTGACAAATTCCATCGGGGATCTCCTGCAGTCAAGGCTGAATCAAGATGAACATGGGATTCAATAAATTGTGGAAGCATTAACTTTCCTTCCCCGTCAATGATTTCCACGTTGTTATCTGCTTCAATGTGATCTGCAATTTTAAAAAACTGACCATCTTTTATCAATACATCTTTTTTTTCGGATGCGTTTTCGATGCTAATGTTTTTAATCAGTATGATCTCCAACCCCTTTACCTGGAATCCTTGTGATTTTTGACAATTAGTTCATAGATGATATAGACCGCTGCAGAAACCACTTCATGAAGTAATGAAGGATGATCACCACACCAACATAATGACAATAACTGCCCAAAATCCCTGCTTGCTTTCTTGTTTCACTACAGATAACGAATGTTCCGTGTCGACCGTTCTGTTTGTAGCTGTGGCTTTCATGTTCATCCTCCGTGTGCGGTAAGTCCTTTTGTCTTCACATTTAACCCAACCCAGGCGGCTTTGTTCATAGAATGACGTTGAACTACCACTTCGGTTGGCTGCGCTGGTATTGAATGGGCCATTCCAGTTCTTCACGAAGCTCTCGGGCAGCCTGCAGGGGCCAGTAAGGGTTGCGCAGCAACTCCCGGCCCAAAAAGATCAAATCAGCCCGTTCATTCTGGAGAACTTCTTCTGCCATCAAGGGGCTGGTGATGAGCCCGCCGGCCATCACCGGTAACCCGGTGAGTTGCCGGATGGTTTCGGCAAAGCGCACCTGATAACCGGGGTAGGTATTGATGCGGGCATTCACCACCGCGCCAGAGCTGACATTCACCAGATCGATGCCAGTGTCTTTGGCCAGATTCAGCAGGACTGCCAGATCTTCAGGGTGATTGCCCTCCGGTACATAGTCCTCAGCAGAAACTCTCACGATCAACGGCAGTTCTTCGGGAATGACTTCTTTCACAGCTGCCAGCACCTCTCTCAAAAATCGCGCCCGGTTTTCAGGAGAGCCCCCGTAGTCATCGGTGCGGTGGTTGGCAAGGGGAGAGAGAAACTGATTGATCAGATAGCCGTGAGCGGCGTGAATCTCCAGCACCTGAAAGCCGGCTGCCACCGCCCGGCGGGCGGCCTGCTGAAAAGATGCCGTCACCTGGGCAATGTCCGTTACACTCATGGCTTGTGGAACCTGAAACCGGGGGTCGGCAGCATCGAAAGAAAGGGCGCTGGGCGCAATCACCGCCTCTCCGGCGGCCTCGCATTTTCGCCCGGCGTGACCCAGCTGGATGCCCATCACCGCGCCATGGCGGCGTCCGGCATTCACAATGCGCCGCAACGCATCCATCTGGCTGTCTTCCCAGATACCCAGATCCTGAGAAGAAATGCGGCCCCGGGGCTCCACTGCTGTGGCTTCCAGCAAAATCAAGCCGGCACCCCCCACCGCCCGCGTGGTGTAATGAACCAAATGCCAGTCGTTGGCATAGCCGTCATCGCCTGCAGAGTACTGGCACATGGGGGCCATGACAATCCGGTTTTTAAGCGTGATTCTTTTCAGTTTGAAAGGACTGAAGAGTTTTGTCTGCATGGGTGATCGCCTCCTGAGTTCCTTTTTACCCGTTGGCTGATGAAAAAATCATTCTGTGAAAGGGGATTCGCAGTTCATCCAGTTGAATGGAGAACAGGGCACCTGAAGTAACGATATCAGAAGGGGCGACTGTTTAAAAGGCAACGAATGTGGTATCCTTAGCTTAAGCAGAAAAATGGCTGTTCATGCGGCGTTTCGAAGCTTTCATGATCATGCATTGCCTGCTGTCGCAGAAATCGTTGTACTGCATGTTGAGGAACCCTGCTGTACCGGTTGCTGCGATTTTTTCTTTTCAGACAGGAGGAAAAGACGATGCCAATCCAGCTTATTCGTGGCACACATCGCCGCCAACATCTGCCGATATTCCTAATTGCCTTGTTATTGCTGTTGGTGTCCACCTGTTCTTGGGTGCGTGCTCTGGAGCAGCCCAAATCGGTGCTTTTTATCAGTGCCTATTCTGAAAGCTTTGTCATTGTACCGGAGCAGATAGACGGAATTCGCGCCGCCTTTGCACCCCATCCCATTCAACTTGAAATTGAGTACATGGATACCCGGCGCATTGAAGCACAGGAAAATATTGAAATATTTCATCGGATACTCTCCTATAAGCTGAACCAGCTTCCTCCCTACGATGCTGTGCTGGTGGGGGATGATAACGCGTTGCAGTTCGCCCTGGATCATCAGAAAGAACTATTTGCCGGTATTCCCATTGTATTTTTGGGAATCAATGATCTGCAGCGGGCTGCCCTGGCAGCATCCGACCCCATGATCACCGGTGTGGTGGAGGCGTTCTCACTGGTGGAAACCATTGAAATAGCCCACCAGTTTCAGCCTGAGGCCACCCGGGTGATGGCGATTGTGGACGATACCCTTACCGGGCAGGGAGACAAAAACCAGTTTTATCAGGCGGCAACGGCACTGCCGGAGTTATCATTTGAGTCCCTGAATGCTTCTGAACATACCTACGAAGCCTTGGGAGAAACGCTGGAAGCCGTGGGTGCGGAAACCATTCTTCTTTACATGAGCATGTTTCAGGACAGAAATGGAGCCACCATGACCATCGACGAGGCCGTGGCTTTTCTGAGAGAACATGCACAGGTGCCTGTTTACCGCGCTTCGGTGGGGGGCGTGGGTGACGGCCTCATGGGTGGAAAAATGGTCTCCTACTTTGAACAGGGACGGGTGGCTGCCGATATGGTGGTGCAAATCCTTCAGGGAACACCGGTTTCGGCCATTCCCATGGTCTCGGAAAGCCCCAACCAGTATTTTTTTGACGATGAACTCCTTCGGGAATATGGCATTGACAGAAACCTGGTTCCCAGAGGTTCCATATTGTTGAACGAACCCACTTCTTTTTACACCGAAAATCGCGGGCTGGTGAACAATGCACTGGCAGTGCTGGCCTTTCTGGTGGCGTTATTGCTGGTGGTGGCCTATGACAATGTGAGACGCCGCCGCATTGAGCGGGAGCTTCATGAAAAAAATGAAGAACTGGCAGCCTACAATGAAGAAATGCTGGCAACAGAAGAAGAACTCACAGCTCAATACCAGACGATTCAGGAACATATGGAAGAGCTGACGGTGTTGAATCAAAAGTATGAAATTGCCACCAGCGGTACCAATAGCTGCGTGTGGGAGATCGACCTGGAAACCGATCGGATGTTTCTGTCAGATGACCTGAAGCATATTCTCTCCGTCGAAATCAATCCTTCGGGAAATGTGGAAAGTACTTTGAACCAACTCTTTCCCCGCCGGGAGATCAATCGGATTCGCCATGCCTTCACCCGCTACCAAAGCGGAACGGCAGATGAAATTTCCCTGCAGATTCCTATGGAAGAAACAGGGAAATCAACGCGCTGGGTGTTGTTTCAGGGCCGCGGCGTCTACCTGCAAAATGGCGAACTGGTGAAACTGGCGGGTATATTGCTGGATATCACCCACATAAAAGAACAGGAAGCACATATTGATTTTTTAGCGCACCATGATCCCCTCACCCGGCTGCCCAACCGTATCAGTTTCATGAATCGAATACAGGAAGAAATTGCTGCGGGACATGCCGGAACCGTTATGCTCCTTGATCTGGATAATTTCAAAGCCATCAACGATACCCTGGGACATGCTGTGGGGGATGATGTGCTCAGAGAAATTGCCCTGCGGTTTCAACAACTGGCCGATGAGAATTTTTTTGTCTCCAGATTTGGAGGCGATGAATTTTTGATTCTTCTAAGCCGGGAAGCTGATCAGGAAGTCATTGAAGGACACGTACGTCAAATTTTCAATGTTTTTGGATCGCCCTTCCAGGTACATAACAGCCGCCGGCAGATCCATTTCAGCATGGGTATCACCCGGTTTCCTGATGACAGCAGTGACATGGAACAGTTGATCATGAACGCCGACACCGCCATGTTCCAGGTGAAACATTCCGGCAAGAATCATTATATGTACTTTCAGCAGGAGATGATTGAAGTACTGAAGGAAAAAGTAGAAATAGAACGGCGCTTGACAGAAGCCCTTGCAGAAGACGGTTTCAGATTGGTGTATCAGCCACAGGTGGAGTCTGCTTCTGGCAATATTGTGGGATTTGAGGCGTTGCTGCGGTTAAAGGGTATTGCCATTCTGCCAGACCGATTCATTCCCGTGGCAGAAGAAACGGGTCAAATTATTCCCATTGGCCGATGGGTGGCGGGGGAAACAATTCGTCAGATGGCATCCTGGCGTGATCAGGGACTGCCTCTTAAACCGGTGGCCATTAATCTATCCAGCAAACAGCTCAGCGACGAAGGCCTTCATGGATATCTTCAACAAAAGCTCTTGGAGAAGAAAATCCCTGCCGAATATCTGGAAGTTGAGATCACCGAAAGCGTGCTTCTGGAAGAAAGCGCGGATACGACGACATTTTTGAACCGGCTTCGGGAAATTGGGATTCGCATTGCCCTCGATGATTTTGGAACCGGCTATTCTTCACTGATTTACCTGACCTACCTGCCCATTCAAAAAATCAAACTGGATAAAACTCTCAGCGATCGTTTCCTGAAAGATGAATCGGTGGAAGTCATGAACAGCATCATTACCCTGGGGCATAGCCTTCATATGGAGATCACCGCCGAAGGGGTGGAAGAACTGGAACAGTACCGAAAGCTTAAAAAAAGCGGCTGCGACTTTATGCAGGGCTACCTGTTCAGCCGGCCGCTTCCAGCGGAAGAGGTGACACCAATTTATAACAGCCGGTTGATTTCAGATAATGCGTCACCAGCAGGTGCATCGCAGTAAGTGTTCAGGGCAGCGGGTTAGTGGCAAAAACCCTTAGAAGGCAACTTGCAGCATCTATTGCGCATTTATTGAATATCTATTGAGCAACGATTGAATATCTACTGAATGGTTAACTGAGTGGTTAACTGAGCGGGTGCTTGAAGTTATTTGATGAGAAATCTTTTTTGTTTTCTAATGCAATTTTAATCTTGTCTGAATGGGGTTCTCATGTTGAAGCGTTACAATGACCATAATCAAATGAACAGGAGGGAATATTATGGTCACACTTGAACAGGTTGAGAAACTCAAGGAACGAACGGGTGTCAGTTACGAAGAAGCTAAAAAGGTACTGGAGGAAGCCAATGGGGATTTGCTGGAAGCAGTGATACTGCTGGAAAAAAGACAGCAAATCGGCACCCCTGCCGGAGGTGGATATTATCATACCGGTCAGGCGGGAAACCATCACCACCAACAACACCAGCAAACGGGTGCGCATGGCGAAAAAGAATCATTCGGACAGGAACAAGCTAAGAATGGCGGCACCACCTTTGGAGAAATGGTGGGTAATTTCTTCCGCTGGTGCGGAAAAGTGATTCATAAAGGAAACAGCAATGGGTTCAGAGTCTTAAAGGATAATGAAAAAATCATGGTGATCCCCCTGACAGCCATGGTGCTGCTGCTGGTCTTTGCCTTCTGGATCATTATACCGCTGCTGATCATCGGACTCTTTTTCGATTACAGCTACCGGTTTGAAGGCCCTGACCTGGGGAAACCTTCCGTGAACAAAGCCATGGATTCTGTGGCTAATGCTGCCGAAAACTTCAAGAATGATGTTGCCGGCAACAAACAGCAGTCAAATCAGGCGGAGTCACATCAAACAGATAAAGGTGAGAACCAGCATGGAACATCAGGAGAAACCGACAGAAATTCTCATTATTGAAGATGAGGAGAAAATAGCCCGCTTTGTCCAGCTGGAGCTGGAATATGAAGGCTACCGGGTGGAGAAGGCGTTAAATGGAAGGGACGGGCTGGAATTGATCAAAGCCCGCCCCTTTGATCTCGTGCTGCTGGATGTCATGCTGCCCGGCCTTAATGGTATCGAGGTGTTGCGGCGCATTCGCCAGTTTTCCCAACTGCCGGTGATCCTGCTCACCGCCCGGGACGGCGTGGTGGATAAAGTCACAGGTCTGGATGGCGGTGCCGATGACTACATCACCAAGCCCTTTGCCATTGAAGAACTGCTGGCCCGCATTCGGGTGGCTCTGCGAAAGAAGACCGCACCCATTGCCGATGCCTCCCTGCAGGCAGGCCCACTGAAGCTGGACCCGGAACGTCGGGAAGCTTGGATGGCGGCAAACCCTCTGGACTTGACTAAACGGGAATTTGATCTGCTGCAGTGTCTGCTGGAAAATAAGAACATTGTCATGAAGCGGGAAGTCCTGCTTGATAAAATATGGGGATATGATTTTTCAGGCGGCACCAATGCCGTCGACGTATACGTGCGGTACCTGCGGGCAAAAATAGAAGAACCCTATCATCAGAAAATCATTCAGACGGTACGGGGAGTGGGATACGTGATTCGTGATGAATAAACAGAAAGGCCACAAAAGTGGTGGAAGAGGAGCCTCTCTGACCGACAAAATAAAATCTTCCCTGGCGTTGAAGCTGAATGTTCACCTGGCGGTCATGCTGTTTTCTGCCTTTTTCACCGTGAACCTGGTGCTGGTCATCGGGGTCATCGGCACTACTCTCTTTCGCATCGAACGAGAAACACAGATGGTCATCGACAGTCTGGAAAATGCCACCTACATGGTTTACCAGCCCCTTTTCGAAGAAAAGGGGTTTCAGGTGCGTTCAGAAACTGTGAAAAATGGTGTGGTGGAGCCATCCGGACGTCTTCTCCCGCGGGCTTTGCAAGAAATGCTTCCGGTGGAATCACTGGAAGCCCGGCGTGATCTGAAACTGCCACCCCGCCAGCAGGATATTTCCCTGGCCCAGCGAATTGACCAAGCCACTTATCACATGAACCTGACGATCCATCACCAACCCCATGAAATCATCTATCAGATCGGGCCTGACCTGAACCGCCTGTTGCTGGCAGGGATCCTGCTTCTGGCGCTGGAGCTTTTTGTCTTCCTGGGCAGTCTGGTGGAAGGCGTCGGGGCCATTCGCAAGACCCTGAAGCCCATTGCAGACATGGCGGCCACCACCAGAAGCCTGAACGATCAGGTGGCAGCACTGGGGGCCGACGGAACCGGCCTGAAAAATTTGGCAGGAGAAATCAGCAGTATTGATGCCAGCCAGCTTGACAGGCGCCTGGCGGTGGATGAATCCCAGAAAGAACTGAAAGAGCTGGCCCAGGCCATCAACCAGATGTTGAACCGCATCAATGCTGCCTACCAGTCCCAGGTCAGATTTGTTTCAGACGCTTCCCACGAACTGCGCACCCCCATATCGGTGATTCAGGGTTATGTGAACCTGTTGGACCGATGGGGCAAAAAGGATGAAAAAACTCTTCAGGAATCCATTGATGCCATTAAGGGAGAAACTGAAAGTATGAAAGCCCTGGTGGAACAGCTGCTTTTTCTGGCCCGGGGAGACAACGAATCCATGCAGCTGCATCTGGAATCGGTGGAAGCGGGAGAACTGGTGGAAGAAATCGTGAAAGAAGCCCGGCTCATTGATCCCCATCACATTTTTGAAACCCGGCTGCAAACAGCGGCCCTGCTGACGGCAGACCGGCAGCTGATGAAGCAGGCCATCCGCATTTTGCTGGAAAACAGCATGAAATATACCCCTGCAGGCGAAGTGATCTCACTGCGGGTGAATCAGATGGACAGCCAGGTGCACATCACCGTACAGGATAACGGCATTGGCATTGAACCGGAAGACCTGCCCCATATTTTTGACAGGTTTTACCGGTCTGACGAATCCCGGGCGCGAAAAACCGGCGGCTCAGGGTTGGGGCTGGCCATTGCCAAATGGATTATCCAGCGTCATCACGGTCATGTGGAAGTGATCAGCCGGGTGGATATCGGCACCCGCACCACCATTATGCTGCCTAAAAAAGCTGCTGTTGCAGCTTCTGAAAAAGCGGTGACTGAGCAGCCCGACGGGTTTGAATCCCAGTGAAGAAACCGATGGGATTGAACCCTAATGAAGAAAATGAAGAAAATGTAACGAAAGAAAAGAATATAGAAAGTGGTGGGAAGGGAATCAGGGGAACGCTCAGGTGAAGTGATGCAAATAACAAAAAATGAGACAAATGAGTGACAAAACGTGTAGAATATAGGAGAGCAAGATGACAAAACAAGTGGTAACAGAAAGGAAGACAACCAATGGTTAACTATGAAGAACGATATCAACAACAGGAGAATCAGGAAAACCAACACCATCAGCATCCACAGCAAAACCAGCCCGTTTATCGGCAGGATTATCAGCAGCATCAAGAATACAGGGGTGAGCAACCGGGAAGAGGCCTGGCCATGATCGCCCATTTACTGGGACTGGTCACCGGATTTTTGGTACCGCTGATCATTTACTTACTGGTGGATCAAAGCAAGCCCTTTGCCAAGCGCCATGCCGCCGAAGCATTGAATTTTCAGATCACCCTCATGATTGCCTTTTTTGTTTCCGGTATTTTATCCCTCATCCTTATTGGCATTTTAGGATTCATTATTTTTGGGCTGCTGGACCTCATCTGCTCCATTATTGCCACCATGAAAGCCTCCAACAATGAAGATTACCGCTATCCCCTGACCATTCGGTTTATCAGAGAGTAATGCATCAGTGAACAATGCATCAGGTAATGGCATAGCCGCCAGAAGCACCATCATCCGCAAACCATCACAAACCATCATCTGTTGGCCAAACTGGCGTATGGTACCTGCCACACATCCCACACGAAACATACGGAGCATACTGAACATAAAGCGCATGCAGAACCTGCAGAACATACAAGACAGGAGCAGCATAAACCAATGAGCAAACCTTCTTTCTACACCCACCTCACCAGCGACGAACAGTATATTCTTAAGTGCTGTTTTTTTGTTTTTGCCGTCAACGGCATCTATGCAGTGATGCTGGGGTCACTGCTGCCCCTTATCAGCAGTGAATACAGCCTGAGCAACACCATCAGCGGCAGCCTGCTGTCGGCTCACCAGGTGGGCAATCTGGCTGCCGGGTTCATTGCAGGCATTCTGCCGGTATATCTGGGCCGAAAAAAAGCCATTCTGTTTTTATGCAGTTTTGTGGCAGTGGGCTTCATCATCATGATGACAACAGGCAACCCGGTATGGCTGTTGCTGGGGTTCCTATTTATTGGAATCAGCCGGGGAAGCATTGCCAATTTCAATAACACAGTGGTGAATGAAGTATCAGACAGCAATCCGGCAGCACTCAACCTGCTTCACAGCATTTTTGCCATCGGCGCCCTGACAGCACCCTTCATCGTCATTCTTTCCATGCATCTTGGCGGCGCCGGCGGCTGGCGTATCGCCACAGGCTTTGTGGTCTTTCTTGTGATCCTGGCCATGGGATTCTTCTCCCGAATGAATCTGGATGATACCGCCAGAAAGAAGAGAAAAGTCACTTCATATGAGTTCATGAAAAACAGGAATTTTCAGGTGGGAGTGGGCATTCTTTTTTTCTACCTCTGTGCCGAGGCGGCCATCACCGGCTGGCTGGTGAAATATTTCATTGATGCGGGAATCATGACAACCGCCTATGCCCAGGTGCTCAATGCACTTTTGTGGACAGTGATTCTGGCGGGCAGACTCACCTGCACCTACATTGGATCACGCATCCCCAAGGAGAAGCTGCTCACTGCCATGGGTCTGGGTTTTGCCCTTTTCTACCTGCTCCTGTTGTCAACCCGGCAAGTGACGGTGATTACCATCGCCATCATGGGCCTGGGTTTCTCCATGGCAGGCATTTATCCCACCACGGTGGCCAGCGTGGGAGGCACCTTAAAGGAGTACCCCATGGCCATGGGGATTTTACTCATCATCAGCGGCATCGGTTCAGTGATGATGCCCATTATCACAGGAGCGCTGTCAGACCAGTTCGGCATTTTTATCGGCATGGCAGCGGTTGTCATGGCCATCGCTCTGATGATGGTCAGCGTGGCGGTCAACAACCATTTGTGGGTGAAGGAAAAGAAAGGAGCCATCACATGAAGGTGATTACCCCGTGAAATATACCATTGGTGAATTTGCCGCTCTTTTGGGAGTCACGGTGGACACCCTGCGGCTTTACGAAAAGCACGGCATCATCAGCCCCATGAAAAATGACAAGAACCAATATCGCTACTTCGATGACCTGGATGCCCGCAATCTGCTAAGCAGCCGATGGCTCCGCAGCCTGTCCCTTTCACTGCCTGAAGCTGCCCGCCTCACAGGAGATGTGCCCTTGCAGCAGATTACCGGCAGTCTGCAGCAGGCAGCACAAACACTGGAAGCAGAAATTCGGGAAAAAGAAAGGCAGTTACAGCGGCTGAAAGAAACAAACGAAGAGATTGCTGCTCTGAACACGCGCCTGAACCAATGCTATTTTCGCCAGATGCCAGGTTTTTACAGGCTGCGGCAAACAGACATGAACACCCTGCTGAAAAACGAAGCCCTGTTGCAACGGGTCAGTGAATGGATGAACAGCCTGCCCTTTGCCTTTTTTTCCTTTCGCATTGAACAGGAAGCCATCACGTCAGAGGCGGCCATATTTCCCTACAGCTGGGGATTGGCCATGGAAGTGGATGAGGCGGCACGACGGCAGATCACCATTGATGAACACATCGAAATCATTCCACCGGCCTCCTGCCTGACGGCGGTGATTCGAGGGACCGGCGATGAAGATATCACCCGTAAATCCATTGTCTTTATGCTGGAAAACATCAGGGGGCAAGGCCTGCATCCTGATGGGGATGTTTTTGGGAAGATTGTGCTGACCCACCGGCACCAGGGGAAACGATGGGCCTATTTGGAGGTCAATATTCCAGTTTCTTAAACCAGATAACTTCGATTATTTTTTAACAAAATCATTGACTCCGGTGCTGCACCAGGGTTTACAGTGGAGATAGAGTAACGAGAGATAAAGTGTCTTGTTGCACCCATCCAATTCACTGAAAAACCTTGGAGAACAGGAGGAAATGAAATGAAACCGTTAACCAATGCTGAGAAGTCATCAAGGCTGAAAAGAACATGGCTGCTGGCACTGTGCCTGATGCTGGTGGTGTCACTGGTGGCAGGCTGTACCCAGCCGGCTCCGGCACCCGCTGCCGATGAAGAACCAGCCCCTGCCCAACAGACAACAGCACAGGGATATACACCGGGAACCTATACGGCAGAAGCAACGGGTCACAGCGGCCCGGTGGTGGTGGAAGTCACTTTTAGTGAGACGGCCATCACCGAAATTGCCATCGTCAGCCAGGCGGAAACTGCCGGCTTGGGCGATGCCGCCCTTGAGCGGGTGAAAGACCAGATTTTGGAAGGCCAGACCCTGGCAGCAGATGTGGTCAGTGGTGCCACCATCTCCAGCCAGGCCATGCTGGCAGCAGTTGAAGCAGCGGTTTTACAGGCCGATGGCGATGTGTCAGCTCTGAAAGCTGCCGCAGTGGTGCGCCCGGGAGACGGCGTGGTGGAAGAGCTGGCAGCCGACGTGGTGGTGATCGGCGGTGGAGCCTCCGGCGTTTCAGCAGCCATTGTAGCAGCTGAAGAAGGGGCATCGGTGATCCTTCTGGAGAAAACCGGTGTCATCGGAGGGGCCAGCAACCTTTCCTGGGCCGGCAAGTTCTTCAACTCCACCATCGCCCTGGAAAACGAGCTGGAAGTTGATCTGGAAGCTGCTATCACTCACTGGATTGAAGACAGCCACTGGCGAGTGGACGCAGCAGTGATTCGCAGGTACGTCACCCAGTCCGGGGAAACCTATGACTGGCTGAAGGAACGGGGCTATGAAACCATGTTCCTGAACTTCTTCAATGAACAGATGCACATGCTGCCGCCCTATGACACCCGTGAGGAAACACTGCGCAGCATGCTGGCAGCTTCGGTGGAACAACAGGGCGGTCAGGTGATCACCGAAACCACGGCAAAGTCCCTCATCACCAGCGAAAACGGCGATGTTACCGGCGTTGTGGCAGAACAGGCAGACGGTACCACGCTGGAAATCACAGCTAAAAGTGTGGTATTGGCCACCGGCGGCTATGCAGCCAACCGGGAAATGGTGAAAGAACACTTCGGTTTCGAAGGTGTCAACGGCGGATTGGGGCAGAACGTGGGAGAAGGCCTGCAAATGGCCTGGGAAGCGGGAGCACGGGTGCCCGACAACTTCGGAGGCCAGATGCTCCACCAAACCCTGGCCCGGGGAACAGCCGATCTGAAAACAGTGTATGAACCCTTTGAAGCCAGTTATCCCCTGATGCTCACCTACCTGCCCACACTGATGAATGTGGGAACTTCCGGTGCCCGTTTCCGGGATGAAGCCGCCACCCTGAAAGCCGTGGCAGCTGCCAACACCAGCGCCTTCCACGGCCCCTTCCACTATGTGATTGTGTCGGCGACTCAGCTGGATGCCCTGGAAAGTACGGGGATGAGCGGGATTCAGGCCCCCCGCCTGCCGGGAATGCCGCCGGAATTCTACGCCTCCTTTGCAGAGCAGTTCACCCTGGAAAATCCCTGGGAGAACGTCTATGAGGTCTTTGACACCATGGTGGAACAGGGCAATGGCTTCAAGGGTGAGACCATTGAAGCATTGGCAGAAAACGCCGGGATGGATGTGACCGTCTTCACCGAAACCTTCCGCCATTACGAAGAAGCAGCTGAATCAGGAACTGACAGTGCCTTTGGTAAAGCGTCCGAATACCTGCTGCCTATGGGCAGTGAAGGCCCTTACTACGCCATCATTGCCGAAATCAACAACCTGGGATCCATTGGCGGTCTGACCATTAATCGCAACTTTCAAGTGTTGAATGAAGCCCGGGTACCCATTGGCGGTCTCTATGCCGTGGGTATGGAAGCTGCCGGTGTGCTTTACAACGACACCTATGTGGGCAACGGTGTGGGCATCGGGTATGCCTTCACCTCAGGAAGACTGGGTGGTGAAGAGGCCGGCAAGTGGGCGATGGGACGATAACCGGCAAACCATATTTCATTCAATTTGAAACCGGGAGCACATCCCGGTTTTTTTGTGCACGTGTGCCCAGCAAGCCGCTAATTGTTTCTATTTTGATGGAAGATCAAAATAGTTGTCATGAAATAGTACCCCTGGTGACCTTGCCAGGGTACTGCGGGCAGCAAGCACACTGAGGAATTCCCAAATAAAAATTCTTACTGGATTAGAAACAATGACTATTTATTAGAGAAGATGACTGTTTGCCAGAGACAATGGCGGGGCATTCAGAAAATAATGACTATTAGCAATTGAAAGCTGCTATTTACAGGGAAAATTTTAAGGAGGAGTACCGTGAAAAGATTTAGGAATCATATCACACTGGTAGCCACGATCGCATTACTGTTAGCGATGGTTCAGGTCACTTTTGCAACAACTGTCGATGCAGGAGGAAACCGGATCATGGTTAATGATGAACTGATTAATGCCCCTACGGCTTCTGTCAATGTTGATGGTGTCGTACTGGTACCGATGCGGGCAGTTTTTGAAGCCTTGGGTGCTACAGTGACATGGCAGAAAGAGACGAAGACCGTCATGATTGAAAAGGATAATCTGACGGTGATGGCACCCATCGGGGAGCGCATCATCAACGTTGGCGGCACTCCACTTGAGATGGAAACCCCAGCGATTATCGTGGGTAATCAGGCGATGATTCCCATCAATACAGTGGTGGAGCTCTTTGGGGCGAAAATAACCTTCCCTGTTGTACAGGGGATCTCAGTTCGGGAAGATATAACGCCTGCTGAAGAACAAACCTACCCATTCAATTTAAACCCTTTGCCTTACACTTATGATTCCCTGGAGCCCTATATTGATGAAATGACAATGAATATCCATCATACCCGACACCACAATGCATATGTAAATTCTGCCAATAGTGGCTTGGCAGAGTTCCCACAGCTGCATGATTTAACCTCGGTGGAACTTTTGGCTGGGTTTAATGATTTACCTACAGACCTGCCAGCTTCTGTTATAAATACCATTAGAAATCATGTCGGTGGCCATACCAATCATGAACTGTTTTGGGAGGTTATGTCTCCTGCTCTGGCGGATAATGAAATGAGAATGCCTGCCGGGGAACTGGCAGCCAGGATTGATGAAACGTTTGGAAACTTCGAAGAGTTTAGAAATGAATTTGAAGAAGCCGCGAAAAGTCGCTTTGGTAGCGGTTGGGCGTGGTTGGTGGTAGATAATGGCGACTTGAAAGTAATAAGTACCGCAAACCAGGACAGCCCTTATATGGAGGGGCAAATACCGCTTCTCGGACTTGATGTTTGGGAACATGCATACTACCTCACTTACCAGAATATGCGTGGGGATTATGTAAGCAACTTCTGGTTTATTGTGAACTGGGATGAAGTGGCAAGGCGCTATTCAGAAGCCAAATAGCGACGATCAGCAGAGGTAATGTAATCAGATCAAAGAGTCAATCTCTCAGGAGGTTGACTCTTTTTGGGTGCACGCCCTGCATGAGCGCAGTCCAACGGGTGAAAGTCCAGTCTGAGTTAGTATCAAGATGTTCAGTAGCTGCTAACAGGCAACTGGTGGAGAAATCCTAAGATTAAAGCCCTGTGACAAAGCACCGGTGAATCGGGCGAGCAACCCAAAGAATAGCAAAATCGTCAATATCAAAGACGGCAAAGATGGATATGATTTTCTGGGGCTTCACAATAGGAAATTTTCAAAAACAGCGTACCAACAAGAATAAGCGCAGTAGCTGGAAACAGTCAAAAAATGGCTTGAAGGGAAACTGCTCAAACTTGCTTAGGAATAACTGTAACTGCATTTGATGAAGAGAACAGAAAAACTGTATGTGGAAAACCTCACGTTAAGTTTGATGGGGGGCTGGATAGTAAATGGGCGACCCGCTAGGTCACCCATTGAAATCAGCGGTCTACTTATATAGAAGGAGTTAAGGCTGGTCAACCCGGAGTAATTCAAAATTTATACAAATTAATACGATTGATGAAGTGCCATCATACAAAATTTTCGCAAACGAAAATGACACTGCCGGCATTAACAGGAGGCAAGGGTTGCTTTCCAACGACTATAATGTTTTTATAGCGTGGGAGCAAACCCGAAGCATCAGGATTAAAAATGAAGCAACCAAATTAGGTCCCTCGCTCAATGATAGCAAAGCAGCGTATGGTTGAAATGGTTATTTTAAACAATGATCTGGAAGAAAATTTATTGATGGACAACAGAACTCATGCGTTAAGAAACTGAACCTGACCCTTGATGCGTCGAAAATTAATCCATTGCCTTTATTTATCAATAACAGGAGAATGCCTGGACCTTAAGAGTGGTCTAAAAAAATAAAAGCACCACTAAACCTGTCTTATCGGATACAACCCACAGGTTCCAGATCAAACTCCATCAAAGCCTGGTTTAACAGGTCCATGTTATAAATTTTCTCTTTGATAAAAAACCTAAGAATCAGGTCCATTTCCAGGCTGTAAGAAAAACTAAACCCGGCAGATTCAAGTAGTGTGGCAGCTTCATATTCATCCAACTGAAGGCCGATGATCAAAGAAAACACTGTTCGTTTGCTGGGTTGGTAATCCGCAGCACTGCGGATTCGTGAGAACAGCCGTCGATCCATTCTTGCACCTTTGTAAACGGATACTTCATCAAGCTCTTTCTGATCAACAAACCAAAATAGGAGCTCGCCAAAAGCAGGTTTCTTTTCATGTTGGATGTAGGCTGTCAGATCTGAATACTTCACATCACGCCAAGGTGCTGGAAGGATTGTAGCATGGTAACAAATATTTGAATCTGGTTGCGATTCTTGCTTATTAGAATCTAATTGAGCTTGAACATGTTTCTTAAGTTGGTTCAAAAATGTGACCTGATCCATGAGAAACACACCTTCCCTAAAAAATGTCGCTTCAGAAACGACCATATGCCTGCAAGGTCTTGGTAACATTATACCAAAAGGAGTGATTTCGGTGGCAACAGGAATCATCATTCTTTGAATCAAAGCGGTTTCATGACAAAGCTGAAGAACAAATGATCCACATTGAAAAAAGGATCACCATGGAAGAAACCTATGGAACCTTTGAGGATGATATGATGATCTGATTCACTACCTACCAGCATGCATCCAGCTCCGGGATTGGCGACCAAATGTAGACGGTATGTTGATAGTGTTATCAAAAACTAGCTAGGAGTGTGGAGCATATGGACATAATGAATGTCTAATTCGCTATCATTGAAGAAAAAATGTGCAGTTTCAATAATAAAAAACAAATAATACAGACAAGCTAGCCACGAAGAACAACCTTCAACCATGGTAAGGATAAAAACAAAAAATACAGCAATTTAGCAAGATAAAGCTAATCGATGTTGAGGGTGCGAAGCTTTTATGGTCAAGTTTTCAAGAGCTTGGTCAGTAGTGATAGAATTCAGAATGAGTGGCAACTTAGATGAAGAAAGAATTAGTGTCAGAATTTTTATTATTTAATGAAAGAATGAAAGGGGTGTGGTTTGATGAACAATGCTCAAGAAAGTCTGGAAATTCAAAAAAACACCATTAAAGAACTGAAGAATGCTGTGGACAAAGTCAAAAGTGGACTACTTGTCTGGTTAGTAACACAAGCAGAAAGTAAGCATGATTTAGATTACGCTGAAAATTTGTCAAAAGCGATTATTAACATGCTATTTTCCGAAATGCCAAGTAGTGAAAGTGAAGCAGATTTTTTGATAAACAGCTATAACCAATATGCAACATCAAAAATCATATTTGAGAACATCAAGCCAAATGGAGAAATAAAGCAACTTATTAGAGATACTGTACACATTAGTGCCTTGGTTAATTATTCAAATGCTTTTGAAGATGGGAGAAGAATTGAGCCTGAGTTTTTTAATTCTATACTTAGAGAACCGCAGAGAGTGCTTGCAGAGTATCAATTAACTACAGATGACACTCTATTTCCTGATATAGCAGAATATATTAGGAGAAGCCAATCTTTTTTTGAGGCAAGCTATGAAAAGAGAGAAAGCAGTACAAACAATAGCACTGATCAGCTTTGTTGTAAGAAGGACTTTGATGTAGGTGCAAAAATGGTTAACGCAGAAACTGTGGATGCAGAAATAGTCGATATAGGAGATGCGGATGGAATAGACGAAAACCCAATGATTGTCAAGTCTGATGGCAATAAAATATGTAATCAAGTAAGACCATTTATTCGTCTGTTTGCAAAAACATTCGATATTCAGCTTTTCTCGATATGTGTATGGGTGCTACTATACGTGAGTTTACCATTGTCAATATATGATGAGATTCAATCTGTGTATATAATGAACTGGATTGTTGTAGCAATTGCTATTCAACTTGAAGCATTTGTGTTGTCAATTTTAGGAACAACACCTGGGAAATGGCTTCTCAACACACGAGTAGTCGATATAAAAGGAAACAGACCATCTCTGACAACTGCACTTCAAAGGAGTAATGAAGCTTACATTAAAGGTCTAGGTCTTGAAGTGCCTTTGGTGAATCTCATTACTAGGATGTATGCTTATAACTTTCTAACGAATTATAGCTCTACACCATGGGATCAGCGGCTGGGATTAACTGTCGTTCACAAAAAGATCGGGTTCATTAGATCAATCGGGTATATAACAGCTTTTAGTATTATGGTCTTTTATTTCTATATTGGATAAAAAGTTTTTAACCACCAAGGTGACAATAGACGACTTTATCTTTACCGCAGTGTCAGGCGAAAAGAAGCTGGTGAATATCACCTGGAAAAAAATTGGGATGAAGTAAGCTACGAACTCACCTTTGACGAAGTGTCGACGCTAATAGTTCTTCCAATATGACTGTTGCGCCTAATAAAGCAGGCCTGGTGGATTATGTAGGTAACTTCTATGCCAGCACCCTTGAGAAATAGGTAACAACAATCTAGCATCTATTGCAAACAAAGCACCAACAGTGGTTCGGTACATGCTACAATAGAAAAAGAAGTCCGTGAACAGTCACCATCGTCATGAACAGGAGGCGTTGCAAATGCAGGCACATCAACTGCTGATCCAGCACGGCGACAATCCGGCGGCAATGACTCGCCGGCTGCTGGAACGATCCGGTGTCCGGCAGGAAATCAAGCCGGGAATGAAAGTGGGGCTGAAGCCCAATCTGGTGATGGCCAAGCCCGCCTCAGAAGGTGCCACCACCCATGTGTCCATTGTCAGGGCACTGGTGGAAACCCTTCAGGAGTGGGGGATCACAGATATTACCATTATGGAAAGTGCCTGGGTGGGTGACAGCACCCGAAAAGCCTTTAAAGTCTGCGGCTACGAAGCCCTGGCCCAGGAAACCAATGTGAAACTGCTGGATCTGAAAACCGCTCCCACCGTCACCCTGCAGGCAGGCTCCCTGAAATTGAAGGTCTGCAAAGCACCGCTTGAGGTGGACTACCTCATCAACCTGCCGGTGATGAAAGGCCACTGCCAGACCCGAATGACCTGCGCCCTGAAAAACATGAAGGGCTGTATCCCTGACACTGAAAAAAGCCGGTACCACACCATCGGCCTCCACGAACCCATTGCAGCAGTCAATACCCTGCTGAAACAAAACCTGATTCTGGTGGACGCCCTAAACGGCGACCTCACCTACGAAGGCGGTGGTTCCCCAGTGCCGCTGAACCGTCTGATTCTGGGAAAAGATCCGGTACTGGTGGATGCCTGGGCAGCCCGGTTTATGGGGTATCAGATGGAAGAAATTGAACACGTGGCTTTAGCCGCCGCCAAAGGGGTTGGCTCTGGGGACCTGACACAGGCAGAAATCCTCCAGGAAGGCAAAGCCACCGGCAAAATTGATCAGAAAGCCATTCGGGGCGATGCTGCCGCATTTAAACGCTACATTGATGAACGTTCCGCCTGCTCCGCCTGCTATGCCACCGTGATTCACGCCCTGCGGCAGCTGGAGCATCAGGGAAAACTGACGCAGCTGAAAGAAACCCTGGCAGTGGGTCAAGGTTTTCAGGGCATTCTGGGACCTGGGCTGGGCATCGGCACCTGTGCCGCCGGATTGGAACAGCACGTGGACGGTTGCCCGCCAGATCCGGAGGCAATCGTGGCATTTTTGGAAGCCTATTTGCGGGATTCTCACTGACTTTAACAAGTCAACCAACGACACCGCCACCGGCGGCGCCAATGATTTTCGGTGGACGACTGACGACTGAATGTGAACAAAACAGCGGAGAAGGGAGCAACCAGCATGTTGGAAGTGACACAGGAATTGAAAAAAGCGTATTCAGGCGGACATATCGGTGTGTTGGCCTTGTCAGGCATGTCAAACAGAGAAGCGACACCTCAGCTGGAGCAGGAGAAAAAAGCCGTGGAGGAGACGCTGCGGTCCCGGTTGCAGCACTATGATCGTGCTTACCTGAAGTCCATGGACCCTATCAGTACCTATCGTGACTACTATCAGTCTTTCCGGAAAACCTATCATGTGCTGCTTCAGTTGGAATCCATTGTCTTTAAAGGCAAATCCATTCCAACGGTATCACCGGCTGTGACAATGATGTTCATGGCAGAACTGAAAAATCAGATGCTCACAGCCGGACATGACTTGGATGTGGTGGCGGGAACCCTGAAAGCAGACGTGACCCGCCAAGGGATGACCTATGAATCCATGAGCGGAAAGACCATTGAAACAGCTGAAGGAGATATGATGATCACCGATGACCAGGGCATTCTTTCCAGCATCATTTACGGCCCCGATCAGCGCACCCGCATCACACCTGAAACAGAGCAGGTGGTGTATACCGTTTACGCACCGCCTGGAATTTCGCAGGCATTGGTGGAAGAACATCTTAAAGACCTGAAACAGTATGCCACACTGGCCTCTCCCGGGGTGAAGGTGATCGGTGAAGATGTGATAAAGCTCTAATGGCGTCGGTTGTGACACACCCTTCTAGCCATACATCCATACAACACATCCTTACGTCCATAGATCTATATATCCATCCATTCATAAACCCAGACACTTATACACGTATTCATCTGTACACGTACACACCAGTACCATTAGACGACCATGTGTCGATGTACTGAAACAGGAGGCATGCACATGAAGTTCATTCACACATCCGACTGGCATTTGGGCAAAATCCTTCAGGGCCAATCCCTGCTGGAAGACCAGCAGCACATGCTTCGCCAGCTGGTGGCGGCAGTTGAGTCAGAAAAACCGGCGGCCGTCATCATCGCCGGCGATCTTTATGACCGCTCCATTCCCCCGGCAGAGGCGGTGAAACTGCTGGATGACACCCTCTATGAGCTGGTGGTGACCCTTGAGACACCTGTGCTGGCAGTGGCAGGCAATCACGACAGTCCCAGCCGCCTGCGTTTCGGCAACCGGCTGATGCAGGCAGCCGGGTACCACATCGCCGGGGAGCTGACCGATGCCTTTCAGCCCGTCACTCTTACCGATGCCCACGGTCCCGTGGCATTTTTCCTCCTCCCCTATGCCGATCTGGGCACCATCCGTCAACACTATCCAGAGGCAGAAATCACCGGGTATGGGGATGCGTATCAACTGCTGCTGGCAGATATTGACAGGCACCGACACCCGGAAACCCGATGTGTGCTGGTGACCCACGCTTTTGTCACTCCCGGGGGTGAACCGGAGGCCAACACCAGTGATGCCGAAAAACAACTTTCTGTGGGCGGCGTGGAGTTTGTGCCCGCAGAATTCTTTCAGACCTTCCATTACACCGCTCTGGGCCACCTGCACCAGGGGCGTCAGGTAATGGAAAAGAAGATTCGCTACGCCGGTTCCCCTCTGAAATATTCCATTCGGGAAGCTCACCACGCCAAAGCCTTCGATGTGGTGGAACTGGACGCAGCAGGTCAGGTAACCATCACTCCCTGGCCGGTGAAAGCCCGTCGAGATGTACGCACCGTCACCGGGCGGCTGCAAGAGGTGGAAAACCACCCCCTGTGTCAGGATTACGTGTGGGTCAGCCTTACCGATGAACACCCGGCACCAGAGGCCATGGAACGGATCCGCTCCGTTTATCCCAATGCCCTGGGCCTTCGCTGGGAAGCCCTCCACCGGAAACTGGCCATGGAAACAGCCCCCCTCACCCTGGAGCGCCACCGGCCGTCAGAAATCGTGGAAAGCTTTTTTGAAACCTTTACGGGACAGGCCTTGTCAACAGATGACAGGAAGCTGGTGACAGACCTGCTGGAAGAAGCCATGCGGGAAGAAGGGGGGACAGAGGCATGAAATTGTTAAGGCTCACCATGACAGCCTTTGGCCCCTACCGGTCACAGGAAGTGATTGACTTTGAAAAACTCAATGCCGCCCGGCTTTTCGTCATTTCCGGCAACACCGGTGCCGGTAAAACCGCCATTTTTGATGCCGTTTGCTTTGCCCTCTACGGCCAGGCCAGCGGTACCAGCCGAAAAGACTCCCAGGGGCTGCGCTGCCTGCTGGCCGATCCGGTCACCCACACCGAAGTGGGCCTCACCTTTGCCATGGGCCAACACCGTTACCGGGCCCAGCGGCGCATGGGGCTTGTGAAACCGGGGAACAAAACAGCCACCGGAGAAGAACACCTGCTGGAACGGTGGGTGCCTGAATCTGAAGCAACTCCTGGCAGCGAAGCAGGCCGGTGGGAACTGATGCTGGAACGCAACCGGGTGCGGGAAATGAACGACACCATTCAACAGCTTCTGGGCCTTGATCAACGACAGTTCACCCAGATTGTCATGTTGCCCCAGGGAGAATTTGAAAAACTGCTGCTGTCAGACTCCACAGAAAAAGGCGTGATTCTCCGGCAGATTTTTGACACCGGTCTTTATGAACGCTTCACCAAAAAACTGGAACACCAGGCCCGGGAAGCCTCCCGGCAGTACGAGAAACAGGCGGAAAAACTGAAGCTGCTGGAAGAACAGGCCCGGAGCCTGTTTCAACGCAAAGCTGATGCTGCAGTGAGCCCTCAGGAAACCCTTGCTTCCCTCGCCAATGAATCGCAACAGGCCGTATCAGTACCTTTCGAAATGACGGTGGGAGCCCTTGACAGCGTCTTCTCCCAGGAGCAGTGGAACACCCGCCAGGTGATGGCCGCTCTGGATGAAGAACTGGAACAGCTGCAACAGGCAGTGAGCCAGGGGAAAGAAGATCTGAAAGCACTGGCAAAGGCATCGCAGCAAGCCGCCGAAGATTTGCTGAAAGCCCAAACCATCAACCAGCAGCTGGAGGCCTTGGCAGTACGCGAACAACGGTTTCAGGCACTGGAAGAAGAAAAGGAAACCAGGGAAAAACAGGAAGAATTACTGGACCAGGCCCGGAAAGCCCAGCGAATTGAAGGCGAACACCGGCTGTTGGAAGAGCGCATGAAGGAGGCAGCTGCACAGAAGAAGCTGCTGAAAGAAGCCGAAGAACACCTGAAACTGGCAGATCAGGAGCAGAATGCCGCCAATAAGGCCTATGAGGAAGAAAAAGACCGGGAACCTCTGCGGGCCAGCCTGACAGAAAAAGCCACCCTGCTTCGGGGGTACCTGCCGGCGGTGAAGACGCTGGCAGAAGAAACCGCCAGGGCTCAAAAACTAACCCTTCAATATAAAGTGGAAAAAGAAGCACTGGAAACCCTGGTGAATCGGATCAAGAAGGGGAAAGAACTGCGGAAACAGCAAAAGCAGGAACAGGAGACCCTGGAAAACGTCCTGGAAGACAGTGAAACACTGCCGGAGGAGCAGGCACGGTTAACAGAGCTGAAAAACCAGTTAACCAACGGGGTAGAGCTGACACAACTGCTGAAAGAACAGAAGTTAAATGCCCACAAGGCTCTCAAAAAATGGGAAGCAAACAAAAAAGACTTTGAAGCCTTGGAACAGCAGTGGGTGGAGGGCCAGGCCCTGCAGTTGGCAGCCCATTTAAAAGACGGAGAACCCTGCCCCGTCTGCGGCAGCCAGCATCACCCCCAGCCGGCCTCGGCAGCCACCCCGCCCATCTCCCGGGAAGCTGTTCAGCAGGCCGGTAAACAGGTGGAAGCCGCCTCTGGCGTTTACCAGCAGGCAGCCGCCCAGGCCAAGGCCACCAAAGAACAGCTGAGTAAGGTGGAAGAATGGCTGAAGAAAAAAGAAATTCCATTGGAAGACCTGACAGGATCCCTTGAAAACACAACCCGACAGTTGACAACCCTCACCAATCAGGTGAAAGCTGTTCAGGAAAAACGAAACGATTTGAAAAAACTAAAAGTAGAACAAGTGAAGAGCGAAAAGCTGCTGGAAGAACTGGAACAGAAGCATGGCGCCAAGGATGAAACGCTCCAGCAGTTGAAGGAGCAGCTAAATCAGCTCCAGGGAAGTCTGGAGGCCCGTCAGAAGCAGATTCCCCAAGAGCTGCATCAAATCACTGCCCTGGAGAAAGCCATCAATGAAGCGGACAAAAAGCGGGAAGAAGCCCAACAGGTCTGGGAGAAAGTGCAACAGGCCATGACCCGCAGCCAGAATACCTTCGCCCGGGCAGAAACCAAGGTTCAAAATGCCCGGCAAAACCTGAAAACCACTGAAGAGCAAGGGGCACACCAGCAGCAGGTATGGCTCCAGGCTTTGAAACAGGAAGACTTTGCTGATGAAGCCGCCTTCAAACAGGCGCAGATGAGCCGGGAAGCCATGGCAACAGATGAGGCAGATCTGAAAGCCTACCGGGAAGAAAAAAACCTCCTCACCCAGCAACTCCGGGAGCAGCGGGAGGCACTGAAGGGAGCCAAAAAGGCAGACCTCATGGCCTTGAAAGAAGCTGCCGACACCCTGTCGAAAAATCTGGAAACCCGCCGACAGCAGGAAGCCAATCGGGAAGAACAGCTTCGTCAGGGCCGGCAGTGCCGCCTTCAAATGGAAAAAGAAGGGATACTGCTGGAAACTCAGGAAGCCCTTCGCAACCGCCTCACCACCCTCCACCGCACCGCCAACGGCAGTGACAACCAGGAGCGCATCAGCCTGGAAACCTACGTGCAGCAAACCTATTTCCACCAGATCCTCCAGGCCGCCAACCGGCGGCTGCGGCTCCTCACCGATGGCCGCATTGAACTGGTACACCGGGAAGAGCGGGAAAAGCACGGAAAGCGCAGCGGTCTGGGCATTGAAGTTTTCGACATGCACAGCGGCAGTACCCGCAGCGTGCACACCCTTTCAGGAGGGGAAAAATTCAATGCCTCCCTCTGCCTGGCTCTGGGGCTTTACGACATCATTCAGCAGGAGAGCGGCGGTACCATCATGGAAACCATGTTCATCGACGAAGGCTTCGGTTCCCTGGATACCCACGAATCCCTCCCCCGGGCAGTGGACCTGCTCATGGAAATCCAGCAGGCTGGCCGGGTCATTGGCATCATCTCCCATGTGGAAGAGCTGAAAGAGCGGTTGCCGGCTGTGCTGTCAGTTCAGAAGCAATCAGATGGCAGCAGCCGCACCAGTATCCAGGTGAAAGGATAAGGCATTAAGGAATCAACCAGCAGAAAAATACAAAAAAATCATAAATGTACTGCAAAGCCCTTAAATAATATGATAATATTATTTAAGGGCTTTGCTTTAATGATCATTACCAAAAATACAATGAAATCACGCCAAAGTGTAAAATGGTCAGAGTCAGAGTCAAGTCCAGGCAATGTGTCATTTTCTCGGTAATGCTTCGGATCATGGTTAAACAACATCACCTTTTATCTCAGGGGAAAGTTAAAATGATTGAATGGCATGAGTGAGTGTTCATAAAAATAGACAGAGGATCTCATGCAAGTGATCCGACAGAATTATCTAAGTCCCATTAATAACACCATGAGGAGGTAAAGCAGATGAAAAAGCTGGGAGAACTGGCAACCATTTACCGGGGGCGTCTGATTCGAAAGGAAGAACTGAGCCCCGGGGGAAACATTGCAGTGCTGAGTGTGGCCCATGTCACCCCAGGCTGGGTGCGGCTTCGTGGGGAGGATGAACAGGACCGCATTCGGGAAAATGATGAAGACATGACCAGGTATCAGGTACTGCCGGGAGATGTGGTGATCACCAGCCGGGGCACACAGCTGCGGGCCGGGGTCTATCGTGAAATGCCGTGGCATGACACCACCAGAAAGAACGGCCCTGCTCAACACCAGAAACAACCGTCGGCGGTGATTCTTTCTGCCAACCTGACAGGGCTGCGGTTTCAGGATGAGGTGCTGGCAGAATATGTAAATATTTTTTTCAACAGCCCCCAGGGAATGCACCAGCTGACCACACTTTCTGAAGGTGCCTCAGGGATCAATCTTGGAAAAAAACAACTGGAAAGCCTGCTGATTCCATGGCATTCCAGAGAAGTGATGGCGGCCATGGCAGCACGGTATCAAAACGCCCTTCGGGCTCATGAAGAAGCGATCACCCAGGCGGCAAGAGAGTGGAAAACGGCCTGTAGAGAAATCAATGCGTTATTTGATGAAACCAAGGGCAAAGCTTTCGGGGATGTCACCGAAGAAGCTACCCAGCTCTTGCATGTGTGGCAGCGTGTTCAGACAATGGCCCCCATGGAAAAGATAGCTCCAAAACCAAAGGTATCCACTCAAACGAAAGACAGACTGCTTATTGAACTGGACTAAGCTAAATGAAGCCAGACTAAGTTGACCTAATCGGAGATGAGACTGGCTGCCTGATGAAAAATATTCGGTTAACAAATTGACCTGAACCCGTGGCATGTACTAAGAAAACAACTGATACAGCCTCATAAGCTCAACAACTCCAAATTTTTCCACTAATACCGGGTCAATTATCCATTAAACGGCCGATGTAACTTTGCTTCCTGATCCTGCTGGCTGGGTCAGCCGGAGAAGAGCAGTCACTACTCTAATTATCAACGACACACGACACCGGAAATAATCGCTTCTATGCTTTTTATGAAATATTCAATATCTTCATGGCTTATAGTTAATGCTGGATCAAGCCGAAAAACCTCAACACCAGGGCGTTTCACAAGGATTATATTCTTTTTATGTAACTCCGCATTTATTATATCGGCATAAGAAAAGTTTTCGTTTTTCTCAAATTCAATTGCAAACATCATGCCTCTTCTTCGAATTTCTTTGATAATCCCATATCTGTCATTTATTTGACTTAATCCTTTATAAAGTTCTTCTCCGATTTCTCTGGATCTTTGTAGAAGGTTTTCGTTCTCGATAATTTCAATAACAGTATTTGCAACTGCTGCTCCTAAAGGATCATTTTGATGAGATTGCGCATAATGAAAATCGTTTAAGTTTAATTTATTCAGCACATTTTCGGAAATGACAACACAACTGACAGGATATCCATTCCCTAAACCTTTACCTATTGCAATAATATCTGGGGTAAAATCATAATGATTATATCCAAACCACTCACCAGTTCTTCCAATGCCAGTAGTAACTTCATTTGCTATTACAATTCCCCCATTTTCTTTGACTTTTTGATTTATTTTTATAATCAATTCTTTAGGTGGAAAATGCACAAGTCCCAAGGAACTCCCAGGCTCAAAAACAAATGCAGATACTTTTTTAAAATCAATTGTATTGATGTCTTGATTGTTCAACCAGTCAAATTCAATCCAATTTGATTCAGACCGTTCACCTGAAATACCATAGGCCGATAAATAGCTGTTTTTCAGAGTTAAAAAATACGGCTTGTTAGAAAAACTTTTTGTCATTTTTATTGAATACTCTACCGCCTCGCTTCCAGAACAAAGAAAAACGCATTTTCCAGAATTGATTCCAGTAATTCTTAATATACTTGCAGCCGCTGCATTAATGACTGGATTGAGATAGCAATAGCCGGTATGAATCATTTTCTCGGATTGTTCAGTGATAGTTTGAGTAATCTTCGGATGACAATGGCCTATTGAAGTACACCAAACACCAGATTCAAGATCCAGATATTTGTTTCCATCAGAATCAAAAAGGGCACAATTTTCTGCACTAATAAAATTTTCATATTTCAGTTCAAAACCAGTACTTATTAAAATATGCTCCATTTTCTTTTAACCTCCCTTATTTCTATTTCTTTTACATTTTGGATAGGCTACACTTGATTGCACAGAAACGTTAAGGTCATGCATCACTCATTATTCTTCATCCGCCTGCAGATACAATCTCTTGTTGATTAATTCCAACAGGAGTCTTAACGAAGCAGGGGTATACTCCCTGTCAGCTTATTTATCTTCTTTTCAATGCCACAAATTGCAATCCCCAAGTACTGCAGTTCGTTTTCCTGGACACCCGTCATTTTTTCGATAAACTCCTCATAAGTCTTGCAACCCTGAGCCAAATCAGAAAAATCAACAACGGTCAAATTCCCATAATCTGGTTGATACAATTTTTCTCGGATACTTTTTATCAGCTCCCTGTTCCCTTTAAGAATAGGTACCGGAAATTCAATAATCCCCGGATGTAATTGACCGCTCCCGTCTATAACGTCATCACCAACCACTTCCGGTACTCTCATTCCCATAGTAATGCCAAGAATAGCTGCAGTATTGACAATAATGCCTAGCGGCAAATTTTCATCAATTACCATAACACACTTTTCATTTCGTGAATCCATTTCTGTTTTCCTCCTTTTCGTAGCATAACCCTCTCTGAAACCCGGGAACATTGATCATTTAGCACTTAATTGCAAGGTGAAATATGGCCGGCGTTGATGTTATTTTTCATCATGACTGACTCCGACGACTGCATTAATATCTTTTTTCAGGAAAATATCCCGGTAGATGCCAGGTGAAAGTCCAATAAACCGGTTAAAGAAATTTGTGAAGTGGCTCTGGTCAGAAAAACCCGTCTGTAAAGCCGCCTCGACAGGCGGCATCCCCTGTTTCAACAGTTTTTTTGCCTCATTAATCCTGATGGCTTCCAAGTAAAGGTAAGGCGTAACGCCCTTTGAATTTACAAATGCCCGCAGCAAAGTAGATTTGCTCAAATGTGCATGGTTGCACAGTTCATCCAGGCAAATTTTCTCAGCGTAGTTTTCCTGCAGGAATGAGCATACATTTTCAATTTCTTCCCTGCACTCTGGAATACAACATTCAAAAGGCTGACCATACTTCTGGAATAACAAAGAAAGCATCAACAGCAGATGTTCTTCTTTCTCAAACTCATTGGAGCCGCGCATAATTAATTGGTGAAGTGGCTGCAGGTAGCAGGTCAATTCTTCATCAAAGATTACGTGCTGTGAAAATCCCGGCAGTTCACACTTTCCCGTCAATTCTCTTGCCAAATCCAGCATAACATTTTGAGATATATTAAACCCACGATAATCAAAGGTCCCCTCATCATTTTGTACACAAGCGTGATTATCTCCCGGATTAAACAAGACGATATTTCCCCTCTGAATGACATACTCACTGTTTCTGCAGGACAAAATTCTTTGCCCGCCCTCAATAAATCCTATCACATAATATTCATGGAAATGGTTAGGGAAAGGTTTCATAATTCCTTCAAAATGATACGCTTCTATATGAAGTTCTTCGTCATAGCATATCGTACGTACTTCCTTTTTCACGGCGGCATCCCTCCTGAATAATAGTTTTTTCCAATTTACCATGCATAAGAGAGAAAAGCTTGCACAATATCTTCATTTTTAAGAGCTAATAAGCATTATCTAAATTCTAACGGACCGGATTCCCACCGGTTAAACATCTGAAACCGAACTGGCGCACACTTCTCAGATATTGGGATATCTCTATTATACCGGAGTTCACCGGTTGGGTGAAATGGTGAACACCAAAGAAAACTTGTCGTTTTAATGGATTGACTGTGGTGTTGGTGATATTGTTTCACCGATTAAGGAAATGAAGCAAATCAATAAATCCTAAAGAAAATGAATGCCAGGGAAAATTGTAACTGCTCCATGAATCACAGGAAAATTTGTCAACTCAATGGCAACAAGACCAAAAGGCGGAAATCAACATCACTGTCAAAATACTGGTGGGATGGGCTGGATATTTCCGACAGGAGGCGGTATAATAAAACAGAAAGTGAAATTTCGGAATAGTCTCACAAATGAGAATGCCGCGCGTGTCTATCCGGAAAAAAGTCAACAAATCGTGTAAATGTTCTTTCAGAAGATGCTACAGCTCTTTCCAGAAGATGCTACAGTTTTTCAGAAGATGCCGGCAGAAAACACCGGCCCATGCGCATCCGGAGAGAACCGAAAGGAGGGTGCCGCCCCCAGGCAGAATCGTCACACCGTCCACCCATGAAAAGTTTTGAAAAGGAGGCTGCTATCTATGCAGTTACGTCAACATCGCCTGTCGATCATTCTCCTGGTGGTGGTTATGTGCCTCATGACCACCTCACCGGCACTGGCCTACCGCCAGATGGAGATCCACCTGCCCCTGAACGAATCAGAAGTCATGGTGAATGGGGCTTCCGTCACATTAGAGGTGCCGGCACAAATCGTCAATGGCCGCACCCTGGTCCCTCTGTCATTTCTGACAGAACAAATGAAAGTGCCCGCCAAATGGAACGCCGCTAACCAACAAGTGACCCTTGGTGCCGACGGGGCCGTTGTGTTGACCATTAACGAAACAACGGCAGAAGTGAATGGGGAGACAGTGGCCCTCGATACGCCTGCTGTGATCATGGCAGGCCGCACCCTGGTGCCCCTCAGCTTTATTACCCGAGCCCTGGGAGCCGAAGCTGTCTGGGATGCCGAAACCAAAAGTGTTCATGTAACAGCTGCGCCTCAAATGGCGCTGGCTGAAGAACTGTATACCCAACCGGTGGCAGGGGAGGCTGAAGTGCTGGCAGCCCTTGATCCTCAGTACGGCTGGGATTTTGCCCTGGCACTGGGAGAAATCGGCAGCTATGTCAACGACTGGGGTTTCCGCATGGGCGCCACCGATGCCGGACGTGAAGCCTCCATGCTGGCTTATGACGCTTTTCTGGAAATGGGTGTTGAAGCAGCCCTTCATCCCTTTGAAATGTATGGCTGGAATCCCCTGGATGCCGGCATGACCATTCTGGAAATGCCTGATGTGGACATTCCTGTGGTACCCGCCCCCGGCCCTGCCGGCACTGATGCCGAAGGCATCACCGCAGAGCTGGTTTATGTGGGCAATGCCACCCGGGAAGACCTTGAAGGCATTGATCTCACCGGCAAAATTGCTCTGGTGGCCTGGAATGAAGACTATGTTTCATGGATCGCCCAAGTGGGGCATCAGGTGCGCCGCCAGGGAGCCATTGGGGCACTCTACTTCTGCGAAGACGGCTACGGGCAGGATGAATCCGGCGAAGCCTTCTACGTGGCTGACTGGAGCGGTGCCGATATTGACATTCCCGTCTGGAACACCCCTAAAAAATACGGCGAGATGCTGGCGGAAATGCTGGCGGACGAACCCCTCACGGTCAACCTGTTCTCATTGGTGGAAATCGATGAGAATGCCACCGGCTATAACGTGGTGGGCATGATCCCGGGAACCGTTTATCCCAATGAATTCGTCATCATCAACGGTCATACCGACGCCTATTTCCAGGGTTTCATGGATGACTCTCTGCCGGTGGGTCTGATGATGACCATCGCCAAGGCAATGGTGGATGCCGGTTACGAGCCCCATCGCACCATGGTTTTTGTAGCCCATGAAGCAGAAGAATTTGGTGTCATGGACACCGTCTACGACTGGCTCATTGGTTCCTGGGCCTTACTGGGAGAAATGAAGGGCGAATGGGCCGGCAGCACCGTGGCCACCATCACCCTGGAACTTCTGGGCTATGAAGGGACTCCTCAGCTGCCCATGCGTTCCTCCGATACCCTTTATTTCCACCTGATGAATATGACACAGGGCCTTGATACCACCGGATTCGAAGAGCCGGGAGTTGAAATTCGCAACACCGTGGGCACCTGGTCTGACGAGTGGTCTTACTCTTACCACGGCATCCCCACCATGCGCACCCACACCGACTACAACATCACCTACAATTTCTACCATTCCCAGCTGGATCAGGCCGACCGGGTGGACTTTGACAAATATGTTGCCAACCTGCGCGCCTTCACCACCCTGATGATGCGCTACGACCAAACCCCGGTGATGCCCTATGACCTGGCCCATACCCCCCACCGCTATCTGGAAAGTCTGAACCAGGAAGCCCTCACCGCCCAGGGGCTGGGGACAGAACTGGCTGAAGCAGCCGCTGCCTATCAGGACCAGGCCAACGATCTGCTGGATATGACGTTGGCGCTCACTGCCCGCCTCATGGAAATGGAAGAACTGCCGGAAGCAGCGGCAGCCGCCCTGCCCGCCCTGAACCAGGCGCTGCGCAATGTGGCCCGCTACGTGATCACCGAATCCCAATACCTGTCTCAGGAAAGCCTGGTCCACCGGGTGCATTTCTATCAGAACCTGCCAAACACCTTCCAGCAGGCCATTGAGTATCTGGAAGCAGGCGATGGCGCGTCGGTGCTGGAAGAGCTCAGCTTCCCCGGCAAGTACTACGCCGAGTTCTATGACTACGAAACCTGGTACAATTCCTACCGGGCTGCCATCGATTCAGAAACTCTGGGCAATGACCTGTTCTGGTCAGAAGGCCGGTTGCTGAAATTCTACAACCACTACCGCACCCTGGAAAGCATCCGGGAAAAAACCGCCGCAGGCGACACGGATTTCACAGCTGAAATAGCCGCCTTCGAAGGGTTTAAAGCAGACGCAGAAGCCCGGCTGGCACAAGCTTACCGGGATGATCTGGCCATGTGGCAGCGAGCGGGCAATCTGCTGCCCATCACACAGGCAGAAGCGCTGATGAACCTGATTCAGTAAACCGTCATCAGCCGTCATCCGTCCCAATCGGCCACTTGCCAATGAAACAATGTTCGTGATTTGATGAGTGGATAAGGTTGCGGCAAGCAAAAAAGACATTCAATGGCACAAATAACAGAATAATAAAGAGAAATGTTACAATTAACGTTCTGTTAATGAGCAATGTGAGAAAAAAATACAGAAAAGCGGTTGACAAAAAATAAGGTCCGCTGTATGATGATGAAAATCCACTTGGCACACCACCACACTAAAGTGATTGGCCGGGTGAACAAGGAACTATGATAGTCATGTATATGACAGTCATGCAGTCGATGAAGGAGAACAGTAAACAGGTCAAGGTTTCAGAGAGCCGGCGGTTGGTGGGAGCCGGTACCCCACACTGTTGAATCCGCTCCAGAGATGATGGGTGTTGCAACCCGTCCGGTGGAAGACCGTTATCAGTCAGTAATGAGGCCTGGCAGGTGAATGAACCCCATTCCCCAGGCAAATCAAGGTGGCACCGTGGAAGAGATCTAGCTTCCGCCCTTGGCAGACGTCTGCCGGGCGGAGGCTTCGTTTTTTTTGAAGACGCATACCGGCAGCAACAGGCAGCACCCCTCTTCAGTTTCGGCCATCATTTACTGCCGAAACAGTAACACACATCCATGTGAAGCACTTGTCGGTGCAGTAAAAGCAGGGAAAGGCAGGGAACAGGCAGTAAGGCTTATAAGCCGCTGTCGGGTCATCTGCCGGGTCTTCAAAAAAAGGAGGAAAAAACATGAAAATCATTGTGGCAGAAAAAATATCGGATAAAGGCATGGAGGTGTTGCAGGCATCCGGCGCTCAGGTGGACCTAAAGTTAAAAATTCCCCGGGAAGAACTGCTGGCAATCATCCCTGACTATGATGCCATTGTGGTGCGCAGTGCCACGAAAATTGACGAAGAATTCTTCGCCCATGCCGCCAATGTGAAAGTGGTGGGCCGGGCCGGCAACGGGGTGGACAACATCGACATGACCGCCGCCACCAAGCACGGGGTCATCGTGGTGAATACCCCTGATGCCAACAGTGTATCCGCTGCAGAGCACACCATCGGGCTGATGCTGGCTTCCAGCCGCAAAAGCCCCCAGGCCAACACGGCCATGAAGAACCGCATCTGGGACCGTTCTCCCTTCACCGGCACCGAGCTCTACCGAAAAACCGTGGGCATTGTGGGCCTGGGACGTATTGGTGCTTTGGTGGCCACTCGGCTGCAAGCCTTTGATATGAAGGTGATTGCCTACGACCCTTACATTGCCGACAGCCGATTTGAAAAATTTGGTGTAGAGAAAAAAGAAACCCTGGCAGAACTGATGCAGGAAGCCGACTTCCTCACCGTCCACACGCCTAAAACCAAGGAAACCCTGGGAATGATCGGTAAAGAGCAGTTTTCCCTGGCGAAAAAGGGCCTACACATTGTCAACTGCGCCCGGGGAGGCATCATCGACGAAGAAGCCATTGCTTGGGCAGTGACAGAGGGTATTGTGGTTGCCGGCGGCGTGGATGTGCTGCAGGATGAACCCGCCACCACCTCGCCCCTTTTTGATCTGGAACACATCATTCAGACCCCTCACATTGGGGCTGATACCGTGGAAGCGCAGGACAATGTGGGTGTCAGCATTGCCCACGAGGTACTCAGTGCCCTGCGGGGCGAAGTGGTACCCAACGCCGTGAACATGCCCACCATGCAGCGCCAGGAGCTGGAGCAGGTGAAGCAGAGCCTGAAACTGGGTGAAATCATGGGCAAATGCTACTACCAGCTGAACAAAGAGCCGGTGGAACAGCTTGAAATCATCTACAGCGGTGAAACCGCCAAAATGGAAACGGAAATGATCACCCTGGCAGTCTTGAAAGGACTCATGGAGCCGGTGATTCAGGAAAAGGTGAACTATGTGAACGCAGGTCTGCTGGCGAAAAACCGGGGCATCGAAGTAGTGGAAAGCAAAATTGCCGACAACGAACACTACCTGAACTTCATTCAGCTGAAGGTCCACTCGAAAGAAAAAACCTTCACCATCGGCGGCACTGTTTTCGGTAAAAACGAACTGCGCATTGCCGAAGTTAATGGGTTTGTCTTTGATGTCATTCCCACCGATTACATGCTCATTGCTGAAAACATCGACCAACCGGGAATGATCGGCAAAATTGGTACCATGCTGGGGCAGAACAATATCAACATTGCCACCATGCAGGTAAGTCGCAACGTACAGGGAGAGAAAGCCATGATGTTCATGGCCATCGACACAGAGCCCACAGAAGCAGACCTGAACAAGATCACCACGGTGGACGGTATTCTGAAGGTGCAGTTCGTCAAGATGGCATAGGCGGAAAGGAGCAGACTAATGACAGAACCAACGACACAACCATTTAAAATAGCCGTTATCGGAGGCGACGGGGTGGGTCCTGAAGTGGTAGCTGAAGGTGTGAAGGTGCTGGAAAAAATCCAGGCACTGGACAGCAGCGTGGCCTTTACCTTCGAAGCATTCCCCTGGGGCTGCGAATATTACCTGCGGGAAGGAAAAATGATGGCCGACGACGGGCTGGAACAGCTGAAAGCCTTTGACGCCATCTTCCTGGGAGCCGTGGGTTACCCGGGTGTTCCAGATCATATCTCCCTGTGGGACCTGCTCTTAAAGATTCGAAAAGGCTTTGACCAATACGTCAACCTGCGGCCGGTGAAGCTGTTAAAGGGCGCCCCCTGCCCTCTAAAGGGTGTGGAGCGGGAAGCCGTGAATATGACGGTAATTCGGGAAAACTCCGAAGGAGAGTATGCTGGTGCCGGCGACTGGCTTTTTAAGGGTCAGCCGGAAGAAGTGGTGCTGCAAACCGGCGTCTTTTCCCGGAAGGGAACGGAGCGCATCATCCGTCACGCCTTCGAAGTGGCCCGAAAAGAAGGACGAAGCCTGACCAGTATCAGTAAAGCCAATGCCCTGAACTATTCCATGGTGTTCTGGGACCAGGTGTTTCAGGAAGTGGCCCGGGAGTACCCCGAGGTGGTCACCTATTCCTACCTGGTAGACGCTGCCGCCATGTTCATGGTGCGTGATCCGGGACGCTTTGAAGTGGTGGTCACCTCCAACCTCTTTGGTGATATCCTCACCGACCTGGGAGCCGCCATCGCTGGCGGTATGGGCCTGGCCGCAGGTGCCAATCTGAACCCGGAGAGAAAGTACCCCTCCATGTTCGAGCCCATCCACGGGTCAGCTCCCGACATCGCCGGGCAGCAGAAATCCAACCCCCTGGCGGCCATCTGGTCCGCCAGTCAGATGATGGACTTCTTCGGCCGGGAAGATTGGGGAGCCGCCATTCTCGAAGCCATGGAAGCGGTGCTTCAGGAAGAGCAGGCCCTCACGCCTGATCTGGGTGGCACCGCCACCACCAGTGACGTGGGAGACGCGGTGATTGCCAAACTGGAAGCGCTGGCCCCCTGATTTTGAGTGCTGAAAACAGCATGGAAAAAAAGAAACAGCTGCTGTACTGAAATATTCCCGGTAAAATTGACAGATGATAAGATAACCAGACTGCTGAGCTCCATCAATGATGGGGTTCAGTTTTTTTATGCCGCAATTAAAGACTACTAACAGTAAGTAACAGCAAGTAACAGTAAGTAACAGCAAGTAACGGGCAGAAGTTGCGTCATTAAGAGGCGGCAGCAAGCGTAATGGTTGAAACAAATGAAACATATGAAACAAATGAAACGAATTATGAAACAAATAATGAAACAAGTTTTAATCAGATGTTCCAAGACGGGCACTAAATGCTGAAAATACACACTTTTCAGAGATGGCACACTCTTTGCATTATTAATGTGGAAACCATTAAAAAATCACAATGTTGATCATAATCATAAAGGAAACATCATGCTGGAGAATCAAGGCGTTTCTGACCTGCAAAGTGAGGTGCTAGGGAGTGGACGGTCAATGGAAAGAAATAGACGAATCGATCAGGAGAGGCAGTCGGGTCATAGAAACATCTCAGAATCAGCGGTACAAGTCAATTGTATGGACAACGCTGCTGGAAATTCAGAAGCAGTTTGATGTGAGTGTTCATATTCTCGAAATTCGCTGCCTGGCGCAAGGGATTATTCCTGAGAAATACGTGCGAAATATACGTGCCATTGGCACTGCCGGGCAAACAGCTCTTATCCGCAGCCGTATTGGCATTGCGGGCGCAGGCGGATTGGGAGGACATGTGGCAGAACTGGCGGCACGAATGGGGTTTGGATCCATCGTTTGTGTGGATGGCGATGACTTTGAAGAAAGTAATCTTAACCGGCAAACGCTTTCCCGGTATGATTTGCTGGGTACCTCCAAGGCAGACGCTGCCGTTGGAAGGATCCGGGAAATCAATCCAGCCGTCGAAGCCGTTGCGGTGGCAATGAAATGCACAGCAGAAGATTTTATCAACTGCTTTAAAGACTGCCAACTGCTGATGGATTGCCTTGATTCGTCAGATTCGCGAAATCACTTGATGCAGGCGGCCGTGGAACTGAACATTCCCTGGATTCATGGTGCCGTTGCCGGTTTTCGGGGGCAAGTGATGACAGTTTTCCCCGAAGACCAGCGGGTTGCCGGGTTGATGCGTGTTTCACAGGATGGGAAGGGCGCTGAAAAAGTGATGGGAACACCCTCCGCCAGCCCCGCCATGGTCGCTGCCTGGCAGGTACAGGAGGCCATTAAAGTGATCACGGGAAAAGGGACGTTGATCCGCAACCGGATGCTGATTATGGACGCATATCAGGGGACGGTGCAGACCATAGAAGTATAACAAAAAAGGAGCGTGAAGATGCGTGTTGAAAGATCGATTGGAAATTGACCTGAAACGAGTGGAAGAGATTAATGCATTTTTAAAGGATCCGGGAAACCCGCTGATCCAGGAAATTACACGGGTGGTTGGCAAATACGGAACACCCGAGCAGATCAATGCCAAAGCCCGCCAGGCCCGGCAGCTGCCGGTGATGATGGATCGGTTGAAGCGGATGAATTCACCCTATGTGAAGGATCTGGAATGGTTGATGGAACAGCGGGATCAGGGCGCGTTTATCACCGTAGGCGAATACCGTCAGAATATCATGGGGGATTTGGCAGCCCGCACCTATTTTGAGGAAGGCAAGGCAGTTACCCTTGAAATCAGTGCGCTGCAGTACTTTCCTTGGCTGATCACCGAAGCCAAACAAGCCATTGAAAAAAAAGAAATGATGCCCGGCCGTTATATTCGGGTGCGTAAAATGAAAGAAGCAGAAGGAGACAACGGAGACACCATCGCCATCGCTGCCGCCATGGAAATCATCGGGGCCAGCTATGTGGAGACACTGGATACCAAAGGAACAGACGGCTCCAACGTTCATTTGGGAGGACCGGAGACCATCACCGGCTATTTCGGCGGTATTGGACAACCCAACAAACATCCATTGAAATGGATTGACGAATACCTCTATTACTATACCCAGTATGGTGTCAGTCAGGTACTAAACATCAATCCCGGCACTGTGTTCATCGCCTATATGCTTCACAAGATGGGAATTGACATTGAATTCAAGATATCTGTGTTCATGGGTAACGACAATCCCTTCTCGGTACTCTGGACACTGATGATGGCCAAAATGTTTTCGCGGGATGACGGCACCACCCCCCTGGTGGGCTTTAACCTGAGCAACTCCGTGGATAATGAAACCATTGAAATCAGTTCGCTCATTCGCAATCGATTGGATCTAGAAAACAATGTGCGCATTGAACACCACATTACTGAAACCTACCAGAGTATTGTGCGGCAGCCCTACAACCGAAGGGATGAACTGCTGGAAATAGCCGCCAGCGTACCTAACATTGCTGCCAAGCATGAAGGCGGAGACCCGGATGTGGAAGCCGAACGGGAAAGCCCTTCCAGCATTCTCCACTACTTCCGGGACAAATCGGAAATTCTGGAAGCCGGCGATATGGCCAGCCTGGAGCAGAATTATCTGGACAAGCATCAGGCCGTCAATCGAACCGCAGCAGCTTTGACGGAAAAAGGACTCTCCTTCATTCCGGCCCGAAAGCTACATCGCATCTAGCGGTTTTCTGTCAGACTTCATCTCTAAAGCACTCCAGGATTGCCAGGTGGTTGTTTTGTGCACAAGATTCATGGAGCGGTTATCTGGCAGTCCCAGGATGCTTTTTCTACAATAATGGATGGTAAACGAAGGATGGTGAATAAGCATGTATATTGATCAAGAAAAGTGCATCGGCTGCCAGAAATGCCTGAACTATTGCCCGGTAGCGGCCATTGAATACAGCGGGCGCAGCAAAGACCAGAAAGCCTATGCGTTTATTAACAGGGATGAGTGTGTGGAATGCGCTGTCTGCTACCGGGCGCGGGTATGTCCGACGGATGCTTTTGTTCAGGAAGCCCTGGACTGGCCCCGTATCTTGCGAAGTGCCTTCAGCGACCCCTTTAACCCCCACAAAGGAACTAATGTTCCAGGAAGGGGAACGGAAGAAATGAAAACCACCGATATCACCAACCGGTTTCCTGAAGGAACGATTGGTATTGGCCTGGAGTTTGGCCGGCCGGGCATTGGACTTCGGTTGAAAGAAACTGAGCCGGTGATCCGACGTTTGCTGGAATCCGGCATCAAACTGGAACCCTGCAATCCTTTGACCGAACTGATCACCGATGAAAACACCGGCCAGTTAAAGACAGATGCTGCCAACGAAAAAGTACTTTCCGCCATTGTGGAATTCATCGCTCCCCTGGAACAGGCAGAAGAAGTTTTTGATATTATCCGTGAAGCAGCCCAGGCAACAGAAACTGTCTTCAGTCTGGACATTGTGGGCAAAGTGTCGGCAGATGGCTCCATCCCCGTGATGCAGGAAGTTGAAAAAGCCGGCCTGCGGGTAGCACCCAACGGAAAAGTGAATGTTGGTTTGGGAAGGATGGTGGCGAAATGACCCACTCATTGCACCGAAAAGGAGAACCATCAGATCTGAACCGTGATTTTGTGGTACTGTCCATGGCAGCGCAGGGATTCAACAACGTTCAGTCAGCCGATAAGCTCCGGGAAATCTTCAACATTATCGTCAAATATGAACCGGTGAACTATGGAGAAGTGTTTTCCGGACCCATTTTCCGCAGTTCCAACGAAGAAATGCTGAAAAATATGAAAGATAACTCCTACATTCACTTTGTTTTTGACGAACAGGAAAAGGTGGCAGGTTTTCTTCGCGAACTGAAAGAAGCTGACTATGCCATGTCGGTGGTGGTCAGCGGTGTGGTGGAGGAAGTGAAAAAAGCCTGTGAAAAAGCCGGCCTGAACATGCACACAGTGAACTTCTCCGGAGGCATTCTGGGCAATACCGGCCGGCTGCCGGAAGCGTCGGTTTTGGAAATTACTACCATGTGCGGTCATGGCCTTATTTCCGCCAATTTGGTAAAACAGATGGTTCTTGACCTGAAAAAAGGCCGGGGAGATTATCGGGAATATGCCATTGACCTGGCGAAGCAATGCCAGTGCGGCATTTTTAATCCGGACCGGGCGGAAAAAATTCTCAGGCGAATGGTGGACGACCAGTAATGAAGGAAATGGAGCAAAGGAGGAGATGCAATGAGTTTGTATGGTTATGCAGAACAGATTCTGCGCTGTGATTTGACCACCGGCATCTTGTCGAAAGAGTTGGTGACGGAAGAAATGGCGAAAACATGGCTTGGCGGTGTGGGATTCGGTGCCAAGTACCTGTATGATGAGGTGAAGCCATCGGTGGGCTGGAGCGACCCGGAAAACCGGCTGATTATGACAACGGGCCCCTTGGCAGGCAGCGGGGCAGTAGGCGCAGGAACCTTTAACATCACAACCAAGGGAGCAGTGACCGAGCTGGCGGGTGCTTCTCAGGCCAACGGGTTTATGGGTGCATACATGAAACTGGCCGGGATTGATGGAATCATTGTTCAGGGGGCTTCAGAAAAATGGGTGTACCTGGTGGTTCAGAACGGTGAAGCCCGGTTGGAAGATGCCGCCGATCTGGTGGGCATGGACACCGTGGAGCTGGAAGATGCCATACGGGAAAAGCTGAGCGCCGGTGAAAAGGAAGTCAGCGTCTACGGCATTGGGCCCGCCGGCGAAAACCTGGTGCGTTTTGCAGCCATTGTGGGAGACCGTGGGCATGTGGTGGCACACAATGGCATGGGGGCGGTAATGGGTTCGAAAAAGCTGAAAGCAGTCGTCGTTTACAAAGGCAGCCAGAAAGTACCGGTAAAAGATCCCGAAGCTTTGAAGCAAGTGAACAAGGAAATGTTTGAATTTGGGAAAACCTTTGCAGGCGTTTATGAATGGGGCACCGGAGGAAACTTCTCCAATATGCACACCATCGGGGCACTCCCTGTTCGCAACTACACCACCAGCATTTATCCGGAGCATGAAGAGATGGGCGGCAAGTACCTGCGGACACACTACAAGCTGAAATCCACGCCCTGTTACATGTGTCCGGTTGCCCATGTAAAGGAGTGTACCGTCACTGAAGGCCCCTACCAGGGGTTCGTCGGCGAAGAACCCGAATACGAGCAGATGGCTGCCTGGGGTCCACAGATTGGCAACACCGAACTGGGGTCGGTGGTGATGCTGGGGTCGGAAGTGGACAAGGTGGGAATGGACTGTAATGAAGCCTCATGGGTGATAGGATGGGCCATGGAGTGCTATGAGAAAGGCGTTTTTACCATAGAAGATACCAATGGGTTGGACCTGACTTGGGGAAATGTGGAAGCCGTCAAAACCCTGTTGAACCGGATTGCACGGCGGGAAGGCAGTTTTGCCAACCTTTTGGCAGAAGGCACCATGCGGGCTTCCCGAAAAGTGGGCGGCGAGGCAGCCCAGTGGGCCATCTACGGCGGCAAGGGAGCAGCTCCCCGCGGCCATGACCACAGGGGCGTTACCCGCTGGTTTGAACTCTTCGATACGTGCATCAGCAACACAGGCACCATCGAGTCCACCTTTGGCGGGGTGCAGCCCCAGTTTGTGGAGATGGAAGGTGTGGAAGATCCTTTTGATCATGAGGGCGTGGCAGCATTCACGGCCAAATACAATGGTATTCGTCAGATTGATGACTGTCTGGGAACCTGCCGCATCATTTCTCCCCAGCCTAAAGAACTGTTGAAATCCCTGAATGCGGTCACCGGATGGAACTGGGAACTGGAAGATGCCTTCCGAACAGGCAAGCGGATTGTTCACCTGCTGCGCCAGTTTAATGTGGAACATGGCCTGAAAGCGGAAGATGAAAAACCCTCTGTTCGATACGGGTCCACGCCGGTGGACGGACCGGCAGAAGGCAAAAACATCATGGAAAAATGGGATGTGATGCAAAAAACCTACTACGAAACCATGGGCTGGGATCCCGATACCGGAAGGCCGCTGCCAGAAACGCTAAAAGCCTTCGGTTTGAATAAGGTAGTGGAAGCAAAATGAGAGAGGTGGCGGTGAAAGTTGAAATGATGATTCCGGAAGGGCCTGTTGAACAGGGATATCACCATCCCACGGCAGAAAAGAAATTTTTATGGCGGGGCCTGGTACCGGAAGCAATCACGCCTGTCGGATTGCTGGAAAAGCTGGCGGTGGAACACGAAATCATTCGGGAAAAAGTGTATGATCCCTCTGAAAACCGATTTTTGGCCGAATACATGGTGATCCTGAACGGACGGTTTTTGCCCGTGGAGGAAATGAGTGAGCGTTCTATACAGTGCGATGATGAGTTGATGATTTTACCGGTACCCTTTGGAGGATAAGGAGGCGTTTTGAATGGAAGCAAAAGCATTGGAACAGGATCCGCGATTTGTGGAACAGGTGGATTTATCAGAAGTGTATTTTATGCGGTTTCAGCCTGGGGATGATTTGTTTACGGCTGTCTCAGAAGTCTGTAAGGAGTGGGGGATTGAGCGTGCGGTGATTGTCTCCGGCATAGGCAGCCTGGTGGATGTGTCTTTTGTTTCACCCAAGGAAGCCATTGAAATTCCCGTCCTGAAAGACAAACTGAATTTTGTGGACCAGCAAGGTCCTTTTGAGCTCTTGACCCTGGAGGGCAATGTGGTGCCGCTGGTGGGTGAGTTCGGCAATATGAAAGAAGGCGATCCTGTCCTTCACCTGCATGTGACCTTAGCCACCAAAGAAGGCGAGATCAGCGGGGGCCACCTGGTGAAAGCCACGGTTTTCACCACAACAGAACTGTTTCTGGCCAACGTGAAAAACAGCAGAGTTAAGAAGAAGCAAAGCTGTATCACTGGTCTTTGTGAAATGCGGGACGATATTTAGACGGGTGCTGAGTCTGTTTCACCGGCCAATAAGCATGATGAGAATGGAGGAAGAGGAATGAAAAAAATGACGGTTAAGTGGTGGGTTCTCGTACTGGCGGTAATGATGGTGATCTCCCTGACAGCCTGTTCACAGCCAGCTCCGGCACCGGCACCTGAGCCGGCACCTGCAGAAGCAAATCCTGTGGAAGAAGGATCGACAGAACTTGAAGATGTGACGGCAAAAGTGGGTATCATCTACAGTATGTCAGGCGGAGGGTCTGCGCTGGGAAATGCTCAGGCCACCGGTGCCCAGTTGGCCATTGATGAAATCAACCGCAACGGCGGCATTGTGACTGCAGATAAGCGGATCATGCTGGAAGCAGTCGTCAGGGATGATGAAACAGCCGTCGACGTATCCGTGAGGCGTTTTCGCGAACTGACTCAGGATGAACAGGTTGACCTGTTGGTGGGTGGCACCTTTGCTCACATCTCCAGTGCCCTCAGCGAACAAGTGAGACAGAATCCGATTTTTTTCATGGCCACCAACGGTGTTCCGGAAGAATTTTTCCATAAGGACACCAAGGCGTCCACCTCCCTGTGTATTGTGGGAAGCACCGTTTCTTCCGGCAGGTCCGCAGCCGCCTATGTGGCGAATGAAATCAAGCCGGCCAAAGTGGTGCTGCTTCTTCCGGACTACGCATATGGACACGATCAGGAAAAAGGAGCCATGGCCGTATTTGCCAATTATCCTGAAATTGAAGTCGTCACCATGTATTCAACCGTGGGCGCTGCAGACATGACCCCCTACCTTATCAATGCCCGAAACGAACAACCGGATCTGCTGATGATGGGCCAGTGGGGTAACGATGCCATCAACATTCTTAAACAGACAGAAGAACTGGGACTCAATCAGGACATGGACATCTGGTTCAACTGGCTGGTCAACGTCTTTGCCACCGGCCTGCCACCGGAAGCCCTGGATGGCGTGACCACCCAAATGCTCTGGTACCATAACATGGAAGGCTTTAGAGATGCAGAAGTTGTCACTGCTTCCAACGTATTTACCGAAGCGTGGCTGCAGGTGGACAATGATCCGCCGGATCCCTATGCCATGGCTGCTTACATGGGTGTGATGGAAATGGCACGGGGGATTGAACTAGCCAATTCAATCGAATCAAATGCTGTTTATGCGGCGCTGATGGCTAACCCGGATTTCAACAGCATGAACGGACCGGCCAAATGGCGGGTGGACGGTCGTCCGGAATATCGTTACTGGCCATATGTAGTGGTTGGCAAGGGTGCAGACGAGCGGGACGACATGATGTGGGACTTCGCCACAGTGGTGGATGCTTACGAAGGTGATGAATTTCTGCCGCCATTGTCTGAACTCGGTTACTAAACGAAAAGAACGGATTCGGCAGGTGATCCCTGTCGAATCCACCTTTACAAAGTGATAGAAGAGAGGGTTGCGCAATGGCAGCATTATTCAAGACGCAGGGAATGACAAAAAAATTCGGTCAGTTTACTGCGGTGAACAAGGTTGACATAGTTATGGAAGCTGACCGGGTAAATGGTGTGATCGGACCCAACGGATCCGGTAAAACAACGCTGTTTAATCTGCTGACAGGATTCTTTCCGCCCACCTACGGCAGCATTGACTTCATGGGACAGAATATCACCAATACCTCTCCGCAGCACCGGGTGTCTCTGGGAATCAGCCGCACTTTTCAGTTGGTGTCAGTATTCTCAACCCTGTCGGTCTGGGAGAACATGGTGCTCTCCACTGCAAAGGTGCATCATCAGGATCAGAAAGTGCCCTGGTTCTATTTTAAGTATGCCGGTGACAGTCAAATTCGGCAGCAATGTATGGAATCACTGGAAAAAGTGGGTTTATCTGATAAAGTGAACGAGAAGACAGCCGAGCTTTCCTACGGGGATAAACGGCTGCTGGAAATTGGCATCGCCCTGTCGATGAATCCAAAAGCCTTACTGCTGGACGAACCATTTGCGGGTCTCAGTGACATCGAAATTGAATTTGTCCTCCAGTTGCTTCATGAGCTGAAGCAGCATTTGCCCATTGTGATTATTGAACACAAAATCTCCAAAATCATTGAACTGGTGGAACACTTATATGTGATGAAGGAGGGATCAATGATCATGGAGGGAGATCCCCGTAAAGTGATTGACGATCCCGTTGTGCTGGAATGCTACTGGGGAAAGGGGGATGTCCGATGCTAGCCATTGACAAAGTGGACGTTTCTTATGGGCATGCCCAGGTGCTTCACCAGGTATCGATGGAAGTGCGAAAAGGTGAGATGGTCTTTGTGGTTGGTCGGAACGGAGCGGGAAAAACCACATTGCTCAAAACGATTTGCGGCCTGCTGTCACCTGGTCAGGGCACGATTCATTACCAGGAACAGCCCATCCAGGGATTGGGTGCTGAAGCCATTGCTCAAAAGGGAATTCAGTATGTGGCTCAGGACAAGCGGGTGTTTCAGTCCCTGACCGTCCGGGAAAACCTGGAAATGGCGGCCTATGCCTCAGGAAAAGCCATTGACACAGTATTGGAGCAGGCAGTCAATTTGTACCCCATGTTTGAAAAAATGATGCAGCGAAAAGCCGGAGGCCTCAGCGGCGGACAGCGGGAAATCCTGCTTATTGCCCGGGCCTTGGCCGGCAGTCCTGAAGTGGTACTCATTGATGAACCGACAGAGGGACTCGCCTCCATCGTCATCGATGACATTCTGGAAATGCTTCGGGAACTGAAAGGAACCGTATCCGGACTGATTGTGGAACAGAACCTGGCCGTGGTAAGCCGTCTGGCTGACCGTGTCTATGTCATGAAGGAAGGATACATTGTTAATGAAATCACTGACCCGGCCGAAATATCCAATTTTGCAGCCATGGGTCAATACCTATAGCCCTGCAAAACGGGACGGAGGGAGAGGTTAACCGATGGTCAACGAAAATGAAGTCCTGATCACCTCAAAAGAGAATGCGACATTTGCTCGTTTGTCACTGGACAAAGGATACGCGCGAACCTTGGTTGAGCTGGCGGTTATCAGCATCATCATGATCATTGCCGCCCGGTTCTTTCGCATGTACCGGATCACTGATTTTATGGTCTTTATCATTTTTGTCCTGTCCTTCGATTTGCTGTACGGATACATGGGGCACCTATCTTTTGGACACATGCTCTATTTTGGTTCCGGTACCTACGCATCTGCCATCTTCATGAACCGGGTTTCCGGCAACCCCATCCTTGGAATTCTTGCCGGTATTCTGTTTGCCGCACTGCTGGCCATTTTCCTGGGAGCATTGGTGATGAAAACCCATGGAGCGGCCTTTGCCCTCATCAACATGGGCTTTAACCAGATCGGATTTTTCATGGTGGTGTCTGGACTGTCCGCCATCACCCGTGGCGATGACGGCATGGCGGTGTTTCCTGATCCGCTGGGATCCATTCACCTTGGCAATGAACGCATCCTGTTCTACGTGGTACTGGGATCGTTGCTGGCGGTGTTTTATTTTTTGAAGCGCCTGACCCAGTCATCCTTTGGGATTATGATCAGGTCCATTCATGAAAATGAAAACCGGGTGAAATTTCTGGGATACAACACTTACCGCTACAAAATAATCACCTTCGTCATTTCGGGAGCCATCGCCGGCTTTGCCGGTACCCTGACCACCATCAACTATGGCTTCATCAGTCCCGGGTTTATCAACCCCTTTTACAATGTCAATCCCATTTTTGCCATTTTGATAGGTGGTGCAGGGAATCTGTATGGGGCCATTATCGGTGGACTGGTTTTTAAATTCCTCAGTGAATATATCGCCATCTATGTCTCCACCTGGGAGCTGGTCCTGGGAATCGCCCTGTTAATCATGACATTCCGCTTTCGAACAGGCATTGTCGGATCTGTTAAAACACTGTTCGGGAAACTGTTGAAAGAGCGCATGGGAGGTGGCACAAAATGATGGATACCATTTTATTCGGACTCACCATCGGGGCCATTCTCTATTTGATCTCCATCGGCTTGTCCCTTACCTTCGGCACCATGAAGGTCATCAATTTCGCCCATGGGTTGGTGTATGCCCTGGGAGTTTACTTTTATATCAGTCTCTTGCCGCGCCTGGGCAGCTTTCTGCCGGCCGTGATCCTGTCAGTGGCCCTGGTGATTCCCGTCAGTTACCTCATCGAACGGCTGGTAGTCAGACGTCTCTACGGCCAGTCCATTGACTACGCCATCATTGCCACTTACGCCGTCCTGCTCATCGGAACCGATGCCATTAAAATCGTGTATGGAGCCGTTCCTTATCCCCTCAGCGCGCCCATTCGCGGATCCTTCAGCTTTTTGGGCGCTTCCCTGCCCATTTACCGGACATTGATTGTAGCGGCGGCAGTACTGGTTTTTCTGGGACTGACCCTGTTCTTTAAGAAGAGTATGGTGGGGAAAGTGGTCACGGCTGCACTGGACGACCAGGAAGGTGTGCGCTGTCTGGGACTGAGGGTGGAAAAGTATTTTTCCATCATCTTTATGATTGGCAGTGGGCTGGCGGCTTTGGGAGGCATTCTCTATGCTCCCATCAGTGCGGCCCATCCCTATATGGGTTTTTATATCCTGCTGATGGCCTTTGCCGTGGTCATCGTTGGCGGCATGGGCAATATGAAAGGCACCTTCATTGCCGCCTTTGCCCTGGGGCTCCTGATCTCCATTACCGGAAGAATCTATTCCCAGGCGGCAGAAGTGATGGTTTTTGTGGCCATGGCCCTGGTCCTGCTGTTTCGACCCATTGAAGATTCCAGCCATTGACAAAGCTGCTCAGATTCAATGAAATAACTTCAACAGGCATAAAGATGAATCCAACAGAAAGGAAGCGGTTGTATGCTGACCGGATTAAGCCACATTGGCGTGGCGGTTGACAACATTGATGACTTTGTGACACAACTGGCAGAAAGCTTTGGAGTTCCCGTTCCCGAAATCGCAAACCACCCGGAGCGCCGCATCAAAGTAGCCGTCATGACCATTGGCGGTGTAACCTTCGAAATATTGGAAGAAAGCAATTCGGAAGGAATGCTGGCTCGTTATGTCGCTCAGTACGGTCCGGGATTGCACCACATTGGATTTACTTCTTCACAATTGGATACTGACATGGAGGTGATGAAAGAGAGGAAGATCACATTCTTATCCCAGACTCCCGCCACCGGACTGCGAGGCAAACGAATTGCCTTTGCAGCGGAAAACAACCGGAGTGGAATCCAGTTTGAATTGTCAGAATAAACAATCACTGCCAGGTATCATCCGGCTACAGACCAATGAAAAAGGAGTGCTGAAAGATGAAAGGTGTATGGAATAAAATTGCACGTGTTGATCTGACATCGGGAAACTGCACCATTGAAACGCTGGAGGAAAAAGTGCTGGAGCAGTTCATCGGCGGAGCAGGCCTGGGAGCTTACATCCTGTACAAGGAAGTGCCGAAGGGTGTTATGTCGGCAGATCCAGAAAACCGGATTATTTTTGCCACCGGCCCCTTCAACGGCATTCGGCAGACCGGGGCCGCCAAGTGGAGCATTGTGTCAAAATCCCCTTCTCTGGAAGCCAATGCCACCTCCTGCATTACCAACTCATGGGGTTATGAGCTGAAAAACGCCGGTGTGGATGCCCTGGTGGTTCAGGGAAAAGCCGTGCAGCCTGTTATGATCGTCATTGACGATGATGCCATCCGGATGGAACCGGCAACAGAGATCTGGGGCAAGGATTCCTATGAAACCGACGACTTGCTGAAGGAACAGTTTGGAAAAGATTTTGAGATTGCCTGTATCGGCCCTGCCGGTGAAAAGCAGCTGAAATATGCAGCGGTCGTCACGGGCAAATGTTCCTTTGCCGGCCGGGGCGGCATGGGAGGCGTCATGGGTTCCAAAAATCTGAAGGCGGTAGTGGTAAGAGGTTCCCAAAAATGTCCTGTGGCCAATCCGGAAAAGCTGGATGAGCTGAACAAGGAAATCAACATGAAGATTTACAACACCGACAAAGCCAAACCTGCTAATTTCAATATCCGGGCTCACGGTACCTCCATTGCCACCGGCCTCTTTAAAGGCTACGGCAATATGCCGCTGAAAAACTGGCAGCTGGGAGAATTTGATTCCGGAATCGAAAACTTGGGCGCTCCCAATTACGGCATCCAACTGAACGCCAAGCCGAAACCCTGTAAATTTTGCACACTGGGCTGTAAAAACCACGCAGAGGTGATCGATGATAAATACGGGTTCGTGGGTGAAGGTCCCGAATATGAGTCTTTTGCCATGATGGGTCTGAACCTGATGGTGGATGATATGAAGGCAGTTGCCTACGGCGGCCATATTGCCAATACCTATGGCATCGACACCATTTCCCTGGGGGCCTGCCTGGCCTGGGCCTTTGAAAGTTATGAAAAGGGTGTGCTCACCAGGGAAAACACCGGCGGTCTGGTGCTGGAATGGGGCAATGCCGAAGCCATGGTGGAACTGACAAAGAAAGTGGCCAACCGGGAAGTAGGGCTGGGATACCTTCTGGGAGAAGGTGTGCGAACGGCAGCAAAATACTATGGCAAAGGTTCGGAAGCCTGGGCGGTGGAAATCAAAAACATGGAAGTGCCGGCCCATGATCCCAGGGCTTCTTTCGTGGCCGGCCTCAACTACCTCACAGGAGCCTCCTGTGGACCCAACCATGAAAAAGGCAACCCTCAGCATATGTTTGTGGCCCACATTCTGCTGCCGGAATTCGGCATCAGCGATGATATTGACTTTGAAAAAGAACGGCACTCCTGGGAGCATGCTTCCCGTTACACAGCCGCTTTCCAGAACTATTCCAATCTGGTGGACTCTCTGGTACATTGCAAATTTATGGTTTTCTCCGGCTACACCCTTACAGATATGTTGAACACTTTCAATGCAGTGACCGGTCTTGACTGGAATTTTGAAACCTTCGAAAAAGCAGGGGAACGAATCTTCACAGTTCAGAAACTCCTCAACCTGCGTTACGGTATCACCGTCGCCGATGAAACCAAATTTCCCGAACGGTTGATGCAAGCGAAGGCAGAAGGGCCCTATGCCGGTGTGGCTCCGGTGGGCATTGAAGATGCGGTTTTGGATTACTATCGTCACCGGGGCTGGGATGAAACAGGGATGCCACTGCAGGAAAAAATCAACGAAATGGATCTGCAAGAGTTGGTTTGATCACTGATCTGATCACGAGGAGGTCGTTTAATGAAAGTAACTATTAAAGTCAGGGGATTTCCAGATGTGGAAGCAGCATTGGGAGGCAACCGTTTTATGCTGGAAGTGGAGGGCAGTACTTTTGGCGATGTGCTGGCAGAAATGGACCGCCAGTTCGGTGAAGACAATCGGAAAGCGCTGATGGTGCAAGTGCTGCTCAACAGCAAATACTGGGTAAAAGTGGACGCCCTGTCTACCCCGGTGCAGGATGGCAATACCCTGTCATTCTCCAACATGGTGGCAGGTGGATAATACAAACAAGAGGAGCGTGTAAACGTGGCAAAGAAAAAAAGCATACTGGATTTTTATCGCATGAAACAGGAAAAACAGCAGGTGGCCTGGATCACTGCTTACGATTTCCCAACAGCCTCCTTCGCGGAAGCTGCCGGCATGGACATGCTGCTGGTGGGTGACTCCCTGGGCATGTGCGTACTGGGATATCAGAGCACCATTCCGGTGACTATGGAAGATTGCATCTCCCACTGCCAGGCAGTTCGCCGGGGAGCCCCCAAGACCTGGATCATTGGAGATATGCCCTTCATGTCCTACCAAAGCTCCGACCAGCAGGCGGTGGAAAACGCCGGCCGGTTCCTGAAAGAAGCAGACACCGATTGCATCAAGCTGGAAGGCGGCATCAGAATTGCCAGCCGGATCAAGGCCATTACCGAAGCCGGTATTGCGGTTATGGGGCACATCGGCCTGACGCCACAGAGCTCCGGTCAGCTGGGCGGTCACAAGGCCCAGGGCCGGGATGTGAACAATGCCCGAGCCGTCATCAAGGATGCCTTGGCCGTGCAGGAAGCCGGTGCCTACGCCATTTTGGTGGAAGCAGTTCCGCCGGAAGTTACCGGTTTTATCGCCGACCTACTCACCATTCCCGTTTACTCCATCGGTGCAGGTCCCTGCGACGGCCAGCTGTTGATTTCCGCCGATTTGTTGGGTCAGTTCCAGGCGTTTACACCAAAATTTGTCAAAAAGTATGCCAATGTGGCTGAAATTGCCACCAAAGCCTTTGGCGAGTACATTGAAGAAGTGAGATCCGGAGCCTTTCCGACAGATGATCATGTGTATCACATCATTGAGCCGGAAGAAGACTTCCAGAAAATGTTCAAGGAATTCAATTAAGCCAGCGATGACAGCCAGCAGGTGCTCTTCGGCACCTGCTGTGCATTTTTGCCTGTTCTGGGCGGTGTTGATTGTTCCGTCTATCGTAATGCGGTACAATAAAGTATCAAAGCACGTTTGGAGGAATAGACATGATCCGAATTGCTTGCATTGCCGCTACCACCCAGATGGCCGCCACCATGGAAGAAGTTTCCAAGCCTTATAAAACTGTCACCATCATTAAGGTGGATGATTTACACCGGGTTGCAGAAATGGTGGAGAATCTTCGGGATCAGGGTGTCGAAATCGTGGTTACCCGAGGTTTGCTGGCGGAAACCATCAAGCAGGTGGATCGATCTTTGGAAATTGCAGAAATTCCTCTCACCGTACTGGATGTCTCCCGGGTGCTGGAAGCCTCCCGCATTTATTCCGGCGTTATTGGCCTGTGTGAAAAGAAAACCAACGAATGGATCATCCGAGAAGCAGAAGCTCATACTGGTATTTCGGTAGTTTTCAAAAATCTCATTCAGTACCAGGAAGCTGAGCGGAGTCTCCAGCAACTGCATGAAGCGGGCGTCACTGTGATGATTGGTAAAACCGTCGAATGCCAAATTGCCTCCCGGATAGGCATGACGCCTGTTCCATTGGAACCAGGCAAGGAGGCCATTTCTCTGGCGCTGAAAATGGCCGTGAGGATTATGCGGGTCAAGTATGCCGAAGCCGCCAAAGCAGAGCAGTTTAAAACCATTCTGGACTATGCTCATGAAGGAATTGTGGCAGTGGACGCCAACGGAAATATTACTTTTTTTAACCCTGTGGCCGGGCGAATACTGGGTTTGCAGAAAGAGCAAGTTATTGGGCAGCCGGCAGCTCGGGTGATTCAAAACACCGGATTTCCTCGGGTGCTTCAGAGTGGGGAACCCTGGATGGAAGGATTTCAGGAAGTGAATAACACCACCATCATTACCAACCGGATCCCCATTTTTGTCAACGGGAAGCTGGAAGGGGCGGTGGCCACTTTTCAGGAAGTGTCCCAACTCCAATACTTGGAGCAGAAGGCCCGTCAACAGCTGTCCACCCGTGGTCATTTTGCTCGTTACTCTTTTTCCAATGTACTGGGTAATAGCGAAGCCATCCAAACATGTCTGGCCCAGGCAAAAAAATATGCCGTTGTTAACTCCACTATCCTGATGATTGGCGAAACCGGTACGGGAAAAGAAATCTTTGCCCATGCCATTCACAACGCCAGTAAGCGCCACGACAAACCTTTCGTAGCCGTTAACTGCGCGGTACTTCCAGAATCTTTGCTGGAAAGCGAACTGTTTGGTTATGAAGAAGGTGCTTTTACAGGGGCCTCAAAGGGCGGCAAACAGGGTCTTTTCGAGATCGCCCATCAGGGGACTATCTTTCTGGATGAAATACCGGAAATGACTCCCCGGGTGCAATCGGAACTCCTGCGAGTTCTTGAGCAACATGAAGTTACCCGAATTGGCGGCAACCGAGTGATCCCAGTGAATGTACGGGTCATTGCGGCTACCAATCAAAACCTGCGCAAACTGGTTGAAAAAGGGCTCTTTCGAGAAGATCTTTTTCACCGGTTGAACGTGCTCCGGCTCGACATTCCACCGTTACGCAGTCGAAAAGAAGACATTCCTCAGCTGGCCTCCAGTTTTCTGGCAGAAATCAGTCGCAAGCATCACGGGTTCAGCGCATCCTTCCATCCCGAAGCTTTCAAAGTGTTTCAGAGGCACGATTGGTCCGGCAACATCCGCGAACTAAAAAACACAGTAGAACGGGCCTGCGTGCTTTATGCTGACCGGCTTATTGCAGCAGAGCAAGTGAAGCAGGCCATGGTGGAGATTGGCGACAATGAGATTGAAGAAAAAGAATTGCAATGGGCAGAGATCATAAAGCCTTTGAGGGAGAAGCCGCCGCATCAAGTGGATTTGAAACAGGCTGAAGAACAGGCAATTCTTCAGGCTCTTGAACAGGCGGGAGGAAGCAAAACGAAAGCAGCGGAAGCGTTGGGCATCGGCCGAACCACTCTATGGCGCAAGTTGCAGAAGATGAGTCGGACATGATGTGCAGAAGTTGCCACTAAAACGTGGGGCAATTTACTTTCAAGTTGGAACAGCTGCTGATGAGCTGTTCCTTGCCAGATGCCTTGATTTTTTGACCATACCTTATTGACATCTACAATCGGAGCAGTCTCTGCCTAAAGGGGCTGTTTTTTCTGTTTTTGGAAAAAATGCAACCCTTCTGGCAATACGGCGTCTATAGAAGCATCAGCTGAAATAGACCAGGAAATTAAAGAGGACAAAGGGAACCATAAAAAACGGGGAAAATGATTCAGATCGTTCTCAAGAGGAAAAAATGGAGAAGAGCAACAAAAGAAGAAGAGGAGGGTGACGCATGAAACATTTACGCACACACATGGGATTGGCACTGGCTCTGGCACTGGTGCTTCTGCTGCTGGTACCCCTGAACATGAGCCGGGCCATGGAAAACCAACAAGGCAACCCCGACACCCCGAACAATCCGGGCAATACACCCACAGGGGGCGAAGAAACCCCCGGCATTGAAACCCTGGGTGATTTTGTCACTCTGAAGAAACTGTTGGATGAGTTTAACAAATCCATGCAGGTCTATGGGAAACGGGAAATGATGGTCAACATGGAAGAATCAATGGATACAGGAGCGGCACCTGCCGAAGCGCCGGCAGCCTCTCAGGATGCTTCCCGCAGCGGTGGCGCAGCCGATTTTTCCACCACCAATATCCAGGTGGCTGGGGTGGATGAAGGAGACCTGGTGAAAACTGACGGTGAGTACCTGTACCGCATCAACCAGGATCACATCGCCATTCTTCGGGTTGATCCCGACCACCCCATGGAAACAGCAGGCCGAATTCCGCTGGATGAACACTTTCAGCCCCAGGAACTGTATCTGGACAACAACAAGCTGGTGGTCATCGGCAGCAGCTGGGTGATTCGTCCCCAGAATCCCATTCTCTATGATTCTGTGACTCCCCAGGAATCCGGCAGTAGTAGCAGTTCAAGCCGAACCAGCGTTGAAGTGGACACAGCGCCCGCAGAAGAGTTGCTGCCAGACACCGGACGTTCCATGATCTATCCGCCAGACTGGTGGATGCCCCAAACTACCACCTTGAAGGTGTACGATGTAAGTCAACCCGCCAAAGTTTCCCTGCTGCGGGAAATCGTGGTGGAAGGAAGTCTCCTTTCTTCCCGAAAAGTGGACGAAGCCCTGTACCTGGTAACCAACCGTCATTTTGATTATTACTGGATCATGCAGGAACGGCCCGGACAGGCAGAAGATTTGCTGAAACCGGTGTACCGGGACAGTGCCCTGGAAAAAGGTGCCCTGCAGACTGTCAGCTTTGATGAAATCGGTTACTTCCCCGGAGCCGTAGAACCCAACTACATCACCCTGATGGGACTTTCTTTGGACCGCCTCACCGAACCGGCAGAAGTGGAAGTCTTTCTGGGCCGGGGCCAAAATATCTACGCCTCCCGGGAAAACCTCTATGTGGCCATGGAAAAATGGGAAGCACCGGCGGAAAACATCTGGCCCATGCCCCGTATGGGTTGGGAAGACAACACCCGTACTGATGTGTACCGTTTTGCCCTGAACCAGGGGCGCATTTCCCACGCGGCCACAGGGCATGTGCCCGGCCGCATTCTCAATCAGTTTTCCATGGATGAACACCAGGGCCACTTCCGCATTGCCACCACCACCGGCAACACCTGGCGCACCGACGAAGGCACCTCTAAAAACCACCTGTATGTGCTGGATGTGAACCTGAACCGAAAAGGGGCCATTGAAGACATTGCCCCCACCGAACGGATCTATTCCGTCCGGTTCATGGGAGAACGGGCCTACATGGTCACCTTCCGGGAGATAGACCCCTTCTATGTCATTGATCTGAAAGATCCGGCAAAACCGGAAATACTGGGATATTTAAAAATTCCCGGTTACAGTGACTACCTGCATCCCTACGATGCCAACCATATCATTGGCTTCGGCAAAGAAGTCTATGATGTGAAAGGCAATGCCATTCCCGGCGGTTTCAAGATGGCCGTCTTCGATGTGAGTGACGTCACCCGCCCTGTGGAAAAATTCAAGCTGGAAATCGGCGACACTGGTTCCGATTCCCCCCTGCTTTACGATCACAAGGCGCTGCTCTTTTCGAAAGAGCGTAACCTCATTGCCTTCCCCATAACCGTGATGGAGAAGCCTGCTGGGACTGACCCAAACAACCCTTGGCAGTGGGGGCAGTTCACCTTCCAGGGAGCCCACGTGTACGGCCTTGATCTTAACAAGGGCTTTACCCTGAAAGCCGCCATCACCCATCTGAGTCGGGAAGATTACCAAAAAGCCGGCCAGTTCTGGTATGATGATGAGAAGAATGTGGACCGCATCCTTTACGTGGGCGACACCCTGCTCACCACCTCCAATCACCAGGTGCAGCGCCACCGCCAGAATGATTTCAGCCTGGTGGATCAGGTGATGATGCGGGAACAGTAAAAAGAAGCGTGCCATCTTCATGTTTATCCCTCATTTCAAAGCTATTTGAGGCGTACATCAATCTAAAAATCAGAAGCCAGCAAGTGAAGAACCCGCCAGTTTATGTTACTGGCGGGTTCTTTTGGGGTGCGCCTGGCATGGGCGCAGTCTAACGGGTGAAAGTCCCGAGTGGGGGTCGACAGTGCCAAGCACATAGCTTAAGGTTAGGGTGCCACCGCGAGGTGGCGTTGTCGCGATGTTTAGGGTGATCGAATAGGAGGTATGTATAAATGATTCAGACTTCAACAGAACTGATGTTAAAAAACGACGACATCATTAGTGGGGAGAAGTACTGTGGTTGAAAAGGTTAGTTGATTGTCTGGCAAACTGTGAACTTTTATGAATGAATTGAGGGGATCCAATGAAGAAGCTGTTTCAGGCAAGACAGGGAATTGATGTGCCAGATCATAAGGGATTGACAAACAATAAAAAAACTGTTAAAGGGCCCGGTTCAGAAGAGCTGGTGTTTCCCATGACAATGCACATCGGAGCACCTGCTGAAATCATTGTGGATGAGGGGAATCATGTCAAAATCGGAACATTGATAGGAAATGCGACAAAAACGATATCTGCTAATATTCACAGCTCAGTGTCCGGGCAGGTGATAGCAGTGGAAGAAAGGGAGAGCTTTAAGGGGAAAGCGACCTGTATTATTATTAAAAATGATTTCATGTATGAAGAAGAACGATTGAGCCTGCTGGATGAGTCAATCAGCATTGATGAATTTCTTGAAAGAATTTCAGAAGCAGGCATTACGGGCAAGGGAGGGGCAGGCTTTCCCACCCATGTGAAACTTGATCCACCAGAAAATGGACACAGATATATTCTGATAAATGGGGCTGAGTGTGAGCCATATTCAACGACAGATCACAGGGTCATGCTTGAAAACTCACAGGAAATATTACGTACTGTCAGCTTCATGCATCACTTATTTGATGTTAAAAAAACCATTATTGCCATTGAAGACAATAAATCGGATGTGATCAGATTATATAAAGACAGCATATCCAGTCACAATATGAAACATATTGAAATTCATGAGGTGCCAAGTCGATATCCCCAGGGGGAACAGGGGTTGTTGCTTAAAACCATATTGGACTTAGAAGTGCCGGAAGAAGACAATGCCAGTAATGTGGGGTTAATCTCATCCAATGTCAGTACGATTAAAGCAATCCATGATGCTGTTTTCATGGGCATCCCCTTAACTGAGAGAGTGGTAACAGTCACAGGCCCCACCCTTAAAAACCCTCAAAATATCTTGACGAGAATTGGCACACCGGTGCAGGATCTGATTGAATTCTGCGGCGGTTTTGCCCATGAAACAGATAAAATGATCAGTGGAGGGCCGATGATGGGTCAGCCTTTTTCTGACACGACAATTCCCATTGAAAAAGATACAACAACACTTCTTTTTCTGCCTTACGACGCTGAAGTGAGAAAAAACGAGAGACCTTGCATCAGATGCGCAAAATGCATCGATGCCTGCCCCGTGTACCTGCAGCCTATTCTTATCAGTAATGCTTACAGGGAAAGCCGATGGGACCTGTGTGAAGTGCTTAAAACCGAAACCTGTGTCAGATGTGGATGTTGTACGTATATCTGTCCATCAAAAATCCCATTACTTGAAGACATTTCTAAAGCTGTTAAACAGCTGAAAGAAATAAAGGAAAGGGATGAAAACAAATGAGCCGCGAAATATTTATGGGTCCTGCTCCGCATATCAGGCATTCTCATACAGATCGGGAAATAATGAAAAAGGTTGTCATTGCATGTCTGCTTCCAACGATTGCCGCTGTCTATCTCTTTGGTTTTAGAGCTCTCTTGATGGCACTTGCAGGGATGATCTCAGCAGTTCTTTTCGAAGCACTCTACCAAAAAGTGCGGGGAAAAGAAATCACTGTTTCTGACTACAGTGCTGTCGTGACAGGCTTGCTTCTGGCGCTTGCGCTGCCTGTGACGGCTCCCCTGTGGAGCCTGATTCTTGGTACTTTTTTTGCGATTATCATTGTTAAACAGCTGCCTGGGGGGCTGGGAAAAAATCCAATTAATCCAGCTGTAGCAGCCAGAATCGCATTAAAACTCTTCTTTGAACCTCATATTACTCAGTGGGTAATGCCGGGTCCTGATGCTGTTGCAACAGCAACACCTATAGAATATATCGGGCATTTTACCCGAACAATTCCGGTGGAACTGCCGCCGCTTTCCGATTTATTTCTGGGATCCATGGGCGGGGGCATTGGTGAAGTGTCCAAACTCTTTATCCTCTTTGGCTGTGTCTTTCTTGTCTTTAACAAAATCATTGATATGCGCGTCCCGCTTGCGACAATCGCAGGGGCCGGAGTGACAGCTTTTTTATACAGTGGTATGAATCTTGAATACACTGCGTATCACCTGTTAAGCGGAGCATTGTTTTTAGGAGCTGTTTATATGGTGACAGATTATAGCTCAGGCCCATTGACACTTAAAGCAAAAATATTTTATGCTTTTATGGTAGGGGTTTTAACGATAGCCATTCGAATCCTCTTTAATCTCCCAGGAGGATTTGGAATCGCACTGTTGATCATGAATGTAGTTAGCAGATTGATTGATAAATTGTTTACACCAAGGGTGATGGGCCATTCTGAACGTGAGATCAGCAGTGATATTTACAATGTCCATCTATCGTAATGATCGCTCGAAGCCTGACTGATTGACGATCAAAACACATGGGGGTTTTAAGATGAAGGTTTCTTACAGAGACATATCGTTTGAGGAAGTTCATGTGATGAAAGATGTATGGGAAAGAAACCGTCAATTTCATGAGGAGATGTCACGTTTTTTCGGCCATTATTACACGTCTCTTGTTTTCGAAGAACGAATGAAGCCGTTTTCCGGTTTTGGTGAGAATCGAATCAAAATCACCATTGCGGAAGAGGAAGAGGAGAAGAGCGTCATTGGGTACTGTCTATCCACCATTGACAACCATGAAGGCCAGATGCAGACCCTTCATGTGCTGGAGGATTTCCGGGGAAATGACATTGGAAAAGAACTGATGCGACGCCACTTGGAGTGGTTTGAAACGAAAGGTTGTACAGAAATCAGCCTGGTGGTCTCTAATGAAAATGAAAAAGCGATTCGGTTTTATGAGAACCATGGATTCCGAAAAAACACCATTGAGATGCGCTTATTTAAATCATGATAACATGATAAAAGGGAAGGCGATGCGCCTTCCCTTTTATTTCACCAATATGTTCAGACTCTTGGAGTCTTCCAGCACTTCAATGCCATAAGGCACATTGCTGGGCAGCACCATCATCTCACCCTTGCTGACAACCTGTTCATCAGACTGGTGGAAGCGAATCTTCAGCTTGCCTTCATAGACATAAATCAGGCTGTCTTCTTCCTGATATTCTTTGCTGATGCTTTCACCCTTTGCGTAAGAGAAAAAACGAACATCAGTGGTTTCAGTGGCACAAATGGCCTTGCTGGCAATGGTGTGGGCGCTGTTTTCAACCATTTCACCAATGGAAATGGCGACCAGAGGTTCAATGTTCTTCATCACCTTCATGGTTATTTCTCCTTCCTGACCACCATCAACAGCATTTTCATATCTTCTTTTGCAGTGACCTGGTGAGAAATCCCGGCAGGCATGAGCACCAGCTGGCCTTTAACGGCTTCCTGCGTTTCTTCGCCAATGGTAACACGGGCCACGCCTTCATGAATATAAAGAAGAGCATCGCCGTTGGCTGTATGGGGGCCAACGCCCTCCCCTTTACCGAAAGCCAGCAGGGTAATGCCTACTCCTTTTTCCTGAGCCAGCGTCTTGCTTTCAATTTGGCCGGGTTTGCAGCTGACCATTTCATCAAAGTTAATGGCTTTCGCTTTTTCAATGTTTTTGATTAAATCCATGTTCATCCTCCATTCATTTTGACAGTCGTCAAATGCCTGATTTGACCTTAGTCTACCATGGCGCTTCACCGGGTGCTGTGATTTGCATCACATTTTAGTTCGCATTCATTTCAAGCGCTTTATTCACGGCTTTTTTTAGCAGGCTATTTCCAATGCCCTTAAGAACTCCTCGGCGAGTGGTTCTTAAGGGTGTTTTTATGCGGCGCTTTAGGATGCTTTATCAGAAATGCAGTTAAAAAAAGTGACAGTGACTGGGAGGTTTCTTCAACGATGTCATAACTGCCATTATACGCACACCAGTCATAAATCATTCCCCGGGAAAATCGAAGGAGATGGCGGGTGATTTGAGTTGCTGTCAAAGTGTCTGACAAAACCCCCGCCTGCTGGGCATCAGTAATCATTTGGGTCAAAATTAAAGGGAACTTACGGGTGGTGGAAATAAAAAAAGCACGGCCTGCCTGCAGCTGGCTGCGATAAAACTGCTGCATGGTTTCAACACCCATGTCTTCTGCATACTTGACCTGATACTTGATGGCTTCAATAATCTTATCCAAAGGAGGCAGCGATTCCAACTGCGCACTTGCATGAGCTTCAAAGTGTTCATCATATCGGCGGTAAGATTCAACGATGATGTCTTCCTTACCGGTGAAATGATGGTAAAAAGCACCGGTGGAAACGCCAACGGCCTGGCAGAGGTCCTGAATGCTCACCTGATCATATCCCTGTTCAGCAATCAGATCCAGGGCTGTGTTTAAAAGAGTTTCTTTGGTTTGCATGGCTTGTTGCTTTCGTTGAGTCATTTTCTTTTTGTTCACGATGAGGCTCCTTCTCCGGAATCAAACATTTAGAGGCTGAAGTGAGATAAATCCACATCCATTATACACTATGTAGTTACCGCGAGTGAAGAATAATGACCCGTAAACGTCGGGAAAAACCGCTGAGAGAGATCGATGTTTCTGAATGACTCGTTAGAAAGAGGGCGTGGATAAAAATGAATTTGACAAAAATAAAACAATGATCTATGATTAACATATTCAGTTCGCCGAACTGATTATGCAAAATGACAAAGGAGGATTTCAATGAAACGAAAACTGATGATGGGATTGTTGATAGTCTGTTTGATGGCAGGGCTTCTGGGTTGCAGCAGTGAGAATGCTGGTTCGGCTGAGCCGGAAACCTATGTGGGCACCGCCAAAGGCTACGGTGGCGATGTGACAGTCACAGTAACCATGGAAGAAAACGTTATCAAAGAAGTGACGGCCGAAGGGCCTGATGAAACTGAGGGAATTGGCACAAAGGCCCTTGAAGAACTGCCGGCAGCAATTGTCGCTGCCAATTCAACTGAAGTTGACGTGATCGCTGGTGCCACTGTCACCAGCAATGCCATTTTGACAGCTGTTAGAAGTGCGTTAAATGGTGGCGATGGAGTCGAGTCAGCAGACATGACCTTCACACCGGGTACCTATGCCGGGGAGGCGTATGGGTATATGTCCACTATTGTGCTGGATGTCACCGTATCAGAAGATGCCATCACTGGTATCGAGGTGGTGGAAAGCGGCGACTCTCCCATTCTTTTCGACGCCGCCCGGGATGGCATGATCAGTGAAATACTCACCTATCAGACGCTGGCAGTGGACGTGGTGTCAGGTGCCACCTCCAGTTCCCACGGGATTCTGAATGCGACAAAAGACGCCTTGCTGAAAGCAGGTGCCTCAGAAGAAATGGTTAACCGGCAGGCTGAAAGACCGGACTTCACCCCTGAATCCATTGAAAATACAGCCGATGTCATTGTTGTTGGCGGCGGCGGTGCAGGCCTGGTAGCAGCAGCCACGGCGGCTGAAGAAGGTGCCACGGTGATCTTGGTGGAGAAAGCCCCTTACCTGGGTGGTAACCTGGTGGTCTTCGGCGGCATTTACAACACCCCAGACCCGTCGAAGCAGTCGTTGGTGGAAATGAGCGAGGCAGTGAAGACAATGGTGGAAAAAGCCATTTCGGCGGAACCGGCCAATGAATCTCATGCAGCTGCCATCGCGGCGGTGAAGGCAGATTACGACAAATGGAAGGCCGAAGGAGCCACCGGACTTTTCGACAGCGCTTCCTGGTTTGCCCTCCAAACCTGGAACGCCGGTGACCAGGTCGCCAGTAAAGAACTGGTAGATGTGATGTGCGACAATGCCTATGAAGGCTTTGAGTGGCTGGAAGCCATCGGAGTGGAATTCACCGATGGCATCACCCAGGGAGCCGGTTCTCTTTACCAGCGAACCCATGGCGCTGTTAAGCCCAATGGTTCCGGATTCATTGATGCCTATGTGGAAACCTTGAACCAGTATTCAGACCAGGTGGAAATCCTCATGGAAACCGCAGCAGACTCTCTGATCATGGACGGCAGCAAAGTGGTGGGTATCACCGCCACCGATGTGAAGGGAAATACCTACACCCTCAACGCCAACAAAGGCGTGGTGCTGGCCACCGGTGGATTTGCCGGCAATGTGGCCCTGCGTCAGGAATACGCGGAAGGCGGCACCTGGAAAGACTTGGGTGAGAACGTACTCACCACCAACCTGAAAGCAGTTTCAGGAGATGGCATTCTCATGGCAAGAGATATCGGAGTGAACCTGGTGGATATGGAGCACATCCAACTGCTGCATTTGGGAAATCCCTTCTCAGGAGCCACCACCGGTGTTATTCCTTACAAAGGTCGAAACGCCGACGAAGTGATTTTTGTCAATGCGGAAGGAAACCGGTTTGTGGCAGAAGATGCCCGACGTGATGTGATCTGCAATGCCATTCTGGAGCAGCCAGGCGGTTTTTACTGGATGATTCACGATTCCAAGAACATTGACCCCAACAGTGACCTGGTGGCCAACTACCTGAAAGGCGGCTATTTCCATAAAGCCGATACCCTGGAAGAACTGGCAGAGATCATTGAAGTGCCGGCAGAAACCCTGGTGGCCTCAGTGGATCAGTACAACCACTCGGTGGAAACCAAGGTGGACGAAGTCGCCGGCAGAGGACTCTTTGTGGAAACCATTGATGAAGGCCCCTACTTTGCAGCCAAGCGTGTGGCATCGGCCCATCATACCATGGGCGGTGTGGAGATTGATGCAGACGCCCGGGTTTACTACGAAGACGGCACCATCGTGGAAGGTCTTTTTGCAGCCGGCGAAGTCACCGGTGCCATTCACGGGGGTAACCGGGTGGGTGGTAATGCAGTGGTGGATACCGTCGTCTTTGGACGCATCGCCGGCTTCAACGCTGCCAAGTAACAGAGGGTAGATACGCATCCTTTAAAAGATCCTTATCCATCAATAAATCAGTAACAAGAAATCAGTAACAAGGGGCTCCCGCGTTTATCCGGGAGCCTCTTCCGTTACCTCAGACAAAATGAACCAAACAACGTCAACATCTATAAAATGATCCAAAACTCGAAACGAAAATGAAACGAAAATGAAATGGAGTGATTAAGATGAAAAGAGCATTGAAAATGCTGGGGGCTGTCGTACTGGTGCTCATCCTCATCGCCGGAGGCATGTTCATCTACCTGACACGGGGGCTTTCCGAAGGGGCCAGCCTGCCGCTTGAGGGCATTGATCTGTCTGAAACAGCCGACGGCACCTATGGAGGGCGGTATGAGGGCGGCCGCTGGAGCAACCAGGTGGAAGTCACGGTGGAAAACCATCGCATCACTCGTCTGGAAGTGGTGGAAGATATTGGGTTTGTGCAGGAAGGCTTCTCGCAGGATCTTTTCAGCGCCGTCATCGCAGCCCAGGATACCCGCATCGATACCGTCTCCGGAGCCACCGTCACCACCAAAGCCTATTTGAAAGCCATTGAAAATGCACTGAAACCATAATGCAGGGAGGCAGAAAGAGTATCATGAAGAGAACTGAGACACCGAAAGAGAACCTCGGGCAGCATGGCCGGACAACCGTGATTTTAAGCGCCCTCCCTGAAACTTATCAAGCTTTAGAAACAGCAGTTGTTCAGACAGTTGCTCATGCAGTTGCTCAGACGGGAAATCAGGTGTCGTCGGGGGGGCAGTCAGGAGCGCCATCAGCAACAGCATCGCGGCCAGAAGATAGCGCCGTCATCTGCCTGCCCCTGCGAACACTGCACCTGGAGCCCTGTGCCTGTTGTGAGGCCTGCGCTTACAAAACCCCCGGTGTCTGTGCCCTGAAAGACGACACGGCCACCCTCATGCGACACATTGCACCGGCAGCCACCCTGGTGCTGCTGACACCGGTACGCTTCGGCGGCTACAGCGCCCAGATGAAAGAAGCCGTGGATAAATTCATGCTGCTGGCCCAACCCGGCTATGCACTCTACCGGGGAAGCCTTGTGCACCCCGCCCGGTACGGCACCAAGAAAATCATTGGCATCGGCGTGGCTGAATCGCTCTCCGACAGTGCGGCTGCCAATTTCTCCCGGCTGGTGGCCCACAACGCCCAGAATCTTCAATCCTCCTGGAATGCCGGTGTGGTGAATCCCCGGCAGTCACCGGAAGAGCTCCGCCGATTGGTGAGCAGCCTTGTCAATGAAGCTGCCGCCACGGCACCTTCAGAAGAAAAGGTCCCACCGGTGCCCCCAACACCCGGGAAACCCGGGAAACTCGGCAAAACGGCACAACAGCAAGGGCAGCACTGGCTTTTTATTAATGGCAGTCCCCGAAGGGAAGGCACTTCCCAATCTTTTATAGATACCATGAAACAGTTGGTGGAGGAAGGGGGTCATGACACCGCCCTGTTGCAGGCACAGCCCTTTGCCAGGGGCAAAACCCCCTTCAGCGTCATGGAAGAAGCGTTGACCGCCTGTGATGTGCTGGTGCTTTCCGCACCCCTTTACGCTGACACACTCCCCTGCACCAACCAGTGGCTGCTGGAAAAACTGGCTGATGAAAAGCGGCACCTGCTGGAAGGAAAATACTTTTTTGCCGTGGCCCAGTGCGGTTTCCCTGATGGGTCCCGCCTTGCTCCCATGCTGAATACCTGCCGGATTTTTGCCGAAGAAACGGGGATGACCTGGCTGGGGGGATTGGCCTTTGGTGGAGGCCCCCTCATCAACGGTGCCGGGCTGGAAACTCTTGGGAAAAAAGGCGGGCAGTATATTCAGGGATTTCGCCTGGCAGTTGACGCCCTGTTGAACAGACAACCTGTTCCTGCCGAAAGCCAGAAGCTGCTGACGGTGAACATTCCGAAAATCATGCATCGTCCCATGATCTGGTACCTAAACCACCGGGTGAAAAAAGAAGCCCGGCAGCAGGGTACGGTGGATGTGAATGCCCGGCCATACCTGACAGACTGATGCGGCTCACCGTCGTCGGCAGTCGCCGGAAAGACACTCTCACACCACTGCTTTTGGGTTCATGACGTTTAGACGTTTTATCAGTACCGGATAGGCAGAGCCCTCGTCGATCATTTCAGGCGAGGGTCCTGCCTGTCTGTTTTTTGGTGGAAAAACTGCAATGAGAAGGTTTTTACCCACGAAGAAGGTTTTTTTCTTAGACGAAAAACGATACATGACCATTCAAAACCTTCGGTTACTGAATGAACAGTCGGGTATGAATGGAAGTAGGTAGTGAGTTTGGCAGAAAAGAAGTGGAGGGCTGTGGATGGATGGTTCCATGATCACTGTACTGCTGATGCTGACAGTCACCATTGGGCTGCTGGTGGCAGATGTATTCCGCATCGATCTGGTGGCACTTCTGGTGATGCTGCTCTTGGGATGGACGGGCATTCTAACGGCTGAAGAGGCTTTTTCAGGATTCTCCAGCAATGCGGTCATCGCCATGATGGGGGTGATGATGATCAGTCAGGGCCTTGCCAAAACCGGGATTATTGACCGGCTTTCCCAAATGGCTGTCCGCAAAATCGGTGGTGGAAAAACGATCATTGTCCTGAGCATTTCTCTTATGGCAGGGTTGCTTTCCGGTGTATTGATCACTGTCGGTGTGGCCGCGCTGTTTTTGCCGGTGATGCTGCAGATCTCCCGCCGGCAGAAAATTCCAGCTTCAGACCTGCTGATGCCCATGGGGTTTTCAGCCATTCTGGGTGCCAACCTGACCATGGTGGGATCAGCCCCGCTCATCGTGCTCAACGATTTACTGCGCAGCGGCGGGCAGAAGCCCTACGGGCTCCTCAGTGTATTCCCGGTGGGCGTGCTCCTGCTGGGGGCCGGCCTCCTGTATTTCTGGTTATTGGGAAGCCGGATCCTGCCGGACACCTCCCAGCGACCCACGGCCCAGTCCCACCAGGAAAAACTGATGGAAACCCTCCATCTTTCTCACTATATCAGCTGTTACCGCATTCCTCCAGACTGCCCCTTGATAGGAAAGACGCTGGATGAAGCAGCCATCTGGCAGCGTTTTCAGCTGCATCTTCTGGGAATGACGGGTGAATCAGGGGTGGAATATGTCCCCTGGCGCGAAACCCGGTTTCGTTCCGGTCAGGTGCTGTCTCTCCTTGGAACAGAAGAAGCCTCCCGGCATTTTTCAGAAACATGCGGTCTCCAACCGGCAAAGGCCGGCGAATCCCTCCAATCCCTGGCAGAATCCCATAGTGCCGGATTTGCAGAAGTCATCATTCCGCCCCGCTCGGCCATGGCAGACAGCAGCCTGAGGGAGTTCTCACTGCGGAAAAAATATGCCGTGGAGCCACTGGTACTTTTCAGTGGCGGGGAAGAGGTGCGGGAAGATTTTTCCGACCACCACATGCGCCAGGGAGATACCCTGGTGGTGTACGGCTTGTGGCAACATATCCGCGAACTTAGTCGCAGCCCCGATTTCATCGTCATCACCCCTGTTGCGGCACCGGACCATACTCCTGAAAAGACCAAAGCCGCCGTTGTCTGCCTGCTGGGAGCCGTGGCCATGACCCTGGTTGGTTTCCCGGTATCCCTGGCCTTCTTTTCAGGTGCTGTGGCCATGATTCTGGCTAAGGTGTTGACCCTGCAGGAAGGATACCAGGCCATTGAATGGAAAGTGATTTTTCTCCTGGCAGGCCTGATTCCCCTGGGGACAGCCATGCAGAAAACCGGCACCGCAGCGTTTCTGTCAGAAAATCTCATGAAGCTTCTGGCAGGCCGGCATCCGTTGTTCTTTCTTCTGGCAGTGGCAGCACTGGCCAGTTTTTTTGCCCTGTTCATGTCCAATGTGGGGGCAGTGGTGATTCTAACGCCGCTGGTGATGAGTATGGCCACCATGGCCGAAGTAGACCCCCGGGGAGCGGCTTTGCTGGCGGCGGTGTGTGCTTCCAACGCACTGATTCTACCCACACATCAGGTGAATGCCCTGTTGCTGTCACCGGGGGGGTACCGCAATACTGATTTTATGAGAGCGGGAGGAGGGATGAGTCTCATCTATGTGATGATCTCGGTGACTTTCTTTTATTTTTTCATGATCTAACCCATGGTATTTTTTGCAACTTAATTCACCTGGAACGTATTAAGAGGAGGCGCATGACATGTTGCTCAAACACTTTTTCACCGAAAAAATTGCCCACAGTTCCTACATGCTCATCGGTCAGGATACCTGTGCTGTCATTGATCCCCAGCGAGATGTGGATCATTACATTGAGGAAGCCCGGTCTCAGGGGGTAAAAATCACCCACATATGCCAGACACACCTCCATGCCGATTTCATTTCCGGTCACATGGATCTGGCAGAGAAAACGGGTGCCCAGATTTATGTGGCCAAATCAGCGGCGTGTACCTTCGACCATGTGCCCCTGTCAGAGGGAGATGTCATTGAACTGGAGGATATGCGGCTGCAGGTACTGGAAACTCCCGGGCATACACCGGAGCACCTCAGCTATGTGGTGGCGGATACCTCCAGGACGGAGAGTCCGGTGGGGGTTTTTGTGGGAGACACCCTTTTTGTGGGTGATGTGGGACGACCAGATCTCTTTCCCAACCGGGCCCGGGAACTGGCAGAAAAACTGTACCACAGCCTCCATGACAAGCTGTTGAAACTGCCGGACTACTGTGAAGTTTACCCGGCCCACGGTGCCGGATCTCTTTGCGGCAGAGCAATGGGAGCCAAGTGGCGCAGTACCATCGGCTATGAGCGGAATTTTAACGATGCCCTGCTGATCACTGACAAAGAAGCGTTTATCACCTCACTGACAGAAAACATGCCTGAGGCACCGGATCATTTCAGCCGATGCAGTGACATCAATCGCCGTGGACCCGTGCAGGTGAAAGATCTGCCTCCACTGGCAGAACTGCGGCCCGATGAATTTCAGAAGATTGCTGCAGAACCAGACACCATTGTGCTGGACACCCGCAGCTACATGGCCTTTGGGGGCCAGCATGTGAAAAGCTCCTGGCATCTTGATCTGAATGGAAACTTTCCCACCTTCGCCGGCTGGGTACTCCCCACAGACAAAAAAATTCTCCTGGTGGCAGACGACTATGACAAGGCCAAAGAAGCCGTTATCTGGGCGCGGCGCACCGGAGTGGACAACATCGTGGGATACCTGGAGGGCAGCTTGTCCAGCTGGTCGGTGACAGGCCTGCCATCTGGTTCGGTGTATCAGATGGCGGCAGAAGATCTTCACGAATGGGTTACCGGGGAAGATGATTTTGTGCTGCTGGATGTTCGCGCTGTCCAGGAGTATGAAGACAGTCATATCAAGGGATCTGTGAACATTCCTGTGGCAGCGCTGCGTACCCGTTACGATGAACTGGATCCTTTCAAAACCACAGTGGTGGTCTGCAGCTCTGGCAATCGTTCCAGCCTTGGCACCAGCATTCTGAAACAGCACGGGTTTAAAGACCTGATCAACCTGGTCGGGGGCATGTCTGGGTACAGTGCTGCCGGTTACGCCAAGGAATGCCGGGCTTGTGCTTCGCCCCATGGGTCCCGGTTTTTCACCGGATATCGAAAAAACCCCTTATAGGCGACGTGCGAGTAGCCAACGAAGGAGGAAAGCACCATGTCATTTCTCACAATCGCCCGCTGGTCACCTTATGTGGTGGGGGTGGGCATCGGCATTCTCAGCTGGATCAGTTTCTTCGTGTCTGATAAACCCATCGCCTGCTCCACGACTTTCGCCAAAGCCAGTGGTATGATTGAACGCCGCTTCAGGGGAGACGAAGCGGCGAAAAAACCTTATTACGAAAAAATCGGTCTGAGCGTCGACTGGCAATGGATGCTGGTCACCGGTCTGGTCATGGGATCCTTTCTGTCGGCCCAGCTTTCTGGCAGCTTTCATCTACAACCAGTCCCGCCCCTGTGGGAAGCCGCCTTCGGTAGCAGTTTTTTGTTTCGCAACCTGGCAGCTCTGGTGGGAGGCATGTTCATCGGTTTCGGAGCCCGGTGGGCTGACGGCTGCACCAGCGGCCACGGCATCAGTGGCACGTTACAGCTCGCTCTTTCCAGCTGGGTGTCTGCTGTCTTCTTTTTCGTCGGTGGCATTGTGACAGCCGCTCTGCTCTTTGGTCTGGGTGGGTGATCAGGCTTCAGGTTGTTGTGGCGAAAAGGCTGTGAAAGAAGGGGAGGCAGATCAGATGAAGGACGCAAAAGAAACGTCAAAAACCAGCGGCTCTCAGTTGCTGTGGGGGCTGGGCATTGGCTTGGTGTTCGGCTTTCTGCTTCAAAAGGGAGGTGCCACCCAGTATGATGTAATTGTCGGGCAACTGCTGCTGAAAGATTTTACAGTACTGAAAATCATGCTGTCAGCGGTGGTGACAGGCATGCTGGGTATTTATGCTATGAAGGGTCGGGGATGGGTGACGTTGCATCCCAAGAAAGGTTCCGTGGGAAAAAACGTCATCGGGGGCCTGATTTTCGGCGTGGGATTTGCCCTTTTGGGTTACTGTCCGGGCACCATTGCCGGTGCCATCGGCAACGGGTTTTTGGACGCTGCTCTGGGCGGCCTGGCAGGTATTTTCATTGGCACTGGTCTGTTTGCCGCACTCTATCCCCGCTTAGAAAAGGGGATTTTGAAGGTGGGTGATTACGGAGATATCACCCTGCCAGAACTGTTGAAAGTGAACGATTGGGCGGTTGTGATCCCCGTGACTGCCGGTATTGTGTTGTTCCTGGCTTGGCTGGAATCCTTGGGGTGAAGCATCTTTCTTTTGCAGGCGGCTTTATACGGTTCAGAAGATGCCATGTTTTCTGCTGACAAATGTTAGCAACCTGTCCAACAGTGGTATGAAGGCAGTAAAGGAAGAATGTTGAAAAAACCACCTTCAGCAGTCTGTGATATTGGCAGCAGAAAAACAATGCCCATGAAAAAGGATGTGTAGCCGTTGTCCAAAAAATTCTATGACCTGCTGATGGAGCAAAGCCCGGTGGGGTATGCGCTCCATCGTATGGTATACGATGAAACGGGCAATCCCTGTGATTATACCTTTGAAGAAGTCAATCCCATGTTTGAAGAGTTGACCGGTCTTGCCCGGCAGGCTATTATCGGCAGAAAAGTGACAGAGGTGATCCCTGACATTACCGGCGGCGAATTCAACTGGATTCAATACTATGCCCAAATTGCCCAAAGTGGTGGACAGGAAGAGTTTGAACAGTATTCCCAGCCGCTGAAGAAATGGTTTCAGGTGAAGGTAATTTCTCGGGAGCCGGGCACTTTTGTCACCTTTTTTCTGGACATCACCGCACAAAAAAATCAACTGGAAGAACTGGAGCAGTTTTTCCATGTGAATCTGGATCTCCTCTGCATTGCCAATACATCCGGTTATTTCGTCAAGGTGAACCATGTCTGGGAACAGTTGCTGGGATTTCCGGAAACTGTGATTCAGCAGCACCAGTTTTTGGATTTTGTTCATCCTGATGATCTGGAGGCTACGCAGGAAGCCATTGAAAAACTTAACAATGAAAAGGAAATCAAGGGTTTTGTCAACCGTTACCGCAACAGTCAGGGCGAATACCGGTATCTGGAATGGCGGGCAGCAGCCGGACAGAATCAGCTGATTTATGCGGCTGCCCGGGATATCACTGAACAGCTGAAGTCTGAAAAAGCCAATGAATTGCAGCGGGAGCAGTTGAGCACCATCATGGATCTGGTCCCCAACTACATTTTTGCCAAAGATGAAGCGGGGGTCTATTTGCTGGCTAATAAGTCGGTGGCATCCATTTTTAACGAATCACCTGAATCAGTGGTGGGGAAAACTGATCTTGACTGGGGTGTGACAGAATCTGAATTTCAGCGATACCGCCAAGATGACCTGGAGGTCATCCATTCAGGTAAAGTGAAATACATCGCCAAAGAACCGGCTCCCCGACCCGACGGCACCATGGGGTGGTTTCAGACAGTTAAAATACCTTATCAGCACCCGGGACATGACTTGCAGGCGGTGTTGGGCGTGGCCACCGATATTACAGAACGGGTGGTGGCAGAGGAACAGATGCAGGAGTTCAACGAAAAGTTGAAAATGGCCAATCTGGAGCTGGATCGGGCACTGAATCAGGAACTGGTGGCTTCAAAGGCAAAAAGTGAATTTTTGGCAAACATGAGCCACGAGATTCGCACACCCATGAATGCGGTGATTGGACTGAGTCATCTGGCACTGAATGAGACCACCGACGAAAAAATGCTGAGTTATCTGCGTAGAATTCAGCATTCAGGGAAAAACCTTCTGGATATCATCAACGACATCCTGGATTTTTCCAATATCGAAGCAGGAAAAATGACGATTGAAAGACAATTGATGTCAGTGAAAAAAGTGATGAAAGAAGTAGCCAACACCTTCGAATTTCGCGCCATTCAAAAAGAACTGTCTCTTGAAACTACCATTGACCCAGCGGTACCTGATTATGTGATAGGCGATTTCCTGCGATTGAGGCAGATTCTGGTGAATTTGGTGAGTAATGCCATTAAGTTCACCGAATCGGGAGGTGTTCATATAAAAGTAAGGCGCGAGGCCGTGGTAGGTGATCAGACACTGTTGCGATTTGATGTTTCAGACACAGGCGTGGGCATTCATTCGGAAAAAGTGGAAAAACTGTTCCAACCTTTTGCCCAGGCGGATGGATCCATCACCAGGCGTTACGAAGGTACCGGTCTGGGGCTCTCTATTTCCCGGCGCCTGCTTGAATTAATGAACGGGCATATCTGGGTGGAAAGCCAGCCTGGTGAAGGGGCCACTTTTTCATTTGAACTGCCTTTTGAGAGCATCATTGACCATTCGGCAGTGAACCTTCATCCCGGCTTCAAAGACTTGGGCCTCCTGGTGGTGACCAGCGACAGTCAAGTTAGAAAGCAGGTGGGTGAACACTTGGAGAGCTTTCGCGTGCAGTTCGACTGTATTCAGAACGGATTTGTTGCACAACAACGGTGTTCAGGCGGCTGTGACATGGTGATCATCCATTACAAACCGGAAACCTGGGAGCAGGACTTTGAGGGATTGGCACAGCTGGCACGGCACCATCTTACTGGATTACCGGTGGTCTTGCTCATGGATACGCAAGCCAGCCCACCCGCATTGCCAGACGAAGTAACCATGAACCTTATTCGAGTGAAAGAGCTGACACAATCCACCATGCTTGATGCCCTCATCACCCTGATGGGAGACAAAGCATCTCAAAAGAAGGGGTTTCTCCAGCGGGAAGCAACCAACCAGACAGATGTTGCTGAACCACTGAGCATTGAAACCCTTACACCCATTCTGATGGCGCTTGAAGAGCAATTGAACGCTTACAGTCTTGTGGATGAAGACATCATGTATCAGTTGACTCGCCGTCTCAAGGCAACGCCGGCCTTGCAGCGGGTTGCTGATGAACTTCAACAGTATGTGGAATCCTTTGATTACGAAAAGGCAAAGGAAAGCCTGAAAAAAATTCGGCAACTGATGGGAGCTGAGTGACCATGAATGAAATGAATGAAACCGAAGAAAGTGAAGGGCGTCAAACCATCCTCATCGTGGATGACAGCCCGGTGAATCTGCAGATGCTGGGAAAACTGCTGAATGATGAATGGCGTGTGAAAGTTGCCAATAACGGTAAAACAGCACTGAACATCGCTTCCTCCGACGACCCGCCAGATTTGATTCTTCTGGATGTGATGATGCCTGAAATTGATGGCTACACCATCTGTCGCATTTTAAAGGCTTCTCCTGAAACCAGAGATATCCCCATTATTTTCGTCACTGCTTTGAATCAGGCAGATGATGAAGCCCGCGGCCTGGCTATGGGAGCCATTGATTACATCACTAAACCCTATAATAATGCCGTTGTGAAAGCTCGGGTGCGCAATCATCTGGAACTGAAACTCTATCGTGACCTGTTGAAAAATACCAGTCTCATGGATGGCCTCACCGGCATTGCCAACCGGAGGCGCTTCGATGAAACCATTCAGGCAGAATGGAAACGGGCCTTTCGGGATGGCCATCCGCTGGCGCTCCTCATGGTGGATATCGACTTTTTTAAAAACTTCAACGATGCTTATGGCCATCAAATGGGAGATGATTGCCTGCGTCAGGTGGCTCTCGCCCTTGCTCAAAATCTGAAACGTCCTGGTGATCTGGCGGCTCGCTATGGGGGTGAAGAGTTTGCCTGTATTCTGCCTGATGTGAGTACCCAGGGAGTTAAAAAAATTGCCCAGCGGGTGCGTATGGCAATAAAATCTCTGCGAATCCCCCATGAAGCTTCTTCGGCAGCCACCGTAGTAACCGTCAGTGTGGGTGCGACTTCCATCATGCCTGGGCAGGAGACAGGTTGGGAGGTTTTGGTGGAACGCGCCGACCAGGCCTTATATAAAGCCAAGAGGCAGGGAAGAAACCAAGTGGCTTTTTTTGGAGACAGCGAGGAAGATCAAGGCAATTGAAGCCGCAGGCGAATCAACCGGTCATCCTGCTGGTGGGGCGAGCCCCGGCCGTCCCGGTTGTTGGTGAAGAAATACAGGTCTCCCTGCATCACGCGAATACCCCTCAGGCGGCCCCACTGGGTGAAGAGATCTTCCTGAGAAATCACCAGGCCTTCGGCATCAAGATCAATGCGCTGCACCCGGTTGCCCCGCAAACCTGCCACCAGCAGCGGTGTGCCGGCCACGCCCTCGCCGGTGTAAAAGCTCATCCCCGAAGGTGCCAGGGTAAAGGTATCGTAGCAGGCCACCGGATCTTCAAAGTTGGTGGGAGCATCACCGCAGGTGACCAGTGGCCAGCCGTAATTGCGGCCTGGCAAAATCAGGTTAATTTCATCCATGCGGGAAGGGCCATGTTCAGAGGCATACAATTCCCCTGTTTCCGGGTGCCATGCCAACCCCTGGGGGTTCCGGTGGCCAAGGGAATACACATAACTTCCGGGAAAAGGGTTATCCTGCGGAACAGTACCTTCGGGAGTGAGCCGCAGAATTTTCCCCGCCAGCGATTCAAGATCCTGAGACAGGGATGGATTCTGGGCATCGCCGGTGGTTACATACAACATACCGTCGGGGCCAAAGGCGATTCGGCCGCCGTTGTGAGTGCGGGCGCCGGGAATATTGTCAATGACCAGCGTGGGATCATTCAGCGCCAGATGTTCATACCGGTAGCGCATCACCCGGTTAATGAGACGGTTTTCTGAAGTGGCAGTGAAATAGAGGTAGAGATAGCCATTGTCGTCAAAGTCTGGGTGGAGGGCCATGCCCAATAACCCGCCCTCACCGGAATGGCTCACCTCATCCACCACACCCACGGTTCCGTGGCGCATAGAAATCACCTGGCCGCCCCGCTGGGTCAACAGCCAGTCATCTTCTTCGGGCAGGTACACGATCTCCCAGGGAATCTCCAGGTTTTCCATCAGTACTTCCGGTGTAAAATGAGCTTCGTCGAAGCTGACAGCAAGCGTTGCCGGCATCTTCACAGGTTCAGGAGAACCGTCGCCGGCTGATGGGGATGAGCTGGGTGCCGGTTCAGGAGAAACAACTGTTGCTTCGCCGCCTGAGTTCTCCGGGTTTCCGGCGGGCTCACCAAAAAGCAGTGCCGGATTGATGAAACCCAGCCAGATCGTCAGCGTGACCACTGCCAGCAGGATCAGCAGCCAGCCAAACATTGACTTTTGCCGTATCATGATAAAACCTCCTTCTTTGTGCCGGGTGTGGCACCTTACAGCTCTCCGGCATTTCAGATGATTCAGTTTGAGACGCTTAGACACGGGCGTCACACAGAAAAACCGGCAGCCAAAATTTGAGTACAGTTATTTTAATTGGTACCCGCCTGAGCCAAAAAAGTGCAAATCCCACAGCAGCACCCCTCACTTTCAGGCGTATTTCGGCGAAAAGAGGCTGTTGAGGCAGTATATGAGCCGGTAGATATCCTCAGCCGGGTTACCGGGCTCATACAGGGATACACCAATGCTATTTTGCCATGGAACATCGGACCATCAGACCATCAGGGAAGGAGCTGTGATTAATGGGCAAGAAAAAGCAAAAGAATGGCAGTCAAAAAAACAGCAATGGGAAGAAACTTCAGGAGCAAGCAGCTGCCGGCAAGCAATCTGTCACAACCGGCGAAATGACAGAGAAGCTGCCAAAAGACAAAAACTATACGGTCACCACCCTCAACGGACGCCAGGTGAAGAAAATCAACAATAATTTCTATGAAACAGAACTGGGACGTCTGCAGATTGAACTGGTGAAGCTCCAGGAGTGGGTGAAGCAGGAGGGGCTGAAAGTGGTGGTGGTCTTTGAAGGCCGTGACGCTGCCGGCAAGGGAGGCGTCATCAAACGCATCACCGAAAGCCTGAACCCTCGTATCTGCCGGGTGGAAGCCCTGGGCACCCCCACAGAAAGAGAAAAAACCCAGTGGTACTTCCAGCGCTATGTGAACCGGCTGCCCGCCGCCGGTGAAATTGTCCTTTTTGACAGAAGCTGGTACAACCGGGCAGGTGTTGAAAGGGTCATGGGGTTCTGCACCGATGAGGAATACCGGGAGTTTCTCCGCTCCTGCCCCGAATTTGAACGCATGCTTATCCGCTCCGGCATCACACTCATCAAATACTGGTTCTCCGTTTCCGATGAAGAGCAGGAGCGCCGTTTCCAGGCGCGCATCAAAGATCCCACCAAGCGCTGGAAGCTGAGCCCCATGGACCTGGAATCCCGAAAACGCTGGGTGGAGTACTCCCGGGCCAAAGATGATATGTTTGCCCACACCGATACCAAACAGGCTCCCTGGTATGTGGTGGATGCCGACATTAAAAAGCACGCCCGCCTCAACTGCATCACCCACCTGCTGGAGCAGATTCCCTACGAAGATCTGACGCCAGAGCCCATCGAACTGCCCCCCCGGCAGGACGAACAGGCTTACGAACGCCCTCCCATCACCGATCAGACCTTTGTGCCCCATTATTATGGCGGGCCGGTGGAAGACGAGTAACCCCTTTTCCGGGGCGGCGCTAAGTGTTACAATGGTGGAAAACAGCCGCCATACCACCGGCGCCGGCTGACAGGGAAACGGGGAGTGAAGAAAATGATCATCATTGGAACGTTGCTGGGCCTGCCATATAAGACCATGGGGATTATTGGCGGGCTCTTTTTATTGTCTGCCGCGGCGCCCACACTGATGGCGCTGATCCTCGCCCGCCAGGAGGAGCACAAAGATGAATAAATCCCTGACCTATCTCCTGTATTTTACCCTTTACACCATCGTCCTCCTCTTTTTTGGAAAAGGCGGGTTCAAGAAAACCAAAAATGCCCGGGATTTTTTCGTTGCGGTGAACAGCCTGGGGCTGGCGGTGAGCATTGCCACCTTCACGGCCACCTGGTTCAGTGCGGCTTCCATGCAGGGGCTGTCGGGTTCATTGTACGCCTATGGTTACAACACCGTTTTATACGCGGTGGTGCCCTGGTTTCTGGGAGCCACCCTCCTGGTACTGCTGGCCAGCCGCCTGAAATCCCATGATATCATCACCCTGCCGGAATACTTCCATCTCCGGTATCAAAGCCGTAGCCTGCAGGCAGCCGGCGGGCTGGTCATTGTCATGACCTACATCCTCTACATCATCATCCAAATCCGGGGATTTGGCATTGTGGTCTCCGAATTTCTGGATATCAACTATACTTTTGCCATCATTCTGGTGTACATGTTTGTGATGTACACCACCTTTGGCGGCCTCTTTTCCGTTGCACGCACCGACAGCCTGAACATTTTTCTTATCATTGCCGGCACCCTGCTGGCAGCAGGACTGGTACTGCGGGATGTGGGCGGCGTTACGGCCATGCACCAGCAGGCGGCGCTCATCAGTACCCGGCCCTTTCCGGCCGCCCCCATGGCAACAGCGCCGGGAGCTCTGCTGGATCCTTTTGCCAAGGGAGCCTACCCGCCCCTGCTGACCTTCACTTCCTTTTTTGGATGGGGCCTGGGGCTGGCAGCCAACCCCCAGTATGCCATGCGCATCACTTCCGCCAAAGACACCCGCACCGCCATCCGCATGATCTGCCTGTCGGTGGTGCTGCTGGCGGCCATGTACCTGTGCATGTTCATCATTGGCATTGGCAGCCGGGTACTGCAGCCCGCCATCGAAACCATTCATTCTGCCGACGAAGTGCTTCCCTATGTCATCAATAATGTGATTTATTCACGCTTCAGCGGTGTGATTCTGGTAAGCATCATGGCGGCCGCCATTTCCACGGCAAACTCCCAGCTGCTGGTGGCTGCCAGCGGTTTCAGCTATGACATCTACCGCAACCTGGTGAACCCCCGGGTATCCGATGAAAAAATGCTCCTGCTGAACCGGGCCTTTATTTTTGTGGCGGGTACCATCTCCCTGATTCTTTCCATGAACCCGCCTGACAGCCTGTTGATTTATGGCGGGTACATTTGGGGATTCTTTTCCGTGACCTTTCTGTTGCCCCTCTACGGCGGGCTCTTCTGGAAAAAAGCCTGCAGGGAGGGGGCAATGGCTTCCTTTGCCGGTGGACTGCTGATGATGGTGGCGTGTATGCTTCTGGGAACAGAAGCCCGCTTTCAACTTCATCCGGCTTTTCCCGGATTCCTGGTTTCCTGTGCCATTTTCTTCCCCGTCTGCCTCAAATACCAGCGGCCCCGTTCAGCCGAATAATCCATCGCACCGGAGGAAAACACTGTGCTTAAACTGCGATTCGATATCGAAAACAAAATACTGGTGCCCTTTGTGCTGCTGCTGATCCTGTCCATTGTCACCCTGGGGGCGGTTTCTTACTGGAACGGCTACCAGATGCTGCTGGAAAATGAGAAGCAGAACCTGATCAGGCATCTGGAAAACATGGAGGTGTATCTGGAAGGGCTCAGCCAGCAGGTGGCCACAGGCAGTATGGACATGGAAACAGCCCGGCAGACCGCCATTAAATACTTTCAGGAGATAGACCGAAATAACGGGTTCATCATGACAGGAGGCGACACGCTGCTGGTGAATCACTACCGGCCTGAAGAATCCTGGGGAGAAGCCCTGGCGGCCTACGGTACAGACCCCACCGTCAACAGCCTGCAGCTGGGAAGGGATATTTTCGTGTTTCAGCGGTATGAACCCTGGGGGTGGGTGCTGGGGTACGGGATGAACCGCCAGATGTTCACCCAGGAAGTGCTGGAAACTCAGAAATATATGATCTTGCTGGCCATTGTCTCTCTGGTGGTCTCCATGCAGGCCGCCATCATCATTGCCTATCACATTTCCAGGCCCATCAAACAACTGGCAGAGGTGTTCGGCCGCATCGGGCAGGGCAACCTGAACGAAACCGTTGCCCTGAACCGGCACGATGAAATCGGTCAGCTGGCAGACGCCTTTAATGAAATGATGGAAAAGCTGAAGATGAACACGGCCAAATTATTGGAGATGACCCGGCTGAATGAGGATATTCTGCGTAATATCACCACGGGCATTCTCACCACCGATCATCAGGGGAACCTGGTGTCGGTGAATCCGGCGGCCCGGGAAATGCTGGATCACCGGCAAGAGCCCATGGGAGACGGCGTGCTGGAAGGAATCCTGAAGGCGCAGATCCATCAAACGCTGATCACCGGTGAAGGGCAGAATGAGGTGTGTGTCATCGGTGAAGAGGAAGGGGAAGCCTTGCGCTATCTTGACTTGATGACATCCCTTTTGCGTAATGAGACAGCGGAAACGGTGGGTGTCATATGCAGTTTTCGGGATATTACCGAGCGAAAACGCATTGAAAACAATATGGAAACCCTGGACCGCCTTACCTCCATGGGGCAGATGGCAGCGGGAATGGCCCACGAAATTCGCAACCCCCTGGCAGGGATGAAAACCAGCCTTCAAGTATTGCAAAGAAGAGTGATACAAGGACCGGCAGATCCCAATGACCGTCTCTTTCAAAACACCCTCTACGAAATTGACCGCATCAACCAGCTGATTACAGAACTCCTACATTTTGCCCGGCCCCGGCGACCCGTTTACGAACCGGTGGCACTGGAGAAGGTGCTGCACCGGTCTTTGGAGCTGACCGGAAAAGCGCTGGAAGAGAAACTGATTCGGGTGACCCTTCAACAGCAAACGGACAGCACCCGGGTTTTTGTGGACCAGGGGCAGCTGGAACAGGTGTTTCTCAACCTGATTCACAACGCCCTCAAAGCCATGTCACGGGAAGGCTCCCTCCAACTGACCATAGGAGAGGAAAGAAACCGGCTGCCTGCTGATGACGTTACCGCCATTTGGGTGGAAATTCAGGACGACGGAGTCGGTATTGACTCGGAGTATCTGGAAAAGGTCTTTGATCCGTTTTTCACCACCGACCCCCAGGGGGTTGGTCTGGGCTTGTCGGTGGTTCATGAGCTGGTGAAAGAAAACCGGGGAAAAATCACTGTGACCAGCCGTCAACATGCCGGCACCACCTTTCGGGTGAGTTTTCCGGTGCATCCGCCGGAGTCACCGGAACGGCCTGCCAGGGAGGAGGGGCCCTATAAGCCTGAAATTGCTGAGGTCGCTGAGGCCTCTGAAGTTTCTGACGGTTATGGCAAAGCAACTACCATCTTGGTGGAAGGAGTGAGAAAGCCGTGAGTTTGCGCGTTCTTGTGATCGATGATGAAGAAACCATCCGCCTTTCCCTGCAGGAAGGCCTAAAAGATATGGGCTATGAAACAGCCTCGGCCGATAACGGCCACACCGGCCTTGAAGCCCTGGGCACCTTCAAGCCCCATATCGTGCTGCTGGACATGCGGCTGCCGGACACCAACGGCCTTGATCTCATCAGACCCGTAAAAGAAATGGACAGCGACATCGAAGTGGTGATGATGACCGCCTACGGCGACATTAAAACAGCGGTATCGGCCATCAAAAACGGCGCCTTCGACTACCTGCACAAACCTTTCGAGCTGGATGAAGTGCAAGTCATTTTAGGCCGCATTCAGGAAAGTCTGAAGCTGCGAAAGCGTCTCTACCTGCTGGAACAGCAGCAAAAGAACGCCGACAGTCAGAAAATGCTGGGCAACCATGAAAGCATGCAGGGAGTTTTTGAAAAGATCCGCATCCTGGCAGAAAATGATTCGGTGACCGTACTGATTCGGGGAGAAACGGGAACGGGAAAAGAACTGGTGGCAGCGGCCATCCATGAAGGCAGCCGGCGGCGGGAAGCACCCCTGGTGAGTATCAACTGCGGGGCCATTTCTCCCATGCTCATTGAAAGCGAGCTTTTTGGCCATGAAAAAAATGCCTTCACCGGTGCTTCTGCCAGAAAAAAAGGCCTGCTGGAAGTTGCCGACGGCGGTACCGTCTTCCTTGACGAAGTGGGCGAACTGCACCTGGATACCCAGGCAAAACTGTTGCGGGTACTGGAAGAAAGAAAGTTCAAGCGGGTGGGCGGTCTATCGGATATTCAGGTGGACATTCGCATCATGGCAGCCACCAACAAAAACCTGGAAGAAGCCATCCAAAAGCGGGAATTTCGGGAAGACCTCTTTTACCGGCTGAATGTGGTGCCGGTGGAACTGCCGGCTTTGCGCCATCGGGGAGAAGACGTGTTGCACATTGCCGCATTCTTCCTGAGTCTGTTCAACCGGAAATTTGGGCGGCGTATCGACGGGTTTACGCCGGCTGCCCGCCAGCTGATGCTGGACTACACCTGGCCGGGAAATATCAGAGAACTGAAAAACGTGATGGAGCGCATGGTGATTCTCCACCAGGGAAGGGAGATCGATGTGGTCGATCTGCCCCGGGAAATCAACAGCAGCGGCCAGGGAATGACTGCGTCTCCGTCTCAAGGGGGAGAAAGTCTGGTGATTCCTCCGGCCTTTTCCCTGGAAGAACACCTGGGCGGGCAGGAACGGCATTTTCTGGCAAAAGCACTGGAAATAAGCGGACAAAATCATTCAAAGGCAGCAGATATTCTGGGAATCAGCCGGTTTTCCCTGAAAAGAAAAATGGATAAGCACGGTATTTCATGACAAAAGAGGGCAGCCCCTCAGCAAGAAAACAACGAGCGGTGAGCGAAACCGCTCTTTTTTGTGTGCGAAATCGCTCGGAAAGCGGTCGGTCAGTAGCCGTCAACCGCTGAAAAGATTGAAAAATGAATAAAGAAAATATTGGCATTCATTTTGCAATAATCAGAAAGCACGGCGCAGGAGAGGTGCAGACAAAAAGGGCTGATGAAGACGAATGAATGAAAATGGAGGTGTTTTGATGAAGCAGGTTGATTTAAACAGTGACATTGGTGAAAGCTTTGGTGCCTACAAGCTGGGAATGGATGAGGAAGTGCTGAAACATGTGTCTTCAGCCAATATTGCCTGTGGCTGGCATGCGGGCGATCCCATGGTCATGGCAGAAACGGTGAAGGCGGCAGTAACCCTGGGAGTGGGCATGGGCGCTCATCCCGGATTTCCCGATCTCATGGGATTTGGCCGGCGAAACCTCCAGGTGTCACCGGCAGAAGCCAAAGCCTATGTCACCTATCAGATCGGCGCCCTGGCGGCCTTTGCAGCTGCCCAGGGAACCAGACTGCAGCATGTGAAAGCCCATGGTGCCCTTTACAACATGGCAGCAAAAGACCCGCAGCTGGCTGATGCCATTGCAGCCGCCGTGGAAGCCGTCGATCAGGAGCTGATTCTGGTGGGGCTGGCCCACAGTGAACTGACGAAAGCCGGCGAAAAACGGGGCCTGAAGGTGGCTCACGAAGTCTTTGCCGACCGGGCCTACAACACCGACGGCACCCTGGTGGCCCGCACCCACCCCGATGCCATGATCCACGATGCATCACTGGCGGCAGAAAGAGTGGTACAGATGGTAACAACGGGAACCGTTAAAGCCGTTGACGGTTCGACCATTGACCTGACAGCCCACACCATTTGTGTTCACGGCGACAGCCCTCAGGCCCTCCAGTTTGTGGCCACCATTCGGGAGGCTTTGCAGCAGGCATCCATTACCATCACACCCCTGGCAAAACTGCTGGTATCATCCACATAATTTTTAAGAACCACCGCATCACCAACTTAATGGAAAAGAGGATGCTGTTAAAAAGCATTTCCTTTTCAACGAAAGGGGAAAAAGAATGAACACAGATCTGAAAAAACAAAATGCAACCGTGCTGCTGGGGGCTGCCTTTATCATGGCAACCTCTGCCATCGGACCCGGATTCTTAACCCAGTCTGCCAGATTTACGGAAGACTACGGCGCCAGCTTTGCCTTTGTTATCCTGGTATCCATTTTACTGAACCTGGTAGTGCAGGTGAACATCTGGCGCATCATCGGTGTTTCCGGCCTGAGGGGCCAGGACATTGCCAATAAAATTTTACCCGGCCTGGGATACTTTGTGGCCGCACTGGTGGCGCTGGGAGGCCTGGCCTTCAATATCGGAAACATCGGAGGAGCAGCCCTTGGCTTAAATGTGCTGACAGGCCTTGATGTAAAGTTTGGCGGTCTCATCGCCGGTATTGCCGGCATTTTGATTTTTATCAATAAAGATGCAGGGCCCATCATCGACCGGTTCACCAAAATTCTGGGAGGGCTCATGATTGCCCTGGTGGCCTACGTGGCCTTCACCAGCGGACCGCCGGTGGGAGAAGCCCTGGTGCGTAGCGTGGCACCTGAAAACCCGAGCATGCTGGTTTTCCCCATCATCACCCTGCTGGGTGGCACCGTGGGTGGGTACATCACCTTTGCCGGGGCCCATCGACTCATTGATGCCGGGATCTCCGGCGAAGAAAACCTGGGGCAAATCACCCGCAGTGCCATGATGGGGATTGGCGTGGCCTCCGTCATGCGCGTGCTTTTCTTTCTGGCCATCCTGGGTGTGGTGGTAAAAGGACTGACCCTTGATCCTTCCAACCCGGCAGCTTCCGCTTTTCTCCATGGAGCGGGTACCGTGGGCTACAAGTTTTTCGGCGTGGTGCTTTGTGCCGCCGGCCTCACCTCCGTCATTGGAGCTGCCTACACCTCTGTTTCCTTCCTGAAAACCCTGAACAGCACCATTGCCAAATACGAAAAATGGGTGATCATCGGATTCATTGTTTTTTCCACCTTTGTCATGAGCTTTGTGGGCAGCCCTGCCAAGCTGCTGGTGCTGGCCGGTTCCCTCAACGGGCTGATTCTGCCGGTGACACTGGGAACCATGCTGCTGGCCTCCAGAAGAAAAGACATCATCGGCGACTACCATCATCCCACCTGGCTCATTGGTCTGGGCATTGTGACGGTTTTCCTCACCGCTTACACCGGCGTCATGTCACTGCAGAACATCGCCAAACTGTTCTAATGAACATCAGGTTTCTCAAAAACCGTTTGATCCGGCGGATTTTCTTTGTTCCCCTTTGCCCGGTAGGCTATAATGGAAGCAAGAACAATCGGGTGAACCATACCCCATCCCAAAGGAGGCATGAACCATGAATTTCAAGAGTGTTCCGGAAATATGGGCGGCCATTCAGCAGGGCCAGTGGCGCAAACCCACCTCGGGCCTGGCTCCCGGTTATACCCAGGCCAACGTGGTGATTTTGCCGAAAAAGGAAGCCTTTGATTTTCTGCTGTACTGTTACCGTAACGAAAAACCCTGCCCCATCATCGATGTCACCGACCCGGGTCAGCCGTCGCCCCCCGTGGCCGGACCCCATGCCGACATTCGTTATCATGTGCCCCGCTACCGGGTGTACCGCCACGGTGAGCTGGAAAAAGAGGTGGATGACATCGCTGAGCTCTACACCGACGACATGGTCACCTTCCTCATCGGCTGCAGTTTCACCTTTGAAGAGGCCCTTATTCAGGCGGGCATTCCCGTGCGTCACATTGAAGAAAACCGGAATGTGCCCATGTATATCACCAACATTCAAACAACGCCTGCCGGCATTTTTTCCGGCCCCATGGTGGTGAGCATGCGCCCCATGCCGGAAGCCATGGCACAGCAGGCGGCGGAAATTACCGCCCCCTTCCGAAAGGCCCACGGCGGGCCGGTGCATATCGGCGATCCCGCTGCCATTGGCATTAAAGACATTCATCGGGTAGACTTTGGTGAGCCGCCGGTGATTAGGGAAGGGGAAGTGCCTGTTTTCTGGGCCTGCGGCGTCACCCCCCAAATGGCCCTGAAAAACGCCAAGCCGCCCCTGGTCATCACCCACTCCCCCGGTTACATGTTCATTACCACCATTACCGAAGAAGAACTGCGCCGCCAGTAAGGCAGCCGGAATGACACAATGCTGCCGCATCAGCGGAAAACCTGCCGGTCTGGCACGTAACCGGTGAAGATGAAGCTGTCGGCATACCCAGAATGAGGGAGGCATCCGCCATGTATGAAACCACCCGCTATCTGGCCGCAGGTGACCATGCCCTGGTGATGGAATTTGGAAATGAAATTGCTGATGCCATCAACCAGAAGATCAGGGCCATGAGCCTGGCCATTGAGCAGGAAAACATTCAGGGCATCTCCGAACTGGTGCCCACCTACCGCTCCATGATGATTCACTACGATCCCCTGATGATCTCCGGGGAAAACCTCACCCGTCAGCTGCGCCGGCTGGAACAGCAGCTGGCAGATATTCAGCTGCCGCCGCCCCGGGTCACCGTTATTCCCACCCTTTACGGGGGTGAGTACGGCCCCGATCTGGCCACCGTGGCCGGGCACAACCAGCTGACAGAAACAGCAGTCATTGAAAAGCACACTTCCAGGGAATACCTGATTTACATGTTGGGCTTCACCCCCGGATTTCCCTATCTGGGAGGCATGGACCCCGCCATTGCCACCCCACGGCTGGCCACCCCCCGCACCAAAATCAAAGGCGGTTCAGTGGGCATTGCGGGGAGTCAGACCGGCATTTATTCCATCGACAGCCCTGGGGGCTGGCAGCTCATCGGCTGGACACCGGTTCCCCTGTACGACCCTGAGGCAGCCACTCCCATCCTGTTGAAAGCAGGGAATTACGTGAAATTCGAAGCCATCACCCAGGCCGACTATGAAGCCATGAAACCCCAGCTGCAAAACCGCACCTATACCTGTCGCGAGTATCCCTTCACACCGGGAGGTGATGGCCATGCGTGAACTGAAAATCATCAAACCCGGTTTACTCACCACCGTTCAGGACGCCGGCCGTAAGGGCTTCCAGCAGTATGGCGTTCCCGTCTCAGGGGTGATGGACCACTATGCCTTTGAAATGGCCAACCTGCTGGTGGGCAATGATGCGGCAGAGGCAGTGCTGGAAGCCACCCTGCTGGGGCCGGAAATTGTCTTCGAAGCCGACGGCCTGCTGGCGGTGACCGGGGGCGATCTGGGTGCCGTGTTCAACGGCGAACCCCTTCCCCTGTGGCAGGCAGTGCCGGTGACTTCGGGAGATAAACTGGCCTTCAAAGGTATTCGCAGCGGTTGCCGCTGTTATATTGCCATCTCCGGCGGCCTTCAGGTGCCAGTGATCATGGGCAGCCGCTCCACCTACACCCGGGGCAATCTTGGCGGGCACCAGGGCCGGGCACTGAAAGCCGGCGACAATCTTTCTGTGGGTGACTCACCCCTGCCGGCAGCAGCCTTGACCCAGCCGGCAGAGAAACGGCAGATCACCCCTGCCTATCAGTATGCCAAAGAAATCACCCTGCGGGTGGTTCCCGGCCCCCAGGAAGACGCCTTTTCGACCCAGGGGCTGGAAACCTTCTACCAGCAGCCCTATACCGTCACCAACGAATGTGACCGCATGGGCTACCGGTTGGAAGGCACCCCCATTGCCCACGAAGCAGGCGCCGACATCATCTCCGACGGCATTGCCATGGGGGCTGTTCAGGTGCCGGGCCACGGCATGCCCATTGTCATGATGGCCGACCGCCAGACCACCGGCGGCTATACGAAAATTGCCAACGTCATCAGCGCCGACCTGCCCCTCATGGCCCAGGCAAAACCGGGAGACATCCTCCGGTTCACAAAAGTAACCGTTGAAGAAGCCCAGCACATCTGGGCAGCTCGGCAACAGGAAATGGCAGCGGTGAAAAAGGCACTGGCTCTCAACCCCCGGGAAGAAACCCCGCCTGCACATGAAAACACGCCATCTGCGCATGAAAACACACCGTACCGGAAAGAACTCTTCCGGTTTCGCCGGGGCGGCCGGCCATATGCCCTGGTGGTAGAAGAATTAGAGGAGTAGAAGGAGTCTTAAAACAGCAAACCAGTCACCAAAAAAAGAATCGCAAAAAAGAATCAAAAAAAGGACCGCGCCGGTTCTTTTTTTGGTGGTGCTATCGACGATAGAGAATCATCACAAAAAAGAAGGAGATTTTGGTAAAAGAGCGAAATGAATACTTGAAACCGAGGCACCTTTAGGTGAGATGCCGAATCCGCTGGATCGGCATTAGGAAGTATGAGCGAATGATTCGTGAACACTGCATCTTTGCAGGTATTACTCGAGTTTCGGGAATATAAAGATAGGTGAAATAATTTAGCTGAGCATGAGAAATGGAGGTTATTATGAGGCAGTCAATTGTACATATTGCGATAGTTGTTGATGATTATGATGAAGCTATTGAATTTTATACGAATAAGCTCAATTTCGAACTGCTTGAGGATACATATCAGCCTGAGCAAGATAAGAGGTGGGTTGTTGTAGCACCTCCTGGTTCAACTGGAACAACGTTATTGTTGGCAAGAGCTTCGAAGCCAGTACAGAGGGAGTTCATAGGCAATCAATCCGGTGGAAGAGTTTTTCTATTTTTAAATACAGATGATTTTTGGAGAGACTACAATCGCATGATCGAGATTGGAATTGAATTTGTAAGAGAACCAAAGAAAGCAGATTATGGATGGGTAGCGGTCTTCAAAGATTTATACGGTAATCTCTGGGACTTACTAGAGTTTAATGAAGATCATCCTATGATGAAGAGGTTTGCCTAATCCAACGTTGACGGTTGCTGACGCTAGATTACTTCACCCAGCAGCGAGCTGGAAACATGGCCTTTTAGTAAAGGCCGTATATGTCCACGGTGACGGTAATATATCCATCATCAAGATAAGAGTTATCTTCAGAGACCTTAGCCGAAAGGCAAAATTATTCGTATTACTTATCGGGAGGAGAAAAATGGAGAACATCATTAAACTACCTGAACCACAAAAGGAACTAGAGTTTCCTTTGATGAAAGCACTAGAAGAAAGACGAACCGTAAGAAAATGGAGCGATTTACCTATTTCGGAACAAGAACTATCAAATCTTTTATGGACGGAATTTGAAGGAAGACGAAAAAATTGTATTAACGCAAGTAGTTGGACATTTAGCAGAGTAATATTTAAGATGTTGAGCCCTTCGCCTAACAGCGAATTCCCAAAATCTGAGAGGATCTGGGTGTAGTAATCAAACTTCGAGAATTCACGGAACGCTATGTGAATTTTTTTTAGATAAGGTTAGTGATTTGTTAGCGTAGTTTAATTGACAGAAAGGATTGAAATATGATGAAGAGGATTGAATTAGAAGAATTTACGAATAAATTGGCACTAGATATGGGGTTAGAAATAATTGAATTGGCAAAATTGAGAAATCAACACATTGCAATTGAAATCAATCGTTTGAATCATACCGTGTTTCTTTTTGTAGATGACACACTTTCAGCTGACAAACATAATTGGTTAAGAAGGAAAGCAAACGTAGCAATGCTATTTGAAGAAAGTTCATTGAATGTAAAAACTGATTTAGAAGATGGAAACATGAGTTTGGAAGATACATTTGCCCTAGAAGGTAAGCAATACGTGGCAAAGGGCGGTTCAATACCAATTTTTGTCCATAATGCTGGGATGGTTGGAACAATTACAGTGTCAGGATTGAAGGATGTTGAAGATCACCAAATAATTATAGATGCATTAACAGGCAAGTATATTTAAATTGCAAAGCACGAAAATAACTTCACTTACCACGATGGAAAATGGATGATGTTTGAATTGACTGATACATCACTATTTCCAGAAATAGAGAAGTTGCTGCAAATTAAGCGAAAACCTAACAAAAAATAGGGTTCAACTTGTTATTCAGTCTATGAGATTGAACCTTGGTGCGGATGCGTGTGGCGTTATTATTAAAAATATGAGGGAATGGAAGTGAAGTGTTGGGAAAAAAATTAGTAATGAAAGCAATCAATGAGCTATATGGGGTTTGCAGACTCGATCATCATCAACCAGTACCTGAGTGGGCTAAAGACAGTAATTTTTATTCCATAACAAGAACTTTTGAGGAACTGTCAATCGTATGCTCCCAAGAATACATTCCGGATCATGTGAAATGTGAAAAAGATTGGAAGATGCTAAAAGTAGAAGGGCCACTGGATTTTTCACTGATTGGCATTCTTTCTTCAATCAGTACAGTATTAGCGCAAAGAAAAATAAGTATATTTGCCATATCCACCTTCGATACTGACTACATTCTTCTAAAGAGCAAAGACTTTGACAATGCGATAGAAGCGTTGAGCAATGAAGGATATGAAATCATAGCATGAAGACACAGTGTAGACATGTGTGCTGTTATAACAAGTCAGGAGAGTGCTTATGGGTGTTATATTGGAAATAGCAGTAGAAGTTCTTTTCGATTATGTTTCAGGGGGATTTCAGTTTACTCTTTCTAAGATTATAAAGAAGCGTGGCATTACGAAGTTTAGAGTTTTTGATTATGTCTTAATGTTTATCATTTTAGGATGCTATTGCTTATATACATTTCGGGAGATGGAACTAGTATTATGGATAATAGCTTCAGCTGGTTTAGCTCTTTTGTCCGCCCTTATACTAGGTACTATTACAAATCTGGCATTCGTAAGCCAGTCTAGTCCAGAAAAATAGATTTGAATTTATCGGTAGGACCAAAGATTGAGAAGGGAGAATATGTATGCCAAAAAAATCTTTCAACGAGAAACTCAACCATTCAGGAGATTTGCCCAAAATTGAATTTGTCGGTCATGATAACAAGATGGCAAAGCGGTTTGGCTGCGGCAATATGCTGATAGCAGCTCCCGTTGAATATGATGAGGTGATGAAAAGAATACCTGAGGGAGAATTGATTACTTCCCACGAAATTAGAGATTATCTTGCCCAAAAACACGGAGCCGACTTCACTTGCCAGCTGACAGCCGGCATATTTATCAACATTGTTGCCAATGCATCACAGGAACGGGAAGATCTGGGAAGTAAAGAGATAACGCCTTACTGGCGCACATTAAAAAAGGACGGAGAATTAAATGAAAAGTATCCAGGCGGTATAGACCAGCAAAAGATGTTGCTGGAAATGGAAGGGCATGAAGTGATTAAAAAAGGTAAGCGCTATTTTGTCAAAGACTATGAAAAGGCATTGAGCCAATCGCACAAAGAAGAAGAGCGATAACTTTGAAAATAAAAAGGACGGGCTGGCATGATACAATCTATTGTGCATATTGCGTTAGTGGTAAGAGACTATGATGAAGCCATTGAATTTTATACAAAAAAACTTCGATTTGATCTGGTTGAAGATACGTACCAACCAGCACAAGATAAACGCTGGGTTGTGGTATCTCCGCCCGGCTCATCAGGAACCACCATATTACTTGCAAGGGCCTCTAAACCTGAACAACTTACATTTATAGGAAATCAGGCAGGGAGTCGCATTTTTTTATTTCTGGGAACAGATGATTTTTGGAGAGATTATAACGCAATGATGGCAAATGGGATAGAATTTGTGAGAGAGCCGAAGGAACAAAATTATGGCACGGTTGCAGTGTTTAAAGACTTGTATGGAAACCTGTGGGACCTGGTGCAGTTCGAAGAAAATCATCCAATGGCGAAACGGGTAAAAGAAGGAGTGATCTTATGAAAGCGTTTCGAAATCCTGGCAACATCCACAGCCCTTTGGCCGCTTATACACACCAAATTGAAGTTTCAGGAAATACCCGATGGCTCGTCTTATCCGGTCAACTGGGAAAAGATGAGAATGGGTTTGTTCCAACGGATCCAATGAAGTAAATTGAAATTGCCATCGATAATATCGCTAAAAACTTGCATGCAGCAAATATGAACATGGAAGACTTGGTGAAGGTAGTTTTTTATCTGGTGGGAGACATTGACAGCGCAAGAAGAGAAGTTATAGCTAAAGCTTTCAATGGACACGAGCCCTGTATGACGATGCTGTATGTAACCGCTTTAGCTGATTCTGCGTATAAAGTGGAAATTGATGCGTGGGCATGCGCAGACATCGAGTGATGACCCACTGAAGAAGGACCCTATTATTACCAGAAAACGGCTTTATACCCTGAAATCCCAGCATATAATAAAGCATTTAGTGCTGCCGGGGGGCAGAGTGCAATGCTCATCGACGGGTAGGGCGCTGTGATAGACGCTTGAAGCAGACAAACAGACAAAAGTAATGGTTAGGAGAAAAGGTGAAAAGATAATAACTGGCTCCGTATGAGTGGTTTAGGAAACCATCTTGTGAACAAGCCAGTTTCTATGTGACTCAGTGGAAAATAAACATCGGCAGAAGAAAAGAAGTCATCATATGAAGCCAACTTGTTGAAGCTGAAACTGTCAACGGGACAGCAGGGCAGTATTGAAGCTTGCATAAGGGAGATAAAGGAAGCGTTATGAAAAAATATAGAGTCAGTGAGTTTTCCAAATGGATGGGTGTTAGCATCAAAACACTGAAGCATTATGAAAAATTCAAAATTCTGGCACCTGAAAAAGATGAAGAAACCAATTACAGATATTACAATTTCACCCACGGGGAAAGAATTCTTCGAAGTAAAGAACTAACCAGTCTGGGCATTTCTCTCAACGAAGTGTACCAATACATGAACAACAAGGGAATGGACGAGATTGTTAGTGTGTTAACCAGGTGCGAGGAAGAGCTTTCCAGAGAAATGGATGCGATACGTTTAAAGCAAAAGCGCATCCATGAGTTAAAGGAGCAGTGCACATTGTTTGTGGAAAAACCAAATACCTGGATGATTGCCACGCGAAAGCCCTGCTACTTCATCAAGCATGTTCAAGATAAAGCCTTTGTAGAAAGTGAAAAAGCGAAAAAAATTGTGACAGACTTGATGAAATGCGTTCCACATACCATGAAGTTAGCCTATTTGCCGCAAAAGGAGATTGAAAGAAACGCATTAGACCCCATTTTGGGGTTGGGAGTAAATGGCGATACAGCAGAACATCTGAAACCTGATGTGAGTGAACCCATCCTTAGCAGTAGACGCCGGATATAAACCCCCTTTTATCTGCAAAACCCTCCTTGACCGGAATATCCGGCCTGTGATGCCCTGCAAGCGGGCCCATGACCAAGAAAGGCTTCTTCCGAAAACGCGAATACGTCGATGAAAATTCTGAGTGATGACAACCATCAATCCTGGAAAAAAGAAGGAATTTTTGGATGAAGAGCGAAATGAGTACCAGCGGTTATTTTCTGTTAAAGATGAGGGAGTGAACGTGGGGATGCTGGGAAAAAAGTTAACAATGAAAGCCATTAATGAGACATATGGGGTTTGCAGGCTGGATCATCATCAACCCGTCCCTGATTGGGCTAAAGACAGTGGATTTTATTCCATAACAGGAACTTTTGAGGAACTGTCAATCGTATGCTCTTAAGAATACATTCCAGATCATGTGAAATGTGAAAAGGATTGGAAGATGCTAAAAGTAGAAGGTCCTCTGGATTTTTCGCTGATTGGCATTCTTTCTTCAATCAGTACCGTCTTAGCGCAAAGAAAAATAAGTATATTTGCCATATCCACCTTCGATACTGACTACATTCTTCTAAAGAGCCAAGACTTTGATAACGCAATACAAGCGTTGACCAGTGAAGGATATGAAGTCATAACATAGAGACATGGTTAAAGATGCGTGCAGAGCTGACAGCAAACCTGAAAAAAGGACCAGGCCGTGCCCTGCTTCAGCCGTGAATCCTGATCCAATTTTTTGCAGCAGAATGAAGGATCCATTGATCTATAAAAACTGGAATAAGAGGGAGAAGGGAGTAAAATCATGACAACACTATTTCCTAAACCAATCATTGAGTTGCCGGAGGCAGATATTCCAATTAAGGGTATTACAGCATATCTGTCACAAGGAGAAAATCATCAGATTATATTTATGAAGTTTGAAGAGGATGTTGATTTAGCAGAGCATTCACACGAAGAACAATGGGGGATCGTTCTTGAAGGTAAGATTAAATTAACGATTGATGGCGTAAATAATACATATTCCAAAGGAGACAGATATTTTATTCCAAGCGGAGTCAAGCACTCAGGTAAAATATTTGCTGGATATGCAGATATGACATTCTTCAATCAAAAAAATAGGTATAAGGAAAAATGATAAGAGTGAAAGCCTGAAAAGGAGGCGTCCTTCATGCCTAAAAAACTTTCAACGAGAAACTCAACAATTCAGGAGATCTGCCCAAAATTGAATTTGTCGGTCATGATAACAAGATGGCAAAGCGGTTTGGCTGCGGCAATATGCTGATAGCAGCTCCCATTGAATATGATGAGGTGATGAAAAGAATACCTGAGGGAGAATTGATTACTTCCCACGAAATTAGAGATTACCTTGCCCAAAAACACGGAGCCGACTTCACTTGCCAGCTGACAGCCGGCATATTTATCAACATTGTTGCCAATGCATCACAGGAACGGGAAGATCTGGGAAGTAAAGATATAACGCCTTACTGGCGCACACTAAAAAAGGACGGAGAATTAAATGAAAAGTATCCAGGCGGTATAGACCAGCAAAAGATGTTGCTGGAGGTGGAAGGACATGAAGTGATTAAAAAAGGCAAACGCTATTTTGTCAAAAACTATGAAAAGGCATTGAGCCAATCGCACAAAGAAGAAGAGCGATAACTTTGAAAATAAAAAGGACGGGCTGGAATGATACAATCTATTTATAGGAAATCAGGCAGGTGGTCTAATTTTTCTTTTTCTGGGAACGGATCTCCAAACTGCCATTAAGGAGAAGCCGCTTCATGCGGGCGCAGGTCTTTGACGTAATAGACCCGCCCCTCGATGGAACGTGCCCTGAAACCCATTTTGTTCAGGTAACGGGTGTGCTTCAGCTGGCGGGATACCGTCCAGAGAGTGGTGTAACCCCGTTTAAGAAAAAAGTCGGCCTGTTGCTCGTACATATACCGGGCAATCTTATAATCCCGGTACCGGGGAATCACAAAGTCCACATGCACGTATAGCACGTGAGGCTCCATTTCCGATGCCACAAAAATGCCTGCCGGCACCAGGTTTCGCAAAACGAAAAAAGCGATGACAGATTCGTCCCGGGGCAGGGAATAGTCCGGGTAAATTTCTTTCAGCTCTTTCTGGTGAAAATCCAGAAACAGCTTCAGATAAGTGCTGTCGGTGGCAACGTCAAAGTGCTGGAAAAATTCCTGGGGCTGGGTGGTGTGCACCCGCATGACATACCAGGCACTCACCAGAGCCAGGAGAATGCAGACGGCCAGTAAAGGGTAGAGGCGCAGCTGCCAGGTATAGACCACAAACAGCAGGGTGCCCAACATGGCCAGCCAGCGGCGGCTGAAGAGAGATTGAGTCAGCAGTGAAAAAATAATGAGAATGGCGGCTGTCCAGCCCATCAGGTTCAGTTGAGGCATTGTCATCCTTCTCACCCTTTCTTTTGGAGATTCATTGACCGGAAGACAACCAGACAGATTTTTTCAATAAAAGCCATTGTACGCAGCGGTTGCTGCATACAATGGCTTATCTAAAATCAGGGCTTTTTCTTTTTTTCCTGCCTGTTCAGTTTGGCAATCTGCTTGAATTTTTTTGTTTTCTCGGCGAGATAGGTATCCTTGTCATCCTGATAAGACGTCTCAGCCATTAACTGCCGGTAAGACGCCCATCGTTTATGGGAAAGTGCTCCCTGTTCCAGAGCTTCATGAATCGCGCACCCCGGCTCAGAAGTATGGGTGCAGTCACTGAATCGGCAATTGCCGAAGAATGTTTCCACATCAGAGAAAGTCTTGTTAACCCCTTCTGTGGATTCCCACATGCCAATTTCACGCATTCCCGGGGTATCAATAACGAAGCCGCCATTGGGGAGTCGGAACAGCTCGCGCCGGGTCGTCGTGTGTCTTCCCCGCCCGTCTTTTTCCCTGATGGCTTTTGTTGCCAACCGCTCGTCATACAGCAGACGATTGACAAGCGTCGATTTACCCACACCTGATGAACCGATCAACGCAATGGTGTCGCCAGGCTTAATACGCGCTGCAATGCTGGCAAAACCATCTTCATGCATGGCAGAAGTGACAATCACATCGACGCCCAGTGCCACATGATTAACAGCAAGCACCTTCCTCGCAACATCTTCGCAAAGGTCAGCCTTCGTCAGAACGACAACGGGATTCGCGCCGCTTTCCCAGGCAAGGGCCAGGTAGCGTTCAAGACGCCTCAGATTGAAATCTTCATTCAGTGACATGCAGATCAACACCATGTCGATGTTGGCTGCCACCACTTGCGCATCGTTTTGTCCACCCGCAGATTTCCGACTGAAAAGACTCCTTCTGGAAAGGATGTGGTGGATGATGGCGTGTCCGCTGCTGTCGCAGGGTCGATCCAGCATAACAAAATCACCAACAGCCGGATAATCGGTTGATTGCCGGGCTTGAAACCGTATTTTTCCGGATATTTCTGCGACGATCTCTTCATTCCCGCATACAACGTGGTAAAAACCTTTATCCTGAGAGATGACCCTGGCCAAATAATGGTCTGGGTAACCCGCCGCTTCATTCCTGCGAAGTTCATCCATACCGGCATTGTTCCATAAGCTTTCGGGTTTGGTCATCATGGTATCACCCTCCCGCCTTCTTTACCGGGGGAAACTTCCAAAGACCTGGTCAGTCCTTCAATGGGAAACGGTGGGGATGCCAAAGGTTTCAGGGCGATAGACATCAGTTTAATCGGGTTGTCATCGGCCGCAAGTCTGTTGGAACCCATGTGACCGCAACGGGTGCATCTGTGGATGATGGCCCATTCGCCATTTTTTCTCACCCAGACGCCGATGGGATCCATGATTCCGTCGCAATCTGCCGCACGGTCTCCCGGCGTATGATCCACATGCAGGCTTGATAAACATTCGGGACAATGATTCCGGTGTTTTGTGCCGGCACCTTCCGGCGCAACGGCTTTTCCGCATGCCTTGCAGATAAAACTGTCATGGCAGGGATGATGCTTAAATGTGGTCTTTCTTTTTTCTGTGTATCTCAATTTTATGCTCCTCCTAAAAGTCAACAAATCCTATAAACGAAATGTTCCTTTTTGGGAGGTTATGGGGAGACTATTCCGCACAAACCTCCCGGTTTGTTACAATCTCCACTAAACTAGTTCTACTCAAAAAACATACCCCTTTCCTGCTGGAATGCCAATGCGTTGATCATCCAGCTCAAAATAATGATATCACATGTCTGCCGCGCCGCTTCATAAACCCATGACAGGTGGGAAGGTTGCGGGGAATTATGTGATTCATTCTATATTACAACACAAATAAACAACAACTTCAATCAAAAAAATCCACTCTTTTCGATGACATGTGTCATCTCAGTCAGAGTCCCCAAAGAGGGTTCGCGAGGGGTTATTGAATAGATACCACACCAGGTGTACAATAATCAGTCCGTTTCATGATGGGGCAGGTTCAAACTGCAAGACCCCCGATCTTGCAAAAAAAATAACATATGTTACTATTTACGGGAAGACATTTTATGTTAAGTAGGTTACAATGATATAAAGTTAGAGCATTACTCCATTAAAGCAAACCCGCCATCTTAACGAATCCACGTATATAAAGAGAGTTGACAGGAATTCATGACAACCATTCTTCTTCGCCAACCCGGCGGAAAACAGCACGACATTCAACTGATGCCAGATCAAACACTTCTGCAGGCTCTTCAGCAGGCAGGCCAGACTCTGTCCGCCCCTTGTGGAGGAACAGGGCGTTGCGGCAAGTGTGCCATTCTGGCAACGGCCGGTGCCTGGCCGCCCACCACTGCCGATGAACAGCACTTTACCCGGCAGCAGCTTCAGGAAGGCTGGCGGCTGGCCTGTCAGATGACAGGCAAAACCATCAGCACAGGCGGTGCTGCCGATTCACATGAAGTGACCTTACAGGTGCCCCGGCTGCCGGAGCCTTGGGAATCTGCCAACTCAATGGCATCTCCGGAATTTCCAGAACCAGGCGAGAGGAAAACATCAAATGATACACCTGAATGGATGAAGCAGCCATCCATGGCATCCTCCCCATCGCAGTCTGCCTCACCACGCCGGGATACAGGCATCGCCATCGATCTGGGTACCACTACCCTGGGCTTTCGCCTGGTGGACCGGCAAAACGGCGCCATTCTGCGGGAAGACTCCCGAATAAACCGGCAGCAGCAGTATGGGGCCGATGTGGTCACCCGCATTCAGCAAGCTTCCCAGGGTCATCTGAAAGCCATGGCCGCCCTGATTCAGGAAGACCTGGTAGAGGGAATGGCCAACCTCACCTGGGGCCTGTCGGAGATTTCCATCACCGCCATTGCCATCGCCGGCAACACCACTATGCTCCACCTGCTGCAGGAACTGTCACCGGCAGGGATGGGCCAACACCCCTTTACGCCGGTCACCCTTGACATGGCCACCATTCCTTTTCAGCAGCTTTTTTGCAGCGAAAAAATCCGATGTCCGGTGACGCTCCTGCCGGGGCTGGACGCTTTTGTGGGGGCAGACATTACCGCCGGCATTTATCATACCAGGCTCCATGAATCAGAGGCAGTCAGCCTGTTGGTGGATATCGGCACCAACGGTGAAATGGTGGTGGGAAACCGTCACGGATTCACCGCCACCGCCACTGCCGCCGGCCCCGCCTTCGAGGGGGGCAGCCTTTCCTGCGGCATGGCCGGGGTTTCCGGTGCCATTCATGCCCTGACCTGGGAAGCAGACACCTTTCACCTGAAAACCATCGATGACCAGCCCCCAACGGGTATTTGCGGCTCAGGGGTGGTGGATCTGGTGGCGGAAGGCCTGCGTCACGGATGGATCGACGCCACCGGCCGTCTGGCGTCACGCTTTCAGGGGAACGCTGTGACACTGGCAGCTTTACCGGATGTGCCGCCCATACAGGTAACCCAAAAGGACATTCGGGAAGTGCAGCTGGCCACCGCCGCCATACGGGCAGGGATTCACTGCCTGCTGGAGACTGCCGCCATTCCCATGGAAGCTGTGCAACGGGTGTACCTGGCCGGTGGGTTCGGCAGCCGGTTGAACCTTTCCAGCGCTCTGGCCATGGGACTGCTGCCTTCGCCGCTGGCGGGAAAGGTGATCATTGCCGGCAACACCTCACTGGCAGGTGCGGCCGATCTGCTGACAGACCCGAAGGCACCGGAAAAGCTGCAGCACATCCGGCAACTGGCCACCACGTTGAATTTATCCACCAGCCCCTGCTTTCAGCAGGCCTTTATGAAAGCCATGACTTTCCCCCGATGATACACCACCCATTGACGGTCCATCGATCTCAGATGATGCACCTTATTTCGGTAATACGCCGCCCTCTCAAAACCCGGAGAAAGGACGATGCCCATTGGAAGCCAATACAGCCGTCTCACCCTTTCAGCGCAGCATCCAACTGATGAGCATCTATCAGCAGCAGTCCATGATCGCCGCCACAGCTGAAGAACGGTACCGGCTGTTTCTGGAGATGGTCTGCAAAGCCCTGGAGGCTCCTTTTGCCATGCTGCAACAGTATCTGCCCGATGCACCCCTTTCCCGAACGCTGGCAGTCAACGGAGAGCCCGGGTTGCTGCAGCACCTGGAAGAAATGGGGATCAAGCTTGATCTATTGGAAGATCAGCACCTGTTGTGGCCCCGAAATGAAGCATTGGTCAAGCGTCTTGAAAAAGAAAGCATGCTGGTGTTGACAGTGGAAGAAATCCTTGAAATATTTCCATTTTCGCCTGAAATCAGTCACCGCCTGCTGAATGAATTAATCCCCCATTCGGTATGCCAGCTGGTTCTTCAGGGTCCGGAAGGGCCTTTGGGGGAACTGTTGCTCGTCCTTGATCCGGATCATACACCTCCCGACCATCAAACAAGGCAATTTTTCCAATCCTACGCGGGAATGATGCTGCTTCAGGAGCAGGCTACGGAAGATTTGAAAAAGCAGGAGCGCCGGTGGCGGGATGCCCTTGAAAGCAGTGAAGTCGGCGTGTGGGATCTTAACAATATCACCAATGAACTCTATGTCACCCGCCCCTGGGCGGCCATGCTGGGGTATGAACTGGAAGAAATTGCAGTGCTCCGCCGGTTTTTCAATGAACTCCTCCACCCGGAGGATCGAAAACGGGTGCTGGAAAAAGTCGATCGGTTCATCAACGGCCACCACGGGCAAATCAACCAGACCTTCCGCATGAGACACAAAAATGGACAGTACCGGTGGATTCTCAGCCGGGGGAAGGTGGTAGAAAAAGACGCTGCCGGTTCGTCGCTGCGACTTGTTGGCACCCACATCGACATCACCCGGCAGAAGCAGATGGAAGAGGACTTGCGAAAAAACAACGAACTTATCCGCAATAATGCCCGGCGGTTGGAACGCAGTGTTCATCTAAAAGAAACCCGGTTGCTGGCCATGGAAGAAATGGAAGAAGAACGGCGAAAAGCGGAGCAGGCCAACCAACAGAAAGACCTGCTCTTTGCCAGCCTGAGCCATGATCTGAAAAATCCCATGAGCGCCCTCACCGGCCTAATTGACCTGATGCTGCTGGATGAGACCAATGAGGAAAAGCGCAGTTCGCTGGATTTAATGAAGCATTCCACCCAGACCATGCTGATGCTGCTCAACGGCCTGCTGGATTTTTCCCGCATGGAAAGCGGCAAACTGCTTCTAAACCCATACCCCTTCGATCTGGCATCTATGGTGGAGCGGGTGTGGAGCCTTCATCACCACCAGGCCGGGCACAAAAACCTGGCCTATAAGCTGCATATCCATCCCCAGGTGCCTCGAACACTGGTGGGAGATTCCCTGCGACTGGAGCAGATCATCACCAACCTGTTGAGCAATGCCATCAAATTTACCCGGCAGGGAAGCGTCACCATGCAGATTAATCTGGCAACACCGCCCCAGCCGGCCTTCGGTGAAGCATTCAATGATGCCGTTTCTGAAACACCCGTGTGCTGGGTGCGGTTCGACGTCACAGATACCGGCATTGGCATTCCTGAAGAGGCCCAAAAGAAAGTTTTTGACTGTTACCAGCAGGCATCTGCCGACATCGGCCGCCACTACGGCGGCTCTGGGCTGGGCCTGTGTATCAGCAAACAGCTGGCAGATAAAATGGGTGGCAGCCTCACGGTGACAAGCACCCTGGGCAAAGGCAGCCGGTTTAGTCTGCTGATGCCCTTTCAGCTGCCATCTTCCAGGTGACAAGGTGCCTTTCCCATGTTATGATGAGAGTTAATAGCAACCATTACAGTCATTGCAAGGAGGAAAAGATATGAGTGTTTCTGTTGTTGCCCCCCATTCAAAAAGACCGGCAGAAGAAGACAAGGTATTTGCAGCCAATCGTAAGGCCCAGGAAGCCGCCAAAAAAGTGGGGGCTGATCAGGTGATCAACTCCACCATCGGCGCTCTGCTGGAAGATGATGGCAGTCTCTCCATCATGCAGACTGCCATGGAAGCCTTCAAGAACCTTCCCGATGCTGAAATTGCTGCCTATGCCCCCATTGCCGGCCTGCCGGAATTTCTGGAAGCAGCCAAAACAGCAGTATTCCGCGACTACCGACCCAAAGGGCACATTCGAGGGGTTGCCACCCCCGGTGGTACCGGCGGTATTCGTCATGCCGTGTGGAATTACATGGAACCCGGTGAAACCCTGCTGACTAGTGACTGGTTCTGGGCTCCCTACCGCACCATTGCCGAAGAGCATGGGCGCAAAATGACCACATTCACCTTGTTTGATGAGAAAAAAGCCTTCAATCTGGCCTCTTTTAAAGAAAAGGTGCAAGAGCTGGCCGACCATCAGGAGCGGGTGCTGGTGGTACTGAACACCCCTGCCCATAACCCCACCGGCTACAGCCTCACCGACGAAGAATGGCAGCAGGTACTGACATTCCTCAGCAATGTGGTGGAGCACCAGAGCAAAAAAGTGATCCTCTATGTAGACATCGCCTACATCGATTTTGCCGGCGACATGAAAACCTCCCGGGGCTTCATGAAGCAGTTTGAAAACCTGCCGCAAAACCTGCTGATTCTCATCGGCTACAGCATGTCCAAAGCCTTCACCTTCTATGGCCTGCGCAGTGGTGCCCTTCTCTGCGTCAGCAGCAGTGAAGAAGTGGCCGATGAATTTGAATCCACTGCCGCCTTCTCTAACCGGGCTGTCTGGTCCAACGGCACCCGGGGTGCCCAGCGGGTACTGGCCAAAGTTTACGGTGACCCGGCCCTGCTGGAAAAAGTGGAAGCCGAACGGGCTGGTTTTTCGAAGCTGATGTTCGACCGGGCCAGAGCTTTCGTGGATGAAGCTGCAGAAGTGGGTCTGAATATCTTCCCTTACCGGGCGGGCTTCTTCATCACCATTCCCTGCGAAAACCCGGCCAAGGTGTCAGAAGAACTTACCAAAGACTATCTTTTCCTGCTGCCCATGGCCAAAGGTCTCCGCTTTGCAGCCTGCGCCGTTTCTGTTGAGAAATGCCGCCAGTCTGCCCGCCTCATTAAAAAAGCCATTGACAAGGTGAACGGATAACCCTGTCTGGCAAACATCAAACCGCCATCAAACAGCCACATAAAAAAGCCCTTTCAGGAAAAAATGCCTGAAGGGGCTTTTTCTATGGCGCAGGTGTTTTCAGCCGGAGAGTCTATTTGAACAGAGCGACAAAACCATTTGTGAACCAGGGCCAGTACGTCACCAGAGCCAGAGGCACACAGAGCACCAAGGTAAAGATGATGGCATACCGGGACAACCTGTCAACGGAGATTTTCGAGATGGCCGAAGCCACAAAAAGAGTTGTTCCATAAGGCGGCGTCACATAACCGATGGCCAGGTTCAACACCATAATCACCCCAAACTGCAGGGGTGTGACACCCACACTTTGCACCACCGGCAGAAAGATGGGTGAAAGGATGATGATGGCGGGGATATTATCGATGAGCATTCCCACGACCATTAAAAAGACATTAATAATCAGCAGAATTAAAATCGGATTATCTGTCAGTGATAGAATCCCCTGGCTAACCCGCTGTGGTACATTTTCAAGGGCCAGATATTTTGCCATGGCACCGGAAAAACCGATGATAAAGACGATGACCCCATTGAGAACAGCTGCTGTATAAAAGGACTCTTTCAGCTTGACAAGGGTCAGTTCCTTATAAACAAAAGTGCCAATAATAAGGGAATACACCACTGCAACCACAGCCGATTCAGTAGGTGTGAAGATGCCGGAATAAATCCCCCCAAGAATGATGACGGGAGCAAATAACGCCCAGATGCCATCCTTCAGCGTGTGGGCAATATTTTTAATGGATGGCTTGGTGTCGCTGCCTCTGTAACCCTTCTTTTTGGAGATCAGGTAGCAGGCAACCATCAACGCGACGCACATGCTGATTCCCGCAGGAATACCGGCTAGAAAAAGATCGCCGATACTCACACCCACGGTAACGCCGTAAACCACAAAGGGAATACTGGGGGGGATGATAACGCCGATGGATCCTGCAGAAGCGATCAGCGTTGCACTGAACTCATCACCATACTTTTTGCGCTTCATTTCGGGAAGCATCAGGGAACCCACAGCCGAAGTCGTTGCCGCCCCGGAACCGGAAATGGCTCCGAAGAAGGTTGCGGTGAGAATGGAGGCCATTCCCAGCCCGCCGGTGATCCAGCCGATAAAGGCATCGGCAATGTCAACAAGCCTTCTGGCGACACCGCCTGCACTCATGAGAATCCCCGCCAGAATAAAGAAGGGAATCGCCATCAGCACAAAAGAGTCAATTCCTGTAAAGGCATTCTGGGATACGATGCGTAAAGAAGTGGAAGAAAAAACGACAAAGGTGAAAATGGTTGATGAGGCAATGGCATAGCCGATGGGTAATCCGATGGCAATCAGCAGCAGCATGACACCAAACATCGCCAGTATTTCCATTAGCTTTCCACCTCACTTTCTCCGCCCGGTAACCCCGTATTGTCATAGCCCAGCAGTTTTTTCACACTGTCGACAATAGTTGCCACAAGCCGAATACCCACCACAATACTGCAGGCGGGAACTGACAGATATCCGATCCATACCGGCATTCTCATGGCAGGCGTGACCACACTCAGCTTCATTTGCATCTGAACAACCTGAATGCCGTAGTAGGCAACAATCAACGTGGTTACCAGCCAAACCAGCGAGACAATGATGCTGAGAACTTCTTTGGCGTTGAGAAACCCTCGTTTGCCCAGCGCCTCTGCCAGCAGTTCCACCTTGAGATGCTCTTTGCCTTTGACCCCTGCGCTCACGCCCATCCATGAAAACCAAACGAACAGATACCTGGCGAACTCTTCCGACCAGGATAATGAATTATTGAAGACATAACGCATCACCACCTGAGAAAAGATGACGATGACCATGACTGACAAAGCAGTAATCAGTGCGTAGTATTCCATTTGGTTAAATAGTTTTCCAAATTTACCGATCAACGTGGATACCTCCCCAGCAAGTTTCGGCCTTGTCATCATAATGATGGAATCCCATGCCGCTGACGATGCGTGCGGCATTGGGATTCCATCATCTGAAACAGAAGACAGAAGCGAGTACTTGCCGTTTATTTATAGTCCGGCAGCTTCAAACACGCTTGCATCGATTTTATCCCGGTAGCCATCCACCACCGGTTTTGCTGCTTCGATCATCTCGGCAGAGAATGCGGCAGAAGCCTGATCCACCTGCATGCCGGCTTCTTCCATTACCTCAATGGCCATCAGATCGGCTTCAACTGCAGCCACGCGCTGCTCGACAGTTGCCTTGGCAGCGGCGGTATCCACGGCTTCCTGCAGATCGGCAGGCAGGCTGTTATAAAAATCCTGGTTAATAAAAGTGACCATCTGTAAGGCAGAATGGTTGGTCTCGGTGCAATACTCTGCCACTTCCTGAAAATTACCGTCGATGACATAGATAATGGAAGTATCAACACCGTCGATGGTTCCCTGCTGTAAGGCGGTGTAAATCTCACCAAAGGACATGGGAATGGGGTTGCTGCCCAAAGCCTGCTGGGTATTGATCAGCAGAGTGGATTCGCCCACACGCACTTTAAGCCCGCTTAAATCGGCCATGCTGGCAACGGGTCGTTTGGTGTTGGAAATGGAACGGAAGCCGCCGTCAAAGTAGCTGAGCACTTTCATGTTAATAGAGGCGGTTTCGGCGGCCAGCATCTGACCCAGCTCACCGTCAACCTTGGCGGCCCAGTCATCTCTGTCTTTGAAAACAAAGGGAAGGTCGAAAATTTCCCAGTTGGGCAGGTAGGTGCTGAAGAGTGAAGACATGGCCATGCCGGCCTCGATGTTGGCCATGGTCACGCTTTCAACGATCTCTCTTTCGCCGCCCAGGGCACCGGCGCCCAGGATATCCACTACGATTCTGCCGTTGCTGAGTTCTTCAACATGTTTCTTAAACAGCTGACAACCCTGTGCTGCAGCAGTGAATTCATTCTCAATGTGAGCAAAACGAATGGTGTAGGTTTCGGCGTCAGCACCGGCGCTTGAACCGGCGTCTGTGCCACCGCCTCCGGCTGCCGCCTGCTGTTGACCGCCACCGCCACAACCAGCCAACATGCTTAAAACAAGAACACAACACATCAAAATTGCAAGATTCTTTTTCATCATTCTTACTCCTCCTGTCTTGAATTTGATAGGTTTGTCAGTCATCACTGCTTTGGTTAGTCGTCACTGCTGTTGGTTAGTCACATACCTTTTTGATAGCCGCCTCCAGAATATCCAGCCCCGCCTGCAGCTGCTCATCGGTGATCACCAGCGGTACCAGGAAACGAATCACATTGCCCCTGGCTCCGGCAC
>NZ_FXUF01000004.1 GCF_900182905.1 Anoxynatronum buryatiense | reverse complement strand
TGGCTGTATCGGGGCATCATTTTCCTCCTCATGGGCTTCGTTTCTTCAACTATACTTTAGGAGGAGGCCTCTGACAACTATCCTAACACTGGGGGGTCAGAATGACTGCACCAATTTTCATTATTTTGAAAAAATGCACCATCATTATATCAGCGTAGAGATGTAGTGATAATATCTTGCATTTTCACTTTCCAGCTTAGATTTTCCTCTGCAAACTTTCGCATTGCTTCATTCACATTGTGAATAGAATGAACATGCTGTGCAAACTCCACAATACTTTCAACATTAATAGGGGTTTCATCATTAGGAAATCGAAGAGCATACGGAAAATGCGCCGGGAAATCAATATCATCATAACCATATACAAATGGAATTCCCCTTGCGCAATACTCTCTTTCTTTTAAGGGACTCCCATTATCAAGCGATTTGCGATAAAATCCTAGAACTCCAACTCCAATATGCGCAGTTTCATATACTTTATCAAGATCTTCCCCGGTTAAAAATCCTGTGAAGATAACCAGGTCATCAAGATGTCGTTCTCTCACTTTTCTTCTTAATCTTGACAATTCCTCACCTTCACCCACTATTGTAAACTTCACACTTGCTTTTGATTTGCGGCTTTTGTACTGCCGCATCCCTTCAATGAGTCTATCATACCCATGCCAGAAACTTAAATTTGCGACTCCTACCAAGTTGATTTCATCATCGATGTGATTACGCTTGTGTTTCAGTGGAAGTTCCTGTACATCTATTCCATTTCCAATTAAATGAGACTTGATACCAAAAACATCTTCCGCATAACTATTGCAAATCGCGGTATCCACCAGATCTTTCAAATACCCTCGAAAAAATTTATCTTTCATTAATGTCGCCTTCCGATTTTGCAGCTCCTCTTCATATGGAAGCGTTGGAAATTCCATTACTATTTTGATTTTATTATTTTTCTTCTTTACACTTGATAAAAACTCTATCAACGCGTGATCACTGAATGGGTACCTCATATAAATCATATCGTAATTTTTTGCTTTTAACATGCTCAGCAAATACTGATATGCGTACTTTGTGCTCAATGGCCTTATTTTTTTAACTGATGCTGTTAAAAAATCTTTCGTGCAATAATGATAGCCTTCAAAAAAAAAGATATCTACCTCATGTCCTAAATCAACAAGTGCTCTCGATTGCCCTTCAATCTTTTTTTTAACACCTCTAAGAATTGGTAAGCTTAAATCAACTAACGTAACAACTGCAATCTTCAATTTAATACCCCCATAAAGGTCTTTCTCTACTAAATCAGTTCGTCGATACACATTATCTTCTCACAGCCTTTTTCATTAAGGTCTTTTTCAATTTGATCATACGCAAAAATTGGCGTAACGATAATGAGCGCAGTAGATAGTTCTGGCGTTAACTGATCAACATGATATATGGGCACCGAATTATCATTATTGTGAGTTGCACCATTGTCAACAATAAAGTCTATTTTGATTTTACTTGTCTGAGATAAATCTCTTATTAGCAGCTTACCAATTTCGCCATATCCATATATAGCTATTGTGTTGTATCCTCTTTCCAATAAACAGTCTTCAATCTTTCCTCCTCCGGTTATGAGCGTTAACCATTTCACTAAGAATAAGTAATACTGTTTTACACGACCGTATTGTTCATTTTCGTATTCTACTGCAGTTTTATATAGTTCATACTCCAAAAAATTAGGTAAAAGTTGCTTCATCCCTTATCACCTTTCAGCAATCGAGCTACGTAAAATCACTCGTAATTGGTCAGTATCTTGCCATACTTCTCACACTTTTCTTAGTAGAAGCGCCAATACTCCACTTTTTTCTATCGATTTTTTAGGAAGTAACTGTACATCTACTCCTTGTTCCGTCAAGCTGTCTACTAAGAGGTCATAGTCGATTAATTGCTCTCCCCAGTTGCCGGTGTATGGATCGCAGGTATTACTGGGAAAACGATTGTTTCTATCTCGATTCATCTTTCCAGTTTCAATATACTCTTTTACAACTAATTCAATATCCGACTGATTCAAGCCTCTTGATTTTTTTGCCAGTAACTCCACTATGTCGTCATTCTCTAAATCGACATCTTGATTCAGAAGGTTTTTGATAATTTTTTTGCGGATTTTAAAATATGAATCCAGCGCATCTCTTTGCTTATGACCTTCATAATCAGCTCTGTCCCTGTACTCCAACTCATCATGCACTTTGATAAGTCTTTCAACAATTTTGGGGTTGTAACTATTAGCACTTGTCGCCATACAAATGCTTGCTCCTTTTTCCAAGCTCTCCAAGATGATGTTGAAGAAGCTCTCAACATCATAAATATGTTCCAACACATCATAGCTCCCGATGCCACCAAGTTGGATACCCTCATCTAAAAAGTACTTTGCTACAGTGGTTTCGTCTCCTGTTATGTGTCCATGCAACTCATATCCCAACTCGGTTGCTATTGTTCTTGCATCCTTAACTGCCACATCATATATATCACTATAATATACCCTCTTTATGCCCAGTTCTTTAGCTAAGCATCCTAAAATACCCGTTCCTCCTCCATAATCTAAAAAACTTGTGTTTTCAATGCTTTCATCTGTATCAGTGTACACAACTTGAATGATTTCTTTGTAGATTTGAAGTTGTTGTGACAAATTCTTTTTAATGGAGTCAAGATATTTTTTAGAATAATTGCTAATGGAGAGTTCAGATACCTCCAGTCTCTCTAACTTACTTTTGATCCTTTTAAGAGCTCCATCATATCGCTCATCCGATCTCCCGCATACGTAAAAAATGGGACACCCATATATTTTATTCAGCCCTTTTTCCAATAACTGCTTTTCGATTTCTTCATAATACATGCTTGCAACAAAAACAGTGTCCCTACTCTCAAGTACGTCTGGACTTACTATATCTATACCATTCAGTTTCTTTCCCCACTTGTTTGGATCATTATCCATAAAGCACTTGATATTATATAGATGACTCCACTGGTCATAAAAATTCAATCCTGCTTCTGATGCTCCAAATATAATGATTTGATCATTTTTCACGGCATCACGCCTCCCATCAGCACCCCTGTTCAAGGTATTTTACTGGATGTTTTAGTAGCCTCAAGTACTGCTTTCGGACAACTTGCGTTAAATACACAGCAATTGGCAGAGTTTTGTTTGAGTTCTTCAGGCGTGGATGATTTGGTGTTTATACTTTTTATAAACACCTCTCGTATCAACCATTAACGCACTGTAATTTTCAATCATCTCATAATCAAAGTAATCATGATCCGTGCACAGGACCACGCAATCCATTTTTGAAAGGCTATCAGGAGTCATCTCAATGGATTTTAAATCAAACTGATGCTCTCGCATCACCGGAAAAGACTTCACATACGGATCTGAATAAGCAATCTCTGCGCCCTTTTGACGAAGCAGTTCCATAATTTTGACTGAAGGAGACTCTCTGGTATCACTGATATTCTTCTTGTACGCCAGTCCCAAGATTAATATTTTTGATCCATTGACAGATTTATGGTGCTGGTTCAGAGCATCTGTCACCTTTTCCACTACCCACGCCGGCATCTGGGTATTCACCCGTCCTGCCAACTCAATAAAATCAGTATTCACGCCATACTCCTTCGCCTTCCATGTCAAATAGAAAGGATCAATGGGAATGCAGTGCCCACCCCATCCGGGTCCAGGATAAAAGGCGTTAAACCCAAAAGGTTTTGTAGCTGCTGCTTCGATCACTTCCCAAATATCAATGCCCATTCGATCAGCCACTATTTTCATCTCATTCACCAGTCCAATATTGACTGCCCGATAGATGTTTTCCAGAAGCTTGGTGAGTTCTGCTGCCTTTACCGTGCTAACGGGTACCAATTTCTCAATGATTCTTCCATAGATACGTTTTCCCATTTCAAGACAGGTGGTTGTCACGCCTCCAATCACTTTGGGGATGGTAGCAGTGGTAAAATGTTCATTGCCCGGATCCTCTCTTTCTGGAGAATAGACAAGAAAAAAATCCTCTCCCACACGAAACCCTTTGGCCTCAATAATAGGTTGGATCAGTTCTTCTGTGGTGCCGGGATACGTGGTACTCTCAAGGCTTAAAAGCTGACCTTTTTTGAGAAAAGGTGCAATTTCTTGCAACGTATCTGTAATATAAGACAAATCAGGTTCATGATATTTATTTAGCGGGGTGGGCAGACACAGGATGATGACATCTACTTCTTTCACCTCTGACAAATCCGTGGTCGCACGAAAATGGCCATTAATCACCATCTGTTCGATGGTTTCATTGGCGATGTGCAGCAAATAGCTTTCTCTCTTATCCATCAACATCGTCACTTTTTCGTTGTCACAGTCAAGACCAATGACACGACATTCGACTGAGGCAAAGGCTACTGCCAGCGGTAGGCCCACATAACCCAAGCCGATGATTCCCACACTAATGTCCTTTTCCTGAAACCGTGTTGTGTAGTCTTTATTCATGCTTCGCCTCCTGCTTCAAATATTCGCTGATTTTGTCTGCAATGAATTCAACTTCTGTTTTTAGCAAATATGGATGTATGGGCAGAGAAAGCACCACCTGACTAAGCTTGTTGCTCATTTCAAATCCACCATCTCCCTCGTTCAGTACCGAAAAGGCGGTCTGCTGATGAAGTGGTTTTTGATAGTAGACCATTGCAGGAATACCTGCTCCTTTCAAAAATTGTTGCAAATGATCCCGCTGCTGCCTTGATTTCAACTTAATGGTGTACTGGGCATAACTGGATCCATAATCTACAGGAATGACCGGTATCTCAACCATGTCTTTCAGCAATGCTGCATACCATTCGCCCACCTTTTTGACAGCCTCCAGTTCATGGTCAGCAAAAGCACTCAACTTCACTTGTAAAATGGCTGCCTGGAGAGTATCCAGCCTTGAGTTTACTCCAATTCTCACATTATCATATTTATCGTCACCTTTTCCATGAACCTTTAAAGAGCGTAACTGTTGTGACAGCTTGTCATCCTTGGTAAAAATTGCACCGCCATCCCCATAGCAACCCAAGGGCTTTGCCGGAAAAAAAGAGGTGGTGGCGGCATCACCGAAGCTTCCGGCTTTTTTCTCTCCAATCCTACCCCCGAAACCCTGGGCGCCGTCTTCCAACACCTTAAGGGCATATTCTTTGGCAATGATTCTAATGGCTTCATGTTCTGCAGGCAGTCCAAAAAGATCCACTGGAATCACTGCTTTGGGTGTCAGTTTTTTTTCTTGAATAACTTTTTCGATGGCCTCTTTTAGTCGGTAAGGGTCCATGTTGAATGTTTCCCATTTTACATCCACAAAGATGGGTGTGGCACCAAGAAAAGTGACTACTTCTGCTGTTGAAAAAAAAGTGAAGTCCGGCACAAAAACAGCATCTCCTGGTCCAATGTTCCAGGCCATGAGCACTAAGGTCATGGCTTCTGTTCCATTGGCACAGGAGATGCAATGCTTCACGCCCACATAAGCAGCCAGGTTCTTTTCCAGTTCTTCTACCTCATCCCCGCCAATAAAGACACCGCGGTCCAGCACTCTCTGAATTGCGGCATTGATTTCCCGCTGATATTTGGTATATTGCTGTTTCAAGTCGCGAAATTCCATACTTCCCGTCCCTTCTTCTACATCAGTCTTTCCCACTAACCAGTGTCAATCATTCTTGTTGTCCACCTGTATTAAGGGTTGCATTTTAACCCAATATTATAAATCCCTGCCCAACTCCTTGCAATGGTTGTCCTCAATCATGTACTCGGAACCACATTCATCACAAATGCAGGTGTGCTTCAGCTTCTCTCCACACTGACAAACCCATCCCATCAGCTTAGCCGGATTGCCATAAACAAGTCCATAATCAGGCACATCTTTTGTGACCACTGCCCCAGCACCAATAAAAGCGTAGCTGCCTATGGTGACACCACAAACCACCGTTGCATTAGCTCCTATGCTGGCACCTTTCTTAACCACTGTTTTCTGATACTCTCCCCGACGGTTAATGTGACTTCGAGGATTGATGACATTGGTAAAAACCATGGAAGGACCCAAAAAAACGTCATCTTCACACTTTACTCCGGTATACACAGAGACGTTGTTTTGAATTTTGACATTGTTCCCCAGCTTAACCCCTGGTGAAATAACCACGTTTTGACCAATGTTACATTGATTGCCAATCACTGCATTTTCCATCACATGACAAAAGTGCCATATCTTGGTTCCTTCTCCAATGGTACACGGCTGATCCACATAACTGGATTCGTGGACAAAGTAGTTCATCTCTTTCACCTCTCACACATGATGCTTCCCTTCAATCCAAGGGTAGCGGAATGCTCTTTCCTTCACGGGCTGATTTGTAAATGGCCAAGATGATCTCCAGCGATTTTCTTCCTTCTCTTCCGTCTGTATTGGGTTCCTCCCCATTTTCAAGGACATCCAGCACGTTTTGATAATAGCCCGTGTGACCAAACCCATACACATTCGGCGGCAAATAATCTGTTGTTTGAATGAGTTTGTCGTCGTCATCGTACTCTTCAAACTCCCAATGCTCAATTTTGTTAACTGCTATGCCTCCTATTTTCACAGTGCCTTTTTCCCCCAAAATAGTGATGGACCCTTCATAGTTTTTGGGATGAGTCAACATGGTCACGTTCATGTTGCCCAATGCACCATTACGGAAACGGAGGGCTGCCACCCCCGTATCTTCAGTTTCGATTCTACGGGCCATGGTGGCTGTATAGGCCATGACACTTTCAACAGGCCCCATCAACCATTCCATCATATCCACATAGTGGCTTGCCTGGTTAAGGAATGCTCCTCCATCAAATTCCCAAGTGCCCCGCCATTTGGCCTGATCATAGTATTCCTGGGGCCTTGTCCAAAAGACATTGACACTGGCCATATAGATTCGCCCAAATCGTCCCTTGTCCACTGCTCTTTTCAACAGTTGAAGTGTTGCATTGAGGCGATTTTGTTTCACCACAAAAAGTTTAACGCCATTTTGATCACAGGCATGAATCATGGCATCTGCCATTTTCAGATTGGTTGCCATGGGTTTTTCCGACACCACATGTAATCCTTTTTCAGCCGCCATGATTCCCTGCATGGGATGAAGTCCACTGGGCGTGGAGAGAATAACTGCGTCCAAGTCTTCTCGCTTTAATAGTTCTTCGTAGCTTGTGTAGGGGATGGCACCAGTTCTTTCTGCTGCAAATTTAGCGCGTTCAGGGATAATATCACATACTGCAACAATTCGTATCCGGTTTTGGTGCTTTTCAATGGCTTCTATGTGATTTTTAGATATTCTACCACAGCCTATTAGGGCAATGTTTTTCAGGAGATCACCTTCCTATTGTTATTATAGTTGGATTATCTGAAAGCACAGTTTGTTTTACACGCCCCTGAAATGCTCAACTATAGTGGCTTAATCATTTTGCTGAATTCTTTAGCCGGATTTCCATATACCTTTTGACAAGATTCAAGGTTTTTTACAACATTCGATGCCATTCCAGCAAAATTGAAATCTCCTATTTTTAAGTAGTTGTTAAATGTACAGTTCAATCCAAAAAAATTACCATTTCCAATTTCCGATGAGCTCCCTAAAACATTATGTGCTGCAATAAAATTGTAGTCACCCATTTTAGTATCATGTCCTATTAGTGTATTGGAGTGAATTGTGCAGTGATTGCCAACTACAGCGTTGGAGTTGATGACTGTATTTGCCATTATAGCTGTCCCTCTCCCAATTTTTGCAGATCTTGAAACTGTAGCGCTATGATGAATAAATGTACAAAATCGTTCATCTGGAATTTCAAGACGGCCAAGCAATTCAATTCTTTCCCTCATTAGATCAGGACGATATAATTGGAAAAGGAACTTAATCTCTGGATCTAGTTTGAATTTTTCATACGCTTCATAAGTTTTGCATAGTATAGGAAAATCATTTATTGAGTCTCCCATGGTCTTATCATCAAAAGCAAACCCCAGAAACTGAACTTCTCCAGTTTTTATCTGCGTATCATATATCTGTTCCGCTACTACTATTGCAGAGCCTTTTCCTCCAATCATTACAATTCTATCCACTCCACTCCCCCTCTACTTGTCCACTATTCGTTGATGCTTGCGCAATATATGAAATGCATTTTTCACAAGGGGTGGACCAACAAACCTGCCGTTTACAATTGCTACTCCCTCTCCTCTTTTCTCCGATTCCTCAAATGCCTTTACCATTTCTTGCGCGGCTTCAAATTCTTCGTTTGTAGGAGAGTAATATTTATGAACTAAATCCAACTCCTTTGGGTGCAGTACAAGCATCCCTTCAAAACCTAATTTCTTAGCAGTCTTCAGGTTGTTCTCTAAGTCTTCCAAGTCATGCACTTTAATATGTACTGTGTCAATCGGGATCACGCCTTGGCTTCTTGCTGCCATTGCGATTAAGCTTCTTGCCGTGAAAATCGTGGAGGCAGTTTCATCATTTATCCCTTGTATATCTGTTATGTAGTCTTCATTTCCAAAAGCAACGGCAATAACTCTCTTGGATGCCTTGCATATTTCTTCGGCATGCAGAACTGCTGATGCCGTTTCTATGAGTGCAATTATTTTAAATCTACCAACTTCGTAACCTTTTTCATATTCAATCGTTTCTAATAGCTTATCAAAAAAATATATATCTTCTCCAGTTTTTGCCTTAGGATACAAAAAACCATTAATCCCACCTATTGTTAATTGTGTTATATCTTTTAGAAGTTCACCACTCTCACGGTCGTTCACTCGAGGAAAAATAGGATACCTTTTAAGCTTACCCTCAGAAATCAAATCAACAATATTATCTCTGGCAACTTGTTTGTTGCTTTTTGGTTGTACAGAATCTTCAAGATCTATCAATAACACGTCTGCTTCACTTTTTAGAGCACTATTAATTAGCTTAAGATTATGGCCTGGAACAAATAGTAACGACCTCATTGGAAAGCAAACTTCCATAATTATTCGGCCTCCTTCTTTTTTATTAAGACCTTTCTTCTGAAGGATAATACCTCTTTCCCATCCTGATTGTAAACAATTGATTCTACGTATACTACGCCTCTATCTTCCTTGTTCACCGATTCTCTTTTATCCAGTATCGTTGTTTTTACATAAATTGTATCACCAATGAAAACTGGTGCGTGGTGAATTACATTTTCATAAAGTAGGTTCGCTATTGCTTTTTCGCTTATGTCAGGCACAGTAATGCCAACTGCCAAGCTAAAAACCAGTGTTCCTACTACCAATATTTTTCCATGCTGTTGTTTAGATGCATAATCAATATTCGTGTGTACAGGATGATGATTCATAGTAAGTAATGAAAATAAGTTGTTATCACTTTCAAATATCGTTTTTGAAGACTTGTGCTCAATAACTTCTCCGATAACAAAATTCTCATAATACCTGTGCATATGTTCCATTAATAATACTCCTCTTCTGAAATTCTGTACTTATACTGCATAACTTACACACACTGCAATCACAGCTTAAAACTAACTACCATTCAATTTTGCTCCTTACAGTCTGATCTGATTAAAAATATAAACCCTACTTTCTTAACTTTTGATCATCTCCAACAGCATCATCCCCAACTCCAAGTATATTAAAAATAGTATCTGCTATTATTTTCATGTCTTCAACGCAATACCTTTGATCACAGGGCAGTGGTATTATATTTGCAGCATAATAGTACTCCAACGTGTTGGGCTTGTTTTCCCTAGTTACATTTGGCCATAGTGTGGGAACGTATATTCTTTTGTCAATTAACTTTTTCTTAATTCGAGCGCCAGTTTCGAGCAGTAAAGGATATGAAAAAGGGCCTTTGTCTCGTCGCAATTCTATTAACCCGTTTAATTGTCCGAGCCTGCCATGAAGGTAATTAAAATTTTCACACCTTTGACCAGCCACAAAATCGTAATCTATCCCTCTAAGAATGTTCTTAGTCAATCGCGACATGGACTTAAGCGACTCACCACCTAAAGTGCTCTCAACTTTTCTGAACTCATCATAAAAAGCATAAGCACCCCCCTCAAACCTTCCAATAAGATGATTCAACCTATTGCTTGAAACATCCCTCTCTAATTGTTCATCCACTTCTTCTATCGTTGATAGATACGCTCCATCTGGAACTCCAAAGTATTTCCTGCACGAATATATTGTATCTATTCCTTCTATTGGCTCCTGAAAAAATGAATGTGTATTATCCAGAATGATTCGACCATGCGTTATTTTAAGTTCCTCAATACTTTTATTGTTTAGTTGACCGTAATAATTGACTATATAGATACATTCATGTTGGTTTAAGCTTGTACTAAGAATCGGTCTGAAATTCTTGTCTATCGAGTATAACTCGTAGTCAACGCTTATTAATCTTAAAAAAGTTCTGACTGAATCGCATAAATATCGTGGGATGTAGACTTTGCTTATCTTTTTTGCTTTGATAACATAAGCAAGTGCATTTCTTGCAGTGTTTAAAGCGATTAAATTACAGTAAAAGTCATGTTTAGAAAATGATTCCAACTCAAAGTAACCGCCAATTTCTTTTATCATGGCTGCTTTTCTCTCCATTTTCATACTAATAAGCATCTCATAATTTGCTTCTTAACTTCATAAATAGAATTGTTCATCAATACATCAATGATTGAAAGCCATGGCACAAAGCTATTGCTCATTTGATTATATGGGATTTCTTCACTCTTCAGAAAGTTCAGCTTAATGTTGTAGTCATTAAAAAATTTGGCCGAGTAAAGATCTTTACCTCCTATAGCGTTTATATACATTGAAGCGTTGAGGGTGTTACAAATATTCAAAACCCTTTCTTGTCCTTTTAATTCCTGTTCTTGTGCAATATCTGAAGAGTAGATAAAGTTTGTTTCCATATCTAAAAATTTAGATATTACTTCTAATAAAAATCGCAAATATTTTGCTAAGTTCTTTTCATCATACAAAATAACTTGTTCCAGTAATGGGTATACAGCTCTAAAGTAGGGAGTTTTGCTATATGCTTGCTCAATTGTTTTAAGTAGTTTTTTATACCTTATCCTTTCATTTGATATCTCAATTTCACTGATATTTTTATTTGAACTCGCTTTAATGAGTGGTAGATTGATTCTTGTCTTTGTTCCATTCAGTAGAATGTAGTTCCTATTGATCCACCCTCCTTTGATAAATTGCACGTCATCATAAATGACAAACACATCCACCGCATTTATCAATTGCCAATAACCTATGTACGGAAAGAAGTAAGGTTGCATAATGGCTACTTTCACACTACCTCCCCTTTCAGTCAGATTCTTTTTCATTTTGTATACATTTTGCTGTAATATTTTATATAGTCACCAGAAATGACATTTTCAAACCACTGATGGTTATCCATATACCACTGAATGACCTCTTCCATCCCCTGCTCGAAGGTATAGGCTGGTTCCCACCCAAGTTCCGTGGTGATCTTGGAGTTGTCAATTGCATACCTTCTGTCATGACCTGGACGATCCTTGACATGCCTGATCAAGTCTTCTGACTTTCTAAGAGTTTTGATGATCAGCTTCACAATCTCAATATTGGATTTCTCATTGTTGCCACCTATATTATAAACCTCGCCTTTTTTTCCATTGTGAAGCACTATATCAATAGCCTGACAATGGTCCGAAACATGCAGCCAATCCCTTATCTGTAACCCATCCCCATAAACTGGCAAGTCTTTACCCCTCAAGCAGTTGTTGATCATTAGAGGTATCAACTTCTCAGGAAACTGGTAAGGACCATAGTTGTTACTGCACCGGGTAACGTTGACCGGTAGGCCATAGGTCTCGTGATAGGCCCTCACAATAAGATCTGCGCTTGCCTTGGACGCAGAGTAAGGGCTGTTCGGTAAGAGGGGCATAGTTTCCACAAATTTGCCGGTTGTACCCAACGCACCATAAACCTCATCCGTAGACACCTGTAGGAATTTTACCCCTGGTCTGTATGCTTTGCAGTATTTATCCGCCAAGTTTATCTTCCAATACTTCTTGGCAACGTCCAACAATACTTGCGCGCCAATGATGTTGGTGTTTAAAAACACTTCTGGCTCTTCGATGCTTCGATCTACATGAGATTCCGCTGCAAAATTTACAACCATATCTATGTTCTTGGTCTTGAAAAGCTGCTCCACCACGTTACGGTCTCTTATATCGGCTTTTACGAAAAGATAGTTGGTCGATGCATCCACCCCTGAGAGGTTCTCTATATTTCCTGCATATGTCAGCGCATCTATGTTAATGATGGTGTATTTCGGGTACTTCTTCACCATCATTCTCACGAAATTACTGCCAATAAAACCCGCACCGCCTGTTACCAGAATTGTTTTCATATCAGTCATCTCGCGTCTCTCCTATAGTTCCTCCAACAAAGATAAAATATACTGACCATAATCTGTCACCTTCAGGTCTTCACCTATGGCTCTGAGCTGATTATCGTCGATAAAACCTCTTCTCCAGGCAATTTCTTCAAGGCAGGAAATGTAAAACCCTTGGCGCGTCTGAACTGCTTCAACATATTCTGCCGCCTTGAGCATTCCCGCTGGCGTACCTGTATCCAGCCATGCCATTCCCCGACCAAGAAGCACGACATTAAGTTCATTCTTCTCAAGATAAACATTATTGACCGACGTGATTTCTAACTCTCCACGAATTGATGGTGTAATGCTTTTAGCAATTTCAATGACGCTATTATCATAAAAATACAAACCCGGAACTGCATAGTTGGACTTCGGGTGTAGTGGCTTTTCCTCGACGGAAATCGCTTTTCTGTTTTCATCAAACTCCACTACCCCAAATGCTCTGGCATCTCTTACCGGGTAGCCGAAGATGATGGCACCCCGATCTATTCTAGTGGCCAGCTGCAGTTTCCCCACAAAGTCTTGTCCGTAAAATATATTGTCTCCTAAAATCAGACACACATTTTCATTTCCAATAAACGTTTCTCCCAAAATAAAGGCTTCTGCCAAACCCCTTGGTTTTTCCTGGATTACGTACTGAATATCAACGCCTATCGTTGAACCATCACCCAGCAATTTTCTATACAATGGTGCATCCTCGGAAGTTGAAATAATTAGAATTTCTCTGATTCCAGCGAGCAGAAGTATCGAAAGCGGATAATAAACCATCGGTTTGTCATAGATAGGTAACAGTTGTTTTGATACAGCTTGTGTCATGGGATAGAGCCTTGTTCCTTTGCCTCCAGCCAGAATGATACCTTTCATTTAGATTTTCCCTTCCCCGCCATTATTTTATATTGTCGATAATGATCTGGCAGATTCGATCAACATCTTCTATTGCTAAATCTGGGTACCATGGCAATGTTAAAATGCTTCTTGCGATACGTTCTGCAACAGGTGTTTTGTCTATGCTAAACATGATAACTACTGGTGAGGGAATACCTTCCAACTATTTTTTTAGTATTTTACAATCATACTCAAATGTAAAACTGGTTATTTCATTCCTCTTTGGAGCAGTCGGTAAACTCGAAAGATATTTTGAAGGGATGTACGCTCCACACATTGTCATATCGATATAAAAAATATTTTCATGGTACTCGTCTGGCATTGAGTCATAAACAGCTCTAATAGTATCATGCCGATAATGCTTTCTTGCTCCAACAGTAAAATCATGCCATATTATAATTGATCTGTTGAAGTCAATTACTTTTAAAATATTTGCAGTATCAGTTTTAACTCCTTCAAACGAATGGTCACCGTCTATAAACACAACATCTATGCTATCGTTTATTACAGCAAAATCGAATATGCGGGAATCGGAACAATAATGTTCAATATTACTTTTATTTCGAGTGAAAAACCGGCTGAAATTATCTTTGTTATTAATCTCGTCAAAATGTCGAACTATGCTTTCATCATCGTCCGGTAGTGATATACTATAACATTTCTCGCAATATTCCGATGCTATCGCGAGACTTTCACCTGTCCATGTTCCAATTTCAAGATATGTTTTTGCTTCGGTTAGTTCCAGCATCTTGAAAATGCATATGTAGTCCAACAAACTTGATCCCCCTGTTAAGAAAGACAAACCTTCTATTTTTGATTTTGCGCTATTGGATAGATATTTTCCGAAATCTACAATCTTCATTTTGTCAGTTAATTTTTTACTCGAAGGCACTAAATCATAGTTGTAATTAAACACCGAGTAATCAAATCCCATTAAATCCAACAAGCTCTGAATTTCTCGATAATATGATGATGTGATGATAATATCTGCCTCATTGTAGCGAATCAATTCTTTTGGTGAAATAACTTGTACTCCACAAAATTTCTTTCCCCATTTTGTTTTGTCACTATCGCAAAAAGCAATTATTTTGTAGCAACTCTTTAATCTATCATATGCATGTTCGCCTTGTTTTGAAGCTCCAAACAGTATTGCTTTTCTCATCAGTACTCCTCCCTCGTCATCTTGCCTAATTCTATATGCTATGTGGGGTATCATTTAACTTTCAAACACACTTCTCCACATTTTAACCAGACTTGTTTCATCCGCAATTAGATATTTTATTCCCTCACCATTCGTTTTTATTTCTGGTTTTCCATTAAAATCTTCAAAATCCATAGTGATAATTTCTTCCCATGCCACAACATTTTGCTGAAGTGATTTGAAATAGTTAAACATTGCAGAGGTTTTGGGTAAAATCACTTTTTTATTCATGTACAATAGTTGATATATATTCCCAAGTCCAATTTGCCTTTCTGTGTTAAAAATCGCCACATCTATGGTTTGTAATAAAGCCGTATGGTCTTCACGATTCATGTGCTTTTTTATACACTGTACTTTACCTGGAAACAAACGGTTTGCAACTCTTTCTACATGAGCTCCATACTCACTATCGCCATATGTTAGCGGAAGAATTATTTTGATGTTTTGGCTCTTGAATTTTTTTAATTGATTAAGTGTATCTATGTGTTTTAAAATTCTTGTGCTGGAATGGCCTACCATAATTGAAGTGTATTCATTTTTTTTGTTGATTTCTTTAATTAAACTACTGTAATCCTTCTTATAGAGTGGATTTTCTATTGAACCTACATAGGGTGCATGATAAGTGCTTGCAGTGTAGTGTTTGTTAAAGTATTCAATGTCTATCGGTATGATGCCAACAAAGTATTTGATCCTCTTTCGAAAAGCGTCTCCTATATAATTGTCAGCATGCTCTTTAATACTGCTACCTTCTTTTTTCCACTGATATAAGTCGTATCCCCAAGCAACCCAAATCATTTTATCCATTATTATTTTGCTAGTACACATAAGCAATCGGGCCTTTAAAGGAAGCTGTAAGCTATGCAAAACAATTCTGTCATATTGATTTAAAAACCTCAGGCTATCCACACAGTAATTTTCGAAATCTAAAGCTGAAATAATATCCGGATGGTTGTATTGCATGCTACTTACGGTGGATTCGAACTCTGTACCAATTGTTGCAAAGTGATGCTCTTGATTGCAAAAGTGTTTCTTTATGAATGGAATGTACATCCTTGCTGTAAAGAAACCTGAACTCGCAGTGAAAAGATGGATAATCTTCATTTACACACACCCTCAAATTCGTATCTACAGTTAACTTGTATGTTGCATAATGGAAATACCTAAGTTTCAAAGCAAAAATCCCTAATTTTACAAGGGCAAAATCATCAGAATTGCAAGAGACCATTGCTGCGAATCAGATTTTTGTTGTCAACAAAGCGGCTTAGAATGGATTGTCTGCTTCAAGGTGCTATTGGTAAGGGGGTATTTCGCTAAATCTAATCCGCTTGATGAAATTTGTTCTTGTAATCACCAATAATGACGGATCTGGTTGGCATTCGCGTTTTTTCGTCAAGAAAGCGAACTATGCAACACACTCTATTATTAGCTATTCTTTATCTGCCAAATTAAATAGTCTAAAGCTACAATCGGCTGACTTATCCCACTTAATAGTAATTCCTGTTTAATTCTTCTGAAATGATAAACTGGTGTAATAATTATTGCATCAACATCCGAAATTTGGCCATTGTCTATTTTATTGGCAACGCTAGCTAAATCAATAACTTCCGTTCCTGAATCAACTAACTTGCACTTTTGATCAATGTACACCTTGATATTAACCTCACAATTGTTTAGTTCTTTTTCTAATAGACCACCAATCATTCCCGCACCGTAAATTGCAATGTTTGACATTCCATTTTTCAATAAAAATTCGCCCACACTTCGCCCCTCAGCCTGAATTGCTTGCCAATTCAACAACAAGTGGTAGTAAGATTTGTAAACGTTTCTTTCTTCTAATACTTTGAAATATCGCTTCATGTACATCTTAGTATATAACATAGAAATAATAATAAAAACTATAACAACGCCAATAAAATATTTCATTTTAGAACCCTTTCTAAACTTAGTGGTTTCCATTTTTAAGAAAATATTAAAGACTTATCAATCCAAAGTGAATCTGTACGAGGATTTTTCGATTAATATCCAATCAGATGGCAATAGATAAACTCTCTATCTTAGCATTTTATAAAATCGCAAATTCTGTCTACTTGTTTCAAACTTAAGTCTGCGTACAATGGCAATGTTAACACGCGTTTAGCAATATAGTTAGCTACCGGTGTCGTTTCAACAGTAAATAAACCTTTGTAGCATTCGAGGCTATTTGTAGGTGGGTAGAAATATTTTCGAGCACGAATATTGTTCTCATTCAGCTTTTCAAATACTTCATCTCGCGTCATTTTGAACTCGCTAAAAACCACTGGAAAATAGGCGTAATTCTTTCTCACTCCATCTTGTTCATTGGAGAGTCTAATGCCATCAACATTTTCTAGATTGGCAAGATATCTATCAACCACCGCTTTTCTCTTTTCTCTTTCACTATCTATGTGTCTAAGATTGCATATCCCCATCGCTGCTTGGAATTCATTCATCTTAGCATTACCACCTACATACTCGACAGATTCAGAGTTCCGAATACCAAAGTTCTTCAAGCCACTCAGCGCCGCCGCTATCGAAGAGTCATTATATGTAATTGCCCCTCCTTCAATAGTATTGAAAACCTTTGTAGCGTGGAAACTAAACATCGATGCGTCTCCAAAAGATCCTATTCCTTTTCCATATATCTCAACACCGAATGCATGGGCCGCATCATAGATTACTTTAAGATTGTGCTTCTTGGCGATTTCTTCAATCTTTTTCACATCACACACATTCCCATATACGTGGACAGGAAGAATTGCAGAGGTTTTTTCAGAAATAAGGCTTTCAATCATTTCCACGTTAATTGTGTAATCGTTCGGATTAATATCGCAAAAAACCGGTTTCATTCCGCTTCGTACAATCGCGTGAGTTGTTGATGCAAATGTAAAAGGGGTGGTGATCACCTCACCCTTTAGTTCTAATGCAGCAATTATGCATTCAAGTGCTAGGTGTCCATTGACAAATAGGGTTATATTTTGAACTTGAAGAAAGTCTATTAATTTAGATTCTAACGCTTTATGTTTTGAACCCATATTAGTAAGCCACTTGCTTTGCCATAAATCCTTTATTTCCTCAACATATTCTTCAATATTTGGCATTGAAGGTTTGGTTGACTGAATTATCATTTTCACCTTCCTCTGTATGGGTGTGATATTTTCGCTTCTATCCATTTTGATGTTTTTCGCTTATCATATATGTTTCAGCAAACAGAAACCGTCAGCATAACACTCATTTCAGTATCCTTTTAATTCTGAACTAAGATTTCCATCCTATCCAACTTTATCTCCCCCTCTAATCAAACCAAAATGATTATCCTGCAGTACTATAAACATTTTCCCCTAACATCGTCTTTAAATGGTTATGTGCATTAAATCGATAACGCACATGTTAAAACTCTTTATTCAGGCATTTCATGACGATAAGATGTGCAGGTAGTCAATGCAGCATTTTATTTATCATCCGATCCGTTCTATTGAAGACCCATAAAAACACAGAGAAGCCTTTCATGTTCTTTCATTTTAAAAATTTGTTCTTCGCCTTTGAATAGACAAATTGACTTAACTTTGGATTGATTTAACCCATTTTCAGCATCTTTCAAATTGCTTGCGATGGTATAAACCTCTTCTTTTTTGCCATTATCTTTTTTCTGCGATAACACAATTTGTCCTTGCTTTAAAACTTTAGCTGGATTTCCCAATAAAGCGAATTTGCTTTTCTTATTACCTGCATGATTTGAGTAGGTATATGCGTGTATTTCAAAGTAAGTTTCTGTATTCAACTTGATTCTGGGACTGCATCTATTAATATCGAAACAAATGTTATTTTTTATAAAACCACTTTTGCGTTTCCTACTCTTTATACCTTTGCTATTGATATATTGATCATATTCATTGTTATCATTTCTTACGTGTAGTATGGTTTTCAGTCTTTCAAATACACTTCCATTTGTGCTATTTGAAAAAGGTATATTATTTTTGACTGACTCCCAATAATCTTTTTCAACATCTAAGTTATTGTAAACCCTTAATAAAACATTAGAATTAAAGCTTTCTTTAATTGCTATTTTTATTCCGTCGAAGGATATCATCGGATCTTCTATCTTCCACACCTTGCCAAAGCGATATATACCGTCATCTCTTTTCTGGAAACTAGGAACGTACTCGATTCTTCCATTGTCACTCATTTGCTCTTCTCCTAATAGCAAATACGCATCTTCCTCTTTCAGTTCTCCCACTTCATGATAAAGAAACTCCAGATACGCTCTTTTCTTATCGATCAGGTAAACATCTGAGTTTTGATGATCGATAACTTCTTCGAAGTTAAGCCTCTTAATATTTCCACAGAACTCATCATTCATAGAATGTTTTCTTTTAATCATTGAGCAGTCAAACAAGGTGCTAATAGAATTTATGCCTAGTTTAATATGAAGTACCTGTTTTATTTGAACTGGACTGGTTAAATCTACAGGTTTCCAATCTGCTTCCCCATTTGATGAATATTCTAAAGCGACTTCACTTGCAGAAGCTATTTTAACGTCAAAGGTCTTAATGTCTGATTCAATAGGATAAAGGAAAATTTCTCCCTGTTTGTGACCATACCCAATGGTTTCAATTATTTCATCCAATCCATTTTGAAGAAATTCTGATTGTTTGTTCGGCATCACCAATAACCATACAAGGTTATGCTTCTTTAAAAAGTGCTGAAAATCATCTTCCAATAGGACAGTTGTTTGTTCCTGTTCGTAGCTCCATTGAAAAAGTTTGTTTATTTCAAAATCGTACAGTGTCATTGTTCTCTGATCATTACTTATAGAGGATATTTCATCGTCAATATTCACCATACCGTTAGTTACACGAAAGATACTTGTACAGTTGTCTTTAGGCTCTATCAGGTATTTTATATTAAGGTTTTCACTAACTGTGTTATTGTGTGTTGATTCGTCAGAGTCACAAATCTCGCACAACAGCCATTGGTGGTCTGTAAAGTACTCCGGTGCTTCGATTCCAAAAACTTCAACATCTTTCAACCGCTCGTTAACTTCATCGCGCTCTATACAGTAAATATTGTATGTTTCATCATACAGTATTTTTGAAGGCTTCCAGTTGGGACGCTTGGCTGAGTACTTCTGTGGAATCCACTCTTTCAACTGCTCTTCTGTGAGGTTTTCTGCAATAAGACGGCAATCCTCCAGCCTGTAACCCGAGGTTTTTTGATAAAAAAACTGAAGATGCCCCTCATCATTCACGTGATATTTGCAACCTTCGCTTTTATCAATATCTATATCTTGATGAAAATCAACAATATTCAGCAAATAATAGTTTTCTTTTATATCTTCATAGTACTTGTCTAATTGTTCCTGAAGTTTCTTATTTTTCATGACAGCACCTCTTTGCCTTCTTTGCAGGTTGAATAGCATTGTTTCCCTTTACTTCAGCAAAGTTCAAAACAACCTTGATTGCAACAGCAATCGTGAGATTTGATCAATCGATAGATTTTCTTCCAGTTTAGAGGAATAGGGACAAGTTCGAATGCCGTTTTCCTGAGAAATTTGCTTGGTTCTGGGTCGAATACAGAACATATCTTCATGTTCCACAGCATACATGGCTTCATCTTCCGTCATCAGTTCTTCGTACATTTTTTCACCAGGACGAAGGCCGGTGGTTTTAATCGTAATGGTTTGCGGGTCAAGATTCAGTTCCTGGCAATAGTGATGAATGGCTGCTTTTGCCAGATCTCCCAGTTTGACAGAGGGCATTTTTAGCACAAAAATTTCCCCACCCCTGGCTATTTCACAGGCTTTTCGGATGAGGGTGACTGCTTCTTGCAGGTGCATGAAGAACCGGGTCATTTCAGGCTCAGTGACAGTAATGATTCGCTCTCTTTGAATTTGATCTTTCCAGAGGGGCAACACAGACCCCCGGGAGTCAAGGACATTACCAAAGCGAACGGCGGCAAAAATGGTCTGATCCTGACCTTTGGAATAGTCTGCGGAAGAAATGAGTCGCTCTGCCAACAGCTTGGTGGCCCCCATGGTATTGGTGGGGGCGACAGCTTTATCGCTGCTGGTGTAGATCACCCGTTTCACTTTGTTTTTCAGGGCACACTCAATGACGTTTTGGGTGCCCATCACATTGGTTTTGACTGCTTCAAAAGGGTTGTATTCACAGGCGGGCACATGCTTGAGAGCGGCCAGGTCAAAGACGATGTCAATGCCATTCATGGCCCGGTCTAGACGGGCTTCATCCCGCACATCCCCCAACAGAAACCGCAGATTATTATGCGTTTTCATATGATGTGTCAGTTCTTCCTGGAGAAGAAACTGTTTGAATTCATCGCGACTGTAAATACGCACTACTCGTGGGGAATCTTTGAGAATACTGCGGAGGAGCGCTTGCCCCACAGTGCCGGTACCGCCGATGATGAGAATGTTTTTATCTCTAAACATTGCTTCACGTCCTTAATTGAATGATACTGAAAAAGAAAGCACTTGCAGTGTCTCTTGCTTCAAATCTTCCTGTGCAATCTCAAGGTGAGATCCCAGACTGCTTTCTGCCTTCCTCAAGGCTGTTATGTAGTGACCAAAGACATCGTGGGTCGTTTTCACTTTTACAATTAACTCTTCTTCACGACTAATGCGTTTTAACTGCCGTGCAAATTCTTCGTGATGGGTGCGAATGATGGGCAGGAGACAATAAGTGGCATATGGATTCTTGTCAACACTGACCAGCCACCGGTCAATTCGGTTAAAGATGGCTTTTCGACTGTCATCCGATTCCGTTTCTTCGGCCAGCACGCTCATTGTCTCAAGCATATGAGTCATCTCATCCAAAAGTGTGATCAGCCGTTTCCTTTCCTTTTGAATCTTGATGAGTTGTTCCTCAAATCTGTCATGGTCGTAGGAGCTACTTTGATTGGGTAAGAGGCTTCTTTTCGTGATGGGAGCACTTAGTTCTTTTTCCATCAAATCTCGCAGCTGGATGAACGCTGCCCCTTCAATGTGAGCTCCCTGCCGGGTGGTATTGATCACCTGCATACTCTGAAAACGATTGATGAGGATTTCGATATTTTCCTTCATATACAGAAAACCTTCGTTGGTTTCGATGTGGTGACCGTCAACACTAAGCGTCGTCATTTTACCCTCTTTAATGAGCTCTTTCTCTCGAGCTTCCCCCACCGCTCCATCTGCATAAGCCTTTTGATCGCGAAAGGCCAGATTTTGCCCCACTAATATTATCGGCGAAAAACCAAGGTAATTGAGGAGTTGCAACATCACACCCACCACCGTGGCAGAGTCAAGAATAAGGGGAGCATTGCCTAATTCCCGCTGTTTAGGACTCAAAAACCAGGGGCTGGTTTTATCCTGATTCACCAGAAAATGCGCTGCTGGTCCCGGAAAAAGATCGACAGTTTCGTGTCCCACACAGCTGCCAAAAAGAAGGGGAATGTGATTAAGATTCATTTGACGAATAAGATTAAAGACATTGTAATTGGTGCTCTGGGGATCATAGCTGACCACTGCATCCGGTTCAATTCCCTGCATCAAAAGCGTTTTGATGGCTGAACCTGCCGAAAAAAGATAGGCAGTTTCGTTTTTTTTGATACTACGCAGATTTTCAATTTCATCCATCAAAGAAGGGCCTGCTGCCACGATGATGGCTGGCTTATGACTGAATTTGCCCTGATGTTCCAAAACATTGGGTGTATTCAACAGGTGGGGCAGGTTTCGAATGCTGTTAATGGCCCACCTGTCTTTATAGGTATTAATCACCCTGACATCCACACGCTTTGACTGAACGGCTTTTTTAAGAGCTTCCTTAAATTGCTGGTAGACTTCTGGATACACCTGCTGGGCACCTGGCAGCACCACCAGTGAAAAATGTCCGTGGGTTTTTTGCAGCACCTGCGCTGCAAAGGAGGCAATGTGCTGCATATCATTTCCCGCATGAATCAGCTTGATCTGATTGAAATGGATTGATTCCAGCTGAAGATGTTCTGCCGACTTGGCCAGCAACACCGGTGAGGGTTCCAAAATAAGTAGTTGCTTGTGGGGATAGTGTTTCAAAATGACCTTTGCCAGGTGTCCCATACCTAACCCAAAAAGAACGAGGTCATCCTGCGCCTCTATGGCCGCCTGCTCTTTTTCCAGAAGGGTCAGCGCCTCCCGCTCTGGATCATATTTACTATGCAGGTATCGTTTGCGCCCTTCCAGAAGCACATAGCAGGTCTTGCCTCCGCTACGGGCGTCTTCAACAACAATGTCTGAAGCATTCTGTGAACGAAGATGTTGCTTCATCAGTCCCATTAACTCAGGATAGTTTGCCTGGATGTGCTGCCACAAACTAATGGGTTTCATCCCGTCGCACCTCGTTTGGAATTTCTGGCAATATGGCAGGAATTGACTGACTCATGGTTTCAAAAATAGGCTTGATTTCATAAGACAGCAAGTCCCCGATCAGTACCGCATCCTGCACTTCCATGGCCCCTGAAAAGTCATCCAGAATTTCTCGGATTCGATAAGCTTCCGCCAGGTAAGGTTGCCATGTTTGGTCAGAAATAATTGGTTTTTGTGTATTCATATGGTCCATGGTTTGAATGGAGTGAATGATCCACTGAACACTTTCAAAGAGCTGGGACAGCTTTGTCCAGGCTTCTGAATCCGGCTCTTTGTAAAAATCATTGGCCAATGGCTCCAACAACGGAATCGCGCCATCAAGATATTCTGCTGTTGAAACCAGCACGTCGTACATCATGGTTTCGGGAAGCACCAGTACCACCTCAATGGATGAGATGGACGCATGTTTCTCCCTGATTTCCCGCTCCCATTCTACGGCTTCATGACCATCAATCTCCACTCTTCTGAATAAATCCGGTTGTTGGTTGATGAAATCGTTTATTTCCCTGATCAATAGATCCGGATGTTCGATTCTCTCAATTTCTTTTTTGGTATGTCCGAAGCAAATCAGCATGTTTTCCCTCCCCTTCCGCTTATAAACTGATTATATCATATGGTTCTAAATTCAACTGTAAAATGAAGCACCTTTAACTCCACCTTTTCCCTGGCTTTTCGGTGCCCCATGATTTCTCCCAGAAGATAATGGTGATCAGTCATTTCATTGATCCTATTGGATAGCAGCCTCTCCAATTCTTCAGATTTTTCAAGGATGGAAAGCACCTTTTCCAGGGAGCAAACCTGTGTGCCTGCAATGTAGGCACCGCCCTCCGTCGCATTCACTACTGTTGTATCGGGCGCCTGCCGAATGCGCTGTTCCATCCAGACGCGATAGGCATTCAGATTTTTAGTGGTCATCACATACTCCGTGACATTTCCCCGGACTTTCAGCAATGTGGCTTCGTGCCGAACCATACCCCTTCCGGCGGCATTGGCATGGGTTTTTCCTGCCTCCAGGGCAAGATCCTGCCCCACCAGTATGATGGGGTTGCATCCCCACCCAATGGCAATGTCCAACGCGGTCGTGGCAACAGAACCCCCAGTTTTTGTCGTTGGAACTTCTTGCTTCAGCGCTTCCTTTTCGGCTTTTGAAAAGCCTTCCTGAAAGGCGATTCCCCGCAGTCCCTGGTGCCTTGCAAACGCCTTCGGATCGCAGGTTGACAGACCGATGAGGGGAATTTCCAACCCAAGGCCTTCCAGTTGTTGTTGATAGACAAAATACTGCCCATCGGTAATGATTACCATGTCTGGCACAACACCTGCAGCGAGCAACGGCTTTACTGCCCGCCCCACGGCAAGAACAAGGCTGTATGGCTGTAATTCTCGAAGCATATGCACGTTTTTATCCAGGGAAGGCCCCGCAGACACCAATACCAATGGAATCTCTTGAAACACATTGTTGAAGATGGCAGCGAAAAAATCTGCATGTTTGATATTTCGTTGGAAATTTTGATCCAGATGATCGCTGCCTCTTCGGATGCTAAAGGATTGGTGCCTGAAACTTTCAAGCAAGATTTTCAGTTCTTTCATCGAGTCAGGAATCGCCTTGACCGAAGCAGGATACAGAAGTAATGTTGACGTTTCATCCTGCAATAATCGTTGGATGCATGCTGCCACTTCTTGAATGGTGGTTTTAAGATGAACCGTTACTTCCCCTGAGCAAAACAGGTTTTTCAAGTTGCGGTGGAAAAAACAAAGGCTCACCAGTTGGCTGTCGGTTTCAATGACTGTCATTTTGGCCTTTGGAACCAGTTGATGAAGTGCCTCTAAATGATACGCAAAGGCAAAACCGAAAATCACATAGTGGCTGCAGCTTGAGCCAATTTGTTCTTTTGCCCAGGCTTCTGCTTCCCGTTCAGGATCGTAGCGACTGTGATAATAGACGCCCTTTTCATTTTGGGGAACAGGAACCCCAGACTTCTTGGATGGTTGTATGGCATATCGGTGCACTTCAGTTTCGATAAATTGAATGCTTTTCAGAAAATGTTCCTTTTCATCAAATGACAAGAAAGTTGTTGCATGCCCGAGATTTTCAGTGAACAATGGATTCATGACATCGCTTCCTTCTCATGCTTCTATGTATGAAAAGAGCCAGAGAGATTCTCTCTGGCTCTTTATGTGTGCTTTGTTGAATACTATCCGAGCAGTTGCAGCACGTTCTGTGGTGCAAAGTTTGCCTGGGCCAGCATGGATGTAGCTGCCTGTGACAAGATGTTCTGCTTGGTGAATTCCATCATTTCTTTCGCCATATCTACGTCACGGATACGGGATTCTGAAGCTTGCAGGTTCTCAGAGACGTTATCCAAGTTTTTGATGGTGTGCTCAAGACGGTTCTGAACGGCACCAAGCTTGGAACGCTCATCGGAAACACTGGTAATAGCTGTGTTGATAGTTGTAATTGCTGCATCTGCAGATGCCTGTGAGCTGATGGAAATACCGGTAGCAGCCGCTGTTCCGGCAACTCCAAGACCAGATGCAGTCATGTTGCCGATTTGCAGAGAAATATTTTGTCCTTCATTGGCACCAATGTGGAATGTGCCGTCAAATCCACCACTCAACAGTTTCTGGGTGTTGAACTCGGTGTTGTTTGCGATACGGGTTAATTCCTGAGCCAGCTGATCGATCTCATTTTGAAGTGAACCACGGTCAACGGTTACGTTGGTATCATTGGCGGACTGAACAGCCAGTTCGCGCATTCTTTGCAGAATAGCGTGGGATTCGTTCAGGGCACCTTCAGCTGTTTGAATCAATGAAATGGAGTCTTGTGCATTTCTGGAAGCCATGTTCAAACCACGGATCTGGCCTCTCATTTTTTCAGAGATGGAAAGACCGGCGGCGTCGTCACCGGCACGGTTGATTCTGAAACCGGATGACAGTTTTTCAGTAGCTTTTGATACGGCATTGTTGTTCAGGCCCAGTTGTCGGTGGGAGTTCATGGCCATCAAGTTATTATTAATTCTCATTGTTTATTCCTCCTTGAATGTTGGTTCCCGCTGCTGCATCCTTGCAGGTTGCGGTAGATGGGTTGATAAGGTATAATGCATGTTTTCCGGCCGGGAAAACGGGTGTTGCAGTACTGCTGATTTGCTTTTCATAACATTTATCGTCTGGTGTGATAGATACTTTAGAGGCTGTATGAAAAAATTTAGAGAAATTTTAATTGAACACAAAACCACCCGTTGCTGCTGGGTGGCTTTGTCTGAAAAAGAACTATTTGGTTTTCATCATATTTTTCAGGGCGTCGGTATCGGCTGAATAACCGGCTGCTTTTTTATTCTCTTCCTGGATTTCCAGATAAACTTCTTTGCGATAGATGTCCACGTCCCGGGGGGCTTTGATGCCGATTTTCACCTTGCCGTCTTCAATGCCCAGCACTTTGATTTCAATGTTGCCGCCCAGAATAATGCTCTCTTCCGGTTTGCGGGTCAGTACCAGCATGATTATCGACCCCCTTCTGCGGGGGTTCCAGAAGCGGCAGCAGCTTTATCTGGTGACGAAGTATCGGCGGCCTTTGCTGCTTCTTCCATGAGTTGTTTGCTGGCTGCCAGCTCTTCTTGCACCAGGTGGCGGGTATGATAGCGGTCGTCTTCCAGCACTACCTGTTTTCCCATAAGGGTGCGGGTGTTGAGAACAATGGGGGCGGTGAGGTTAATGGTCATTTCCTCCACTTTTTCTGGAATGCGGACAATACAGAAGATCTGTACATCTTCCTGTCCCTGTATCGCCAGCTTTTTCACCACATGCTCCGGCAGATCAAAATCGTAATTAAAACGGATGAGGAAAGGATTGGTCACCACAAAGGTGAGGCCCTCCTCCTCAACGGACTGGAGCCAGTGGAAAGGCACTTCTGGCTCAGGATTCTGAACGAGGGCAAAGCGTGTCTTTTCTTCGAACCCGGGAATGCCGTCGGGAAAAGTGAGGATTTTCGCTTCATCAATGGTGATGGTACCAAAATGTTTGGTTTCCAGTTGCATGGGGTGGCCTCCTTGTTATTCGATTCTAGGTATGGAAAACGCGCTATGAATCATATACCCAGTCTTGTCGAACTCTAACTACCGAAGGAAGTCCAGCAGTGTGGGCTGAATGATTCTGGCACCAACTGCCAAAGCTGAACGATAGACGTTTTCTTCGTTCATCAGTTCAATAATCACTTGGGCCATGTCAGCATCTTCAATTTTGGACATGAGGTCACGATAATTCAGAGTGTCATCCTCGATGCGGTTCACAATGAGTTCGACACGGTTGGTTTTGGCGCCCACTTCGGAGCGCACTGTCAGTATGGCATTGATGTGGGCATCGATTAGGTTCAGCATGTTGCTGATATCTTCCTGCTTGCCATCAAGCAGGTTGGCTTCCAGTTTGTCAAACATCTGGAAAAGACCTGCTTTCTGCCCCGCTTCGATGTATCGAATGACGGATGCCCCTTGAATCGCCAATTGATCAGCTCTGGGAGTCACAGATGGCACTGTTCCCGCAAAGTAAGCCTTGTTATGAACAGTACCCGAACGTTCAGGCGCAACGGCCTGAAGGGTGCCGCCCACTGCATTGAACCGGAAACCTTCGACACCGGATCCGCGAATGTCCGATAGTGCCCTCAATGCTGTTTCCACTGCCGGCAAATAATCTGTCGGCGTCTGATCTGCCAGCGGCGCCGCCCCGCCCAGCGTAATCGTGATGCGATTCTTATCCGTTGGCGGGTCTTCAATCTCATAGCCTGCCGGCGCGCTTTCATCTCTCAGAAAAACCACTTCAACGCCGTTAAAGACAATGGTTGGCGGCGTATTTCCTCCAAAAGATGCCTCGGTAATGTCAGCAGTGTAACTCGCTTCCCAAACAGCCGGAGTCGCATACTCATCCACGATGGTGGCGTTTAATGGGATGGCTTTCAGATATTCCACATTGGCACTGACAGTGGGTGGATCTGTTGATGTATCCAGCTCATTGCGCTGCGTCAGTTCAAACCGGTATTCTCCCAAAACAGGGCCGGTGATTTCGCCAATTTCTTTCATCGCTGTTGTGATCAGTTCATCGGCAGAGAGGGCACCCCAGTTGGCACCAACTGTCCATGTACCGTCTGCCTGCTTCTCCGGGCCGTCCCCGTTGCCGTTGACAACAGTGAGTGAAAGACTGCCACTGCCATCCCGGTAGGGCAGTTCCAGTGTCCAGTCTGCTGCGGCATCTGTTGGTGCATACACCACTTCCCGCTCTTCCGCTTCGAAAATTTCAAATCCCAGACTGTTTACCTGTATTTTTTCCCGGGTGCTCATTTCGAAGTCCCATTTATCATCAAGGACATTTGGATCCTGTGATTTCATCAGGTCAACCAGATAATTACCATACTGATCCAGCAGGGGCTGGTCGGTTTTTTTACCGGAAAAAACATTTTTTCCTGAGTAGGTATAGTTGGCCAGGTCGATGAGCTGTTTTCGGATCTCAGAAATTTCCGCATCAATTTTGATGGTTTCTTCCTGGGTGAGGGTTTCGCTGGAAGCCTGCACTGCCAGTTCCCGAACACGTTGCATGCCTTCCAGCATATTGATGAGGGCAGTTTCGGTATTGTCCATGAATGAGTAGGCATCTTCTGCATTTCGCTTGTACTGGTTCATGACACTTATGTCAGTGCGCAGGCGAAGTGATTTTGAAATGCCCAGGGGATCATCAGAAGGCTTATTGATTCGTTTTCCTGTGGAATGTTGAATTTGTTTGTCATTGAGCCGCAGCATGTTACGATTCAGATTCCGCATCATGGTCTGCACCATCATGTTGTTGGTAATGCGCATGGTTGTCCCTCCTTATCTACCCACTAAGCCCAACCGGTTAATGATCACATCCAGCATTTCGTCCATGGTGGTGATCATACGGGCGGAAGCATTATAGGCGTGTTGAAAGCGAACCATATTGGCCAGCTCTTCGTCTGTTGAAACACCGGAGTACCGGGTGCGCTCATTGTCAATTTGCTCGGTCAATATTTGCTGGTTCGCTGTGTTGCGCATGGCTTCCTGAAGGTCAACCCCCAAATTGGCCACAAGGGATTTAATAAAGTCTTCCGGTTTTCCTTCAGAAAACATGCTGTTTTTATTGCGCAGGGCCAGCATATCCATAATGACAGTGGCATCTCCCGGCAGCAGGTCGATGGTGGCTGATGCGGGGATTTTGTTGAGATCCTGCATGTCAAGGGAAACACCGATGTTCTTTGCAGTGATGAGGTGATGCTGGATATTGCCGTCAGCGTCATACATCTCTTCGGAACTTCTTCCGAAAGCGCTGAACAGCAGGTATCCTGCCCCATAGGTGCCATCGGGATCGCCGATGCCGTCCAGCACTTCGCCTTTAAGGCCGTATCCGGTTTTGGCCACTTCATTCATTTCTTTGGCGAAGGTGCGGGCAAACTCGTTGAGCTTGCTGATGTAGTAGGGCAGCCCCTTATTGGTGGCGGTTGACCCGTCACGCAGATCCAGCAGGCCCCGCAGTTCCCCCTGCAGACTGTTGGGGTTGATATAACTGCCGTCAGCCCACTGAATCTTATTAATTTCCAGGTCCACACCCAGCGCTTCAAAAAAAGGGCTCTTTTCTTTGGTGGAGGCATCCAGATGGTAGGAGCGGTCATGATACACCATGGGCTGACCGTTGATTTGCAGCACCATCTTTTTGGGAAGATTCAGTTTTCCGGAAGGATCGTTGGCATCTGACACTTCGACGATATCCACCTTCACATATTCGGAAAGCTGGTCGATGAGCAGGTTGCGCTGGTCACGCAGGTCATTGGCACTGCTGCCGTCAATTTCAAACATGTAGATCTGCTTATTCAGCCGGGCAATCTGGTCAGACAAGGCATTGACGGTGGTGACAGTATTTTGAACATCAAAATTCAGATCCACCACCATTTTTTCCAGCTGATCATAAAGATGAGAAATGGTGGTGGTAACCCCCACTGCCCGATCCAACACCAGGGCCCGATGGGTGAGTTCGTCGGCATTCTGTTCCTTGCTCAGTTCCTGCAGGGCTGAAAAGAACTGGTCGACCACGGTGTTGATGCCTGTGTTGGAGGGTTCATTGAACATGGCCTCCACAAAAGCCAGCCCATTTTGGCGGGTTTGCCAATAAGCCAGGCTGTTGGCTTCATCACGATATCGAAAATCAAGAAACTCATTACGCAGCTGTTTCACTGCCACCATATCAACACCGGTTCCCAGCATTCCCTGGCCGCCCATAACAGACATTGGGTTGGATTGGGTCTGCTCCAGTCGCTGCCGGGTATAGCCCGGGGTATTCACATTGGAAATATTATGCCCGGTAATGTCCAGCGCCCGTTGTGCGGCAAAAAGACCGGACCGGGCTGTGTTAAATCCCAGAAAGGTTGATCGCATGGTTGTCACTCCTTCATTCTCAGATGCTTTTAGTATTTGGCATCAAAGAGCTGTTTCTTTTGCTTCTTCTCTTCATCTGCTTTTCGGTCGTAGGGTGATGTGGTGCTTTCGGAGCGGGTGAAGAGTTCCATATTCAACTGGATAAAATCCAGACCTTGCTGAATCAGTGTTTGATTCAGCTGATTTTTCTCCCCCACCTGGGTGATGAGCAGCCCCAATTGTTCCTGAAGGTCTTGCAGCTCACGCCGGTCGTTTTCTTCCAAAAAAAGAAGAAGGCCGGAAAGGTTTTGGGGTGCCTCTTCGAGCTCCTTCTCTTGGGCAAAATGGGCCAGCAAAGACTGACGGATCTGTTCAAAGCGACTCATTTCGCGGATGAACTGTCGTTCTTGTTCCGTTAGTTTTTCCAGCTCCTGCACATTATTCTGAATCACCAGGCGGGATTTTGCCTCAGCCAGGTGAATAAGTGCCTCATACAGTTTCTGCTCCTGTCTGAGAGCCACTTTCAGCTGTTCAATGGATCGGTTCATTCCATCACCTCTGGTCACCAGTCAACCGTCTTTAGAACAGGCTGCTTCGGTTGGAATCCTGAATCATTTTGGCGGCCACTTCTTCCGGGGTCGCCATTTGGCCCTGTGCCATTTTTGTCTTCACTTCGGCAATGCGATCTTCCCGCACCTCCGGGAGTTTTTGATACGCCTTCATGGCTGTCTGAAATTCCTTCGCTTTTTCAGAAAGCTCGATTTTATCCTGAACGGAAGAAGCTTCGCCAGTCTGGCGGACAGCACCGGGCCGGTTTTTCTGATAGACCTGCAGGGCTTGGATAATTTGTGGGTGATGCTGAATCTTCATAAAGAACACCTCTCCTTTCCGTTTCATCTCTATAAAGACTATCGGAAAAAAGAGGTGTGACTTTAGCATTTTATGAGGTTTTGCCGTAAGATTTCCTGATGACTTGCTGCAACCGCCCTTTATCTTCTGCGGCGGCTCACATCCACATACATGCGTTCGCCTTTTTTTGTCGTTTTGGCTGCTGGCTCTTCCTTCTTTTTAGGCGTGATGGCCGAGCGGAGTTCTGTGGCCATTTCGTGGGCACACTGTTCACAATACTTGCCCGACCGAATGGGCACACTGCAACGCTGGCAGTCCAGTACAAAATTGTTTTCGTCCACAATCTCCAACCGGCCTTCCCGAAGATAAATCAGGATCTGTTTTTCATTTACCCCCGTGGCCTCATGCACTTCTAAAATAGTCGCTCCCGGGTTGTCATACACATATTCCTTCACAATTTTGTAATCGTCATCAGCATCGGTACGGCAACGTCTGCACAGCGGATTCCCGTCTTCCATAAATGCACGGCCGCACTTGGTACAATTGATTAAGCTATTGCTCATGGCAGTTGGCCCCTTTCTTCTTCAAAATCAGTCATTATTCTCACGCTCCCACAGCTACACCCGGTGACTGTCCAGGTCTGCCAGGGCAAAGGCCGCCACTGTCACCGAAATCGGATTCGCTGCCTGGAGCGCCTGTTCACAGGCGTTAATGGTGGCTCCGGTGGTATAGATGTCATCCACCAGCAGCAGCTGTTTTCCTCTCAGCTTTGGAATGGCTTCAGGGTTCAGGACCATACTCCCGGCCAGAGCCTGCTGTCGTTCGGCCCGGCTCAGGCGGTAAAGGGGTGCTGTGGGGCGGCATCGCTTTAATCCCGCTGATTCATAAGAAAATTCTAACACGAATGCCAAGTGTCTGGCAAGTAGGTCTGACTGGTTATATCCACGTTTGCGCTGACGCTGTCGATGAAGGGGCACCGGAAGAATGACCCAGTTTTCTATCGAAACACCTTCCATCGCAGCAGCGTCTTCCAGCCTTTCCCGGATCTGTGCCGCCATGGCCACTGCCATGAGGGGAACCAGATACTGCGCATCATGATATTTCAGGCGGGTGACCAGCTTGCGGGCGCTGGTTTCATAATGGGCAGGAATCCACACCTTTGGCGGAAGCTGATGGGGTTCTGTCCAGGGAAAAGCAGCATAACAGGCATCGCACAAGCCGATGGTTTCCGGTTTCTGATAAACGTCGGGCAAGCCGCATCCCGGGCAGGGATGCAGGGGCGGATAGATAAAGTCAAGTACTGTTGACATCATTTGCCCGGCTCTGGAAAACCAACGGGGCTTTTGCAGGGCACCAGACGGTTCAGGCAATGGGACCACTACAGACACCTCCTTCACACCTTTGTTGCTTAATCAGGAGTTTCATGGAACAGGGCCACTTGGGCCAGCCGGCTGCCCAAACAACTATGGCGGTATTGAATCCGGTTGTTTTCCACCATGCGGTGGAGCACCGCCCGACTGCCAATGAGCACCACCAACACACGGGCTCTGGTGATGGCGGTATACAGCAGGTTACGGGTCATCAACACCCAGGGGGCAGGAAACAGCGGCAAAATCACCACAGGAAACTCTGATCCCTGGCTTTTGTGCACTGTGATGGCCCAGGCGGGTTCCAGTTCATCCAGCAGGGCGAAAGGATATTCTGCCAGCCGCTGGTCATCAAAGAGAATGGTGAGCAACTCTCTTTGAGAATCAATCTGATGGATTCTTCCCAGATCGCCGTTGAAGACGCCCCGGTTTCCTTCTTCCTGACCCATGGTTTTGATACGGCCTGTGGCAGTGTCTTCCACCACCCGCCGCCATTCCAGGCTGTAGTTGTTGCGAATTTGCATCACCCGGTCGCCTTCACGAAAGACCTTGTCTCCATGATTTTTCTCTTTTCGGTGGGGTGCCGGGGGATTCATCACCTGCTGCAGATGCTCATTTAGTTGCCGGGTGCCTGTATACCCTTTCTTGGTGGGTGTGAGCACCTGTATGTCCCGCTGGGGATCAAAGCCCCGGTAATTGGGGAGACGCTCCATCAGCAGCTCACTGATGGTGGCCAGCGCTTCCCGTGGGCTGTGGGAGGCCATGAAGAAAAAGTCCTTTTCCCGGGTGTTGAGCAGGGGCATTTCTCCCTGGTTGATGCGGTGGGCATTGACCACAATGTGGCTTTCCTGCGCCTGCCGGAAGATTTCAGTTAAGTGGATGCGGGGAAGCAGTCCGCTGGCAGCCATGTCTTTCAGTACCGACCCAGGCCCCACTGAGGGGAGCTGGTCTGCATCGCCGGTCATCACCAGGGTGGTGGCGGGTCCGATGGCTTTCAACAGGTGCTGCATCATGTAAATATCCACCATGGAAACTTCATCGACGATGACCACATCTGTCTCCAGTGGATTGTCTTCATCCCGGTTGAAGAAATGCTCCCGGGTTTCCTCTGAATAAGAGACTTCCAGGAGGCGGTGCAGGGTTTTGGCTTCCCGGCGGGAGGTATCTGTCATGCGTTTCGCCGCCCGGCCCGTGGGGGCAGCCAGCAAGTAGCCCAGTTCTTCCTCTTCCAGCAACTGGATCAGGGTGTTGATAAGGGTTGTTTTCCCCGTTCCCGGCCCACCGGTGATCACCAGCACCCGGTGGGAAAACACTTTTTCAATACCAGCCAGTTGAGCGGCAGCCAGCCTGATGCCCTGGGTCTGCTGCAATCGCTCCAGTCTGTCTGTCAGCCCCCGGGGTGCCGGGGGTGGTGCAGAAACTGCCAGGGTTGCCAGTCTTTTGGCCACTTGTGTTTCTGCCGTATAAGCGTTCATCAGGTAGATCCTCTCGGCGCCGTCCTCCAGCCGGGTCACCTGAAGTACCTGGTCCAACGCCAGGGACTGAATGGCCTCCAGCACCACGCGTTCCCCCGTCTGCAGGAACTCCCGGCTTTGTTCCACCAGCAGTTCACGGGGCAGGCAGGTGTGGCCTTCGCCCTGAGATGCCTGAAGCACTGCCAGCAGACCACTTTCCACCCGACGGGGATCTTCTGTATCAATTCCCAGGGTGCGAGCCACTGCATCCATTTTCACAAATCCTATTTCTGGCAGGACTTCCAGCAACTGATAGGGATTTTCCTGCAGCATGTCTCTGGCCGGTTCTCCAAAAGCTTGGTATATCTTCATGGACAAGCGGGCGTCGATGCCCCGTTGCCCCATCCAGACCAAAAAGCTTCGCAGTGCATTATGCTCTTTAAAGGCGGCAGCAATCTCCGGCCACCGTCGGGCACCAATGCCCTTGACTTCCTGAAGCCGCTGGGGATGGTGCTCCATCACCTCAAAAACTTCCATTCCAAAGGCTTCTGCCAAACGACGGGCCATTTTTTCTCCGATTCCCGGCAACAAGCCAGAGGCCAGGTATTCCATGATTCCTTCCAGGGTTTGGGGCATCAGGGGTTCCCAGGTGTCTGCCTGAAGTTGTTCCCCATATCGGGGATGTACTGTCATTTTCCCGGTGATGCGCAGGCGGTCACCGTCATTAATCCCCGGCAGCACCCCCACCACTGTCAGCATTTCTTCGTCGCATTCCAGCAGGCATACCCGGTAGCCATTGGCTTCGTTATGAAAGATGGTTTCCACTAGTTTTCCTTCCCGCTGAATCATGGTACGCCCCCCGAGTGATTACTGCTATCATTATAGCACAGGAGGGCAGGGAATAAGTGATAAGGAATAGTGAATAGGAAGGGAAGGGAATAAGTGACAAGGAATAGTGAATACACCAAACAAGGAGGGGCAGCGCCGATGATGGCGCTGCCCGAAAGCTTTGTCAAAGCAATGAAAGAGAGGAATGAAACCTTCTTTATATTTTAAACTGACTCATAATGTCATTCAGTTCCTGGGCAATGCCTGCCAGGTCTTGGGCTGACTGACTGGTTTCGGTGGCACCCTTGGCGGTATCGGCGGCAGCGCCGTCAATTTCAAGGATATTATTGCCGATTTCCTGTGTTCCCTGGGCAATTTCGCTGGTGGAGCGTCCCAGATCTGTCATCTGTTCAGAGGCCGCTTCGCTGCTTCGGGCCACTTCATCAGAGGCTTCTGAAAGCTCTGAGGAAGAGCGGGCAATTTCGTTGACACCCTTGGATGCCTCTGTGGAGCTGCGGAGCACCTGAGCAGCATTACTGCTGATATTTTCGATGCGGGAAGTGATCTGACTCACCCTTTCCGCTGCCACCACAATGGTGTCGGAAATCTCGCCGGTGGTGGCACTTTGCTGGGTCACCGCCGCTGCAATGGCATTGGTAATTTCCTGCACCTGGGTGATGACATCGGTGATCAGCTTCACCGAGCTGACGGCATTGCCCATATCCTGCTGCATGGAGGCGATCTGCTGTCCTATTTCGTCGGTGGCTTCTGCCGTTTGTTTAGCCAGTTCTTTCACTTCGTTGGCCACCACAGCAAATCCCTTGCCGGCTTCACCTGCTCCTGCCGCTTCAATGGCAGCGTTGAGGGCCAGCATGTTGGTTTGATCTGCGATATCGTTGATGACTCCTACTATTTTATTAATGGCCTTGGATGACTGGTTTAATTTTTCGATGACTTTGCTGGTGTCGGCAGCCTTACGTCCGGCATCGTCGCTGATATGCATGGATTTTTCGCAGTTATGACTCACTTCAGATAATGACTGATTGATCTCCTTGACAGCAATGGCCACACTGTTGACAGACTCGTTTACATCCTGGGCTGAACTGCTGACTTCATCAATCTCGACGGTGACGCCTTCGATAAGCTGTGTCACATTATTCACTTCTGCAGAAGTTTCTTCAGAAGCCGATGCCAGATTGCGAATGTTTGCCGACATCTCTTCAACAGCCGAGGCAATGGTTTGAATGCTCTGGCTGGTTTCCATCGTGGCTTCAGTGGTGCTCCCGATGCTGGCATTGATCTGTTCGGTGGCGGCACTCACCACGCCGGTTTTAGCACTCATTTCTTCGCTGCCGGCAGCCATGTCGTTGGCGATATCAAGCAGCTGGCTGGCTGACTGGCCGATGGTCGTGGCCTGTCCGGTGATTTTTCCCATGATGGTGCGCAGGGTCGCCAGGGTGCTTTTTAGTCCTGTTGCCATTTGTCCAACTTCATCTTTGCGCTTTTCATATAAATGGAGGGGGTCATCTTCGGCAATGGTGAAATCGTAACTGGCCACCCGTTGAATCGCCTGGGAAATTTCCCTCATGGGGTCTGCCATGATTTTGGCGGCGTAAAGGGCCAGCAACACACTGATGGCAGCCACCACCGCCGTCAGGATGCCCAGTAGGTATACCAGCCGCCGCAGGGGGGCCATTCCCTCTGATTCGTGTAGTTCAATGATCATACCCACCTCGGTGGCTCCCAAAGTGGCTACCTGATAGCTTCCCAAAACAGCATCACCCAGATAGTCAGCGTAAACACCGGTATTACTGTAGGCAACTTGTCTCTGCGTGAGAGGCCCCGCCAGATTGCGGACGGCTTCTGTATCCACCGTTCTGACAAAAGCGGCATTCTCGCTGTATTCACCCAACATGGTGTTGGTGAGCAGCAGCCCTGTCGAATCCACCAGATAAGCGTCTCCCGATTCACCGATTAAGTGAATATTGCTGTGAAGCATGTCTTCGATCACCGGCAGGGGGATCAGCGCGTTCACCGCCCCGATAATTCGGTTGGTTTGGGGGTCCTGCAGGGGTGTGGACAACACGATGGTATAGTCGTCAATCACATCGGAGTAGAACAGTTGTGACCAGTTTTGCCGCCCGCCCATGGAAGCCTGTATGTAGTCCCGGCTGCTGAGATCAACCCCTTCAAGAGATGCCCTGAAAGGTTCAGTGGCATAGAAGGAATTACCCTGGGCATCGGTGACAAACAAGCCTCCCAGGCGAAATCGCTGGAGATTATCGGTCATCAGACCGTCCAACCCGGTGTAGGCTTCCTGCCAGGCTGCTGCCTGCTCCTCGGGCTCTAGATCGGTTGATTGATGGACCTGCAGGGCATTGATCACCAGTGGCAGGTTTGCCAGCACGTCTCCGTAAACTTCTTTTTCTCTGAAATAATCTTCAAACTGAAGCTGGGTCAGTTCCCCAAACTGCTCCATTTGCAGATAGATTTCTTTCTGCAGGGTACTGCTTGATTGCTGATATGCCACCGCGGCAATGATGAGCATGGGAATCAGCCCGGTGACGACAAAAATAATCAGCATTTTCGAGCGCATGTTAAAGTTGTTCAGCATGGAAATGCCTCCTTGTGAATGTTCGAATGATATCGGTGGAATCATACCCCCGGGGCCAGCGCCTTAAACCAGCCTTTTCGGCAAAAAAAGAATCACAGTCTGCCGTCAGGCAAACTGTGATATGGGTTGAAACGTATGAACGGAGTGGCGCCCCCAACGCATCTGATGATTAAAACCGACTCAATGGAAATACCAGTTTACTGAGCGGCAGTATCTTTTTTAAGTGCTTCCACCTTATCTGTTTTTTCCCAGGAAAGCGACACATCTGTGCGGCCAAAGTGCCCATAGGCAGCAATTTGCCGGTAAATGGGCTTGCGCAGGTCGAGATCTCGGATAATGGCCGCAGGGCGCAGATCAAAGTGCTTGTTGATAAGATTCACCAGTACATCGTCACCCACAGCGCCGGTACCAAAGGTGTCCACCAGGATGGACACGGGACGGGCCACACCAATGGCGTAGGCCAGGCCCACTTCGCACCGCTTCGCCAGGCCTGCAGCCACAATGTTTTTGGCCACATATCGGGCAGCATAAGCGGCAGAACGGTCCACCTTTGTTGGATCTTTGCCGGAGAAAGCCCCGCCGCCATGGCGGGAATAGCCGCCATAGGTATCCACAATGATTTTACGGCCGGTGACACCTGCATCACCCTGGGGACCGCCCACCACGAAACGACCGGTGGGATTCACCAGATACCGGGTGTTCTCGTCAATAAAACCGCCGGGAACAATGGGCTTGATCACATGTTCAATCAGGTCTTTTTCGATGGTTTCACGCTTCACATTGGGGCTGTGTTGGGTGGAAATGACAATGGTGTCCACACGAACCGGCTTGTCATCCTCATAGGCCACTGTCACCTGGGTTTTGCCGTCAGGCCGCAGGTAGGAGAGCATGCCGTTTTTGCGTACTTCTGACAGGCGCCGGGATAGCTGGTGAGCCAGTGAAATGGGCAGGGGCATCAACTCAGGGGTTTCATCGCAGGCAAAGCCGAACATGATTCCCTGGTCGCCGGCACCGATGGCTTCCAGTGCATCTTCCATTTCTCCCGATTTACGCTCCAGTGCTTCATCAACCCCCATGGCAATGTCGGCTGACTGTTCATCAATCGCCGTCAGCACAGCGCAGGTATCGCAGTCAAAACCGTACTTGGCGCGGGTATAGCCGATTTCACGGATGGTTTGCCGGGCGATTTTGGGAATATCCACATAGCAGCTGGTGGTGATTTCTCCCGCCACCATGACCATCCCCGTCGTCACCATGGTTTCGCAGGCCACACGGCCGGCAGGGTCTTTTTCAAGAATTGCGTCCAGAATGGCATCAGAAATCTGATCGCAAATTTTATCCGGATGCCCTTCTGTAACCGATTCCGACGTAAAAAGTCGCTTGTTCATGATTGTTCCTCCTCGTATTCTTCTTTTCTTGTTTTTTCTTCCGATTGTGTCACACCAGCTGATGAATCAACCGGTGCTGTTGATGCGGATATTGTTGTTTATACTGGTGTTGCATCACTACTCAAATCAAAAAGCCCCTTCAAAAAGAAGAGGCTTCCACGTTCCGGCCTGCGCCGTTCTCCTCATCTTCCAGAACCTTCGTTCTGCAGGAATTAGCACCATACACCAGTGGCTATGGTTGCCGGACTTCATCGGGCCTGTCCCTCAGTCGCTCTTGATAAGGTCTACATCAAGATTTTCGGTATGCAGTTATGGGCTTACAGCCCTTTTCCCAAGTCGTTGGACGAAAAAAGTATAGCATTGCCCCCGGGCTTTGTCAACGATTATTTTCCGGTTATTCCTCTAATGTTGCCTGATGAAGGCGGTAGAGCACCACCGCCAGTTCCACCCGGGTCATTTCCTGCTGGGGATGAAAGGCGGTGTGATCCAAGCCTTCAAAAATACCACTTTTCAGTAATGTGTTAACGGAAGGCAGTGCCCAGGCATGAATGCTTTTGCCGTCTTCAAAATAATCACTGGCACAACGCTGATCCGGCAGCACCTGATCTTCCATAGCCTTTACCACCATCACCACTCCCTGTTCCCGGGTGGCAGCTTCGTGAGGACGAATGGTGCCGTCGGGATACCCGGTGACGATACGCAGTGCCGCGGCCCGAGCCATGGCATCCTGAGCCCAGGCATCCACAGTCGCCCCGTCCTGATAGGCAGATAACTGCTGATACAGCGCCTCCTGGCTTAACCCGGCATCACCCAGCCGAAAAAAGCGATGAAGCATCAGTGCGATTTCCTGGCGGCTGATGGTCTGGTGCGGGCGGAATTCTGCACTACTGGTACTCACCACGCCAAGCGCTGCCAGTGTTTCCACTGCTTCCCGGGCGGGGTGGTCTTTCATGTCTATAAAATGAAACCCGCTGTCTGACACTTCCGCTTTTTCCTGTCGCTCTTCCTTAAGATCGGCAGGCTGGTCAGCAGCAATCTCTCCGCTTTCTGTTAAACTCATCAACGCCGCTTCTATGGTATCAGGGTCATCCTGTTCTTCAGAAGTTCCATTTTCAGGAGGTACATTTTCAGAAGGTACATTTTCAGAGCTTTGAACAGGATCCACCGCTTCAACAGCTTGAATATCCAGTGCAGCTTCACCATCTTCACCTTCCACATGTTCTGCATGGTCTGCTTCAGCTTCACCATGTGGATCATTTTCATCATGAAGTGGTTCTGGTATTGCCGGCTCCAGCAGCAAACTCCACAAAGCATCATCTGCTGCCTCTTCATGCACAAAGGCCGGTTTCAGGTAAATAGCCGCCACCCAGCCGATTTGGCCGGAAGCAGGATGATTCACCCGGTACCAGTAAAGCCCGTCTGCCAGTTGTGCCTCACCGGCAATCACCAGTTCTGTGCCCCGGGTAACCGTAAACCGCACATCACCACCGGGTCCATCCAGTACATATAGTTCCTGCCGGGCATCTGCCAACGCCCGGTCTTCGGGCTGAAAGAACAGAATACCGCCTTCATGGGTCACCGCCGGTTCCGGCAGGTGAAGGTCTGCCGGGGGTAATCCGCTGGCTGGAATATAGCTCCAGTCCACCATGGAAACTTCCTGCCCATAACGGGTGTGTATCAGGTTATAAAGGCCGTCCTGATAGGTGTTCTCGCCGTGAAGATTGGGATTGTTGCGGGATAACCACCCGTTATAAGCCCAGAGGGCAAAGTACCAGTGCTCCAGCACGTTTGGGTCCCGGTCACCCACCACCGGTGTGCGGGGATCCAGCCATTTGGACAATAAAATGTCTGCCCCTGCCTCGATGTTATATTCCACATCATACAAAATCATCTCGGCATCAAAGCCTGTATGAATTTGATTGATCTGCATGATTCCCCGGTTTCCCCGGGAGACAAAGGGGGCACCCGCACTGGTAAACTGAGTTTTGCGGCTCTCCTTCCAGGCGATGGCCTTTAGGATTACCGGCGGAATGTTCTTGCGCCGGGCCACTTCTTCAATAACTGTTTCAATATCTTCCTGAGTCATGGTCACATCAGACGCCACTGCCGTCACCAGGGAAGACAGTACCATCACCAATACCAACAGTCCGGCAAAACAGCGCCTCATGCCAGTTTTCCATAACCTTTCTTTCATGAAAGCATCCTCCTTCTTCGTCGTTAATCGTTGATCCAATGGATCCATCAAGTAGTGGGCGGCGGTCATTTACCCCTACAGAAACAATGCCCAGAGGGGAATGGTGAGAATGGAGCACAGTGTAGTGAGAAAAACTGCCTTTGAGGCAAAATAGTAGTCAGAATCATAGAGCCGGGCGAAAGCACCGGCATTGGCTGCCACCGGCATGGCAATAATAATGACCGGAATTCCCAGCATAATTCCCGTGAATCCCAGAAGCCGCAGGGGCAGGTACATCATCAGGGGCATGAGCAGCAACCGCACCACCGTCGCCTGATAAAGTGCCCGGTCACCAAATACCGACCGAAAGGGAATATCTGCCAGCATTCCGCCAATGATCATCATGGAAAGGGGCGTGGTGGTTCCCCCGATGAGCTGTAAACTTTCCAGCAGCGGACCAGGGATACTCACCGGCAGCACAAAAAAAGTGAATCCCAGCAGGACAGCAATGACCCCCGGGCTTCGAAAGGCTTTTTTAAAGTTCATTTTACCGCTGCTCTGACCGGTACTTCGGGACATAATGGCCACACCAAGGGTCACCAACAGCAGATTAAAGGGGATGTTGAAAAGAGCGGTGTAAAAAATACCCAAATCGCCATACAACACAGAAACAATGGGAAATCCCATAAAGGCCACATTGGAAAAGACCAGTAAAAACTGAAGCACGTCACCTCTGGGCCCTTCTTCCTTCACCAGACGTACATACAGACGCGAAAAAAGAATGATCACCCCATAAGTAACAATGGAAATGCCCACAATTAACAGGCTGGTGTGCAGCAGCTCCATGCTGAAGGGAAATTGCATGGAACTGACAATCAGCGATGGCAGCGTTACTTGCAAAATAAGCAGGCTGATCCCCTTGATGGTTTCCTGGTTCAACACCTGGGCTTTTCTGGCGGCATAACCGGCGGCCATCATGAAAAACAGTACCAGGATTTGGTTGAGCAGACTGAAAAATGCATCATTCATCGGGTTTGCGCCTCCAGAATTGCTGTGGCACCTGTGCCACAGCCAGTGTTTCATCTCAGATGAGTCTGGCGGGTCTGCCGTCGGTCAACTCACTGGTTGATGGTTGCTATCATAACAAAAAATGCCAAAAAAGACAACAGGCCTTCCATTAAGAGAAGGCCCTATTGAAACAAAGGGGGATGATGATCGTCGGTCGATCACTAAATTCAGTATAGCACTTCTTTTTAATAAATGGTGGTTTGTTATGGGTCCTTAACACAACTGTAATAATTGTCACATTCGTGACATTCAATCGTCATATTGAAGCTTCTGTTGAAGGCTGTACTGTAGCCCCAACCAAAGTAGCTGCCTCATTCTTCAGTGCTGAACAGATTCATTCAACCAGCTGGTTCATGGCTGCCATCCAGGTTTCCAGCTGCTGCCGGGAGGCTTCCAGACTGCCGGTGCAGACACCGGCATAAATCTTCAGTTTAGGCTCAGTGCCTGAAGGTCGAAGCGCCACCCATCCCGCTTCTCCCAGAATCATTTTGATCACGTTGGCCGCGGGAAACCCAGCCATGTTTTCATAGTCTTCCACCTCAGTCACAGAAGTGCCTCCAAGGGAAACCGGGGGATTCTGGCGAAAACGGCTCATGATGGCATCGATTTTTTCCATGCCTTCTTTTCCTTTGAGAGTGATGGACACCAGGTCTTCCATATAATAGCCGTAGGTATCATAAAGCCGGAGCAGTCCTTCATAAAGACTGAGACCTTCCAGCGCATACACCGCTGCCATCTCAGCGATAAGCAGGGCAGCCACCACCGCATCCTTATCCCGGGCATAGGTGCCGGAGAGATACCCGTAACTTTCTTCATACCCAAAAAGAAACTGCTTTTCACCGGTGGTTTCATAATGCTTGATGCGGTCACCGATATACTTGAATCCTGTCAGTGTGTTTTCCATTGAGGCACCCTGGGCTTTGGCAATGACGGCCCCCATTTCGCTGGTAACGATGGTTTTCACCACCAGGCTGTTTGCCGGCAGCATGTCTCTTTCCCGGCGGGTGCGAATGATATAATCCACCAGCAGGGCGCCTGTCTGGTTGCCGGTGAGTACCACATAATTGCCCTCCCGGTCTTTCACCAATGCACCCACACGGTCACCGTCAGGGTCGGTGCCAATGATCAGATCAGCCCCTTCTTTTTCCGCCAGGCGGATCGCCAGCTCGAAGGCGGCTTTTTCTTCAGGGTTGGGAGATTTCACCGTGGAAAAATCCGGATCAGGCACCGCCTGGGAAGGTTCCACCAAAACCCGGCGAAACCCTGCCCGTTTCAAGGCTTCCGGCACCAGCTTGGCGCCTGTGCCATGGAGTGGGGTATACACTACCTTGAAAGTGTCTGCCACCTGCTGGACTGCATCCTGACGGAGGCTTTGGCTGAGAACCGCTTCCAAATAGGCTTCATCCATAGAGGCATCCAGCTCCTTCAGCCGCCCCGATTGCCGGGCCTCAACCTCCGGCATCACTTTCACAGCCTCAAAGCCATCAATGGCCTGAATGGCCGTTGTAATGGCATCGGCAATGGCCGTGGACACCTGGGCGCCATCTTCCCAGTACACTTTGAACCCGTTGTATTCCGGCGGGTTATGACTGGCAGTAACCACGATACCGGCAATGGCACCCTTGTTTCGCACCGCAAAGGATAACTGAGGCGTGGGGCGCAGGTCGTCAAAAATATAGGCGGTGATATGATTGGCCGCCAAAACGCAGGCTGCCTCCAGGCAGAACTCCCGGGACATGCGCCGGCAGTCGTGGGCGATGACCACCCCGCGCCGGGCGGCGGCTTCTCCGTGCTGGAGAATGTAATCGGCCAGTCCCTGGGCAGCCTTGCGTACCATATACACATTCATCCGGTTGGTACCGGCACCCAGAATGCCCCGAAGACCACCAGTGCCAAAGGTGAGCTCCTGAAAAAACCGGTCTTCAATTTCTTTTTCATCACCTTCAATGGCTTCCAGTTCCCGTCGGGTGACCTGGTCAATGGCGGGGCTGGTTAACCATAACTCGTATCGCTGTCGTGTGGATTGATCCATACTGACGCCTCCCATCTTTCATATCTATGGTTATTCTACCACAGGGAGTACTGTTCCACTCACTTTTACAGGCAAAATAAAAACTCCTGACGAATTATCAGGAGTCGAGACTGCAGACAACATATGATGAAGACAAGGGATTTGGTAAAGGGCAGCCTTGGAAATCTTGTCAGTGTTTTTTCGAAAGATGAGAAAACTGCCAGCGCCTGCTGTTTGAGCGCAGCGAGTTCAGGCGCTGTTTTCGAGACTTTCGACTAAAAACACACAAGATTGGAGTCAGCTGGCCGGGCCAAAGCCCTTTGTCTTCAACCTCATCTCCTGAAAAATCATCAGGAGTCTTTTTTAACAGGTGCCACGGTCACGGCTGTCAGCTGCTGATATAATTGCTGCGCCAAACCGACGCCCCGGCCCTGAGCCATGGACTTGGCCAGTTCTTCATCATGCATTTCTTCAAAAATGCCCCTGGCGTGGGACTTCTCCACAAGACCGCTTTCTTCCACCCCACTGCGCATTTGTTTCAGCATGATGTTCAGGAAGATGGCCTCAAATTCGCGACAGGCTTCACGCAGTCGTTCCTGCTCTTCTGGTGTTTCGGCGGCAGTGCCGGCAGTGCCCTGCTGCAGCCGGCTGTTTTCCTGAAGCTGCTGCTGGCGCTGGAGTTGCAGCATGGTTTCATCAATGGTCATTCCATCACCTCATTCCATCAAAAAGAAATGCCCCATTTTCGGTCGCCCGGATTAACGACGCAGGTTATTGGCCATCCCCATCATTTCATCAGAGGTCTGAATGGCCTTTGAATTCATTTCGTAAGCTCGCTGGGCAGTGATCATGCGCACCATTTCATCCACCACCTGCACATTGGAGGTTTCCAGATAGCGCTGGCGAATACGGCTGGTACGCTCATCCCCTTCCATGGGGATTTCTTCACCAGAAGCCACTGTTTGGGCAAAAAGATTCTGTCCCTTTGCTTCCAACCCCTGAGGATTGAGGAACCGGGCCATTTTCAGTGTGCCAATTTCTTCAATTTCACCATCTTCATTGATGGCGGTGATAAGCCCCATTTCTGAAACCGACAGATCCCGCAGGCCTTCACCAATCACAATGATATCATCAAATTCTGACATGACAAAATAGCCGTCGGAAGTGACCAGCGCCGTTTCTTCTCCGTCAACACTGAGTTTGAAAGCACCGTCACGGGTATAGTAAGGCTGGCCGTCAGGGCCTTCCACCACAAAAAAGCCTTCGCCGTCGATGGCCATATCCAACGGATTATCGGTGGCTTCCAGATTGCCCTGAAGAAAGAGACGGGCTGTGGAGGTGGGCATCACGCCGTGGCCCATCTGCAGATGCACCGGGCTCCCCTGGCCTTCTGCCAGGTGATTACGGCGAATATTGGCATACAGCAGGTCTTTGAACTGCATCTGCTGTTTCTTGTAACCGGTGGTATTTACATTGGAAAGATTGTTGGCAATCAGGTCGATGTTCAGCTGCTGGGCTTTCATGCCCGTGGCGGCTGTCCAGAGTGCTCTCATGGGTCATCCTCCATTCTTATTCTATGTTTCATCATATGCTGCCGAATATGTTGCCGACGTCTATTTCAGGCCACTATTTTCCAATTTCGTTGATGGCCTTGCCGATGACTTCGTCATAGGTGCGCACCACCCGGGAACCGGCTTCATAGGAACGCATCAGGTTGATCATTTCCACCATCTGGTCGATGGCATTCACATTGGCACCCTCCAGGAAACCCTGTAACACTTGTCCCTCAAAGGGAATGGGTTCCGGCTCAAGCCCCTCTTCAAACCGGTACAGGCTTTCTCCTATCTTGCGAAGATCTTTCAGGTTGGCAAAATCAACCATCTCCAACTGATCCCGCACTTCGCCATTGACCAGCACCTGGCCTTCGGGGGTGATAGCAAAATCATCACCGTCCACCAGAATGGAGGTACCGTTCACACTTCCCAGAAAATAACCGTCCTGGGTGATGATATCCCCATTTTCATTGAGGGTGAAATGCCCGTCACGGGTGTAGAACATTTCCTCGGGCTGGTCTGGTTTGTAAACCACGAAAAAACCGCTGCCGGAAATCGCCAGATCAAGGGAATTCCAGGTTTGTTCCAGAGATCCCTGGGAGAAATCGGTGGCAAACTTTTCCAACCGCTGGCCGCTGTTCATGGTGCCGATGATGGGACCCGCCGGTCGTCGCAGCAGGGTTGCCATCGGCTCTCCGTCAACCAGCACCCGACCCCGGTTATCCACTTCCAGCTGGCCCTCGGGCACCTGAATTCGGTTGCCTGAAGCGTCCAGTATGTAATTTCCATAGCGGGCCACGATCTGGCCGGTGGCATCCCGCTCATAGGTACGGAGAAACCCTTCTTCATCGGGTGCGAAGGCAATGCTTTTTTGAAAACTGTTCCCCAAACGGGTGGAAACAGCAAAAAAACCGCCGGCTGTGTCCAGTCGAAACCCTTCGCCCTGGCGCGTTACGTTAACCTGCACATTGGCACTGTAGGGTCGGTTGGCTTCGGTTCCGTTCAGTTTTGAGATAAGCACCTCTGGAAAAGCCTCGGTGATCACCAGATCACGCTTATAAGCGGTGGTGTTGGCGTTGGCCATGTTATTGGCTGCCGCATCCATCTGTTTTTGTGCTGTGTTCATGGTTGAAACAGCGTTGTAAAGTCCTCGAAACATGGGAATCCCCCTTTTCGGACAGTGTGTCATTACCGTTTGAATCGTCCATTTGTCTGACTGAACTTCCAAAGAGTGGAGCGTCTGTCAGCGAATGTGAAAAATGCCGATCACATTCCTTCAGGGAATTTATCGGCATTCATCAGGCTATCTTTAATGATTTTTCGGAAAAACCCTTCTCTTAGCTGCATGAACCAACGTCAAAGCGAAGACATGGGAACCGCCGGTAAATCCGCCGGCAGTCATCTGCTAAAGGGCTGTTCAGCGACTGGCTTCCTTAACGGTCGCCATGGCGCCGGGATCCCCGGGCCTGTGCCAGCACATGGATGGAGTTCAGTGCTTTTCCTGTTCCCTTGGCCACACAGCTGATGGCATCTTCTGCCACAGTGACAGGAATGCCCATACGGGCCTGCACGTATTCATCCAACCCGTACAGCAAGGCACCGCCGCCGGTCATGATGATCCCCTGGTCAGCAATGTCGGAGGCCATTTCAGGAGGCGTGCGTTCCAGCACGGAGTGGATGGCATCTGAAATGGAAGCAATGTTCTCTTCCAGGGCATCCATCATTTCTTCGCTGGTGATTTCAATGTTCACCGGAAGACCGGAAACCAGATTTCGGCCCCGAACATGCATGGAAACCCGTTCGGTACGGCTGACGGCTCCGCCGATGTTGATTTTTAGTTCTTCGGCAGTACGTTCACCGATCATAATGTTATGGGTTTTGCGCATGTAACGGATAATCGCCTCGTCGAATTTATCGCCGGCAATTTTAATGGAGTTGCTCACCACGATGCCTCCCAGGGAGATCACCGCCACATCAGTGGTGCCGCCTCCGATGTCCACAATCATGTGACCCACTGGCTGGGTGATATCCAACCCGGCACCAATGGCAGCGGCAATGGGCTCTTCAATAAGGTAGGTGGTGCGGGCACCGGCTTCGTTGGTGGCATCAATGACCGCCCGTTTTTCCACTTCTGTCACCCCACTGGGGACACACACGATGATTTTCGGCTTGAAAAAGAGTTTTTTGCCGACAGTTTTCTGTATAAAGTATTTCAGCATTTTTTCAGTGATTTCGTAATCGGAGATGACGCCATCTTTTAATGGGCGAATGGCCACAATGTTACCCGGTGTGCGCCCCAGCATTCTGCGGGCTTCCCGGCCAACGGCCAGTACCTGGTTGGAGTATTTATCGATGGCCACCACAGAGGGTTCCTGAAGCACAATTCCTTTTCCTTTGACAAACACCAGCACACTGGCCGTTCCCAGATCAATGCCAATATCCGGAGATAATCCTAACATGGTATTCCCACCTTCTGTTTTCTGATTTCTGTTCCTTCTGTTTCCTTAGTTGTTGCCATGCCACGTGATTTCAGTCAGTTTCGGATCATCCGTCACCGTGATTGGATCCTGCACAATCAAACACGATGCTGATTAGCCATCTTTCAGTATAGCAGAAGAAGGCTCCGGGGACAATTCCCAATTCAGCTTTTTAGTAAACAAGGGTGTCAATTTCAGGTGTGTCTTCGGGAATTTCATCAAATTCGATGGTGATATAGAGGCGAATGGGCAGTGAGATGATCATTTGGTAAGGCTCCCGGATCCATCCCATATCTGCATGAATGGACAGGGGTGATATTTCCTGGGGCAGCCGCTGCAGACGCACCGCGCCATCCAACACTTCCAGGGTGGCGATAACGTCACGGCCGCTCACTTCGATGGGAAAGTCGATGGTTTCCAGGGTTTCAGTTTCAGGCATGGGGATTCGGTGAATCACCTGCCCATCCATGGTCACCACAATGGTTTTACCATTGCCCGGCGCCTCTCCCAGCATCAGGGGCACCGCAAAAAGAGCCCCAAGACTCACCAGGGCCACCAGCACAATCAGTATCACATCTCCCGGCTTTACGGGATGCATACGCTTCATCAAGGTCTTCATGGCTTTTTCCTTTCCATTCGGCAGGCGTTTTGATTGCTGCGCAACCCTCCACCGCTTTAACTACCTTCTGATTATATCGAACCCCCCCCTTAAAGACAAGCAGAAAAAGACCACCGCCAGAAAGCGATGGTCTCGGTCTGTATAGTGGGTTTCATCTTTGGATCTACTTTTGATGATGTTCGTATTGCTGTATTCTGTTCAGTGCTTTGGTGAGGGCTGCTTTGGCCCTGTCGATGTCAACCTGGTCCGACTTGGCTTTCAGCCGTTCTTCTGCCCGTTCCCGGGCTTTTCGGGCACGCTGGATGTCAATTTCTTCGATCCACTCCACCGCTTCTGTGATCACCAGTGCGTGGTCACCACGAATTTTCAGCACACCGTCAGCACAGGCGGCTTCTCTCACCTTGCCTTCCTGAACAATTTTGATGCGCCCCACTGCCACCGGCGCCACCATGGGAATGTGTTCATTCATCAACCCCACGTCGCCGGAAGCGGTGCGCACCACTGCCATGTCCACTTCTTCGTCCAGAAACACTCTGTCTGGCGAGACAATTTCAAGATGCAGTTTCGCTGCCACAGGGTCACCTACTTTCCAGCTTTCGCTTTTTCCCGGGCTTCTTCAATGGTGCCCACAAAGAGGAAGGCGGATTCGGGCAGATCATCATGTTGCCCATCCAGGATTTCTTTGAATCCCCGGATGGTGTCTTTCAGCGGCACATACTTACCTTCCATGCCGGTGAACTGTTCTGCCACGTGGAAGGGTTGTGACAGGAATCGCTGTACCTTTCGGGCGCGGGCCACAATGAGCTTATCTTCTTCAGACAACTCGTCCATCCCCAGAATGGCAATGATGTCCTGGAGTTCTTTGTAACGCTGCAACACCGATTCCACGCCACGGGCCACATCATAGTGCTCCTGGCCCACAATCACCGGGTCAAGAATCCGGGAGGTGGAATCAAGCGGATCCACCGCGGGGTAAATGCCCAGCTCTGAGATCTGTCGGGAAAGAACGGTAGTGGCATCCAAATGGGCAAAGGTGGTGGCCGGTGCCGGGTCAGTCAGGTCATCTGCCGGTACGTAGACTGCCTGTACCGAGGTGATGGAGCCCTTCTTGGTGGAAGTGATCCGCTCCTGAAGAACCCCCATTTCTGTGGCCAGGGTGGGCTGGTACCCCACGGCACTGGGCACACGGCCCAACAGTGCCGATACCTCAGAACCTGCCTGGGTGAAACGGAAGATGTTATCGATGAAAAGGAGGACGTCCTGCCCCTCTTCATCACGGAAATATTCGGCCATGGTAAGACCGGTGAGCCCCACCCGCATGCGGGCCCCCGGCGGTTCGTTCATCTGACCATACACCAGGGTGGTTTTGTCGATAACACCGGATTCAATCATTTCGTAGTAGAGGTCGTTGCCTTCACGGGTTCGTTCTCCAACACCGGCAAACACGGACAGTCCGCCGTGCTCTTTGGCAATGTTGTTGATGAGCTCCATGATAATAACGGTTTTGCCAACGCCGGCACCCCCGAAGAGACCGATTTTACCACCCTTGGAGTAGGGGGCGATGAGGTCGACCACTTTGATCCCGGTTTCCAGAATTTCAGTGGCGGTTTCCTGGTCTTCAAAGGCAGGTGATGGCCGGTGAATGGGAAAATGATGCTCTGATTCAACGGCACCCTTTTCATCAACCGGTTCTCCCAGAACGTTCATAATGCGGCCCAGGGTAGCTCTTCCCACTGGCACGGTGATGGGGCCGCCGGTATCAGTGGCGTCCATTCCCCTCACCAGTCCCTCGGTGGAACTCATGGCCACACACCGAACCGTGTCGTCGCCCAGATGCTGGGCCACTTCGGCAATGATTTTTTCATCATCTTTATAAATTTCAATGGCGCTGAGCAGTTCCGGCAGCTGTTCGCTTTCAAACTTAATGTCCAGTACCGGGCCAATAATCTGCACCAGTTTTCCGATGTTTCCTTTCGGCATTGCTTCCCCTCCTTTAGCTTGTCCGTACGGTGACGTTTATTTCAGCGCCTCCGCACCGCCGACAATTTCGGCAATTTCCTGTGTGATCGCAGCCTGACGGGCCCGGTTATACTGAAGCTGCAGCTTATCGATCATATCTTCAGCATTGCTGGTGGCACTTTCCATGGCCACCCGGCGGGCTGCCTGTTCACTCACGGCTGATTCCATTAATCCACCGTAAATCATGCTGTCCAGATAGCCGGGGACCACCCGCCCCAGCACTTCTGCATCTGAGGGCTCGTAGATGGTGAGTTCCCAGTCATCTTTAACCGCAGCTTCGTGGCGCATCTGTTCTTCTTCCATCAGACTTTTATCGGTATGAAAACAGGTTTCCAGCGCTTCCTCATCCAGTGGGATCAGCTTCAGCACCTTGGGTTTGTAACTGATGGTGCTTTCAAAGTTGGTGTATACCAGGTAGATTTCGTCCACTTCTCCTGCCTGGTATTTTTCCAGACAGAACCGGCGGATTTCCTGGGCGTCTATGAAATCCGGCACTTCTGCCAGCCCCAGGAAAGACCGGGGAACTTCCACTTCACGCCGGGAAAAATACTCCCAGGATTTCTGCCCCACCGTCACCACACAGGTGGCTTTTTTTTCCTGCATATGTTCCCAGGCTTGTTTCACCACATTGGTATTGTACCCGCCGCAAAGACCGCGGCTGCCTGCTATAACAATGTATCCGGTTTTCTTGATGGTTTCCCGGGGGGTTACCAGGGGATGTTCTGTCCCCTGAAGCTCGCCCAGAAATCCCAGCACTGCCTGCTTCCATGCCCGGGTAAACGGCCGTGATTCTTCCAGTCTTCCCCGGGTTTTTCGCAGTTTTGCCGAGGCCACCATTTCCATGGCCTTGGTGATTTGTCTGGTACTCTTGACACTTTTGATGCGGCGTTTGATGTCCCGCATTCCTAATCCGGCCAATGGGTCACCTCCTGTTCCTTATTCCTTTTCTTTCAGGAACTCAACCTTGTATTCCTCAATGGCTTTTTTCAGGGTTTCTTCAGTGGTTTCATCCATGGCACCCTGTTCGCGAATGGTTTTGCCAACTTCTGGGAAATGGCTGCGCATGTACGCCATGAGACCGGCTTCGAACTCACGGATGTCTGTGACTTCCACGTCTGCCAGATACTTGTTGGTGACCGCATAAATCATCATGACCTGATCTTCCACCGGTACCGGCTGGTACTGGGGCTGTTTCAGGATTTCGAGGATGCGTTCCCCCTGGGCCAGTCGTTCCTGGGTTTCTTTATCCAGCTCGGAGCCGAATTGGGCAAAGGCTGCCAGTTCCCGATACTGGGCCAGTTCGAGGCGCAGTTTTCCTGCCACTTTCTTCATCGCTTTGATTTGGGCGTTTCCACCCACACGGGAAACAGAAATTCCCGGGTTCACCGCAGGGCGCACCCCAGAGTAGAACAGTTCTGACTCCAGGAAAATCTGACCGTCGGTGATGGAAATCACGTTGGTGGGAATATAGGCTGAGACGTCTCCTGCCTGGGTTTCAATGATAGGCAGTGCTGTCAGTGATCCGGCACCCCGTTCGTCGCTGAGCTTGGCAGCACGTTCCAGCAGTCGGCTATGTAAGTAAAATACATCGCCCGGATACGCTTCACGGCCCGGTGGACGGCGAAGCAGCAGTGACATGGCCCGGTAGGCCACCGCATGTTTTGACAGGTCATCGTAGATCAACAGCACGTGCTTGCCCTGCTCCATGAATTCTTCACCCATGGCACAACCGGCATAGGGAGCAATAAACTGGAGCGGTGCCAGCTCGCTGGCAGTGGCTGCCACAATAATGGTGTAATCCATGGCACCATTACGATTGAGAACATCCTGAATTTGGGCCACCGTGGAGTTCTTTTGGCCAATGGCCACATAGATGCAGATGACATCGGTATCTTTCTGGTTAATGATGGTATCAATGGCGATGGCGGTTTTCCCCGTTTGCCGGTCGCCAATGATCAGTTCCCGCTGGCCGCGGCCGATGGGAATCATGGAGTCGATGGCTTTGATACCGGTCTGCAGCGGCTCATGAACAGATTTTCGGGCAATGATGCCCGGGGCTACCCGTTCCACCACCCGGAAGTTGTCAGTTTGAATGGGACCCTTGCCGTCAATGGGCTGTCCCAGGGCATTGACCACCCGGCCCAAAAGGGCTTCACCTGCGGGGACCTCAACAATTTTCCCCGTCCGTTTCACCATGTCGCCCTCTTTGATGTGTTCATCGGAACCCATGAGCACGCAGCCCACGTTGTCTTCCTCCAGGTTCAGCGTCATCCCGTAAACATCGCCGGGAAAGACCAGCAGTTCACCGGCCATACATTTTTCGAGCCCGTGAATCCGGGCGATACCGTCGCCCACCTGAATAACGGTGCCCACTTCCTGGTAGTCCAGTTGGTTTTCGTATCGTTTGATCTGTTCCTTAATCACCGAACAGATTTCTTCGGGTCTGAGATTCATTGTGCTTTTCACCCCTCACTTTATACAATCATTTGTGTCAGATCCTCTTTCAAGAGGTTCAGACGGTTGCGTACCGTACCGTCGATCACCCGGTCTCCCATCCGCACCATGACTCCCCCGATGATGGATGCATCCACCTGGTTGGTAAGGGTCACTTCCCGCCCCGTCAGGGTACTGAGGGAAGCAGCCATACTGGCCTGAGCGGTTTCGTTCATGGGAACGGCTGTCACGGCAACGGCTTCCATCCGGTTTTCCAGCGCTTCTGTCAACTCTCCAAAAACGTGTACCATGCCTTCAAAGGAAGCTTCCCGGCGCTTGTCCACCAGAATCATGAGAAAATGATACAGCTCTGGGCTGATTTTTTCTTTGAACAGTTCTGTGATAAATTGTTTTTTCTCCCGGTTCCCCACCACAGGGGAGGCGAAAAAACGGGCAAAGGCGGGCACCTCATGAATGGCTTGTCGAATACCCTTCAGTTCCTGGAGCACAGCGGCGGCATCGGTGGTTTCCGATTCCTGTACAGCCTGGAAAAGAGCTGTGGCGTAGCGCTTGGCCACTAATGCTGCCATTTTTCCCGACCTACCTTTTCAATGAACTCCTGAATCATGGCATCATGCTTTTGCTGATCCAGTTCCTGCTCCATAACCTGGGCAGCCGCCAGTACCGCCAGTTCTGAAATCTGATTTTTGAATTCGTTGATGGCTTTTGTTTTTTCCCGTTCCAGATCCAACCGGGAACGTTCTTCCATTTTGCGAATTTCTTCCCGGGCTTCCTGAATGAGAATTTCGCCCCGTTCTTCACCTTTGCGGGCAGCTTCTTTCAGCATTTCATTCCGTTCTTCCCGAATACCTGAAAGTTTTTCCTCATACTGGGCCTTCAGTGCCAGCGCTTCGTCTTCTTTTTCCTGAGCGCCGGCCAGCTGGTCTTCGATGCTCTGTGTCCGCTTGGCCATGTATTCAGTTACCGGCTTAAAGAGGAAATGGCGCAAAAGTAAGAAGATGACGATGGCGTTAATGATTTGAAACGCAAAGGTCCAACTCAGTTCAACCAATCCTTGCTGCATCGTGTTGCCTCCTTTCCGGAAAATCAGTCAGACTGATTCCGCCGATGTATTTTGCTCTACAGCATGCCCACCAGCGGGTTGGCAAACAGCAGAATCAGCGCAATGATCAGACCGTAAATACCGGTGGTTTCAGCAACGGCCGCTCCCAGCAGCATGGTTCTGACGATGTCACCCTGTGCTTCCGGCTGGCGCCCCACACCTTCTGCGCCTTTACCGGCCGCATACCCCTGACCGATCCCGGGGCCGATCCCTGCAATCATGGCCAGTCCTGCGCCAATGGCGGAAGCCGCCAGTACTAATGCTCTACCTGTAATTGGTTCCATATTCATTTTCCTCCTTCTCATTCGTTCAATTTTTCTGAACTTTCATGGTGCTTCTTTTTTGTCATTTCCCTTTTAACAGGGGTCAGAAAGCATCTTGTTGAGATGATGATTAACGGAGCAGCAGTATCTTTACAACAGCCTGATCAGCGGATTGGCAAAGAGCAGTACCAGCGCGATGATCAGTGCGTAGATGCCAGTGGTTTGGGCCACTGCCTGCCCCAAAAACATGGTGCGGATGATGGGACCCTGGAGCGCCGGGCGCTTGCCCACGGTTTCAGTTCCCTTACCCGCTGCATAACCCTGACCAACACCGGGGCCAATGCCCGCGATCATGGCCAGACCTGCACCGATGGCAGAGGCTGCCACCACAATGGTGCCGGTGGTAAAACCCACCAGTGGATTGGCATACAGCATAATCAGCGCCACCACCAGGGCCAGAATTCCCGAGGTTTCTGCCACGGCAGCCCCCAGAAGCATGATCATGGTCACCTGTTTGCCGCTTTTGGGGTTCATGCTGACGGCTTCAGCTCCTTTACCGGCCGCATAACCCTGGCCGATTCCGGGACCAATTCCGGCAATCATGGCAAAACCCACGCCAATGGCAGAGGCGGCCAGGATGATTGCTCTGGCATTAATCGATTGATCCATTGCAATTCCTCCTTACAAGTTGCGCATCAATCCATGGCTATTGAAATAAAGACCATGGTGAGCATGACGAAAATAAAAGATTGCAGTACACCGGCGAAAACATCAAAATACAAATGGAGTACCACCGGTATACCGCCCTGCAGGATGGGGAAGGCCGACAGACCCAGCGAGGTGCTGAGGCTGGTAAGACCGTTGTAGGCCAGTGTCAGAACGATGAGGCCCCCCACAATGTTGCCGAAAAGACGGAAAGACAGGGAAATGGGAGTGGCCAGTTCACCCATGATGTTCATGGGAAGCAGAAGCACAAAGGGTTCGGCGAAACCTTTCAGATAAGTTCCCGTTCCTTTGCTGCGGGCCCCGAAGTAGTGAATCATGCAAAAGGTAATGACGGCGAGGGCCAGGGTGGTGTTCAGATCTGCCGTGGGAGGTCGAAGCCCCAGCAGGCCCAGCAGGTTCATAAAGATCAGAATTAAAAACAGGGTGCCCATATAAGGCGCAAAGCCTGTTTTATCATCGCCCATGGTTTGCCGGGTCAGGTTGTTCAGCACTTCCACCACAGCTTCTGCCACATTTTGCCGGCCCTTTGGAATCAGTTGCAGGGTACGTGTTCCAAGAATGGCCAGCACCACCAGCACCAGCATGATCAACCAGGTGTTCACCACTGTTTCGGTCACCGGAATGCCGTCCAGTATGGGAATTTCAAACATCACTCTTGGACCGAAGGCAATCGGCTGCATTTACTTTTCCTCCTTTCGTGTGAAAATATTCTTGAAATAGCGTTTATCATTCAGCAGATCTCTCTGCAGGATGACGATTTTAATCATTACCATGGCAATGATGGTACCGAGGGCATGAATATCAGGAGAGCGAATGGAGATGAGAATGACCAGTGTTGTCAGCACATAACGAATCATATATCTTGAAACGGTGTATTTTCGGGCTCGTTCCGGATGCATGGTTACTGCCCGCTGAATGGTCAGATAGAGGAGACGGAAGTTCAGCAATGAGACGGCTGTTCCAAAAAAAACACCGGTGAGAAATGCCAGGGGAGGATGAAACACCCACATTCCCAGCAACGCCACCAGGCTGTTGGCCAGAAAAACCCGTTTGGCGATGGATTTTTGGGTGATGCTGATATCTTCCATTTCAGCCATGGCCACTCACTCCCTTCTGCGTGACCGCGGGGGATCAACATCTTTCATGGCCAGCTGGTACACATTGCGGGCACCGATGAGAACACCGGCAACGATGAGAATAAACAAAAAGACGGGCTTGGTGCCGAACCGTTCATCCAGCCATCTTCCCCCGACCACCCCCGCCAGGATGGGAACCACCATGGCAATACCGATATAGCTGATGAGAGACAGATTTTGAAGGGCACTTCCTTTTCGGCGTTTCATTTTTCGCTGATCGCTCCCATTATATCATAGATTCGGAAAATTAATAACGGTATTTGTTAATGTTTTGTCAACAATAATCCCGGTTATTTTTTCCTTTCTCCCTCCCATTTGTCAGGGGGTGCGCTGAGGTGGCCAGCCCCATAGAGCAATGCTTCTCCAATGCGCCGAGAGGCCTGACCGTCCCCGTAGGGGTTCACCGCCCGGGCCATTTTTTCCCAGACAACGGCGTCGTCCAGCAGGCGGACGGCTGCCCGGAAAATGGTTTCTGTTTCCACGCCCGTCACCTGAACTGTTCCGGCAGCCACTGCCTCCGGTCGTTCTGTTTCGGTACGCATCACCAGAATGGGTTTGCCCAAAGCAGGTGCCTCTTCCTGAATACCGCCGGAGTCGGTGAGAATGAGAGTGGCCGCATTCAACAAATTGGCAAAGGGTGCATAGTCAAGGGGTTGAATAAGATGCACATTGGGTTCACGCCCTAAAGTGGTTTCTGCCAGCTTGCCAATGGCTGGATTCAGATGCACCGGGTAGATCAACCGGTAATGGGGATAGCGCCGGGCCAGGCGGCAGACTGCTTCAAAAATCTGCTCCATGGGTGCTCCCCAGTTTTCACGACGGTGGCAGGTCATGACCACCAGCGGGTGGGCTTCCCGTTCACTCACCAGCCGGTTCAGCTTTTCATCCTGAAAATCGTAGTCTGGTTGAATGACAGACAGCAGGGCATCAATCACCGTGTTGCCGGTGATGAAAATCTGGTCTGGTGCCACGTTTTCTTTTAAAAGATGTTCCCGGTTTTGTTGAGTGGGGGCAAAATGAAGGGTGGCCAGCGTTCCCGTCAGCCGTCGGTTCATTTCTTCCGGGTAGGGAGAATAGATGTTGCCGGTGCGCAGGCCGGCTTCCACATGACCCACGGGGATCTTCTCGTAAAAAGCTGCCAGGGAGGCCACAAAGGTGGTGGTGGTATCTCCGTGAACCAGCAGGTAATCCGGCCGGTATTCCTTCAGAACTTCCTGAAGGCCTGTCAGGGTGCGCACGGTGATGTCGGTGATGGACTGGCCGTGTTTCATGATATTCAGATCTTTCCAGGGGGTAATGTCAAAAAGAGTCAGCACACTATCCAGCATTTCCCGGTGCTGGGCAGTGACACAGACTCTTGAATTAAAACGGGGATCTTTTTCCATCATTTTAACCAGGGGAGCCATTTTGATGGCCTCTGGCCGGGTACCAAACACACTGAGCACTTTCAGGGGCTGCATGAAATGCACCGCCTTTCCAAATGATCACACTATTCCAGCGAACGTCATGTTGTATCTCTTTGGTGGCAGATAACGTTCTTCTTAATGTATCTCTTTTCGATCTAAAAATCAAGGCAGAATTTTTGTTTTTGACCCGTCATTATGATGCATGTTAACCCTTGTTTAGTTGCATAATCAAAACCACAGCCCTACTGATGCATCAGGCCGCCCTTCCTTTTTTAAGGCAGGTATTTTCAATCAAGGCATCTTAGAATCCAATGCAACAAAATGATTGTAAGGCAGCTAAATGAACTCGGGATGAACTCGCCGCCACCATTTCTTCTTCATTGTTTGACGTGGGGTTCGGCGCGTCCTTCACCGCTGGCAATCTTTCCCAGCATTACTTCATCTTTCACCCGGTACTGCCGTCCCTGTTTTTCAATGGCACCTTCGGCACACAGGGCACTGAGACTCCGCAGTAAGTGGCGGTAGCTGGTACACAACAGTTCTGCCCATTCTGTCAAAACCGGACGAACCACCTGATTGGCGGCCCGCTGTAAAATCAGCGCTGCCAGTCGATTCTCCAGGGGTTCAAAAATAGTATGGCTGAACACCTGATTATGATCTGTCATCTTTTCAGAGAGACGATGACACACATACCTTAGAAACACCACATCATTCAGCAGCTGCTGACGGTGTTTTTCCAGCGAGAGCGCCAGGCAGTATCCCGGCTTTGTTGCCTGAACATTGGCAGTGGCTTCCCGCTCCCATAACACCGCCATCTCCCCGATCACCTGAAATGCTTCCAGATGAGAAAGCTGCAGCACTTTGCCTGTCGTCGAGTACGTGGCGATCTTCACTGCCCCCGCCACCAGAAAAAACAGGTGTTTTGAGGGCATGCCCTCCTCCAGTAAAATATCTCCTTTTTGAAAAGCGAAGAGCTCCATTTCAGGACACTCTCCCGATGAGAAAAGTGCCTGTACCTGGTATTGCTGCTGAAAATCCGCCAGCAAGTCTTCATTTTCGATTCGCATCATCCTGCATCACCCGCCCGATCGTCGCTTGACTCCATTATAACCGCAGGGAAACCCGGGATGCAAACCTTCTTCTCTTCCCTGGCTGCCCGACAAGGTAAAATCTTTGTAAAGTCCCGGATTTATATGACCCATGTCATATTCTTAAAACAAAGTCGGTGCTACAATACAGGTAACAGGAAGCGGGTTTTCGGCCCTCACCCACCCGGCAAACAACCTGACATGTGCTGATTTAACGAAGAAACAGCTGCCGGACAGGGTGATTTGCCAAAACTAACCCGCCCATATGAACCATCTGCCTGTTGGTAATCGGAAACTGATTGGTCAAAAAAAAGGAGGTCACTATGAAAAAATCACGGTTCTTTGCGCTTTCTCTTCTGTTGGTCTTCAGCATTGTCACCCTTGTCTCCGGGTGTGCCTCACCCGCATCACCGCCGGCACCAGAAGCACCCGCCGCCGAAACCGCCGCCCCACCGGCAACACCTGCTGCATCAGAAGCAGACTTCAGCCATTTGAAGGTGGCCCTGATTTCCGATCCCATCGGTACCGAACAGTTTATTCTTCAGGCGTATCACAAAGTGGAAGAAATGGCTGGCATTCACGGGTTTCAGTGGACTTCCATGGAATGCAGTGACACGGCCCAATGGGAAGAAAACGGACGGGCCGCCGCCAACGAAGGCTACGACCTGGTGATTGGTGTCGGCTGGCAGGCAGCCGAGCCTTTCAGCGCGCTGGCCGATGAGTTTGACCATGTGCATTATGCAGTGATTGATGCCATTGCCGGAAATGATAAAGTCACCAGCATCGGCTTTAATGAAACCGAAGGATGCTACGTATTGGGTGTGATGATCGGCACCGCTTTCCCCGATGAAACCCTCTATGGGTATGTGGGCTCTTTTCAAACCCAGGCCACTTACAAATACCGTTATGGCTTTTCTGAGGGTGTGAAATCTGTGAATCCCGACGCTGAATTCATGTATAACTACACCAATTCTTACAGCGACACCAGCCTGCCCTACGAATACACCACCCAGCAGCAGGCTGCCGGTGCCACCTTTATCTTTGGCGGTGTCGCCGCCAGCGCCAACGCCGGCATCTACCAGGCCGCCCTTGACCTGGCCCAGCGGGGCACTCCCGTATATACCACTGGTTTGAGCGTGGATCAGACCACCCCCGATAACCCTTATATCATCGGTGGTGCTTTGAAAAACACCGGCTCCTGCACCGAAATCATCATCAGCCAGTACCTTGACGGCACCTTATCCGGTGGCGCTCAGATTCTTGGCCTGAAAGAAAATGCCTTCGGCGTGGTGCATGTGACCACCGATACCGCCAACTACCTGAACGAAGAAATGATGCCCCCCGAAGCCATTGAAGCCGCAAAAGCAGTGGCGGCCAAAATCATTGCCGGCGAACTGGAAATCATCGCGCCGGAAGAATCTGCCAACTAACGGTTCGTCAATGACTCCTCTCAGCGGGAATCGCTCCGGCGGCTCCCGCTTGCTTCTTTACTTTTCTGAAGGTGGTGCTCCCATGCTGTTACGTATGCATCAGATATCCAAGTCCTACGGCCCGGTGACCGCCAATGACCAGGTGAGCATTGAACTGCACAAGGGTGAAATTCTGGCCATCGTGGGCGAAAACGGTGCCGGCAAATCCACCCTGATGAAAATACTCTATGGGCTGGAACAGCCAGACAGCGGCACGATCTGTCTCAATGACCGGCAGGTGGTGTTTCATCGCCCGTCAGATGCCATGGCACAGGGCATCGGCATGGTGCAGCAGCATTTCATGCTCTTTGGTTCCATGACCGTTGCCGAAAACGTAGTCTATCGAAAGGAAACCCGTAAAGGGCTGTTCATGGATCACCGCCGGAATCAGGCCCTGGTCAGAGAGCTTTCCCAGCGCTATCACCTCCCCGTTGATCCCCAGGCAGTGGTGGATGACTGCCCTGTAGGTCTTCAGCAACGCATCGAAATCTTAAAAATCCTCTATCAGGATGCCCACATCATCATTTTTGATGAGCCCTCTGCTGTTCTGACACCACTGGAAGTGGAAGACCTGCTGAAAACCATGGATCAACTGAGCCGCCTTGGCAAAAGCATTATTCTCATCACCCACAAGCTTCATGAAGTGATGGCTGTGGCGCACCGAGTGGTGGTGATGCGGGATGGGCGGGTAATTTCCGCATCGGATACATCAGAAACCTCCCTTGAAAAAATGTCCTATGAAATGGTGGGCCGGCAGATTCCCACCCGCCGCATGACGCCCCCCGCCGTGGGCAATCCCTTACTGGAAGTGGCAGGGTTATCTCTGAAAGGCGAACCGGGCACCATCACCCTTCACGACATTCACCTGCAGCTTCGCCAGGGAGAAATCGTTGGCATCGCCGGCGTTTCCGGCAATGGCCAGTCTGAACTGATTCGATGCCTCGCAGGACTTCAGGCTTATGACGCTGGTCAGGTGATGCTGAACGGCACCGATGTGACCCGGGCTTCTGCCGGAACCATTCGGGAAGCCGGCCTCGCCCACATTCCCGAAGACCGTTACGCCTGGGGAAGTGCCCCCGCCGCCACCCTGGCAGAAAATGCCCTGGTGGGGGCCGAAGGCCGCCCCCCCTTCAGCCGCAGGGGCATTTTAAACCTGCGTCAGGTGAACGCCCATGCGGCGCATCTCATTCAAGGATATGGTGTGAAAGCCGCGTCCCTTTTTCAGCAGATGGCTTCTCTATCCGGCGGCAATGCCCAAAAGCTGATTGCCGCCCGTGAAATCGCGCGAAAGACGCCGGTGCTCATTGCCTGCGAACCCACCCGGGGCATTGACATCGGTGCCATGGAGTACATTCATGGGCAATTGATTGAGAAGCGGGACCAGGGAGACGGCGTGCTCCTGGTATCCTCCGAGTTGTCGGAAATCATGGACCTGTGCGATCGGATCTATGTGATGTTTGAAGGCCGCCTGAACGGCGAATTTATCAGGGGCGAAGTCGATGAAAAAACCCTGGGACTCTATATGTTGGGAGGAAACCGCCATGCACCACAAACAGCCCTTGGGTAACGAATCCCTGCGTCACTGGCTGCGCCGCTTTGCCGGCGACTTAAAACAGCCTGCCCTGGCCATTTTTGCAGGCCTGGTCGTTGGCGGCATGGTGATTGCCCTATCCGGTTTTCATCCCCTGACAGCTATCGGCAGCATGCTTAAGGGCGGTTTTGGATCAGCCTATTATCTCACCACCACCCTCACCCGGGCCACGCCCATTATTTTTGCCGGGCTGGCGGCGGCCCTAGCCTGGGGGTCAGGTTACCCCAGCCTGGGGGCTTCCGGTCAAATGATTCTGGGCGCCCTGGTGTGTTCCCAGGCGGCGGTGCGCTTCACAGGGCCGCCTTTGTGGGTCATCACCCTGTCCCTTCTCTGTGGCATGCTGGGCGGCATGCTCTATTCCCTGCTGGCTGCCTGGATCAGTGACCGATTCAAGCTCTACCTGTTGATTGTCACCCTCATGCTGAACTACATTGCCGACTACATTGCCTCTTACACCACCACTTACCTGGTGAAGGATCCCTTTGGTGCCGATGCCTCTGCCATTCAGACCCAGCGAATTGAATCCGGCATTCTCCCCCGCATCTTCACCGGCTATACGGTTCACTGGGGGTTTGTGATTGCCCTGATCACCGTCATCGCCATCCTTTTCATTATGAAAAAAACCACCTTTGGCTATCGCGCCCGCATGGGTGGATTAAATCCCCGTTTCGCTGAGTACGGGGGTATCAACAGCCGGCGCATGATGTACGGCGTTCTGCTGCTCAGCGGGGCGCTGGCAGGGCTGGGAGGCGCCTGCGAAGTGCTGGGAGCCCGCTTTCGGTACGTGGACGGCATGATCACCTCTCCCGGCTACGCCTGGAGCGGCATCATCGCTTCCCTCATGGCCAACAATCATCCCGTGGGCATCTTTTTCAGCAGCATTTTTCTCGCCGGGCTCACCACCGGCGGCGGTGCCATTGAACGGAGTATGGGCGTACCCAGCGAGGTGACCACCATTATTCAAAGTGTGATTACCCTGCTCATCACTGCCCGATTTGTGGTGGCGGTTCGAAAAAGGCATGCGTCACCAGCGCCATACACACCCCCGGAAGGAGGCGATCTCCATGAATCTCAGCCCTGAATACCTGGCCGTACTGGCCAATTCAACCATCCGCATGACCACACCCATTTTACTGGTTACCCTGGCCGCCGCTCTCTGTACCCGGGTGAAGCTCTTTAACATCGCGCTGGAAGGTGCCATGATTGCTGGTGCTTTTTTCAGCATCGTGGCCAACTATTACACCGGCAGTGTTTGGCTGTCGGTGGCGGCCGGAGCTGTGAGCGGCATGGCGGTTTGCGGGCTGGTGGGATTCTGCGTGGTTCACCTGAAAGCGTCTGCCGTGGTGGCAGGCCTGGCGGCCAACACGCTGATGACCGCCGCCACCACCTATCTCCTGTCGATTATTTTCAACACCAAAGGCGTCTTTACCCACCCCAGTCTGGTGAGTCTTCCCAAAATCACCCTTCCCGGTGTGAGCCGCATCCCCTTCATTGGCACGCTTTTTTCGGGCTTAACGCCCCTGGATTATCTGGCCTTTGGACTGGCAGGCCTTTTATATGTCTTTTTGTACAAAACCGTCCCCGGTTTTCGTCTCCGTGCGGTGGGCATTAACCCGGAGGCCGCCCGAAGCCTGGGAACCCCTGTGGAACGCTGGCAGCTTCTCACCATCACCTTTTCCGGTCTTTTGTGCGGTCTTGGCGGGTGTCTCCTTTCCATGGGAACCGTGACCCTCTTTATTCAGAACATCACCTCCGGCAGAGGCTATATTGCCCTGGCCGCCAACACCCTGGGTCAATCCCATCCGCTGGGCGTTCTCCTTTCCTGCGGCTTCTTCGGTTTTAGCCAGGCGGTGGGGAATGCCCTGCAAAATACTGCTCTGAAAACCCAAATGACTTTCTCCATTCCCTATGCTGCCACCATCATTGCCCTCATTGCCTTTCACCTTTACACCCAGCACAAAAAGAAAAAAGCAAAGGAGGCCCTCCTACATTGAAGATTGCCGTGGATACCCACACTCATACCATTGCCAGTTCCCATGCCTACTCCACCGTTGACGAGCTGGCCGCCGCAGCGGCACAGCGGGGATTATCCATGCTGTGCATCACTGACCACGCTCCCGGCCTCATGGATTCTCCCCATTTGCTGCATTTTATGAATTACCATGTGCTTGACCGGGAAATAGCGGGGGTTTCCATGCTTTACGGCGTGGAGCTGAACATCATGGACCGTCACGGAAAACTGGATATGCCTGAAGAAGTGCTGGAAAAGCAGGATCTCTGCATCGCCAGCTATCATGAAATGTGCACCACCCCCGGCACCCGAAAAGACAATACCCGGGCTTACCTGGCTGCCATGAATTGCCCCTATGTGGACATCATCGGCCACCCGGATGACGGCCGGGTACCCGTCGATTTTGAAGCCCTGGTGAAGGAAGCCAAAGAAACCGGAGTGCTGCTGGAAGTGAACAATGCCTCCCTGAAATCAGCCCACTACCGGCTGAACACCCGGGAAAACCTCGTCACCATGCTCACCCTGTGCCAGCAGTACCAGGTACCCGTCGTGCTGGGTTCCGATGCCCATTACCGGTCGGCAGTGGGAGATTTTCAGTGCGTGCTTTCATTACTTGAAGCCATGGACTTTCCCGGGGAACTGGTGGCCAACACCTCTGTTGAAAAATTCAGGCGCTGCCTTCGTCGATTCTCCACAAACGGCGCCGGTCATATAAGGAAGGAATCTCATGCGACTTCTACACCTCTCTGATATTCATTTTCGGCGGCACTACCCCCGGCATCACAGCACCTATCTGGATGCCCTGGCAAAAATGACATCCCCCCTGGATCATTTGGAACACTGCTTTCGTCAGGTTGACCGCAACCTGCTGGACGGGGTGGTGATTTCCGGTGATCTCACTGAAACGGGTGATGCTTCAGACTACCGGCAGCTGAAAACAGCCCTGGCGTCGCTGTTACAGGGTCTTCCCCTCATTGTTACCCTGGGCAATCATGACCATAAGCCGGCTTTTCGCCAGGGGTGGGGATTGCTTGATGCCGGCAGGCCCGGGGCCGATGCCCCCTATCATGATGTGCTGGACCTGAAAGACTTTCGCATTCTGTCACTGGACAACGCAGCCCCCGGCGCTCCCCACGGGCACATTTCGGAATGTCAGGTTTATTGGCTGGAGCAGCAGCTGCGGCATGCAGGCCATCGGCGCCTGCTATTGGTGTGCCATCATCACCTGCTCCCCGAACAAGCCTCCATTCCGCCGGCTTCCTTTGGTAAAACCTTTGAATCACTTGTTGAAAACAGCCGCATCGAAGGCATTCTGTGCGGACACACCCACCATCAGTTTCAGGGTACCTTTGCCGGCAAACCCTACACCACTGCTCCCAGCCTGTCTTTTTGCGGCAAAAATAAAGCTGACGGCCAGGTTCTTTTTGAAGAGAACCCTGGCTATCAGCTCATTGATCTACTTGAAACCGACTTCATGGTGACACCCGTTTACCTTTACTCCCGCCCCCGACATTTGGGCGATGTGATTTTTCCCCTTTAATCACGGGAATCTCGCACCGTCAACCGGCGCTGGTACCATTTCAGAAATTCAGCCGACAGCCTGTCCGACATTTCCAGGCCCTCCAGATTGAGGGGGGCTTCTTTCAGGCAGACTTGATCAAGCAGCTGGGCCACCGCCTTGTAGATGCGCAACCGCTGGATTTCCGGCGACAGGGCAACGCCTGTCACCCGCCGGTTGATGAGCAGCTTGGAAATTTCGTCAAAGCAGGCGGGGGGCAGCGCATCAATAACCTGGGGGTGTTGTCGGTCAATGGTTTCCACCAAAGCAGATAACCCGTCATATGGCAGCCCTTCATAGTCCTCTGCTCCTGCCCTTTCTTCTGCCTCTGCTCTTTCTTCTGCCTCTGACTTTTCTGATTCTCTTGTCTTTTTTTCTGCTCTTGTTTTTTCTTTTTCGTTAGCCTTTGTTGTTTTTTCTGCTTCCCATGCCTTTGTTGCACCGCTCTGCACCCTTAACGTACCGGTGGATTCTTCTTGCAGAATCTGCTGGAAGAAGGCTTTCATTTCTGGCATGGGGCTGATGTTCAGTTCCCGCCGGAGAATATCCCGGCATTTATGATACTGCTGGATGGCCTGCACCCGCTGCTGATTTTTGAAATAGAGTTCCATGAGTTTCAGATGCAAATCCTCCTGCAGTGGATTCATGGCCAGCAGGCTCTCCACACCGCCGATGGCACTGGCATAATCTCCTTTTTCCTGATGTACCTCTGCCTGTTGGCTCACTCTGCCAAAAAAGATCCGCTGCATCCGTTCCCTTTCACAGATAATCCAGTTGTCCAGTTCCGGATTTCCTTTAATGGGGATGTCTTGAAGAAATTCCCCCCGATAGTGAACCGCCCCTTCCCATTGATCTCTGGGGCCGTTTTCCAGCATGATCACATCGCTGTTCCAACAATGGTTTTCCAGCAGCATGCAGTGCTCTTTATCTTCCTGATGCAAAAAATCTGTGACAATTCCCCTGGCTCTGAACTCCCGGTTAATACTCCAGAGGGCATATCGGAGATTGTATTTTGCCGATTTTCGGTCACTGTCGCACCAGAACAAGGATGCCAGGCGTTCCCGGGCAACCTGTTCATTGCGGTTTACCACCAGATAGGCCAGGATTCCAATGGCTTTGCTGCTGAGGGTTCCTGTGATCTCTGTCTCATTGGCAACCACTCTGGGTACTCCCATAAAATGTAGTTCCAGCAAGGCTTATCCCCCCAGCTTCACTTTCAGGCTCCCTTGTGGTGAGTTCAATGGCTCTGAGTTCAATTGAAGGCCGCGCTCAAACAGGATTTTTCCTTTTTTGATGGTGGCTGTCACCTGAATATCTTTGATTTTCTCCGGGTTAACCCTGAGTGGGTTTTCTTCAAGAATGCACAGATCTGCCAGGCGTCCAACTTCCAGGGTTCCTTTTTCCCCTTGCTGACCGATGGCTTTTGCTCCATTAAGGGTAAACATCGCCAGGGCTTCCAGAGGCGCAAGCCGCTCTGATTCCGTGGGATGATTCACCGCCGCATGGATGCCCAGCAGGGGGTCGATGGGGGTCACATCGCTGTCTGATCCGCCCGCTATGATGCAGCCTTGCTTCCATAAGGTTTTCAGCGGATTGGTGCGGCACCGCCGCTGTTCACCCAACCGTTCTTCATACATGCCTCCAGAACCACCCCAGAAGTATTCATAGGCCGGTTGCATGGATAGAATCACCTTTAACAGTACCGCCTGCTCGATGAGATCCTGATTGGGCAGCTCAAAGTGTTCGATACGGAGAATGCTGGTGCTGCAGGGATGCAGCCGTCTTCCTTCCCGATAAGCTTCCAGCACCAGTCGAATGGCTCTGGTGCCAATGGCGTGAAGGGTGACCGTCAAGTTGTGTTTCATGCTTTCGCTCACAAAATCCCGAATTTCTTCAAAATGAAAAAAAAGGGTTCCCATGGATTCTCCCCGGTCGCTGTACGGATAATCAAGGGCAGCGGTATGTGCGCCAAAGGAACCGTCCACAAAAATACATCCGCCGATTTTATCCAGTCCCAGAGCAACCACTTTGGCCACATCGGTGGTCTGATAGAAAAATGCCACGTCAATGGGCATTTTTTCCAAACTGCGAAGCACATAGAGGGCATCCTGATCGTGAAAAAGAAACCCGCCTTCCATGGCATTGATGGTGGTGACGCCTTTTTCAATGGCCCGACTCAACACCTGACGCACGCCTTTTTCCCGGGTTTGATCGGTGGTAAGGCCCAGCAGTTTCTTTCGGGCAAAGAAATTGGCCCGCCCTGTGAGAACACCGGTGGGAACGCCGGCTTCATTCCGCTGAATCCCTTCCAGGTTGAAGGGCAGGTCGAGCCACCGTAACCCCAGAGTATTCACCACACTCACATGATATTCCACGCTGGAGATCCACAGCATTCTGTCTGTAATCACCGTATCCAGTTCGAAGCGGGTGGGCATCCGCTTTTCCTTCAGTTTAACTTCTTCAAGGCCAACGCAGTGAATGAGTTTACCCCAGGCATGCCGCCCCTGATTGTTTCGGATGTGGGCAATGATCTCATCAACGGAGCCGCATGCCCCCACATTGATTCCCACTTCATTCAGGGCCGTTTCCATCAAGTGTACATGGCTGTCAATCAGCCCCGGGATCAGGGTTCGCCCCGCCAGATCCACCGAAGTAGCGCCCGCCTGGTAGCGCTCCCATTCGCTGCCCCTTCCCACTGCTGTAATTTTTCCATCAGCCACCAGCAGCCAGTCTGCCTGAGGCATGGTTTCTGTCAGGGTGAGTATCTCCCCATTGAAGAACAGCAACCGGTCGTTTTTCATCATCACCCCTCCAACCCGACACCCGCCATCTCAACCGTTATGTCAGAATGTCCTTTAAATAAAGATATATGATTTCAGCCGTTTTGACAACCGAACTGATTTCCACATATTCGTCCGGGCCATGAAAATGCTCTCCTGCAGGCCCGATGACGTAGGTGGGAATCTGCCCCCGGTGACCCAGGGTATTGAAATCACCAATGCTGGGGAAGTAGGTGATGGCAGGGGTTTGACCTGTCACCTCATGAATGGTTCCCTTCAGTACTTTTGTATAGGGATTGCTTTCTGAGACAATATAAGGGTGAAATCCCCCGGAATCAGGATGGGGGGCATCCCGGAATTTCATGGTATAGGTGGACTGGATGTTGGCCCGCTTCACCGCTTCGTCCACCTCCCGGCGCAGCCAGGTGAGGTCTTCCCCCCTTACGGTATGACGAAAAACAGTGAATGAAGCTTCATCGGCCACACTGCAGGCCGCCCCGCCCCCGGTGATTTCAATGGGAACCAGGGTCCCTGTTCCCAGTTTCGGATCCTCTTTAAAAGCCGCCTGTTTCAGTTCCATCAACACTTTGGCGACATCGGTGATGGCATCTATCCCTTTTCCCGGGTCAGCTGCATGGGCACTTTGACCCCGAAAGGTGACGGTGTAGTTCCAACCGCCTCTGGCCCCCAGACACAGGGTGGGAAATGGACTGTCGGTGAAACTGCCGCTGGGCTCTGTCACCAGGGCCACATCCACGTGATTAATATGCCCATCCAGCAGCAGGGCATCCGTTCCCAATCCAAAAGGTCCTTCTTCATCAGAAACCATGGTATAGATGATTTCACCATTGAAATCCTTAACGGTTTTTGAGAAGGCTTCCACCGCCAACAGAATGGCCGCACACCCCGCTTTCATATCCAGGGCGCCCACCCCATACAACCTGTCATCCTCCACTGTTGCCCCCAGAGGGTCCCGGGTCCATCCTTTGCAAATTTCCACCGTATCCAGATGGCCGTTCAGCAGCACCTTAGGCCCTTCGTCTTTCCCCTTTAGCTGCCCGATCACATTGGTTCCCTTAAAATTGGTCACCTTTTTCTCGTGATACCGATGGTACTGGGCATCAAGGCCTCGCTCCCTCAACCACTCATACGTATACTTCATCACTTCATCTTCCCTGAAATAGGGGCTGTAGATTTTTACCAGGTCCGATACCAGTGTGACCACGTTTTCCCGACTGATCATCGCGCTTCCCCTTTCTTTTTTAGGTTGGTTTTCGACACTTTTCCCGCTCTTTCCAGAAAGTATCGCGGATGATGATGTTCCCAGTGCCACCCGACTTTCAATGTTTTTGCATCGACCAACTAATGGCTTCATTTCCTTCTGTTTACCTGCTTACTGTTCAACTCTCACTGTTTAGTTTATTACAGTCATTCCGGCTTTTCCAGTTATTTTGCCCTCTATTTTTTAAATCGCTTTCTCACAACTCCTTTTATCATAAAAACCCGCATGACACCAATACTTCTGTTGTTGTCATGCGGGTTTTGTGTCATTTGATTTGGTGCTTATTCTTCGCTCATGGCCGGTTCTTTCACCGGGTTGTAGGTTTTAACCGATTTGATGTCGCCTTCTTTAAACATGGCGAAACCGATAAAGCTGTAAACCACCGCAATGACAGGTGTAATGAAGGAGAGGAAGACATAAGGGAAATATTCCATGGTGGGAACACCCAGTGCCCCGGTGAAGAAAACACCGCACAGCCCCCAGGGTACCAGTGGTGAGACGACCGTTCCCGAATCCTCAGAAGTTCTTGAATTCACCTGAGGCAGCAACCGCTGCTTTTTATAGGCAGGCACAAACATACGGCTGGGAATGAGAATGGCCATGTACTGACTGGCGGAGAAAATATTGACGGCAATGGCTGACACCACATGGGTGGTAATCAGGCCCCTGGTGGTGCTCACCAGACCACCGATTCTTTCCAGCAGCACTTCCAGCACCTTTGTTTTCTCCAGAATACCGCCCATGCTCAGTGCAATGAAGCCCAGAGAAATGGTCCACATCATGCTCTGAAGGCCACCGCGGCTCAGAAGACTGTCCACTTCTTCGATACCGGTGGCTGAAGTGAATCCGTAGTTCATAAAGTTGGCCACATCACCCACGCTGTATCCCTGAAAGGCAATGGCGAAAATACCGCCCAGAATAGCGGCAATCATCATGACTGCCAGCCCTGACATCCGTTTCACAGCCAAAATCACCACCACAATGGGTGGAATCAGCGTGATGGGACTGATGAAAAAGTTTTCACTTAACCCGTTGAGAATCACATCAATTTGAGCTGTGTCAATTTCACCGCCGGCAAAACGCATGCCTAAAATGGCATAGAGCACCAGTGAGATCAGGGCTGCAGGGCCGGTGGTGTAGAACATGCTGCGAATGTGGTCAAAAAGATCGGCTTCAGCAACCCCGGCTGCCAGATTGGTGGAGTCGGACAGGGGTGACATTTTGTCTCCGAAGATAGACCCGGAAATCACGGCACCGGCCGTCATGGCTCCAGGAATTCCCAGTCCCAGTCCAATACCCATAAAAGCTACCCCAAAGGTGGCGCCGGTTGTCCAGGAGCTGCCTGTGGCGACGGAGGCCACCATGCAGACAATGGCCACTGTCAGCAAAAAGACCGACGGCGAAATAAAACTGAGCCCATAGTAAATCAGTGTGGGGATTGTACCTGCAGGAATCCAGGACCCCACCAGAACACCCACCATCATTAGAATCAGCATGGGCAACATGGCAATTTTACAGCCATACAGGATGCCTTCCTGCACTTCGTCGTAGGTAAAGCCGGAAAGGATGGCCACAATGGAAGCCACCACAGCCACAACGATCAGTGTGATGTGGGTAATCCAGTCTTCTCCAATAATAAAGATCTGAGCGTACATGGCAAAACAAAGAAAGAAAATGACAAATGCTGCTGCTGCAAAACTTGGCCGTTTGTTATCACTCATTCTTTTACCCCCTTATGCATTGACTGTCAGCGAACCCGTTCATCATGCTGCTGGCTTTCACCTTTTCAATGAGAATTGATCAACTCCTTTCGTCATCGCGGCGGCTACATGGCAGGTGTTTGTCTATTGAACAGATTATTTCATATTGACTAATCGACTCATTGACGGTGTAACTGGTTGATAGATTGACGGTGTTAGTGATTGACAGATTGATCGATTTGACAAAATCCATCTAATTTTCTGTTTGTTTAACATTTATCATGCCCCTGTTGGGTCTTCCGTTTGATGCATCGTTTGTTTCACCGTTTCTTTTTTGTAAATCCCAAAATCGCCTCTAATCTAATTTCGATCACCGAAGAAACTACCTGCGGAAAAATGGCGCAAGCTTCTGAACATAAAAAGAACCCCAGTAGATGAGGTTCTGCAAAAAGGTTATTTGAATAAATGCTCGACTCTATTGATTTTCAGGCTCAGTCAGCACCAGTTCTCCTTCGCTGAGGCCGGTGATGATTTCAGTGCGGTTTCGTGTGCTGAGGCCGGTGGTCACCTGACGGGGAATCACCTCTTCATTTTCCCAGACAAAAACATGCTCTTCACCTGCCAGCCAGAAAACGGCCCGTTCTGGCACGGTTAAGGCATTTTCACGGGTTTCCCGAATAATTTCCACGTCCACTTCGTAGCCAGGGCGCCACTGGGGATCCACCTGGTCCACTTCCACTTCAATGCGCACCCGCCGCTGTTCAATCCCCAGTTCTGACACTTTGGCAAAGGCGGTGGGGTACACCTTGCGAATATGCCCATTCACCGGGTCTGTTCCCAGATCCCGGTGGATCACCCGCACAGCCATGCCAGGTGCCACGCCGCTCATTTCACGGGCCAGCAGGTCTGCTGTGATGTACAGCTGTTTCAGATCTCCAAGTTCCAGAAGGAGTTCACCCGGCTGCACGTAAGCGCCAGCTTCCACATGCCTTGCCAGAATGGTGCCGCCGACGGGGGCTTCCACAAAATAGGAGTCCTGCTGGGTGCGCAGGTGTTCCCGTTCCCGCTCCAACTGCCTGATACCTGCTTCATAACCGCCCCGGGCTGCGGGGCTGAGCGCGTCTTCAGAAGCTTCGAGACTCAGCGCTGCCTGTTCCACCGCCGATGCCAAATTGGTTTCTTCCAGCTGTGCTGCGATGAGTTCCTGTTGGCTGACAGCACCGGCATCATAAAGGGCCTGCACCCGATCCAGCTGTTTTCGGGATTCTTCCCACTGCTTTTCTGCCAGCTCCAGAGCTGCCTGAGCCTGCTGCGATCCACGATGGGCACTATCCATGGCAACCTGATAGGTACTCCGGGCGGCAGCCAGCTCATCCTCCAACCGGTTCAGGGCAGTGCGCCAGTCGCTGCTGTCGATTTCCACCAGCAGATCCCCCGCGTTTACTTCGTCACCGGGTTCCACTTCCAGGTTTCCGATTCGACCAGGCAGGTGAGCCACCACTTGCCGGTGATTGTCGGTGACAATCTCACCGATTTCTTCCACCATGTCTTCCAGATCCTCCCGTACCACGGGTGCTGTGGGGGGTGCTTCCGCCGGACGATTCATCCAGTAATATCCCCCTGCCGCTGCCACTGCCAGCAGCAGCAGGCCCACCACCAGCTTTTTCGCATGCTTTTTCATGTGATTTCCTCCTCTGACGTTCTTCATCAGGTCATCCGGTTCTTCAGGGCTTCAATAAAGCTGAGATTCCTAATTTTCACAAAGGTGGCCATTTGTGCCACTGCCACAAAGATGATGACTGCCACCACTGTCTGTAGCACCACCCGGTCAGAAACGGTTCCCGGCATGGCGTACACTTCGGTGCTCATGGATTCCATCATACTGGCCATCATCCAGCGTCCCAGTGGAATTCCCATCAGAATTCCGAGAACGCTCACCAGGGTATTTTCCCGGGTGATCATCCGAAAGATTTCTTTTCGGTGAAAGCCCAGCACCCGCAGGGATGAAAACTCCATGATGCGTTCGTTGATACTGATAAGCGTAATGTTGTAGACAATGGCAAAACCGATGATGCCTCCCAGCATGACCATGATCCCGATGGTGACCACAATCATCTCAGAGAACTCTTCAAACATTTCCTGCATTTGTCCCAGGGACTGAACCTGCTGCACATGATGGGCATCTTCCAAAATGGCCCCCAGGTCAGCATCGGTTTTCACCGACAGGCCGGTGATGTGGCCTGGATCCACCACCCACCGTTCCATGGTTTCCAAAGTCATGTACCCGTTCAGACCCAGGTATTGATTCACCGAGCCGCCGTATTCCATCCAAAAGTCATCACGGTCAGGCAGGTAATTTTTCACCAGCACCTGGTCGCCCGGTTCCAGTTCCAGCGACTTGGCAAAACCACTGGTAAGATACAGGCGGTCATGGTGCATCATCAGCGGTACCCCCGGTTCGCTTTCCAGGTGGTACATGTCACTGTCTGCGGGAATGCCCACCACGCTCACTGCTTTGCGGTGCCAGTCTTTTCGGATTTCAAGGGGCATTTCAATCCGGGGCTCAATGGCCTCCACATTTGCCAGCTGCCGGATTTCATGCAGGGTGTTCATCCCTGACATCCCTTTAAAATCGATATTATAGTCCATGGTATACATTTGACCGTACTGAATCTCGAAAATCTGTTGCCAGACGCCCCCCATGTTCATGGCCACCAGCGTGACTCCATAAGTGAGGGCGATGCCCAGGGCCAGGGTGCCGTACCGCCGCTTGTTGCGAAACAGGTTCCTGATCACCATTTTCCAGCTGAAGGCAATGTGCTTCCACAGGAAGGTGATGCGTTCAATCAACAGCCGGTGGCCGTCCGCCGGTGGTTCGGGACGCATGGAATCTGCCGGATGAATCCCGATCACCCGCCGGGCACCCGCCAGACCTGCCAGTACGCAGAAAACAACGGTGATGACCATGGCGGTAACATAGGATTCTGGAATAATGCGGGTTTCCAGTAATGGCACGTTCATGTACTGGATGTAGAGCTGTACATACACATCGGAGACCCAGGTGCCGGTGATGATGCCCAGCAACCCGCCTCCCATACCGATGAGCAGAGAGAACTGAATGTAGTGTGCAAGAATTTGTGCATTGGAATATCCCAGGGCTTTCATCACACCGATGGCCACCCGGTCGTTTTTCACCGTTCGTGACAGGACAATGTAAATGATCAGTGCCGCCACTGACATGAAGAGGGTGGGCAATACCCGGGACATGGCTTTCACCTGGTTCAGCTCTTCTTCCATCATTCGGTAGCTCATGAGATCATCCCGCTGCATGACACGGCGAACGCCGTAACGGTCCAGGGCATCATCCAGGGCATCGGCCACCACGTCGGGGTTGGCACCGGGCGTCAGGGTGATGAGAAGTTCATTGTAGCTGTCCCGGTAACCCAGAAGAGGCCCCAGGAGTTTTTCTGAGACGAACAGCACGCCAAAACCTTCCGGGTCAGGAATCAATGCCTGTTCATTCTCCATCAGGTAAACAAATTCGGGATGTCCTGCAAATCCAATGACTTCCAGGGGCACTTCCCGGCCATTCATGTAGGGTGTAATGATATCTCCCAGCTGAATGCCCCTGGCATCTGAAAACTGTTCCAACACGGTAACTGCCTGGGTTTCGCTTCGCACCATGCGCCCTTCGATGGGATAGAGGGCACTGATGGGGCTATCTGTATCGGGGACAGAAATCACCCGCACCCTTACCCGTTCGTCGGGGTCGTCGGTGACAAAGGGAACATCCACACTGACCCGCCCCTCCACATGGGCGATGCCCTCCATGCGCAGCACGTCGTACAGCGCATTGGCGGGTATGCGGGTGAGCTGCACCTGCATGTCGGCCAGCCGGGTGATGTCATAGAAATCACGGATGGAGTTTTCCAGATTAATGGCGGTCATATGACTGGAGATCAGCGCCATGAGCGCCAGGGTCATCACCACGATAATGGAAATCACCTGACCCCTGATGCTGACCATCATGCGAAAGAGCCGCCTGGTAAGGGGAGACAGTCGCATTACCACTCAATCCTTTCTGGTGGTACCGGGTTCTCGTTGACGGTGATGTCGGTAATTTCGCCGCTGCGCATGCGAATCACCCGGTCACCCATGGCACCCACCGGGGTATTGTGGGTGATGATGACAACGGTTTTGTTGTAGGTCAGATTCACTTCTTTCAGCAACTCCAAAATGCGGATGCCCGTTTCAAAGTCAAGGGCTCCTGTGGGTTCATCACATAACAGCAGCAGGGGGTTTTTCGCCACCGCCCGGGCAATGGCCACCCGTTGCTGTTCGCCGCCGCTGAGCTGAGAGGGAAAATGGTCGGCCCGTTCAGAGAGCCCCACCTTACCCATCACTTCATCCAGGTTCAGAGAGGTGGTGCAGATTTCTGTGGCCAGTTCCACATTCTCACGGGCTGTCAGATTGGCCATCAGGTTATAAAACTGAAAGACAAACCCCACTCCGTTTCGCCGGTACTGGGTCAGTTGGCGATCGGAAAAACTGGTCAACTCTTTTTCCTGTACGTACACCTGACCTGAAGTGGGGGTATCCATCCCTCCCAGAATGTTCAGCAGGGTACTCTTCCCGGAGCCGCTGGGCCCCAGAATCACCACAAACTCGCCTTCATACAGATCAAAGGTGGCGTTTTTCAGGGCGCGCACCTCCACTTCACCCATCTGGTATGTCTTGTTCAGGTTTTCAGACCGGATAAGCACCGGCCGCTGACCGGGCTGTGCCGGAATTTCTTTTGTCGCCGCCTGTTTTGGGGCTTGATTGAATCCAAACATTGAGACCCTCCTTTACCTTAACCTACTGTCGATCCGCCGGCTGAATCATCCGGTGATTTTCCCGGTTTTTTCTGATGCTGATCCGCTGCTTCCGACGGCTCCCAGGGCAACCTGACATCTGCCATGACGCCCCGGCTAATGAACTGAAACAATTTGATGTTGAAGTCCAGCAGTTCCTCATGATTGAAGTCTCCCTGCTTGATCAACCCCATGATCCCTACGGTGAGCACATCCAGCAGCATGGCCACGAAGGCTGGGTCGGCTTCCTGAATTTCTCCCGCCGCTTTTCCCTGCTCCAGAATATTTGTCAACAGCTTAACCGTTGTTTCCCGTTTATAGGCGGCAATTTCCAGAAGCAGGTGGGGTTTATCGTACAAATCCTGGTAAAATTCTGGCGTAACGGTTTTGGAAACGGAAAATCCTTTTTCAAAATATGCTTTCAGACGACTGTAAGTATCCGGCTGACGCTGAAGTTCCAGAGACATCTCTTCGTTAAAACGGCGCACCATTTCCAGGGTGATCTCTTTAAATAAATCTTCTTTGGAATCAAAATGATTGTAAATGGTCATCTTGCTAATGCCGGCCGCTGCTGCAATTTCTTCCATGGTGACGGCTTTCAGTCCTTTTTCAAAGAAAAGCCGTTCTGCCTGTTCCAGCAGGCGCTTGTGTTTCAGTTCCCATTGCGTGGCCATCAGCCACACCCCCTCCTATGATTAACGAGCTTTTTTGATCCCTTCTGATACGACTGTATGAATGTGACAAATGGTGATAATTTATACTTTTGTACTCAAATAGTCCATTAGTTGCTTTTATTGTAAACTTTTTTCGTGATTCGTCAAGGGTTTTTTCGAATTTTCCCGATTAATTTTGAAAACATTTCTCAAAAACACAAAAAACCGCCCGTGGGCAGTTGCAGATTGAAGTCCAAGCTCTTTGTCTTCAGCCTAAAGCCGCCTACGGGCAGTTGAAACAGCAGTTATTATTAAATTGCAGCTGAACTGAAGTTGAGGACGGGGCACATTTTAAGAGGTGCGCTTCAACAGTCCCGCACGAATCATGGCCATCATGAGAATGAGGGTGACCACCAGCAGCATGGCAATGGAGGTGGTACGGCTGGCGCCGGATATAAAGATGGCACTGATCCCCAGAAACAGGCTGAATCCGTAAAGGATCCAGACAGTTTGCCGGTGGGAAAAGCCTTTCGCCAGCAGCCGATGGTGCAAATGCCCTTTGTCGGCTTCCATGATGGGTCTTTTGTTCACCATGCGTCGCAGAATGGCAAAGGCGGTATCAAAAATGGGAACTCCCAGTGCCAGTACAGGAATGGCAACAGCGATGGTGGTGGCACTTTTAATCACCCCTTCAATGGAGATGGAGGCCAGCACAAAACCAATGAGCAGCGAACCTGTATCGCCCATAAAAATGGTGGCCGGGTGAGAGTTGTGGGGTAAGAAACCAAGGGAAGCTCCCGCTAAAATCATCAGCAGCACCGCCACTTCCGGCTGGCCGTTCATATAGGCGACAGCTGCCAAAGACAGGGATGCAATACCAGCCACTCCGGCTGCAAGGCCGTCCAGTCCATCGATGAGATTGACGGTGTTGGTAATCCCCACAATCCAAAACAGGGTGGCAGGAATGGCCAGGGGGCCCAGTGCCACAATGGGTTTGGATGCGGAAAGAAAATTGGTGATGAATTCAATGCGAACACCACCGGCCATCACCATCAGCGCCGCACCGATCTGCAATAGCAGCTTCAGCTTCGCCGGCAGGGGACGGACATCATCCACCATGCCCATACCTGCCATGAGGGTGGCTCCTCCCAGCAGGGTCAGCATTTGCAGGTCAAGGTCCATCATCAGCAGTGATACTGCCAGAAAAGCAGCGTAGATGGCCAGTCCACCCAGCCGCGGAATGGGTTTTCGGTGAACCCGCCGGTTATCTTTGGGTACGTCAATAGCCCCTAACCGATAGGCAGCCCGCCGGGCAAGGGGTGTCGTCAAATAAGCAATCAGCGCCGACAGCGCCAGCGCAATCATTAGTCGATCCATAATGGTCAGGTCACTCCCCGGATTTCAGGTTGTCCAGCAAAGTCAGGGTGATGCCGGCTTCCTGCAGCATCTGTTCCGCCAGGGCATCGGGATAGGCTCCTTTGATCACAACGCTTTTCACACCGGCATTGATCATCATTTTGGCACAGATCACGCATGGCTGATGGGTCACGTACAGCAGGCTGCCGTTGATGGATGTGCCATGAAGAGCCGCCTGGATAATGGCATTCTGTTCTGCATGGAGGCCACGGCACATTTCATGCTGCTGCCCCGATGGAATCCCCAGCTGTTGGCGCAGACATCCCGTTTCCTGACAGTGGGCCATGCCGGAAGGTGCACCGTTGTACCCGCTGGCGAGAATCCTTCGGTCTTTCACCAACACAGCTCCCACCTGACGGCGCAGGCAAGTGGACCGCTTCGCCACCACTTCTGCCATTTCCATAAAATAATGATCCCAATCCGGTCGCATGAAAAGCCTCCTGCCTGCCGACATGTTGACAATCTCAAGAACGCAAAGCCGCTTTCATTATACCCTTCCTGAAGACCGGTGGCAAGGGACAAGTGTTTCTCTGACAATTAGGGTTTACTTCTTTGTATACGCACCACAAAACGAACGCCATTTCCCCTTTCAATGGTCAGTGACCCGCTCATTTGCAGGGCCAGCATTTCCACCATTTCAAGTCCAAAACCTCCAAATCCGGTCTTTTCCATTTTTTCCGGCATGCCTTTTCCAAAGTCCTGCACCACCAATTCAATCATGTCACCCATTTGAAACACCGAAATCACCACACTGCCTTCCTGATCCTCTCCATAGGCATATTTCATGGCATTGGTGAAGAGTTCATTCATCATAATCCCCAAAGGAAACAGGATTCGGCTGTCAAGCATCATGTCATCCACTTCCAGATGCACCCGAATGCGTTCGTGTTTTGAAAAGGTGCCTTTCACTTCATTAACCAGCTCTCGAAGGTAGGTTTTCACCGAGAGGGTGTGGAAGTCTTCTGATCGATACAGTTTATCGTAAATCACCATCATGGCTTGAATCCGGCTTCGGGCATCTTTTAAAGCCTCTTCGGCAGCGGCGTTACCGACAGAATCTGCCTGGAGGGTGAGCATCATCACCATGTTATTCATGTTATTTTTAATGCGATGATGCACTTCCCGCAGCAACAGTTCTTTTTCCAGCAGGAGTGCCTTCAGCTGCCGCTGCGTTGCCAGGCATTTTGACGATGACTGCTTCACCCGGTACCGCCTGACCGTTTTCCTGTTTTCGGGGTTATCTCCATTGTCCACAAGAATGATCAGAAATCCCTTTTTTTGATTGCCCAGTTTGACGGGGATCCGGTAAAAGTGAATATTTTTCCCTTCTTCCCATTCTGATTCATGCCGGCCTATGATCTCTTCTTTTGAGCCTCCAGCCACGGCTAAGCCCGCTTGATTGACATCAACAAAATAACCGGTTTCGTTTATTACAAAAACCGGGCATGAAAATAGTTCCATCAATTGCGGCAGCAGCTTTTCGTTATTCTTTATCATCAACCTATCCAGTTGACCTTCCATGAACAGGACCTCCCAGAAATCTCCCCTTACGACACCACTACCGCCTGCTGTCTCATTCTGAAATATCACTGCGGCGACCATCTGAGATATCATCAGAAATAGGCATTACATATACTACCCTTTTCCAACCCATAATCAACGGTGCCGTCATTTATATCTACATTATATACCAAATATACTGGCACAATATACCAAATATACTAACACCTACTGGAATAGTCCACCTCAAATAAGCAAAATCATCTTCGGCAGGGTTGCTGTTGACAATCCATTTTAGCATTCTATTTTCTTTTCACACAAAAACTGCCGATGAGATATCGGCAGTTGACTGAAGACAAAGTAAGATGAAGACAAGGGGTTTGGTAAAGGACAGCCTTGGAAATCTTGTCAGTGTTTTTTCGAAAAGATGAGAAAACCGCCAGCGCCTGCTGTTTGAGCGCAGCGAGTTCAGGCGCTGTTTTCGAGACTTTCGACTAAAAACACACAAGATTGGAATCAGCTGTTCTGGCCAAATCCCTTTGTCTTCAACCTCAGCTGCCGATGAAAAAACCGACAGCTGCCATCATGTCATGTCATGAAAAAAACTCATTTGTTCGATTCTGTCAGAAGACGTTCCGAAATTTCAAGATAGAGAGGTGAGACCACCAGGTGAAACTGCTTCAAGGCCTTCGGCCACTGTTTCAACAGTGCTGCCGCCTGCTTGCTGCCTGTCAGCTCATGGTGCCGGGTGACCAGCCGGTGCAGCAACTGGCGGTCGGCTTCTTCATTTACAGGCAGAATCGTCACCAGATCCTGGTTCACCTGTTCCGTCAGATATGATGCTTCAGCCATCAGAAAAGCCTTGCCGCCACTCATACCCGCTCCAAAGTTCTGGCCCACCGCTCCCAGCACCACCACCACACCACCGGTCATGTACTCACAGCCATGGCTGCCAATCCCTTCAACCACAGCAGTGGCCCCACTGTTTCGAACGGCAAAGCGATGCCCCACTCTTCCGCTGAAATAGGCTTCGCCCGCTGTTGCCCCATAAAGAAGGGTGTTACCGGCGATCACATTATCAGCGGCATTGAACCTGCTTTTTTCAGGCGGCATCACCACCAGTTTCCCGCCGCTGAGCCCTTTACCCAGATAATCGTTGGCATCTCCCTTCAGGGTCAGTGTCATGCCTGAGGCGGCAAAAGCACCAAAACTCTGCCCTGCTGAGCCTTCAAAAGTAAATTGTATCGTGTCAGGCGCCAGCCCATCCCCGCCATATTGCTGGGCGATTTGGCCGCTAAGGCGGGTTCCCACCGCCCGGTGGGTGTTGGTAATGGGAAAGGTACCCGATACCGGCTGACGACTTTCAAGGCTGGGAGCTGCCACTTTCAGCAGTTGTTGGTCAAGGGCTGTGATTGTCACGCCAGCTGACTTATCGCCGCTTTTCACAGAAATACGCGCCGGTAGTTCCGGTCGGAACAGCAGGCGGTCCACTTTCAGGGCAGCTGCTTTACCGGTGAGTCCGTCCCGGTGGCGCAGGCGGTGTACCTGCCCCACCATGTCATCCACTTTTCGATAGCCCAACCGGGCCATAATTTCACGAATCTCACGGGCCACAAAGGTGAAGTATCGCTGTAGATGCTCCGGTTTGCCGGTGAATTTTTTCCGCAGCGCCGGATCCTGAGTGGCAATCCCCACGGGACAACGGTTCAGATGACATTTGCGGCACATGATACAGCCCAATCCGATCATGGCGGCGGTTGTCATACCCACTTCCTCTGCTCCCAGCAGAACAGCGGTGACCACATCTCTGGCGGTGATGATTTTACCGTCTGCCTGCAGCTTCACCCGCCCCCGCAGCTGGTTCAGCATCAGGGTCTGCTGTACTTCTGCCAGTCCGATTTCCCAGGGAAGCCCGGCATACTTCATGGAACTGAAAGCAGAGGCGCCGGTGCCGCCGTCGTGGCCGCTGATGACAATGACATCGGCATGGGCTTTGGCCACCCCTGCCGCCACTGCACCAATCCCCGTTGACGCCACCAGCTTCACACTCACCCGGGCTTCAGGATTGGCATTTTTCAAATCAACAATCAGTTGTGCCAAGTCTTCAATGGAATAAATGTCGTGGTGAGGCGGCGGTGAAATCAGGTCAATTCCAGGCAGTGAATGGCGTACTTCGCCGATTTCCGGCGTCACTTTTTCGCCGGGCAAGTGGCCGCCTTCTCCCGGTTTGGCTCCCTGGGCCACCTTGATCTGCAGTTCATTGGCATTCACCAGGTACTGAATGGTGACACCAAATCGTCCGGAAGCCACTTGCTTGGCGGCGCTTTTCAGATTGTTCCCGTGAAGATCTGCGTAATAACGGGAAGGGTGTTCGCCACCCTCACCGCTGTTGCTCCTGGCTCCCATCCGATTCATGGCGATGGCCATGGTTTCATGGGCTTCTTTGCTGACGGAACCAAAGGAAACGGCTCCTGTGGTGAATCGGGGGAGAATGGCTTCCACCGGCTCCACTTCATCCAGCGGCACCGGAACCCGCTGGGTGAAATCCAGAAGACCTCGCACCGTCAGCACATCGCCGTCGGCACGGTGAATATCATCAGAAAAAGCCCGGTAGGCATCATAACTGTCGGAACGCCCGGCCCGCTGCAACATGCTCACCCGGTCAGGGCTGAGGAGATGAGGAACGCCGCCTTTCCGGTGAAACAGTTCGCCACCCACCGCCAGCGCTTCCGGCTGCTTGTCGGTGATGCTGAAGGCAGGTTTGTGAAACCGCAGCACTTCTTCTCCGATGGTTTCCAGGCCGATCCCCGACAGACAGGCAGGGGTTCCTGGGAAGTACTGGTCCACCAGTGCTTCATCCAGTCCCACCACCTCAAAAATCTGAGCGCCCTGATAGCTCTGAAGAGTTGAAATTCCCATTTTGGCAATGATTTTCAGCAACCCTTTCACCAGCGCATCCCGGTAATTGCGACGGGATGCCTCCAGCGTGACTGATTCTCCCATTTTTCCTTCGCCGTGGAGTTTTTGAAGGGTTTCAAAGGCCAGATACGGGTTCAGCGCTGTTGCTCCATAACCCAGCAAAAGGGCCAGGTGCATCACATCCCGGGCATCGCCGGCCTCCACAATAAGATCGGCCTGGGTACGCAGCTTACGCCGGATCAAGTGGTGGTGAACCGCACTCACTGCCAGTAAACTGGGAATGGGGGCGTGATAGTAATCAATGCTCCGATCACTGAGAATCAGCAGATTATGCCCCTGCAAAATATTCTCTTCTGCCCGCTTACAAAGATCATAGAGGGCTTTTTCCAGCCGGTTGGGACCGCCATCCATCTGAAAAGTGATGGGCAGGGTGACCGCTTTCAGATCTTTGGTGTACAGATGTTTCAGCTGTTCCATTTCCCGGTTGGTGATCACCGGCTCTTCCAGCCTCATATACGCCCGGTCTTCCTCTGTTTCAATGGCATCCACCAACAGCCCGTGATTCCCCAGATATTGCACCAGTGACATGCCGCTCTTTTCCCGAATGGAATCGATGGCCGGATTGGTTACCTGGGCAAATTTTTGCCGAAAATACTGAAAAAGCCACTGGGGTGTTGCTGAGAGGGCGGCCAGGGGTGTATCCATTCCCATGGCGCCAATGTTCTCTTCTCCATGCAATGCCATGGGCAGGAGAATGTGCTCCAGTTCTTCTGCTGTGTAGCCAAAGCCTTTCTGCTTTTTAGCCAGCACTTCCCGGTTCATGGGCCGTGGTTCGGGCAAGTCTTCCAGGACATCCATCGTCAGACGGTTGCGCTGTACCCATTCCCGATAGGGGTAGGCAGTGGCAATCCCTTCCTTGATGGCATGATTTTCCAGTAGCTGGCCTTTTTGAAGGTCCACCAGCAACATGCTTCCCGGATTCATGTTCCCTTTTTGAACTACTTTTTCAGGAGGAATATCCAGCACACCGGTTTCCGAGGCCATGATGATGAGGTCATCATCGGTGACCCAATAACGGGCAGGGCGCAGGCCGTTCCTGTCCACCATAAGCCCCACCTTCACCCCATCGGAAAAGGCCACCGTCGCCGGGCCGTCCCAGGGCTGCATCAGCCGGCCATGGTACTCGTAGAAGGCCTGCAGTTCCTCTGAAATACCGCTCCCCGCCTGCCAGGCCTCCGGCACCAGCACCATCATAACCTGTTCCATGGGATGGCCGTTGGCCAAAAAGAATTCAAAAATATTATCCAGGCTGGCAGAATCACTGCCTTCCGGTTCGATGACCGGCAGGATTTTTTCAAAATCGCTGCCAAAGACTCTGGAACGCATGACGCCTTCCCGGGCATTCATCCAGTTGATATTTCCCCGTATGGTATTGATTTCACCGTTGTGGGCCAGGTACCGGTAAGGGTGGGCCATTTTCCATGAAGGAAACGTGTTTGTACTGTAGCGTTCATGGACGAGAATCAACGCCGTTTCCAGCTCTGGCTGCTGCAGATCCAGGTAATAGTCTTTCAGGCGGTATCCCAATATCTGCCCCTTATATACCAATGTCTCTGCCGACAGACTGCACACATAAAAGTGGTGGGCCGGCGGGCCGCCTGCCGCCGCAATGATCTGCTGCACACGCTTTCGAACCACCAGCAGCTTTCTGGCGAAGGCTTCCTTCGTCTGTTGTTCCCGCTGAACAAACACCTGGGCCACCACGGGCCGGGTGGCTCTGGCAGAATCACCACAGGCATAGGGATCCACAGGCACGGTGCGCCATCCCAGCAACACCAGCCCCTCTTCCCTCAGCACCCGCTCGAAAACTCCCTGGCAGTAATGCAGGGCATGGGGTTCACGGGGCAAAAAAATCATTCCCACGGCATACTGGCCCGGGGGTGGCAGCTCAAACCCTTCTTTCTGTGTTTCCTGAACCAGAAAACCATGGGGTACCTGAATCAGAATGCCGGCACCGTCTCCTGTCGTCACATCGGCACCCACTGCTCCCCGGTGTTTCATTTGATGCAAAATTTCCAATCCCTGTTCAAGAATCTGGTGGGAAGGCACGCCCTTCACATGGGCCACAAAGCCAACGCCACAGTTGTCTTTTTCATGGATGGGATCATAAAGTCCCTGGCTGGGAGGAATCCCCGGCACCCCCCACCCCCTTGGTCCCATTGATGCCTTCTCACTTCTGTACTGTTCCCACTGCTGTCCATCCCCATTTTGATGGCTTGCCTGATATTGATCTCCTTGTCCCAACAAAACCACTTCCTTTCCCTCAATGCCGCCGGCCAGGAAAACATTTTCATGCATATCCCGCTTGTATTATTCATTTTTATGCCAGCGTAAAAATTATCCACAGTATATGATGATTGCAACACCTTGTCAAGTTGAATCTTGCGAATTGTCGGAATATTAATTTGTATGCATTTTCGTTTCTGCGAGGCATTCGTTTTCCTTATAGTCGATCTCAAAAAAACAGCCCTTCAAATGCGATGTCCGCATTTTCTGGGCTGTTTTTTTATTTTTTACCATTTCACTTCAGGGTCCTTTTTCGCGGAGTATGTGAGTCATCGAAGCATTCAGTTATTAATGCATTCAGTTATTGATGCGTTTTGTCATTGAAGCATCACCGTCATCGCAGGGTTTAAAGGTTTAATTGTTAAACGACTGCAAGGGTGCCGGAATACGCCCGCCCCGCTTCACAAAAACATCTGATGACTGGGTATGAAGCGGCATAATGGGGGCCCGGCCCAAAAGGCCGCCGAACTCCACAAACTCTCCCACGGTTTTTCCTGCCACAGGAATCACCCGCACCGCTGTGGTTTTTCGGTTAATCATCCCAATGGCCATTTCATCGGCGATGATGGCGGCAATGGTTTCTGCGCTGGTTTCTCCCGGAATGGCAATCATGTCCAGCCCCACAGAACAGACAGAGGTCATGGCTTCCAGCTTGTCAAAGGTGAGAATGCCGGCTTCTGCTGCCCGAATCATGCCGGCATCTTCGCTGACGGGAATAAAGGCACCACTGAGCCCGCCCACATGTGAGGACGCCATGATGCCTCCCTTTTTCACGGCGTCATTGAGCATGGCCAGAGCCGCTGTCGTGCCGTGGGTACCGGTGGATTCCAGCCCGATGGCTTCCAGAATATCGGAAACACTGTCTCCCACTGCCGGTGTGGGGGCCAGGGAAAGATCAATAATGCCAAAGGGCACCCCCAGGGCTTCTGAAGCGGTTTTACCCACCAGCTCTCCCATACGGGTGATTTTAAACGCGGTTCTTTTGATCACATTGGCCAGCTCACCCAGATCAGCATCCGGTCGCTTGACCACCGCATTTCGCACCACACCGGGGCCGCTGATGCCCACATTGATCACCGCCTCCGGCTCTCCCACGCCATGAAAAGAACCGGCCATAAAGGGATTATCTTCGGGCACATTGCAAAATACCACCAGTTTGGCACATCCAATACTGTCCCGTTCCCGGGTGGCTTCCGCCGCCGCTTTGATGATATGTCCCATCTGCAACACAGCGTCCATGTTAATGCCCGCCTTTGATGATGCCACATTCACCGAAGAGCAGACCCGCTCTGTCTCAGCCAGGGCAGCCGGGATAGAGGCAATAAGGCGCCGGTCTCCCACCGTCATTCCCTTTTGAACCAGCGCTGTAAAACCGCCAATGAAATTGACGCCCACCGCTGCAGCCGCCTCATCCATGGCTCTGGCAAAAGGGGTGTAGTCTTCTGTCTCAGAAGCTTCTGCCACCATGGCCATGGGTGTCACCGAAATGCGCTTATGCACAATGGGAATGCCAAAATGATCTTCGATCTCTTCTCCCACCTTCACCAGATTTTCCGCCTGGCGGGTAATTTTGTCATAGACCCGGCGACAGGCAGTCACCGGGTCGGGATGCCCACAGTCCCGAAGGCTGATGCCCATGGTGATGGTACGAATATCCAGGTTCTCCATTTGGACCATCTGAATGGTCTCCAGTATTTCCTGCCGTGATACAGATGTGAAATGCATCTTCTTTTCTCCCTTCCCCTCCTAAATACGGTGCATGTAATCAAACGTATCAGTATGCTGAATATTCACCTGCATGCCAATTCCTTCGCCTGTTGTCACCAGCGTTTCTTTCAGTTCCGGGAATGCCAGGTCACAGGCACTCAGATCCACCATCATGATCATGGTGAAATAATCTTCCAGAATGGTCTGGCTGATGTCGAGAATATTCCCCCCATGGGTCGCCAACACTCCTGAGATTGCTGCAATAATCCCCACCCTGTCTTTCCCAAGCACTGATATAATGACTTTACTGCCGTTCATCGAATCGCTCCTCCTTTTTTGAGGCGGATCAATCTGCCCCATTCCCCATCCCAAAACGTTGCGCCAACTGTCTGAATGCTCTGTCTTGAATGTTAGAGAGCATTATATCATGTTTTTTTATACAGTAAAACGCTTCTGTCATATTTTTATCAAATTCTCTTTAGGAAATCCTTTTCCTTCATATTTCAACGTTTTTTTCGAATTTTTTTCAAAAAAACCCTTGCAAAAATACTCAGGCTGTCCTATAATGACTTTCATCATGATGCGCTCATGACATTCTGATCCTCTCCCCTTCCCCCGGTTTCGGCCGGGGAAATATGGATCAGCCACCTTCATCCGGTATCGGGCAACGGCGTCCGCAGACTCAGGAGGAATTATCCTCCCTGTTTGCGGGCGTTTTTTATTTCCCCGACAGGTAAGCGCCCGTTGTTCCGATACCGGCCTCCCCAGGTGATTCAACTTTGTGAAATGTTTTCCCGCATGAACAGCTGCATGACGGGGGCGTTTCCAAAAACGAACCACACCCACATCCTGCTACACTGCCATTTTGCGCTCATACATCAGCATGGCATGACCTGCTGTCATCCACGAACCACTGCTGCATTTTACCTGCCAGGCCTGCCCGGTGACATTCCTGAATGATTCATCTCTGTCGTCATTCATTTGTCCATTTCATCGCATTATATTTCATTTTATCGGTTCATAATCAATGATTGAAGGGAGTTTTAACGATGATCGACTATTCTGCACTTGATACGTTATGGGTACTGCTGGCTGCCGGACTGGTCTTTTTCATGCAGGCCGGGTTCGCCATGGTGGAGGCCGGGTTTACCCGGGCCAAAAATGCCGGCAACATCATCATGAAAAACCTGATGGACTTCACCGTCGGTTCTCTCATTTATTGGATTCTCGGCTTCAGCCTCATGTTTGGCGTCTCCAACGCCGGTCTCATCGGTGGTGTCAACTTTCTCTCCACCGGTCTTTATGAACACCTGGGCCTGACCATTCCAAAAGAAGCTTTCCTCATTTTTCAGACAGTTTTCTGCGCCACTGCTGCCACCATCGTTTCCGGTGCCATGGCTGAGCGCACCAAGTTCAAGTCTTACCTGCTCTACAGCTTTGTGATCAGCGCTGTGATCTACCCCATTGCCGGTCACTGGATCTGGGGCGGCGGCTGGTTGGGTGAACTGGGCTTCCACGATTTTGCCGGCTCGACAGTGGTTCACTCCCTGGGTGGCTGGGCAGCCCTCACCGGTGCCTGGATTCTCGGCCCAAGACTGGGGAAATACGGCAAAGACGGCAGTATTCATCCCATCAAAGGCCACAACCTGACGCTGGGTGCTTTGGGTGTTTTCATCCTCTGGTTTGGATGGTTTGGATTCAATGGCGGTTCCACCCTGGAAGCCGATGCCGTTTCCATGGCCCACATCTTCGTCACCACCAATCTGGCCGCCTCCATGGGTGCCGTGATGGCCATGACCATCTCCTGGACCCGGTACGGCAAACCTGATGTGAGCATCACTCTCAACGGTGCTTTGGCCGGACTGGTGGGCATCACCGCCGGCACTGACATTGTCAGCCCCCTGGGCGCTGCATGTATTGGTGCCATTGCCGGTCTGACGGTGGTACTGGCCATTGAGCTGCTTGATCAAAAACTGAAAGTGGATGACCCCGTGGGTGCAGTGAGTGTGCACGGCATCTGCGGTGCAGTGGGAACCATCGCCGTGGGTATTTTTGCCACCGAGGGCGGTCTTCTCTACGGCGGCGGTGCTCAATTACTGCTGGTGCAGCTCACAGGCGTGGCAGCCATTGCCCTGTGGACTTTTGCCACCACCTTCGTGCTGTTTAAAGCCATCGACTTAACCATTGGCCTGCGTGTCAACAGCGAAGAGGAAGTGCTGGGCCTGGATCTGAAAGAACATGGTACCGAAAGCTACGCTGATTTCGAACCAAAAGTATTGCTGGATACCATTCAATAAGGGAGGTGCTTATCAATGGATCAACCTATTTTTAAAGTGGAAATCATTACGCGTCCCGGCAAATTTGAAGCCCTGAAAGAAGCCCTGAATGAGTTGGGAGTAATGGGTATGACTGTCACCAATGTCATGGGCTGTGGTGTTCAGAAGGGACAGCCGGCCAACTACCGGGGCGTCCCCTACACACCTTCCCTGCTGCCCAAGATTAAAGTGGAGACCGTTATCAGCGAAGTGCCGGTGGAAGCTGTTATTGATGTCGCCAAAAAAGTACTGCGTACCGGCGAAATTGGCGACGGAAAGATTTTTGTCTATCCTGTTTCCAATGTGATTCGCATTCGAAACGGCGACGAAGGTGTCACTGCACTGGATAACCAGCCTTAGAACTGCTCTCATGGTTATTCGTTGATCTTTATGACAGTGGCAGATTCCTTCAGTCTCTGTCCTGACAGAGCGGCCCATCAAATCAAAGGAAACCGGGTCATTTTGCCTCTTTTGTTGAAAAACATCGGGGAATATTGTATCATGGTGACATTCTGTTGCTTTATCGCGCGAAAGTCACCATATTCCCGGTTTCCTTTGCACTTTTTAGATCATGCCTTTTCACCACATCCATTCATGCATCCAGGGAACCGGCGCTGCTGTCAGGCTCCCCTGAGTGCTTGGTAAAAAAACGCAAAGGAGCGTGTTTTAATGAGTCAAAAAGAAGCCCTGCTGAAAAAAGTCAAGGAACTGGAAGTCGGTTTTATCCATCTGCAGTTTACCGATATTATGGGGGTGATGAAAAACGTCTCCATCCTCACTGATCAACTGGATAAGGCCCTGGACAACGAAATGATGTTTGACGGTTCTTCCATTGACGGCTTTGTGCGCATCGAAGAGTCCGACATGTACCTTTGGCCTGATCTGGACACCTTCACCGTTTTTCCCTGGACCAGCCAGCCCAAAGAAGCCCGCATCATCTGTGATGTGTACAAACCCGACGGCACTCCCTTTGTGGGTTGTCCCCGAAACGCTCTGAAAAGCGTTCTGAAGGAAGCCGAAGAAATGGGCTACACCATGAATGTGGGCCCCGAGTGTGAGTTTTTTCTCTTTAACACCGACGAACAGGGAAATCCCACCCTGGACACCCACGACAATGCAGGCTATTTCGATCTGGCACCCATCGACCTGGGAGGCAGTGCCCGTCTGGATATGGTCAACGTGCTCACTGAAATGGGCTTTGAAATTGAGGCGTCTCATCATGAAGTGGCTCCCGGTCAGCATGAAATCGACTTTAAGTATGCCGATGCCCTCACCACCGCAGATAATATCATGACCTTCAAAATGGCTGTTCGCATTGTTGCCCAGCGCCACGGCCTCCACGCCACCTTCATGCCCAAGCCCCGCTTTGGTATCAACGGCTCTGGCATGCACATCAATCTGTCTCTGGCAACACTGGAAGGCAAAAACGCCTTTTATGATGAAGTCGACCCCATGCAGCTTTCTGCAACCACCTATGCTTTTTTAGCCGGGGTGATTAAAAATGCCCGGGGCTTCGCAGCCGTTACCAACCCCACAGTGAACTCATACAAGCGCCTGGTTCCCGGTTATGAAGCACCAGTGATGATCGCCTGGTCTGCCAGTAACCGCAGCCCTCTGATTCGCATTCCCGCTAAACGGGGCAATTCCACCCGCATTGAGCTTCGTAACCCAGACCCCTCTGCCAACCCTTACCTGGCATTGGCAGCCATTCTGCGGGCAGGACTGGACGGCATCAAAAACAAACTGACACCCCCCGACCCAGTGGTGACCAACCTTTACGAAATGAACGACGAGGAACGCAGCCTCAACTGCATCGACTGCCTGCCGGGCAGCCTCTTTGAGGCTGTACAGGAGCTGGCGAAGAACGATGTGATCAAAGGTGCCCTGGGCCCCCACATCACTGAAAAGTTCATGGATGCCGCCCTGTATGAATGGAAAAAATACTCCGCCTATGTGTCCCAGTGGGAGCTGGACCGCTACCTGAGGAAATTCTAAACCCTCACCACGCTGACTGCCATTTGTTTGCCGAAATCAGCGGATCACTCTTGTACAAACAGTTCCCTTTGCCAGAGAAGATTCCAATACAAAAGGATGACACCCGTGAATGCCTGTGTCCAAAAAAGGTTTGTTGGAAGGGAGGGCGACGCTCATGCACCGAGAAAAAATTCTGGTGGCCGACAGCAGTGAAGTCAGCCGAAAAAAAGTCTGTGACATGCTGAATCGACAAGGGTACTGGACCTTTCAGGCCACCGACGGCGCCCACACCCTTCGGGTTGCCCGAAAACTCAAGCCTGATCTGGTGATCATCGATGCCGGCATCTGGGGGATGTCTGCCGCCGAGCTGGGCCGCATCATCGAAACCGACAATCTTTCCACCGTCCTCTATCTCGCCAGTCAGGTAACCCCGGAGTTTTTGGACATGATTCAAAAACGCCATGTGTATGCCTATCTCACCAAACCCCTTCAGTCCCGGCAGATGGGACAGATTCTGGATTTTGCCATGGTGAATGCCCGAAAAATCGCCTCCCTCACCGACAAGGTCACCCGGTTGGAACGTTCACTGGAGGGACGCAAAACCGTTGACCGGGCCAAGGGGTTGCTGATGGATCAAAAACAACTGACAGAGCAGGAGGCTTATGCCTACCTGCGGCGCAAAGCCATGGATAACGGCATTACCCTGGAACAGGCTGCCGAAGCGATTATGCAGCAGCTTCAACCTTCTGGAAATTCTGCGTGATCACATGATTGACCATCATTATCGAAAGGGAGGCAACTGATGAATTCAGCTGCCTCCCTTTCAGTTGAGCCACCAAGAATCATGCCTTAATGGCTGCCACCCGGTTCCATTGAAGCAAAATCATTACCAATATGAGAAAGGGGAACAGCCGAAGCCCCCACTGAGACATGGCAACGCCCATCATGGGTGGAATCACGGCCACTCCCACATAAGCTGCGGCAAGCTGATACCCAATGAGTGTTTGGGAAATCTGTGTCCCAAAACGAATGGGGGTTTCGTGGACCATGGCAGGAAAAACAGGGGCGAATCCAACCCCTATCAGCAAAAATGCCGCCATGGGCAAGATTCCTGATATCAGCATGATCGCGCCACTGCCGGATACGGCAAACCCCCCATTTTATCAGTTGACTGTTGTTCAGTTTAAATGAGATCCCACCTGCCAGTAGTCGGCCAAAGGTGATGCCTCCATAGTAAAGGGCCACCACCTGTGCCGCCCGCTCAAGGGAGATTCCATGGAACTGTAACAAATAGCTGGCACCCCATAATCCCATGGCATATTCCCCGCCACAGTAAAAAAGAAACACCAGCATGGCATTCGGTGCGCCTTTGGTTCTGAAAACCTCCCGGGCCGCAAGAGCTCTGGCAGGTTTTTTATCCTCAAATTCCATTCTGTCCTGGTGTTTTCGCCACAGGGGAAGGGAAACCAGCAACAATGCTGCCAGTGCAAACTGAATGTAGGCAATGGTACGGAAACCGGCCCGCCAGGATTGAGTTTGCATCAGTACCGCTGACATGACAAGGGGACCCGCCGTGGCACCAATGCCCCAGCAGGCATGAAGCCAGTTCATATGATGTGCCCTGAAATGCGTCGCCACAAAATGGTTCAGTGCTGTATCCACAGATCCGGCGCCAAACCCCAGGGGTACTGCCAGAAAAATGATCCACCCATAATGGGGCGCCACACCAAATCCCAAGAGCGCTGCCGCTGTGAGAAAGGTGCTGAAAAAAGCAATTTTTCCTTCGCCAAAAGCAGCAATGAGTCTGCCGCTGAGTAAACTGCTTGCCACAGTTCCAATGGTTGTCACGGTGGCAATCAAACCGCCTGCCTTTAAATCCATCACCCATTCAGTACGAATTAAGGGCCAGGCCACACCAAAAACAGCATCGGGTAATCCCAGAGAAATAAAAGCCATGTAAATGACCATCAATAAGATGACTGTTATCATGTGCCGTTTAACGCCTCCTGCTCCTTGGACTTCTTAATGGCCTTAAAGCCCGAGATCACATCATTGACTTCTTCAGTAATCTGATTCTGACGCTGCCGGCGGTACTTGGCATTTAGTTCCGTCAGCCTTTCATCAATGTTTTTTTCCGCTGCCTGCATGGAAGCTAACCGGCTGGCGTTTTCCGAAGCCAGGGAATAACAAAAGGCCCGGTAAAGGCTGATAAAAAAATACTGATGGATCAAATGAGAAAGCAGATTCTTCTTACTGACAAAATAAGTGGGCAGCGCGTTGGACTGCCAGTCCGCCTTGTTTTTAGCCAGTTCTTCCAGGTCAATGGGAAAAAGCAGTTCCGTTTCTTCGGTAAAGGAGGCGGCATCCTGAGGTTTGTTGTAGTACAGTAAAATGCGGCCAATGGTCTTGCTTTCCCGAATTTCATCAATGGCCAGAAGAAGTCGCTGCACCATGGAAGTAATCCCTTCTTCCGTCTGGGGAACAGGCAAAACCACGTCCACCTTAAACCCTTTTTCCAGCCGGTTAATGACTTGCTGCCCAACCACAAGGATCACATCTTCATTTGCCGGTGTGATCTTTTCCTGTGCAAAGGCAACGATGCGTTCATTAAACCTTCCCACCAACCCATGATCTGACCCAAAAAGAACATGTATGTCACTGCCTTTCACCTCCTGCCGGTGATCTTTTGTTTCTTCGCCGGTGGTGATGACGACGTACAGCGCTCGGTCCAGCACATGCCGATAAGCCATGGAAGCCGCAGCCGCATTCTGAAACTGGGTAATCACAGAAGATGCGTGGGCTTTCATGGTGGAAACAATGGATTGAAGGCTTTCAGCCGAATTGATACTGCGTTTAATCGATTGCAGGTTTTCCATCTGCCTCATCCCACTCCTCTTTCAACCTGTCGCTGACTCGCTGCAGAAAGCTTTCCTTGACATTTTCGTCCAGACGTTCCTCTTCCATCAGCTGTTTGCGAAAGGTTTCATCTTCCCGCACCAGGGTCTGGATCATTCTTTCCGCCTGGCTAATTTTATCCACCGGCACACTGTCCAGGGTGCCGGATGTGACCGCCATGAGAATGCCGATCTGTTCCGTCACCTCAATGGGCTGGTATTGGGGCTGGTTCAGCACCGCCCGGATTCGCTTACCCCTCTCCAGGATTCGCTTGGTGCTTTCGTCCAATCGAGTACCGAAACTGGCAAAAGTTTCCAGCTCTTCAAACTGGGAATAGGTCAACTTCAGGGCACTGGTAATCTGGCGGTAAGCCGGTACCTGGGTCTTGCCACCCACCCGGGAAACAGAAGTGCCAATTTTCACTGCCGGCAGGTTCCCTTTTTGGTACAGCTTGGGAGAAAGTGCAATTTGGCCGTCGGTGATGGAAATCAGGTTGGTGGGAATGTAGGCAGACAGGTTTTCTGCCTGGGTTTCAATGATGGGCAGTGCTGTCAAACTTCCACCGCCAAAGGCTGGTTTTAAATGTGTGGAACGTTCCAACAGCCGGGAATGGATATAGAAGATATCGCCAGGATAAGCTTCCCGGCCGGGAGGCCGTTCCAACAGCAATGACAGTTCCCGGTATGCCCGGGCGTGCCGTGTCAGGTCATCATAAATAATCAGCACATCTCTCCCCTTCTCCATAAAATACTCTCCCAGAGAAGTGGCGGCATACGGAGCAATAAAAGAAACTCCCGGGGCCGATTCTGAACCAGCCACCATAACCACGGTATAGCCCATGGCATCATGTTCTTTCAATACCTCAATCACCTTGGCCACGGCGGTGATTTGCTGCCCGATGGCGCAATAGATGCAAATCACATCTGCCTCACGCTGGTTAATGATAGTGTCAACAGCAATGGCGGTTTTTCCGGTTTGCCGGTCGCCCAGAATCAGTTCCCGCTGGCCTTTCCCGATGGGCACCACCGAATCGATCACCTTCAGGCCGGTTTGCAGGGGCTTGTTCACCGGTGCCCGGTGCATGATGGGAGGCGCCTCCCGTTCGATGGGCATCCGCCGGTCCGTTTCAATGGGGCCCAGATCGTCCAAGGGTTCTCCCAGGGGACTGATGACCCGGCCCAACACGTCCTGTGACGCGGGAATATCTGCCACCTGGTAACTTCGTGTCACCCTGTCGCCTGATTGAATGTGCTTATATTCCCCCAGTAGAATCACACCAACAGAACGGAAATCCAGGTTAAAGGCCATTCCCATGGTATCTCCAGGAAACTTGATAAGCTCCTGGTTTTTCACAGCCTTTAGCCCTTTGATCACGGCAATGCCATTATCAATGGACATCACCGTACCGCTTTCTTCCACATCTTCTTTGCCCAGCTGTTGATCCACAGCTGCGTCGATGGTTTCTTCCAATAGGGAAAGTTGTTTTATCAGCATGGGTTAACCACCTTACCTGTCTAATGAATCTGACGTCAGCCTGGTTTAGGCCGTCCGTTTTTCAATGAGTTGCTGGACGTTCTTTTCTGCTTCCTCCAGATACTTGCGCACATTGGTATGCACTGTCAATGTTTCAAGTTTCAGTTCATACCCCTGAATCAGTGCTTCATCAACTTCATAGGCGATTTCCTTGTAGGTGCCCACTTTCTCTTTAAGCATCTTTTCCAGGGATTCTTTTTGCTGCTCCGACAGCTCTTCTGAACTGATAAGGATGATACACTCTTCTTTGGATGCCATGTCTTCCCTCAGAATGTCTTCGTCCAATGCCGCCACTTTTGCCATAAATGAATCATACACCTTTGCACTGAGTTTTTCTTTTGAAAAGGATCCCAGAATATGTTCAGCAATTTTAACGGCATTATGCCCCAGCGAAGCCCGCAGGTCCTGGATAAACCGTTCCTGCTCTTCTTCCACTTCTTTCATATAGTCGCTGCGTTTTTGCTCCGCTTCTTCCTTGTAGGCAGCAATCAGTTCCTCTTTCTTCTCCTCTGCCTGTTGTTTCGCCATTTCCAACTGTTTGTCTTTCTCTTTTTCCAACTCTGCCAAGTTGTTGTGGTAGGTTTCAATTAATTCATCTGCCTTTTTCATCTTCTCATCAGATTTTGTCTGGTTGTCCCGTATTCGCTGCTGCCGGTCGTCCATGGCTTTGATCACAGGTTTATAGAACAGTTTTTGCAACAAAAAGAGAAGAATGAAAAAGTTGATCATTTGGGCGATGATTTCAAACCAGTTAATATTCATAACGGCCTACCCTGTTATTAAATTCCAGAATGGATTGGCGAAAAGCAAAATCATTGAAACCACAAAGCAGTAAATGGCAGTTGATTCAATCATGGCAAGGCCTACAAAAAGTGTTCTTGAAATGGTATTGGCTTCATCTGGCTGTTGGGCAATTGACGCCAGTGCCTGGGCAACGGCTTTTCCCTGTCCTAAAGCGGGCGCAATTGAACCAATGGCAATGGTCATTCCGGCGATCACAATTGACGTCATTCCGATGACACTCACAGAATCCATTCGACAACCTCCTCGTTTAATGTTCGCTGTTTTTACTTACTGTTCATTGTTCGCTGTTATTGTTCACTGTCGACCTGCTTTTTTCCTTTTTTCTTTTTTGTGGCAGAACCAATGTAGACAATGGCCAGGATGGCAAATATATAGGCTTGTATCACCCCGGTAAGCAGCCCCAGCACCTGCATGACCACGGGAAAGAACAGGGGAATAACCCCCAGCAGAATAACCGCGATGATGCTGGCACTCATCACATTCCCGTAGAGACGAATGGCCAGGGACAGGGTGCGGGTGATTTCACTGATGATATTGAAAGGAAGCATGATCACCGTTGGCTTAATGTATTCCTTCAGATACCCTTTAATCCCCTGGCTGGCAATTCCGAATGTGGGAACTGCCAAAAAGACGCACAGTGCCAGGGCGATGGTGGTGTTAAGGGAACCGGTAGGAGCGATGAACCCCGGCACCACCGACAGGATGTTGGCTGCCAGAATAAAGATGAACAGGGTGCCAATAAAAGGCAGGTACGGCCCCGGGTCCTGGCGACTCACTTCATAGATCTGTTTTTTGATGGTTATGATCAGGGCTTCCAGAATGTTTTGCCCCTGGCTGATTTCCGGGCCAGGCTTCACATTTCGGGTAATCAGGTAAGACCCCACCGCCAATACACACATGGTGATCCAGGTAAACACCAGCGTGGCTGAGATGGTCACAAACCGCCACTGAAAATAAATAATATCGCTGGGATCAAGGTTCATTACATCACTCCCTTTCGGTTGGTGCAGGGGGATTCTGCCGCACCCTGGCAATCATCACAAACTTTACCAGCATAACCCCCACCACCGCCGCCAGCAGGTTTTTAATGTCTCCTGCCATGAGAAAATAAAGGCCAGTCAACAGAACCGCCATACGCACCAACATACTGGCCACCATCAGAAGGCCTGGGTGATTCACTGTTGGCAGTTGATTCACACTCCAATAGAGGCCGCCAAAAAAAATCAGGCCCAGCCCCATACCTCCTAAAAAACCCAGGATCAATTCATCCGCCTCCTCTTACTCTCCAGACGCCCTTTAAGCTGCATCCACCTTTACTCTTCTCCGCTCTTTTCTTTCACCCAGTGCCAGGCATTGAAACAACCGGCCAAAATACCGGCAAACAACAGGGTGAGTGTCCAGGAAAACCCTGTGGGGAAGCGATTGTCCAGGTATGCACCTGCTGCAACCCCCATCAGGGTGGGAATGGCAATGGACCAGCCCACAATACCGAACACGCCCAAGCCAAACATGATGTCGTCTTTTTCTGTTTTGGCTTTTATTTTTTTCGCCGCGTCCGACTGGATCTTGTGCTTCATTTTTTCTTCCGGAGAAAGTTTTTTCTTGTCCAAAGCGCCACCTCTTTATGATTCGATTTCCATAAAACGTCTGATGGTATCGGTTTCCAGTTTAACCAGCGCTTCCCTGGCCTTTTTTTCCTTTTCATCCTGTTTCTGAACGCTTTCCATCAAGGATTCATGCAGTTTTTCAAGAGATTCGCCTTTGACGGCCTGAAAAGTGGAGACAACCACTGCGTCTCCTTCTTTCACCAGGGTTCCCTGTTGAATGGCATAGTATTCATCTTGGTTGTTTTTCGTCAACGTCAGGATGCCAGGCTGCAGACTCCATACCACATCAATGTGTTTGGGTAAAACCTGAAAACTGCCTTCGGTGCCAGGGGCAGTGATTTTATCCACCGGCTGGTCCAACATCGTACGATAAGGCAGCACCAGCTTAATGTTCATGGCCTTTTGTCCGCTCCCTTCGTTTTTCATCTGCCTCATCAATGGTGCCAATCATGTAAAAATCACTTTCAACATAGTCGCTGTATTCATCATTGAGAATCTTTTCGCAGCCCGTCAGGGTATCTTCCAGTTCCACCAGTTTCCCCTTCATTCCGGTAAACTGCTCAGTGGTGAAAAAAGGCTGGGTTAAAAACCGTTCCAGCAGCCTGGCCCGATTCACAATGTTTCGGTCCTCTTGGGACAGTTCTTCGATGCCCAGCATGGCAATGATGTCTTTCAGGTCTTCATAGGAAGCCAGGGTTCGTTTGATTTCCTGTGCAATGAGATAATGCCTTTCTCCCACAATGGACTTGCTCAGCATGGTGGACGATGATTCAAGGGGGCTGATGGCAGGATACAACCCTTCACTGGCTCTTTTTCGGGACAGCACCACCGAAGCGGAAAGATGGGAAAAAGTGTGGGTGGCAGAGGGGTCGGTGAAATCATCTGCCGGTACATACACCGCCTGAATGGAGGTGATGGACCCGGAACGGGTGCTGGAAATCCGTTCCTGAAGTTCCGCCAGTTCAGTGGCCAGGGTTGGCTGATACCCCACCCGTGATGGCATTTTGCCCATGAGACCCGACACTTCAGACCCCGCCTGGACAAACCGGAAAATATTGTCAATGAGCAGGAGAATATCTTTTTTTTCTTCATCCCGCAGGTATTCAGCCATGGTGAGTGCTGCATGACCCACCCGGAAACGGGCGCCGGGGGGTTCGTTCATCTGCCCGAAAATAAGCACCGCATTTTCGTAAACGCCGGCATCGATCATTTCCCGGTACAACTCTTCCGCTTCCCGGGAACGCTCGCCGATACCGCAAAAAACACTGTACCCTTTTGTTTTTTTAGCTGTATTGTTGATCAATTCCGTAATAAGAACGGTTTTGCCCACGCCTGCCCCACCAAAAAGACCGGCTTTGCCGCCTTTGGCCAGGGGGGTCAACAGGTCAATCACCTTGATTCCGGTGAGAAACAGTTCATCTGAAGGAACCCGTTTGGAAAAGGGCACCGGTTTCTGGTGAATGGACCGGCGGGGAATATCATCACCCATCACGTCGTCTCCGTCTAACCGGTTTCCGAACAAGTCAAACATTTTTCCCAGGGTTTCAATACCTACGGGCACAGTGACAGGCCCCTCTGTGTCGATCACCTCATCTCCCCGGGAAATACCGGCTGTAAAGGTGAGGGCAATGGCTTTCACTGTGACATCGTTGACGTATGCGTTTACCTCCATGATGATCTTCTGGTTTTCACCTGTTACCAGCTTGTTGTTCATACCTGGCAAACAGTCTTTGAAGACGACTTCAATCACGCTGCCCCGTATGGATTTAATGGTGCCCACATTTTGTTCCGCCATTAAAAAACGCTCCTATTCCTGTCTTTCGTATCTTTGGTATATTTCATGTGAAGTACTCAGTGACTACCTACCCGATAACCCTATTCCTAATCGAATAAAGCACCCACCCTCTAAATCACAACCTGAGGTGAGTGCTTACTGCGTGGCAAAGATGACCGCGGGACCTTCACCCGGGATGACTGCTGCACATTTCAGCAGCACCCGATAAGACATCAAAAAGAACGGCACCCGTCGCGGGTGCCGTCTGTCTTTATCTTGGTTACATATGTGAAAAGAATGCATCAAATCGAATTCATTCATACCGTCAGTCTGTCACACAGTTATGCTGCTAAACCACTATTCTGCTGTTTGTGGCTCTCCTTCGGCTATTGCCATCTCCGGCTCTAAAATCACCGGTTCTCCTGTCACCATGAGGTCATCTTCCTTCAGGGCTTTCAGCATGGAATAGCAGGCCGCCAGCATCACAAAGCAGAAGGGGAAAGCCGCTGCAATGGAGGCAATTTGCAGGGTTGCCAGACCGCCGGCCACCATGAGGGATACCGCCACACCGGACATGACCAGTCCCCAGAGGATTTTCTTGCTGTTGGATGGGTTCAGGTCTCCGCCGGAGCTGAACATACCCAGTACAAAGGTGGCAGAGTTGGCGGAGGTGATAAAGAAGGTACCCAGCAGGAAGGTGGCCACCAGTGAAACGATGGTTCCCAGCGGGTAATTGCTCAGCACCACAAAGAGAGCCGTTTCCGTCACTGCTGCTGCTTCTGTGGCAATTTCCAGTCCCAGATTCAGACCCATGCCGCCAAACACAGCAAACCAGACAAAGGAGCCCAGGGCCGGTGCCACGATGACACCAAGAACAAATTCACGGATGGTACGGCCCTTGGAAATCCGGGCAATAAAAGTGCCGACAAACGGTGCCCAGGCAATCCACCAAGCCCAGTAAAAGACGGTCCACCAACCGATCCAGGTGTTATCGCCAAAGGGATTCAAGAAAAAGCTGTCGTTGAGAAATCCGCTGAGGTACCGGCCAAAGCCGCCCACCAGGGTGTTGATGATGGCCACGGTTGGTCCAACAATGATGGCCAGCACCAGCATGAGGATGGCGGCCTTCAGGTTAATGTCCCCCAACAGGGCAATGCCTTTTTCAATACCCGCCACAGCTGTCCAGATAAAGATCACTGTCACCACGGCCACAATGATGATTTGAACCATCAATGTGTTGGGAATGCCAAACATGAAGTTCAGTCCGCCGTTGATCTGCATGGCACCCAGACCCAGAGAAGTGGCCACACCGGCCACAGTGGCGAAAATCGCCAGAATATCAATGGTTTTGCCAATGGGCCCCTGCACACCCTTCTCACCGATGAGCGGGGTGAAGATACTGCTGATGAGCCCCGGGGCACCTTTTCGGTACTGGAAATATCCCAGTGCCATGGCCAGCACCGCATAGTTGGCCCAGGGATGGAATCCCCAGTGAAGGAAAGAAATGCGCATGGCAAAGTTGGCTGCCTCTGAGGTTCCTGCTTCCACCCCGATGGGTGAAATGAAATGATTCAGAGGTTCTGCCGCTCCCCAGAAAACCAGTCCGATGCCCATACCGGCACCAAAGAGCATGGCAAACCAGGAAGCAGTTGAAAATTCAGGCTTGGAATCATCCGGCCCCAGTTTGATGGCCCCGTATTTACTGAAGGCCAGGTACACACTGAAGAGCACAAAGATAAACATGGAAATCATGTACAGCCAGCTGAAATTGTTCACCAGGAAGTTAAATGTGCCATTGGCCACGTTTCCGAAATTGCCGGGGGCAAAAATACCCCAGGCAACGATGGCCAGGGAAATGACAAGGGAAATGATAAAGACGTCGTTGGAAACTTTTTTACCGTTCATTGAGCAGACACTCCTTTACACACAGATTCAACAGAGCCGCTAATCAGAAAAACATTGACCCGGCAGCGGGTCACCGTTGGCTTCAGCCGCTGCCATGGTCAATCATCAGGCGGGCAGCAGTCCCGCCCTGATTTAGATCTTGGTTTTAAAAAGGGTTGGCTCGCTGATCTCAGCGGTTAAAGCGTCCAGGGCGACGCCCACCCGGTGGTAACGGAGTTTGTACTGTTCTTCTTTCGGTGTGGCAGGGTCTCCCAGCGGATAAGGAATGGAGATGGTGGGAACCATTTTGTTCACGCCCACACTCTTGGCAACAGGAATCAGGTTGGCCATGAGCACAATGGGAATGCCTGCTTTTTCAATTTCTCTTAGCATCGTTGCACCGCAACGAGTACAAGTACCTCAGGTAGCTACAAGGAGCACGCCGTCAACGCCGGACTCCTTCAGTTCTGCCGCAATTTCACGCCCCATGCGGGCAGCTTCTTTTTGGGTGGTGCCGGTGCCCACAGTGGAGTAGAAATAATGGAACATTTTTTTGATTTTGCCTTCTTTTTCATACTGGCGCATGGCGTCCAGAGGAACAATGACATCCGGGTCGGCATTGGCCGCCATGGGGTCAAAGCCCGCATGAATGGTCTGGTATTCGCCGGCCTTCAGGTCGTCCATGCCGGAAACATCATACTTGCCCCACTTGGTGGCAGAAGCAGATTGAATGCGGTCGGGGTTGCCAACGGGCACAATGCCGCCGGAGGTGACAATGGCAATGGTGGCTTCCGACAGCTTGTCAGGCGCAACCGGGGGTGCCACAGGCACCAGGTCGGTGACAGGCACCGGCAGTTCTGTTTCATAAGCCTCACCATTGATTTTCTTCAACAGCATATCAATGACACGCTCAGTGGCAGGCACCGGTGGGTTGAGGAAGTACTGCTTCCGTTTACCCCGGCCAAAGTAGCCTTCTTCTTTGGCAGAAGTGATTTCTTCTCCCCGGGCCAGCTTTTGGGCAAACTGTGCCATGGCCTTCAGGTCGTTTCTCATGGCAGCCGCACTGGCACCACCCCTGAAAATGAACATGTCTTTACGGAACATTTCCACTCCCGGATTCTCTTCGTCCATGGAGGTGATCACCACAGCGTCGGGAAACATTTGCTGCACGGCACGTCCTGCATGACCGCAGGCTGCCCCGTAACGCCCGGCACGAAAGGCGGGCCCGGCAAAGAAAAAGTCTACTTCTTTATCTTTCAGGAAATCCTTGATCATGTCAATGGCTTCTTCCTGACGGGAACCCATGAAGTTATCGCCGCAGATAATGGTATGCGTGACCTGTATGTCGTCACCCAGCTGTTTGTCCAGTTCCATGGCGGGCCCCACAAGGCCTTCCCGGATTTCAGGGGTGTGGTCGGCCATGTCTTCGCCGCCCACCTGGCCGAAAAACTGATTCAGGTATAAAATCGCTTTTTTCACTGTTGACACACCTCCTAATACTCAACCATTGTTTTGGTTGACCAGCCAACAATCTGGTCCCCGCAGAACATGGCGTTGTTTTCCATGATAATGGATCCGTCTTCCCGTACTGAAGCGCCCAGAATGGCGTCGTTATCCCAGCCGCCGGAGAGACCGTCGCGGGCCAGGGATTCCAGTTCGCCAATAACCACCGGCATGGGGGGCAGCTGAATGAGCTCCGACACATTGCCTGTGGAAACCATGGCAGTTGCCAGGGCATCCATGGAAACCAGGGGCTGTGACGCGCCGTCACGACCGGTACACTCATTGGAGAGGCCAACGGTTTTGATGCCGGCTTTTTCCAGTGCCACCAGGCAGCCGGTGTAGTCGGCATCCGGGTTGCCGTAACCTTCTTCGGCAACAACCGCCGCATCGGCTCCCAGATTCTTGGCCATGGAAGCCACAAAGAGCATGGCCCGTTCTTTTTGTTCCAGTGCCACGTTCAGGTTGGACATGATCACACCCAGGAAGTTGATGGTTTTGCCATGTTCCTGGTAGAGACGCTTGATCATGGGGTAGTTTTGGAAATCATAGGTGGCCCATTTGGAGGAGCAGGGCATGAAGGAACCGGAAATGATGCAGCCGTCCAGCACTTCATTGGGATGCATGAAGGTGGGCAGCATCCGGTTGGCATCCCAGCCATATACCAGATCGTTGTAGCCCAGTTCTTCCATTTGTGACTGGGGCTGAAGCACCATCACCACTTTGGGCAGTTTGTTTTCGCCGTCGGTGCGCTTGGTGACCGGCGCCAGTTCAAAGGTTTCCACTTCTTCAGGTGTCTGGTCGGCCACGGTTTTACCCAGATATTCCGCCAGTTTCATACCGGCCCACCGCAGGGCACGGTTCTTTTTCTGCTGTTCCCGCTGTTCAAGCACTTCATTGGTGTCGGCCACCAGGCAGACATTCATCAACTGGGAGAAGTAGCTGTATTTGGCACCTTCGCCTCCCATGTCAATCAGTCCATCCTGAAAGCCGCCCCAGTGTTTGCCCACTGCCAGCACACTCATGTTTTTCAGTGCCAGGGTGCGACCGTTGCCAGCCTGCATCAGATCGCCGGTGACCCCGGGGAACACCGGACCGCCGCCTACCCGGAAACGAGGTTCGATGGCTTCTTTCACAGGAACAATGCGTACCATGTCACCAGGCTTCACAATCACCAGGTCTGCTTCTGTGATCCGTTCATCTTCCCGCACCATTTCCAGTGCTTCTTCCTTGTTAATGGTCAGCACTCCGTCGGCAAACCGGGTTTCACTGCCAAAAACAATGTCCTTGACGTAAAAATGACCCAACTCCAGTTTCATTGACTTGACACTCCTTCCTTCCGTGAAAACGTTTCGTTTCTCACTTTGATAAAAGAATATCATAACCGTATTGATTTTGTAAATACGTTTATTGATTAATCTTGATTATTTTTTTGAATTTTTCCGTCGATTTCTTTCATCATCTGCAAACAGCGGCTCCATTACTTTCCCGTACATTTTTGAGACCTTCTCATTTCCTGTTTTTTTATCGAAGCATCACGGCGATCCCTTTTTCTCTCTTTCTTGCTTCTTGCAGAATCTGTTGATATAATGAATAAACATTGAGCAAGAAGCACACAAATAAATGAAAACGTGGTGAAAAATGTGATTCGACCTGATAAGAAAACGATACAAAAGCGGCGCATCATGAGCTATTTCATTGAGGCCGCCACCCAAATCATTGATGAAGAAGGGCTGGACGCCGTCACCATCCGAAAGGTCGCCGACATCGCCGGGTATAACAGTGCCACCCTGTACAATTATTTCGATAACCTGGACCACCTCATCTTTTTTGCACTGCTCAAACACTTTAAAATATATGTGATTCATCTGAGTGACTACATTAAGGACGCTGATAACGCACTGAAAAAGTACTTTCTCATCTGGGAGTTCTTCTGTTATCATTCCTTCCAGGATCCACGGGTTTATCACACCCTCTTTTTCAAGCAATTCAACCAGCCTCTGCGGGACATGATGCAGGAATACTACGCCCTCTTCCCCGAAGAACTGGAAGATCTGCCTGAAGAACTGGAACCCATGCTGCTGAACCAGGATCTGACGCTTCGCAACCTGGCCCTTCTCCAAAACTGCGTCAGGGAAGGCTTTTTGCGTGAGGATGATCTGGAAGAATTAAATGAAATGACTCTGCTCATTTATGAAAGCATGCTGCAGCATCTTCTCACCGAACGGGTGGAATACACCCCCAAGGAAGCCACCCGGCGCACACTGAAATACATTCGCATGGCCATGAAGGTATTCAATAACTGTGTGGATACTCTTGGCGTGTAAGCTTCTTTGGTATTGATGACTCCATGTATTGATGACTCCATCAAGCGGTTCTAATCTTCTCTCAGGCTTCTTTTGATATTTTTTTGACAAATTGCTTTATTTGCTATTGTCTTCTATAGAAAAACATAATATAATGATAGCGAAAAGACATCATTCAACCTTAACTGGTTAACAACTTCATCAAAAGCTGGATGACGTATGCGGGAGAGAGTCCGTTCAGGGCCGCCGAAGGTAAAAGCTAACTTCATAAAAGAGTTAGTGAATTTCTCAGGCAAAAGGACCGTATATCGACAGCGCTCTGGAAAGCGCAAGCACCGAAGGAGCAAGTCCTGGCAGCAGCATCGCCGGGAAGAACCTCTCAGGTCCCACAACAGAGATCAACATGACAGCTGTGTTCATGATTGACTCTGTTTTTTTGTTGTCTCATGATTTCTCAGTTAAGGGCTGTCGGATGTTTCAGAAAGATGCTTCATGGTTACAGAACTGCATGACTGCGTGACCGCATGACAGATGTTTAAAGGAGGGAATGCCATGATGGTCGTCACCAACAATCCCCTGGTACGAGAACGTTTGCCTGAAGAAATGAACCTTCTGTGGGTGGATGGCGGCTATGAAGATGTGATTGTGGCCGTTCGCAACCGGGTACACCGGGGTCACCGGCTTCTCACACACCCCCTGGCCGGGAGTGTGAAGCCCTATGAAACCCCCTACCGAACCATCTTTCTCTCTGACGAGGCCACCGACCTGCACCATCCATCACTCAGTGTGCTGGAGCAGGCCATGGCATTACTCAACGCTTTTAAAGGAAAGGCAGGCGGGCTCAATTCATTGCGCACCTACCGTGATGAGCACCTGCCCGACCTGCAGCTGGTGGATTATGGTTTAGTTGAAACGGTGATTCAGCAGCAACCCACCATGCATCAGTCACTTGAGCAGTTACTGCGGGAAGAGTGAAGAAAGCCGGCAGAAACCACCATGAACCAGGCGGAAACACGCAGGAATCAGGCAGGAAAGAAGAAAGTCTCACGAGTTATCAGCGAAAGAAGAATGATGAAAGGGGAGAAACAGTATGAAACTTGAACTTGGCAAGGTATTCATTGAAGATGTCCAGTTTGGAGAAAGCACCCATCTGGACGGCCGCATTCTGGTCATTGACCATGCGGAACTGCTGGAAGCCGTCAGCGGCGACGAGCATCTGTGGAAGATCCGGGTGGATCTGGCTCATCCCGGAGAGTCTGTTCGCATCACCCCGGTGAAAGATGTCATCGAACCCCGGGTAAAGGTGAAAGGTCATGGGGGTATTTTCCCAGGCATGCTGTCGAAAGTTGACACAGTTGGAAACGGCCGTACCCATGCCATGAAAAATGTGGCCGTGGTCACTGCCGGTAAAGTGGTGGGTTTCCAGGAGGGCATCATCGACATGTCAGGCATTGGTGCCGACTATACCCCCTTCTCCAAAACCCATAACGTGGTCATTACCGCCGAACCCAAAGCCGGCATCAAGCCCCATGATCACGAAGCTGCCCTGCGCACCCTTGGCCTGAAAGCCGCCGCCTATCTGGGTCAGGCCGTAAAAGATGTGGAGCCGGATGAGATCAAAACCTACGAAACCCTGGCACCCCGGGAAGCCGCCCAACTGTACCCTGAACTGCCCCGGGTTGGCTATGTGTACATGCTTCAAACCCAGGGACTCCTCCATGACACCTATGTCTATGGTGTGGATGCCAAAAAAATCGTTCCCACCATCATGTACCCCACTGAAATCATGGACGGCGCCATTGTCAGCGGCAACTGCGTTTCTGCCTGCGACAAGAACCCCACCTATGTGCATCTGAACAATCCCATTATCGAAGACCTGTATGAAGAGCATGGCAAAACCCTGAACTTCATGGGTGTCATCATCACCAACGAAAACGTGACCCTGGCCGACAAAGAGCGTTCCTCCAACTGGACAGCCAAACTCACCGAATTTCTCGGCCTTGACGGCGCCATTGTTTCTCAGGAGGGCTTCGGAAATCCGGATACCGACCTGATCATGAACTGCCGGAAGATCGAAGAAAAAGGGATTAAAACCGTTATTGTCACCGACGAATATGCCGGCCGTGACGGTGCATCCCAGTCTTTGGCAGATGCAGACCCCAAAGCCAATGCAGTCATCACCAACGGCAACGCCAACGAAGTGATCGTACTGCCTCCCATGAACCGGCTAATCGGTACCACTGCCTATGTAGATTCATGCGCAGGCGGCTTCGACGGCAGCCTTCGTTCTGACGGCAGTATTGAAGTGGAGATTCAAGCCATCACTGGCGCCACCAACGAAACCGGCTTTGTGCACTTGTCCGCCGACGCTTACTAAACCTTTTGGAAAGGATGGATCAATATGGCAAAGAAAAAAGTCGTGCATTATTTGAACCAGTTTTTTGCCGGCATCGGCGGCGAAGAAAAAGCCGACATGCCGCCTGAATTGCGTGAAGGCGTCATCGGACCCGGAATGGCACTAAACACCGCCCTGGGTGAAGAGGCCGAAATTGTCGCCACCATTGTATGCGGCGACTCCTACTTCAATGAAAACCCGGAGATCTCCAAGCAAAAAATTCTTGAAATGATCAAACCCTTTGAGCCTGACCTGTTTCTGGCTGGCCCCGCTTTCAACGCCGGTCGTTACGGCGTGGCCTGCGCCACAGTGGCCTGGCTGGTGCAGGAGGAACTGAAGATTCCCGCCCTCACCGGTATGTACATTGAAAACCCGGGAGCCGATTTGTTCCGCAAGGCCGTTTACATTGTGGAAACCGGCAACTCTGCTGCCACCATGCGCAAAGCTGTCCCCGGAATGGTGAGCCTGGCAAAGAAACTGCTTCATGGCGAACCCATTGGGCTGCCTGCTGAAGAAGGCTACATTCCCCGAGGCATTCGCCGTAACGTCTTCAAAGAAGAACGCGGTTCCCGCCGGGCTGTGAACATGCTGCTGGCGAAACTGAAGGGAGACGACTATCAGACTGAATATGCCATGCCCGATTTCGACCGGGTACCCCCCGCTGATGCTGTGGGTGACCTGAGTCATCTGAAAATCGCATTGGTGACCTCCGGCGGCATTGTTCCCAAAACCAACCCTGACCGGGTGGAGTCCTCCAGCGCTTCCAAGTTTGGCAAGTATTCCATCGAAGGCGTTGAAGACCTGACCGCCGAAGAATATGAAACTGCCCACGGCGGGTACGACCCGGTATATGCCAACGAAGATCCTGATCGGGTAATGCCTCTGGACGTACTGCGTGACATGGAGCGGGAAGGCATCATCGGCCACATTCATGAGTTTTTCTACAGCACCGTTGGAAATGGAACATCCGTTGGCAACTCTCGTGCCTTCGGTATCAGAATTGGAAAGGAACTGAGGGAAGCCGGTGTGGATGCCGTTCTTCTCACCTCCACCTGAGGTACCTGCACTCGTTGCGGCGCAACGATGGTAAAAGAGATTGAGCGTTTTGGCCTTCCCGTGGTTCATGTATGCACCGTAGTACCCATTTCCATGACAGTGGGCGCCAACCGGATCGTTCCGGCAGTTGCCATTCCCCACCCCTTCGGTAATCCTGCCCTGGATGTCAAGGAAGAAAAAGCCCTGCGACGCAAGCTGGTTGAAAAAGCCATGAAGGCCCTGCAGACAGAAATTGAAACTCAAACTGTTATTGAATAATCTGATGGAATCACACATCTTTGCGTGAATCACGTGATTCTTTGGGTAACATGGAAATAGAGCATCATCGGCGGAAAACAGCCATTTGAAAGCGGCATTCCAAAACAGCATGCCAAAGCATGATACTGTCTTCTTGCCCTTTCCGAAAAGCAATCCAAAAGATTTTGATAAATTAATCACGATTATTTCGTGATTGTGTTTACACCTTTATTGCCCTATGCTATAATGGCATCAAAAGATTCAATGCACGGCTGTTTTCCGCCATCAGAAACCCTTGTAAGGAGGCAAATTCATGGAAAATGTGTATGACGTGGTCATCATCGGTGCCGGCCCAGCCGGTCTTTCGGCAGCTCTCTATGCCGGCCGCGCCAAGATGAAGACCCTTGTGCTGGAAGGCACAAAGGTGGGTGGTCAGATTGCCATCACCAGCGAAGTGGCCAACTACCCCGGTTCCATTCACGATGCCACCGGTCCCACCCTCACCGCCCGTATGGTGGAACAGGCTGACGAGTTCGGTGCAGAACGGGTGAAAGACACCGCCGTATCGGTTGACTTCACAGGTAAAGTCAAGATCATTAAAGGCGAAAAAGGCACTTATCACAGCAAAAGCATCATCATTGCCACCGGAGCCACCCCCCGGGTGATTGGCTGCCCTGGAGAAGTGGAACTCACCGGCAAAGGCGTCTCCTACTGTGCCACCTGTGATGCCGATTTCTTCCAGGATTTGGAAGTGTTCGTGGTGGGAGGCGGCGACACCGCTGTTGAAGAAGCCATTTACCTCACCAAATTTGCTAAAAAAGTCACCATAGTCCATCGCCGGGAAGAGCTCCGGGCTGCCAAATCCATTCAGGAGATGGCTTTCAATAATCCCAAAATCGACTTCATGTGGAACAGTGTGATTGTGGATATTAAAGGAGACGGCATCGTTGAATCCGCCGTTTTTCATAACCGGGTAACCGGTGAAACCACTGAAATTCACGCTGATGAAGAAGACGGCACCTTTGGCATTTTCGTGTTCGTGGGCTACGATCCGGTGAGCCAGGTATTCAAGGGTTGTATCAACACCGACGAATCCGGCTACATCATCACCGATTCTCAGATGAACACCAATGCGGATGGTGTTTTCGCCGCCGGCGATATTCGGGTGAAAACCCTGCGCCAGGTTATCACTGCCGCCGCAGACGGAGCCATTGCCGCCGTCGAAGCTGAAAAATACATTACCCACGCTTTCAAGGAATAGTCGCTGACTCATATTCAAAGACTCCTGTTCAAAATGAGCAACAAACCGATTCAACCCATGTGATTCAACGGAGGAGGTGAAACCATGTTAGCACTTGACAAGGATACGTTTCAGGCAGAAGTGCTGGAAGCCGAAGGTTTTGTACTGGTAGACTACTGGAGCGACGGCTGCGAGCCCTGCAAGGCCCTTTTGCCAGACATTGAAGTATTGGCAGAAGCTTACGGTGACAAAGTGAAGTTCACCAAGCTGAACACCACTGGTGCCCGTCGTCTGGCCATTTCTCAAAAGGTTCTCGGACTGCCCACCATCACCCTTTACAAAGATGGTGCCAAGGTTGCAGAGGTAACCAAGGAAGAAGCCACCAAAGCCAGTATCGAAAAAATGATTCAGGATCATGCCCTGTAACAGCAACGCCAATCCTCATCGGGATTGATGCATAGCAGCAACCAAACCACTAAAAAAAAGAAAGGATGGTCATAATGAGCTTGTTAGATGGTAAAAAAGTCATCATTATTGGTGACCGTGATGGTATTCCCGCACCAGCAATGGTGGAATGCCTGAAAGACACCGGCGCTGAAGTGGTCTTCTCTTCCACTGAATGCTTCGTCTGAACCGCCGCCGGTGCCATGGACCTGGAAAACCAGAATCGTGTGAAAACCCTGACTGAAAAATACGGAGCGGAGAATATGTTAATTCTCCTGGGAGCCGCCGAAGCAGAATCTGCCGGTCTGGCTGCCGAAACCGTTACCAATGGGGATCCCACATTCGCAGGTCCTTTGGCTGGAGTCCAGTTGGGACTCAAGGTATACCACGCAGTAGAACCTGAATTTAAGGACGCTGTCAATCCCGACGTGTATGATGAGCAGGTTGGCATGATGGAAATGGTGCTGGATGTTGACGGCATCGTTGAAGAAATGAACAACATTCGCAGCGAGTTCTGCAAGTACTAGTCACAGGCCTCACAGGCAGTGACACACAACAAGGGTGATGGCAACCATCACCCTTTTTTTTGAAGAAAATGGAGGTGGACAAATTGAGTTTTCCTGTCATCAAAGGAACCGGCTATGTGCTGGTTCATACACCGGATATCATGCATCACCATGGCACCACCCAGAGTCTTGAACGGGCTGCACACCCAGACTCCGAATACCTGAAGTCCCTCAATGATCATACCCGATCCTACGAAGACGTGGTGGCATACGCCCCCAACCAGACCTACATTGGCAACCTGCATCCTGAAGAACTGCGAAATGTTCCCACACCCTGGTTCCAAAACGGCCTGGAGAACGCCCAACGGGTGGGTACTTTCGGTGAAATCATGCCCCAGGACGAGTTTTATGGCCTGATGAAAATTTCTGATGCCTTTGATCTGGTCAGTCTTGAGGAAGGCTTTTTGAAAAAAGCAAAGGAAAAGCTGGAAGCCCATCCCCTTTTCAAAGAAGATGTGGCCAAAATGGGCAGCGGCGACACCCTGGCAGACGTGGAGCGCTTCATTAAAGATCACCATGCCGATCCCCTGTTTCACGAAGGTCACCTGGTGGGCTGCGTGAAGCGGGCCCATGACGTGGATGTCAGCCTGACAGCCCACATCATTTTCGAAAACCTGGTATCCAAGGCATCCGGCGTGTTGGCCATGAAACACCTGGTGGACAAAACCGGTCTTGACGTGAACAGCATCGACTATGTGATTGAATGCTCCGAAGAAGCCTGCGGCGACATGAACCAGCGGGGCGGCGGCAACTTCGCCAAAGCCATTGCCGAAGTGGTGGGGGCTGTCAACGCCACCGGTTCTGACCTACGTGCCTTCTGCGCCGCACCCACCCACGCCCTCATCGAAGCTGCCGCACTGGTAAAGGCAGGGGTTTATGAGAACGTTGTCGTGGTGGCCGGTGGTGCCACAGCCAAGCTGGGTATGAACGGAAAAGACCACGTGAAAAAAGAGATGCCCCTGCTGGAAGATGTGGTGGGTGGTTTTGCCGTGCTGGTTTCCCAGAACGACGGCGTGAACCCGGTGATTCGTACTGATCTCATCGGTCGTCATACCGTGGGCACCGGTTCTTCACCCCAGGCGGTGATCACCAGCCTCATCACTGCTCCCCTTGATAAGGGTGGTCTAAAAATCATCGACATCGACAAATACTCCGTGGAAATGCAGAACCCGGATATCACCAAGCCTGCCGGCGCCGGCGATGTACCGGAAGCCAACTACAAAATGATCGGCGCTTTGGGTGTGAAGCGGGGTGATCTGGAACGGGCAGACCTGGCCGCCTTCGTGACCAAGCACGGCATGCCCGGCTGGGCTCCCACCCAGGGGCATATCCCCTCCGGTATCCCCTATGTGGGCTATGCTCAACAAGACCTGACCACTGGCGACCTGAACAAAACCATGATCGTTGGCAAGGGAAGCCTCTTCCTGGCCCGTATGACCAACCTCTTCGATGGCGTTTCAGTGGTGCTGGAACGCAACTCCGGCGAAGTGGAAGCTCCCGGCACCGGCGTCTCCAAAAACGAAATCAAGGAAATGATCGTCGAAGCCATGAAAGAACTGGCCGCTCAACTGATGAAGGAATAGGAGTGTTAACGATGACAGATCGTACAGCCATTAAGCAGGAAGTCGGCCGCACCCTTCTCTCCTTCGCAGAGGCACTGGACCGGGAAGAGTTCGGCCCCAAAGTACGGGTGGGTCTCACCACCCTGGGCAGCGAGCTGGAACCCATTCATCTGGTTAAGGGAGCCGAGGCTGCCGTACGCCGATCCCCCGGCCTGGAAGTGGTTCTCATCGGCCCCAAGGTGGACACCACCCTGGAAACCGTTGAAGTCAACGATGAAGCCGACATGCACAAAGTCATGGAAAAACTGCTGGACGAAGGCAGTATTCAGGCCTGCGTCACCATGCATTACAACTTCCCCATCGGCGTATCCACCGTGGGACGTGTTGTCACACCCGGTTTTGGCCGGGAAATGTTTGTGGCCACCACCACCGGCACCGCCGCCACCCACCGGGTGGCAGCCATGGTGAAAAATGCCCTCTACGGCATCATCACCGCCAAAGCCATGGGCATTGAAAACCCCACTTTGGGGGTATTGAACCTCGACGGGGCCAAACAGGTGGAACGTGCCCTGAAAACCCTGAAAAGCAACGGGTATGACCTGAACTTCTCAGAGTCAGTGCGCTCAGACGGGGGCAGCATCATGCGGGGCAACGACCTGTTGACCGGGTCTGCCGATGTGATGGTCACCGACACCCTCACCGGAAACATCATGATGAAAGTCTTCTCCTCCTATACCACCGGGGGCAGCTACGAAGCCATGGGTGACGGCTATGGCCCCGGCATTGGGGAAGACCAGAAGCGCATCATTCTCATCCTTTCAAGAGCTTCCGGCACCCCTGTGGTGGCCAACGCCATCCAGTATGCCGCCTCACTGGTGAAGGGCAGCCTGATTCAGGTGATGAAGGATGAATTTGCCAAGGCGAAGAAAGCCGGCCTGGATGACATTCTGGCAGGCCTCACCGCCGAAACGAAAAAAACCGAAGCCACCGAAGAGAAAATCACGGCACCCCCCAAGGAAATTGTCACTGGCAGCATTTCCGGCATCGAAGTCATGGATATTGAAGATGCCGTGCTGGTGCTTTGGAAAGCCGGCATCTATGCCGAAAGCGGCATGGGCTGCACCGGGCCTGTGGTGATGGTGGCAGAAGAAAAAGTGTCTCAGGCTGCCCAGTTGCTGGCCAAAGCCGGTTATGTGGGCATGGAAGGTGACACCTGCTGATGTCATGCAGTTGATCGTGTGCACGGAATAGTGAATCAACCTTTCAACAGTAAAGCCGCTCCTGTAAAAGGGGCGGCTTATGACGTTGTTCCTTAAAAAAAGTAGTCTTTTGTCCTATGTTTTTTCCCAAAGCACCTTCACATATGTTATACTATTGACGTGTTATACTTACCTTATATCTATGACATGCATCTCAACATTCACCGGCCTCACTATTCTCTTATGTTCATTCACTCACCTGATGTTCTTTGCTCCCTTGAGATAATTGTGTTCAACCCCTGTTTTGATGATGCACGCTGATGGATGACACTTAGTGCCCCTTTTCATCTTCTTATTTCTTTTATTGTTAATGCTCTGTCTGAAATCCTGGTTTCGATTAACCACCTGGAGGCGATTCAATGATTTCCACAACCAACCCGACGCAACCGGAACAACCGCAGCATCCCCTGGAAGGTCCATATCTGAAACTGATTGCAAGACTCTCCGCCAGAATGATTCACCTGAACCTTTCCAGCGATTATCTCATTGATGAAAGCTTGGCAGATCTGGGCAGGCAGACAGCTGCTTCAAGGGCTTATGTCTTTCTGTTTCGATGCCAATACACCTATATGGATAACCTGTATGAATGGTGTGCCCCTGGTGTCAGTGCAGAAAAAATGAATTTGCAGAATCTGAAAACCGATGGTTTTCCCTGGTGGATGGCGCAGTTACACCAGAACCAAATCATCACAGTTCCACGAACTGATGAAATGCCCAAGGAAGCCCATTCAGAACAGCAGATGGTATTGGCCCAGGGAATTAAATCGCTGGTGGTATTACCGCTTCACATCAAAGATGAACTCATCGGATACCTTGGATTGGATGACACCACTCAATACCGTCACTGGGATGACAGCAGTCTGTTTTCATTACGGCTCATTGCCGACATTTTTTCCGGCGCCTTTGCCCGCCTGCGTTGTGAAAAGGATTACCTGAATGCCAACGAGGCGCTGGACCGGAAAGATCAAAATATCCGACAGCTCCTTAACCGGATTCAGACTGATGGCGGCTCCTTAAAACCAGTTTCTTCTCTCGATCTTTCTGTTCCTGCCGGCCTTCACAAGGAGTCTTTAAATGAGCTGATTCAGCAGGTGATCTCGCTGCTGCAAACAGATTTAGCCATTTTTGACGAGGTGGACCTGGCTTTGGACAGCCATCTGCCTCTTATGGACTGTAACCGGTTTGATCTGTGTCAGGTGATTCAGGTCATTATTAAAAATGCCATCGATGAAGCCGTCCAGAAAAATGCCGTGCTGGCCGGTCGGGGCGCCAGAGATACCAATCTGCTGAAAGTGGAGACTTTGAAAGAGGGTAACCATCTGATCTGTCACATTTCCGATAATGGCATGGGAGTTCCCGAATGCAACCAAATGAAAATTTTCGAACCCCTCTTTTCCACCAAACCACTCCACAGCGGTTCTGGACTGGGTCTTTCTTTCGCTTATGATGTCATTGTCAACAAGTATCAGGGAGACATCAGCATCTCCACCAACCACTGGGGCGGGGCCACCTTTACCCTACGCCTGCCTTTTCGTCAGGAAAAAATCAAGTGAAGCTGGTCAGCCATCAACCGTTAAGCTGAAGAGCCGCTCCCTTTAACCGGAGCGGCTTTTTTCATAGGTTTGGTGCGGACTCTGATTCAGTTTCCAGCATTTTCAGGTGTCTGGGTGTCGTTCCATATTTCACCGACATAATTTGAGCCATGATGCTCACGGCAATTTCCTCCGGCCTTTGTCCGCCCAGATCAAGGCCAATGGGCATGTACACCTGGCGAATCTGTTCTTCAGACACACCGGTTTCCCGCAGGGATTTGACGGTATGTGCCACCTTGGTTCGGCTTCCGATCATTCCCACATAAGCGGCAGGTTTTCCCAGCACTGCCCGTAAAGCCAGTTCGTCCATCTGATGGCCCCGGCTGACAATCACCACATAACTGCCGTTGTTCAGGGGCATGGAGGCCATCAGCTCTCCCATGTCTCCCAGCAGCAGCTGTTCTGCTTCCGGAAATCGTTCCCGGCTGGCGAATTCTTTTCGGTCTTCCACCACTGTCACACGGAAACCCAGCATCATGCCCAGATGGTACAGGGCCTGGGCGATATGACCTCCCCCCACCAGAATCAGCTGATTTTGAGGCCTGAATACTTTGATGAACACCTGCGCATCACCACCGCACTGCATGCCGATGCCGGCAGCATCATCTTTCAGGTGGTAGTTCAGCAACCGGTCTTCTCCTGTTTTCAGGCATTCCCGGGCAGTTTTGGTGACTTCCCCTTCCAGTTTGCCACCACCCACTGTGCCATAGCTGGTGCCATCGGCCAGTACGGCCATCATGGCACCGGTTTTTCCCGGCGTCGATCCCGTGGCTTCTGTGACAGTAATCAGGGCCACTGACCGGTTTCCTGTCATTTCCTCCGTCACACGTTTCAACACGTTGATTTCCATAAGCAACAAACCCCTTTCGCTCTCAAAAACTTCGATTGTTTATTCGATTATTCGATGGAAGCATTTCATGACAGTTCTCTTGATATGATTTGAAGGTTCCACCAAATAACTCTTTCTTCCACATACCTTGAACTTTTCAGGAACTAACCCTTCCTTTTCCATTGAAGATGCAATAGCGCCTCCAGAACACCGCCGCCAATGGCCCGCGCCTTATCAGAGATCTGGTGGCAATATTCCGGGTAAATGCGGGGATCAACGTCTCCCACCTTAAACCCGGGTGTGACCTGCAGACCATCCGCCAACAAGCCTCTCAGCAGGCCGCCGATGGCCGTTGTGACAGGTATCCCGTCAACCAGCGCCACCGTCTGGCCCGCTTCCACCACATCGCCGATGACTGCCCCAGCTCTGAAAATGCCGCTGGCGGGTGAGCGAAGCACGCGCTCACTGCCAACACCGGCAATGATTCCCGGCACTCCGGTGTTGGGCTGCGCGCTGCCTTCATAAATCACGCGCCCCAGCCAGTGGCCCCGCCGACTCTCCACCACCGCATCCACATCGTCACCGGCAGTGAACCCCGGCCCCACACCAATCACCACTGGTGCCATGCACCGCTGAACACCCGTGTTCTTTTTCGCAAGGGTGGCATCCACGAGAGCTGCAGGTGACAGCTCCCGGCATATTTCTGCGGCCTCTGCCGACATGACAGGGATCACACCCTGCTGCCAAAGAGCGGGTGCCTCTGCCAGAGACCGAATGTACCGGGCTGTAACCCCTTCCACCGCCATCTGATTTTCAAAAACAGCATTGGCAAAGGCCACGGTTCGACGAATCACAGTGGGTTGTTGCTGTTCAGTGATCAGCAGCCGAAAACCACATTGATAAAGCCGGTGTGCCACGCCGGAGGCCAGATCACCACCACCTCTGATGACTATCAGTTGATTTTCCATGACGGACTCCTTCCATACATCAGATAATGCGGGCAGCGGGTTCATCTTGAATTCATCTGTGTCCACTATTCTTGACTGTACCCAGCCCAATCTTTATTGTACCCCATTCACCTCACTTTTGTCGCTGATGATCCTCTTTTATGCCGCCACATTTTACCGGCTTAGCGGGGTAACAGATGCATCTGTTTCAATTTAACAGGAATCTATGGCGTGATGTTTCCATCAACCATGGAATTTTTCTTTCATTTAGGATAGAATAGAAGCATCCAGCTAAATCGACGATTCACACAGCGAAGTCCTGCTTCACGAAAGGCGGTTGGAAATGGAACTCTTAATACGAGAGTGGATTCAACAATATGTGGCAGATTATCCCGGGCAGAAAGCACTGGAAAACTGTTGGCAGTCTCCCTTGACAGCCTTTGCTCCTGCCGAGGATCCCCGATTTCATCACATCAAAAACTGGGGACAGCCGAAACACCAGCTTCCTTCCGATCTTCTACCTGAAGCACGTACCGTTGTGGCCTACTTCCTCCCTTTTCTGCCGGTAATCCCCCACAGCAACCGAAATGGCCGACTGGCCTCCCGGGAGTGGGGAAGAGCGTATCTCCTGACAAATCAGCTCATTGCCGATCTCAATCTTTTTCTGAAAGATCAGCTGGAACAAGCCGGCTTCAAGGCTGCCTTCGCCCAGGCCACTCATAACTTTGATGAAACAACTCTCATGAGTGTATGGTCACATCGCCATGTGGCTTATCTGGCCGGGCTGGGAAATTTTGGCCTGAACAATATGCTCATCACCGAAAAGGGCTGTTGTGGACGGGTGGGCACCCTTGTGACCAGCGCTCTCGTCACCTGTCAGCCCATGACACCTGCGGAAACCTGTCTTTACAGGTATAATGGTTCCTGCGGTTTGTGTGTACAGCGGTGCGTCAACGGATCTTTGACTTTGGATGCTTTTGATCGCCATCGCTGTTATGAGATGTGCCTTGAAAATGCATCTGCCCTGTCGTCCATGGGACTGGCGGATGTCTGCGGCAAATGTACTGTTGGCCTGCCCTGTTCCGGAGTGAATCCGACGAGCAGACTGACCCCATCACCAGCGGGCTCCCCTGATGCCCGCAATCATAAGGAGGGTTCACTGAATGAGCTATGATGAAAGAAAAGCGCATCTTGAGACCAATGAGACACACCTGAATGAGCCGGAGCAGTCAACACTCGAAACATCTGAACTTCATGAAACAAGCACCGCCGAAGGATATTTTCCGGACGACGTTGAAACTACAACCCTTCCGGAAAATACCCTTGACAAACCACCCATGGAAGCCGCCCAAACCCTCACTTCTTCCAGTGAGTCCGCCTCTTCCAACAGAAAATTCACCGGCAGCATCCGCATCAAAATTCTGGCAGGATTCCTCATCATTGTGCTGCTGCTGGTGGCTTCCGCCGGCTACACCCTCACCCAGGTGCGGCGAATGGCGGTCGACACTGCCCATTTGCTGGAGCAGGAAATCATTGTGTACCAGCTCTATCAGGAAATGACCCTGGCTATTTCAGAGCGCAGCAGCCTGATTTCCAATTACGTGCTCACCGGTACCCGCTCATATCTGGATTCATTTTATCAAATTTCGGCTGTCAGTGACGAAATGATCGAACGCCTCAGTGAACTCTCCGACCGGCCGGAAGATATTGAATTTATTGAAAGAAGCCTGACCTGGCGGCGCATTGCAACAGGCGAGGTGATTCCCCTTTACGTGAATGGCCGCCATGAAGAAGCCGCCAAAGTGGTCAGTGAACGAATGGCACCGGAAGGCACCCAGCTGATTCAGCAGGCTAAACTGATCTCCGAATCCCGTCAGAAGGAGTTTTTGGCCACCGGAGAAGCTCTGATGGGAGCTCAAAACCGTGTGGTTAACCTGATTGGTGTTGCCATTGCTGTTGCTGTCCTCGTTGCCGCCGCCCTGGCCCTCATCGTGTCCAGCCGCATTACCAAACCACTAAAGCAGGTTTTGGCTGCTGCCAATGCCGTTGCCGAGGGAGATTTGCGCCAGGAAGTGCCGGTGATGTCCAATGACGAAACCGGTCAGCTGGCAGTGGCGGTGAATCAAATGATCATCAGCCTGAAGGGGCTGATCAAATCCAGTGACTTCATTTCTGAACAGGTGGCGTCCACCAGCGAAGAGCTGGCCGCCACCGCCGAAGAGGCTGCCGCTTCTTCTGAAGAAGTGGCCAAGACCATCCACGAAGTTTCCCGGGCCACGGGAGAACAGGCAACTTCTGTTGAGGAAAGCAACCGGGGAATGAACAGCATCGCAGGCCATTTGCAACAGGTGACTGCCAGCATTGACGAAGTGTTAAGCGGTTCCCGTACCACATTGGCTTCTGCCGAGAGTGGCCGTGGTGCCGCCCGCAAGGCGGTGGATACCATGACCCAGATTCGCACCGCCACCGATGAAACCGCTGTCTCTGTGAAAGCGCTGGATCAGGCTTCACGGGAAATTGTCAAAATTGTTGATTCCATCGGTGCCATTGCCGACCAGACCAATCTTCTGGCGCTGAATGCTGCCATTGAAGCAGCCCGTGCCGGTGATGCCGGTCGTGGTTTTGCCGTGGTGGCTGATGAAATTCGCAAACTGGCAGAACAGTCTTCCCAGTCTTCCAACCAGATTGCCACCATCATCGACGGTATTCAAAAGCAGATTCACGAGGCCGTGGCTTCCATGGAAGCCAACAGCGAGAAAGTCATCAGCGGCACCGGTATTGTCAACGAGGCCAGCAGCCACTTTGAATCCATTCTGCAGGAAATCAACCATATTACCCAGCAGATTGATCAGGTGACTGACCTGGTGAAAGAAGTGAATGCCAACAGTGGCACAGTGGTAGGGCATTTCGAAAGTATGTCGGCTGTATCTGAAGAAACCGCCGCCTCGGCCCAGCAGGTATCTGCCAGCGCCGAGGAACAAACCGCCGCCATCAATGAAATTGCCGAATCGTCCACCGAACTGGCATCTTTGTCTCAGGAACTGCGCAACGCCATTGCTGTTTTCAAATATTAGACACCCGCTGTTACAGGGGCAGGAAAGGAAGGTTGATTGAATGAACTCATTCTCAGTGAATCAGGGAGAAGGCCATTTTGTTGATATGATACCCGGCGTCAAACGGCGCAACCTGGTGGTGGGAAAAGAAACCATGCTCTGTGAGTTTCATCTGAAAGAAGGGGTTGTCTTACCTCTCCACCAGCACCCCCACGAACAGACGGGGTATCTGATCTCCGGGCGAGCTCTTTTTGTAATCGATGGCAGGGAAATCGAGATGAAGCCTGGAGACAGCTGGTCTATTGGCGGCGATGTGCCCCATCAGGTGACCGTTCTCGAAACAGCACAGGTCATTGAAACCTTCACCCCCGTGCGGGAAGACTTTTTATAGAAGCACCTCTCATAACGCCCTCCCTCTGCGGAGAGCGTTGTTGATAGAATCGTTAATTGAAGACAAAAGGATTTGGCCAGGGCAGCTGACTTCCCCTGCGGCAGATTATTTTATGCAATCCTCCGGCTGATTTTGTGCATAATAATTCATCCAACCGTTGAAATATCAATCTTTTCGCCGTTGACAGGCTTTATGCATTCATGTATATTTGAAGAAGAAGTGTGGCTTACCGGTGCTTTTTCGTCGAGGGCTGCCCTGATTCTGAAAAAACGGGAGGATGTGCCGAATGAATGTGAAAAAAGTCTCGATTATTGGTGTCCCCATGGACCTGGGGCAGAACCGCAGGGGTGTGGACATGGGCCCCAGCGCCATTCGATATGCCGGCGTGTTGGAAAAGCTGGAGAGCATTGACCTGGAAGTGGAAGATATGGGAGATATTCAGATTGACATGCCTGAACGGGTTCACAGCGATCCCGCCCACAATCTGCGAAACCTGAAAGCCATCGAGCAGGCCAACACCCGGCTGGCCCAGTTGGTGGATCAGGTGGTACAGGAGGGTCACTTTCCACTGGTGCTGGGTGGTGATCACAGCATTGCCATCGGTACCCTGGCAGGAGTCTCCCGTCACTATGAAGATCTGGGTGTCATCTGGTTCGACGCTCACGGCGACCTGAATACCGCCGACACCTCTCCCTCCGGCAACATTCATGGTATGCCCCTGGCTTCCAGCATGGGTGTGGGGCATCCGGCACTCACCGGCCTGGGAGGCTACGGACCAAAAGTGAAACCGGAAAATCTGGTGATCATTGGTGCCCGCGCGCTGGATCAGGGCGAAAAAGAGCTGATACGTCAAAAGGGCCTGCGGGTATACACCATGCACGAAATTGACCGGATGGGGATGGCTGCCGTGATGCGGGAAGCCATTGATTATCTGAAGGAACGCACCGACGGGGTTCACCTTTCCCTTGACCTTGACGGCGTCGATCCCACAGATGCTCCGGGTGTGGGCACGCCGGTGATGGGGGGTATTTCTTACCGGGAAAGTCATCTGGCCATGGAAATGCTGGCAGAATCGGGCATTGTGGTTTCAGCGGAATTTGTGGAAATCAACCCCATTCTCGATGAAAAAAATCGAACTGCCAAGGTGGCCGTCGCCCTCATGGGCTCTTTGCTGGGTGACCAGTTGAAATGAGCCTTCTGAAATAATTATTAACAGCCGAAAAAAGTCACCCTTGAATGACAGGGGTGACTGAGGTTGAAGACAAAGGACTTTGGTCAGGACAGCTGATTCCAATACCAAATCCCTTGTCTTCATCGTATTTTGTCTGCAGTCTGAGTCACCCTTAAATGACAGGGGTGACTTTTTTTCGGTATGATGATGGGTTTAGAGCGGGTTTACCCCCGGTTCCAGCTGTTCTGGTAACGGTTTCGATGGTAGGCAATGACCTTCTCCAGCTTGGCGATGACCCGCTGCCGGTTTCTGAAGTTTCCAGGAATACTGTCAAGTGCCGTATCCAGAAAACCTTCAAATACCTGTGTCATATTGCCTTCTCCTGTCAGGAGGGTTACCGGGCGTTCTTTTCCCGGCCCGAGACTTCCCGCTAAAGCGGCCTGGTTTTCCTTGTAACCAAGGCTCATGTTTAAATCCTGCCACAAAGGGTTTTTATTGGCCAGGTACACCTCATAATTGGGGTATTTTCGCAGGCGGTCCACCATGGATTCCAGCAGGCTGATCACCTGTTCTTCCTTTAGGCGCAGGGGTTTCGTGGTGAAACTTTCCAGTGGGTTCAACACCGCCTGAGTGCCCCGGGAAAGCTGGTTCAGCAGATTAAGTGGCAGCACTTCCACATAACTGAAGTGGGGAATGTTTTTGCGGAAGGCTTCCAGTCGCTTTTGATGCAACTGCAACCGCCGCCATCGTTCTTCGCTTTTAATGCCTTCCTGTACCATCAGCTGCTCATACAGTGGCAGACTGAGGCATGACCCCGACAACCCGTTCTTCCAGCCAATCCAGGTACCAGCCTCCTCTTCCAGCTTCACTACCTGTTCCATATAGCTTTCAAGCCGGGTTGCGGTATAAAAGCGCACCAGCGGCATGCATTCCTTCAGCAGGCTTTGGTAACTGTTTTCCAGAATTCTGGCCACCAGCGGATCTCTGAAGAAAAAGGTGTAATACTGATCTTCAGGTGTCTCTTCATTGACAGAGGCAAACACCGCCGCCTGGTTGCGAATAATGAAGTAGGTATTCTGAAAGGGCAGCTCACGGTACCGGGGAAAATACCAGGACCGCACATTGCCGGTTAAATGCAGGGGAATCCAGTATTTCATAATATTCAACAGATCGTCATTTTCGCGATCCATGTGATGAATGATGGTTACCTGATGACCGCTGGCGAGAACCGCCGTCAGCTTTCGGTTCCATTCTGCTATGAAGGCCGGATCTTCCATCATCCATCCCAGGTTTTCCTGACTGAGAAGCAACAACTCCTGGGGTGGCTTCATTTCTAGCACCAGATCCAAAAACTCAATGACTGCTTTCCGTCGCCCGGAACGACCGGCATGCAAATGATACTGGTGGATATTTCCACCAATGGGTGCCGGGGCGGCCATTGAAGGTTGGGGAACCGGAGCCGCTTCCACATTCATCAGTTGCTGCATCAGTTGAATCACCTGGCGCCCCTGGGCGCTGGAGGGCGACATGCCTTCCTGGTTTTCCCCATTTTCCTCTGCGATCAGCCATTCCAGCAGAAACTGCTTCAATGCCATCTCACTGTCGTCCAGATGCAGTTCAGCCGATTCGCCCAGAATACGTCGCAGCCGGTGTTGCAACAGGGCATCACTTTCCACATACTGCTCATAGAAAAAAAACACGATTTCTTTGACATAACCGGCACTGCGGGCAGGCAGACGATTACCGTGACGCCATTTGCTGATCAGCGACGGATCAACACTCAGCCTTTTCGCCAGCCGGCTGTTACTGATGCTGAACAGGTCCATCAAAGCGTTAAGCTTCTCTGCAAAATCCATAAAGGTTCCTCCATTTTCTCACAACTTCCGTCGGCACGTTCTTCTGTGGTCAGGGTGTTTCTTTGGTTTTGTCAATTCTCCTGATTTTCACCGGCAGGCACTGTATGATCAGTGCCATCCGCGTCCATGTACCTGTCATACTTGTGAATGTCTGTCAATGGTCGTTGATGTCTTGCCCTGAAAGTCATCCGGCGAAAGGCTCAGTGATTCACTTTGTCTGAAGACTTAGATTTTTAGCTTCTTATATCATGACAAAATTAAGCCACTGATGTCAAGGGCAATCCTGTTAAAATCCAGGAAATTGTCGTCTTTCTGATGATTTCCGTCGGCAATTGGCGCAAAATGCCTCAACTTACCGTTCTTTCACTTATGACGACCCTTTTTCCATTGAAGCCCTTCTGTAAAATTGTTACAATATAGAAGACGACTCAACCGAAAGGATGTCTTCAAAAATGGCACAAATTCTAAAAAATGACTGGCATCTGTTTCTATCCGCCGAATTTGAAAAAGACTATTATCAAAAATTAAGAACATTTTTGATCCGGGAGTACAAGACCAACCAGGTGTATCCTCCCATGCATGATATTTTCAATGCCCTGCACTACACTTCCCTGGCTGATGTGAAGGTGCTGTTGCTGGGGCAGGACCCTTACCATGGGGAGAACCAGGCCCATGGCCTCTCCTTCTCGGTGCTTCCCGGTCAGAGAATTCCCCCTTCCCTTCAAAACATCTATCAGGAGCTGCAGGATGACCTGGGCTGCACCATTCCCGCCCATGGTTATCTGAAAAAATGGGCTGACCAGGGAGTGCTGCTCCTTAACACGGTGCTGACTGTCAGAGCCCACGAAGCTCATTCCCATAAAGATATGGGGTGGGAACTGTTCACCGACGCAGTGATTCGTGTCGTCAATGAACAAAATCGCCCCATTGTTATTTTTTTGTGGGGTAAACCGGCACAGGCCAAGGAAAAAATGCTCACCAATTCACATCATTTGGTTTTAAAAGCACCTCATCCAAGCCCGCTTTCGGTTTACCGGGGATTTTTCGGATGCAAATGCTTCAGTCAGGCGAATGAATTTTTAGCCTCTCACGGGATTGTTCCCATTGACTGGCAAATTGAATCATTGACCGCCAGACCCGCTACTGAAGGGTGATGGCGGCAGCCTCACATCCGCCTTCAATATGATATAATAGGGTTGAAGTGAATCACCACTTTCACAGATCATCATCAAGAATCAGGAGGGATTGTATGAGCACATCGGTATCCATTGATTGGAGTCAACTGGGATTTTCGTACTTTAAAACCCCTTACCGCTACATTGCCCGCTGGAAAGACGGCCAATGGAACGAAGGAGAACTGACAGAGGACAATACCCTGCACATCAGCGAATCCTCCACGGCCCTGCACTATGGCCAGCAGTGTTTTGAAGGTTTGAAAGCTTACCGCACCAAAGACGGCAGTGTGCAGCTCTTCCGCCCCGACCAGAATGCCCGGCGGATGCATCAGAGCTGTGACCGTGTGTTAATGCCCCGTGTACCTGAGGACATGTTCATCGACGCCTGCCTTCAGGTGGTCAAGGCCAACCTGGATTATGTTCCCCCTTACGGCACTGGCGCCACCCTCTATTTGCGCCCCTTTGTCATTGGTGTGGGCGACAATATTGGCGTGAAGCCGGCTCCTGAGTTCATTTTCAGTGTTTTCTGCCTGCCGGTGGGCCCCTATTTCAAGGGGGGCATGGCTCCCGTAAACTTTATGGTTTCTGAGTTTGACCGGGCAGCACCCTATGGCACCGGTGCCGCCAAGGTGGGGGGCAACTACGCCGGCAGCCTGATGCCCCACGAACAGGCAGTGGAACAGGGCTTTGCCGACTGCATTTACCTGGATCCCCTGACCCACACCAAAATTGAGGAAGTGGGAGCCGCCAACTTCTTTGGCATCACCAAAGACAATGAGTTTATCACCCCCAAATCACCTTCCATTCTTCCCAGTATCACCAAGTACTCCCTGTTGTATCTGGCAGAGCACTATCTGAAGATGAAGGTTTCTGAGCGGGATGTGCTCATCGACCATCTGGATGAATTTGCCGAGGCCGGCGCCTGCGGCACCGCTGCTGTCATCACTCCCATTGGCGGTGTTTCTTACAAGGGCAAGCTTCATGTGTTCCACAGCGAAACCGAAGTGGGCCCCGTGACGAAAAAGCTCTACGACACCCTTTGCGGTATTCAGTTCGGCGACGTTGAAGCCCCTGAAGGCTGGCTGGTAAAGGTGGATTAATGCCGCTAACAACAAACGCCCTGAAGATCGGTTTGACAACCGGTGTTCAGGGCGTTTTTGTTCAGTGATCTTTTATATTTGGCGTTCTTTTGAATGATGTGGGTGATGTGGCTGATGTGGCTGGTGACGTTTCAGCAGCCTTTGCCAAGTAGCCGGCCATTTCCGATGCCGGTACCATGCTGCCGCCTGTGGCCCATACCAGATGGGCAGCCTGGTGCATTTTTTCCTGAAGCCCCTGTTCCGTCAGCCACTGAGTAGTTTCCGGCAAGCCCATCAGTTGAAAAGGGCCGGGCATGCCCGCCAGGGCAGAAGGCTCCAGTTGAAGTTCTTCTGTTTCATTCAGCAGGCCCAGCAGTTGAAAGAGCATTTCGTCAGGTACGGTATAAGCCCCTGTCAGCAGCGGTTTCATCATGGTGCACACCAGGCCGGAGGGTCGTCCCACCGCCAGACCGTCGGCGGCGGTTCGATTATCCAGGCCAAAATCCTGGACGCAGACGGCGTCATGGGCTTCCGTGAGCAGGCCCAGCAACACCGCCGGGGAGTGGGTGGGTTCTGCAAAAAAGCAATGCACATGATCTCCAAAAACCATCTTCAGGCCAAAAGCCACTCCTCCCGGGCCGCCCCCCACTCCGCAGGGCAGGTACACCATCAGGGGGTGCTCTGCATTGACGGTGATCCCCACCTCTTGAAACTGTTGCTGCAGCCGCAGGGCTGCCACCGTGTATCCCAAAAACAACGACTGGGAATTTTCATCATCCACAAAGTAACTGACAGGGTTCAGTGCCGACTCACGGCGGCCGGAAGCCACCGCCAGGCTGTAATCACTGGCATATTCCCGCACGGTGACACCCCGCTCCCGCAACAGGTCTTTTTTCCACTCCCTGGCATCCTGGGACATGTGGACCGTCACCCGAAAGCCCATGCGGGCACCCATGAGCCCGATACTCAAACCCAGATTTCCAGTGGAACCCACTTCGATGCAGTGCTGGGAAAAAAACGCTCTGGCCGGGGGAGTGTCCAGCACCCGGTAATCGTCGTCGGGGTGCAGCAGCCCCCCATGTAGGGCCAGGGTTTCAGCATGGGCCAGCACCTCATAGATACCGCCCCTGGCTTTAATAGAGCCGGAAACCGGCAGGTGGCTGTCCAGCTTCAGCCACAGCTGCCCCGGCAATGAAGTCTTAAAAAATGTTTCGCCCTCCCGCTGCATGCGGGGAATGGCGCGAAGCGGTGATTCGATGATCCCCTCAGAGACTTTCAGCTCTGGAAATACCTGTGCCAGATAAGGCGCAAAGCGGTCCAGTCGTCGTGAGGCCGCCATCACGTCTGCCATTTGCAGCGGAAGATCCGGCAATGCCCTGGCAGTGGAGATTCGGTTGGGATTTAGCCACCAGAAAGGAGCCGCTTCTGTGAGGGGTTTTAATAGAGGAATGGCTTCCAGCCACTGTTCACGGGTTTTTCCAAGAATCATGGCACTGCCTCCTTTTTCTGTGTTCTTCAACAGCCTTGCTATCATTATCCTACCACGTCTTCGAAGGTCTGAACAGCGGCCAGCACAAAATCAACCTCGTCGCCGGTCCGCCTGATGATTGTGGAGGTTTTACATTTCTATTTCGTATTTTTTAATTTTACTGTAAAGCGTATTACGTCTGATACCCATGGCTTGTGCTGATTGGGTGATGTTTCCGTTAAATATTTTCAGCACCCTTACCAGATGTTCTTTTTCAACATGTTCTATGTGCAATGAATCATAGTTCGAATTAAAGGCAATTTCATCGCCGTTGATCTGCTGATCAAAGTATTCCGAAGGAATTGCTTCTGTGTTGATAATCAATTCGACAACATTCTCCAGTTCCCTAATGTTTCCCGGCCAATGATAGCTCATTATTTTATCCAGATAGGCTGTCGGGATTTCAACATTTCTTTTATTTAGGTTTTCAGCGATGCTTTTACCAAAATATTTTATGAGCAGGGGGATATCCGCTTTTCTTTTTCGTAAAGGTGGCAAATACAATGGTAGTACATTGAGTCTGTAAAACAAATCTTTTCGAAATCTTCCCAGTTCAACCTCTTTCTTCAGTTCTTTATTGGATGCAGCAATAACCCGCACATCCACATGAACGGATTTTTGGCTACCAATGCGCGTAATGGTCCCTTCCTGCAAAACACGAAGCAATTTTATCTGCATATCAAGAGGCATTTCGCCAATTTCATCCAACATGACGGTACCTCCATGAGCTGATTCGAATTTGCCTATATTCCCTCCTTTTTTTGCTCCAGTATAGGCACCTTCTTCATAGCCAAAAAGCTCAGATTCAATCAACTGGTTAGGTATCGCACCGCAATTCAGCGCAATAAAAGGGCCATCCATCCGCTTGCTGAAATTATGAATCGACTGTGCAAAAACTTCTTTTCCTGTGCCACTTTCGCCTAATATCAGTATGGTTGATTTGCTGTTTGCAATTTTTTTAGCATACTGCACAATCTTTAAAAAGTTCTCATCTTCACCAATGATTTTGTCGAATGTATAGTATGCCTGATGAACACCTCTTGTTTTCACTTTTTTAATGTCTTCAAACACGTATACAATTTCAATGCTGTCATATTGAGGGTTATAGATAGGATTCGCTGTTAGATGACAGGGAAACATGTTTCGCAATGAGATGATATTCACTTTCTGTGACAGGCTTTCACCTTTGCAAATTGCTTCTTTGACATCTTCCCACTCATCAATGATTTTTTCCATTTCTTTTGATTTTAACTGCTTATCTTTGCTTCCCAATAAATCCAGCGCTTTTTTATTGAATATTTTAATTTTTCCCTCAAGATCAGAAGTAACAATTGCCACCGGCATGGTGTTAAAGATGGTTTTGATGTGCTTGTCATTCATGCTTTGAAGCCGATTGTATTCTTTTGCTTTCAGCATCTCCTCGATCGCATTTGAAGCTGCGATGACCATGCCCAGCGTGTGCGGATGAACGCTGTCGATATACCCCGTCAGGTCCAGCACACCGATGAGATTTCCTTGATCATCCTTGATTGGCGCTGCTGAACAGGTCCATCGATGATATGCTTTGATAAAATGGTCTTTTCCTGACAATTGAACCGGCTTCCCGGTTTTGATGACAATGGCCATCGCATTGGTGCCTATGTTCTCCTCATTCATGTACGCTCCTGGAATCATCTTTAAATCAAAAGCCTCAGAGAGGATCTTATCATCTCCAATAGCATTCAAGATGCATCCGTCTCCATCTGTCAGGAGTGCAAAAAAGTGATGCCCTTTCACAAACTGTATCAATCGCTCCATATAAGGTGAAGCCGTTAAGACCATATCCCTTTTTTGGGAAAATTTTTCCTGAAGCTCTGTTTCATTGGTAATTTTGTTACTGAAGACCTGACTATCCTGAATGCCTATTTTTTTACATCTTTCAAGCGACAGATCTATAACGGATCGATAAATCTCATTCATTATGTAACGACTCCTTTATCACACTGTCTGGATGATTGGCATCCTTGACGTGCCTTGCCGCTCATTTGATATCTCCCGAATTCCGTTTTACTTTGATCAATTCCGCGGCAATGCTGATTGCAATTTCCTCAGGAGTATCCGCGTCAATTTTCAGCCCGATTGGAGCGTAAACCCTTTCCAGATCTTTCAGTGTAAAGCCCTCATCCAACAGATTTTTGTAGACATATTCCCGCTTATTCAAACTTCCTATCATGCCGATGTATTTTGCATCTGTTTTCAGCATTTGCGATAGGACATCCTGATCGTAGTCGTGTCCCCGCGTGACAATGATTACGTAGCTATTACGATTAACCGTATAATGATCTGTCAAGTTTTCAAATGAAGGGATGACGATAATCTCGTCAGCCATATTGAATCTTTCTTTATTGGCAAATTCTTCCCGATCATCGATGATCACAACCTTAAGTCCAATCATTTTTGCTAGTTCTGCAATTTTTTGTGCCACATGACCTGCCCCTATAATGCAGGCAAGCTCATCATTTAAATAAGGTTCTATTAAATACGTTTCATCTGCCACTAATAGTACCTGCATGTTCACATGCTCACCATTTTCCCTTATATGCTTGATCACACTCTGTACTTCTTCATTTTCAGAGCCAAAGAAGCCCGTTTCGGTGCAAATCCATTTAGACAAACTCCCCGCTTTTCGATGGTTTTTCTCTATTTTTGTTATCAGGAACAGACCTGCACCCTCTTTTTTAAGCATTAGTGCTTTTTGGTACAGTTCTACTGTTTGAACGTCATCGCAGTCTACATATTCCAGCAAAACAGTTGTATTACCTCCGCAAACCCTCTCTAGAATCTCAACATCCTTGTGAGACTTACTGAAGTCTTCAAGGATGCTTCCCCTCCTTTGGAACATCTTTGCAGATAATTGAATGGTTAGCGCTTCCACCAATCCTCCGCCAATGGTTCCGTAAATCGAAAAATCTTTCCTAATCAGCATTTTTTTGCTTTCTTCCCGATGAGGCGAACCGTTTTTTTTGATAAATGTTGCCAGTACAAAGCTTTCTTTCCGGGTTAAACATTCATAGATCCATTCAAATATGTCCTGCATCTGTGACATTCCCTTCTTAAAGATATTCTCGCACCCCGGGGGACAGAAGCTATCTCGGTCGACTCTTCCTTGAGTCTGCCTTTCAATTGCCTCTATGACTTCCGGCAGTGTTACCCGGTCTTCATCTGTTGGAACAACGGGCATTCTCCCAAAGTAACTGGCAGGTTGAAAATGCACGCCTCTTATCCCAGGTACCCGCTCCGATGCAAAATCAATGATCCCGCCGATCTGATCTTCATTGACACCCCTAACGATGGTTGGAGCCAGTACCACGCCGATGTCGTGCTTGATGCAATTCTCAATAATCTTCACTTTTATGGCGAACAGTGCACAGCCTCTGAGCCGTTGATATCAGTTCCCATTTTGATGATAACGAGCAGGTCATTTCTGATAGTGGGTTCTCCCCCCGAGAACTGTATGTTGCATTTGCCCGAGGTTTTCTCTTGGGTCATTCTCTACACCCATATTCATAGTCGTAGTCCTTGAGTATTTCCTGAAGCTTCACGTAACTCTTCACAAGTATATCTCCGCATTTTAATGGATACACATTGTTTTCATGATCTGTAAAATTGTGTACTCCGATAATATCCATACATTCCAGGCTTTTAAACACTTCTTCAAACCAGTTGATGTAGTCTTCCACCATGCTGCCATAATTACTCTGGGGGTATTCTGCGACATTGCCCTTTCCTGCGTAAAGTCCAATAATTGCAATGCCTCCCGTAAGGACACCACATGTTTTTTGTCTGCCTCCAATCCCCTTGCACAATCCACCGACAGCCCTGATCAAATCTTCGTTTTCCTTTTCTTCTTCTTCCAGTGCCAGTTTCATCATGACCTGGGTACAACAAAATCCAGCATTAACCAACTGAAACATTTTAATTTCAATTTCATTCATGATGTATTTCTCCTTTTCTTCCGATAATCATGAAATACCCTGGTTTGCATGCTTGCAGAATTGCCTGAAATCGATGGCCTTCTGTACACTGATCAGTGGTTTTACTCCAGAAAGCACCCATGGATCCGTGGGTGAGGATGATGTTTACCAATAGGGATTTCAACAATTCGCTACAGTCTTCTTTCATGGCAATACTAAACCCCAGCGCTTTTAAATTTTTTTCGAACAGATTCACATCATGCAATCCCCTCATGCAGCTATTAAAGGAAAATGCCTCTAACTCATTGATAAACGCCGGCCTTTTCGCATACACATCAGTGATAATCAACCAGCCTTTCGGTTTCAAGACCCGGCTCGCCTCTTTAAGCGCCAGGTGTACATTGTCCATCAGGGAAAGGGTGCATTCTGCAAATACGCCATGAAAGCTTTCATCCTTAAAGGGGAGTGATTCTCCTTTCCCGGTAACAAAGTGCCCCCCAGGGTGGTTCTGTCTGGCATCGGCCAACAGTTTTTCAGAGGGGTCAATCCCACTGGCCTGAATGGCATGTTTTTCAGAGAGATAACCCACTGTCGCACCTCTTCCGCAACCAACGTCTAGAATTGAATCTTTCGCAGAAAACCCACAAAACACAACTCCTTTTTCTGTCAGGCTGAACCCTCCCGGACGCAGTGTTTCGCCCATCGCTTCTTTCATCGCATCATTCTCGTAGACATTACAGCACTTCACTTACTTATCCTCCAGTCCCTTTTCAATTTCCAGCATTTTTCCAAGAGCAAGCTCTTCACCAATGAAGACCATTCGGCAGGTTGGACATCTCAAAAGATCCACCTCGAAATTGCCGTCAAGATAGCGCACCCTTACTTTGCTCATTTCCAGCTTCTCATGACATTTATCACACATCCATTGATGATCATGCTCTTTTTGTTCTCCATCTTCTTTTTGATTGTTTTGTTCATTCATGATCATCCCTCCACAACTTCCATTCTGTGGCTGTATACACGGTTGACAACAATTTTTCCCCCGCTTTCTTCATACCTTACCCAGTAGGTGACATTTTCCAGTCGCAGTCTTGCCAGATAGCTATTGTCTGCCGGATTATGGAAGCGCTCTTTGTTTATTCGCGCACTGTCAATCACTTTCTCAATATCTTCAAATAGGATATATCTGTCTTCCATGAGTTCAATCACTTCTTCCGAAATCACTAGTTCATAATTCCGTGCTTTTGTATGATCCATTTTCTCCTCTTCACCCCAAATCTCCTTTAGAAGCCAGCGTTTGACGTTTGCTCTGTTTTGATGACGCTGGGACAGTGTTGGCATTTTTTTCATGCCAGCATCTTCCTGATCCGTCCCATAAATCAAGTCCAAAATATGATAGGTTCTTTTACCACTGCTAACGAATAAATCTTTGCACATGGCACAATACACCAGCAGGTCATTAGTGCTTTCATCAATTCTGTCATCAATAAAGTCTTTTGCTTGTTCCCGGTTGGCATAATAAACCAGACCGCCATACCCACAACACTTCGTTTTATCCTGTTGATACTTTAATTCCTGGATATCGTACCCCAATGAGGTGACAATCTTTCGGATACTCTGGTGGATACGTTGATCATATCTTGTGGCGCAGGCATCATGTATATTGAGTGTATGTTCATGGGTGATCCTGTCATTGTTGGGAAGCCCGTGCTTATCAAACACTTCCCAAAGTGAGATGTAATTGATTTCTGGCAGATGTTTTTTAAATATGCTGCAGCAACTTGGGCAAGCCAGTATAAAGGTGGGATGATCCATTTCTGCCCAAGTCTCTTTGATGTACTGAATGGTTTCATCCATCAACTCCTGCCTGCCTGCCCAGGCTGCCGGAGCACCGCAACACCCCAAATAAATGCCCACATCCTCCCACATGTGTGCTACTAGATATTTGTATATTTCTCCAATTTTATCAGGATGTGACGCCGGCAACTGGCATCCCGGATAAAAGAGATAAGCTGTTTTACCAGTACCTCTGTAGAGGCCCTGCACATATTTCGAATAGGAAATCAACGGATAATAGAAGGAATCTTTTGACTGTTCTTTGCTTGGTTGTTTTCGAAACATTGAAAACCGATGACTATTACTGAATTTCATGTCCTTCAATGCGAAATCATGGGCAGACACAGGCATTTTATTTTTCTCTACCATACTTTCTCTGGTTTCCTGTATGACGTCTTTCATGCTGATATCCAAAAAACACTGTTCCTTGCATAATCCACAAAGCGTACAGGCGTTAATCATTTTATTGGCATAGTGGGTTCCCAGAATAATTCGCTCATTGTGATTGATCTGCCTCGCATAGGCATCTGGCGAAACATTAAACCGTTTCATATGGCTGCAGGGCTTAATACACTCGATGCACTGGCATTTCAAGCACCTGGCCGCTTCATCAACAGCTTCGATTCCCGTATACACATCCATTGTTTTATTCACTCTATTCACCACTTCGACCTCTTCTGTCTTAAGTTTCAAAGGCGTAACAAAAGCCCCTTCCCTTTCCCTCGATGCTGTAAGTGAAACTTTTCGGATGTATCTATCAATCGATATGGCTGCTCTTTTTCCCGAGCTGGCAGCATAAATCATCGACCGCCGATTGTCCTCAAGTTCCCCGCCGGCAAACAATGACGTGTTTTCCACCTGAAAGGTAACCGGATTGATCTGCATTTTTTTCTCCCATGAACCCGTCCCCAGGAACACTGCATCATAGTCCTGAATGATGTCTTCCAAATTTTGTTGATTAATAGCAGTGTTTAGTTTCACCCGAATATTCAGTTTCATCATTATCTGAAGCTCTTCTTCGATAACTTCCTTCACCAGTTCGTGCCCTTCATAAGACCAAATGCGCCCACCTAATCTTTCCTGTTTTTCATAAAGCGTTACTTGGTATCCTTTTTTATCCAACTCATAGGCTGCGGTCATTCCGCCGATACCGCCTCCCACAATGGCTACCTTGCCCTTTGTCTTCGGCAGTGCCAATAAACGTTTGGAGGCAGTGTATCCATGGCGTATGGCAGCTTTTTCAAGATCTGATATGCTCACCGCACTGTCAATCTCCCCTCTGACACAAAGGTTTTCGCATGGGTGATCACAAATCATCCCGATTATTCGTGCAAATGGAATCCTATTTTCCATGAGTTTGTAGGCTTTTTTAAAGTCTCCGTTTTCGATTTCTGTCATGAAAGCGATGACATCCAAATGAACCGGACAGCCCGCCATACAGGCCGGTGGTTCATTATGAATACATCGCTCTCCTGTTTCCAGCAGTTTTTCTAAATCCATGAACTTCGCCTCCTATTTAAAAAGAGGAATTGAGAACTTTCTTTGCTTCTCAGCAAGCAAAAGTACATTCTCAATTCCATATTTTTAAACAACCTTTAGTGTGCTCATGCCCTTAATCACAGCTTATTGATTCAGTTCCTTTAAACCAGCAAGTACCTTTTCCGGATATGCAGGTAATCGCTTGATACGTACACTGCAGGCATTGTAGATGGCATTGGCGATGGCTGCATGAGGTGCTGATAGTGGCATTTCGCCAGCTCCAGATGCCCCATATGGACCATTGGGTCTTGGAGTCTCCTGATGAATGATGACCATATCATCTGGCGCATCTTTGGTCTGAGGAATTCCACAGCCCGTTAGAGTGGTATGTTTTTTCAGGTCTTCAAAATCCTCACTCAGCGCCAGACCGATTCCCTGAACAAGGCCACCATAGATTTGCCCTTCCAGAACCAGCTTGTTGGTAATGGTTCCGCAATCCGATACCATTGTCAGTTTTTCAACCTTTGTTTTGCCCGTTGTTGTGTCCACCGCCACTTCGGCTAATAGCACGCCATACATATAGGTTGAGAAAGGATCTCCCTGCCCGGTTGCCACATCGCATGCTGTATTCGGTGCAGACCATTTCCCTTCATACCTGAGGGGCAGGTTTTCTGCGACCATCTCATCATAGGTTCTATAGGTACCCTCCGGTTTTTTCATCGCAGCCAGCAGGTTTTGGCATCCCGCCTTGATGGCATTACCGGTAACCACATTTTGGCGACTGCCGCCTGATGGTCCGCTGTTTGGTGTGAACTCCATGTCATTCATGACCAGTTTGATTTGATCTGGTTTGATACCTATTGGCCGCAAAGCTTCATGTGCGAAGGTTAAGGTTCCCATATCAGCTCCCTGACCATGGTCTTCCCAGGTGTTCCCCACGGTGACTCCTTCTGGCGTCAGCTCTACCCATGCTTCTGAAGCATCAGCCCCGTCAAGACCGCAGCCGTACATATTCAACGATACCCCGATTCCATACTTGATGTCTCCGCCCTTATCATTCTTGGCTTTTGCCCGTTCCTTCGCTTCTTTGTAAAGTGGTCGGAGCGTATCAATAGCTTGCGGGAAGGCAATAACATCAGGAGCACAGCCCGTTGGCGTTGTGGAACCTTCGCGATAGACATTCAAATATCTAAATTCCAGGGGATCCATCCCTATTTTTTCAGCCAGCATATCCACCAGGGTTTCTGACGCGAATAAGCTCTGGGGAGATCCGTAAGATCTAAACGCTGAACCCCAGGCATGGTTGGTGGCAACAGTTCTGCCTTCCCCGCGGATATTGGGGATGTTGTAACCCGCACCAATAAACTGGGTGCCTCTCATGGCAAGCAGGTCGCCAAACTCGCAGTAGGGACCGTGGTCGATGGAGTAGTCAGATTCCATGGCCACCAGTTTGCCATTTTTATCTGCTCCAAGCTTCAGATTAATAAAGAAGGGCGAACGTTTTCCGGTATAAGTGATCTGTTGATACATGTTAAATTCCAGAAAGACCGGTCTTTGGGCCACAAGGGCTGCAACACCAAGCAGCGCTTCATTTGTAGGACTGAATTTATACCCGAAGGTTGCACCTGTGGGATTCTGTACAATCACAAACTTCTCTGGAGCAACTCCAATGCCTTCTGCTGTCATCAAGTGGTGAAAGTGCATGGCAATACTTTTGGAGTGTACATTTAAGACGCCTTTTTCATCGATATAGGCAAATCCGACATCAGGTTCCAACACAAGGTGCGGCTGTCTACCCACATAAAAATCATCTTCAATTACATAGGGAAGGCTGTCCATTAATGGGGCTGTCTCCTCACCCTTCACTCGCTGCGTTGAAAAATACACATTCGGCGTTCCTGGATGAATTTCGATTGCATCCTCCGCCATGGCTTCAGGCGCACTCATGTAGGCTGGCAATTCTTCCAACTCAATCTTAACGGTTTTTGCAGCTTCTTCAGCTTGTGTTGGTGTATCAGCAAGCACCATGGCGATTGCATCGCCAAACTGAAAAACTTTTTTATCATTAAGAATGGGTCTTTCTTTTCCGTCACCTTTGTTTTGCGGGAATGCCAGGCCATTAATTCTATTGGTACCGGGCACATCTTTCCAAGTGATGACTTTGAAAACACCTGGCATTTTTTCAGCCTCTGATGTATCAATCGAGAGGATATTCGCATGTGAAACTGTTGCTTGTACCAGCTTGATATGCAAGGTGTTTTCCGGAAGCTTCAGCCCTAGATCTGCGCCGTAATCCCATGTACCGGTAACCTTCGCAATGGCTGATGGACGCACCGCTGAAGAACCCAGCAGACTGTCGCCGTCTTTTAACTCAAACCACAAATCTTCCTTTCTAATTTCACCTCGCATCATTTTTGCTGCATCCATGACTGCATCCACCAACTGCTTATACCCAGTACAACGACAGATGTTTTTATGCTTATGGAACCAGTTTCGGATATCTTCCCGAGTAGGGGTAGCATTTTCCTCAAGAAGTGCTTTGGCCGATACGATGAATCCTGGTGTACAGAAGCCGCACTGTGCGCCGCCATGAATCATCCAGGCAAGCTGCAGAGGATGCAGATGATCATGGGTCCCCACTCCTTCGATGGTGATGATTTTAGCGTCATCGGGAACTTTTTTCATTTTGATAATGCAGGATCTGACAACTTTGCCATCCATGATCACTGAACAACTTCCACATTCGCCAATCCCACATCCCACCTTCGTTCCTGTCAAACACATTTGCTTTCTTAGCAGCTGCGCTAACGTCGCCTCCGGGTCAACAACAACACTTCTCTGCACTCCGTTCACAAACACTTTTTTCTTAAGCATCTTTGAACCTCCTTTTCATGGAATATCTGCAAAATGTTGCAAATAGTGTGCCAACATTTTATGTGAGTAATTCCAACGTGTTCGCGAGATTCAAGTGTTAGGAACGTTCGAAATTTGAGCGATCAAAAATCGAACGTTCGATTATTGATCGTATTTAAACTCAATAGATTAATTAACTGACAGAATTTAGAACTTGATGATTACCTGCACCGTTCCGCCACAGACCATTTCCACGTATTCTGCCCCTTCACCTGCAAATCAAAGGACAAAGGCAATGCACAAGAAGATACGACGCAATAAAAAAAACTCCTTCGATGCAAGGGAGTTTTGTCACTCACACTAAACGAGCGTTCCGATCAAAGACACGATACAAATCAACATCTCCGACTCATCCTCCTTTCCGCACCGGGAGGCACTGCCGTTTCCAACAATACCCTTCAGGCTTCAAGACCGTGACACGTGTTGTAGGTCCTAAAGCTCGGAGTTACTCAATGAAATTGTTACATTAAATGATAACTCAGATAAATGATCATGTCAATCACCGTCGGTTGAATGTTCAGTCTTTTTGGAGATCACCAAGAACCACTGAAAATGCCAGGTTCGTTTTCAATCAACACTTCTGGCATTTTTCATTTTATGAAACCAAATTCTTTCACATTACTCTAATAACAAGACAGCTTCCCGGGGAATATTGACCATCACTTCCTCCCCTAAAGCTCGTTGATTCCATTTTTCTTTAGCCACTTTGCACAACAGGATTGCATCAGCCTTTGCTTTCCCTGCATCCCCCTTATCCAGGTACACATGGTATTCAAAGACATCTTCGATCACTTTGTTCATGTTCCACCGAATCAGGTTATCCCGATTTGCCACCCGCCTTTCATTGACCAGGTGAAGGTCGTGAGCTCGAACACCTACATATTTGACAGCCGATGTGACAGGGTCTGCTGACGTCAGCACCAGATCCCAGTTCATTGCGTAAACCTGGTGGTCAGACACCCTGTAACAGGGAGAGATATTTTTACAACTGGTCAGCCTGGCAACGGCGTGGTACTTGGGCCGCTTAAAAATAGCTTTCGTGTCCCCGTATAGAATGGACACTCCCTCTTCAAACACCACTAACTTTTGACAGAAGCTGTACACTTCTTCCCGACTATGTGTCACCATCAGCACATCCCCATCATACAGTTTCAATAGTTTTCGCACGCCCTCCTGAAGCTGCTCCTTCAAATGAGCGTCCAGAGCAGAAAAAGGTTCGTCCAGCATGAGTATATCCGGTTTGTAAACAAGACACCTGGCCAAGGCCACCCGTTGCTGCTGGCCTCCGGAGAGCTGCCCCGGAAACTTCTTTCCCAAACCTTGCAACTGAAAAGCTTCCATCATGCTTCCCACTTGCTCATTTCGGTTTTTTTCCGGCAGACGCAAACCGATGCCGATGTTTTCTTCCACGGTCATGTGGGGAAACAGGGCATAGTTTTGAAACAGGTAGCCGGTGTTTCGCTGTTGGGGCATCAAGTTGATGTTGGTGTCCGCGTCAAAAAGAACCTTGTCGTTGAGAATAATCCGCCCCCTGTCCGGAGTTTCGATGCCGGCAATGCACCTGAGAGTCATGCTTTTGCCACTGCCGGAAGCTCCCAGGATCCCCAGGTAGTCTCCCTCCGTTTCCAAGGACACTTTCAGGTGAAAGCCCTTCACTTTCTTCTCAATATCCACCATCAAACTCATACTATTTCCTCACTTTTCATGGTTTCCTTCTTTGATGGACACGTAGTTGGTGAGCACCACCACCAGGAAAGAGATGGTCAACACAATAATCACATAATAGCCGGCAGTGTCCATGTTCCCTGCTGCCACTTCAGAATAGATGGCCATGGGCAGTGTTCTGGTTCGGTTTTCAATGTTGCCGGCAATCATGGCGGTAGCTCCAAATTCGCCCAAGCCTCTGGCAAAGGCCAAAATCCCGCCTCCCACAACCCCGGGCAAAGCCTGGGGCATGAGGATGCGCCAAAAAACCTGGCGTTCAGACAGTCTCAAGGTTCTGGCCGCCATGATCAAGTTTTGATCTACCTGTTCAAATGCGCCCCTGGCAGAGCGGTACATGAGGGGAAAAGAGACCACCACTGCTGCAATAACGGTGGCCGGCCAGGAAAAAATAATTCTCACTCCTAAATAATGGAGCAGAAACCTGCCAAGAGGACGGTTGACGCCAAAAACAAAGAGAAGGAAAAAGCCCACCACTGTTGGCGGCAGCACCAGCGGCAAGGTTAAAATTCCATCCATAATCATCTTCACCTTTTTTGATTGAATCTTCACAACCCACTGTGCAGCAAAAAGCCCCAGCAAAAAAGTGAAAAAGATGGCCACAGAAGCCGTTTTCAGTGAAATAAGAATGGGCGAAAGCTGCATGTTAACTGCTCCTATTGGTTTGCCGTAAATCCGTAAGATTCAAACACCGCTTTAGCTTCCTCTGTTTCCAGAAAGACAATGAATTTTCTTGCCGCTTCTTCTCCTTCTGTGGATTTTACAATACCCACAGGGTAAATGATTTGTGCTACCGATTCTGCCGGTGCCTCCGCCACTACCTTTACCTTATCTGTAAAAGCTGCGTCAGTTGAATATACAATACCAGCATCGGCACTACCTTCAGCCACCCAGTTCAGCACTTCGGTGACATTGGTTCCCAGACTGGCTTTGGATTCCACTATTTCCCACAAGTTCAGGTTGATTAAGGCCTCTTTGGCATACTGGCCTGCCGGTACGCTGTCCGGGTCACCTACCGCAATCCGTTCCATTTTAACGATCTCTTCGAAGGTCTCAATGAAAGTGTCACTGTCGGCCGGTACAATTAGTACAATTTTATTTTCTAAAAGGGCCTTGATGCTGTCCTTAATTATTAGTTCTTTTTCATCTAGTGCCTCCATCTGCTTCATGGCCGCAGATATAAACACATTGATGGGTGCCCCTTCTTCAATTTGCGCCTGTAGTTTTCCGGAGCTGTCGTAGGTGGCCTCCACCTGTATTTCCGGGTATTGCTCCCTGAACATAGGAATGAGTTCACCATCCAGACAGTTCTTCAAGCTGGCTGCCGCTGCGAGAGTGATCACGGATTCTTCCTCCTGAGAAGCGCTTTGACCACAACCAGTGAGTATCATTGCCAAGCCAAGGATTAATCCCAGAAAACGCATGCTTCTTTTCATGTTTTTCCTCCTCTTTCAGATGTGTGCTTTTGTTGGCTCTGCCAAGTTCGATGTTTGCAACAATTGTAAACCTAACTAAATCAAACTAAACCAAGCCAAAACAAACTAAACAGATCTAAATAGTTTTAAAACAATTGTAACATAACTCAACTCAGCCGTCTACATTCGATCTCCATTCCTCGCCTTTTTTTGTTACCATCCCGGACATCCTGTGATAAGATATAGTTGATATCATTACGGTGAGCACCATAAAAAGAGACAAGGCGGGTGAGGCAATTGCAAGAAGATGTTCTGTTCACACCGGAAGAAATTGCACAAAAGCTGAAAATTACCAAGGGCACCGTCTATGAAATGATCAAACGAGGGAATCTGGAGGCCCACCGGGTAGGCCGGCATATCCGGATTTCTCAGACTCAATATGATGTGTACCTGCTAAAGGCCAAAGGCTATGATAACATCTTCGAAGCCACCTTGTACCGAGAGGAAGACGAAACCTATGCAACGGTGGGCCCCGTCAACCTGTACGTGGAAACCCATCATCAGGGACAAGTGAATGTTTCCATCCGGCCAGAGCACGTGATCCTCAGCAGGGGCACCTTTGTCAGTAGCGCCAGGAACATGCACAAAGGCATTGTCACAGACATAGAGAATGTTGATACCCGAGTATTGGTCACAGTGGACATCGGCATACCCATCAATGCCCTCATTACCAGAAAATCTCTGGTGAAGCTACACATTGATAAAGATGTTGAACTCTATGTTATTTTTAAAACGATGTCGGTCATGGTATATAAGTAAATGCTTGCTACGCCCCCTTGAAGTGAACGGATGCACCCCAAGAAAAAAAGCGCCTTTTCAGGCGCCTTATTCCATGGCTAATGCCGATTCTGTTTCTGAAATCAACGTGTTCATCAGTGCTTTCACCGTGGTGATGCCCTCAATGCGCCAGGCATTGCTGCCGGTGAAAATCAGGCCTTCTTCCAGGTTTCCCTGCACTGCCCGTATGAGGGCATCGGAGATGCAATAGGGGGTTTCGGCAGGATTACAGGGCTTCAGGCAATTGGAACACCGCTCTGCCGGCACCCGCACCTGACGGGTTTTTTCCATGAAGGCGTTGATCACTGCCCGACCAGGCATTCCCACGGGGCTCAACACCAGATCAATGGTTTCTTTGACAGATTTCACGTAGGCTTCTTTGAAGCTGGGATGGGCATCACATTCTTCGGTGGCCACAAAGCGGGTTCCCATTTGAACACCGGCAGCCCCCATCTTTAAGAACCGGGCAATGTCGGCCCCATTGAAGATGCCTCCGGCGGCAATCACCGGTATTTTTTTGCGGTATTTTTCTTCGGTGGCTTTCATGGCTTCCAACACATCCCGCACCAGGGTTTCCAGCTTGATGGGCGGTGTCTGCGTCAGCTCTTCCCGGGAGAATCCCAGGTGACCGCCAGCTTCAGGTCCTTCCACAATCACCAAATCTGGTGCAACGCCGTGCTTTCGATCCCACATTTTGGCAATGAGGGCAGCGGCTTTGCCGGAAGAAACAATGGGAGCAATTTTGGTGGCCGACCCCTTTACCAGGCCAGGCAGTTCTGACGGGAGCCCTGCACCAGAAATAATCAGGTCAATTTTTTCTTCCACAGCGGCCTTCACTGTTTCCCGATAATGGTTGATAGCTGTCATGACGTTGATGCCAATGACTCCCTGGGGGCTCAGCTCTCTGGCGGTGCGAATATGCCGCCGCAAGGCCCGTTCATTGGCTGCCTGACTGTTGGTGGCAAAATCGGGCTCGTCAAAGCCCATTTGAACGCCGGCCATGACGCCCACACCACCGGCGTTAGCCACAGCCGCCGCCAGCCTGGAAAGGGACACGCCCACTCCCATGCCGCCCTGAATGATTGGTACCGGAACAGTGAGATCGCCAATGGTCAATGGCGGTATTTTCATGTCATCGACTCCTTATCTTCAATTCATTTCTTCGGCCTGTTGCCGCGATAGATTCATTGTATCAGATTTGAATGCAAAAATAAAGTAGTAACTATTAAGATCTGGTCATAATTCATATCACCTCATCCACCGCGCATGATGATGATTACATCATTCGCAGCAACCCAGTGATCGTTCTCTTTAAATCAAAAAAGCATCTCTCCCAAAAAACACCCGGCAAATGCCCGTTTAAGGCTGCCGGGTGTTGCTCTTCACGATTGTTTTGAGTGTCGAAAGCAATTCTGGGTGCTGATGATGGTTATGATGATGATGGTTATGATGAAGCGGAGGCGGCTGCATTGCGTTTTTTATTGCGCAGGTACAGCAAGCCATACACCACCACCACAATTGCAATTCCTCCCACATTGGTGACCATGCGGGGATCGATGAGCATCAGACCGCCGGCTGCCAGCAGCAGCCGGGTCAGTGGCCCAATGCGTTCATTGGCAAATCCGCTGACACCCATGGCGATGGCGTACATGCCAATAAGGGCAGTGGCAAGGGAGAAGGCCAGGGAAGCGGGCGCCCAGTCCACCAGTACCAGCTCGGGATGCATGGCGAACATGTAGGGCACCAGATAGGCGGCAAAGGCCAGTTTGGAGGCTTCAACGCCGGTTTTGAAGGGGTTGGAACCGGCAATGCCGGAACCGGCGAAGGCGGCCAGGGCCACCGGAGGTGTGATATCGGCAATAATCCCAAAATAAAACACAAAGAGATGGGCGGCAATCACCGGAATCCCCAGCTCCACCAGTACCGGTGCGGCAATGGTGGCCTGAACGATGTAGTTGGCGGTGGTGGGCATGCCCATGCCCAGAATAATGGAGGCAAACATGGTGAACATCATGGCCAGATAGATGTTTCCGCCGGAAAGAAGCAATATTCCCGTTGAAAATTTGACTCCCAGGCCGGTGAGGGTGACAATCCCCACAATGATTCCGGCGGTGGCGCAGGCCATGACCACCGGCAGAGCAGACCGGGCGCCTTCTTCCAGTCCTTCCACAATTTCAATCAGCTTCATTCGGGTATCTCTTCGAATAAAGGAGACGGCAATGGCGGAAATAATGGCAAAGAGGGCCGCCCGCATGGGGGTGCGTCCCGATACCAGCAGGTAGACAATGACAAAGATGGGCAGTGCCAGAAACCATTTTTCTTTGATGAGGCGAAAGGGGTTGGGAAGCTGATCCCGGGAAAGCCCCTTCAGTCCTGTTTTTTTGGCTTCCTGGTGAACCATCATGAACACACCGGTAAAGTAAAGAAATGCAGGAATGGCTGCCGACAGGGCAATGGTGACATAGGGCAGACCGGTGAATTCTGTCATGATGAAGGCAGCGGCTCCCATCACCGGCGGCATCAGCTGACCACCAGTGGAGGCGGCAGCTTCTGTTGCGGCGGCAAATTCAGGCCGGTAGCCAATGCTTTTCATCAGCGGTATGGTGACAGAGCCGGTGCCAACGGTATTGGCAACTGAACTGCCGGAGATGGTACCCTGACTGGCACTGGCAATGACCGCCGCTTTCGCGGGGCCACCCGTGGAGCCACCGGCAACCCCCATGGCCAGATCAGTCAGCCAGTCGCCAATGCCTGTTTTTTTCAAGTAGGTGGCAAAAACAAGAAAGAGAAAGATAAAGGTGGAGGATACCCCGATGGGAATCCCTAAAATGGCTTCTGTGGACATCCACATATACGTGGCAATTCGTTGAATACTGTACCCCCGGTGGGATAAGAACCCGGGAAACATGGGCCCCAGGTATGCATATAGTAAAAAAATGGAGGCTACCGTCACCAGCACCGGTCCCGCGATTCTTCGGGTAGCTTCCAACACCAGCAGCACTGCGACGATGGACACGATGATGTCCAACTGGGTATAGGCACCTGCACGATGAATGATATCCCGGTAGTTCAGGATATGATAAAAGGCGACATAGGCACCAGCGGCGGCAAATATGTAATCGTACCAGGGAACCTTGTCTCCCTTAATGGCTTTTCTCATGGGGTAAAGAATAAATACCAGAAACAGGGCAAAGCCCACGTGCTGACCCCGCTGAATGGTGGTGGGGTACACTCCGAAGGCCGCTGTGTACAACTGAATGCAGGACCAGGTGATGGCCACCACGGTGATGATCTTGCTGAGAATGCCGGCGAGACGGCGGTAGGCAAACTCCCGGTCGAACTTTGCCTTGATTTCTTCCTGCTTGGCTTCGTCTATTCCTCCCGCAATGAGAGATTCCACCGTTGGTTCTTCTGTCTGAGATTCCTCTATGCGGTTTCCTTGCTTATTTTCGTTATCAGCCACAGTCTTCCCTCCTCAAACAAATACTGTAATGCATTGGTCTGTTGCGGATGAATGGTGATGAAGCCTCCCGGACGCGACAGTTCCTGAAGGGGGATGGTCTTATGACGAATCACCAGTGTATGATCAGCCACCATTTGGCCGATGCGTACCGGCAACGCTTCAAAGACCATATCATAGTTATAAACTCGAAACATGCCGTTCTTGATTTCCCACAGAGTGCTGCCCTCCGGCCCGGATGGCAGGTTGGGGCCATGCTCGTTAAAAAGCATTTCCTCAATGCCAATGGTCAGATCGTCATTGAGCCGGTAGACTTCTGTCACCGGCTGTCGGGTGACGGAATGAGTCCAGATAATGGTAAAGGTTTCACCCTTTTCAATGGGATACTGTGCCAGGCGTGTGATGGATGATGGCTGCCACTCTTCTTCATAAATCTGCAGCACCGTCACCGGCATCCAATACAGATACAGCAACACCAACGCCAGTCCTGCCGTCAGGAACCCCAACGGCTTAAAACACTTCATCTTGCGTCTGTTATCAACCATGCATTCAGGCATTCCAGCCGATTCATTGACCGACAGACTTTCCTGACGCTGTTTTCCACTGCTTTTTACGCTATTTATACTTTTTATGCCTCTTATGCTTTTTACGGGGTCCTTCATTCGATGGATGGTCCCTTCACCGCTTCCCCTTTTTTGATCATTGAAAGGGGTGTCACATGTAAATACTACCGGGCGGCGCTGCCGCCCGGCAATATCTTCAGAATCGCGTTTTCCAGACTGCATCAAAGCTGTTTTTCCGGTTACATCATACCCTGTTCTTCATAGTAGCGCACAGCACCCGGGTGAAACTCTGTGGTAATACCGTTAAGGGCATTTTCCAGCAAAATCTGGCTGCCGGTTTGGTGTGAACGGGTGATGGCGTCGGTTTCTTCATACATGTACTTAACCAGGTTGTAAACTGTTTCTTCATCCATGTCATCCCGTACGTAGAGAACCGCCTGCAGGGCGATGGTGTGGATGTCAGGATAGTCGGTGCCCCGATAGCTGTAAGTACCGGCAGGAATCACCCAGGGAGCGATCAGCGGGAAAGAATCCTGCAGGGCTTCCAGTTCGTCACCGGTGATTTCCAGGAAGGCCACTTCGCGTACCGTCAGCAGATCAACGATGGCTGAAGCCGGTGCTCCCAGTACGTTCCAGGCAGCATCCACATGGCCGTCTTTCATTTTATCAACCGCATCACCAAAGGTGTCGTTCACAACGGTCATGTCCCCTTCACCAATACCATAAGCCTCGAAAATATGGGGTGTGGTGGCAGCAGTTCCGCTTCCCGGAGGGCCGCCTGCAACAGTTTTACCGATTTGGTCATTCATGGTAAGCACGCCGCTTTCCACCAGACCAACACCCTGAATGATTTCAGGATATATGACGCCCACAGCCCGGAATCCCTGAACGGCGGTACCGTCAAAGGAGCCCTGCCCCAGCCATGCATCTTCGGCGATATTGTTCATGGCCATCACAATGTCGGCATCCCGGGTATTCAGCAAGCGCAGGTTTTCCACAGAAGCGCCTGAAGGCTGAATGGTGACGTTCACATTGTCAATGTTGTCGTTCCACATGGCTGCAATGGCACCACCCAATGGGTAGTAAGTGCCCGCTGTTCCGCCGGTGGCGAAAAGTAGTTCCTGAGAGCCGGCGGAAGCTGCCGGGGCCGGGGCCGGTGTTTCTTCACCGTTTTCAGGTGCCGGTGCCGGTTCAGAGGCTCCGCCGCCGCCACAGCCCGCCAACATCAGGCTGACTACCAATACCAGGGCCAATAACAAACTCATTTGTCGCTTTTTCATAAAATCCCCCTTTTCATTTTCCTGACTGATGGTTCTCTTACCTGGCTGCTTGTGTTGCTGCTTCCTTTCTATGATCATGACTTCTCAGACAGTTGTGTAGCACCATCCAAAAGTCTTTGATCCACGTTGAATATCATGGGCTGCCGCCGGACTGCCTGGCTGATCAGATCAACCCCAGTATCTGCCGGGCTTCATCCGGTGTGGCGATTTCTCTTCCCAGCGCTTTGGCGATGTTCACCACCTGCTGCATCAACAGCCGGTTACTGGCGGGCGTTTTATCCGGCATCACCAGCACATCTTCAAGGCCGGTGCGTACGTGGCCTCCCATGGCAATGGACAGGGCCAGCATCTGCACCTGGGCTCTTCCCACCCCCATCACGCTGAAGGTGGATCCCTGTGGAAGGCTTTCAATCATATGCATGAGATTTTTGGGGGTTCCTGCAATGGAACCAGGAACGTTCATCACCAGATTGAAATGAAGGGGGGCCTTCAGAACCCCTTTTTTCATCAAATACGTGGCGTTATCAATCATGGCCACGTCAAAGGCTTCAATCTCCGGTTTCACGTTATGGGCCGTCATTTTATTTATGAGATGCTCAATCAGTTCCGGCGGGTTGGCATTCACCCCATTGGGAAAGTTGGATGAACCGGTGGACAGACTGGCCATTTCCACATTGAGATCCAGCATCTGGCTGCGCCACTGGGCTGTGTTACCGCCGCCCCTGGCTCCCGTGGATACCTGCCGAATAAGAGAGACATTTTCTTTTTTCATGATATCCAGTACTTCCGCGAAAATCGACCGGTCGCAGGTGGGGCGCTGTTCTTCGTCTCTCACATGAATATGGGCAATGGCGGCTCCCATGGCCTCACAGGCCTTCAGATCTGCCACTATTTCAGCCGGCGTCACCGGCGTGGTGGGATTCAGCTCTTTTGTCGGCACATTTCCCGTGGGGGCAATGGTGATAATCAATTTATCCATTCAGAATTCTCCTCCATTCACTTGCTTCAATTGTCGGTTCACTCGCTTCAGATGACGTGCCTTGTGGCGCGTAATGACTGGCGATGATGAAATGAGAGGCCGTCAACCCTAGTCCATACTCCCTGATGACTGTCTCCCTTTAGAGAAGTTCTTCACAGGTCTTGGCAATGGCTGTGTGCAGACCTTCCATCAACTCATCCACCTCTTCCCTGGTGATGGTAATGGGCGGTGCCAGCAGGGTATCGTCGCCCCGGCTGCCATCCACCGATCCACCACCGGGATAGGGAACCAGTCCCGCATCCAGGCAATTGAGTGTGAACTTTCCTTTGCAATTGGCTGCAGTGTCGAAGGGTTCTTTGCTTGTTTTTTCTTTCACAAATTCAATTCCCATCATCAGTCCTTTGCCCCGGATATCTCCCACTATGGGGTACCGGTACAGCTCTTCGAGGCGTTCCCCAAAATATGCACCCTGTAGGGCAGCATTGGCCACGTAGCCTTCCCGTTCAATGATCTCCAGCACCTTCCAGGCGATCCCGCAGGAAAGGGGGTTGCTGGCGTAGGTATGGCCATGAATAAAATTACCGGAACCTTTCACCATGATGGTGTCAAATATCTCTTCGTTGCAGACGGCGGCTCCAATTGGTGTATAGCCTGAGCTCATGCCCTTGGCGCAGGTGATGATGTCAGGCACCACCTGGTAGTGGTCGGAGGCAAAATGTTTTCCCGTACGGCCAAAACCCGCCATTACCTCATCCATAATGAGGAGCACATCGTATTTGGTGCAGATCTCACGCACCATATCAAAATAAATTTTGTCAGGATGAACTCCCGGTATGGCCGACCCCACCACAGGTTCTGTAATAAAGGCAGCAACAGATGCCGCACCTTGCTTCAGAATTTCTGTTTCCAGCGCCTGGGCTGCCAGCCGGCTGGTTTCTTCCAGGGTGGCTGCATTCCAGGGATTGCGGTAATGGTAAAATTGAGGAATCTTGGGAAAATCAATGAGCATGGGCTCATAAATCTGCCGGCGTCCCGGAATACCCGTCATGGAAAGGGCACCCAGGGTATTGCCATGGAAGGAGTTCCATTTGGTGATCACCTTCCATTTGGGACTGTCTTTGCCATCCCGCTCCACAAAGTACTGCCGGGCCATTTTAATGGCGGTCTCTGTCGATTCTGAACCGCCGGAGACAAAATAGACGTGGTTCAAGTCTCCCGGCGTCCATTGGCACACTTTTTCAGCACATTTTTCAATGGTGTCCACCGTCCACCGGGACAGATGAGTAAAGGCCACCCGCTCCATTTGTTCTTTGGCGAAGGCTGCCACTTCTTTGTTGCCGTGGCCAATATTGGCGACGGCAGATCCGGAACAGGCATCAATATACCGCCTGCCATCCTCACCCACAAGGTATACACCTTCTCCCCGTTCAATTCGGGGATACTTCCAGTTCTGGTTTCGATAAAACACATGGTTCTTTGGCGCTTTGTTCTGACTCATGCATTTTCCCCCTTTCTGATGCTTCGTCTAACCATGAAAAAGATTCATAAAGACGACAAAAAATCCAGCAGAACAGGTTCCGGTGGCTGCTGCCCATTGAAAAAGGGTGACAACAGCGTAAACCAGATCCTGTATTACTGGATTTCACTCACTTTTCCATGATGGGGTGATCATCATGGATGTCAGCAAAGCAGCAGATCAGGCGATCTTATTCAGTTCTTCTTTCAGGATTCTTTGTCGTTTAATACCGGTTCTGTGGACTGCCCGGAATTTTTCCACTGAAAGTACCGCTCAATGGAACCTTTGACGGCCACACAGACAGCTTTTTGCGCCAATCCATGGTAACGGCTTCGAATCAGTTCCACAATGGCTTCTGATTCCTCTTCGTGAACATTATGACCCTGCAGCACTGATTTTAGAAACTCACGGGCTTCCCGGGTAAGCAGCGTGCAGGAAACATCCAGAATTTCGCCGGTTTCCTGGTGGATAATGAGTCCAATGCCCACCACACGATGCATGGTTGCCGCCGGAATTTCGCCCGGCAGTTTGGCGTAAGAAATGAAGTAGACCGTCTCTTGTGGATAGGAACTCATTTGCTTCACCACCGTTGCGAAATATTCGAAAGATTCTTGTTTAGAATTATACACATCTTTACATGATATTTCAATAGAAGAAAACGTTTTCATTTTAATATTGCTCTGAAAACGTTTGTATTCCAAGAAAAAAGGCAAAAAAAACAGGAATTATCCGAAAACGGTTATTCCTGGCGATTCTTTCATCCTCTTTTTCAAAGTGTTTTTGGCGCGACGTGGTTATTTTTGTAGAAAACAGCCTCAATCCGAGTCATTGTGCCCCAATTTGCATCGATTGAAGTTGTTCCACTTCAACCGGCACGCAGGTAACTCCCCGACGCACCAGCACCGAAACTTTGTCCTGGGTCAACCGGGTGCCTTTGGTTAATAAGAGTAAACCCACGTCATTATAGAGATCTTCTGATAAAACCATGCTGCCATCACATTTGTCAATGGGAATCCGTTCTTTTTTCATGCGCTGTTCCTCCTCCATGAGTTCTCCTTGCTGTCCATTTCACAAACGGGAATTCTGTCAATCCCCATTGCTGCCAGTGTTATTTTTAGTCCCGGTGTCAGAGGCGTTCCTGCCGGCACAATCACCACGCCAAAAGGGTTCATTAAATGTTCGGCTAAGCACATATTCTCCTCACACACAACTGTTTTCACCGTCCATTTTTCCATGATCCAGTTCTCCTCATGTCCTTTTTGATGGTATTGGAACCAGCATCTGCAAACGAAGTGTGCATGTAAAGGTTTTCCTTGTGAGTGTGCAAAAAGCGACCCGTTGTGAAAACGGGTCGCCGGATGTGACTCATGTCATTGGTGGCACTGCCACCAGTCGCAGGCAACCCGACGATCATATTCCCCTCCCCTGGTTCATTGGCTGGGAACGTAGACTCGTGGCTTTGCGTCACCGCCTTTCGGACGGTTTTGCCATTTTTATACCATGGAACTCGACTTCAACTCCAACTTCAATTTTTTTATATTTGATGCTGGAGTCCTATCTTATGTCAACATTATACCATGGGTTTGTTCTTTTTGTAAAGGTTTTCGTCCAATAATTGTGAATTTCCGCTCATTTTAATTGGCGTTCACTGCAAACCGGCTGCTTTAATCGGCAGCCTGCGTCTCCAGTGACGCATAGGCTGCCGCCAGCCGTGCCGCCACCCGGGCATTATGGTACACCAGCTGCTTGTTTGCTGCCAGACTTTTACCTGCAGTGGCCCGGTGCAGCCGGGCGAGAATGAAGGGCGTGATTTCTTTTCCCCGAACGCCCTGTGCCTCAGCAGCTTCAACTGCTTCGTCGATACTCTTGCCGATGAGCACCGGATCCATTTCATACGCTTCCGGAATGGGGTTTGCCACCACCATCCCGCCCTTTAAGCCCAACCGCCATTTCAGTTGCATGGCCCGGGCGATTTCCTTCACATCATCGACACAGTCGTCCACTCCATAGCCGCTGTCCCGCACATAAAAACCTGGAAATGCTTGGGTTTGATAGCCAACCACCGGTACACCGTGAGTTTCCAGCACTTCAAGGGTGAGGCCGATATCCAGGATTGACTTGGCACCGGCGCAAACCACTGCCACCGGGGTTTGTGCCAGCTCCATCAGATCTGCAGAAACATCAAAGGTTTCCGAGGCTCCCCGGTGAACCCCGCCAATGCCACCCGTGGCAAATACCCGAATGCCCGCCAGGCCGGCACCGATCATGGTGGTGGCCACAGTGGTGGCACCATCCAGCTCTTTGGCCAAAATCATGGGCAAATCCCGGCGGCTCACTTTTCGAATACTGCTGTTTTTCCCCATATAGGTCAGTTCATCCGCGTCCAGTCCTACACGAATTTTTCCACCTATGACGGCGATGGTGGCCGGCGTGGCACCTTCCTGGCGGATCATCGCTTCAGAAGTCTGCGCACTTTCAATGTTTTCGGGATAAGACATGCCATGGGTGATAATGGTGGACTCCAAAGCCACCACCGGTTTACCCTGCTGGAGCGCTTCTTTCACTTCCGGCGCAATGACCAGCCGGTCCTTTAATAGTTGACTCGATTCCATTTTCATCAATCTCCTTTGATCATTCCTGAAAACAGCTGTTGAGTCAGCTGTTTTTCTCGAATTTTATTTGTCTTCACACCGGCTTGCATTGAGTTAAAGCCCCCTCATGCATTCGGCCGCTGCTTTATGTGGCCCTCGCTGCCCGTAGCATTTATCAGCAGTTCTTCTCCTTTGTCAGTCCGTCTTCAAGGGCATTGACTGTCTCCACAGACATGTCTTCGCTGACGGTGTGCCTGCTTAAAAGGGCCACTGCCGACGCCCGCACTGCAAACCTTGCAGTGGCTTCCATTGACCAGCCCTGAAGGTCACCATAAACCACGGCGGCCGTAAAGGCATCCCCTGCACCTGTCGCATTTACCGGCTTCAGGGGAAAAGCGGGTGTCATGCCCTGCAGTGCTTCATCAGCATAATACACCCCCTGCTCTCCCAGGGTAATGAACAGCTTTTTCACACCTTTATCGAGCAGGCGCCGGGATGCTTCTTCCAGATCGGTTTCGCCGCTGATGATCATCCCGGCCAGGTATCCCGCTTCCAGGCGATTCATTTTGATACAATGGAACCGGCCCGTGAGCATTTCCATTCGCCGGCACTTCCCAATGGAGACCGGGTCAAGATAAATGCGTTTTTCAGGCCACCGATCCACCAGCCACGCCATGGCTTCAGTTGTCAGCCCGGCATCTGCCACAATGACAGCGGCGTCTTCCAGCAACGGTTCGCAGGTTTTCAGGTGGTCCACCGTCAGCCGGTCCAAAATACGCATATCCGAAAGGGCCAGGGCCATATCTCCCTGCTCATCCATCATGGCCATATAAGTGGATGAAGGATGATCCGCCACCTCCAGACTGCATGTCAGATCGATCCCCAATTGCCGGCAGGATTCACGGATCTGGGTGCCGCCGGCATCATCCCCGATGGCTGTGATGAGACTGGTGGAAATCCCCAGACGTACCAGGTTTTCTGAAATGTTACGGGCCACTCCTCCCAAACATGATTCGATGCGGCCCGGGTTTGAGTCCCGCATGCGAAGGGTTTTATCGGTAAATCCCAACAGATCAATATTGGCAGCGCCGATGGCTGCCACGCAACTGCCCATGCCCATTCCTCCCATCATCGTCACTACTGTCATCATACCCTATTTTCTTTATTTCTGTCATCTGATTCTTTTCAACCACTCAGAAAAGTAAATAATCTTATCATCAACTCATCCCTCAATTGCCCATGTCCATTTCTTCATGTACAATAATAGTGATCTTTCACCCAACACATGAAACGGGGAATTCCCATGCCTAAGAAATCATCTTCCAGCCTGCGGCAGGCAGTCCTGCGCTGGTTTATTCTGCTTCCATTACTGCTCACTGCCATATTGCTGGTTTTTTTCATCGGCCTCTATGTGCATGTCTTTGGCACCCTCACCATGGAACGTTTTTCCCAGGTCTTACTGGAGAGCCTGTTGACTGTGCTGCTGGTGGTGTTGGCAGTGATCACTGCTGCCGGTGTGATCATCAACCGCCACTTTCGCCACATTGACCAACTGCTTCAGGAATTTGCAACTTTTTTTTCACAAGCAGCCACCCAGCCAATTCAAATCGATGTGACTGAAATTCCCTACCGGGAGTTGAAAACCATCGCACTGGGAGCCAACCGTCTGGTGATGGAACGGGACCGGCTCATGGCCCAAACTCAGGAGAACGAAGAGAAACTGCGCCAGATCACCGAAAATATGGAAGAAGTTTTTTGGCTGGAATCAGCCGCCGAGGCAAAAATACTTTATGTCAACCCCTCTTTCGAACAGGTCTGGGGCCAGAGCTGTGACGCCCTGTATGCTGATCCCGCCATCTTTTTAAAGAGCGTTCACCCGGATGACCGGGCACTGGTTTCCCTCGGCAGCGATCAACCAATAGAGCATCCTTATGAACGTGAATACCGCATCTGCCGCCCCAATGGTGAAGTCAGATGGATTTTTTCACGTTTTATTCCCGTTCGCAATGAAGCCCTTGCTGTTGTGCGCTATGCAGGTATCGCCCGGGATATTACCTGGCGTCGTCAGGCAGAGGAGGCACTGGTGCAGGCCAAAGAAGCTGCTGAGTCTGCCAGCCAGGCCAAAAGCCGTTTTCTAGCCAATGTGAGCCACGAGCTGCGGTCACCTCTCAACGGCATCATTGGTTTTTCCCAGCTGTTGGACCTGGCCGATCTTCCCCCGGCGGAAGCAGAGTATGTCTATCATCTGAAATCCTCAGCCGAATCGCTTCTTCATCTCATCAATGATCTGCTGGATTTGTCAAAAATGGAAGCGGGCAAGTTACTGCTGGACCCCCACCCCTTCCACCTGCCTTCTTTTATGAATGATACCCTGGCACCTTTTCAGATCACTGCCGCAGAAAAGAAGCTGACCCTTTCACTAACCCTTGCCCCGGATATTCCCGAATGCCTTGAGGCAGACACCCTGCGCCTGAAGCAGATTGTGAACAATCTGGTGAGCAATGCCCTGAAATTTACCCGTGAAGGTAGTGTTCAGGTCCATGTGCAGGCAACACCGCTGAATAACCGCCGCTTTACCCTGGAGCTGCGGGTGACCGATACAGGCATTGGCATCAACCCGCAAGAGCTGCAACGTTTGTTTGATCCTTTCGAACAGGCAGACACTGCCACCACCCGGCAATATGGGGGCACCGGTCTGGGACTCTCCATCACCCGCAACCTGGCTCGCATGATGCAGGGAGACCTTCAGGCTGAAAGTCAGCCTGGCAAAGGCAGCTGCTTCATCTGCCTAATGGAGATGGATCAGTGCGAATAAAAAAAACCGCCTAAGGCGATTTTTTGTTAAACATCAGGGTTAGAACGCTTTTCTTTTCTCAATGAACTCCTATTGACCCGCCTGCCGTTTCTGATGGCGCAGGGTTAAAAAAACCATGCGCAACCGCACAAAAATCACCAGCACGAAAAAGATCACCATCACACCGCTGAAAAAGACACCCCATGTGAATCCGCCGGTGGTGCTTTCTTCACTGCCCGCTGTCTCCAGATCACTGATGGTCTCTGCTGCCTGTGGCGCTGCCGCCTCCCATGGGACAGGGCCATCGGACACATCCACATCCTCCAGCAGGCTGCGCCGGGCGAAAACCTGCTCGCCATCAAAATAGAAATCTTGATGACGTCCGTTGGTGTTCACGTAATACTTCAGGGCCGCCAGATCACCCCGTCCGCCTGTCTCTTCTTCATAGTGCAGGGACAGGGTGCGAAAATGACCACTGTCGGCCTTGGCCATATACCAGGCGGGGCGGTATGCTTCGCCTTCCAGGTCCAGTGACATAACGGCATAGTCCCCCACCTGGGGGCTTCCGTTTTCTGAGGTCATACCGAAGTAAGTGAAACGCCTGTCCACCAGAATGGTATCTGCTGAGGCTTTTCCCTGAAAGGTGCGAATGACTTTTACGTCCAGTTGCGTTTCCCCTGCGCCGGTGATTTCTCCCAACAGCAGGACAGTCTGTTCGCCGTGGAGCATTCTGTAAAGCGCATCGGCAGCCGCAACGGACTGAACCGAAATGACAAGAAGGGCTACTATCATGCACAGGGTGCGTTGAAACCGTTTCCTCTTTTGGATTTCCGGCAGGTTGCTTTTTTGAGCCTCTATTGTCAATCAGATCCCTCCACTTTCAACGTTTAAATGGCAAAACCATTTATGATTTTTTCAGCTTTCTTCCCAGTGCTTTCAAATCTTCGTCCACATAGGTATGGCGAACGCTTTTCACATCAAACCGCAGCAAACGGAAGGATATCTGCACCACCGGACCTGTGAGAACTGCTGTAATGACCGTTCCCAGGCCCACGGTGCCCCCCAGCAGCCAGCCGCCAACGAGGGCAGCCCCTTCCAGCAGACCGCGAATTGTCCCCACTGACTGGCCGGTGCGCTTTAACAATGCCACCATCAGACCGTCCCGGGGGCCGCAGCCCATGCCGGCACCAATATACAGTACGCTGGCAAGCCCGATGACAAAGAGCCCGGCCACCATTTGAATCACCCCGGTTAAAAAATGCTGCATATGGGGTACCAACCCATTGAGCATGAGAAAATCAATGAACAGACCGATCAGAACCATATTGCCAAGTGTTCCCCAGCCAATGCGTTCGCCGGCAAAAAAATCGATGGCCACCACTGTCAGACCCACCAGAATACTGGCCTGACCCATGGTAACTCCCAGCACATTGGAAAGTCCCTGGTGAAACACATCCCAGGGCGCCAGTCCAATATTGGCATGAATGGTCATCACAATGCCAACGGCAAATACAAAAAGACCGGTCAACATGCGCAATGTGCGCACGATATAATGCTGCATGCCATCATCTCCTGCTTCAGATTTTCATCATCCCATGGGGATCAGTCGCTTTCAGTCTCCAACCGGCTGAATGCCTCTTCCGGTGACAAGGGTCGGGCAAACCAGTAGCCCTGCATCTGGTCACAGCCCTTTTCTTTCAGCCGCTCCTGCTGTTCAGCCGTTTCCACTCCTTCGGCGATGGTGCTCACCCGCATGCCCTGGGCCATGGTAATGATCGTGTCGACAATGGTGTCAGCATGGGTGTCTTCCATCATCTGGTTGATAAAAGACCTGTCGATTTTCAGGGTATCAATGGGAAACTGGGTAAAATAGGCCAGAGAAGAGTAGCCGGTGCCAAAATCATCAATGGCAATTCTGACGCCCATGGCCTTCAGTTGGCGCATTTTGGCCATTTTTTCCTGAACTCCCATCATGGCAATCCGCTCTGTGATTTCCAGCTCCAGGCAGTGGGCCGGCAAACCGGTTTCCTGAAGGATTTCCTGCACCATGTTCACAAAAGAAGGCTGTTCAAACTGAAGTGCAGACACGTTCACAGCCACCACCAGCGCCTCATGCCCAGCCTCATGCCACTTCCTGTTCTGACGGCAGGCTTCACGCATCACCCACCGCCCGATTTCAATGATGTAGCCGGTTTGTTCAGCCACATGAATCAGCCGGTTCACCGACAGCGAATGATAGCGGGGATGCTGCCACCTTAACAGTGCCTCGTGGCCGGTGATCTGTTCGGTGTCAAGGCGAATCACCGGTTGATAAACCAGTTTCAGCTGGTTTTCTTCCAGTGCATGAAAAAGCTCCCGTTCAATATCCTGTTCTTCTTTCAGGGTTTCTTCAAGGCTTTCATTGAAGAGATGGACGCCATTGCCACCCTTTTGCTTAATGAACAGCTTTGCCATGGTGGCCCGGTTCATCACTTCATCCAGTTCCCGGCCAGGCTGAAAGCTGCAGGTTCCCACGCTGGTGCGCAGCATATACTCGTTATCTTTCAGCGTCAGCAGTGTGTTGCAGGCCTCCCAGAGACGCACCACCCGCTCTTCGAAGGCATCTTCATGCTGTTCTCCCAGCAGCACCACAAACTCATCTCCAAAATGCCTGGCGGCACATTCACCGGGCTGCAGGAATCGCTGAATTCGATCTGCCAGAGTGAGCAGCACCTCATTCCCCAGCTCATACCCGCTGATACTGTTGATCCGCTTGAAGTCATCCACCGATACAATGGCCAGGCCAGTGACCGCCTGGTGTTGTTGAAGCTTTTCCAGTTTATAGGGAAGATCCAGCAAAAAACCATGATAGTTGTTCAAGTTGGTCAGAGGATCCTGGTAGGTCAGGTGTCTGATTTTTGCCAGCATCTGGTTGAAGCTGGCAGCTGCCTGCCCCACTTCATTGGCAACCTGTTCATTGGCCCGTACATTCAGATTGCCTGCCGCTGCTCTTTCGAAAACCGCCTTCATCTCAAGAATGGGGCGGGAAAGCGTTTCAGAATATGCCAGCGAGAACACTATCACCAGTGCCAGGCCCAACCCGATGGCTGCCAGCACCCCCCGGGAAACAGCCTTCACCTCCTGGTACATTTCAGCTTCCGGTATGGAAATGATAAAGGTCCATCCCGGGGTGTGGGGAATGGCCCGGTGCAGCGCCACCATGGCGGCACCCGCTTCATGGTAACGGTGGAGACCGGACGCCTCCGTTAAAAAGGCTTCGCAGATGTTCATCTCTTCGCCAAATATTTCTGCCGCTGCCTGGTGAAGGGGTTTTGATGAATCCGGATGAGCCACCACCATACCGTGTTGGTCCACAATCCAGCTGTAGCCGGTTTCCCGAAGGTTCACACTGCGAACAATGTCGTTGATAAATTCAATTTCCACCACTGCATTGATCAGGCCCACGGTTTCCCCGTTTCGCCGCACCGACTGGGAGACAATGGTGATGGGTTTACCCGTTTCCACATAAGGACTAACGAAAGGGCTGGAAATCCACGTTTCTTCGCCTTCCAGAAAGATTTTTTCATACTGCTCCTGCTCTGAAACATTTACCACCAACCCCCGGCTGGTGATGCCACGTCCGTCGGGCCAGACGACGGTCAGATTGCGCTCGATGTCTTCCAGCACCATTTGGGGTAAAAAAAGATCAATCTGTTGACGGTCCATGGACTGAATCACTTCTGACTGAGCCAGCATGCGCACTTGGTCTATGTATATTTTCAGCTGCTTGCCCACTTCATCGGCTCTTGCAGCGGCAATTTCCATATACTGAGCTTCAATGGCCGGCGGCAGTTTTCTCAGGCGCTGTTCTGTGAAAAAGCCTAGTCCCGCAAACAGGATCAGGGCTCCCAGCAGCAACCATGCCAGCATCTGTATGCGAATAGATTTCATGTATCGTCCAGTCCTCAATTCTTTCCTGTTTTTTGCCGCCCAATATTTCTCAATTGAAGCCCTGCCTTTGATCTTTCGGACAATTGGCGGCGCATGTGTCCATTATACCATATTCGAAGTGACTGGTAATCTATTTCAACCCCCTCTCAAATCTGACTGAAGAGGGTTCTCTCTGTCAATTATATCTTCAGTTCTTTTGCGTGCACTGTTTCTGATGCCATAAAAAATGACCTGCACCACTGGGCAGGTCATTTTCATGGCCTTCTTGATCAGAAAAGCCGGCTTATCCTGTTTACTACCGCTGAAAAGCCGGATCCTGCGCGCCCCGCTGCAGCTCCTTTTTCACCACCATCACACCGGTGGCGGTTCCACAGAGAATCGGCTCTTCCAGCACTTCTGCCGCTGATTCAGACATGCCGGGATCATTGACCAGTTGAATCACTTTGTAGGCTTCGAATTTCGCCTTCCGGGAGCTGTTGCCCACTTCTTCAATCCACCCGTGATATTCCATGAAATCCCCTGCGTAAATGGGTGCCAGGAAATCCACCTGCTCATAGGCTCTAAAGAGGCCTTCATCGCCGTCAAGACGAATCAGCAGTTCCGTGGCCACATCTCCAAAAAAATCAAGGATTTTCGAACCGTTAACCAGGTCACCTGCGTAGTGGGCATCGGCAGTGCTCATGCGGGTTCGAATGATAACTTTTTCTCCGATCATGACATTTCCTCCTGTTCCTGTTTTCATTTTTCCATTATTGCCAGCGGTCAGTTCATCAAAAAAACGCCATGACAACAAGGAACTTCCTTGCATGCATAGCGCTCCATACCCCGGCTGACGCCAGTAAGTATGACAACAGAAGAAGGCTGTCTCCTTCTGTCAGGCATATACCGGGTCACCTGGTGGCTGCCTTCGGCAACGACAGCCTTCAGAGAAGCCTTCGAAGGCGACCCTTCTTGGCATGCTTCCCTTACCCTGCCGGTTGCACCTCTATTCATCTATCCTGTTGTCCACGGGCTTTCACGGTCATTATATGACAGCCCGTCACCGACTGTCAACCATATCAGGTTTCGCCGAGCATATTGTGGGTTAAGTGTCCCCATCCTTCAACTGTTTGACCACCCTGTCTTCCGGGTAAAAAAAAACCAAACCATCAATGGTGATTTTCATCAAAGAACAGGAGTGACCTCTATGCTAAAATTCATCTTTATCGTACTTTTTGTGTTATGGCTGTTGGGAATGGTTTCCAGCAACACCATGGGTGGCTTTATCCACATTCTGCTGGTGCTGGCTGTGGGTGCCGTTCTCATTCGAATCATACAGGGCCGCAATCCCTTTAAGTAATGGGTGTGGATTTTTCAGCCTGATGCCCTGACCTACGGTCAGGGCATTTGCCGTTTGAAGCAATGTGTCTGATGATCGTTCACCAGGCCGATGGCCTGCATATGGGCGTACATAATGGTGGGGCCCACGAAGGTCATGCCCCGCTTTTTCAGATCCTTCGAAATATCCACCGATAAAGGTGTCTGTGCAGGAATCTCTTCAAGATGCTGAAAACAATTCACCACCGGCACATGGTTCACAAAACCCCAAATATAATTGTCAAAGGAGCCGAACTCCCGCTGAATCTCCAAAAACACCCGGGCATTCTTCACTGCAGATCTAACTTTCAGCCGATTGCGAATGATTGCCGGATTTTGGAGCAGTGCCTCGATTTTAGATTCATCGTAAGCGGCCACTTTTTCCGGCTCAAAGTTATCAAATGCCTGGCGGTAGCCTTCACGGCGCTTGAGAATGGTCGCCCAGGAAAGACCCGCCTGCGCCCCTTCCAGCACCAGCATTTCGAAATGCTTCCTCTCATCATGAAGGGGAACACCCCATTCTTCGTCATGGTATGCCACATACAGCGGGTTTTTCAGATCCACCCACCCACAACGGGGAAGGTCATGTGCATGGTCATGGCCTGCCATCGTGCCACTCCTTTCATGTCAGCGTATTCAGCAGCGTGTTTGTTTTTTGTCAGTTGATGCCCCGGTTTAGCCACCAGGTGGCTCCGTTAAGATATCCTGCAAACAATACCCACGCCATGTAGGGCAGCATTAGGTAAGCTGCCAGTTTATCAATGGTGTGGAAAAGGAAAATTGTCAGGCCGATCACAAAAAGGAGCAGCAACAGCTCCACAAAAGCAACTCCCCTGACATTCAATGTAAAGTAAAGGTACGGCCATAGCAGATTAAGTCCCAGCTGTACAAAGAACACAGCCAGCGCCCGCTTCACCTCGCCCCGCTGAATCCCCGCTGAAAAAACCCGAAAGGCTGCGATTCCCATCAGTATATACAAAATTGTCCAGACTGGCCCAAACACCCAGCCCGGAGGCGATAAAGGCGGTTTTGCCAGTTCAGTGTAGACCGTGCTGTATGGTCGGGTCATGAGATCCTCCCCTTCAAAATCAACAGATAACAGCGGGGTACAAAAAACCACCGAACACATAGGATTCGGCGGCTGCACTCATCTTTGATGCCTGTCACTGATCAACCGGTTTAGACGCCTTTTCCAAAACCGTTGCCGCGACGGGTGGGTTTCATGCGACTTTTTGCACCCTGCATTTTTTCGTCGCTGTCTTTCATGAATTTGCTGATTTTGTCATCAAGGGTCAGAGAATCGACGCGCTGGGGTGCGCCCCATTCCAGTTCTGCCGGTGCGGGGGTCTTCTTCTTTCTTTCGGCCGCCTGGCGAATGGACAAACTGATCTTGCCATCGCTGCCAATGGCCAACACCTTGACTTTGACCTTTTCCTTGTCACTGATGTAATCCCGGATATTTTTGACGTAGTCGTCAGCTACCTCCGAGATATGTACAAGGCCTGTTTTGCCTTCTCCAAGATCGATAAACGCCCCGAAATTGGTAATGCCTGCAACGGTACCTTCGATAATCTTTCCAACCTCAACCGGCATAAACTGTTTACTCCTCCTTGTTATATGATCCCATTATCTTACAACTGTCATTATAGCACATTTTCTGAAAAAAAGAACCTGCTATCTTCAATCTTTTCCATGCTGGATGTCAACGAGCACCCACTCATCCTCTTTCACCATTTTCAGGTTCTTTCGGGCAATTGATTCAATGTAGGCGTCATCGGTGATGTTTTCCAGTGTTCCCCTCAACCGCTGAATTTCCTTTTCCAGTTCGTCGATTCTGTCCTGTACCTGTTGCTCTTCTCTGGCAAGATTGCGGCTTTCCTGCTCTTGCATATACCAGGTGCGCAGACTGGAAAAGACCAGCAGCAATAAAAACAGCCATAGGATTTTTCGGCCAAAACTGGATTTTCGACGGCGTTGTTTCATGGGAACCGCTCCTTTAATCCGGCAGCATCCGCCTCGCCGCCAGGTTTAATGACTGAAAGGTTACTCTTTGATCAGACGATAGAGGCTGTCGGCATCTTCCTTTTTCACATGCTCTGTTACCTGCAGCACCTCCACCTCAAGGGGTGGCTGGCTGATGGCCAGGGTGAGCCGGTCGCCAACCGCCACCTCACTGCCGGCTTTTGCTGTTTTTCCATTGATGACAACCAGCCCTTTATCACAGGCCTCCCGGGCAATGGTGCGACGTTTGATGATCCGGGCAACTTTCAGGTATTTATCGAGACGCATGGCTTCCTCCTCATAACAACAAAATCAGGCCTAGGCCTGATTTCATTGCATCCTCTGTCAGTGTCCCGCTTCAGCAGTTTTCATCAGGACAATGTTCACAATTTATCCGTTAATTTTTTCTTTCAGTGTTTTACCTGCTTTGAAAACAGGTGCCTTGGAAGCCGGAATGTCAATTACTTGGTCCGGATTTCTGGGGTTTCTGCCTTTTCTTGGCTTTCTTTCACGAACATCGAAGGTGCCAAAGCCCACCAGTTGTACTTTTCCACCCTCAACCAGTGTTTCTTCAACAGTCTCCATAAAGGCGTTCAGGGCTGTTTCTGCATCCTTCTTGGTCAGTCCGCTCATTTCTGCCATTTTTGCTACTAATTCCGCTTTGTTCACAAAATCCCCTCCTTAAGTATTTAAGAAAATGATACGATTCCTTTGCTGTCTATCTCACCAGAGCGGCCTGGTTCAGCACCTTCCGCTCAACTGGTTTAAATGTGTTCCGCGCCGCTGTTTCACTGGCTGGCTCATGTCTGTTCCCGGCGGGTCTTTTCTTTCGCCTTTTGGATTGCCCAAATGGCTTTCACATCCTCCGGTGTTTCGGCGGTTTCATCACCGAAGACATGGGGATGTCTGAAAATGATTTTTTGGGTGATGCCATGAACCACTTCATGCATGGTAAACGCGCCCCGCTCTTTGGCGATTTGGCTGTGGAAGACTACCTGCAACAATACATCGCCCAGCTCTTCACACAAATCATCATCATCGCCACCGTCGATGGCATCCAGCACTTCCTGACTTTCTTCTGTCAGATAGGGTTTTAGACTCTCATGGGTTTGTTTTCGATCCCAGGGACAACCATCGCTGCCACGTAGTTTTTCCAACATGTCCATAAGATGATTCATATTATAATGTATTTTAGAAAACCTGTCAACCCTTGCAATATAAATACTTGTAAGGTAATCAAGGTCTTTTTGATGATCCAGCTGGTATAGCGGAATCTCCCGCACCTCTTCTTCCCCAACAACTCCAGCGCTTTTGATGACCTTTATCGGTTGTTCGGCATCATAATAATGCATGAGGCCCAATTTCAGTTCTGAGGCCACGTAGGGATCATAGACCTGGGTGATGATCACATCCATATTGGTGTCGGGGGGCTGCCGGTGGAAAGACAGGGCGTCAATGAGCATGAACCCATCCACAGGGTCATGATCAATGAGGGGGAAAATGACATCAAGAAAGCTCATGGCAGGCACAATTTTCAGGGTGATGCCCTCCGCCAGGACAGGCGTTTCTTCCTCAGAAGCGGCTTGCAGGGCTTTTCGCAGCAGCCGGACAGTTTCCTCAGCCACATTGGGGTGACCCGGCACGGCATAAAGAAGATCCCCTTCTGAAGCCAAGGCCAGTACCTGACGCACTATTTCCCGGTATACATCTTCAAAGTTCTCTTCCGTTTCATAGATGTGGTCGAAGGTTTGAAAGTGGATGCCCTGGGCCTTCAGGTCTGCCACCAGGGGATGTTTTTCTGTGCGCAGGCAAATGGACGGGTGGGCTTTCAACAGCTGCCATGTTCCCAGCGGCAGCTGCTCCAGAGCACCTGGCCCCAAGCCGGCGATGGTGAGGGTGGGCATGACAAAAACCTCCTTTGCAGGTTCATCAGCTTACTTTCTGCTTTCAGCAAAGCTTCCAACTCATTAACGGCAACGATTTTGACAGCCTTTCCTTTCTTCCGGCCTAATCCGTCAGCCTGATCTTATTGCATCAATTTCAGCTTTCGAAACAGAGCCGCCATTTGCCGGCCTTTGGGAAGCATGTCAAAGTCACGTTCTTCCAGCGAATTGGTTTTCAGAAGCATGAGACCGTAAACCAGGGCGCCGGCGCCGACAGCAGCCAGCACGGCCAGGGTATTACCGGTAATGGGTTCCATCACCCGGTGAAGGCCATAGGCCACAGCTGCCATCACCCCTACGCAGAGCAGTGGTTTGTAAATCATTTGAGTTCTGTCCAGTTTCAGACCCGTTAAGCGTTTCACCGCCCGGAGATTGAGGATAAAGGCCACAAAATAGGCAGTGACGGTGCCGATGGCGGCACCTCTCACGTGGAGAAAAGTGGCAGTGAGGGTATAGGTGATCACCAGTTTAAAGAGGGCACCGGTCATCAGGTTACGCACCGGGATATCAGGGCGTCCCAACCCCTGAATAATGCCGGTAAGGGTTTGAAGCTGGGTGAGAAACAGAACCGCAAAGCCCATGATAAACATGATCTGCCCCAGAGAGGCGGGCTCAGCCGGAAAGAGCATGCGCATGATGGGATCGGCCAGTGCCACCAGGCCCGCTGAAGCCGGCAGCCCCAGCATCATGCTCACCCGGAACACGGAAGCGCTGTCTGCCCGCACACTGGCCCAGTCATCCCGGGCGGCAGCGTCTGAGACAGCGGGCACAATACTCATGGCCAGGGCAATGGTGATCACCTGGGGCAGATTCACCATGGTGGAAGCCATGCCCTGAAGCTGGCCGTAAAGGGAGTTGGCCTGCTCATAAGTATAGCCGCTGGCCTGAAGCCGGCGCAACACAATGGCGGTATCCAGCATGTTAATAAGGGGCATGACAGCAGCTCCAATGGCAATGGGCACTGCAATCTTCAGCACGTTCCTGATAATGACGGGGGTGGATTCCGGTTCCATTCCCAGCTGATCTGTCACCGGGAAGGTTTCACGACGACGGCGCTGGGTGTAAAAATAAATCATAAACCCCAGGGCAGCCACACCGCCGGCACCAGCCCCCAGAACGGCGCCGGCTGCAGCGATGGGTTCACCCAGCGTACGCAACAACATAAAAGCAAGGAAAAGCCCCACCACCACTCTGCCCAACTGTTCCACCACCTGCGACAGGGCAGTGGGTTTCATGTCTTTCATACCCTGAAAATAGCCTCGGTAGGCCGCCAGAACTGAGATGAAAAAAATGGTGGGAGCCAGTGCCAGCACTGCATGATAAGCCAGCGGACTTTCAAAAACCACATCCACCAGGTAGCGGGCTCCAAAAGCCAGCAGCAACGACCCTGCCAGTCCCAAAAAAGTGAGCAGCTTCAGAGTGGTGAGAAAGATGGCATGGGCATGGGCGTGCTGTCCTTTGGCTTTTTTCTCAGACACCAGCTTTGAAACAGCGGTGGGAAATCCGGCATAGGTGAAAGCCAGCAGAAAATTGTAGACGGTGTACCCCACCTGGTAATAGCCCATGCCCTCGGACCCCATGGCCCGCCCCAGGGGAATGCGGAACAGTGCCCCCATGATTTTCACCAGAATGCCTGCGGCTCCCAGAAACATGGCGCCCTTCAAATAGGTTTCTTTTTTGCTCATGATGTGTTTCCTCCCAAGGCAGCCGTCGACATGACGAAGGATTAACCGCAGTAAAAACCGACAGTGGTTTGCCGGGCCCTCTGGCCCACACACCACTGTCAGTCATCGGTCCGGATTGTCTGTCTGCTGCCGGATGCTTTCTTCAGTTCTTTCCCTCAACAGGCTTCACCAGTACACGGTCTTTACAGACCCTCCCGGCGCTGAACCTCTGCAGACTCTCTGAGGGCTTCGATATGTGCCATCAGCTGGTCTTGCCGCAGCTGGGAAATGATGTAATCTTTCGCTTCTTCGAAATCATCGGTTTCGTTGATACGCTCATTTACCAGAATCACATGCCATCCAAACTCTGTCTGCACCGGGTCGCTGATGTCACCTGCCTCCATGCTGAAGGCGGCGTTTTCAAAGGCGGGTACCATTTGTCCACGGCCAAAGGATCCCAAGTCTCCCCCCTGCGCCGCCGAAGGGCAGGTGGAATGCTCAGCTGCCAGCAAGGCAAAGTCTGCGCCTTCATCCAGCTGGCTGCGCAGCTCCCGGGCTTTTTCCTCTGTGTCCACCAGAATGTGGCTGGCAGCCACCTGGTCGAAGGTGAAGAGATCGGGGTTGGCATCGAAGTAGGCCTGGGCATCTTCATCTGTCACTTCAATATACGACAGATAGTAATCCTGGAACTCCATCATCAGCAGTTCTTTTTCCATTTCCCGCCGAAAATAGGTTTCATCGATGTTGTTTTGCTCCATGAAATTCATCAGTTCTTCATCATCTTTAATGAAGCCCATGAACATTTCCATGGTTTCATTGAATTCTTCCTCGTTCAGTGCAATGTCATGGGTGGCTGCTTCCTGCAGAATGATTTCTGTAAAAATCAGTCTTTCCAGCACCTGTTCTTTGATGGTGTCCAGCAGGGTCATGCCTTCTTCGTTGTCCGGTTCATCAAAGAACCCGGGACCCATTTCCATCTCATAGTTCATTTTCATCAGTGCCAGGGTGTTTTCAAAATCCTGGTTGGAAATGGGTGTCCCATTCACCACCGCCACAGCATCTTCAGGAATTGCCGCTTCACCATTCCCACCGCAAGCCGTCAGCAGCAGGGTAACTGCCAGCAGCACCAGCAGGAGGTTTACGCCCGTCTTGCGCTGCATTTTTTTCATTCCATTTAATTTCAATCCATTCAGCTCCTTTTAAGTTCTTTCCAGCCACTCGACTCATGCTCTGTTCAGTGCCGGGTCGAATGATTGCAAACTGGTTGATTTCCCCACCCATGTATACGGTAAAAGGAAAGGTTTCGTTTCATCTGATACTGGTTATGTTGTTCATTATTTGGTTATGCTGTACATTATACAGGAAACAGGTGCATTTGGATACGGTGAATCACGCTGCAGCGTCTCCTGACAGGATCTCCACAATGGCTGTCAGTTCCCGCAGAAGCTGGCTTGCGTCTCTTATAACAGCTGCCTTGTAGGTGAAATAAGGCTGCTGTCCGGCATTGAACTGAATGCGCCGGCCAAAATCATGAATGACTCTGGCCAATGCTTCCGGGTTCAGGCGCAGCCCGGAACCAAACTGAATGCGAATGGTGTCGTCTTTCTGGGAAATGTGACTAATACCTGCCTTCAGTGCCATGGCCTTCAGTGCGGAAACAGTCACCAGGTTGCGTACAATGCCTGGGATATCCCCAAACCGGTCTTCAATTTCATTTTCAACTTCATACCGATCTTCGATACTGCGTATGGCGGCTATTTTTTTATAAATATCAATTTTGTGGCCGGCATTTCCAATGTACTCTTTGGGAATGTAAGCATCAACGTTCAGCTCTATGGTGACCTCCGGTTCGGCTTCAACGGTTTCACCCCGGGTTTTCTGCATGGTTTCCTCCAGCAGTTTCACATAGAGATCGTACCCAATGGCGGCCATGTGCCCATGCTGTTCGCCTCCCAGCAGATTGCCAGCGCCCCTGATTTCCAGGTCACGCATGGCAATTTTAAAACCGGAGCCAAACTCAGTGAACTCTTTGATGGCCTTCAACCGCTTTTCGGCCACTTCAGACAATATCTTGTCCCGCTGGAACATGAGGTAGGCATAGCCCTGACGGGTGGAGCGTCCCACCCGCCCCCGGAGCTGATAGAGCTGGGAGAGGCCCAGCTGGTCGGCATCGTGAACCAGTATGGTGTTGGCATTGGGAATATCCAGTCCGTTTTCGATGATGGTGGTGCATACCAGTACATCGTAGTGGCCCTCATAATAGTCCAGCATCACTTTCTCCAGTTCAGTTTCGTTCATCTGCCCGTGACCGACGCCAATGCGCAGCTCCGGGAACCTGTCTGCCAGCTGATTGGCAATGGTGTAAATTCCCTCCACCCGGTTGTAGAGGTAGTACACCTGCCCGCCCCGGGAGGTTTCACGGAGAATGGCATCTGCCACCAAAGAAGGGTTCCAGGCCACCACATAGGTTTGCACCGGGAAACGTTCCTCCGGCGGATCTTCGATGACACTCATGTCCCGGATGCCACTCATGGCCATGTGGAGGGTGCGGGGAATGGGAGTGGCGGTGAGGGTGAGCACGTCCACATTGGCTTTCAACTGCTTCAGCCGTTCCTTGTGCTTCACTCCGAAGCGCTGCTCTTCATCCACGATGAGCAGGCCCAGATCTTTAAAGGCAACGTCTTTTGACAGCAGGCGGTGAGTGCCGATCACCACATCCACCAATCCGTTTTTAATGTCTTTCATGATTTTTTGAATCTGGGTGGGGGTGCGGAAACGGCTGAGCATTTCCACCCGCACCGGAAAGGGAGAAAACCGTTCCCGGAAGGTGTTGAAATGCTGCTGAGCCAAAATGGTGGTGGGCACCAGTACGGCACACTGCTTGCTGTCGGCGGCACACTTAAAAGCAGCTCTGAGAGCCACCTCGGTCTTGCCATAACCCACATCCCCGCAGAGAAGACGGTCCATGGGGCGTTCTGCTTCCATATCTGCCTTCACTTCCTCAATGGCTTTCAGCTGATCCGGGGTTTCCTCATAGGGAAACAGGTATTCAAACTGTTGTTGCAGCTCTGTATCCAATGAAAAGACATACCCCTTCTGCCGGTTCCGTTTGGCGTAAAGCTCCAGCAGATCGTCTGCCATGTCTTCAATGGCTTTTTTAACCCGGCTCTTGGTTTTGGCCCAGTCGGTCCCGCCCAGCCGATTCATCCGGGGTGTTTTATCTTCCGCTCCAATGTATTTTTGAATCATATCCATCTGATCGGTGGGCACATACAGGTGATCGGCACCGGCATAACTGATTTTCAGGTAATCCCGGGTGATACCGTCCACCGTGAGGCTTTCAATGCCTTCGTAACGGCCAATACCGTGATTTTCATGCACCACAAAACTGCCGGGTTTCAGTTCCACAAAGGACTGAATGGCACGACCGTCACGGCGTCGGGGTCTGGTGGTTTTCTTTTTATGGGCGCCATAAAGTTCATAATCTGACAGCAGCAGGTACTGGCATCCCACATATTCAAATCCCCGGTGAACACTGCCCGGCAGAATGGTCACCTTCCCGGGCGGAAGGGTTTCGGAGGTGATAGCAGCGCTGTCTCCGGCGCCTCCCCCGGTGTTCCCGGCATCACCGCCGGCGAGATACTGCACCGGCAGCCCGGCTTCCCGAAGCGCATCTGTCAGCTTCAGCGCTTTTTCCTTGGTGGCTGCCAACAATACCAGGCGGTACTGTTTTTTCACAAGATTTCTTAACTCGTCGAAAAGCCAGTTCATTTTCCCCTGAAAGCTGGGAACACTGCGGGTGACAAAATTCACCACTGTCTGCGCCGGAAATTCTTTTTCGCTTCGGGGAAGCAGGTGGAGTGTCACCACTGTTTTTTCCCTGATTTTAACCACCAGTTCTGAATAGGTGAACAGGCAATGGGCCTGTATGGGCAGCACCTGCTGTCTTTCCAGCAATACGGTGAAATGCTCCTTCCACTCATCCATTGCTCCTTCGGCCCGGCTGCGCAGCCGCTGGGGCTCGTCCAGCAGCACCAGACTGTCAGGCATCAAGTAGTCCAGCAGAGAGGCAGCCTTTTCGTAAGCCAGATCCTGCAGACCCTCCATGTCATGAGGCACCCGGTTTTCTTCAAGACGCACCGTTAAATGGGCGCACCGTTCCGGCGGTTCACAGCCGGAGGCATCACCGCTTCCCGGGCGGGACTGGTTCTTCATCCGCTTCAGGACGTCCACCATCCGCCGGCGGTCCTTTTCTTCCAGAATCCATTCAGTGGCAGGGCTAATGGTGATGGCGCTGATTTTATCGATGGATTGCTGGGTGGCCAGGTCAAAATAGCGGATGGAATCCACTTCTTCATCAAAGAGTTCAATTCGGCAGGGGGCCGTTTCCACCGGCGAAAACAGGTCGATGATATCTCCACGAATACTGAACTGACCTTTTTCCTCCACCTGATCGGCGCGCTGATAACCCTGGGCCACCAGCATTTGCAGCATGGTTTCCCGGGGAATGGTTTCGCCCACGCGGAAGGTGAGCTGCAGCCGTCGAAAAAGGGCGGGAGGCGGTAATTTCACAAAAAGAGCGTCCATGGAGGCCGTGATCACGGCGGGTTGCTCTGCCGCCAGAAATGCCAGTGTTTTCAGGCGCTCATCACCCGTGCTGACACTGCTGGCTTCTGTCTCATAGAGCACCGGTTGACGGGAGGGAAAAAGATGAGCCTGGGCACCCAAATAAAAGCTCAGGTCTTCCGCCAGCTGGCGGGCCTGAACTTCTGTTTCAGTGATCAGTAACAGCTGTCTGCCCCGATGGTGTTGCAGGGCGGCGGCCAGATGGGATTTTTGGGAATCAACAAGCCCATAGACCCCCAGGGTATGCTCTTTGGTTCTTAAAGCGTCGGTGAGCTGCACAAACTCCCTGGATTGTTGGAGTGGCTGCAGCGCGACAGAGGCAGATAAATTCATGGCTGATTCGCTTCCTTTTCCTGTGCCGTTTCGTTGGCCGGTTTTTCCTGTACCGGCTCTTCCGGTTTCCGGTTGTACCGGTTCATGGCCATTTGGATGCCTTCTTGCACAAAGCACTGGGCCGCTTCAGCCGCCGTGGTTACTGCATCCCTCATCACCGGGATTTCCTCCGGTGTGAAGCGGGCCAGCACAAAGCTGGCGGCATCCTGCCACAGGGGCTTGCCGATTCCCACCCGTAAACGGGGAAATTCTGTGGTTCCCAGATGCTGAATGATGGATTTCATCCCATTGTGAGACCCGGCACTGCCTTTCTGGCGCAGCCGGACCTCCCCCGGTGCAAAATCCATGTCGTCGTACACCACCAGCAACCGGTCTGATGCCAGTTGGTAGTAGCGCATCCAGTGGCCGATGCTTTCGCCGCTGAGGTTCATATAGGTTTGGGGTTTCACCAGCAATACTTTTTCTGATCCCACCCGAATCTCGGTAAAATGGGATTTAAATTTTTTCTGGTTCACCGCCGTCTGTTGGCCGGCCGCCAGGGCGTCAATGACGTGAAAGCCGATATTGTGCCGGGTGGCATCGTATTTGCCGCCGGGGTTACCCAGTCCTGCGATGATGATCATGGTTGGTTCCTCCTGAAAGACGTTGAGGATCAGCCCGTTCTGCAGGCTGATCCTGGGAATGAGTCGATGATAGGCGGTCTTTGACATCAATGCGTGAATCACCGGTGTCATCGTTGCTGCGTTTGCGGTGAAAGCTGTGACATCGAAACCGGGTGTCCCGGGGTGATGCATGCTGGCAATTAATCAAAAAGGGTGGAAACCGACTTGTTCTTGTAAATACGGCTGATGGCTTCTGCAAACACGGGTGCCACCGTGACGGTTTTAATCTTATCCAGTTGCTTTTCAGGTGGCAGGGGAATGGTGTTGGCGGCCACCAGTTCGGTGATGTCAGAGTTTTTAATGCGCTCAATGGCCGGTCCCGAAAATACAGGATGGGTACAGCAGGCATAGACATCCAGGGCGCCGAACTTTTTCAGAGCCTTGGACGCTTCGGTGATGGTACCGGCAGTATCGATCATGTCGTCCACCAGAATGGCGGTATACCCCTTGATATCACCGATGATGTTCATCACCTCTGCCACGTTGTCTTTGGGGCGGCGTTTGTCAATGATGGCAATGGGTGCTTCCAGGTATTGGGCGAAGTTTCGGGCCCGGGTGACACTTCCCATATCAGGGGAAACAATCACCGGATTCTTCAGCTTTTTCTTTTGGAAGTACTCCACCAGAATGGGCACCCCCAGCAAGTGATCCACTGGAATGTTGAAGAATCCCTGAATCTGGGAAGCGTGGAGGTCCATGGTGAGAATACGGTCGGCACCGGAAACGGTGACCAGGTCGGCAATGAGTTTGGCTGTGATGGGATCCCGGGCCTTGGCTTTTCGGTCCTGACGGGCATACCCGTAGTAGGGGACCACCGCCGTGATACGGCCGGCCGACGCTCGTTTCATGGCATCGATCATAATCAGCAGTTCCATCCAGTGTTCATTCACCGGCGGACATGTGGGCTGCACCACGTAAACGTCTGCACCGCGGACGGTTTCGTTAATGTTGACGGCAATTTCACCGTCACTGAAGGTGCTGACCAGCGCCCGTCCCAATGGGACACCCAGCTCGCTGGCGATTTCTGCTGCCAGCTCCGGGTTGGCGTTACCGGTAAAAATCTTGATTTCATTGCCACTGGTATTCATGAGTACACAATTCCTCCTTAGGGATGTTTGGGATCAGGAGCGCTTGTTCCAGCCCTGAATGTTTCGCTGACGTTGCCGGGCAATGGCCAGGGCGTCTGCGGGCACGTTTTGGTTGATGGTGGAACCGGCGGCCACATAGCCCCCTTTTTCCACCACCACCGGGGCCACCAGATTGGAGTTGCTGCCGATGAAGGCATCGTCCTCCACGATGGTCCGGGATTTTTTCTTGCCGTCATAATTCACAAAGACAACCCCACAGCCAATGTTCACATTACGGCCCACGTCGGCATCGCCGATATAAGCCAGATGAGCGGCCCGGGAATCATCGCCGATCACTGATTTTTTGACCTCAACAAAATCGCCGATACGCACCCGTTTCCCCACGTGGGTTTCCGGGCGCAGATAGGCGTAAGGGCCGACAGTGGTGTCATCATCCACAAATGCCTGACACAGGGTGGAATGGGTAATCTGCACACGATTTCCCAGGGTCACGTCGGTTAATCGACTGTTTTGGCCGATGATACAGGCTTCGCCGATGGTGGTGTTGCCCTCCAGCATTACACCGGGTTCAATGAGGGTATCCCGGCCGATGATGACTTCCGGGCCTATGTAGGTGTTTTCAGGATGAATCAGGGTTACGCCTGCAGCCATGTGGGCTTCATTAATGCGCCGCCTGAAAATACCTTCCACCTGGGCCAGCTGGCTTCTGGAGTTGACTGCCATGATTTCCTCCGGGTCTGTCAGACAGTGAACCCCTACCCGCTGCCCCGATTCACGCAACAGTGCCAATGTATCTGTCAGGTAGTATTCCTGTTGCCGGTTGGCATTGGAAAGCCGGGGAAGCACCTGCAGCAGTGCTTTTCCACTGAAACAGTAGGTGCCTGAGTTGATTTCATCAATTTTTTTCTCTTCAGGATCGGCGTCTTTCTCTTCCACGATGCCCAGCAGCTCCTGCCGGTCATTCCGGAGAATACGCCCATACCCGAAGGGTTGTGACAGCCGGGCAGAAAGTACCGTGGCTGCATTCTGATTGTGTTGATGTTCCCGGGCCAGGGCCTCCAGGGTTTCAGGCCGAAGCAGGGGGGCATCGCCACACAGCACCAGCACCAGCGCATCGGGATTAATCAGGTGGGCTGCCATTTGAACGGCATGGCCTGTTCCCAACTGCTGTTCCTGGAGCACACTGGCTGAGCCGGGAGGAAGTACCGCCTTCACTTCGTCCGCTCCGTGGCCCACCACCGCAATCAGATGATCTGCCCCTGATTGCTTTGCCCCTTCCAGCACGTGGAGCACCAGCGGCTTTCCGACTGCCTGATGCAGTACCTTGGGCAGGGCTGACTTCATCCGGGTGCCTTCGCCGGCTGCCAGGATGATGGCTTGTTTTTTCATTCAGTCACCTCTTCAAACGCTTTTTGCCGAGGTGGTTCCACCTCGGCTGCTGAATCGTCACATCATGCTCTTTAAGGGAGATGGAATCACCCCTTCTTAGTTTACCTGATTTTTTCCCAGGAAGGAAGGACTATTTACCGAAATAACCGTTAAAAACCTGAAAACAGCAAAAGAAAACCGCAGAACCCGGAAATTTGTTCCGTTTCTGCGGTGTTTTATGTTTTCATCAAATTACCGGCTTTCGGAACGCGCTTTTCCTGAAAAAGCCGTCCATGCTGCACCATTGCCTGATTCAGGCCTTTTTCTGTCTGTTTCCTGCCGGGGATCAACCCTGCCGGCTAAAAACCAGGGTCATCTCCCATCTGGCCGGACTCTCCCTCCCCTGTTGACGCTGCTTCTTCCTCCCCTGCTGACGCAGCTTCTTCCTCATCGTTCATCTGCTCATACTTGACAAAAATCGCATCCTGAATCTTGTTCCGCGTTGATGAATTGATGGGGTGGGCAATATCGCGGAAATCACCCTCTCCCATTTTGCGGCTTGGCATGGCGATGAATAGCCCGTTCTGCCCTTCGATGATTTTAATATCATGCACCACAAATTCATCGTCGAAGGTTACAGAAACGATGGCTTTCATTTTACCTTCCGCTGCTACTTTTCGAATGCGTACGTCGGTTACTTGCATCTGTCCTTCACCACCTTCCCGCAGTCTTCTTTCCAGTGTCTATCCAGCAAGTGCATATGCCGATGCTCCTGGTGGAAGGATTGTTGCACTTCTTTCAGGAAACGGCTATTTTAAAGGCTTGCAGCGAACACCTTCCCGGTGCAGCGGGGGAGATCAGTACGCCGCTTGCTTTTAAAATCTGAGTTGTGACAACTGATTCACACCAGCTGCCACCGTGGTTGGTATGTGTTGCTTGGTGTTATTCTTTCCAAATCGCTTCATTGGGAGAAATCAAGACTTCACCCGTTTCTTCATTCACAGATTCCAGATACAACAGGGGTGTGCAGGGGCCGCTGCGTTTCTGACGGGGTTCACGGGTGGCCATGAGCACCCCGCTGCCCACCACACGGGCGTCGAATTCTTTCATTAAGTCATGCATGCCTCTGGCGGTACCGCCGCCCCGCATGAAATCATCAATCATCACCACCCGGGAGCCGGCAGGAATGGCCCGCCTGGAAAGGACCATCTGCTGGATGGTGCCTGTGGACCCGGAACGGTAGTTCACACTGATGGTGGAGCCTTCAGTCACCCGACTGGTGCGTCGAACAATCACCAGGGGGCGGTTCACCAACCGGGCCGTCATAAAGGCCAGGGGTACCCCTTTGGTCTCCACGGTAACCACCATGTCTGCTTCTTTGAAATCAAGGTGTTGGGCCAGCATCTCCGCCATGGACTGTACCATGTCGGGTGAGCTGATGAGATCGGTATAGTAGAGGTACCCCCCTGTGAGAATCCGTTCAGGCTTGATCAGCTCTTCAGTCAGTTGCTTCAAAAAAAGCCGCTGTGCTTCCCGGGGCATCCGGGGAATCAACCGTATACCTCCGCCGGCTCCCGTGGCCGAATGGATCTCCCCGATTTCAAGGGATTCCAGTGTTCGCTTTACCACACCCAAATCTTCACTGAGGGCTGACTTCAGTGCATCCAACTGTTGACTGAAGGTTCCCAGACCAAACTGACGATTGGGATGGTTGGTTAAAATACTGGTCATGGCGGCAATGCGTTCACTGCGCTTGTATCGTGACTGGGACATGGCACTTCTTCCTTCCTGAAAAAATGAACGTTTCCATTTTTTTATTTCATTTTATTCGTTTTTTCAGGATTCGGCAAGCGGGCGGCCCGGAAGATAAAAAATCACGAAGCAACCCGGGTTCCCTTCGTGTATAATAAGGAGGAACACCACAAAAAATCCGGCAAAATCTTACACAGTATATACCCTGCTGACCAGCATTCAAACAACCTGGCATTCACGTTTTGTCAGCTTTTGTCGTGAACTTCACTCATTCAGACCCTGAAAACAACTGATGAAATCAGAAAGGACGATCCACACCATGCTGACGCCTTCACCCAACCCCAACGCGGTTTCCCCTACAATGCCTGAAGTCCATGAATTGCCTGCCACACTTGAAGGCGTGACCCATGTGCATCTGGTGGGCATCGGCGGAATCGGCATGAGCGGTCTGGCTCATCTGCTGCTGAAACAGGGCATTCAGGTGTCCGGTTCAGACCGGAGTGATTCTCCCATCACCCGGCGTCTGGCCGACGAAGGAGCCCGCATTTTCACCGGACATCACGCCGCCAACCTTCAGCAGCCTGACTGGTTGGTGTATTCTGCCGCCATTCCCGCCGACAACCCTGAGCGGGCAGCCGCGAGAGAAAAGGGTATTCTGCAAATGGACCGGGCAGCCCTGCTGGGCATTCTCATGAAACAGTATCCCCACTCCATTTCTGTTGCCGGCAGCCACGGGAAAACCACCACCACGGCACTGCTGGCCATGCTGCTGGAATGGGGCGGCCTTGATCCCACCATTTTGGTGGGGGGCGAGCTGGACGCCATCGGCGGCAATGTGAAGGCCGGCGGCGGTGAGGTGATGATCACCGAGGCCTGCGAATATCAGGGCAGCTTTCTCCGGTTCCCCGCCCGCATCGGACTGGTGCTGAACATCGACCTGGACCACCTGGATTACTTCCCCGACCTGGCGGCCATTCAGGCAGTGTTTCGCCAGTTTGTGAACCAACTCCCCACCGACGGCCTGCTGGTAATGCCTGCCAATGATACCAACAGCCGCTTTCTGGTCCAGGAAGCCCCCTGCCGGGTGATCACCATTGAGGTGGATCCTCCGCCGGGTGAAGCTGTTCCACTTACACCGCCCGGGAACACGCAGCAGCTCACCGCCACAGCCCTTGCCCCCCTGCCAGGTGGTTGCTGGTCTTTTAACCTGCTGAAGAATGGGTCCGATCTGGGCCGCTTTCACCTGGGAATTCCCGGCAAACACAATGTGCATAATGCCCTGGCGGCGCTGGCAGCGGCCCTGGAGCTGGGGGTGAAAAGTCACCGGCTCCAGGAACTGCTGCCCCGGTTCACCGGTATTCACCGCCGCTTCGAAACCCACGGCCACTGGGCCGGCGTCACCGTGGTGGACGACTACGCCCACCACCCGGCAGAAATCACCGCCACACTGGCCGCCGCCCGCACGTTGCTGGCGGAAGCACCCCTGGCAGAGACATCTCCGACAGCCGCAGTACCCCTTTGCCCCGATACCACACACCACCGCATCGTTTGCATTTTTCAGCCCCACACCTACACCCGCACCCATGCCCTGCTCCATGATTTCGCCCAGGCACTGGCTCTGGCAGATGTGGTGGTGGTCACCGAGATTTATGCCGCCCGGGAGCCGGATAACGGTCTGGTGCACAGCCGGGATCTGGTGGATCTGGTCTCTGCCAGGGGCACCCATGCCAGCTACTGTCCTGATTACCAGGCTGCTGCCAGAACAGCCGCCGCCGCCGCTGAACCCGGTGACCTGATCATCACCATGGGTGCCGGGCCGGTGAATGAGGCAGTACCCCTCATCAGTGAAGCATTACTCGACAGAACTCCCAACGCTGACACACCTGACCCGCTTTCATATTGATGAATTTCCATTGATCCTGCAGTAACTTTTCTTCACAACCAACCCTCGATTGTTTGAAAAGACAGCATTTGATGGGCAGTCAAACGCAAACCGGCAGCATCAGAACACCTCTTCTGATGCTGCCGGTTTTTTGAGTGATTCACCATCTCTTCATTTTACTGATTCTTGACACCGACTGCTTACTCCGGCTCCCAAATAGCCCGGAGGATAAATTCTCCGGCACCCGCCGGCATGGTAATGGTTTCTCCCAGCTGATACGGGGTTCCTGAACCATCGCTCTGGGTGTTCCATTCTTTCAGGGTGAATCCTGCTTTGGTCCAGCCATCACCATCAAACAGAGTGAAAGCGGTTCCCACTTCAACAAAGCTTTCAAGACGGCTCTGGCCCGGCTCAGTGCCGTAATAGCGGGGGCTTCGAAAGCTTTTCCAAACGGCATACAATGTCACATCACTGTTCCCCATGGTCATATAGTGGTAAGCCGGCCCTGTCAGCCAGGCTTCTCCGCTGCCATCTGCCGCCCGGTTCCACCCTGAAAAGGAATAGGTGACACCGCCATCCACTTTTTTCATTCTTTCAGGCTCGGTAACCGCATTCCAGCGCAACCGCACTGTTTCCCCCTCATAGTATTTGCCTTGATCCACAGGAGGCGTTCCCGCAGTGTTGCCGTTGCCATCATAAAACACCTGGTAACCCGGCCTGACCTCCGCCGGTATGGTGGTACTTGCCATGACTTCCGTTGACTGGGCATCATAGAAAGTCACTTCAATATCATGGTTGCCCGCCTGCTGAAAAGAAGCCCGAAAAAGGGTGGTATCGTTGGCGACAGGAAAGCTGCCCGAAGCGGGAAACCGCTGCAGAATTTGGATCCAGTCGCCACTGCTGTGCTTGAATTCCAGCATACTGCCAAGGGGCATGGTGAACATGGCGTATGTCGCTTTCCCCGTATCATCATTTCCCACCATACTGAGCTCAAACTCCCGGGTGTCTCCCACAGGAAAAATCGGCACGGTAGCAGCATCCACCGTCATTCCCACTGTTGGTGCAGGTGCCACCGTCACGTTGCACACCGCTTTTTTGGTTCCGTCTCCCGATGCAGTGGCCGTGATGGCGGCACTTCCCGGTGCTACAGGTGTCACCACTCCATTGGCCACCGTTGCCACACCAGCGTCACTGGTGGACCAAAGCACACCTTTGTTGCTGGCGTTGGCAGGCGCCACAGTGGCAGTTAATGTGCCCGACACTCCCCCAGCCACCAGCGACAGAGTGTTCGGAGATACCTGAACGCCACTTACTGCAATGGTTTCAACCTGTCCAGTACCGCCGCCACCGCCACCACCGCCGACAGCCGGAGCCGCAGTGGTTGGCGCGGTTGTCTGGTTTCGCTGCTGCTCAACCGCTTCTTTACCCGTTCCTTCAACGGTGCCAATGTTACCCGTTGCTGTCATGGTCAGCGTGTCGTTGTTCACCATCAGTTTTTCCACCCGGGTCTGCGGCGATAAGGTCAGCGACCCTTCTGCCGCAGAGGCAGTGACCACAATGTCACTGATGCTGGTGTCACCAGCAGTGGTGATGATGACGCCAGCTGCCTCCACCATCAACAGGTCAAAGGATCCTTCAAGAATCAGCTCCTGGCCGGCAGCATCTTCCGCGAGAATGATTTCCAGCCCATGAGCATCCACTGCCACAATGCGCACTGCTTCACCGTTGCCCGTCTTCACATATACCTGCCAGTACTGGCCGCCATTGATATGAATACTCTCCGCACCACCGCCATGAATATGGGTGCTGCCCCATACCCTAAGCTGGTTCAGCGTCACCGTTCCATCACCGACCCGTTCATCAATCACCAGTTCTCCCGTGATTTCATAGTTTTGCAGGGTGACTCCCGTCGAAGCCACCACCACGTTTCCTTCAATGGCTTCTATTCCAGTTTCCGGGCCATATACCCCCGGCGTGTCGAAGACCTTGACTGCCTCCAGTGCTGGTTGATTCACCGATGCCCCAGGCATGAAAAGGGCTCTTCCGCCGGCAGCATCCCACTGGTAGGGAATATCCAAAGCAGCCGCCAGCCGTGAAACAGGAATCATGGTACGTCCAGGCGGAACAATCACCGTTTCGGTATCCATGACCATGAACAGCTCATCGTTCTTCATCAAGTTTCGGGAGCCAATCTCCAGCACAATCTGGTCTGAACCCTTGTCCACTGTCACCCGGCGGGCATTGGCGTCCCAATGAACATCTGCTCCCAGGGCTTCTGCCACAAACCGTACCGGCACCATGGTGCGGCCCTGCTGAATATAGGGCACCGCATCTGAAGCCTGCCAGATACCATCCACCGTATAGCCGGCTTCTCCCATGGTGAAGGCCACTGTTGTCGCTCCCACAGAAGAAACCGTCAGGGTGATCACCAGCAGGACACCCAACAAACATCTGAAGATTTGACATTGAGGTTGCTTATTTTCATGCATGGATTTTCTCCTTTCCATCAAAACTCCCCGCTATTTCAGTTCAATGGTGTCCAGCATGCCAAACATCAGGTCTTCTGTAGCTTCATCGGCACTGCTGTGCATGGCCAATCCAATCTCAATTCGCTCACCATCTTTCACCGCACTCATTTTAAACTGTTGGCTGCCGTACATTTCAAAAACGGTGGAGTAGAAGGTAAGTCCCCAGTGTTCGAAGGTTTCAACAGGTGAACCATCGTAGTCGGCAGCCAGACCCTCCATGGCCTTCTCTGCATCGCCGTCACTTAACCCACTGCCCCTTACCCACACTTCCACCGCATTATTCCCCTGGTAAGCCTGAAGCCCGCCACTGATGTCCATCACATTCCAGCCATCAGGGATCACCATGGACACTTTTTCAGTCTCATAACGCTCTCCTTCAATGGGCGGCCCGAAGAGTTCGCTGCCCGGACCGTCCACATCCGCCACCGATTCAGCCTGGGCCGGCGGTTCCGGCGCCTGGGCTTCGTTACCCCCAGAACCACCGCAGGCAGTAAGCATGAGCACCAATCCCAGCATCAAAATCAGCATTCCCCTGCCTCTGCGACTCATTAAAACGTCATTCCACCATTTCATTTGTTTCATTTGTCTCAACCTCCCTTTCCTGATCCCTTCTCATATTCGCTACGCTTCCTTCTATCACGACCCATTCATAAGGTCGTGTGACCTCAACTGTTTTTTTCACGCACCCATGCCCGCTTTTTCAAAGATAGGCGGGCACCTTTAGGCCGCTTGGCATCTTAAGGCAGCCTGACATACTCTGATCGGGTATAGAAGACTTCGATGACAATGGTGTTGGCATCAACGACACGCACCTCTGTTTCAAAGGAACTTGATTCATTTTCAAACTCAGCTGTCAGCATGTTCCCGGCCGTTTTCCAGGTGCCGCCTATGGGCTCATCCTTTTTCCAGGATCCCGTGTGCCAGGTTTCTTCGCTGTCACCGGCACCCGGTGTGGCATAATAAGTCATGGCAGATCCGTCTTTCTCGAATGTCAGCACACTTCTTTCCACCATTACATTGGAAGGTTCCTTCATCCATGATCCAATTAACAGCTCTTCAAGGGGGGCATCGGCACTGACGGCCTGACTGCCTGATTCAGAGGCCGCAGCAGGTTGATCACCCGTTGCAGCGGGTTGACTCCCGGGTTCATCAGAAGAAGCCTGGTTCAGACTCAGAACAATGTGAAAAACCACATCTTCTGCCGTGCCTGTAATGTCTCCCCCGCCGGTCAGGGTCCACCCTGCTTCCGCTTCGTCATATTCAAAAGTGCCGGTCCACTCAAAGGGGTCTCCCCAAAGGGTTCCGGTCAATATGAGACTCTTGTCGACCACAGCCGCATTCAGTTCAGGGCCGGCAAGGTCATCGACAAAATACAATTCTGCCGCACCTTCACTGTCGTCGGAAAGGGAAAGAATCAAGCGGCTGTCCAGCGTTAACCCTTCCATCTCCTTGTATGCCTCGGCATCTGCCCCGCTGATTTCTGCCAGCAATTGGGTCCCTGTCCATTCACCTGAAAAATCAATGGTTTGATCCTTCTCTTCCGCTTTTGCTTCCGTTTCCGCTCCTGTTTCCACTTCCGCTTTTGCGCCGCAGCCAGCGGCCGCCACCAGCATTACCAAAATCAGAATCAGCAGTGTTTTTCCTGATTGATATGTGACTGTACGCATCTCATCCTCCTTTATCTTGAGCGTTACCTGATTCAAAGCGTTACATGATCCAAAACCATTCACCATCCAACAATCATCCACTTCCGTATAGACTACCACGACTACCGCGCGTTGGAACATGGTACCTCACCGGCATTGACACATCTGTCCTGCGCGCATTCCATACACTGACGCAATGGGACAGGGTATCCCTGTCTGCATCCGATGGAAATTGATGGCATCTGATGAAAAATCATGTTACGACTTTCTTTTCAGCCACATCCCCGTTCCCGTTACCAGTACCATCAGCACAAGACCAGGGATCAGCCAGCCCACAAGTCCAGATTGTTTTGTTAATGAGTGATTGTTCGCTGTTTCATTTCCTATATCGACATCATTCCCTTCGTTTTTCTCATTTTCTTCATCAGATCTATTTGTCGTGTCTGGCGTTACCGTCACCGAAGCTGCTGCCACCCAGTCCGGTGGCAGCACCACTGGTGCGTAGTCGCTGACAAAGGCTCCCATTTCCAGAAACACCGGATCGATGACCCACTGGCCCCACATATTAATGGCCCCCCAGCGCCTTTCAGTGTTCATCACCGGGCACAGCCCTTCGTTGTAGCTGCCCGCCATGGGAAAAACCGGATCAATGACCATCGCTCCTTCCAGATCAATAAATCCAACAACCTGCTGAAATTGCTCATGGTTAATTTGACTGGTTTCGTCGGTGAACATCATCACCCCGCTCAGACCGTTCCGAAAACCAAAGACCTGTTCGTAGGGTCCGCTAATGACCAACCTTCCCGAAAGATCGGCGTATCCCTGGGTGCCGTCGGCGGCGATCACCGGCAGCATCCCATAGCGAAAGCCTTCTCCCCGGTCGGCATTGAAGTAGAGAAGACCTTGTATGGGGGGTTCCAGGGGAATTTCCCTGCCATCCAGGGTGACGATGCAGTGGTCTTCGCCCCGGGAAGCGACCCCATAACCTTCATAAAAATCGGAAAGGGTATCGTAGTCTTTCAGCCACAACAGGTCACCCTGCCGGTTCACCAATCCGTGACTGTCATAGAGCCTGACCACGGCTACCCCTTCCACAAAGGAGGATACCCAGTCATACTGAGGCGGTACGATTTCTTCACCTTCAAGATTCACGAAACCCCACTGCAGCAGTTCACATACCGGTGCCATGCCTTCCCGAAAATCACCAGCCAGGTAGTATTTGAAATGGGTGAGCAGACTGCCGTCTGGGCGAAGAAAACCATAGGCCGGGTCTTCCGCCAAGGTTTCACCCAGGTACACCGAGGCCCAGGCAGCTCCTTCCCTGAATGACCCACCTGCGTCGTAGATGGGTTCGATCACCATTTTTCCCTGGGGGTTGATCCACCCCCATTGCTGAAACCATTCGTCCAGCGCCACTGCTGCCAGGCCTTCCGAAAAAGGCTGAGCCAGGGTGAACTGGGGTGCAATGACGATTTCACCTTCCATATTCATGTATCCATAAAGCCCTGAATCTGTTTCCCTCACGGGAATCAAGCCCTCCTGAAATCCTTCCCGGGGGTCATTTTCCAGTGTCGGCCCGTCCGGGTCTGCCTCCAACACGTATCCGTCAGGCAGAGGAATCACCCGGCCGCTGCGATGAACCAACCCATTGTACTCTGCGTAGCCCCAGGCTTCTGCGGGAACTGGGGCAGCAAGAAGCACCATCATCACCAGCGTCAACGCCAACACTTTTAACCTAAAAACCCTCAACGCTGCCGTTCTCGGAAGGTTATGCAGGCTTTTTTGATATAGCTGTTTCAACATGGCTGTTCCCCTCTTTCAACACTTACACGCCCGGCACTTACACACCCAGCAGTTATACACCGTGCATGGCCTTATTTTTGTTGCCTTCATCTTCAGCCCCAGCCGGTGCCTCATCTGATGCTGTCAGCCTGGCCAGCACTTCCGACCAGTTTTCCGCCAATGTCACCAGCGCCGCCACATCTTCCGGCTTTTCGATGCCCCAGTTGAGAAAAAGGCCGGTTTCATCACCACCCAGAAATACTGGCTGCCGGGCTGCCGGCAGTTTCCCAGCCCAGACTGGCAAGGCCTGTGCGACAATTTCCAGTAAAGGGGCCAGTCTTTCCGGCGCCTTTGCATACAGCCTGTACCGCGGCTCCATTCCCTTTGGCCATGCAGCCGGTTTCAGAACCCCCTCTTCCGGGTGTACGCCGTAGTTTTCCAGCAGACGGCTCATCATGCCTGCCGGCAACTCACTTCCCGGGTCTGGAATCATCATCACCGGAACCTCACTGAACTGTTCCAGCACCAGCCGCGTATAAGCCGGCAGTGTCCGCTGCCCTTTTAGCTCCATTTTTCCCCTTGACTCAAGACGCCACGAAGTCCCTGCGGCTGTGACACCTTCCAGCGTGAAAAGCCTGTTGCGCTCTTCGGGATGTTGATGATCCACCACACCGCCTCCTTTTCCAGGGTAAAAGTGCCACCCCCTGGCGGCTGCCAGTTGCGTCAGCTGCTGATCCCTGTCTTTTTTGCCTTTCATCAACCGCCAGGCCATGAAGCCGAAGCCGAAGAGAAACAACAGTGGAACCAGCAGGTCTGTCATTCTCATACCTCTCACTCCTTATCTTCTTTCCACAGAGAGTCCTTCGGGTTCCAGTGCTTGCATCATGGCTTTCACCGACATCATGCCGTTATCAATTACCAGATTACCCGCAGTCGTTTCCAGTAGAATTTTCTTTTTCAGCATCTTCTCTTCTGCCGTAATACGGCTCACGCTCTTTCGGGGAATGCACAGCATCTGTTCCGCATCATTCCCATATTGTTTGAAAGCCCCCATGCGCACCACTGATTCCAGAGAAATAAGATACTGGCTTTTGAAATAGATGTGTGCATCGGTGATGACCAACTCTCCCAGCATTCGGTTTCCCTCCACCAGCAAATTGGTGGTCCATTTGCCTCTCTCTTGTTCTCCCTCTTGCAACATGATATCCCTCCTCTCAATCTGGGCCTGTCTCTGAATCACTTTCAGTATAGACTGCGGGTTTCAAGCCTGTCGATTCACAGCTGTCATCGAATCTGTCACACAGAATGTCATCAATGTTGTCACTTCATTTCCCCGGCAGATCCCTGTGATCTGTAGCCATTGCAACGGGCTGGTGTTGACTTTATGCTCTGTCAATGAAAGATTGAATGTTTTTTCATTTTTCTGGTATGATGAATAAAAAGGGGGTAACCGTATGCACAGCGAATCTGTTCACCTGTTGCCGGATCTACTCTTCCTGAAAAGCCTATGGCTTGTGACTCTCCTGATCCTTGTCACGGTGACTGCCACTGTGGTTCTCTTTCGTTTGCAGCGGGGGGTTCTGTTTGATACTTTTTTCTTTCTGTCATTCCTGCTGGGCTTCTGGCTCTTTTTCCGCCTGATACAGCTGGTGCATCCCACTTTAATCGCCTATCCCCTGCGGCCATGGATCGACACCCTCTGGACATTGCCGCTGTTCTATCACTGTTTTCAGGGCTGGCGCCTTATTTCCCGCCGGCATGTGAGACAACGCCTTTTGTTTCCTTTGTTCTGGTGGTTTTTTCCCTGCAGCTGGTTCCTGGTATCTCTTTGGACACTGCCACTGCGTGAACCCGCCTCTCCCCTGACTGACCCGCTGCTGGCGGCAGTCACCCTGATGATTCTTGTGCTGGTGCCCCTGCTGCTGAAAAAGACTGCTCTTTATCGCGAAAAAAACCTGAATAACATCATTCAAACCTTCCCCCTGGCAGCGGTGGTGACCGACTTCAGCGGTCGCCCCATTCATTACAACACCTATTATGAAGCACATTTTCAGGCAGCGTCCCGCCTCAACCCGAAACAATTGAAATCCCTTTCCCTGCAACCGGAATCCACCTTCACCGCCGAAGGACTTTGGGAAAAAACAGGTCTGACGCCCCTTGATCCAACCGCCGCCTATTCCCTGCGTGTGCAGCCGGCAGGCCCCGGCTTTGTGCTGGCGTTGGAAAACATCACCCTTCCCAACCTTCAGATTCAGCAGCTTCATGAGAAAACCCGAAATCTGGAACAGGTGAACCAGCTGTTGAAAGCCAGTCTTGCCGGCACAGCCGACCAGGCTGCCCGGCAGGAGCGGCGTTTTTTTCTGCAAGAAATGAACCAGTTGCTGCGGCACGAGCTCACCGACCTGCACGAAGCCGTTGCCGCCTCTCTCAACACCAAATCACCTGGGGCTTTTCACCGGCAGGTAATTCAGGTGCGCTTGCAAGCGATTCATTGCCATCAACTGCTGCGGCTATACCTTTACCGCGTCAAATCCAGTCTGTTTCCCCTGCGTCACCTGGCAGCCCTGATGCAGGCGTTATGTCAGGCTTATCTCCCCCTGGGGCTTGCCATTGACCTGATCCCCACCGGTAGCCGATCCATGCCGCTGCGACAGGCCGAATGCCTTTATCGCTGCCTTTTTGCATGCTTACAGGCCCTCGTTTTAGAGCTGCATCCTTCATCTCAAGACGACATCGCACCCATTCCCATCATGCTGCAATTGACTGCCACCCCCCAGCACCTTTCTTTGCTGTTAATGGATACGGCTCCCCGTTCCCACGCTTCAGAAAGCAACCTGCTATTACCGGATTTATTCTGGCTGATGGATGGCACGCTTACCCGCAGCGGCGGCAGTGATGTGCAGCGAACCACCCTCTCACTGCCCCTGAAAGCCGGTGAAGATTCATGATCTGGCTGATTCCAATGCTCACCCTCACCTGTTTGGCCTCCTTCATCGGCGTCGTTTTCTTTCATAAGCTTTTTTCAGCCGCAACGCCTTTTTGGCCCGGCATGTTGCTGCGAATCGGCTTCTCTGTGCTTCATCTTTTCTTTTTACTGGAAATGCTGCAACACCGGTTTTCCATGCCTGCCACACCGCTGGCCCCCGCCACCATATTGCCTCAGATCAGCACCTTCCTGGCGTTGGGAATTCTATTCCTGTATGCTTATTATCTCTTCTGGATGAAAACATCCCCCCAGGCGGCTGCGCCAGTGTATGCCCAAACCCTCTGGTGGGGAGCCCTCATGATTGTTCCCGGCGCCCTCTATGCTCTCCTGACCTGGCTGCGTCATCCGACGGTGATCAACTCCGGCGTCATCACCCTGCAGGCTGCTGCCCTTACAGGGCTGGTGAGTGCCGGTTTTGAGGCCGGCCTTTTTCTGCTGTCCCTGGCGCCTTACATCAAACAGCACTTCACACCACTGGCCCTGCGTCAGTTGATTGACCGCCTCTATCAACCTGTGGCCGTCACCGACTCCCGTGATCGAGTTGTCATGGTAAACCCTGCTTTTGAAAAACTGGCCCGCCAGCTTCATACCACTTCTTCCGACGACCACTGGCCTTTGTTTCTCGACCGGCTGACAACACAGCCTTCCGGCAGTTTTCATGTCCACACACAACCGCTGGCAAGTTTCTCAAGTTCCAGCCACGTACACGTAATCCAGGATCTGCGCAGCTTTGTCAGCCGCGCCCACCAACTGGAACAGCTGAATGAAGAGCTGTCTCACAGTAACCGGATTCTGAAGGACTTGATGAATCGCCGCTTTGACATTGCCCGAAATCAGGAACGACAGATGATGGTCCAACAGATTCATGATCGTCTGGGCCAATGCATTGGTTTTGTGGCCGCCGCCGCCGATACAGCCTTGCAGGAGATGCCCCATGACCTGGACAAGGGAACCCGGCGGATGGAAAAAGCCCTGGAAATGCTCCTTACCTTTGATGAAGAAACCCTGAACACACCCATGCCCCAGCACTTTTGTCAGGAATTGACCACCCTGGCTGCCATCTATCGGGAGATTGGCATCAACGTTCATCTTTCCCAACTTCCAGAGCTTCTCCCCGCACCCATTTGCCACGCGTTGACAGAAGTCTGCCGGGAGGCCTTCATCAACGCCGTCTGTCACGGCGCTGCTCACCAGCTGGAAGTGACCTGTGAACAAACAGGCAAATTCCTGCATTTCATGATTCAGGATGACGGCCACAGCACAACTCCCCTGGAGGAGGGGATGGGAATCAGCGGCATGCGCCGCCGCATCCACCAGCTCAAGGGCCAGCTGATTCTGAAGCCATCTGCCCAGGGCTTTACCGTCAAAGTGACCCTGCCGCTGGAATCAGCACCAACAGCATCACCATCCCCTTCACCCGATCACCAGACTGCCGTTGGTCGGCAGGCCGCTTTTGAAGACGAGAGGAGCCATGCACATGATTCGCGTTGTGATCGTTGATGACCAGACCCTTTTTCGGGAAATGCTTCAGGAAAACCTACAGCGGGATTCCCGGTTTCAGGTGGTGGGGAATGCCTGCAACGGCGAAGAAGCTGTTGCACTGTGCCGTTCACTGGTGCCGGACCTGATACTGATGGACCTGCAAATGCCCCTGATGGACGGTGCCGTCGCCACCCGGTGCATCAAAAAAGAGCACCCGGAAATCCGGGTGCTGGTGCTCACCACCTTTGATGATGAAGAAACCATGCTGCCGGCATTAAAAGCCGGCATTGATGGCTACGTGCTGAAAACCACCTCAGGCAATGATCTTTTTTCTGCTATGGAAAACTGCATGAAAGGCTTCAAAGTGCTGGACGAAAGCGCTTTTACACGACTGGTTGACGCCGACACCGGGGGCGAACCTTCGACAGCAACCAGGATGGGCGACACCGATGATCTTTCATCTTCAGGCGACCCTTCTTTGCCACCCACTGAATCCCTGCAGGGAAAAAATCCAGAATTCTCCGATATGGAACTGAACATTTTGCGCCTGCTGCTGGAGGGCTATGACAGCGAATCCATCGCCAGGCAGCTCTATATTTCCTATGGTACCCTGCGCAACTACATCTCCCGGATGCTGACCCGCCATGGGTTTCGGGACCGGGTGCAGCTGGTGGCTTACTGCGTGAAGAAAAAATATTTGTGAGCAAGAGGGATCGCCGACAGTTTTACCATTGTTTACCGCATTGATGAAGATAAAAATACGTGATCATCGTAGCTATCAGATATTCTCCAAGTGATTTCTGATACGAATGCCTTCGCCGCGAATGCTTCTCTCTGTTTTCAACAACTCGCATTTCTTGAGTGCATGTCTTTTTTTGACATCAAAAGAGGCCCATCACTGGCACGAGTCGGTGGCAGGCCTCTTTTTTTCTTCGATGAATGAATTCTCCCAGAGCGAGTCCCTTACATTGAGATTTCTTTCCCCTGGAAAAAGATTTATTTCACCAAACGGGAAATTGCCTTGAACGCATCGGTTCCCGCCACCCGGCACAGCTCAAAGAGAATGGACTCGGCGGAGGAAATCACCGCCCCCTCCTGAGCCATACGGCGCAGGGCAATGGCTTTGTCTTCCGGCTTTCGGGACGACACGCAGTCTTCGATGACCACGGGCTGATAGCCGTTTTCCACCAGGTCCAGCACTGTCTGCAAGACGCAGACATGGGTTTCAATGCCAAAGAGAATCACGGTTTTTCGCCCGGTTTCCCGCAGTTTTTCTGCAAAGGCAGCGTCGTCATGGCAGGAAAAAGCCAGTTTTTCCAGGGCTTCATCGGTGTTCACCAACTCCTGCAGTTCCGGGAGAGTTTTACCCAGCCCCCGTACATACTGCTCTGTTACCAGTACCGGCACCCCCAACTGTTGCAGGCCCTTCACCAGCATCACCTGTTTTTGAAGCACCTGGTCCATTTCGTGAATGTGGGGCGCCAGTTTTTCCTGCACATCAATGAGCACTCCCACTGCCTGTTCTTTCAGTATCCGCATGATTTTCCTCCTTTTCAGAGTTTGCCCCGGGTTTATGCTTCCGGCTGAGCCCGAATAACTTCCACATCATACCCGTCGGGGTCGGTGACAAAGTAGTAGCGGGGCGGGCTCCCCGGCAGACCCATCAGTTTGGTCACCGGATATCCCATCTCCTCATGCCGTTCCCGGGAGGCTTCCAGGTCATCCACGGTCATGGCCAGATGGCTGTAGCCGTTGCCCACTTCGTAGGGCTCTTCTCTGTCGTAGTTGTAGGTCAGTTCAATTTCAAAATGCCCGGCTTCATCACTGAGAAACACCAGGTCAAAATCATGCTCGGGAAAGCATTTTCGACGGGTTTCCTTCAGCCCCAACCCTTCCGTATAAAACTTCAGGGAAGCCTCCAGGTCTCTCACCCGCAGGCAGGTATGCACCAGTTTATATTGCATGTCATCACACCTTTCCAGTTCATTTTGTATCGTCCGGCCAACCGGATCAAATCTGTCTGTCATGCTCCATTGTATCACGAAAGCCCTGGCAATAAAACACCGCCGGCGAATGCATCAGGCACTCTCCGGCGGCAAAATAGTTGCGTATATGGACTATTATGGATCGCCAATGGCTCAACTTCCAGTGTTAAAGAATGGCGGATGCCATTTGAACTTTGTAAGTGCCACTTAAACTTCGTAGGTGCCCTTCACCAGGCAGTTGCCCTCATGCATCATCAGACGGCCTCTGGCAATGACAGACTCCAGTTCCATCTCACTGTTCACCAGCAGCAGATCAGCGTCTGCCCCCACCGCCACCCGGCCTTTTTGTTGCAGGCACAAGGCTTTTGCAACGTGGCTGGTGAAAAAGGGAAGGGCTTCCTCCAGGGTGAAGGTTTCTTCCATCACCATGTGCCGCAGCGATTCCCAAAAGCTGGAAACCTGGGAGACCCCAATCTTCAGCATGACCCCTTTTTCGTCGTAAGTGGACCAGCTGCCGTAACCGTCGGAGCTGATGGTGATGTTCTCAAGGGGTACCTGCTGCTCCCGGGCCATTTGAATCACCCGGTGGGCCGGCCATTCCTGATAAGTGCCGCAGGTGATGTCAATGATACCGCCGTCTTTGGCAAACAGGAGAGATTCCTGCAGCAGATTTTCAGCCCGGTTCACATGGGTGGGGCGAATGGTGGTGATGGGGATATCTGTGTTTTCCAGCACCTCCCTGATCATTCCCATTCCCCGGCGGCCGCTTCCCATATGGGCAATGAGCGCTCCCGCTTTGCCGGAAAGCATGCCGGCGGTGCGCACATCAGAAGCCAGGCGGGCCAGCTCTGCCGGTGTGAGGCTGGAAGAACGGTGGTCAGACAGGGCCACCTTTCCCCCAATGATTTCCTCGATAAATACGATGTCCTTTCGAACAGACCCGGTGAGGGTGACACTGGGATATTCGTAAGAGCCGGTGTGGGCATAGGCAGTGATCCCCTCTTCTTTCAGGGCCTTGGCCTTGGCTACCAGATTTTCCACGCTCCGGGTGGAAGCGTCTGTTCCCAGCAGGCCCACCACGGTGGTGATCCCCGCCTCCACCAGCTTGGAGAGGGTGATTTCCGGCACACGTGTTTTAAAGCTGCCTTCACCGCCGCCGCCGGTGATGTGCACATGCTGGTCGATGAGCCCCGGCACCAGCCGTTTGCCGGCACCGTCAATCACCATCACGTCAGGGTGGTTCAGTTCAATGGTTTCGCCCATCAAAAGGATGGTTTCGCCGCCCAGAAGCACGTCCTGCACTCCCTGGAAGGCTGGTGCGTAGATGGATGCTTGTTTGATTAAGATCATGGCTGTAACTCCTTTAACACCAAAGTCTTTCCTTGGGGAAAGCAGTTGTTCATCGGGGAATGAGGTGTTTGATTCCCTTACCTCTTCATACCCTTGTTGATCACGGACTATTCGGCTGCTGCTGCTGCATCAGTTGTCGGCGCCTTTGACGTTGACGCTTTCTTAGCGATATCTTTCGTTTCATCAGGATTCAACGGGGCAATGCCAATACCGGTGAAGGCCAGAATAATGGCGAAGACAATTCCCATGTAGTTCAAAATGGCCCAGGGCAGGTACTGAATGGTGGGCACGCCCAGGGTGGCGGTCATATAAGCACCAGCCGCCGACCAGGGAATGAGGGGCACCAGCACGGTTCCTGAATCTTCCAGGGTGCGGGACAGGTTTTTGGGATGCAGGTTGCGTTTTACGTAGCCATCTCTGAACAGCTCACCGGGGATGAGGATGGACAGGTAAGAACTGCCGGTGACGAAGGCTACGGTAAAACATGAAGCAATAGTGGACAGAATGACGCCGGCGTTGGTCTTGACCCGTGACAACAGCGCGTTCAGCACCACATCCAGCATGCCTGCCTTGCTGATGATCCCGGCAAAGCCCATGGCACTGAAAATCAGCACCGTGGTGCCTGTGACAGAAGCTACCCCGCCCCGGTTGATGAGCCGGGTCACTTCGTTAATCACTTCGCCGTCAAAGCCTGTCATGGAAACATTGAATCCATTGATGAGAGAAGCGAAGCCATTCAGAAAACTGAAGCCCTGTACCGCCACACCGATGACAAGAGTCACCAGGGAGGTGCCCAACATAGTGGGAATGGTGGGCCATTTTTTCAGAGAACCAAATATGATCAGCACCACCGGCAACAGGAGAAGGGGGCTCCAGCTGAACATGCTGCTGAGTTGGTCCTGCAGGGTGATGACCATTTCAGGGGTGGACACATCACCCGTTGCCCGGAGGCCGACGATGAGATAGACCACAATGGACACCAGGGCCGCAGGGACTGTGGTGTACAGCATGTGTTTGATGTGTTCGTACAGTTCACTTCCAGCTGCAATGGGCGCCAGGTTGGTGGTGTCGGAGAGGGGGGAGATTTTATCTCCAAAGTAGGCCCCGGCCACCACTGCACCTGCCGTGGCGGGGAGTGAAACCCCCAAACCGCCGGCAATGCCCATGAGGGCCACCCCTATGGTGCCGGCTGATCCCCAGGAGGTGCCTGTCACCGTGGAGAGAATGGCAGAAATCAGAAAGGCAGTCACCAACAGAAACCGGGGATTCACAATTTCAACCCCATAATAAATGATCATGGGAACGGTGCCGGCAAACATGAAGGCTCCAATGAGGAAGCCCACACTCCACAGGATCAATGTGGCCGGCAGGGCTTTGGAAATCTTCTCAATGATCCCTTCCTGCATTTCCTGCCAGGATAACCCCAATCGCCAGGCAATGGCACCTGCGAAAAAGGCAGACAGGATCAGCATGGGCTCCGTCCGAAACTTCAGGTACCCCACGCCAATGGTCAGTGCCAGCACCATGAAGACAATGGGGGCGATGGACTGTCCAAAAGTGGGGGTTTTTCTTTCCAGTTGCTTGTTGTTCATCGTCACTCTTCCTTTCTGTTATGGATGATGGATGATTCCGTTCTATTCATCCATAAAAGCAAGAAGCATGCCAGTCATGGGAAGAATGATTTTTCAAGGGTTAGCGTTCATTAACAATGGTGGACACCCCCGGCATTGGATAATTTCATCCACCTATTGGTCATTTTCATCCATTCCAACGCCAACATTTCTCCACTTCTGAAGAAGTGCTGCACCCTTCCGGGTAAGATGACATCCCTGGTGCGACCCCGCCGATGCCAGCAGTTCCTTTTCTGTCAGTTCCATCAACAGCCGTCTGATTTTTCCCTCTCCCAGAGGATACACCTGTTCCTCTGCCAGACTGGTCAGCATTTTTCGCCCCACACCAGTACCGCCGCAACTGTCAATTTGCTGTAACATCCAATACTCGTCCCGGTTCAGCAGCGGGAGCTCCGGCACCGGTTTGTCGGCGGGAAGATATCCACAAAGTGCCTCCATGCCGATGCGCTCACCTTCATAAATCAGAGAAAGGTATTCCACCAGATTCATCAATTCCCGCACATTGCCCCGCCAGCGGTGCTGCTGTAAAAAGACAAGGGCCTCTGCCTCAAACAGGTCTGCCAGGTCTATGTGCTGATGCCTTCCAAAGCTGATGCGGCAAAAGTGTTGGAGCAGGTAAGGAATGTCTTCCCGCCGGTGGCGCAGGGGAATGGTTTTCAGCGGCAGAATGTTCAGGCGAAAAAACAAGTCTTCCCGAAAATCTCCCTGATCCACCATTTGCATCAGATTTCGGTTGGTGGCAGCAATCACCCGCACATCCACGGGAATCTCCTCCAACGCGCCCACCCGCCTGATCCGTTTTTCTTCCAGCACCCGCAGCAGTTTCACCTGAAAGGACAGGGGCGCTTCTCCGATTTCATCAATGAAAATAGTACCGCCGCTGGCAATTTCAAAGAGTCCCCGTTTGCCGCCTTTCAGAGCTCCGGTGAAAGAACCTTCTTCATAGCCAAAGAGCTCACTCTCCAGCAAACTGGGGGAGACCGCCGCAATGTTGACCGGCACAAAGGCTTCTCTTTTTCGCAGCGAATGCTGGTGAATGGCCTGGGCCAATATTTCCTTGCCTGTGCCGTTTTCTCCCTGAATCAGAATGGTGGCGTCAGTGCGGGCAAACTGCCTGGCCCGTTTCAGCACCAGCTTCATTTCCGGGTGAAGGGTGAGGTAGTCCTGAAAATCATGGCGCTTTCGCTGCATGCTCTTCTGCCGGCTGCGGCGAATGGTATGGTCCCACTTGGAGATCTGATCGCCGTCACCCACAGTGATCAGATACCCCAGCCGGTCATCGAAGCTGATTTTGCGCACCGCAAAAAGACATTCCCTTCCCTCCAGGTCGGCGATCCATGAATGGCCGTCTGTTAAAAAGTGGTTTTCCAGGGGGAGCCATGAATCCAGGGGCTGATAGAGTAAATCTTTCCGCTTTTTTCCTATGAGGGAAGCACCCCGCTGGTTCAAATTCACCACCCGTCCCCCTTCATCCACGTGAATCAGACCGGTATCCACGCTGTTGAACACCGCTTCCAGTTGTTTTTCTGAAGCCAGGGCTGCCCGGCGCTTTTCTTCAATGAGATGGGTGATGGTCACAATGTCCTTTAAATACCCGGTGACAACGCTTTTGGTGAACACGTCTTCCAGCCCCAGCTGTTGCACGATTCCGTGAATGCTCTGAACATCAAGAATGCGGCTGCCAATGTTGATGAGCCGTCGGGGCGGGTACGGCACCAAGTCCACCTCTCCCGGGGTGATGACCACCTCTGCTTTGAAAGGAAGCGGACTTCCCGGCGAATAGAGCAGGTATTCAATGTGATCCAGACCAATTTCCACCAGCTGATCCCGGGCTTCCCGGGCCGTGTTGGCAAAGTCGTTGACCAGCAGCACCCGACTTCCCCGGGGCAGGCTAATGACATCGCCTATATTGCGGTGATTAATCACCCGCCGGGCCACCATCCAGGGGATGGATGGTTCACCGTTTTTGAGAATCACCTTCGCCAGCGCCTCGCTGCTGAACAGCAACAGGTCAGCATGTAGAATCGGTTGCTCCACTTCTGAGGCCAGCCGGGTTTCAACCGTTACCTTACCTTCCAGCAATGCTGTCAACTGACTTCGAATGGCTTCTCCTGTGGGAATGCCCATGGTGATAACGGTGATTTTCTGCATCCTCTCGCCTCCCGTCATGGTTTCATACCGCTTATTATATCATGACACAGGAGCAAAACCGCCGCCAGAAAAAAACCGCCTGCCGATTATTTCTTCGACAGGCGGTGATTAGCGATTACCCGGTGTGATCGGTTCGCAGATAAAGGTTTTTGATGTGCATTATCGCCAGTCATCCAGGGATTTGGTTTCACCGGCAATTCGATCTCTTTCTTCCAGCATCAGGGATTCTGTTTCTTCCAGCATCATCAGGCGCTCTATTCGAAATACCTGATGAATAACATGCAATAAAGCACTTCTTCTTTTTTGTGATCCCAGATACAAGGCAGCAACGAAGAGCAGCAGGCCCGCTGTCAAAATCACCGGATGATTGTCTTTCATCTGCGAGAAGACTCCTCCGATAACGGCCGTGATCATCAGCAGACCCAGCAGGGAAACACATCCCTTTAAGACGTTAATGATCATTTCTATAATGGTATATGTTTTTTTAACGGTGTTTGATTTCAAGTTATCATTCACAAGATCAGCTCCTATTCAATATTAAGCACATGGTTCACATACAAAATAAAGACACAAAAAACAGGCACCCCATACGAAGCAGATGCCTGTTGCCCGCAAAAATACGTTCAAGCAATCGTACCGAAGGTTACGCTACGAACCCCTTGCACGCGCCCACCATCACATGGATCACATTCACAAGGAATTCGACAGATATGGAAGTCAGTCGAGACGCCGCGCTTTTTCCGGCCTGGGTGTTCATCATCCAGACGCCCAACCCCACGGTCATCATGGTGACAGCTGCTGTTGCCATCATCAGGTGTTTCATATGTCGATTCATCATTTCGCGGCACCTCCTTTCTCCTTTATCTGTTTATCGATCCGATCACACGCACCATTGTATCAGATGCTTTCTAAACAAAATCTAAACAACCCTTCATTTCTTTCTGTTTGTTTATTTTCCACAGGCTGCACTTCCCCCAGCACGGCTTCCAACGCATTGACCACTTGTGTGTCATAGAGAATGCCTTTGTTTTTTCTGAGTTCCTCCAGTGCCGCCTTCTCACCCAGGGCCGGGCGATAGGGCCGGTGGGATGCCATGGCATCAAACACATCGGCCACTGCCACAATTTTTGACTCCACCAACATATCATCTCCCTCAAGCCCCCGGGGATAGCCCGAACCGTTTACCCGCTCATGATGCTGATGGACAATTTCTGCCAGCGGCCAGGTGAACGAAACCCCCTGCAACAGGGAAAATCCGTGAGCCGCATGCTCCTGCACCAACGTCATTTCAATGTCACTAAGCCGCCCGGGCTTACAGAGAATATCGGTGGGAATGCCGATTTTGCCAATATCATGAATCGCCCCGGCCAGTTCAATGCTTTCAAGCTGATCCGACGCCAGCCCCATTTTCCGGCCTATGGCCACCGCCATGGCTGCCACATTTTGCTGGTGCCCCGCAGTATAAGGATCTTTTAATTCCACCATTTTTTCCAGGATGCGAATCATGCCTTTCAGGTTGCGGTGGGCTTCTTCCACTTTAGTCGTCAGTTGATCGGCGGGCTGTTGGCTTTCCACTGCAGTGAACCTTTGCTCCCGCGGGGTTTCAGAGTGGTACATGGAACATCTCCTTTCTTGTGGCCGGATCGGCACAGGCACTTTCATACTTGCATGGCAGCGAGAAGCTGACCTTACTCCCCTCCCAGGGCCGGCTTTCTATGGTGAGCCCGGTGCCGTAAAGACGCTGCAGCCGGGTGTGAATGTTCCGCAAGCCCACACTTCCCGATTCACCGGTCATGGAAAGCACCTGAGCGGCCTGATGGGCTGTCATTCCTTTCCCATCGTCCACCACTTCCACAGACAGCTTTTCATCTTGCTCTGTCACCCGCACCAGAATGGTGCCGCCGCCTTCCTTTTGGCGAATCCCATGACAAATGGCGTTTTCCACCAGGGGCTGCAGGGTAACCGGGGGCAACAGACAGTCTGGTGGTGCATCGATTTGAAAAATCACTTGAATATCAGGAAAGCGTGCTTTTTCAATGGTGACATAGGCATCTGTCAGGGCCAGTTCCTTTTCCAGCGACACCGCATCATGTAAATTCTCGAAGCACAGACTGCCCCGCAGGTAACGGGCGAGAGAAAGAATTAGATGTCCCGCCTCCTGACTGCCATTTTCGCAATGAGCGGCAATGGTGTTCAGGGCATTATACAAAAAGTGAGGCTTGATTTGAGCCTGTAAAAATGCCACCTCTGCCGCCATGGCGGCAGCAACTGATTTTTTGAGCTGAAGCAGGGTGGCCACCCGGGCAATCAGCTCTGTCTCTTCAAAGGGCTTATGGAGAAAATCATTGCCGCCGGCGTCAAACCCCAGGGCCAGATCCTGCTCGCCATAACGGGCTGTGAGAAAGATCACCGGCATCTGAAAACTGGTGAACTGTTTTCTGATTTCCCGGCACACTTCAAATCCATTCATCCGAGGCATCATCACATCCACAATGCACAGATCCGGCTCATTTCCATCTGCCAGCATTTCCAGTGCCCGCTGCCCTGTCTGCGCATGAATGGTGCGGTACCCCCTCAATGACAGCACATTGGCCAGAGACTGAATATTTACCGGTTCGTCATCCACCAGCATAATGGTGAACTCGCTGTTTTCCACTGTCGGCAAGTGAACTTCTGTTACCGGCTGAACATAAAATGAATGGGATTCACGGGTTGTGGCCTGCTGTGGGAGTGACTCCTTTTCACCGCTGTTTTTTCCGAAATCCCGGCACGGCAGGCGGTTGTCGCCGGATGCCAGGGGCATGGTGAAGGTGAAGGTGGTTCCTTTTCCCAGTGCAGAAGTCACCGCAATGGTTCCCCCGTGGAGCTCCACCAGTTGCCGGGTGATGGAAAGCCCCAGGCCGGTTCCTCCCCCTTCTTTTTCCGGGGAGTAACCGCTTTGTTCAAAGGCTTCAAACACCTGATCCAATCGGTCCTCCGGAATACCAATGCCCGTGTCTTCCACCGCCAGGCGCATCATTCCGCTGATGATTTCAGCACTGATGGTGATGGTTCCTTTTTCGGTATATTTGACAGCATTGCCAATGAGATTGAAGAGAATCTGGCTCAGCCGATTTTCATCTGCCCAGATCATGTCCATTTCCCGGGGAACCTGGTTCACCAGGCGAATCTCTTTATGATCAATTTGATGTCGGAAAAGTTCCACCACCATGGCCAGAATACTTGAAATATCTGTGTTTTTCAATTGCAGACGAATGTCTCTGTTTTTAATCCGGGAAAAGTCCAATATGTCGTTCACAAGGCTGGAAAGCCGTCGGGCACTGACAAGCACCAGCTTTAAATTTTTCCGTTGGTTGGGTGCCAGTGGTCCGCCTATTCCTTTCAGCAGGCCATCCACCAGTGAGATAATACCGTTAAGAGGGGTGCGCAGCTCGTGGGATGTGTTGGCCAGAAATTCGTCCTTCAGCCGATCCAGTTGCCGGTTTTTCTCTTCTGCTTCTTTGCGCTCTGTTATGTCGGTGATGAATCCTTCAATGGCCGTCACTTCTCCCAGGCTGTTTTCAAAGAGCCGCCCCTGCTCCCAGGCCCACAGCTGTTCTCCCTGCCTGGTGTGCACCTGATACTCACTGCAAAATGTTTCTTTCTGCGCCAGGCAGTCCTGCCATTTTTGCCATAAAAGGGGCTGGTATGCCGGCGCAACCAGTTTTTCCGGCACCAGCATTTCTTTCAGCGTGGCTTTTTTTCTGATCAGCTCTTCCGGATGATAGCCCACCAGTTCGTGGCACTGTTGAGACACATACACCATTTGCCACCCGTCTTCCCGCCGTTCACACCGGTATGCCACGCCAGGCAGGTTGGACAGCAGCACCGCCTTGCTCCGTTCGCTTTCTTTCAAGGCTTCCAGGGCTTCTTTCTGCCGGGTGATATCCCGGTGGGTGCCAATGGCCCGCAGCGGTTTTCCCGATACTGTCCACTCCACAATTTTCCCGATGGATAAAATCCATTTATAGCTGCCATCATGGCAGCGCATCCGAAATTCATTCCAATATCGTGAATCTTTTCCCCGGGCATAGTCTCCCAGCCATGCTCGCACCTGATCCCGGTCTTCTTGGTGAAGCAGGTTGAAAAAATCCTCCACATCCACCCGAATGTCACCAGGGGTATAGCCCAGCATTTGGGCCCACCGGTCAGAGATTTGATTTTCACCCGTCATAATGTTCCAGTCCCAGACGCCGTCGCCGCTGTTTTCCACGGCAAACTGCCAGCGTTCTTCAATATGACGATACTTTTCTTCGCTCCGCTTCAGCGCCTCTTCTTCCTGTTTTCGCTGGGTAATGTCTCTGACAGTGATCAGGGCCCGCGGCTCCCCTTCATCGTTGTAAAAAGTGGTTCCGTGGGCTTCCAGCCATCGATAGCCTTTTTCTGGATGATGGTTGCGGTAGGTCACCTGTTCATCTCCCATGGCGTTGAATCCCCGTTCGAAAACAGCCATCACCCGGTCACGGTCATCGGGATGAATGGAATGAAAACAGTTGGTTCCCAGAATGCCTTCGGTTTTGCCAAAACAGTGTTCATAGGAAGGGGAAAAGTACCGGTAGCAGCCCTGACGGTCCAGTTCAATCATTACATCCTGCATATGCGCCACCATGAGTTCCAGCTTGATCAGCCGTCTTTGAAGTGCAGTTATTTGTTGGTCTGCCACTGGTCTTCCCCCTTTTTCAGATTGCCTGCCGTGACAACAAAAACAGGTAACCCTACTGCGGTTACCTGCCTGTCTGATCTCATATTGTCGGTTCCTGTGTTTGTCGTTTCAGCTTCGGTTGTCTGCTGACATCATGCATGACGGCGACCGCGAAGCTCATTGTACCACAGCCATTCTAAACAAATTCTCAACATGATTTTTTCCCTCCCGGGTGTCACTCATGCCTCAGCCGGTGCCAGATTTTCCATGGGTACCCATCCGTCGACACCCTCCGATGTCCGGCACCAGCCCCACTCGTTCAGCACTTTCAGCAATTCCAGTATCTGACCTGCTTCCACCGTCAGTTCAATGGCGTCATAATCTTCCGCTACCACCGTTCCCCGTGCCGTTTCTTTCAGAATCTGGGCCGGTACCCATCCTGCCTTTTCACCTCCGGGAGTGGTGCAATGGGTCCAGTTTTTCCAGTAAGTCGCTTCTTCGCCGGGAATCACCAGTTCCCCTTTTATCAGCCGAATGGGGTTATCGGTATCCGGTTCATGGCGTCTGATCACTTGGTATTTCATGACGAGTGCCTCCTTTTTCTGATTTCCATTCACTGGCCAGCATGGCATACACCACATGATCCACATAATGGTCATACAGCCATTCTGCTTCTCTCAAAACCCCTTCTGCGACAAATCCCAACCGTTGGGGAATGGCCCGGCTCTTGTGGTTGCCGGTGGCACACCGAATCTCCACACGGTTCAGGTGCCATTCTTCAAAGGCATGGGCCACGACTGCACGGCAGGCCGCGGTCATGATGCCACTGCCGCTGTGCGCCTCACCCAGCCAGTAACCCAGGCTGGTGGATCGGTTCGGCCAGTTAATGCCATGATGGCCGATGATCCCCACCAGCCTTTCCTCACTCCAGATCCCTGCCTGAAACCCACTGTTGGACATGTGCTGCTCCTGGGTGGATTCAATGAACCTGCCGGTATCTTCCACCCGTTGAATGGCATCCAGCCAAGGAAGCCATTGCCGCAAATAGCCTCTGTTTTCCTCTGTCAGGCGAAAAAGTGCATCTGCCTGGGACAGCTCCAACAGCCGGAGCTCCAGCCGTTTTTCATGATCAATGATCCATGAAAACATGCCTGTTCCTCCTTTCAAACGCCCTTCATCATCATTTTCTTCAACTTCATCATTTTCTTTAGGTGATTCATATACCGCCATTTCTTCAGAAATCGACGCTTAATTCAAATGTGGCTGGGTATTTCATCACTATAGACCTGCAACTGAAACCGTTACTTGTTTTAAATGGATGCGGCTCATCTATTTTGATGAGTCTGTCGAAGATGAGTCTGTCTAATTAGAAGGGATCTGCCATGGCCATTCATCATGCCTCAGAAATTGCCCCTGTTGTGGCATATATTCATGAAAAACTGGATGATTCGCTGACGCTGGAAAAGCTGGCCCGATATGTGGGGTACAGCCCTTATCATTTTGCCCACCTTTTTAAGACTTACATGGGTCTGCCGCCGCTGTACTTTATTGCCGCACTGCGATTGCAGCGGGCGAAGGATTTGCTGCTGCACACCGACTTCACCATTCGGGACATCGCTCTGGAAGTGGGCCAGCAAAGCCTGGGCACCTTCACCACCCGGTTCAGGGAACGGGTGGGCGTTACGCCTGCCGCCTTCCGTCGAAGTGCCCCCCACGCCGTTGATCCGTTGCCTGCCCTCCAGCAGCTGGCGCATCCCACTTCAGACAACCCTTCCGGTTTGTCACAGCCTGCCGTTTCACCTCATTGTACCATAGGCGGCGCCATTAGAACAAGTGTTCCTTTTGAGGGAGTTGCTCTCGTCGGGCTCTTTCCCCGCCCCATTCCCGAAGGCATTCCCCTTTACGGAACGCTGGTGTCACCGCCGGCCACTTTCTGTCTTTCAGGCGTCAAACCCGGCACCTACTACCTGATGGCCACCGCCGTTGCCTGGAACATGTCTTCAGAAGGCATTCTGCTGACACAGAAAACCCTGCGCACCCGATACCATTCACCCATTCAGGTACATCCCCGCCGGTCTTTTTCCCCGCTGGAAGTCACCCTGTACCCGCCCCGGCTGGACGACCCGCCCATTCTAATATCCCTGCCCCTGTTGATGAACCGTTTTCTGCAGGAAAAGCGGCAAGACCGCAATCCATAAGAAATACGCGTCTGCTTTCTCTGGTATCCTTAACCTATACATGATTCCCTATTCACTCAGAACGTTATGAGGAGGTAGTTTCGATGGCCCGTTATGTTGATGGATTTGTGCTTCCCGTTAAAAAGGATCAGGTGGAAGCTTATCGCAAAATTGCAGAAGCCGCCGGAAAAATCTGGATGGATCATGGGGCACTGGCTTATGTGGAGTGCGCCGGCGATGACCTGCAGGTGGAAGAAATGATTCCTTTCCCTCAAATGGCCGGTGCATTGCCGGAGGAAACGGTGATCTTTTCATGGATTGTTTATGAATCAAGGGAACACCGGGATCAGGTAAATGAAGCGGTGATGGCTGATCCCCGCATGGAAGCCCTCATGCCTGCCGAAGGTTCAGAGCCTTTTGACTACAAGCGTATGGCCTATGGCGGTTTTGCAACCCTGGTGGATTATTGACCTGAAGACAAAGGGATTTGGCCCGGCCAGCTGATTCCAATCTTGTGTGTTTTTAGTCGAAAGTCTCGAAAACAGCGCCTGAACTCGCTGCGCTCAAACAGCAGGCGCTGGCGGTTTTCTCATCTTTTCGAAAAAACACTGACAAGATTTCCAAGACTGTCCTTCACCAAATCCCTTGTCTTCATTATATTTTGGTTGCAGTCTGAAGCCCGTACCATTCTCATTCTGGTACGGGCTTTTCTGTGAATCGATGGGTAATACTACCAGGCAGCTTCTTCCACCAGTTCCAATTCTTCAGGCGAACCGCCCCGCAGGGTGTCGTAAAGTTGTACATAAGTGGCTTCGTAATAAGGGTGCACGAAGAATACGCCGATGCCCAGCATCAGCCCTCCCAGAATGTACCACCCTAAGAATGACAGGTCCAGCACAAACATGGCCCATTTGTGACCCTCTGTTATTTCCCGGCTTTTGCCAATGGCGGCGTCTGCATTCAGTGACGGATCCTCCGCCAGAATATAGGGCACCATTCGGTATTCATAATGCTTGATGACCCCCGGGATGACCAGCAGCAGTGTCCAGAGAAGGTTGTACAATCCCCGGAGAAACATCACCTTCACCACATTGAGATAGTGCTTTGATCGAAACACCCAGGCCAGGTCTCCCACATCGGGTTCTTCACTCAGACCCCGCAAAAAGAAGGTGCGGCCGCCCACATCAAGGGGCGCTCCCACCAGAATGCGGAAAGCCATGAAAACGGCAATGCCGCCAATGAACATGCCCAATGTGATAAAAACGATGGTGGAGAACCCAATCTTTTCAAAAAGCCAGTTGGTGGGAACAGGGCTGCCGCCACCGGAGAAAACTTCCCCCAGTTCCACCCCAATACCAGAGCCCCCCCGATGCCCGCTGCGGCCACCGCCGCCGCCATTTTGCATCATATACTCATTGCCGCCGGTGACGGCGATCACCAGAGCGATGAGAAAAGACTTCCAGTAGTGCCTGCGTAAAAAATCCTTTGCATTGCTCTTCAGTTCAGCTCTTGTCCACATAATTCAACTCTCCATTCTCTTCTGCTCTTTCTTCTTCAATAAATGACGCGAGTTCCCTCAGAAAAGTCTGTTGAGAATCAGTCTTTATCATGGAAAGGGCTGAAGTACCTAACGATCTACCGGCACACCGCTTTTTTTCCGATAATGCTTGCGAAACTGAAGGGGGGTTTTATTCTCTTTTTGCTGAAACATGCGAATAAAGTGACTCTGGCTGTTAAAGCCGCTGTCCATGGCCACCTCTGTCATGCTCTTTTCAGTGAAGTAGAGTTCGTTCTTGGCAAAGGCAATTTTTTTCAGTAGAATATATTGCTTAATGGTAAACCCGGTTACTTCTTTAAAGGAATGAGCCAGGTAATATTTGTTCACATAAAATTCCTCCGCCAGAAACTCCAGGGAAATGGGCTTTTTGAAATGTTCATCGATGAAGGCCTGAATTTCAAAGATGCGCCTTTCAGCCTTGTCGATGTTCTGAATGGGAAAGTACTGCCGGTACCCTCTGTACAACAGCACCATCAGCTGTGACAGCAGGCCAGTGAACTCAATCTGCCAGAACTCCTCCTTCTTCTGGTGAATGGCACTGAGGGTTTCAAAAAGCTGCTGGATGGGCTGCACATCTTCGGTGCGCAGTTGAAAACCGTTCTTAAAATCTTTGGGGCGAATTTTAAAAATGGACAGCAGCGCCGGGTCTTTCATCACACTGTCAAAATAATCGGCTTCAATGATGACAATGTACCGGGAGTATGGGGTTTTGTAGGTTTGCATGCGATGCTTCTCCAGGTTGTTGATGAAGATCAGGCTATGGGTGTTGAAATGGCGAATTTGATCATTTATGGTGAAAACCGATTCGCCCTCTGTCACCAAAATCATCTCATACCCAATATGAAAATGATCCGACAACCCTTGATTTTGAGCGGTTAGAGTGCGATAGTTCATGTCAATCCGGTTATGTTCCATGGGTCCTCCTTTTGTCCACAGCAACTTTCATCAATTTTTGAGCAACTTATCAGTATGAACCTGCCATCCCCTTCACTATAATGAAGTTGACCATAAAGATCAACAGAATCATCGCGATCTGCCCTGATCTGTAAAAATCACTCAACCGGCTGCAGCGGGAGTGGCAGGAGGTTATGTCTTGGCAAAATTCAACCAAACAAGTCTTGGAAAATTTCAATATAAAGATCTGGAACAACTGGAGGCAGATCTTCAGGAACTACACCTGTCCATTCAGATTTCCGATGATCTGTCGGTGCTGGGTCGCCCAATTTCATTGAAAAACCACGTGATCCCCAATTCCCTGGCAACCCTTCCCATGGAAGGCGGCGATGCCGATGCCAATGGAAGCCCCACGGAAATGACCCTTCGGAAGTATGAAAAAATAGCCCGGGGCGGTGCCGGCCTCATTTGGGTTGAAGCTGTCAGCGTCACGAAAGACGGCCGCTCCAATGACAAGCAGCTCTGGCTAAAGGAAGATAACTGGGAGGATTTCAAAGCCCTGAACGACCTGATTAAGAAAACCGCCCGGGAAACCTACGGGCCTGACTTCAATCCCATCACCATTATTCAGCTGAACCATTCCGGCCGTTATCACAAGGTGAATGGCAAGCCCAGCCCGGTGATTGCCACCCGCAAACAGCGGCTGGATGACCGCCTGGGCATTGATCACACCCATCCCCTGGTGACCGATGATTACCTGGATGAGCTGCAGGCCACTTTTTTAAGTGCCGCCCGACTCAGCCGCAAAGCCGGGTTTGACGGGGTGGATATCAAAGCCTGTCACGGCTACCTGCTCTGTGAGCTTCTTTCAGCCTTTGAACGGGATGGCCGCTACGGCGGGAGTTTTGAGAACCGCACCCGCATGATGCTTGATGTGGTGGACGCCGTGAAAAAAGATGCCCAATGTGAGGGGCTGATTCTGGCCACCCGCATGAATATCTATGATGCCCAGCCGTATCCTCAGGGATGGGGTGTGTCAGAAGCCAGCGGCAGTGACATTGACCTGACAGAACCAAAGCAGTTGATGCAGCTGCTTCTGGACCGGGGCGTGGAAATCTTCGGTCTCACCATGGGAAATCCCTATTTCATTCCCCACATCAACAAACCCTATGACATGGGTGCCTATGTACCCGATGAAATGGCCATCGAGAGCTGTGAAAGGCTCATTCGGGAAATCGGTTCCATTCAGCAGGATTTCCCCCAGGCAGTGGTGGTGGGCGTCGGCTACAGCTGGTTCCGCCAGTTTGCCGCCCAGGTGGCCGCCGGCAGTGTGTCTCAGGGCCTTTGCCGCATGGCAGGCTTTGGCCGGGAAGCCATTGCTTACCCGGATTTTGCCCGGGATGCCCTCACCCATCAGGCCCTTGACCGCACCAAGGTCTGTATTTCCTGCAGCAAATGCAGTGAACTGAAATCAAAAATAGGCACCTGTGGCTGTGTGGTGCGGGATGCAGACGTTTACCTGCCCCTGTACAAAGAGCTGAAAGCCAAAGAGGCGTCAGCACAGGCCGGCGAAACCGCCGGTCAACCAGACACAGGCAGTCAAACAGCTTCTAAGGAGGTGCGTTAAACTGAAAAAAGTGGCCGTGGTCACAGGCGGCACACGGGGCATCGGTTTTGGCATTGTGAAGGAGCTCTATGCCGATGGCTACCAGGTGGCCTGTCTGGGACGCACCCTCAACGAAACCGCCGCCCAACTGGTGGCATCCTCTCAGGGAAACGTTCGCTTTATTGCTTCAGATCTGGGTTCAACGGAAAAAATCCAGGCCTCTCTGGATGAAGTGATGGCTGTTTTTGGCCGCATTGATGTCCTGGTGAACAATGCAGGCGTCGCCCCCAAAGAACGCCTGGATTTGCTGGAAACCACCCCGGAAAGCTTTGATTTTGTGGTGAACACCAACCTGAAGGGCACCTTTTTCATGACGCAGAAGGCGGCCAACCTGATGCTTCAGCAGCAGGACCGGCCAGTGCCCCCCAAAATCATCAACATTGCTTCCATGTCCTCCTACACCTCTTCTGTGAACCGGGGAGAATACTGCATTTCAAAAGCCGGTATCAGCATGGTCACCACCCTTTTCGCAGACCGGCTGGCTGAACAGGGCATTCTGGTCTACGAGATCCGCCCCGGCATCATTAAAACCGACATGACCGCCAAGGTGAGTGAAAAATATGACCGTCTCATCAATGACGGCCTGCTGCCCATCCGGCGGTGGGGAACACCCGAAGACATTGCCGCCGCTGTGAGCCTTCTGTGCTCACCCAAAATGACCTACTCCACCGGCGATGTCATCAACGTGGACGGCGGGTTCCATTTAAGGAGGCTTTAGCAACGGTGAATCTGAAGCAAGAAATGTCCCACAGCCCACAGACGGTCATCCTGCACCAGCATCCCCTTACGGTACACACCTGTCATACGGTGGTGGTGGGGTCAGGGGCTGCCAGTCTCAACGCCGCCGACACCCTTCACCGCATGGGGCAGACCGACATCGCGCTGGTGACCGACGGCATGAACCGGGGCACCTCCCGGAACACCGGCTCCGACAAACAGACCTACTACAAGCAGTCCACCTCTTTCACCGATGCCGACAGTCCTCTGAAAATGGCCCGCACCCTGTTTAACGGCGGTGCCATGCACGGCGACATCGCTCTGGTGGAAGCGGCCCTGTCACTGAAAAGCTTCTATAACTTGGTGGGCATTGGCGTGCCGTTCCCCCATGACACCTATGGCCAGTACGTGGGCTACCAAACAGACCACGATGAAAACAGCCGGGCCAGCTCGGTGGGTCCCTTAACCTCCCGGTATATGACCGAAAAGCTGGAAGCCCAGGTGCGCCGCAATGGCACCTCCCTCTTTGACCGTCATCTGGTCATTGGCATAATCACCACCCCCGGGGAAAACGGTGACCCAGCAGCCACCGGCCTGCTCACCATCAACATGGAAGCCATTGATGACACCGGCTACGGCCTGACCCTTTTCAACTGCCGCAACATCATTTATGGCACCGGAGGCCCCGCCTCCATTTACCACCGCTCCGTGTTTCCCAAAAGTCAGGCAGGCGCCACAGGCATCGCCCTGGAAGCCGGGGCCAAGGCCCACAACCTGACAGAGTGGCAGTACGGCATCGCCTCCACCAAATTCCGGTGGAACCTGTCGGGCACTTACCAGCAGGTGATTCCCCGGTATGTGTCCACCAACGCCAATGGCGGCGACGAGACGGAGTTTCTGGAAGATTTTTTCCAGGAGCCAACCCCCCTGCTGGACGCCATTTTCTTAAAAGGCTACCAGTGGCCCTTTGATTCCAGAAAGCTGCTGGAAAACGGCTCCTCCCTGGTGGATCTGCTGATTTACATTGAAACCCAGGTGAAAGGCCGGCGGGTGTTTATGGATTTTCGCCGCAACCCCCGGTGTGCCGATGAACAGGGCACCCTGAACTTCGACCTGCTGGGCGAGACGGCACGCCAGTACCTGACCAACTCACAGGCACTGCTGCCCACCCCCATTGAGCGGCTGAAGAAAATGAATCCCCTGGCCATTGACCTGTACCGCACCCACGGCATCGATCTGGAGCAGGAATACCTGGAAATCGATGTCTGCGCCCAGCACCAGAATGGCGGGCTGGCCGGCAACCACTGGTGGGAGAGTAATGTGAAGCACTTCTTCCCCGTGGGTGAGGCCAGCGGCACCCTGGGGATTTACCGCCCCGGCGGTTCCGCCCTCAATGCCACCCAGGTGGGCAGCTACCGGGCGGCGGAATATATCTGCCACCGTTACACCCAGCCGCCGACAACCACCGACACTTTTCTGGCCCAGGCGGAACATCTGGTGCAGCACCGCCTGAAACTGCTGAAAAACCTGGTGGTAAACCCAGAGCAGCCTTCCAATGTGCTGGCCTTTCAGCAGGAACTCCAGCGGCTAATGTCCCGGTCCGGCGCCTTTATCCGGTCAAGGCCGGCCCTCGCCGAAACCTTGCACCGTTTTCAGGATGAACTGGCCCGTTTTCCAAACCAGATTCACATCTGTCATTTGAAAGAACTCCCTGCGGTCTTCCGGGTGTATGACATGCTCATCGCCCAGATCGCCTGCCTCAGCGCCATGGTGGCCTACGATGAAAGGCAGGGCGACAGCCGGGGCTCTTACCTCATAGACCATGAGGAAGGCACCCACCGCATCAGTCACCAGGGAATGCACTTTGCCTTCTCCCTGGACCGGGATTTCCGGGACCAGGTTTGTGAGACCTTTGTCAAGCTTGACCCACCAGCCGACAGCCCTGACACCAAACAAACGACAGACGCTGCTGTTGCTGCTGCGAAAGTCACACACCAATGGGTGAAGGTACGCCCCATCCCCGAATACACCACCTGGTTTGAAAACGTATGGGCGGATTTTCGGGATCAAAAAATATTTGATGAGAAGAGAGGATGAAAAGAATGAAAAAAATGCACTTACACAAAGGTTTGGCTTTCTTATTGATTGGCCTGATGTTAATCACCCTGACTGCCTGCGGCGGTTCAAGCAATGCGCCGGCACCAGCGGCTTCTGAAACACCGGCGGCCTCTGATGCCCCTGCCGAAGCGCCTGCCAGCGACGAAGTCTTTGAACTGAAATTTGCCCACGTGGTGCGCCCCACCACCCCCAAGGGTGCTGCCGCCGATGAGTTCAAGCGTCTGCTGGAAGAGCGCAGCAACGGCCGCATCACCGTCACGGTTTTCCCCGATTCACAAATGGGCACCGACCAGGAAATCAATGAGCAAATTCTCACCGGCACCCTGGATATCAACGCCCCCTTCTTCTCCACTGTCACCTCTTTTGTCTCAGAATTTGAACTGTTTGACCTGCCTTACCTCTTTACCAGCGAAGAGCAAATCTTCAACGCCCTTCATGGTGAAGTGGGCGCCAAGTTCAACGAATACCTGCAGGAAAAAGGCCTGGTGGGCTTGGGTTACTGGAGCGGCGGTTTCAAGCAGCTGACCAACAACGTACGTCCCGTTAAAAGCGTTGAAGACCTGGACGGCCTGAAAATCCGCGTGAGCCAAAGCCCGCTGCTGGTTTCCCAGTTCCGTGCCATCAACGCCGGCGGTATCTCTGTTCCCTTCAGTGAGCTGTATTCTGCCCTGCAAACCGGCACCGTTGACGGTCAGGAAAACCCCTACTCCAACATTGCCAGCCGTAAGTTTTACGAAGTGCAGGACTACATGACCATCAGTGATCACGGTTTCATGGGCTATGCCCTGATTATGAGCAAAGCCAAGTACGATGCCATGCCTGCAGACCTTCAGGCCCTGCTGCAGGAAGTCTCTAATGAAGTGGCTGCATGGCAGTGGGAGCAAACCGCCGCCATGGATTCCGAATACCTGCAGGAAATCATCGATGCCGGTATGATCGTAGACGAGTTCGGCCCTGCTGAAAAAGAAGCCTACCGGGCTGCCACAGCTGTTGTGTACGACGAGTTTGCTGCCAAGGAAAACGGCCAGGAGCTGCTGGACCTGGTGGAGCAGTACACCCGATAGTGCATCTTCAGAAAAATGAAGTTTCTGGAAGGATCATGCAACGGAGCAGGAACACCAGCTGTTCCCGCTCCGTTTATTAATATCCTGTTGGCCGTCTCCTGTTGATTTAGCCTCTGTTGATTTGACCCCTTTGATCCGATATGATATTGAATGACGTTGAAGACCGTTGAATGACGTTAATAGTTCTTGTTAGATCCCCTGTACCTGTTCTTCGTTGGATTTCTAAACCGATAGGATGTGCCTTATGAAAAACATTGTTAATCTACTGAATAAAACCGAAGAAGTGATTGCCTCCAGCCTGCTGATTCTCACCTCTGTGCTGGTGTTTGTTCAGGTGGTGCTCCGGTATCAGTTCAACTATTCCCTGGCCTGGTCAGAGGAGCTGGCCCGCCTGATGATTGCCTGGTTCATCTTTTTGGGTGCCAGCATGGCGGTGAAGGAGAACGCCCATGTGAACATGGATGCTGCCTTCATTCTGCTGAAGGGTAAAGCCAAAATAGCGGTTGGCATTCTCATCGATCTGATTAACATCGCTTTTTGTGCCCTTGTGGTTTTTGCCGGCATCAACATGGTCAAAGCAGCCATGGCCATCAATTCCACCGCCACCTCCATCGATCTTCCCCTGTGGATCTTTTATGCTTCTGTGCCCGTGGGCGTCGCCCTCATGCTGATTCGCTACCTCTTTAAACTGAAAGACAAAATCATTCTGCTGGCCGCTGGTGAACCCGATGCTGCCGACGAGAAAGGAGCCTCTTAATGGTCCTCTTAATTTCATTTATTGTGCTCCTTTTACTGGGAGTGCCCATTGCCATTACCACCGGACTATCCACCATTCTGGCCATGATGGACCAGGGCATCGCCCTGACCACAGCGGTACAGCGCATGTTTTCCGGCGTTGACTCTTTCAGCCTCATGGCCATTCCCTTCTTTATATTCTCAGGGGATATCATGCTGAAAGGCGGGGCCTCCAAACGCCTCATTGATTTTGCCAACAAACTGTTCGGATGGATCACCGGCGGCCTGCCCATCACTGCCGTCATTTCATCCATGTTTTTTGCTGCTCTTTCAGGGTCCAGCCCGGCCACCGTAGCCGGTGTGGGAGGCGTGATGATTCCCAACCTGGTGGAAAAAAAGTATCCAAAGAAGTTCAGCGTGGGCCTCATGTGCGCCGCCGGTTCCCTGGGAATCATTATCCCTCCCAGCATTACCATGATGACCTACGGCGTGGTTTCTGAGCAGTCCATCAGCCGGCTTTTCATGGCGGCCATTGTTCCCGGAATATTTATTGGCATGACCCTGGTGCTGTACAGCTATATCTACGCCCGCATCATGAAGCACGAAAAATCAGCGGTGCCCACCTTTCGCGAAGTGCTCACCGCCTTCAAAAGTGCTTTTTTCAGCATTATGATGCCGGTGATCATTCTGGGAGGCATTTACCTGGGCTTCGCCACTCCCACCGAAGCAGCGGCAGTGGCCATCATCTACAGCCTGGTGATTTCTCTGCTGATTTACCGGGAGATCAAACCTGCTGACGTGATGGGCATCGCCCGAAAGTCGGTTATCACCTCGGCTATGATCATGTTTGTCATTGCCAATTCAAAAATTTTTAGCTGGTTCCTCACCTTCCAGCAGATTCCCGGCAAAGTGGCCGAAAGCGTGCTGAGCCTGGAAAGCAATCCCATTGTTATTTTACTGGCCATCAACGTGATTCTCCTGTTTGTGGGCATGATCATGGACTCCAGCGCGGCGGTGCTGATTCTGACACCTCTGTTTCTCCCCATTGTCATGGATCTGGGGGTTGATCCCATCCACTTTGGGGTGATTATGATTGTCAACCTGGCCATCGGCATGCTGACGCCCCCCTTCGGCCTGAACCTCTTTGTGGCCTCGGGCATCTCAGGCCTCTCCATACCCAATGTGGTGCGGGGAACCCTGCCCTTTATAGCCGTGCTGATTATCAACCTGATGATTATCACCTTTGTGCCCCAGCTGTCACTGATGCTGGTGAAGTAGTGTCGAACAAAACCGCCTGCCTCTCAGATTGACTGAGAGACAGGCGGTTTTTGACTGGCATGATTTCAAGAATCATTTTGTGAATCTCTTTGTTTGGCTCGTTGTGAGCGCACCTGAACTTCCACCATTTCGATCAGGTTTTCTGCTTGAAAAGGCTTTGCCAGGTATTCATCCACTCCTGCCGCCAGACACGCTTCCCGGTCACCCGGCAGTGCTTTTGCTGTCACTGCGATAATGGGTGTATGAATCCCTTTTCTTTCATCCATTTTCCGCACTTTTTGGGTTGCCTCAGATCCATCCAGCACAGGCATGTGCATGTCCATTAAAATCATGTCAAATCGTTTCTCCTGGCATAGTGCAATGGCCACCCGTCCATTTTCAGCCTGAGTCACCTGCCAGCCTCTTTTTTCTCCAATTCGATCGATGACAAACCGCATGTTTTCATCATCATCCGCCACCAATAGCTGAATGAGGTTCTCTGTTCCTGCACTGTCAGCTTTCTTTTCTTCTTCCAGTGATTCCGTCTGTGCAGCAGGCACTGATACCTCTGTGGTAAAGAAAAAACGGCTGCCCTTCCCCTCCTGACTTTCCACCCATAGGTGCCCCTTCATCATCCCAACGATGGACTTGCAGATGGCCAGTCCAAGACCCGTGCCATCATATGCTTGCTTTGTGTCATTTTTTACCTGAGCAAATCTGTTAAAAATTCTTTCCTGATCTTCCAGGGGAATTCCCACACCGGTATCCTTCACCGCCCATTGCAACATCATCTGCTGGTCCTGACGCTTCACCATCTCGACAGATAACTGAATGCTCCCTTCCTTGGTGAATTTAAGTGCGTTACCAAGCAAATTTATCAGTACCTGTTTCAGCCTCATGGAATCACTTTTCAAAAGGTGGGGAATTTCTTTGTCCCGGTGGATTCTAAACGCCAACCCTTTCATTTTAATCATGGGAGCAAAAACCATTTCAACAGCGTGCAGCACTTCGTCCAGCACAAACTCATGATTGTCCATCTGGTGGCCGCTGTCTTCCATTTTTGCATAGTCAAGAATATTATTAATCAGGTTCAGCAGCAAATCAGAAGATGTATGGGCAAGAATGGCCAGTTCCTGCTGCTCTTCCGTCAGTTCGGTCAGCTGCATTAAGTGAATCATCCCCACCAGACCGTTAAGGGGGGTGCGTATCTCATGGCTCATGCTGGCCAGAAACCTGCTTTTTTCCTGCAGGGCCTCATCGGAAATTTTGACGGCTTTTTTCATTTCCGCATTGGCTTTTCTCAGGGCCGCATTTGTTTGCCTGTTTTCGGTCACATCAATTCCCATGGCCTGATAGCGCAGCGCCACTCCCGCTTCATCGAAAATGGCCCGGTATCGCCATTGACGCCATCTGGTTTCCCCCTTTTTCACCCGGCTGAAGGTACCAATGCAGAAAGGTTTTTCTGGGGTCAGTGACAGGTAGCTTTTTGCCACACTTTCACGTTTTTCTTCTGGCAGAAGCTCTAAAAAGCGACGGCCAATCAATTCCGCTTCCGTCATTCCATAATCGTTGCAGTAATATTGGTTCACATAGGTCAGGGTGCCGTCCGGCAAAAATTCCTTAAACTGGGCTGGCATCCCGTCAACCAACCTGCGAAACCGATTTTCACTGTCGCCCAATCCTGTTTCTTTTTCTTTTTGCTCCGTGTTATCCTTTAGAACTCCCGTGGCGCAGAGAATCCGACCAGAAGCATCCACTTCCACCTCTCCTATTTCGAGGATACAGCGAACGGCACCGTCATTTTTTCGGATAATGCGATATTCCCGTTCATATTCACCCCCCTGGTGTTGTTCATCCAAGACCATTTGACTCACCCTTGTCAGGTCATCTGGATGAACGCTTTCGAGGAATCCTTCATGTGTATGGGAAAACGCCTCGGGTGTTACTCCGAAAATAGAATACATTTCATGGGACCAGGTGATCTGATTGGTTTGATAATCCTTTATAAAGCAGCCGGCAGATGTCATTCGCTCCATCATATCCTGTACCTTTTGACTCTTTTTCATCGATAGCACTCCTTTGAAGATGCGGGTCAACGTTCGTTTGTTTTTCCCATCAACTGATGAATCAAGATTTCCAGTTTCGTATCTCCAAAGGGCTTTGCCAGGCATTCATCCACGCCGGCCTCGAGGCACTTTTCCCTGGAATCGGCAAGCACATCTGCCGTCAGCGCAATGATGGGCATTGGAGAGTGTCTGTCATTGATTTTTCCAGAATACATGTGAAATAGAAACTGCTGCCGACGCCTTCCTGACTCTCAAACCATATGGCACCTCCCATTTTTTCCACCAGTCCCTGGCAGATGGACAGCCCCAGCCCACTCCCCCCATATTGACGGGTCGTCGATAAATCGGCCTGGCTAAAGCTTTGGAACAAAACATGTCTTTGATGGCTTGAAATTCCTATACCTGTATCTTTCACAGCAAATTCAAGTTTGATCTGGCGTGTGTTCTTTATGTCAATTGGTTTCACCCTCACCGTGATGGTTCCGGCATGTGTAAATTTAACGGCATTCCCAATGAGATTGGATAACACCTGTCTGATTCGGAAAGGGTCGCCTCTCAGAAGCGGCAGTTCACCCCCGTCATGAAGATGAATCTGCAAATCCTTTTTCGCCGCAGCTACCCGAAAGACGTCTGCCGCTTCCTGCACCACCCTTTTCAATTCGAAATCGATGGTTTCCAGCTCGATTTTCCCGGCTTCTATTTGAGAATAATCAAGAATGTCTGTAATGACTTTTATCAGCACATCAGACGTGGTTCTTGATATTTTGACATACTCCTTCTGTTCATCTGAAAGGGGTGTCATTTCAAGCAGCTGCAGCATGCCCGTCAGTCCATTCAGCGGCGTTCTGATTTCATGGGACATATTGACAAGAAACTGGCTTTTTACTGCATTGGCAGCTTCAGCTTCTTCCTTCGCTTTGATCATTTCCATTTCAGCCTTCTTGCGCACCGTAATTTCTTCCAATATGACCCGCCAAACTGTTACCCCATCGACATCAGCTGCAACAACCGTGGTCAGATGGGCCCAGAAAGGTGACTCTCCCGAACACACCAGTCTCAGTTCACATTCCTGAGACTGTTTGGTCTCAAGCACTTCTTTTCGATGAAAGTAATAGACATCCTGGTCTTCTTTGAGAATGAAGCTGGTGAATGGTCGCTGGACCATTTCTTTTCGCGAGGTTCCCAGTAAATTAGCCGCCGTGAGGTTTGTCTCAAGTATCAGTCCTTCTTCGCTTAACGTACAGTACCCCACCGGTGCCAAATCGTACAGATCAAAATATCGCTCCCGGGAAGTGATTAACTCTGCCTGCATCGTTCTCAGCTCTTCATTCTGAATTTCCAGTTCAATTTGATGAACCTGCAACTCATGAAGTGTTTCGCTGATCTCCCTGGGAAGTGGTGACGCATCCTCCGCAGCCACCCCCACCGGTCTGCCTCTGATCAGCTCTTCAGCCTGTTCCCGCAGTCGCTGGTCAACACCCTTGTCTTTCTCATTTGTTTTCTGGTTTTCGGTTGTCATGCAGGTTCCTTCCTTTCTCAATTGCTAAAGGAGGTGATATCACGCCATTATTTCCGGTTCACAAAGGTCAGTACGGCTCCTTCGATCACATTTTCGAGGGTACGATAGGGCTGAATGTACATGGTGTACTGGTTGCCTTCAATCGACTGCACTTCCACCTCTTTTGGAACAAGGGTGTCCAAGACCGCCCGGGTATCCTCTACCAGGCTGTCATAGCCCATCAGGTTGTTGACGATATGCCCCACCGGGCGCCCCACATCACTCAGAATCAGATTAATGATCTGTGTGGCGGTGGGCGTAAACCGCATGATGCGCAGCTGATGATCCACAAACACGGTGGCGATCCCTGTACCTGCCAGCAAGTTGTTCATGTCGCTGTTGACCCTTGACAGGTCGGTCACCTTATTCTGCAGCTCTGCATTCACCGTTGCCAATTCTTCAACCATTGATTGCAATTCTTCCTTCGATGTTTCCAGCTCTTCATTAGTTGACTGAAGCTCTTCGTTCACAGATTGCATTTCTTCATTGGATGACTTGAGCTCTTCATTGGAAGTTTCCAGTTCTTCGTTGGTCGCCTGAAGGTATTCTTCCATCTCTTGGAGTTCCTGTTTGAGACGTGCATTGCGCAGGTCATTTTCAGGATCATGCGCCATTTCCTTCACGGTACACTGATCAATGACAGGCATTGGCTCAGGAGCTTCTTCCAGAATGATGAGGTACAGGGACTCTTTCTCTGAAGATAGTGTCTTGGTGAAAACGGATCGAATGGTCATGTTTACCATGGTGAAATCGCCATTGATCTTCACCTTCAACCCCTGATGCCGGGCGGTTTCTTTGGAGGCCGCCACCTTGTGAAGCGCCGTTGTCAGCGGACGTTTTAATCCTTCTCTGGCCATTCTGATAATGTTTCTGTCAAATTCACCCGGTGCCGGCTCCAGGTACTTGCCGCTTTGACCATGGAGATAGAGCAAATCGCCTCTCTCATTGACCAGTGCCCCTGCCAAATTCATGTGCTGCAACAGCCCTTGATCAGTCAGATAGCGCAAGGTGGGTTCTGTGGTGTTGGCCCTTTTTCCCTTTGATGGATGAGAGGCCCGCTCATCGGCGACCGCCGCCGGGGGCAGGTATTGCCTGACGATGTCTTTATTGGTCAGCGGGTTGTTTTCTTTGCGCTGGTAGATCTTGTGTTTGCGATCCATGTGCGAAAACATTTCGCTGAACTCCCCCACAGATTCTGAAGTGCCTAAAAATAGAATTCCACCCGTGTTTAATGCGTAGTGAAACAGGGGAATCAGTTTTTTCTGCATGTCGCTGCCCATATAGATCAACAGGTTTCGACAGCTAATGAGATCAATCCTTGAAAAAGGCGGGTCTTTCACCACGCTCTGCTCTGAAAAAATCAACAGATCACGAATGTTTTTTCTCACCCGATAAAAACTCGGACTGCCATTGGTGCGATTGGTACCGTGGGCCTCATTTGGTTCAGGTGTAAAATGCCGGGCCAGTCGCTCTTCTGAAATATCGGTGGCGATACCGGCAGGATAAATACCGGCGCGCGCTGTCGCAATGGCTCTCTGATCAATATCAGTGGCAAAAATGTGAATTTGGTCATTTCGTTTCATCTTCTCCTGATATTCGGAAATCAGGATGGCAAGGGAATAGGCTTCTTCACCGGTGGAACAGCCAGGCACCCAGATGCGCAGGGGGATCTCTGGCGGTCTGTTTGAAAAGAGGGCTTCAACATGTTTTTCCAGGGCTTCAAAGGCTTCTGGGTCTCGAAAAAAGCTGGTGACCCCAATGAGGAGATCGCGAAAAAGTGCCTCCACCTCCTGGGGAGTCTGCTGCATGTATTTCACATATTCTTCAAGAGTGTCTGTTTGATGCACCGCCATGCGTCTTTCAATGCGGCGGTTAATGGTACTGGGCTTGTATTGGGAAAAATCATGCCCTGTCTGGTTTCTCAGCAGCGAAAATATCTTCTTCTGCACATCTTCAGTGACCTGCGTCGCTTCAACCGGCAGAACCGATTTGCCATAATGGTGGGCTGCATACGCCATCAATTGTGCCGGCATCTTTTCAGGAGAAAGCGTGTAGTCCGCCAGGTTTGTCGCGATGACACTTCTTGGCATTCCGTCATAATCAGACGAATCCGGGTCCTGTACCATGACCATGCCGCCTTCTTCTTTTACCGCTCTTACACCAAGGGTGCCGTCGCTGCCGGTGCCAGACAGCACAATACAGATGGCGCGTTCATGCTGATCTTGTGCCAGCGAACGGAAAAAGAAATCAATGGGCAGCCGCTGCCCCCGGGGGGCCGTCGGTTTCTCAAGTTGCAATGCACCCTGCGAAAGTGATAAATTATAGTTAGGTGGAATAATATACACACAGTTGGGTAAGACAACCATACCGTCCTCCACTTCATACACTTTCATGTGCATGTCAGTGAGCCGCCGAATCAAATCTGCCAGCAGGCTTTTATGATCGGGTGCCAAATGCTGCACCAGGACAAAGGCCATGTCGGGCTGTTTATCAGCAGGTATCCCTGAAAAAAAAGCTTCGAAAGCTGCTAAACCGCCTGCGGAAGCGCCAATACCGACAATGGGAAACTGGTTTTCTGAGGAGTGTTCTGTTTTCTCTTCCGGCATAAAAGATGCCTCCTATCCTTATAAATGCAGGTAAGTCTTTCACCTTTCATGTTTTTCTGATTCCATCATCCTATATCTACCCAAACTCATCGTATCCACCCAAATTTATTATTTTTACCCAAATTTATTATTTTTATCCACTTATACTATTTTTTTATCCAGATATATTTTTCCACCCACGTTTATTGATGTCAGCCAAATTACCAATGCGCACACCGACTTCTCTTTACTGCTTTAAATAAGATGCCCTTACTGCTTTAAATGAGATACCCCTTTGTTCAACAACGTTCAATCACTTTATCCAGCAACTTTCACCCCTGGCCTTCAAATCCTGATAATTCCTTTCCCGGGAAGCGTTTAAACCCATCGAATCCGGATATCATCTTACTGCGGGATCACGTTACAGGCTTACCCGTATATCGATCTGCATGTGCAGGTTGACTCGTCTTGTCGAAATATGGAAATGGGGTAAATGCATGAACATGCACCAGCTTAAAAAAATGGGCAACGGCAAGGGTTTCATTGCGGCACTCGACCAGAGTGGCGGCAGCACCCCCAAAGCATTGGCAGCCTACGGCATCTCAGAAGACCAGTACACCGGTAAGGAGAAAATGTTTGAACTCGTCCATGAAATGCGCTCCCGAATCATGACCAGTCCCGCTTTCACTTCTGGTCATATCCTGGGTGTCATTCTGTTCGAGCAAACCATGGACAGTTTAGTTGACGGCATGCCCACCGCAACCTACTTATGGGAAAAGAAAGGGATTCTTTCCTTCCTAAAAGTTGACCAGGGGCTGGCAGATGTTTCAGAAGGCGTCCAACTGATGAAGCCCATGACTGGTTTGGATGAGCTGCTGGCGCGCGCTGTAAAACATCACATATTTGGCACAAAAATGCGTTCTGTGATCAAAAGCGCTGTTCCCGAAGGGATTCGAAAAATTGTCGACCAGCAGTTTGATTACGGGAAGCAGATTCTTGCAGCCGGACTGGTTCCCATATTAGAGCCGGAAGTGGATATTCACAGCACCGACAAAGCCGAATCTGAACGGCTGTTGAAAATTGAAATTCTCAACCATCTCGACCAGTTGCCTGAAGATGCACTGGTAATGCTGAAGCTCTCCATACCAGATCGGGATGGTTTTTACCAGGATCTCACCACCCATCCCCGGGTTCTGCGCGTGGTGGCTTTATCCGGCGGTTACAATCGGGAAGAAGCCGTTGAACGCCTGTCCCGAAACCCGCATCTCATCGCCAGTTTCTCTCGCGCACTGGTGGAAGGGCTGACCGCACAGCAAACAGACAATGCCTTTAATGCCATGCTGAAAGATGCCATTCGGGATATTTACATGGCATCCATCACCTAACACCGCCGGCTTTTTGATTTTTGCATTGCTGCCTCCCCGGCAGGCCGACTTTCCCTTTGCCGGCGACTGCAATTTGACAAGCCTTTCGCCAGCACCTATACTGAAGTCAGAAGAAACTTGAAGAGGCTTAAAGAACGTGAAGAAGCTTGAGAAGGTTAAAGAAGCTTAAGAAACTTGAGAAGATTAAAAGAAGCTTAAAGAAGCTTGAGAAACTATATGACATTGATTTGTTTAAGGTGCTTTCGCAGGAAAGAGAATCGGGAAGACCGGACATGCCGGCGCGGACCCACCACTGTGAATGAGGACAATGCCCTGACAGGCCACTGGGTGACCCTGGGAAGGCAGGGCGGCGGAAGACTCATGAGCCAGGAGACCGGCCTTGAACAATGACCATTGCTGCCTGCCGCAGCGGTGGTTTGACATGGATTTTAGATGGGAAAATCCCTGGTGGCTCGCAGCCTGCCAGGGATTTTTGCATTGAAACCATGAGCGCATCAGTATGAAGTATCTTTTGACTATTGACTATCAATCTGATGACTATCAATCTGAATCAGAAAGCAGGAAGCCTTCATGCCCACGCCGCCCGCAGCCAACCACGCTTCAATGCTGAGATCAACCTCATTGCTGGTGACCCACCCCGGCCTTGCCATTGTCAACGCCTTTGTGGTGCTGTGGGGCATGGTGCTGCTGGAGCGGCCGGAAACAATGGCACTGCTGCTGCCAGTGCTGTTGCTTTTTCTGTTCACCGGCAACCGGATGACTCCCGCCGCCTGGTGGCGGCTTCTCATGGTTCTGCCCATGCTGCTGGTACTCACCCTGCCCCTGCTCATCGCCCAGGGCTGGCCGCCGCCCCATGAAAACCGTCTCATCGCCGCCACCCTGGCCCTGCGGATCTTCAACGCCACCCTGGTGCTGATCTACCTGGGCACCAGCCGCAGCCGCGAAGCATTGCTGGAAGGCCTCACCCTTCTGAAAATGCCTGAGGTGATGACCACCATTCTCCTCCTCAGCTTTCGCTACTTCATCATGGTGCGCCAGGATGTCATCAGCGGTCGCCGGGCCCTCCAGTCCCGGGGCATGGAAAAACTGTCCCTTAGAGAGCAGCTTCCCTTCTGGGGAGAATGGATCGGCGGCTTTTTTCTGAAAGCTTCCGATCATTCCGAACAGGTTTACCGGGCACTGAAGGCCCGGTCTTTCAATGGCCACATTCCCTCAGAGACACCGCCCCCCATGGGGCTTGTGGAGAAGGGTGTCACCCTGCTGCTGATCCTGTTATTTCTGTGTTTCATCTTTCTGGAAAGGGGGTTGCTGCCATGATGGTTCACATCCAAAACCTGTTCTATACCTATGGAGACGGCACCACCGGCCTGAAGCAAATTCACCTGCAAATTGCCCCCGGCCGACGCACCGCCCTGCTGGGCGTCAATGGCAGTGGTAAAACCACGTTGCTGTACCACCTGAACGGCACTTTTCTGCCCCAGCAGGGCCAGGTAACAGTGCTGGGCATTCCCGTCACCCGCCAGACGCTCCCCCAGCTGCGGCGGCAGGTGGGATTTCTCTTTGATTACCCAGACCACCAGCTTTTTGCCACCACCGTTGCCCGGGATGTGGCCTTTGGCCCCCGGAATCTGGGATTCTCCAAGACAGCAACAGCCCAGTCTGTCACCCGTTCCCTTGATCAGGTAGGCCTGGCCGCACTGGGAGAAAAGCCGCCTTATCAGCTGAGCCTTGGGCAGAAAAAACGGGCGGCCATTGCCGGTCTGCTGGCCACCGACCCCCAACTCATCGTATGTGACGAACCTTTTTCAGGCCTGGATCCCCATGCTCAGGAACAGTTTCGCCAGGTATTGGATGAGTGGATTGCCCAGGGACGTTCCCTGATTTTCAGCACCCATGATCTGGAACTGGCCTATGCCTGGGCAGACGAAGTCATTCTGCTGCGGGAAGGGGAAGTGCTGGCCCAGGGCCCGCCTCTGGAGGTGCTCACCGACGCTCCCTTGCTGACAGCCGCCAAGCTCCCCATGCCCCTGCTGGCCCGGCTTTTTGCCGGTCATCCCCGTCAGCCCCGAAATGTTGAAGAAGCCCTGGCCTTGATAAAGGACTGAGCCTCAACTCAAAAGTGATTCAACTTCATTCGCTTATTGAGAGAAGATCGAGGTGGCGTCACGCCTATCGAGGTCGAGCAACTTCTGATGCATGACCCACAGACGTATGACCTGCAGACGTATGACACACATTTGACAAACAGGCTTTCTCCCCCTATACTGAAGGTAACTGAATCGGACAATCCTTTTAAGGTGCTTCGAAAGAAGAGAATCGGGAAGCCGGGCAAGCCGGCGCGGACCCACCACTGTAGATGATGACAATGCCCTGTCAAACCACTGGATCAAAAGATCTGGGAAGGGAAGGGCGGCGGAGGAATCATGAGCCAGGAGACCGGCCTTGAAAGCAGCCAGCAAGCATGGGATGTATGCCTGTTTGGCGACCAGAGGATTTTTGATGGGAAAAACCCTTGGCCAATGGCCAGGGGATTTTTTTTGTCAGTCCTGTCCCTCCCTGAAAGGATCATCTATTCAGCTCACATACACCACGTTCACATCAACCTTTTTGGGAGGAATCAATCATGAAAAAAAACATTTTGAGCCTGACCATCCTGCTGCTTCTGGCCGCCCTGCTGTTCCATGGATGTACCGGCAGCACTGCCGAAAATGACCATGGCCACGAGCATGGCGACCTGCCCTACGAATGGAGCGGCGAACTGAATCTGGAAATCGGAACTTACGAAATCACTTTTGAAGAAAGTGAAGATGAATCCATGGACCTGGCCTTTGTACTGATGGATGGTTCCATCACCGATCTGGAACATCACGGCCAACACGTGCTGGAAGCAGAAAAAGAAGTGATTGCCGCCGATGGCACCTTCACCGCCCTGCCGGATTACGGATACACCCTGAAATTGAACCCGGCGGGTACTCATTTTTACTTTACCATTGAAGAAGCGGGGCGGTACATGCTTTTTGCCGAACACCTGCCGGAAGAGTTTAACCTGCAGTTTTTAGGCCAGACCGGCGAAGTCCTGACCCCCGAAAATCAAATAACCCACTAAGCGAATGTACACCAAGAGATGATAACCACTCTTGAACACCCATCAAAGGAGGCAATGAGCCATGCATTTAGCCGACGGTGTGTTGAACGCCCCCACCATCGCCATTACCTATGCGGGTACCGCAGCCCTGGTTGGCTATGGTCTGAAACAGATTCAGGAAGAAGAAATCCCTAAAATCAGTCTGATGACAGGCACTTTTTTTGCCGTCTCCCTCATCAGCATTCCCGTGGGCCCCTCTTCCATTCATCCCCTCATTGCAGGGCTGCTGGGAGTGATGCTGGGACGCCGGGCACCCGTCGCCCTCTTCATCGGCTTGCTGCTGCAAGCCATCCTGTTCCAGCACGGCGGTCTCACCAGTCTGGGGGCCAACACCCTCATGCTGGCCATTCCTGCCCTCACCGCCCGCCAGGTGTACCTGCGGCTCTCTCTGAGTCCCTTAGTGAAGGGAATGGTCGCCGGCGCGCTGGCCACCGTGCTCACCGTGGCTATTCTGGTGCTGTTGCTGGTAACCAGCCAGCCCCTCTTTGCCCGGGGTGCCGCCTCAGTGGTAAACCTGCTGATCATCGGCCACCTTCCCCTGGTGGCCATCGAAGCCGTCGTCACCGGCTTTGCCCTGCAGCTGATGGCCCGGGCCAAACCCCAGTGGCTTGAAGAAGGAGGGGTTGCCTGATGCTGGTTTTTCCGTCTTTTCCGTTTTTCTCCAGCCGCCATCGACTGATTTTTCCTGCTATTTCAGCCATGGTCATCATGAGCGCCATGCTCTTCATGGCCCTGTGGCAGCCAGTCTGGGCCCACTCCCTGCACATTGATCCCCTTGAAGGGGACCGGGTGCAGGTTTCCTATGACGGAGGCGGCTTTTCCCGCCGCACGGTGGTCACCGTACTGGACCCCATCGGCCACGTGATGGAAGAAGGCCGGCTGGATGATGAAGGGATCTATGCTTTCGGTCATCTGGAAAACCCCCACACCATTCTGGTGGATGACGGTTTGGGCCACCGGGCCCAGTGGATCGTCGGCACCACCCAGCGCCGGCTTCACAAATGGCCTGTGGTGGGTGGTATGTGGGTGCTTTTCGGAGGCGTCGCCTGGTTCTTCCACCGACGAGTCCATCACAAGCGGTCTGTGATTTCATGAAAAAAACACACCTGAAAGAAGGTCAATCAATGAAACAGTTATCTTTAGTCCCTCTCCGCAAAACGAATCAGCTCCCCACCAACGTCTTTCATGGAAAACAGCCTTTTACACTGCTGCTCACCCTCCTGTTGGCGATGATGCTTCTTATCACTGGTTGCAGCCCCGCTGCCCCCGCTGCAGCGAACGAACCCGCCGGTACCCCCGCAGCTGAAAGCACCGCCCCCGCTGTGGCAGAAGCCAACACCCCTGTTGACCCTGACGCTGAAATTGTACTGGCCGGCCGTCGTAACCTGGCCCCCGGCGAACGGGACGCCTACTACTGCAGCTCTATTCTCTTTGTCTGGGAACCCCTGGTGAGTCAGGACAGTAACGCCTCTCCCATTCCCGGCCTGGCAGAAGACTGGGAAATGTCAGAAGACGGCCACCAGTGGACCTTCCACCTGCGCCAGGGTGTTACCTTCCATGACGGCACCCCCTTTGATGCCGATGCGGTGCTGGCCAATTTTGAACGTATGGGCGGGGAAGTCAAAACGTCTTCTTTCTATCCCCTTCATGTCGACACCCACTACCCCAATCTGCAGGAAGTGCTCAAAGTGGATGACCATACGGTTCAGCTGGTCTTTTCCCAGCCTGCCCCCACCCAGCTTTACAACATGGTGAACTTCGGCAGTGCCATGTACAGCCCTCACAACTTCTCAGAAGATGGTTATTTCAACGGCCTTGCCCAGGGAACCGGCCCTTTCCGCCTGGTGGAAAATGTGCTGGATGAATACCTGGTACTGGAACGAAACGAAGATTATTACGGCGAAAAAGCCGTGGCCAACACCATTCGCATTCGAGTGATTCCCGATGTGGACACCCGCTTTGCCGCCATGAAGGCAGAAGAAATCATGGGCGTACTTGATTTAAGTGCCATCACACCCGCTTTGGCGGAAGAGCTGGTGAAAGATGAACGGTTTGGCCTTTCCAGCACCAAATCCACCATGATTCGTTTTCTCATTCCCAACGGCACCACCTTCCCCTTTGATGATGTGCGCATGCGCCAGGCCGCCAGCCTGATCATCGACCGGGAAACTTTTGTGAATGAACTGCATCACGGCTTTGGAACCCCCACCACCAACATTCTGAACTACAGCACCCCTTTCTACCATGATATCCCCGTGGCCTACGACCCTGAAAAGGCCAAAGCCCTGGCTGCCGAAGTACTGGGAGACCAGCGGATGCCCATCACCTTCTATGTCAACGGCGGGGAACCCCTTCAAAAAACCGAGGCGGAACTGCTTTCTGTCTGGTTTTCCGAAATCGGTCTGGATGCCACCATTCAGGTGATGGAATGGACCGCGGTGCGGGAAGAAATGAAAGCAGGCACCCACCATTTGGCCCGGGCGCAACAGGGTTTGTCCAACAGCGAAGCCGCCACCATCTTCCGCCGGTTCATGCTTCCCGACGGTGACCAGAACGTGGGTTATCGCCTGGGTTACGATAATCCCCGGGTGAATGAACTCATGGCCGCTGTCGATGGCGAACTGAACCTGGACCGCCGCCATGCCATTTATCAGGAAATTCAGGAAATCTCAGCGGAAGAACAGCCCATCATCCCCCTCTTTAACGATGTCACCCTGCTGGTGTTCAATAAAAAGCTGGCCAACTATGATGCCCAAGTGTACGGCCTGGATCTGCCCGCCATCGGCTGGGCTGAATAAGCCATGAAACACACCATGGGCCTTTATGTATGGCGGCGACTGCTGGCCCTTGTGCCTGTTTTGGTGGGCATCAGCATCATCGCCTTTGCCCTGGGAGTGCTGGCCCCGGGAGACCCTGCAGAAATTGCCCTGAACCGCAGCGGTCTCTATACCCCCACGCCAGAGCAAATTGCTCAGGTGCGCAGCGAACTGGGCCTGGACCGCCCCCTGGTGGTGCAGTACGGGCACTGGTTTCAAAATCTGCTGCGGGGTGACCTGGGCACCTCATACACCAATGGTCGTCCCGTAGCCGGCGAACTGCTGCGCCGCCTTCCCCTCACCCTGCAGCTGGCAGGGAGTGCTTTTATGCTCACCTGTTTCAGCGGCCTGTTCTTTGGCACCCTGGCCGTAGTCTTTCACCGGGAATGGCCGGACCGCCTCATCAATCTGATGGTGAATCTGTTGTTATCCTTTCCCGGTTTTTGGCTGGCGCTGCTGCTGATTTTAGTGCTGGCAGAAAACCGGTCACTGCTCCCCACCAGCGGCACCGGAACCCTGGCTCACTTTGTCATGCCCACCCTGACCCTCTCTGCCGCCACCTCAGCCATTGCCATTCGTCTCACCCGGGCTTCCCTGCTGCAGGAGATGGGCAAGCCCTACATGCTGGCCGCCAGAGCCAAAGGCCTCCACCGGTTTCGCCTTGTGGCCACCAATGCCCTCCCCAACGCCCTGCCACCGGTGATGGCCCTGCTGGGCAATTACCTGGGAGGTATTTTGGGAGGCTCTGTGGTTATTGAAAGTATTTTTGCCCTGCCCGGCATTGGCAGCTACGCCATCGAAGCCATTTTCACCCGGGATTACCCCGCCTTGCAGGGCTATGTCCTCATCACCGGCACTTTTTATGTACTGGTGATGCTGCTGGTTGATTTGTTGTCTGTAATGCTGAATCCCCGGGTACGGTTGGGAGGTGCTTCATCCCATGGATAAACAACCGTCTCTGCCCCCCGCTGACCTGGTGCTGCCCCTCCTGCTGCTGGGGGGGATTGCGCTGGCCAGCCTGGCGGCACCCCTGCTGGCCCCTTATGATCCCAATCAGATTCACATGGCTGCACGACTGCAAGGACCATCCGCCACCCACTGGCTGGGCACCGATACCCTGGGCCGGGATCTTTTCAGCCGAACCCTCTACGGCGGCCGTCTTTCTTTGATGCTGGCCCTGGCCGCCACCTTCCTTTCCATGCTCCTTGGCTTGGTGCTGGGCTCCCTTGCCGGTTATTTCAACGGATGGCCGGACCAGCTTATCACCACCCTCACCAATATTTTTCAGGGACTCCCCGGTACCAGTTTCATGGTGGCCATTGCCGGCATCATGGGCCCTGGGTTTCACAGCCTGCTATTGGGCCTGGTGATCACCTCCTGGGCGGGATTTACCCGCATTGTGCGGGCAGAGGTCATGCATCTTAAAGAAGAACCTTTCATCGAAGGGATACGCTGCCTGGGGGCAAGTCATGCCCACATTTTATTTCGCCATATCCTTCCCCATCTACTGGGCAACACTGTGGTGCTTTTCACCACCCGGGCGGGCCGTACCGTGCAGGCCATCGCCGCTCTCAGCTTTCTGGGCTTGGGACTTCAGCCGCCGGCACCCGACTGGAGTGTGATGATCAGTGATGCCCGTATGTATTACCGCAGCAGTCCCCATTTGATTCTCGTGCCAGGTGTCTGCATTTTTGTGTTGCTGTTGAGCATCAACCTGATGGGAGATGCCTTGCGAAACCTGGCAGACCGCCGCAGCCAGGAGGTGTGGAAAGAATGACCGCAAGTTCCCATTTTCATACGAAAGAACCGATTCAACCTGTGATGACACCTGAAGCGGCTACTGATGCTCATGGTGAAGCTGCTACTGATCCCCCCCACCTCACCCTTGATGCACTGGCAGTGGATTTTCACCTGGCCACCGGCCCGGTGCGAGCCGTCAACGGAGCCAGCCTTACTTTTCATCACGGTACCATTCACGGTATTGTGGGTGAAAGCGGGTGCGGGAAATCAGTTTTGGGGCTTTCCCTCCTGGGACTGCTTCCCCCTTACGCCGCCGTCACCGGGCGTATCCACTATCGCGGACAAAATCTTCTGCAATGCCGCGAAAGAGATTTCAGAAGGTTGCGGGGACGATCAATCGGGCTCATCCCCCAGTCACCCCAGGATTCCCTCAATCCCGTGGTCCCGCTGGGCCGTCAACTGCTGGACGCCCTCTGGCATCATGCCCTTCCCCGCAGCGAAAAACAATCCCTGCTCTGCCGGCTCTTGAATCAACTGGGGTTCTCTTCACCGGCATCACTCATGCAAGCTTACGCCTTTCAGTTGAGCGGCGGCATGCAGCAACGGGTACTGGCAGCCATGGGAGTGGCGGCAGACCCGGCCTGGATTCTGGCAGATGAACCCACCAAGGGCCTGGACCAGATCTCCAAAGAACAGACGGTGCAGCTGCTGAAAACCGTGACAGCCCAATCTCGCCGGGGACTGATTGTCATCACCCACGATCTGCCCATGGCCGCCGCTCTCTGTGACCAGGTGTCGGTGATGTACGCCGGTGAAATGTTGGAAACCGGGCCTCATACCCTGACCACCCCCTGTCACCCCTACACCCGGGGGCTGCTGGCATCTTTGCCGGAGAAGGGTTTTCAACCCATGGCAGGAAAACCCCCGGCTTTGGGCACCCGCTTCACCGGCTGTGCCTTTTCATCCCGTTGCCCCGCAGCCATGGCCAGATGCCAGACACAAAAACCACCGGAGAGTCGTCCCAAAGACGCCCCCCGGCAGAAAGTCAGGTGTTTTCTTTATGCTTGAAGCCCGCGCCCTTTCCAAAGGCTATGCCACCGGCCTCTGGCGTTCTTCTGTCACCCCCGTCTTTTCCGATGTGAGCCTGCATCTGGTACCGGGAAAAACCCTGGGGCTGGTTGGACCCAGCGGCTGCGGGAAAAGCACCCTGGCCCGGGTACTGCTGCGCCTGATTCCCCCTGATCAGGGAAGTCTCTGGTTTGATGGTCGGGAGATCACCCACCTCAGCGGGAAATCCCTGCTGTTTTTTCGCCGCCGGGTCCAGTTTTTGTCCCAGCACCCCCACACCTTCTTCAACCCGGCATACACCATGAAGCACAGCCTGCTGGAGGCCCTTCGTCTGCTGGGGGACGGCTCGCCAGCCGCCACGTTCAATCAGCTGACGGCCGAGGCTTCCCTGGCACCCCTGCTGGAGCAGATGCAGCTGCGTCCCGCCCTTTTGTCCCGCTATCCTCATCAACTCAGCGGCGGAGAGCTTCAGCGACTGGCCCTGTGCCGGGCACTGTTGCCCCAGCCCCGGGTACTGATACTCGACGAAGCCACCTCCATGCTGGATGTATCGGTGCAGTCACAAATATTGCACCTGCTGAAAGACCTTCAGGTGCAACGCCAACTGGCCTATTTGTTTATTTCCCACGATCACGAAGTGGTGCGCTGGATGAGTGACGAAGTGATGTCCATGTCATCCACCGGCTCTGCCTCTTTGGTGGCGCTGGTATAGCTTTATTTCTTTTGCCTCCCTTACGGGAAACGACCCTGCCTGCCATTTTCATTGATGGCTGTTTCCAGGGCCGTTTCCCTTTTTTATGGTTTAGGAAATCACATGCGCAAAGAACTGCGGATAGAATGTTTTCAAGAGGTTTTGTGCTGGTTATGCTGTCGCTGGTGGTCACAATTTTGCCTTCAGCCTGGCAGAGAACCTTTATTCATCTGTGAGGGACTCCCGCTGAGCCTCTTTTCGCTGGTACATCCGCCTTTCAGCCTGATGCAGCACCTCCAGCACGTCCTGCTGTTCATGGGTTTTGGTGGCGCAGCCCACTGCCGCCAGCAGTGGAATAGGAGATTCATTATCTGCTGCCATTGCCTGCAAGATTTTTTCTTCCAGGGCCATAGCAGCCGCTGCATCTTTTTCCGGCAGCAGAATGACAAATTCATCACCGCCAATGCGGGCACAGATTTCCCCCTGGGTACACACCCGCTCCAGCACCTGAGCCATCTGCCTCAACAGTTTGTCACCAGTCTGGTGCCCATACACATCATTGGTCATTTTCAACCCATTCACATCCAGCATCACCACCGACAAGGGGAGACCTCCCTCTTTTTCCAGCCGATTCAAAGTTTCTTCATAATAGCGCCGGTTGTACATTCCCGTCAGCTGGTCGTGATAACTCAGGTATTCAATCTCCCTTTGCATTTCTTTGTTACGGGTGATATCCAGAGAGTTGGCCAGGGCCCGTTTCACACCGTCAATCTCCACAATGGTAAGGAGCACATCCTGCCAGTAGATGGTGCCGTCGGCGCGCCGGGCCAGCCATTCAAAACGCTGCGCCCCTTCTTTCACCGCCTGGCAAAAGATTTCAATGCCTCTTTCCATGGTGTAGGGAGGGCCCGCCCATTCATTGATGCCTTTCATCTCTTCCAGGGTATCACAGCCGCTCATGGCCAGGGCCGCCGGGTTGGCATCCAGCAGTTCACCCGTTTCCACAGATCGGATCGTCAGCCCCCCCGGTGCCGTGGCGAAGAATGAGCGAAACTTCTCCTCACTTTCTTTCAGCACCCGTTCAATCCGTTTCCGTTCCAGAGACATGCCCACCAAACGGGCAAAGATTTCCACCAGATTATGATTTTGCAATTTGGTACCCTTTGCCATGATCAATATAAAATCGCCGATGAGTTTCTCATCTTTTTCGATGCTGACGGCCACCATTTCTTCAATTCCAAAGGTTTTTTCAATCACATATATAACAGCCGCAGGCACGCTGTTATCCATTAAATCCTTCATGCGCAGGCCTTCCCGCACCACGGCTCCCCGGCTTCGTTCAATCATGGACTCCTCATAGGTCCAGACCTTCCCCACCAGGTCGAAACCCAACATGCGGGAGGCCTTCTCCACGTGACCATGGGTGCCACTTACAGCCATCGTCACCGAAGAGCGGCCATCTGGTCGATAAAGATCAAAGGTGGCATACTTGGCCCCAGAAATAAACCGGACCTCATCTGCCACCCATTGGGCATCCAACTCTCCCTGAGGCATTGTCATCAACTTCTCAGAGATGGCAATCAACCGTTTTTCCATGGTGATCTCAGATATGTAGAAGGTGAAACACCCGTCACCGGCGGACTCCGCCACCACCCGGTGCCAGACTTCATCGGAAAACATGGGCTGCTCTGTCACCTGACGGCCACCCTTCAGCGCCACCTCACCGGCGAAGGCAATCCAGTCAAAGGCACTGCCGGCCATCTGCGGAAACAGCTGGCTCATGCGGCGCCCCGTGATTTTTCCTGACGGCAGTTTCATCATTTTTTCGAAGGCCTGGTTGACCGACAAAAATTCATAATCGCAGGGCAATCCGTTCTCATCAACCAGCAGCCGGTGGTGAGCAATGGCAATGGGTGCTTCCTGTATGATATGCTGAATCTGTTGCCCGGATAAAGACATGCCGGTTTTCCCCTCTCGTTTTAAACCGCTTTTCTGCTAACTTTCTCTTCGGATAAATCACTGCAGATAGGTCTTTATTCTCATTTTACCAGAAAAAGCTATTGTCCACCAGTCAATTACATCTGTTCCTCCAGCAAAGGTAACACCTTTTCAGCTATTCAGTTGCTGGACTGATTTAATCCAATAAAAGACTGCCTCTCACTAATATCGATGGAGAGGCAGTCCATTGGGATCACCCCCGCGTGTGCGGGGAACAAACTTGGAAAGCATTGATATACCCGTTTTATCAATTGCTATTCTTAACTTCAATGAGCTTTTCGCAAAGAATTATAGTATTCTGGCAATCTTGAACACATTGAGGTCTGTTGACAGATGCAATGCACAAACAGACAAGCACCCGGTTTCATAAAAGTGTTAATCTCTCCCAAAGCATCACATTTCTCTTCTCTGCCGCAAAAGCTTTCATTTGGTTGGTGAAGCCCGATTTACTGAAAAGTACAAAGTACTCCTGACGCTGATTCTTATGCCATTGAACACTTTCCGCTTTTTGCTGCAACTCCTGGTATACTCTCATGCTCACCGGCTTCTCCGTAAATTTGCATTCACCAAAAATGATATCTCCTGACTCTTCATTTAGGCCGACAATATCTATTTCTTCCTGACGATTCCACCACTTGCCTATTTTGGTGATTCTGAATGGCTGATTTGTAGAATAACTATGTTCCAGAAGTTGTTGCCGACACACTTCTTCATAGACAAACGCAGCGTGCTTTTCGATAAATCTGTCCTTGATTTGCTTCATCACCTGGTCAGTTTGCCCGGCTTCAATTTCTTCCCGGTAGGGATAAATGAATAAAAACCAGAACTTGATAAAGTGATCGTTGATCTCATAGAGGCCTTTTTTGCTTTTAGCCGGATTTTCTTCTGTGACCGGCACCTGGCGTCGAATCAAATCCAGGTCTTCCAGAATGCTTAAATATTTACTCAAGCCCTGAGGTTTCACATTCAGCGCCGCCGAAATCTCTCCCAGTTTATGGTGACCGTGGGCGATGGTTTTCATGATTGACATATAGCTTCCAATTTCACTTACTTCTTTTTCCAGGAGAAAGATAGGTTCTTCCAGCAAATAAGCTCCTCTGGTTGCCATATTTTCGCGAATTAATGACCACAAGCTGCCCTTTCCCTGAAAAATTTCAATGTATTTAGGCACTCCTCCGGTGACGGCATATTGGGCCAGCAAATCCATGTCCTTCATCTGAAGATGACTCTGATGATGTTGTTGAAAAAAGTAATGGTAGTGATTGAAACCAATGGGCTTCAATTTCCACTGAGCTGTTCTGCGACCATAGAGTGGGCTGGAATAATGAAGCACCTGGGATTCTATCATGGTGATGAGTGACCCGCATAGGATCAGCATCAGGTCTTCGTGTTGGAGACATTCATCCCAAATGCGCTGAAACAAGGAGGGAAATCCCTTGTTGCTTTTTGACAGGTATTGGAACTCATCAATGACAATGATTGGGCGCCCTTCCGGTTTTCCTTTAACCAGCTGTTGAAAAATCATCTCCCAGTTCAGCTCTGTCACCTGTTTCAGTAACTCGTTACCGGTGAAATCTGCCACCTTATCCCGGAAGCGCAGCATGTTTTCCCTTTCCATCTCTTCACTGGCCATCAAGTAAATAGCTGGCTTATTTCGTATAAACTCTTGAATCAGTCTTGTTTTACCGACTCTTCTTCGGCCGTACAGCACATAAAAAGATGCTTCTTTTCTTGCGTATTCTTTTTCTAATGATTGCAATTCAGCTTCCCGATTCACGAAAGAGTTCATTCGATTATCATCTCCTTGACAATGGATGGCACTTAATTTATTATACTTTGCTTTATTATACTTCATTTTATAATAATTTCAAGTTTCGCTTATAGATGTGGCTTATGTACAAAAAGGTTCTATGATGAATGTCCACCAATCCAAATTCTTGTATTTATTGCATTGTCAGCCACATCAACAAAGCCTGAATCCCATTTTGCAGCGGGTTTCAGGCTTTATTGATGAAGTGTGGTTGTTGTTGAAGTTTTGTTGTTAGCAAGTGTCAGGGATGAGATTTTCGTGCACGGGATTATTGGCATGCTTTTTAGCCATCATTGAGTGATTTTGAAAGGTTTCATTTAGCTGTCGAATGGAAATTCTGCCAACTCTTCTTCCATGGTCAAACCGGATTCATAGAGGCGGGTGGCCAGGCCATGACCCACATAGCGGAAGTGCCAGGGCTCATAGATATACCCGGTGATCTCCTCTTTGCCTGCCGGATACCGGAGAACGAAGCCGTAGTGGTGGGCATTTTCCTGGAGCCATTTGCCCTCAGGTGTTTCGCCAAAGCGGGTGGTCAACTGCCGCCTCACACTGGGAGAAGTGATGTCTGCTGCCAACCCTGTTTGATGTTCGCTCTCGCCAGGCCGGGCAGTGGATCGGTTGGCCACAGCTTCTCCCCGTTCTCTGGCTCTGGTGTTGAAGAGGTATCGCTGGGTGGCATAGGACCGGTAGCCTGACCTGAGAACCAGCTGCTCCCCTGTTGCTTCAAGGGCGGCTGCCACCATTTCTTCCAGGGCATCCGCCGCCTCTTTTCTCAGCAGGCTGGCTTCGCCGGAATACATGACAGACACGTTGGGTGTCACCAGATTGTCCGGCACGTAGTCTTCCGGCAGGGGATGCTCCCGATTGACTATGACGGTGAGTTTTTCCGGTTTTTTGGTGATCATGACAGGTTGCTGCATCACACGGATCTCCTTTCCTTCCAAAGCTTGAAAGCGTTCTTCGAGATTTTCCAGAGGAAGCCATTCATCAAAGGGAATGATGATTTCCGGCGACAGGATGATGTCAACACTCATTTCTTCCTGTTGATGGAGATGGTAAAGGATGTCGTACAACAACCGCCTCTGTTCATCCGGTGTCAACGGTAAAGCGGCCTGGTTTTCCCAGAGGCCGCCTGCCGTGACCGGGTTTGTATAGACTGAGTTTGCATGGATTGGATGTGCATGGACTGGGGCCATACTTGCCAACATTCCCATGATCAGCGCCAGGATAAGGCTGACGGGGATGGTTTTTTTCATGATAACAACTCCTCCGATATCATAGACGGATATTACTCTTAAAATGTTTCATGCACGGAGGCTTTCATCATTCCGGCAAACCGCTCTTCCACCCATTAAACCGTTCTTCCATCCATTGGTACAGCAGGGGAATCACCACCAGGGTCAGCAGGGTGGCCACCAACAGACCGCTGATGAGGGCGATGGCCATGGGCCTGAAAAGTTCACTGGATGACAGGGCCAGGGGCATGAGTCCCATGATGGTGGTGATTGTGCTGAGAACAATGGGGCGAAACCGCACATGCACGGCATCATAGCAGGCTTCTTCAGCCTTTTTACCCTGGCAACGGCTTCCTTTGATGTGATCCATTAGGAGAATGGCGTTATTCACCACAATTCCCATGAGACTGATGACGCCCAGCAGTGCAGTGAGGGAGAGGGGTTGCTTCAGCAGCCACAGTCCCAGAACAGACCCGGTCATTGACAGGGGAACGGTGAAAAGGATCAGCAACGGATCTCGAAAGGACTTGAATTCTACGAGTAGAATGGCATAAATCAGGCACAGGGTAAAGAATCCCAGGATGCCCATGTGGGAAAAATTGTTATCGATATCTTCCCGCTCTCCCTCAAAGGAGACAGTCACCCCCCGGGGATCCCACCCGTTTTTCATCTGTTCTTCCAGGGCATTGCTCACTGCCACAGCGCTGTAGCCGGGGCGGATATCACTGGTAACCACCAGGCTTCGTTCCTGGTTAAAGCGGCTGATGCGCTCTATTTGTGGCACCAGTTTCACTTCTGCCACCTGGGCCAGAGGCACTTTTTCTCCCGTTATGCTTGATTTGATGCCCATTTGCTCCAGATCTGCCACGGTGGCTATGTCACTTTTTACCTGAATATCATAGGCTTTGCCTTCCTGACGTAAAACAGCGCGCCGACTGCCGAAGAGGGCCAGGCTCACTTCCTGTTGAACATCGGCATGCATCAACCCTGCCAGTGCCGCCTGATCTCCCGCCACAGTCACCTGGTACTGGTAGACACTGTCACTGGCATTACTGGCCACGTTCATGGTGCCCGGCAGCTTTTTCAGCGCCTGCTCCACTTCCATGGCGACGTGTTTCAGCTGGTTTAAATTTTCTCCCCGCAGGCGGATGGTCACCGGAGAGGCAGGATCAGACAGCTCCAATAGTCTTACCGTTGCCCTTGCACCTGCCACCCGGGCATCCAGCTGATCCTGCAGATGCATGGCCAACTGATCTTTTGTCGTAAACCGCTGGCTCCGGTCAAGATCAAAGGTGACAATGGCCCGGGTTAGTTCTGGCTGTGGGGCCACCGGCATCATGGTGGTGTAGAACTTCAGCAGAGGCGTGCCCACACCGGTGGTTACCTGCACCACTTCCGGTTCTGCTTCCAGCAGTGCATTGATCTGCCGGGCGATAACTTCTGTTTTTTCGATGTCTCCCGCCCGTTCCACATAGGTTTCCACATAGAGCACTTCTTTGTCGGCTTTTGGAAAGAAGGCCAGTGGCAGACGGGGAACCACCCCTGCCATGGTGAGAAGAAAGAAGCCGCCGACGGCCAGCAGCACCCACCCTTTTCGACGGGCGGATTTTTGCAGCAGCCGGACAAAAAAGCGGCTGCCTTTTGCCAGCACTTCATCGCTGAAACGCTGCTTTCTGGGCGTCATCATCATCGTCATGAATGCCGGCGTTACCAGTATTGCGGTCAGAAAGGATGCCATGAGCGCGAACATCACCACCCGGGGCAGGCTTTCCATGAACTGACCCACCTCGCCGGAGATGAACATCAGGGGCAGGAAAGCCGCCATGGTGGTGAGGGTGGAAGTGAACACAGGGATGGCGATCTCCCCAACGGCTTCAATGGCGGCGGTTTCTCTATCGGCCCCTTGGTCAAAGCGGTTCTGAATGGCATCGCTGATGACAATATTGTTATCCACAATCATCCCCAGGGCAATCATCAACCCTGCCAGAGACACACTTTGAAAGGTGATGGCTGTGATTCCCATAAGTGAAAAGGTGCCCAGCACCGCCAGGGGAATGCCTGCGGATACCACCAGGGCATTGCGCAAGCCCATGCCCATCAATATCATCACCATGACCAGTCCCATGCCCATCAGCAGACTGCCAATGAAGTGGGTCATGCTCCGCTCCACGTCCTGGGGCTGAAAGGTCACTTCGGTGATCACCAGATCCGGCGGCAGCTGCTCTGCCACTGCTGCCAGTTGTTGCCGCACCTCTTTTCCCACGGGAATCATGTTTTGATCTTCGCGAAAATAGCCGGCCAGCAGCACTGCCGGCGCCTCACCCTGGAGGATTCTGGCTGCATCTTCCTCATATGCCATTTCCACCCTGGCCAAGTCTTTCAGTTTCATCAAGCTTCCCATCTCCCGGGAAACTGCCACCACCTGGCCGGCCACATCTGCCACCGTTCCATAGGCCGTTTCGGTGGTCACCGTCAGGGGGCCTGCGTCGTAGGGAAGACTGCCCGCCGGCATTTCCAGTTGCTGCACCCATAACAGTTCGTTAAGCTCCCGGAGAGAAAGCCCCACCTGGTTCAGTTCTGCCTGCTTAATTTCCACTGTGACTTGCTTTTCCACGGTTCCCAGCATGGTTGTTTTGTAGAGGCCGTTGATTCCCCGCAGGGCGGCTTCCATTGTTTCTCCAAATGCGGTGAGCTGCTCATTGTTGTAGCTGCTGCCGGATAAACTGATCATAAACCCGGCAGATTCTCCCAGATTGGTGGCAACCGCCGGTTCCATGCTGCCCTCAGGAAGCCTGCCTCTCACATTTTCCAGCTTTTCACGCACCTGTTGATTGGCCTTATCGATATCTGCATCATCTTCATAAATGGCGAAGACCACTGAGAGGCCTGCCGCCGAGTCAGAAAAAAGCTGTTTCAAGTCATCCATCTCTGAAAGAACGTCTTCAATTTCCCTGGTAATCAGGGATTCCACTTCTTCCGGGGTGGCTCCCGGATAATGGGTGGTGACCATGGCTGCGTTGATTTTGATCATGGGATTTTCCTGTTTGGGCAGCATTTGATAGCTGAACAGCCCGAAGAGGGCCGTTGCCGCCGCCAGAAACAGGACGATCCGCCGCTGTTTTACCGCTGTTTCTATCAATCGTTGCATCATTGTGCCTCCTGTACCAATTTCAGTTCACATTAATGAGAATCAATAAAATTCTGCTGGGAGAAATTCGAACTTTAAGGCTCTTGCCAGGCAACGGCATCGCCTTCCCGCACGCCACCGGCCCCTTCGGTGATCAGCAGTGCACCAGGGGTCACGCCGGTGATCAGCACCTGGTCTTCCTGAATCACGTCAAGGGTGACCGCATGCCGCCGGGCCCGCCCGTCTTCCACCAGATACACATAAGCTTCGCCGTCATTGGCCACATACTGCACCGGCACCCAAATGCCGCTGAGGCTTTCCCCGGGAAAAATCACGGTGACCACCTGACCGGGTACCAGCCAAGAAACGGATGTTGTGGATGAATCCACTGAAGGTGTTGATGGAACAGGTGCAGAGGAAGTGGCTAATAATGGTGATTCACTCAAGGAATCATCAGTTAGGGGGTCCCTTGGAATAAGAGAATCATCCAACGCAATTTCTACAGTATACGTACGGGTCTGGGGATCGGGGAAGGGGTGAAGCACTGCAATGATTCCGGGAAACACCTTTCCTTCTGCCATCACTTCTACGGCGTCACCCACCTTGACCCGCTGCATGTCTTCCCGGGTGAGTCCTACTATTCCCCGCAATGCTTCCGAGGCCAGTGTCACCACCGGAATACCGGCCCCTGTCACCTCTCCCGCCTCCACATGCACACCGGCCACATAACCGTCAAAGCCAGCTGTTAACGTGACATCCTCCAGCTGCTTTGCCAGCGCATCTCTGCCGGCACCCGCGGCCAGATACTGCTGTCGCAGCTGTTCCACTTCCTCCGGCCGGAGTCCCTCTTGCGTCATGACCAGTTTCCAACGGGCCTGCTCCAGGGCGAGAACTGTTTGCGTTTCCAGCAATGCCGCTTCTTCCCATGCCTGCTGAGAAATGACGCCCTGCTGATAAAGGGTTGTTGCCCGTTGGGTTTGCTCTGTCACATAAGCCAGCTTCTCCTCTGCCATGGTGACCTCCGCCTGAGTCATGGCGGCGGTTTCTTCCCGCCCTCCCTGCAAGGCCATCTGATACTGGGCTTCGGCGGCTGACAGCTGCGCTTCGGCAGCATTCAGGGCATGTTGAAAGGATTGCTGTTCCAGGCTGGCCAGCGGATCCCCTGCTTTCACCCGGTCACCGGTTTGAACCAAAAGAGTTTCCACCTTTCCCCCGGAAGAAAAGCTCTGGGTCACCACCTTCTCTGCCGCAAGGATACCTGTATAGCGGGTTTCCATCTGTTGCCGGTCGATGACCAGAGACATCACTTCCACCGGAATGCCGGGACTTTCGGTGATTTCTTCGGCTCCGGTCAGGCTGCACCCCACAAGACCAGCCGTCATTCCAACGGTGAGCAGCATGGTCAGCAACACCTTAGCAAGTGAACTCCCTCTTTTTTTCTGGAGAGGCGGTTTCATTGAAATGTGGGTCTCCAACGCAGCTTTTTCTCCGGCTTTAATGTCTTTTTCAAGTTGAGCAGCAGCGATCGACCATCCACTGCTTTCATTCCCAGCTAAACGCACTTCTTTTTTCATTTCCATTTGCAATAACTCCTTCCTGTAATGCGATCTTTTCACATTTCAACCTGCCCGGCTGCCGGCCTTTTGCGGCAGCTCTTCCTTCTTTCTGGGCGATAGAAACAGCAACTGCCACTGGCACACTTCAATAACGACCGATTAGACTTTATTGGTCCAAAAAAAATTAGCTGAGGGTATCAGCAAAGAAAAAATAGTAACCGTGGATATAATAAGCAGTCAGCATTTCAACGTTTCTGGCAACCCATTCATCGTTCTGGTAATGGCGCAGCACCTCCACCAGCCCTTCCACAAAGCTGGCATTCACATAGTGGATAAAAAACGACTGGTCTTCCTTGGTCTCAATCTGAAAATGCTGGAATTCATGGAGGGAATGGGCCTGCAGCTGCTGAATGATTCCTTCTTTTGTTTTTTCAAAGGCTGTGCCTGCGGAAGCATCTGTCAGCAGCAGAATTTCTTCCCGAAAGGCCACCAGCACGACGGTGAGGGCTTTGGCTGTTCGCTGGGAAAATGCCTTGGGATCAAACCCTTCTGAAGAATGGTCAAAGATCACCTGCATCATCTGGGTGATCTGGGCAAGGGCCGTTTGCACCAATGCCTGAAAAAGCGCTTCTTTCGCCGGGAAGTAATTATACAGATTGCTTTTGCTCACCCCGGCTTCTTTGGCAATCATACTCATGGAGGCGCCTTCAAATCCTTTGCTGAGAAACAGTTTTTTAGCCGCTGCCAGGATATTCTCCCGCACGTCTTCTTTCAAAACCTGCATTAAAGACCCTCCGTTCTTTATTAAGTGATTGTACCTTTTTTGAGTGCTGTCGTCAATGCTTTTGGGTCTTTCTGACGCATCTTTCTTTGATAGGTTCGGTATTCCCCCATCATTCAGCGTTATTGACTTTTTGATTTCCAAATCAAAGAAGCCTGTCCATCACCGGGCAGACTTCCAAGAATTATCCTTATATGGTTATGTTTTTAGAGTCGTCTAGCATCCTTTAATGTTATTGTTTTGGAACAAAGTCAGGCACGTTGCCTGTGACAGCCACCTGACCGGCAATATAGCCGTGCACGGCGGCATCTGGAATTGCATTGGAGCCCAGACGGTTGGTTCCATGAACCCCGCCGGTAACTTCTCCGGCAGCATACAGGCCGGGAATCACTTCGCCCCAGATGTCTTGCACTTCTGTTCGTTCTGTGATGGTCAGACCGCCCATGGTATGGTGCACGGATGGCCATTGGGGAATGGCATAGTAAGGGCCTTTATCGATTTTCATCATAACGCCTTTATCAATCACTTTTCCGAATTCAGGGTCACTGCCATTTTCAACAAACTCATTATGGCGCTGAATGGTTTCTTTCAGGGTTTGTCCTGTCATATTTATGGTGTTGCCGGCGTATTGATGATCACTAATGATTTGTGCCAGTTCTTCAAGGCTGTCGGCTTTAAAGATGCGGTCATCTTTCATGCCGTTGGTCAGCTGCGTTTCGGCTATAAATCCACCTTTGTCAACAATTTCCTGACCGAAGATGGAGAAGGTGGGAAAACCGCCGCTTTCCTGAGCTGCCCTGGAGCACACATCTCTGCGCTCTCCTTCGTTCACATAGCGCTGACCGTTTTCATCCACATACACAATTCCGGAGCTGGGGCCGCTGAAGGGAATCACCGCATAGGCATCCAGCACACCATTATTGGGATTGGCAAAGGGATACAATTGAATATATGACATTTGAATGGTGTTGGCACCCACTTCCTGGGCCATGATAATGCCTTCACCAGTAGCGCCCACATGGTTGGTGGTGGGAATGTCAGCCGTTAGAGCCGGCACATGCTTGGAGCGCATTTCCACATTGCCACTGAAACCGCCGGTGGCCAGAATCACGCCATTCTCTGCCTTAACGGTTTTCACACCGTCCTTGGTTTCCACTTCAATGCCCACAACCCGGCCCGCTTCGCCGCCTTCACGGAAGATTCGGGTCATTTTTGTGTTCAGCATGATGGTGGCATCAGTGGCTTCCAGCATTTTTTTCTGCACCTGTACGATATCGGCTCCCACGCCGTTAATGGTGGTGTAGGTGCGGTATCCGTAATGGCCGCCGGGGCGTGTGATGGATTCCCGCACTTCCAGGCCGTTGTCAAGCATCATATTGAGAAAGAAGGGAGCTCCATAAACCAGGTTGCGTACCAGCTTCACGTCACCCATATAATCGCCGCCGATGATGGTGTCTTCGATATGCTTTTCTGCCGTATCAGGTTCCAGTCCCAGCTTGGCATACATATCGTCGGCAATGTTGCTGGTGTAAGAGGCATATACCCCCCCGTTGATCTGGGAGTTGCCTCCCAATACCGGCATTTTGTCGATGAGAAGGGTTTCGGCGCCATTTTCAACTGCACTGTATGCCGCTGCCAAGCCGGCAAAGCCACCGCCAACCACAACCACATCATAGGTCATGTCCCAGCTTTCCGGCACCTGGGCGCTTCCCATGCCGTGACGACTCTCTGATGCAGCCTCTTTGCCCGCTGCCGTCACCATAAACTCATCTGCCACGCCACCGGCTTCTTCAATGGCCTGTTGCACCGCGTCAATGATGGCCTGGCTGGTCATAGTGGCACCAGAAATGGTATCGACACGAATGCTTTGCTCAGATACAATGGCTGCTGGAATTTCTTCCAGAGCGGCATCAGAAACACCAGGTGTTTCTTCATGTGTCACCACTTCCACTGCCTGAATGTCTTTTTCACCCAAAGTGACCTTCACTGTCATGGGTTTCATTCCTGTGACTTCCACCAAGTATTCTCCCGGGGTCATGGGAGTGATCATTATGCCATTATCTGCCGCATTGTCAGCTGGCGCTTCTCCTGCCGGACTACCGCCAGTCGGGCCGCAGCCCGCCAGAGAACCTAAGAGACACAACACCAGAAACAGAGAAATCGTTTTCATCATGCGTTTCATTTCTTGCTCCTCCTTCTATGATTGGGGTTTGCGTATTTGTTAATCACTTAACAGTATAAGGTATCAAGTAACTTGACATGCAACCCCTCGGGAGGAAATCTTTTTCATGCTGCTCTACTCTATTTTTTTGACAGGCAGCCAAAGATCAATGTACTGTCTGTAAGGCTTCACTTCATGGGGTTTATCTTGATTGCTGTCTGAAAAAATGATCTGCCCCCAAGGGTCACCATCCATTTCCAGGCCTGCATTGGAAAGAAACGAGAGGGTTTCATCGGCAACGTTCAAAGAGGCAATTTCTTCGCTTCTTACCGCCAGCACGGTATGGGCACAGAGTCTTTCAGAAATGCACTGGGTGGTTTTCAGTGTTAATAGGCCATACCCACCGGCCTGGTGCAAGTCGATGGAAAATCCTTTGTGTTTCCGCTTCATGGTTAGATGCGCCTGCATCTGCCTCCCGTCATAAAAAGCGGTGATCTTTGAGACCGGCAGCGCGTCTACCCAGACCATGGTATCTGGCACCAAATCTTCCTGCAGCACATTGTCCGGCTGGCTGTAGAAAAAAGCCAGGGGTGGTGACTGACGGACCACAAATTTTCCCATGAGCTCCGGCAGTGCTCTTATTTTTCCCCGGTATTCATCAATGGTGGCAGCGACCATCATCAGGTGTTGAATTTTTTCGTTGGTTTCAGCATATTTCCGATCCAGGGTTTCTGCAATGCTTTCCGGCGTGGAGGCAGAAAACTGTTTTACCACTTCACTGATCTGGTAACCCATGGCCAGATATTTGCGGGCACTAATCAGGCGGGCAATGGCGTTTTCATCATAATAGCGCCGTCCAACAGCATCTTTGACTGGCTTAATTAACCCTTTTTCTTCATAAAACCGCACTGCCTGCCTGGTAAAACCAAACATGCGGGAAACCTGTCCGATGGAAAACTGCATATGAAGCCCTCTTTTCACCCTGTTTATTGTTTTGCCCTGCTCATACCCGATTCTTGCGAATAGCTGTCTCATTCAGAAAAGCAGCTTCAGAACCACTGCTCTGAAACTGCTTTTCTTGTTCTTCCAATCGTTTTCATTTGTCATCTTCTTTTTCTTCCCGGCAAATGGTTTCTGCCACCTCCATCAGCAGGGCCATGGTGCGAACCCTTTCAGCCTCTTCTTTGAGGTAGCCGGCCAGGCACCCCCGGTTATCGCCGGATACTTTCTGCTCAACAGAAGAAACGGCTTCGCATCTGGTTTGCGCTGTTGATGAATGGCCTTGCCGGGTGCATGTGCATTTTTTTTTGAAGGGAATCACTTTTCGTTTCATGTTCACACATCCTTCTTTGCTTCAAAGATGAAGGTTCACATGAATACTCATTTCGCGATGCAACGTTAAAAACCCTTTTTTTTGGATCACTTTTTTGGTATTTTTGTAAAAAAAACCTTTCCGTCGGAAAAATCACGTCGGAAAGGCTGGGTAATGCTTTGCAAACTGGAAGGATTGGTTTTACTCTTCGTCTGAATCAGCTTCGCCAACAACCGGAACGGCCGCTGCATCCACTTCTTCGCCTTCTTCGGTTTCTTCAGCTGCCTGCTGAATGTAAACCAGTGTACCAATAACCGTTTCCATTTCACCGAGAATTTCAATGTTCTCGTCGCTGGCCACGTTCAGATCGGCAAAAGTAATGTTGTCTTGATCCTGCAGCAGGGCCGCATCCACTTCCACGTGTTCGGGCATGTGGCGGGGGAACATTTGCAGGTCAACTTCATTGGCTTGAATCTGAAGCACGTGGTCACCGCGTTCAACGGCATCACGGTTCAGAACAGTGATGTTAAAGGTCATCTTCAGTTTTTCGTTTTCATCCAGGGCTTGAAGATCCAAATGAATGAACTGGTTCTTCATGTTTTCCTTCTGGATTTCCTTGATAATGCCGAAGCTTTTTTCTCCGCCAATATTCAGGGTGATTTTACGGTTGGTACCGAACTCTGCGATCAGGCGTCTCAGTTCACGCTCGTCGGCATAAACGGATTTCGGCTCCATGCTTTTGCTGTATACCACGCCAGGAATATTACCTGCCTTACGGGCAGCTTTGACGGTCATTCCCTGGATCTTATCCCGGGTTACCAGTGTCAGTACTGGAGTTGCCATGGGTTCACTCTCCTTTCCTGTTTTCAGGAATTTTCATTTAAATGGTGATTGCCGTGAAGCAACCGCTCTTTATTCTGATTCGGTGTCACCGGTTTCGTCCTCTTCATCAGCTGCCTCAGCATCTTCTGAATCGGCGCCACCAGTTGTTCCTTCCTCATCTGTTTCACTATCTGTTTCATCATCTGCTGCTTCTCCCGGTATCGGCGGCAGCGGGGGTGTTTTGTAACGGCTCAGGCCCTCTCGGAAGGCCGCCACGTACTCCGGTGCTTCATCCAGTTTGTAGATGCGGCCGGGGTTTCCTGCTGCATCCCAGTCGATGCCGTTCCACCAGATGGCCACACGAATATTTTCAAATCGGGGCATGTGGTAGAACATGGCGTGAATCCACTGGGTTTTGTCGCCACCATGGGAGTTGCTGCCAAATTCGGTGATGATAAAGGGGTGTTGGAACAATCGCATGTATTCATCATACAGGGGCGGATAAATTTCATGGAAGGGCCGCCAGGGTTCTCCCGGAAAATAGGTGCCCGGGTTATAACCTGTCAGGCCGATGAGATCCACATAGTCATCCCCCGGATAGTAAGTCAGGTAATGGTTCCAGGCAAAGCCCGGAAAAGAGTCGTCGTGAGGGTTCCAGACCCAAATGACATTGTTGACACCGGCTTTTTCAAAGTACTCATACACATACCGCCAGGACGCCAAGTACACCTCAGTGTCCATGGACGACCAGTAGGCCGAATACGAGCACCAGTCGCCGTTCATTTCGTTGTTCAGGCGAAAAAGCACCGGGTCGCCGAAGTCTTTCAGTCCCTGGGCAAAGGCTGCCAGCAGATGATCATGTTCCCCTTCCAACAGCGCATACAAACTGCGGTTGTTCAGGGATTTATCCAGATACTCGGTTTGCAGGGTAAGCACCACATGGCGGTCCCGCTCCCGGGCATTGATCAGTTCCTGCCTTGGAAACTCGCTTCCCAGATTTTTGTAGAGCAGGAGAAAACGGAACTGATGGTCCAGCTGATTTTCCAGCTGGGTCAGGGGCGAAAAGTTGCGGGGAGCTGATGATTCAAAGATGCCCCAGGCCATTTCTTCATTGTTGATGAAGTAGTGGTCATAAAACCGCTGGGTCCCCTCATTCCACTCTCTTTCCACCGGCTTGTAGTTCACGTGCAGTCCCGGGGTTGCCGTTGTTTCCGTAAGCCGGAAACTTTCGATGATCTCCCGGTGATTCTCCAGGGGCCTGGTGGATTTGAACAGCAGGGTGTAAACCTCCCGGCTGTTTTTCACATAAACCGCCTTGGCGTAATAGGGCCTGTCGGCCTCCATGGCCGCCATCGGGGTGCGCCGCCATTGGAGAAAATCAACTGTCATGCCGTTCACGCTGATGGTTTCACGGCTTTCCATCTGGTGGTCGAGCCGGTTGTCCAGAAAACCGCGGCTGTAGGCAATGTAACTGGAAGCAGAATGAACGGTTCTGTTGAAGTTATCGTAGTAGATTTCCAGCCGGGTTTCAGCGTCTTCCAGTACGGCTCTCACCGCTGAAAGGGACATGTCTGCTTCCCAGGTGTCGGGAACCTCAAGCTCATATCCCTGTGAGTGGTTGATGAAGGTCATCCACCCGGGTGCTGCTTGTTTCAGTTGCTGCACATCTTCCCAGTGATACCACTGGTCATCCTGCTGTTCCTGTTGATGTTGCACCGGTTCGCCATTTTTGATGATGCGGGGCAAAGTTGTCTCAGCCGATACCGGCATTGTTGCCGGCAGCATCCATAACATCACGGCCAGCACTGCCAGCCATGTCGGTTTGCTGCAGGGGGTTCCCTTTTTTTTCATGGGGACACTCCTTTGCCTTAGTGGTGGTGATCACACTGCCTGCTTCACGGCCACAGGCAAAAATAGCCTGAAGGTTACCCGCCAGACTATCCACAGAATACTATTCAACTGTGTAAGGCAGCAAAGCCATATGTCTGGAACGCTTGATAGCCTGTGTCACGTCGCGCTGGTGAATGGCGCAGTTGCCGGTGATTCGACGGGGTAGAATCTTACCGCGCTCAGTGAGGTATTTTTTCAGACGGCCAATTTCTTTGTAATCAATCACCGCTTTTTTATCGGCACAAAAAGTACAGATTTTTTTACGGGATTTGCGTTTTCTTCGGTTCATCATGGGAATCTTCCCTCCTTCATTCATGTGATACTTGATTCTTGCAGTGCTATGAAATGATGCCTACCCACAAAATACGGCTTCCCACCTTAGAAGGGCAGGTCATCGTCGTCTTCCATGGTTTCAAATTCTGTCAGGTCTATGTCATCAGGGTTAAATCCCCCATCGGACTGTTGCTGTTGCTGTGTGTTTCGTTGTGGTGGCTGGGGTCGTGAAGGCTGTTGATAGTCGCCGCCGGATCTTCCGCCGCCTCCGCTGCCACCACCGATGAATTCAACGGTATTGGCAACCACTTCGGTCACATAGCGTTTTTCACCATTCTGTGTTTCGTAAGAACGGGTCTGCATACGGCCCTGAATGCCTACTTCCCGGCCTTTTGCAAGGTAGTTGGCGCAGTTTTCCGCCTGCTTTTCCCATACAACAACGGGAATAAAGTCTGCTTCGCTGTCTTTTCCGAAACTACGGTTCACCGCTACGGTGAAGGTGGCCACCGCCTTGCCTGTGCCGGTAAATCTCAGTTCAGGGTCTTTGGTCAGTCTTCCGATCAAAATGACGGTATTCATCCTCACACCACCCTATTCTTCGATTTTTACGATCATGTGGCGAACCACTTCATCGGCAATTTTCAGGTTACGATCCAGCTCCTTGTTCAGGTCTGGGCCAGCCTGGAAATTGACCAATACATAAAAGCCCTCTTTTTCCTTCTGAATTTCATAGGCAAGCTTCCGCAGGCCCCATTGCTCAACAGAGTCAACGGTACCGTCGGCATCAATAATGCCTTTGAACTTCTCCAAGAGAGCTTCACGTTGTGATTCTTCAGTATTGGGGTTCAGAATGTACATTAATTCGTACTTGTTCATCGTCATTTCACCTCCCTCTGGACTAAACGGCCCTGCTTTACGCAGGGCAGAGAAGTTATTCTCAGTGATTCAGTTATTGTTTCTCTACACAACATGTAATTATAGCATGGACTTCTCAGAAAGACAAGCACAAAACCATAAAAACCATGGGGACTTATTTTTGTCACAAACCGTGTCAGCTATTGTCATTGACAAAGGCTGCAAACAACGTTTTTTTGCAAGGCTTCCTGCTATACTGAAAGTGTCATTTGCGCCGAAAGTGTCATTTTCCGACCCATCGTTACGAAAGGGGTGTTTCTCATTGATCTATACCGTCCGACACCGCTCCGGTTTTTTTGAAACCACTCCCTGCTACCTGATCATTGATTCCCGACGGGGGCAGCTATTGCTGCTTCCCTGCCAGGCTCCCTTTCAGATGCGCTTTCTGATTCTTCGGGATGAGTTGGAAGCGGTGGTGCTGTCTGTCCATCAACATCATGCGGCCTGCGACTTGTTCACGCGTCAGCAAACCCATTCTCTTCTTTTTCCTCCGGGTATTCCACAGGAGGAAATTAAAAAAGAGTTCCGTTCTTTTGGAACTCTTTCTCTAAAAATCGAAACCCTTGAATAAACTGCTGCCGTTCATCTGAACTGTCTCTCTGCAACATCATCTGCAACATCATTTGCAATGCCATTTGAAACACCTTCTGAATACCAACTGCTATCATCGAAAGGAGTAGCTTCCATGTTAACGGTATTTCCCATGAAAAGAAGAAGCAACATAATCATCCCACTCATTCTGTGTCTGCTGCTCACCGCCTGTGGCGGGGGCGGCGAAAACGCCGGCGGCACACCGCCGGCAGCATCGGGCAGTGCATCCACCACACCGTCTGCCACTGCCCTTCCCGACACCTGGCAGTTTGACCGCACCATCCCTGAACCCATTGAACTCACTTACGACGGTTCACCGGTTACCCTGGGGAACTTTGCCACCCATGGCATTGAAATCAGTGTGCCGGAGGGCGCCTTTGAATCGGCAGTGACCCTCACTCTGTCACAGCCGGAAGAAGGGGTTCGTTACAACCGAGCCGCCATGGACCCTGCCGGGGTTCCCGCCGCCTTTCGCATTGAGGGTGACCAGTTGCGTTCAGATCTTCCCATGACCGTGAAGCTGAAGGTGGATGCCCAGCAGCTGACGGACCTTCAGGAAACCGGCGGTTTCAGGGGGGGCCATTTTGACGAAACCTTTGGCTGGACCTATGTGGATCTGGTGGAGGTCAATGAAACCGATGGCTACCTGCTCTTTAACACGTATCACAACTGGCTCTTTGCTCCTGCCAAGCTCACCCGGGAAGAACGCGTGGAGCAGTTTGCCAAAGAAAAGGCGCTGGATGCCTGGGGTGCCCAGCAAATGGGCAATGAAGTGGAAAATGTGACCCGGGAAATGATCCGGGAGATTATGATTCAGCAGTTTAATGCCACCAACGAGTCTGAAATCATGAAAATTGCCGATGCTGTCATCGGTGAAATTGAGTCGGATGCCCTTGATTACGGCAAAATGGCCCTTCAGCTAAAGGACGGAGATTACGAGGGCCTGGTGGGGAGTGTGGCCGATAAACTGGGGGGTACCCTGGCCAGCAGCCTGGAGTCGGGCACCCTGGAAACTCTCTTTGGTCAGGCCGGCACTGCTGCCGCTGCCGCCGGACACCTGTGGGAAGGGGACTACAGCGGGGCGGGCATGAAAATTGCCGAAGCCATTGCCGAATCTTCACCGGTTTACAGGGTGGCCAAGGTGTGGATCGATATGGTGGACACCCGTATCAGCAACTGGAAAAACGACGAGGTGGAAAAGGCTTATCAGATTTATATCAATGGCGCCCAAAGCCGTTCCCCCTGGGGATATAACGTGGATGCCGGCGATTTCGAATCTCTCTACAGTCAGATGCGGGGTGTCAGCCGCCAGCTGGAGCTGGAGGCAGTGGATCGGTATGCCAAAGCCCGGGGCATCAGCACCGGTGACATCACCGCCCAACAGCGACAGCAAATTTTGGCAGATGTGAAAGCCAAGCTGAAAGATCAGTTTGAGAAGCGTTCCAAACAGGAGGAAGAACTGCGCCAGCTGGAAGAAGACCAGCGGGAGATCATACGTCAGTTTGAAGAATGGGGGTTATTAAGGGAGGGCAGCAGCTGGTACCCCTATGACACCCCCGTGGAACAAATGCTCCACCGGCTTCATGGGCAGATGGAACGCATTATGCGGGAGACGGGCCGATATGACCTGGTGATTCGCCGGGGTGACCTGCATGACCAGAGCCGGGGGCTGGACAACATTGGAGAGTTAAAGGAAAATGAACTGCTGGTGCCCCATCTGGCAGAGCTCATCAGCACCCGGTATGTGGAAGGGGAGGAAGCCTACCAGAAAAAACTGCTGGAATTCGGCTACATTACCCTGAAGCTGGAGCCGGGCACCTATGTGGGGGAACTGGTGATCACCGATGTGCCCATGAAAAAAGCCCTTCAGCAGGCAGTGGATGATCCTGGATCAGTACCGGAGTACTCAGGTCCTAATGAGGAGATGTGTGAAGAAATTAATCTGTGGGAGGCGGATGTGCAGGCCAGTGTGCGAGAGGCCATCGACAACCTGGACACTGTCAAGGGCACCGTGGTACCCCTGCGAGTGGAAATCTCCCCGGGATCGGGTGAAAACAGTTACACTGCGGTTCTCACCGCCGATTTTGCCAGCGCCCTGCCCAGTATGGGCTGTGAAGACATCAGCGGCCCCACCACCTTCCAGGTGCGCACCGACAAAGACAAGCTCACCCTGACCCACACCCTTGAAGATGGTGTCGGCCACTGGTCTTACGAGGGCACCATTGCTCCCGGTGGCACGATCTCCGGGAACCTGCGATTATACACCAACGAAGCAGAGTACCGGGACTATGTGGGAACCGACAACATGCTCACCGGCACCTGGGAAGTCAGCAAACAGTAGGACAGGCAACCTCTTTGGTATCAAGCCCCTTTGGTATCAAGCTTCTTTGGAATCGAGCATCGTTGGAATCGAACTTCTTTGAATAAAGCTATCGGCCAAGAGGCACCGCCATCAGAAGATGTAACCAGGCAAACCTCTGAAATTTGACATTACCCGCAAGCATTGAGGCACGGCAATCAGGCAGCCTCATTAATCTGGCAGCCCCACCGGGAGATGATGGCGATGCGTCCCATACTGTTTTACATGAAATGGATGAATCAGACTGTCCCTGTGCCGGCCTACCGTTTTTTCGGCATGCTGGCAGCCCTGTACCTGCTGATGGCGGTGGCATGGCAATGGCGGCGGGAATCCCGCCGCCAGGCTGTGGGGCTTCATGGTCTGGTGCCTCTGTCAATCTTCACCGGCTTTACCACCAGTCAGCTGATGGCCGTCTGTTTTCTCAGCATTGCCGCCTTTTTTGCAGGGGCACGGCTTCTTTATGCCCTCCTGTATCTGCCCCAGGTAATGGCAGCCCCTGCCCGGCTGGTGGAGTTGAAGCTGCGAAATTTCAGCCTTCACGGCGGTCTGACGGCCGTGCTCTTGTTGTGGTTTCACTGGAGCCGGCGCTGGGGGTTTTCTCTTCCTGCCCTGACAGATTCTCTGGTGGTGCATGTGGGCATTGCCATTGCCATCATGCGCCTGGGATGTTTCTTCAACGGTTGCTGCTTCGGTCTTCCCACCCAGATGCCCTGGGGCATGCACTTTCCGCTGGCCAATCCCAATCCGGTCACCCGGCTGGTGGGGTTTAATGCCGTCACCGCCGGTCTGCTGGGAGCCCCTGCCGTCATGCGCCACCCCACTCAGCTTTACGAGATGGGGGCCGCCCTGCTGGCTTCGGGTGCCGCCTGGCGATGCCAGCGCCGGCATCCTGCCGGTTCCGGTTTTGCCACCGCCCTTTTTGGGCTGCTTTTCTCCGGAGGACGTCTGGTGGTGTTCTTTTTTCGGGATTTTCCCACAGCCAGCAGTCTTTCCAACCTATTACGGGGCCCAGTGGTTTACGGCCTTTGTCTGCTGCTCTTTACCGGTTGGCTGGTGAAGATTCGATCTGGCGAATCATGGTTTTCAAAGCTTCCACCACTTGCCGGCGCTGGGTATGGGGCTCGTCGGCCCGAAGGGCTTCATGCATCAGGTAGTCCCAGAAAGAAGCCGTCATCTGGCCTTCGTTGATGGCAAACACCGCCGGTGGCTGAGAGGGCTTCATCACCAGTACCCCCACATCCTCCCGGGCGTAGAGGGTGTATCCCCCCGCCCGGCGCTGGTATCCCAAAGAGACATGATACCGTTCATGGGTGTTCAGCAGTTCAATGATCTGCATCAGGTGCAGCCGGTACTCTTCAGGGGTGTAGAAAGCCTCCAGGCCGCCGGTGAGGTCGATGGCACCAATGCGGATTTTTCCCGCCGACAGGTCTTCCACCCGGGGCAGGTTGATGAGCTCATGAAAGGTGTTGGTTTCCAGCTGACGGCTGAAGTGACGGGTTCTCATGGCATGATCTGCCAGCAGCTTTTCCCTTTCGGGAAGGGCCAGCCGGGTGCAGATCAAAGCTGCCACCTCCTGGGGCATGGTGGTCAGGGAGAGGGTGTCGGTTTTGATCATGGCATGGGCGGCTTCGGCTTCGAACTCGGTAAGGGTGGCCACATAAGCATCCCCTGACCCCGGTGTGAAAATCCGCATCAGCGGACGGCACAGCGCTGCATAGCCCTGAAACTCCGCCACAAGGCCTGCCACTGCCTGGGGTTCCCTCACCAGAAAATTCACAGCTCCCCTGGTACCCTCCCCCACCGAAGTGGCACAAACCGCCGCTGTTCCAGGAGCAATAAAGAGGGTGCGGCGGAAAATGCCGTCCCGAATCCGGGGATAGTAGTAAGGCTCAATGGCTCCGGTCATGTAAATGGGCAGCCACTCGCCGATGGCTGACAGCATCTCGTCGATGTCCCGGCTGATGGTGTGAATGATTTTGATCCGATTGCCCTTCAGCACCACCTGTGCCAACCGCTGGGCCCAACGGGCGGTGAAGGTGGGCTGATCTTTCAGCCAGTCCAGGTTTTCGTCACTGAACAACAGCAGTGTTTGGGGCGTTTCCCGGGCCAACACCAGATCGAGAAAGGCCAGCACCGCTTCCCGCTTTCCTTCAGTGTCATAAAAAAGCTGTGTGCCGGTCTTTGGATCGACGGTGTCACGGGCCCTTGCCGACAATCCCCCCTCCCCCTCTTTGGCTGTGATGACTTCTGAGCCGGGAGGTTTTTTAAAGCGAAAGCTGGAAAACCCTTCCAAAAATCCCGCCACCGGGTCTGCCGCTTCCGGGCTTCCGGTTTGCAGCCATTGATGGATCATGTCTGTCAGCAATGCTTTGTCACCCATCTGGGCCAGGGGCTGTTCCATGGCCTTTGCCAGGGCCTCCTGTTGATACACAGCTGCACAGTGGGCAGCAAAATAACCCGCCATGGTCAGCAGGTAGTTTTCCTGCTGGGCGGGTTTACGGGCACCCCGGCGCAGCCGGCTGATATATGAAGCATCCAGCAGGGTATGCCGCGCCAGGGCGCTGTTACTCACGTTGGTGAGATTCATGAGAAAGTCCAGTTTGTCATGAAACTGCATCTGCCAGCCCCCTTTTCTTTTCAGTATATCAGGGGCGGAGCGGAAAAAATAGTCCTACAGGCGGTATTCCGTCAGTTCTTCGCAGTAGCTGCACCGGTACTGTATTTTCCCGTTGGGTACCAGGGTGAACTCCGGCTGGGCGCATTCGTCCACTGCGGTAATGCACCGGGGATTTTTGCAGGCAAAAAGGCCGCTCACCTTTTCAGGCAGGGTGGCTTCTTTTTTATCGATGATCTGTTCATTTTCAATGTAGTTCACCGTAATGCCAGGGTCGATGAGCCCCAGAATGCGCAGATCGACGGTGAGGTCATCCTGAATTTTAATGATGTCTTTGGTACCCCGCTTGCGGCTGGAAACATGCATCAGCAGTACCGAGGGTGATTTTCTCCGGTCAAGGCGCAGTTTTTCAAAAACCTTCAGACCTTTCCCTGCGGGAATATGGTCAATGACAATTCCTTTTTGAATGGCGGTGACTTCAATCATGCCAGCTTCACTCCCATCACAGCGGACAGCAGGGCCATCCGGATATACACGCCCATGGTTGCCTGTTCAAAATAACGGGCACGGGGATCTTCGTCCACCTCATACTGAATTTCGTTCACCCGGGGCAGCGGGTGGAGCACCATCAAGTCTTCTTTGGCCGTTTTCAGTTTGTCACGGGTGAGAATGAAGCTGTCTTTCAGCTTCACATACTCTTCTTCGTTGAAAAAACGCTCTTTTTGAATGCGGGTCATATAGAGAAGATCGATCTTTTCAATGCAGTCATCCAGGTGAGGTGTTTCGTGGAGGGTGATGTGGTAGCGGTGCTGCAGCTCGTCCCGCAGATGCCCCGGAATGCGCAATTCTGTGGGAGACACCAGGTAGAAGGTCATTCCCGGAAAACGGCACAGGGTTTTCAGCAACGAGTGGACGGTGCGGCCAAAAAGAAGATCACCACAAAAGGCCACTTGCAGGTTTTCGATGGCTCCCCGGTATTTTTGCAGGGTCAGCAGGTCGGTGAGGGTTTGGGTGGGATGCTGGTGCCCGCCGTCTCCGGCATTGATCACCGGAACAGTGGCGTACTGAGAGGCCAGCTTGGGCGCTCCCTCCCGGGGGTGGCGCATCACCAGGGTATGGGCGTAATCGTCCATCACCCGAACGGTATCTGCCAGGCTCTCCCCCTTGGCGGCAGAGCTGACGGCGGCATCGGAGAAGCCCAATACCTGGCCTCCCAGGCGCAGCATGGCCGACTCAAAGCTGAGACGGGTGCGGGTACTGGGTTCGTAAAACAGGGTTCCCATGATTTTTCCCTTGCAGCAGTCGGCATAATCTTCCGGCCGGGCCTCCATTTTCAGTCCCAGGTCCAGCAGTGCCTGCAGCTCTTCCATGGTGAAGTCTTCCGGATCAATGAGGTGTCGGCCTTTCAAACTTTCAAGATTCATGTGCATTCCCCCTCCAATTAAAAAACGCCCTCTCAATCCCGAAAAGGATGAAAGGGCGCAGATGCCGGTGATAACAAACGACAGACTCTCGCCTCGCCGGCGGTGAGACTTCTCTGCCGCGGGGGTTGTCGTCATGTTGTTCTGTGCCTTCTTAGCCTCTCGGGACTAAATTAAAGGATTCCGTATTCAGTTGCTGGAAACAGCATATCACATATGGGGCGGTCGGGTCAACTGTGGGTTGTGATTGATCATGTGCTATTGGTGCTGCAACGTCACCACCACAATCTCCGGGCGGTTGAAAACTCTTAGGGGGATAATGCTGTTCCCCAGACCCCGGCTCACCACCATGGTGGACGACCCGTGGGTGTGGCTGCCACTGGTGTATGGGGGAAACAGGCCCTGGTCAGGCGCCACCAGCCCTCCCAAAAAAGGGAGTCTGAACTGACCGCCATGGGCGTGGCCTGTAAAGGTAAGGTCTATGTTATTTTCATGATATAGATGGAACAATTCGGGGCGATGGGATAACAAAATGGTGAAATGCTCTGCATCATTGTCTGTCCACTTTTTCAACTGATCTTCCATCTTGCCAGTACGGGTGCCTTCCAGATAACTGGCGGTAAGGAAAGCCGGGTCAGACAAACCCGCCATTCGAATGGCGCTGTCTTCTCTGGTGATCAGCTGAGTATCATCATCCAGCACATGCACCCCCGCTTCTATTAATTGCTCTTTGATGACATCATATTGTCCCGACCAGGCTTCATGATTGCCGGAGACAAAGTAGGTGGGGGCAATGGCCACTGCCCCGTGAATGAAGTCCACGGCGGTTTCCAGGTTATATCTGCGTCTGTCGATGAGATCGCCGGTGATCACAATGATATCCGGTGACTGGGCCGCCACCTGGCGCAGCAGTGTTGCCTGTTCCTTACCAAAGGATTTATTGTGAAGATCGGAAATCTGAACAATCGTGAAATCATGAAAATCTGACGGTATTTTGGGATTGGCATAATCAATATGGGTGATGACAAGACCGTTGTTTTGCCACCAGCCAAACGCTGCGAGCATCAGAACAGCCGCCATGAACACAAATCTTTTTTTCAGTTTTCCTGTTGATCGCTTCTTCATTGAGTCAGCTCCTCCAGTGATGGGCACGGGTTCTTCTTGTCAGACCAGCCCATGATCAAACGGCCAACATGCATGTTGCTTGTGGCACGATGCATGCTGCATATTGCATGTTGCCATTATACCCGATTTCAGCTCTCTGGTGAACTATCCGGTGAACTTGTACGGCGAAAGAAACAGCCAATAACCGTTTCAGACATTTTATCGCCTCCACCCGTCTTTAATGATGTGTTCTCACGGTTTTGATCTAGCCTGACAACCTGACAACCTGACAACCTGATTAACGGACTACCTGGGAGGCGTTCATATGACACCAGTGATTGAAATGAAAGGCTTGCGCATGCGCTACGGCAGTGAGGGCCCTTATGTGCTCAACGGTATTGATCTCTCTGTCACCCCCGGCAGCATTATCGGCTACATTGGCCCCAATGGGGCGGGAAAAAGCACCACGGTGAAAATCATGCTGGGCATGGTGCAGGACTATGAGGGAGATGTGCTGATTTTTGGCGAAAACATCCGGGAAAACCCAGTGGCCTACAAGCGGCGCATCGGCTATGTACCAGAGGCTGCCGTGCTCTATGACAGCCTGTCTGGCTTTGAATACCTGCGTTTTATCGGTGATCTCTACGACATGGAAGCGGATGACATCACCGCCAAAGGAGAACAGCTTTTTGAGCTTTTCGGCATTGGTGACGCCCTGCACCACCGGATTTCTTCATATTCCAAAGGAATGAAGCAAAAGCTGATGATCATCGCCAGTCTCATCCACAATCCGGATATTTTATTCTTTGACGAACCCATCAGCGGCCTGGATGCCAACAGTGTGATGATTTTCAAGGCCCTGATGCAGCAGCTGGCCCGCCAGGGAAAGACCATCTTTTATTCCTCCCATATCATGGAGGTGGTGGAAAAAATCAGCCACCGCATTGTGGTGCTGCACCAGGGGCAGGTGGTGGCCGATGGTTCTTTTGAAATGTTGCAGGAAAAGAACCATGAAGGCACCTTGCAGGAAGTGTTTAACCAGCTCACCGGTTTCCATTCCCACGAAGCCATTGCCGCCTCCTTCGCCCAGGTGGTGACGGGGAACACAGCGGCAGCAGGAACGGTGCCGGAGGGAGGGATGTTGAAATGACATCCTCTTTTCTGTTGATTCGCCTGTTGAACAGGCTTCATCCCCTGCTCTGCCGCCTGAAAGTGCACCCAGAGCAGCTGTGCCACATTCTCACCCTGAAGCTGACCCTGGAAGAACGGAAAACCACCGTGAATGAAAGCATGGGGGGCAAACCGGGAATGCTCAAAGGAATGAAGGCCAACCTGCTGATGCAGGCCTTCATCGGCCTTCTCATGGGGTTGGTGATGCTGCAGCCCGCCGATCTTTTTTACCCGGCCATGATCATCATGAGTATGAATGTGGTGATGATGGTGATGTATATGGTGACAGACTTTTCACAAGTACTGCTGGACACCCGGGATACTGCCGTGATCATGACCCGGCCGGTTGACCCCCGTACCATGAATGCCGCCCGCATCATTCATGTGATTTACTATATGACCGCCATGTTTGCCGCCCTGAACCTGGCCCCCCTGGCCATGGGAGTTTACCGTCACGGGTTTCGGATGATTCCCGCTTTTCTTTTGGTGTGGCTGTTTTTGCCACTGCTGGTTATTTTTGTCACCACGCTGCTCTATGGTTTTCTCATTCGCCAGTTCACCGGCGAAAAGCTGAAAGATGTTCTCAATGTGTTTCAGGTGTTTTTTTCCATTATGACAGTGGTGGGCTATCAGCTGGCCATTCGCATTTTCAGCCTGGTGGATCTCCACATCACCTTTTCCCTGAAATGGTGGACCTACCTGCTGCCACCCGCCTGGTATGCCGGCCTTTTCAAAGTGGTGGTGGAGGGTGACCCCGACCCTGCTTACCGGCTGCTGATGGTTTTGGGGATGGTGCTGCCTGTGGTGCTGGGTTACTGGCTTATTCGACGGCTGCTGCCCCGGTACGAATACTACCTGACCAAACTCCAGGTGGAGGATGGGTTGCGGGTGCCTGCTGATTCCCTGCCCCGGCGGGTGCAGGAAGGCCTCTTTCGTTGGCTGTCGAAAGACCCGGTGGAACTGGCCTTTATGCGGTTCTCAGCTGCCAACATGCGACGTGACCGAAAGCTGAAACTGATGATGTACCCCAATCATGCCCTGGGCATGTTTTTTCCCCTGCTCATGCTGCTGCCTTACCTGCGGCGGTTTGACAGCCTGGCGGTTTCTCTCCGGGAGTTGCGGGGCGGCCTGGGGTATCTGTCACTGTACCTGATGCTCCTGTTTCTTGCCACCAATTTCAGCTTTCTACAGTTCAGTGAATGTGCCCCGGCGTCCTTTATTTACGACACCTTTCCTGCCAAAAACCGTCTGGTGATTTTCCGGGCGGCACTGAAAGCCTATGGGGTGATTTATATGTTGCCGGCACTGCTGATCATGGGAGCAGTTTACACCGGACTCATGGGCCCCGCCATTCTCCCCGGTCTGGGAGTGATTCTGCTGGCCGCCTTTGCCCTGCTGGGGCTTCGGGGAATTATTCTGCAGCCTTTTCTCCCTTTCTCCCTGGAAGTCAGAGAAGCCGGCAACCGGGACATTGGCGAAACCATCCTGTTCAGCATGGTGGTGGGGGGCATGAGCGGCCTCCATTTTCTCCTTGTTAAAAACCGGCCCCTCTGGGCACTGGCCGCCTGCATCTTATGGCTGGTGGTGATCAAGGTGGCCTTCGCCCACATTCTCTCCCACGGGGAGCTGACCCCCCAAAAGGAATAAGCGCACCTCCAGCACACAAAAGAAGCCCAGGACGTTTGTATGCGTCTCTGGGCCTTGTTTTTTTGAAGCCATTATTCAATTTTTTTGACAGCAACTTTACCAGTCGCTTGTCAGTCACTTACCAGTCACTTACAGGAAAAAGCAGATGATTCTGCTGACCACACGCATGAGCAGAGGCACCCAAAGAGATCCTGACCAAAGGGCGGCCAGCCCGTAAACCAGTCCTTCCCCAGTAGCCACCAGCCCCTGGGAAAGCTGTGCCGTTGCCGGATACATCCGAAAGGGGGCAAGAGACAGCAAGGGCACCTGGAGCAACCCATAGATAGCCGCCTGAATCACCAGGGCTTTTCTGCCAGAGATGTGCAGCTTCAGTTCTCCCAGCACAAATCCCCGAAAGAGAATTTCTTCTGCCAGCGGGCGGGCAACCAGTAACAGCAGGCCCAATTTCAGCAACCCCTGGGGATTGACGGTAAGTTGCGGTACAATCGCTTCCATGCTTTCGGCACTTCTCGCCAGCAACAGTGCCGCTCCCATCACCAGCCCTGCCAACAGAGACAGCCCTGCATCTCTCAGCGATGGCTTTGCAAAGAAACTGTTAGCCTGCAGGCGTTGCTGCCGGTCACGAAAGAGTTGGTAACACAGGCCCAAGGCGACGGTTGGCGCCACTGCATAACGACTGAGAACCATCAGTTCTTCCAGGGGCAGCCGCCCCATACTGACCACCAGCTTGGGGGCAGCCGTGCCCGTTACCTTCACCATGAAGCCATATAGACCCTGGATGATGCAAAAAATCAAAATGTATTTCAGTGCCTGCCAGGAAGCCTGCAGCGTTCGGTTCACCATAACCACCCTTTTCCACTCCTTCTCCCACTTGACCCACTTTTTCCCTTCAAATCGTTCATGACAATCATGCCATCATGCCAATCATGACAATCGTACCAATCATGCCATTCTTCGATGATGCTTGTTGGCACCTTGGAATGGCATCTTCGTCTCCTTATTATGAAGGGGGAAGGGGCGTGTTTCAATGGGAGATGCAAAAGTGGTCGGTCAATGGTCAGAAATAACCAACGGAATGGCCACATTGACGTTAAACCGGCGGCCTTCATCTTCAATCTTCAGGATTCCCTCATAGCGCTGGATGATCTGGCGAACGCTGAGTAATCCCAAGCCATGCTCGCCGGTGTTCATTCTGTCGATGCCTTTTTCTTCAGCTTCTCCGGCTGCTTTAACCCCACCTGATCTTCCGGTTTTTTCGACTTCTCCGACACTTCTTTTGTGGGAGTAACCCTCCCTTATCATTGCATCGGTAATCAGCACCGTTTCCTGTTTTTGATTAATCACCTGAATCACCAGATGCTGCTGCTTCACGTGAACGCGAACAGCCATGTGGCGGTCTTCCACCGGCAGCAGTTCACAGGCTTCGATGGCATTGGTCACCAAATTACCCATGATGATACACAGGTCAAGGGGCGGAATGGGCAGGGTGGCGGGAATCGACGCCTCCAGTTCCATGGGGATCTGTTTTTCCCGGGCGGTCATGCGCTTCACATTCAGCAGCGCCGCCATTTCGGGATGCTCAATGCCGATGAGGTCGTTGACGGTTTCCACTTCTTTGATGAGTTTTTGCACGTACTGGCGGGCCTCCTGGGGCCGGTTCATTTCCAGCAGACCATACAGGCAGTTCAGGTGATGGTTGAAGTCATGACGCTGGGTTCTGACAGAAACCAAAGCCTCTTGCATACTTTCGGTGAAAAATACCTGCTGGCGGTAGGCTTCTTCTTTGATTTGCCATTCCCGTTGCTGTTGATGCAGTATCGTCCGCTTGTTGAGAAAGATAAGCACCGTGACACTGAAGAACATCACCACCAGCAAAAATGCCACGAGGGCCAGCCGATCGATTCCTGATACAGCTTCTGAATGCATGTAAATGGAGAAGCTGATAAAAATGACAGCAACATTGAAAATACCTACCAGCACCACCGTGGGCGCCAAGCCTTCCCGCTCAATATCAGCCGGGTGAAACAGGTTTAGTTTGGGATATAGGCCCAGCACCAGCACCAGCGACAAGCTCTTCGAGCCGACAATGCCCAGCATGCGGTAAAAACCCCATTCATTAAAGGTTTCCGGCGGCACGCTGGTCACCGCCAGCAGTACCACGATCACCAGCAGCTCTACAATGGAGATGGCAATCAGCGCAACGATCATACATCCCCAAATACGCCGCAGCCGGCTGGCGAAAATCTGCGCGAAAAAAAGGCCGCTGACCAGCATTATCAGCAGCAGTCCCGGTGTGCTGGCAGAGCCGAAATAACGGTTCGTGAGGGTGTTAATACTGCCGGCCGCCAACAGCAAGACCACTGTTTTGACTTTGGAACCGCCCCGATGCTTCAGAAAGGGACTCACCAGCCAGAACATTAATGAAAGATCAACCATGCTGACGGTCCAACGAACTATTTCAGCCACCGTTATCACCTCATTTCCCATCATGTGTCTGATCTCTTTGGCCTTGTGATTGATGCCTTATGTGCTCTCACTTACTTCTGCCGCCTGCTGGTTCAGTATGATTTCACTTATTCGGCCAATCTGTCTACTCAAAAAGCTGTTCTTCCAGTGCCGCTTTGACGGCGGGCCGGTGTCGTCGGCTGACGGGAACAATCGCTCCATGCCCTTCCACATGAAGCCCCTCTGAAGTCAGGCGCCGTATGCGAAACCGATTCACCAGAAATCCCTGGTGGCACTGGATAAACCAGTGGGAATCCAGGTTTTCCTGGAACTTTTTCAGGGTGCCGTAGCATTCGTACGGCTCTGTCAGCGTATGCACCGTCAGTTTGCGCAGCTTCTTTTCAATGAAGAGCACTTCCTCGTAAGGCACCTGTACCAGCTGCTCTTTGGTTTGGAGAACGATACGCTGCTGCCCGGCTCTGAAAGCTCCTCTTTCTTCCAATCGTCTGACCACCTGATCCATAACCAGCCCCAGCCGTTCGTTTGTCACAGGCTTCAGCAGGTATTGAAATCCTTCAATTTCATAAGCTTGAAGCGCATAGTCGCAATGGCCTGTGATGAAAATCAGCAGCAGTTCCGGGTTCAGTGCCTTTAAGCGGCGCCCCGTTTCAATGCCGTTGAGGGTTTTCATTTCCATATCAAGCAGCACCACCTCCAGCGCTTCAAGACCCGGCTCTTCCAGCAGTTCTTCGCCACTATTGGCAGTGATCACCCGGGCCCGGGCTGTGGCCGGGTGTCTTTTCAGTATCTGGCAAATGGCCGCCACCATGGTGGGATCATCATCACAGACAGCCATGCGTTGAATTGTCATGAGGCCACTTCCTTTCGCAAACTCCGGGACATTCATCATTCAATCCGCCTGTAAACGGTATTATACCACACCAAACGACCGTTGGCATTTCTCTCTTTGTTTTTAGTTAACCTTTTATTTTTTATGGTTGACAAAACATTTTGCACCCTTTATAATGCGGGTAGTATATTCATTAAAGGAGGCGTCCCCCTTGATCAGCAAAATGACGATTCATGACTACACCCGCATCGCCCTTATGGCCACACTCATCAGTGTTTCCAGCTACATCGCTGTCCCGTTGCCTTTTTCGCCGGTGCCTGTTACCGCCCAAACCCTGGCCATTATGCTCTGCGGCATGCTGTTAACGACGCGGCAGTCTTTTTTTACCCTCACTGTCTACCTGCTGCTGGGAGCCATCGGCCTGCCGGTTTTCGCCGGCGGAAACGCCGGCCTGGGGGTCTTGTTTGGTCCCACCGGTGGTTTTCTTATCGGATTTCTGTTGGCTGCTGTTTTCATCAGCTTCACCAAGGGTGACCGGCCCAGCCTGTGGCGCTATGGGTTGGTGAATGCCGTGGGCAGCCTGGTGGTGGTGAATGTGGTGGGGGTTCCCTGGCTGGCCTGGGCCACCGGCATGAATCTGTCTCAGGCTTTCGCCGTGGGCTTTATGCCTTTTCTCCCCGGCGCCGTTGTGAAGCTGTTGGCGGCCACTTTGCTGGCCTGGAAACTGGTGCCCCAGCTGCGCTTGATGCCCATTGGGCAATCCAGCCATTGAAAAAACTTTATCATAACCGGGACAGGGAATCCATTCCCTTGTCCCGGTTATTTTACTTTTTGGCGTATGTGGTTGGAAAGCCTGTCGATGAGAATGATCATGACAGAAACTCCCAGCAGTAACAGCCCCACCCGCTCCCAGTTTCGCCAGTTGATGTTCATGGTCAGGGCCGTGCCGATGCCTCCGGCCCCGATGATGCCCAGCACTGTGGCGTTTCTGATGTTGGACTCCATCCGGTATAGCAGCAGGCTGGTAAAGTGGGGGAAGGTTTGGGGAAAGACGCCATGGCGGTAGGCTTCAAACCGGGTGGCTCCCGTTACCAAAACGCTCTCTTTCACATTGCCCTGCATGTTTTCCAGCACTTCACTGTACATTTTTGTCAGAACTCCTGTGGTGTAGATACTCAGAGCCAACGCCCCTGCCAGCGGCCCGGGACCAACGCCCCTGAAAAAAATGATGGCCATGATAATGGGCGGAAAAGTGCGCATGATGTTGATCAGCCCCTTCATGGCCAGAGAAGTCAGTTTTCCCGGCGACAGATTGCCGGCGGCAAAATAGGAAAAAAGGATGGCCAGGAGCCCTCCTGTGATTGTTGCAAATACGGCAATCAAAAAGCTCTCAAAAATGCCTTCCAGCAGCTTCGGATAATATGAAAAGTCCACCTGCAACATGCGGAGAACCATTTGCCTTCCCTGCCCATAGCCCACAGCCAGCCTTTCCAGGCTGATATTGAGGCTGTTGATGATGCCCACCATCATCACTGTCATCAGGGCCGGGATGAGTACCGACTTGAATATCTGATGCAATCTGTAGTGCTGAAGATTTTTGTAGGCCGGCGAATATTCCTGGAGAAACTTTCGCATCTGGTAACTGAGAAGATCGATGAAAAGAATGGTGGCAAACAGCATCAGGATAATGGTTGCCAGGTTATCGTAGCGAAGATGGTTCAAATCTCGCCACATCATTTGCCCAATGCCCCCTGCCCCCACCAGACCAAGAACCGTGGCGCTTCTGATATTGGTTTCAAAGACGATAAAAAACACAGAAACTGCCATTCCCAACATGTTGGGAAGCACGCAGTATCGAAGCACCTCCAGGGAACTGGCTCCCACCGATCGGGTGGAATTCAGCTGATTTTCGTTAATGGACTCGATATACTCCCGAAACAGCTTCAGCGCCATTAAAAAGGCAATGATGGCAAGGGCCAGGGTGCCGGAAAACTTTCCAATGCTGAAGACAGAAACCAGGAGCGCCGCCCAGATCAAACTGGGAATGGTTCTGAAAAAGGCAAACACCCCATTGAGCATCTTGCTCACATACCGATTGGGGCTGATGTTTTCTGCAGTCAGTAATGAAACCGGAATGGCCAGCATCACACCTGTCATTGATGACAGAATGGCAATTTCCAGCGTTTCCATGATTTTTTCAAGCACTTCTCCCATATAAGAGAAGTTGGGATGGGCCATACGTCGAAAAAGATCTGCCATATCCGGAAGCCCGGCAACAATTCTTCCAAGGCTGAATTCCACCCCAACCCCCATCAAAAACAAAAGGATCATGGCGAAAACCAGCCCAAGGCGTCGGTGCCGATTCCGCTTACTCATATAGTCTTTTAAGGATATCATCTGTCAGGTCACCTGCTTTCCCGTCGTAAACCACCTTCCCCTTTTTCAGCCCCACAATTCTGGAACAGTAGGCTTTCGCCAGCGCCACATCATGCAAATTAATCAAAATGGTGATGTTCTTTTTGAGATTGGCCCTTCGGAAGTATTCCATGATCAGGTGGGCCGTGGCTTGGTCAAGGCTGGCCACCGGCTCATCCGCCAGCATGACTTTGGGTCGCTGGCACAGGGTTTTGGCGATGGCCACCCGCTGTTTCTGGCCGCCGCTGAGGCGGTCGGCCCGTTCATACATTTTTTCTTCCAGCGCCACATACGACAGGGCTTTTTCAGCTCTTACGTAGTCCTCCTGGCTGAAAATCCTGAAAAGCGACTGAAAAGGCGTTTTGTAGGAGAGTCTGCCAATGAGAACGTTATCGATGACGGTGGAGCGGTCGATCAGGTTATAGTCCTGAAAGATAAAGCCGATTTCCCGTCGGACTTTTCTCAAAGACTGGCTGTTGAGGCTCATCAGATCCCGCTCCTCCAGATGAACTTTTCCCCTGGTTGGCCGTACCAGCAAGTTCATGCACTTGAGCAGGGTGGACTTGCCACTTCCGCTGGAGCCAATTATTCCGACAAATTCCCCCGGCGCCACCGTCAGGCTCACATCGTCAAGGGCCAGTGTTTTGTTGTCGTAAATCACCTGCAGGTTTTCCACCTTTAGCATTGCTCTCACTCCTGGTTCCGTCTACTGATTGTGAATCCTGATCGCAAATTCTGATTGCAATTTCTAATTGTGTATCCTGATTGTGAATCCTGATTGCAATTTCTGATTGCGTATCTTGATTGTGCGTTCTGCCTTTATTATTCCTGAGCTCTTAAGTCGATGTTCATCACTTCCGCCGTGGTTCTGATGACCTGGTAATCTGCATCTGTTGCCGGAACAAACCCGTACATATTGAACAGCTCCTGCAAAAGTGCTTTGCCCTCGTCATCTTCGGCGATGGTTAGAAGCGCCTGTTGAATCCGATCCCGCATCTCTTCTTCCATAGATCCGCTCACCGTGACGCTGATGTTGGGGATATGATCTGTATAGCCTAGCAGCCTGGTTCGCTCCATTGCATCGGGAAAATCCTGGCTGTAGCGTTCCCTGGCATCCACAAAGGTGACTGCCACGTCAACATCGCCGTTCAGAAGAAGCTGCAGCGATTTATCATGGCCTCCGCTGTAAATGTACTGCATGTCCCGTTCAAGATCGATGCCTTCGGTCACCAGAAAAGCGCCCGGAAACAAATACCCTGAGGTGGACGAAGGGTCCACAAACCCGACGATTTTCCCCCGCACATCCTGAAAGCTGTTGATATCGCTTTCTTCCCCCACAAGAAACTGAGATCTGTAAAAAGCTTCTCCGCTTCGGTTCAGGGATGTGAGAATGACCTCTGCATCACTTTCCTGATGGGCCAGCACATAGGCCAGGGGCGGTATGAAACCAAAGTCCACCTGCCCTGATCCCAGGCCTTCCACCACGCCCACGTAGTTGGTGGCTGTAAATCCCTTCACCGTGACTCCCAGAGCTTCTGAAAGCATTTCGGTTAAGGGCTCCACTGATTCAATGAGGGTATCTCCGTCTCTCATGGGAACAAAACCCATGGTGATCACTTCTTCTTTCGCTCCGCCGCAGGCAGATAAAACCAGCATGGCCATGATCATCAGCAACACCGTTGTCATTTGTTTCATGCCCTTCGTATCCTTCGTATCCTTCGTATCCTTCGCATCCTTCACGTCCTTTACAAACTTCAAGTGTTCAGCATTCTTTGAGTGCTTCATCTGTTTTACGTGTTTCATATCCGTTCCCCCCAGCTTCGTTTTGTGAAATCAAACACGCCATTCGTAGTGACGATATGCTAAGGGTACTAAATATGGCACCAATAATCAATACACAACGGGCACACTTCGCTTTTTTGTTTCGTTTGTATGGGTACAATTTGGATAATCGATGACTCACTTAAGCCCGTTGGCCGATTCCGCTTCATTTATCATATTATGATCACATTTATATCGTAACCTATCAGTATCAACCCTTTCAAAAGGGTGCCAAGGAATGATTCATAATGGTGTTTTCAAGCTTAACCTTTTTGTTTTACTTTCTTCCGCTCCATTTGTTTTTTTATTATGCCAGCCCCAGCAACGTCTGGCGAAACTGGGTATTGATTGTTTTTTCCCTGGTTTTTTACGCCTGGGGAGAACCTGTGTGGATCAGCTTATTGATTTTCAGCGCATCCATTGATTTTCTCCATGGCCGTCTCATCGAAAACAACCGGACGAACTGGAAACGTAAAGCAGCTCTTTGTTCGTCTATCGCATTGAACTTATCCCTGCTGGGCTTTTTCAAGTATGCATCATTTTTCGCTGAAGCGTTGAACCGCTTACTGGGTACCGATATCCCTCTGCTTCACTTTGGACTTCCCATCGGTATTTCATTCTACACATTCCAAACCATGTCATATGTCATTGATGTTTATTCGGGAAAAGTGAAGGCTCAGCAGCGTTATGCCCATTTTTTAATGTATGTATCCCTTTTCCACCAACTAGTGGCTGGTCCCATAGTACGCTACCGCGACATCGCCCGGGAAATCGAGCATCGCACCATGTCTTTGTCCCGGTTCAGTCTGGGCATCAGCCGATTTTCAATTGGCCTGGGAAAGAAAGTGATCATCGCCAATGCGGTGGGCGAAGCCTCTGAACATTTTCTGCTGGGAAATTTCAGCGCACTGTCTGTCTTGGGCGCCTGGTTTGGCATCGCCCTTTTCGGGTTGCAAATCTATTACGATTTTTCCGGGTACTCTGATATGGCCATCGGCCTGGGACATCTGTTCGGATTCACTTATTTAGAGAACTTCCGATATCCTTACATCGCACGCTCCGCCTCCGATTTTTGGCGCAGGTGGCATATTTCTCTGGGAAGCTTTTTTCGTGATTATGTATACATCCCCCTGGGCGGCAACCGAAAGCGCATGCTGCTTAATCTGTTCATCGTCTGGTTTCTCACCGGCCTTTGGCATGGAGCAAGCTGGAATTTTGTGCTTTGGGGCCTCTATTTTGGATTGCTGGTGATGTTGGAGAAGATCATTCAACCTCTAAGATATCATCACAGGCCACCATTACCCCGCCTGCCAGAATGGTTCTCAAAAATGATCGGTCACATTTACCTGATTACGGTGGTACTCATCGGCTGGGTATTTTTCTATTTCACAGATCTCTCCCACGCTTTTTCTTACCTGGCCATTATGGCCGGCCTTGCAGGAGCACCCCTGGTGTCAACCGATTTAGTCATTCAGTTTAACAATCACCTGATCTTATTTGCCGTGGCCATCATCCTGTCCACTCCCTTCTATCCATGGCTGCAAAAACGTTGGCGTCATCTTTCCTTTGAAGCATTCCAGCCAGTGATCAATGCCTTTTTGCTTTTAGCAAGCACCGCATTATTGGTTGGTGCTTCCTATAATCCATTTCTCTATTTTAGGTTTTAAGGAGGTTTCACATGAGCGAGCATCGAACATCCACACGTCACACAACCAGTAAAATATCATCTGTCTTCCTGAATATTCTTCTGTTCACTTTGATATTAACAGGACTCTCCCTTGGCAGTATGATTGCTGATCATAGCAGTATGTCTTTGCCGGGAGAGAATCGAATGCTCCAGCCGCCCCCCACATTCTCTCTCGAAACGTTATTCAGCGGTCAATATACACGCCAATACGACCAGTACATTGCAGATCATTTCGTATTTCGCAGTTTCTTTCTCACATTCACAAACCGCTTTGACTTTATTAAAGGCCTTCCTTCTGCAAACAGCGTTCAGTTGGTTGCCTTTGAAGGCACCAACCTGGATCAGGGAACCCTGGTCGAACGCCAGCAAAAATCAGAAGAGTCCTTAACCACTGCCGATGGATTTGATCAAATATTGGTGCTGGAAGACAGAGCCATGGAACTGCACCGTCACAATGCAGCCGCTATTGAAGCCTATGCCTGTATCCTGAACAGCTTTCAGGCACAACTGCCTGGTGTGGTTTTCTATAATCTTATGATTCCCACACAGGTTCAGTTTCTTGAGGACGAAGAATATCGCTCCCTTTCTCACGATCAGACATTGAGCGTCCAATTGCTGGAGGACCTTCTTTCTCCTCAGATTTCTTCCGTCCATGTTTTTGAAGCGTTTCGCGACGCACCACCACATGAAGTCTACTTTAGAACAGATCATCACTGGACAGCCCGGGGAGCCCACCTGGCTTATGCTGCTTTTATGGAACAGACGCACCGGGAACCCGTTCCCCTGGAGAATTATGATCATGTCGTACTTGCTCCTTTTCTTGGTTCGCTCTATGGTGCCACCCGTCACGAGTCTCTGGCAAAATCTCCTGATACAATGGAAATTTTCATTCCACAAAATAATGTGGCATATCAGATTTATCCCGAAGGAATCAATGGTAATGTCTTCGAGAAAACAATCATTGATCTTGACCAGTTTGACTCAATGACTCCTTTTGGTGTATTTCTGGGCGGCGACCAACCCTTATCGGTCATCCAGGGTACTGCCAACAACAACCATCGCCTTCTCGTTGTCAAAGATTCATTTGGCAATCCTTTCATCCCTTTTTTACTGCCCCATTATCAAGAAATCCATGTGATTGATCCCCGTTTAAGCAACGAAAACCTGGTGAATTACGTGATCAGTCAGCAGGTGAACGAAGTGCTTTTTCTAAATTATGTATTGGTTCATCGGTATACGGGATATGCTGAATTACTGGAAAACATGGCCCGTTAATGTGCTTTATGCGAAAGCCGCTAAAATGATTATCTCTTTTTCATTTTCTTCATGTTCTCATCATAAAACCATCACATCTTTCAACTACAATGAACCTGTAGCATCAAATAAACCATTTTAAGGAGATGAAACAAATGAAAAAGATCTTAAAAGTAGCAGCAGTCAGTTTATTAGTGGTGGGACTCAGCGCTTCCATGGCCTTTGCAGACACCCCCGGCCGAGGCAATGCCAACGGCACACAGCTGCGCGACATGTCCGGTTCAGTGGAAGAGCGCATGGAATTCAAGCTGGCCCGTATTGACGAACTGGTGAATCTGGGCCGACTGAGCGAAGACCAGGCCGTTGAGTTCAAAGCCCTGATCACCGAAAGAATGAGCCTGTGTTCTGAAGATGCTTCCGGTGAACGGATGCATGAAGCACTGGCAGTCGGATTTGGCAGAACCAACGAAAAAGGGTATATGCAGGGTGCCGGGAACCAGTTCAGCCGATAGGCATGTGATTTAACCCTGCAAAAAGAGAGAAATATGAGGAAAGAGGGACGGCGTGAGCCGTCCCTCTTTCCATTGGTTTTGCCAGTTTTTTAGTGGGAAAGTTGAGTCATTAAGATGCACGCTTTCTATGTGTCTTGTCTCAAGATGTTTACATATTCTTCGTAAGAGAAAACTCTATTTCGTTGAACATTTTCAGTTTGAATTAGAATTCCTAAATCCACTAGTTTGTTTACTGCATTGGCAGTTGCATTGTAGGAAAGCCCTAATTGCTCACTGGTTTTTTTAATATCAATAATTGGACTCCCTTCTAAATAAGCAAATACCTTTTTGATCGTTTTGGCAGATCTTCCGGTGTTCAATATCGTTTCCCAGTTTTGATCGTGTAGCTTCACTAATCTTTCAATTGTTTGAATAGCATCTGCCGCTGACTCTTTCATCCCTTTTAAAAAGAATTTTACCCACTGTTCAAAATTTCCTTTATTCCTTACTTCCATTAGCCTATCATAGTACTCCACTCGATTTCGCTTGAGAAAGTATGATATATAAAGTGTTTCAAATCCTAACACTCCTGTTTCCATCAAAAAAAGATTGACTAATAAGCGACCAATCCTACCGTTACCATCTAAGAAGGGGTGAATGGTTTCAAACTGATAATGGATCAGCGCTATTTTTATCAGTGGATCAAGCTCATCTTCTTCATTAATAAACTTTTCCAGGTCTGACATCGCCGTTTCCATATCCTCTACATTTGGAGGAATATAAAGGGCGTTATTTAGCGTGCTTCCCTGAGGGCCAATCCAATTTTGACTACGCCTAAATTCTCCGGGATTTTTTTCTTCTCCACGAACACCTTCCAGTAGTATCGCGTGGGTCTCTTTTATAAGGCGATTACATATGGGTAGTTCCTTTAACCTGGCAGCCGCATGCTGCGACGCTCGAATATAATTGACTACATCTGTTACATGACGGTTTGTATTCTCCTCAATTTTAGGGTCTAAGATATCATCCAAAGTCGCCTGCGTCCCTTCTATCTGGGAAGATAAAAGCGCTTCTTTTCTCACATACATGGACACAAATATTTCAATATTGGGGATTTGTCGTGAAAGCCCTTCTAAAATACCAATGATGCGATTGGTTTTTGCCAATAAAGATACTATCTCTTCATCCATTTCAAGAGGAGGTTTTGGAGGCAATGGGCTTGGTAAAAAAGATGTATACTGAAGCTCACCTGTTAAATTTTTTCTTAATTCTCCCGCTCTATTTTTCATCATTTTCATCTCCATCGAGAAATAGTAGTTTAATGGCATCTGTTTTATTTCATTTTATCAGCTAATATGAAATAAGGCCAGGATATTTATTCTTTTATTTCATTTTATTCGTTTTGGTAACTTTCTCCTGACAATGGGAATGAAAAAGCACCCGGTTAAAAGTAGCCGCTATCAGTTTGTTGGTGGTGGGACTCAGTGCTTCCATGGCCTTTGCAGACACCCCAGAAAATACGGAAAGAGGGACGGCGTGAGCCGTCCCTCTTTCCTGTACATTCAGCAGCTTTCGGCAGGTTACTGCCTTAAGACACATATTTTGTTAAGGTGGCACGTACAGCGCCCCGATGGGCCACCAGTTCTGCAAAGTATTCTTCCACCTTGCTTCCCAGTCCCACCTCATAAAGATTCACACCGAAAACAGCCTTGTTGGAGAGAATGGGCTGCAGCTGTTCGTGAAAATCGCCTTGATCGCCAATATGAACCGATGCCACATGGGCTGTGACTTCTTCCAGCAGGGGGTCTGGACTCAGCTCCATGGCATTGCCCTCATCATCCACTCCCATCAGGTATCGGCACCATCCCGCCAATACCAGGGGAATCATTTGAAGACCTGTCACATCAAGATCGCTTCTTGAAGCATAAGCTTTGATGGTTTCTCCAAACCGGATTGATAATTTTTGCGAGGTGTCGGTGGCAATTCGTTGAGGAGTGTCGGGCATAAAGGGGTTGGGAAAACGTACCTGCAACACTTCGTCAATGAAGTTTTTGGGATTGACAATCACCGGATCAACCACCACCGGCAGACCTTCCTCATATCCGATTCTTTCAACCAGCCTTTTAAGTTCGGGATCTTTCATTTCCTGGGATATTAATGTGTGCCCCAGCAGGCAGCCAAAAATGGCAAGGGCTGTATGCAGCGGATTAAGGCAGGTGCACACTTTCATTTTTTCAACTTTATCAACAGTCTCTTTTTGAGTGAAAATAACGCCTGCTTCTTCCAGTTTGGGCCTTCCATTGGGAAAAGCATCTTCGATAATCAAATACTCCGGCTCTTCTGCATTGACAAATGAGGAAGCAAAACTGTTTCTGGATGTCACGATATCCTCCAAATCTTCAAAGCCGTCTTTCTTTAACATCTCTTTGATTTTGGGGTCTGGTCTGGGAGTTATTTTGTCGATCATGGTCCATGGAAATGCGACAAGTGAAGGATTCCCGATGTAAGTTTCAAAGCCTGCATCAACAAGGCCGCTCTTCACCCACTGGGCAGCAAAGGCGCTGATGGCGTTATAAAGTTTTGTGCCGTTATGGGAGCAATTGTCCATGCTCACCAGGGCCACGGGTTGTTGTCCCTTTTGATAGCGCTCATACATCAGGGATGCCACTTTTCCCATATAGCTTTCAGGATTCTTGGGACCCTTTTTAAAATCTTCGGCCACACTTGCCAGGTATTCCCCTTTGGCATCCTGTAAGCTGTATCCTTTTTCTGTAATGGTAAAGCTGACCATCTGCAGACTTTCACTGGTGAAAATGGTTTTGAGCCGGTCCCAGATTTCATCCTGCTGATCATCCATGTTCAGGGACTCCACAATGCTCCCAATCACTGTTTTGTTAATGCTGCCATCTGCTTTTATGGTCACAAGGGCTGTTAGGTTGTCCCGGGGCTGGTAAAGTTTGTCGATGACTTCTCCGCCCACGACAATGATGCCCTTGTCGTCGGCTCCTTTGTTCAGCATGGTTTGCTGGGCATGAGCGATCAGTGCCCTGAAAATATTCCCTGCTCCAAAGTGAATCCACCCGGGATTTTTCGCCGTGTTTTTTCTCACTTGATCCCGATCAAACTGAGGCAGATCGAATCCCGCCGCTTCCCAAAGAGAAGTCTTTTTAAGTGTTTCTTCGTTTAATCTCATGTGTTCACCCCTTACTGTCTGTTTTTTTTGCAATCTGACTTTCCTTACAGTCCGGTTTTCTCCAGTGTTTCCCAAATTCCCGTGAGATACATGGCACCCAGGGCCCTGTCATACAAGCCATACCCCGGTTTTCCCCGCTCTCCCCAGATCATTCTGCCGTGATCCGGTCTCATGGGTCCGTCAAAGCCTGCCTGGTGGTAGGCTTTTAAGATTTCCACCATATCCAAAGAACCATACTCTGAAGGGTGTGCTGCTTCTTCAAAGGAGCGGGGTCCTGTGATTTTCACATTTCGCATATGGGCAAAGTGAATCCGCTTGCCAAACTTTTTGACCAGTCGAACCATGTCGTTATCTTTCGCAACCCCAAGAGAACCACTGCACAGGGTCAGGCCATTATAGGGGTTATCCACCAGGTTCAACAGCCGCTCCAGATTTTCTTCATTGGTGATAATGCGGGGAAGTCCAAAAATGCACCATGGCGGATCATCGGGATGAATGGCCATTTTCACATCTGACGCCTCTGCCACAGGAATAATGGCCTTTAAAAAATAGGCCAGGTTTTCCCAAAGCTTTTCTTCATTCACTGCTTGATAATCTGCCAGCAGCGCCTTCATGGATTCCTTTGTATAGCTGGAATCCCACCCTGGAAGGCTCAGCTCCCCCGTTGACGGGTCCATTTTTCCTGCCAGCTCTTCATCAAAAATCAGGGCAGTAGAGCCGTCAGGCAGCTGGTGCTCCAAATCTGTTCTTGTCCAGTCAAACACAGGCATGAAGTTATAGCACACCACTTTGATGCCGGCTTCCCCCAACCTTCTGATGGTTGTCTGGTAGTTGGCAATATACTGATCTCTCGTTGGTTTTCCCAGTTTAATATCTTCATGCACCGGCACACTTTCTATCACCGACAGCTTTAATCCGGCAGCCTCCACTTTATTCTTTAACTCGATAATCTTTTCCAGCGGCCAGGGATCACCCACCGGAATATCATAGATGGCCGAAACCACACCTGCCATTTTGGGTATTTGCTTAATGTATTGTAGCGGTATGGGATCACTGTCCCCATACCATCTGAACGTCATTTCCACATTTATCAGCCCCTTATCATTCTATCTCGAAGTAATTGACAGCGTTGTTGTAACAGACGTTCTTCACCAAGTGTTCCAGAGACTCCGAACAATTGGGGGCTTCCCCATCCACTACCCACTGCCCGATCATATTGCAGAGGATTCTTCTGAAATATTCATGCCTTGTATACGAAATGAAGCTTCTTGAATCTGTCAACATGCCTACAAATCTGCTCAGCAGTCCCAGATTGGCCAGCGATGTCATTTGCCTGATCATCCCGTCCTTTTGATCATTAAACCACCAGCCGGAACCAAACTGTACTTTGCCGGCAATAGACCCACCCTGAAAGTTTCCAATCATGGTACCGATGACATCATTATCTTTTGGATTTAAACAATAGAGGATTGTCTTGGGCAGCCGGTTCTCCCGATCCAGGGAGTCCAGCACTTTTGACAGCGGCACTGCAATGCACTGGTCATTCATTGAGTCAAAGCCCGCATCACCGCCAAGGAGGGCAAACATTCGCGTATTGTTGTTTCTAAGCGCCCCAATGTGAAGCTGCATCACCCATTTGTACTCATGATACTTTCTGCCCAGATGATTGAGGGTATGGGTTTTAAATTTCTTTACTTCTTCCGGAGTCAGGCTTTCTCTCTGCAGCTTTTTTAAGAAGATCTTTTCGACTTCTTCTGGTGTGGCCTCCAGATAAACCACTTCTTCCAGCGAATGATCGGAAATCCGGCAGCCTGCTTCATGAAAATAATGAATCCGCTGATCCAGCGCACTTAAAAACGCATGATAGGTTTCGATGTTCATGTGACACACCTGAGACAGTTCCTGAAGCCACTGGTCAAATGTCTCTTTTTCAATGCCCAGGCCTTTATCTGGCCTGAATGTGGGCAGCACCTTGGTGTGAAAGGTGCTGTCTTCTTTGATTTTGCGATGATCGTCCAGGGAATCCACCGGATCATCTGTGGTGCAGATGACTTTGACATTTGATTTTTCGATGAACCCTTTGGCCCTAAAATCATATTCCTTCAGATGTTCATTGCATCTCTTCCATATGGCTTCACCGGTTTTTTCACTGAATACCTCATGAATTCCGAAATAACGCTGCAGTTCCAGATGGGTCCAGTGAAACAGCGGGTTTCCCATGCACATGGAGACGGTTTTGGCCCATGCCATGAATTTTTCGAAATCATCCGCCTGTCCTGTGATGTACTTTTCGTCGATACCGTTGCTCCTCATGGCTCGCCATTTATAATGGTCTCCACTCAACCACAGTGCTGTCATGTTGTTGTATGGCTTATTTTGACTGATTTCCCCCGGTGACAGATGGCAGTGATAATCGTAAATCGGCATTTCTTTTGCATACTCATGATAGAGCTTTCTTGCCACTTCATTGGTCAGTAAAAAATCTTCATTCATGAATGTTTTCAATTCCATCACCTTCAGGTTTAGTCTATTGATACGGTATACACATGATCGTTGTTGCGCATGCATGCTGTTCCATTGATGGTCAGGCTTCTTGTCTCACCCAGGGGCAGATGCAGGTTTACTTCTCTGTAGGGCAGCTGATAGATGCCTTCTTTCGACAGTTCCACATGAATCGCTTCTCTGGATGAAATCATTCGCACCTTTATAAGGGCATGCACATTTTCAAGATAATCATTGCTGATGCCGTCATCTTCATACAGTTCAAAGGCACTTTCGCCATTTTCCCGATGGGGGAACAAATGAAATCCCCGTTCATCTTTCTCTTTTGTTTCAAAATGAATAGACGCGTCATTGGTGGGAATGATGGCTCCCGCTTTTACCATCAGGGGGGTGTAGTCCAGGGGTGCGGGGATTACCACCTGTTGGCCGCCCTGGTACCAGAATCCGGTGTGAAAATCGTACCAGCCATCCTGGTTTTTTGGCAAATACACAAGTCTCTCAAACACACCTTTTTCAACCACTGAAGCCACCAGCAAATCTTGACCCAGCATAAAGTCGTCATTTTCTTCAAAGGTGTTGGTATCCGCTTCAAAATCATAGAAAGTGGGTCTGATCATGGGCTCGTAGTATTTCCATGAGCGATACAGCAGATTGTAGATATAAGGTGTGATTTTAGTTCTGAATTTAATCAGATTTCGAATGTAGTGGGTCACCGCAGGATACATCCAGGGCTCGTTCACCGTGGCGTCATCATTCCATGAATGAATGGTGAACCTGGGATGAAAGATGCCATTTTGCACCCATCTGACGAAGAGTTCCGGTTCAGGCGCTGCCCCTGCAAATCCGCCCACATCATGACCGATGTTGTAAATGCCGGACATGCTTAGTCCGATACCCATTTTAATATTGTATTTCAGCGTTTTCCAGCTGGTACGGTTGTCTCCCGACCAGGTTTGAACATACCGCTGCATTCCAGGGCAGCCGGACCGTGAAATCAAATAGGGTCTTAGTGCGGGCGCATACTCTTTCTGGGCTTCATAGGAAGCTTTCATCATCAGCAATGGCTGCAGGGGTCTGATTTGAGAGATGTTGATTTCTTTTCCAAATCCATGGGCCTTTGCATCTGCTTCCCATACTTCATACTCGTTATTATCATTCCAGGTGGAATCGATGCCATACTCCAGCAGCTTTTCTGTGACCTGCTGTTTCCACCAGTCATAGGACTGTGGGTTTGTAAAATCAACATACGCTCCCAGCTCATCCCAGAACTGCACAATTTCAGGTTCTATCCCGTCTTTATCCATCACAAACATGTGATTTTTTTTCAGCTCTTCAAACATGGGGTGGTCAACTAAGAGAGCCGGTTTAATGTTGGCGCAAAGCCGTATGCCCTTCTCATGAAAGCTGTCTGCCATTTTTTGCGGTGTGGGTACTTTATCATAATTCCAGTTGAAGACATACCGTTTTGCCCCTATGGAGGTGTAACCTGAAGACAGTTGAAAGGAATCGCAGGGGATATCATGTTTTTCACAGTCTTCAATGAACTGCTGCAGCTGCTCCTGTGCATTGGGGGCATCTGTATACGACATAGTGGAGCCGGAATAGCCAATGCTCCATTTGGGAAAAAAGCTGGTTTTTCCTGTGAGCCATGAAAATGTTTCGGTGACTTCTTTTAAGCGGGGGCCCAGAATAACGTAGTAGTCCAGGTCGCCGTCTTCTGCCTGATAATAGCGGTAGTAACCATGATAGTTATCCAGCTCATTGCCCATGTCAAAAATGGAGGTGGATAAATTATCATAGAACAATCCGAAGGAAATCCCGGTTTCAGTGTTTCGGGTAATGTAGAAGGGAATGTGTTTGTAGAGCGGGTCCGTCAGTTCTGCATCGTATCCCATGGGGTCAACACTCATCATTCGATACCGCCTGCCGTGCCGGTCATTGCCGCCACATTTTTCACCCAGACCGAAATACTGCTCATTGAGACTTCTCGCCAAATAGTGGCTGGGGCCGTTCCCAAGAGAGTGGTTGAGATTGTAAGCCTGTGTTTTTCTGTCTTTCGCAAACTCAACCTCGCTGCCTTCCAGCCTGGCATACCAGGTTGCCTTCATGCCGTTTAAGTCAAATACCACCTTCAGCTTCGCCGTGGAGATGGTACACTGATGATCTGTCAGTTCATGGGTGAATGCCGGAAGTGAGAAGGGGGAAATGTCGAATCTGTCCCTGCCTTCTTTTGCGATGTCATCCATTCCAGGTGCCACAAGCCAGCTTTTGTCCAGCGATACCTCTTTTTCAATGAGCATGACGCGAATGATGTTTTCTTCCAGCACAAACACCTTCACAAAGGTCTCCTCATTGTTCAGCTGAAACTCCAACACATTGTTTTCTTCTTTCACCAAGTGAAAAGGATAATTCCTGAGTATCATTTCTGCACTCCTCACATCGTTAAATTAAGCCAAACAGCCTGGGCAAAAACAAACTGATTGCTGGTATATAAGTCACCAACAGCAGTACTGCCACCAGTGCCGCAAAGAATGGCAGCAAGGGTTTAATCACTTTCTCAATGGATATTTCTGCAACACTGCATCCGACAAATAAGACACTGCCAACAGGTGGTGTCATGATTCCGATGCACAGATTGAATACCAGAATAATGCCAAAGTGTACCGGATGTATTCCAATTTGGGTTGCGATGGGCAAAAAGATGGGTGTGAAAATAAGTATCGCCGGGGTTAAATCCATAAACGTGCCCACGATCAACAGGGTAATGTTCATAATCAATAAAATGATAATGGGATTTTCTGAAATGGACATGATCGCCTGGCTGATCGCCTGGGGAATTCCTGTATAGGCCATCACCCATGACATGGCAGAAGAGGCCGACACTAAAAACATAATTACCCCTGTGGTAACACCTGTTTTCAGCAAAATTTCCCGCATATCCTGCCAGTTGATGCTTTTGTAGACAAGAGATAAACCAAGGGTGTAAACAACGGCAACGCCGGCCCCTTCAGTGGCGGTGAAAACGCCAAAAACAATCCCCCCAATCACAATAACGATCAGCATCAGGCTGGGTATCGCTTCCAAAAATACTTTAAGCCCTTCTGCAAAACTCACTTTCGCAGCAACAGGATAGTTGTTTTTCTTCGCATAAATATAGGCGACCACCATGGTTGCCAAACCCATTAAGAACCCAGGGATGTACCCCGCAATAAACAAGGCAGAAATGGAAACGCCGCCAGCCACCAACGAGTATAGGATCAAGCTGCCACTGGGCGGAATCAACATGCCTGTCGGAGAGGATGCAATGTTTACCGCCGCTGAAAAGGGCACGTCATAGCCTTCACTTTTTTGGATAGGAATCATTGTTCCGCCAATAGCCGCCGCAGACGCCACTGCAGACCCCGACAAAGATCCAAACAGCATGTTTCCAAGAACATTCGCTTGGGCCAGCGAACCTGGTAACCGACCACCAATCACCTGGGCAAAATCAACCAGTCTTCTGGCAATGCCACCGTTGTTCATAATATTGCCAGACAGTATAAACAGGGGTACCGCCAATAATGAAAAGCTATCGATTCCCGTCACCATTTTTTGCGCTGCCGTAAACAAGACAATATCCAGCGGAATGGCTGTGAGAGCCGTAATTAACGTAGAAATAACAATACTGATGGAGATGGGAATACCAATGCCAAGTTGAATGATAAATGTGATGAAGAGTACCAATGCCGCCTGTAAGGCTACCTCCATTTTGCTCCACTCCTTTAAATTAAATCAAAATGACGCACCGATTCGATTCCAGACTTTTCACTAACCTGCCATTTCAACATCTTCTTTAATATTCATTAACTGATAAATGGATATGATAATCCCTGAAAACGGTGCGATCATGTAAATCAGTCCTCTGGAAATACCTAAAATGGGTGTCTTGATGCCCATGACTCCCGATGCCAGCTGGTAGCCTCCCCGGATTAAAACCAATATGGCAAAACACAAAATAACCGCATCGATAAACACATAAATGAACTTTCTTTTGAGTCCTGTTGTTTTTTCCTTGAAAAACACCAGGGCCATGTGCTGTCTTGTACCAAATGCATAGGATGCCCCGAAAAAGGATGACCAGATTAGAATGATTCTAACCAGCTCTTCTGTAAAAGCACTTGGGTTATTGAGTATATACCTGGTAAACACCTGCCAGATGACGAGAAACGTCATCACGATGAGCAGGAACGCCGTCAGGTAGGACAACACGGTGTTCATTCCGCTTTTGAACTTGTTCATTGCTTTGCCTCCCCTTCCAAATTATCAGAACCAGACTTGACACCATTCGGTGACTCACCCGCGAAAAAGTCCCCCGCCTCTACTTTTTATGGGTGTTGGTGATGCTTCCCCATCGCTCCCTCAAATAATGGGCAGCCATTTTGGGTTGTCGCTGTCTTGTGAAAGCGCCCTTTTTATTCCCGTCAATTCTGACAAGATCCTGTCCCGTCATAAAATCTGCAAAATTCCACACATGCTCTCCAATGACAAAGGGAAGCTGATCAAAGACCTCATGGTATGCCTTTAAAAATGCCACCTGAAACTCTTCACTAAACATAATGGCCGGCTCTTTATGGAGGCCCGCAATGGTGTCTACCCCGTATTCCGACAGGAGAATGGGTTTTTTCTCAGCTTGGTAACAGTCTTTCAACCATTGCATCAGTCGTTTTTTTCCTGCGTCAATGTCGCCTCTTTCTGAGTACCAGCCGAAATACAGGTTGAGTCCAACCACGTCGAAATACTTGGACACATTGCATTTCCCCGGTTCAATCAGCATCAGATTCACGTTGAGAAGTGGTCTGTCATCCATTTTTCGCGCCGCTTCTGCCAGTTCTTTAAAGTATGCTTCTGCCCTTGGTTCCATCACAGAGGCTTCGTTGGCCAGTGACCACATCACCACCGACGGATGGTTTTTGTCCCTGGCAATCATCTCGCTGGTTAATCGAATATGTTCCTTTAATGTCTCATCATTGATCTTTTCATCCGTAAACACGCCATCCAGCTCACCAATGGCCGGAACAGCCTGCCCCAGCATGCCGACAGCGGGCACTTCATCAATCACCACGATGCCATATCGGTCTGCCAGATCCAGCACTTCTTCTGCATAGGGGTAATGGGAGGTTCTGAATGAGTTGGCATGAATCCATTTTAACAGGTTGAAGTCCCTGATGTTCATGGCGTCATCCAGCCCTTTTCCTTTCACATCCATGTCTTCATGCTTGCCAAAACCTTTAAAGTAGAATGGTTCTCCATTGATCAGGAACTGACCGTTTTCGATCTGCACTTTGCGAATACCGATACTCAAGCTGTACTCATCCAGTGTGCCTTCCTTTGAAACAAGTTTTGCCACCAACTTGTACAGGTAGGCGTTTTGAGGCTGCCATAAAGTTACTTTATCGATTGAAATGATGCCTTTTTCACCAGCTGCCGCCCCAACCAGTTGATTTTCTTCATCATATACCTCTATTTTTACCGCAGCATCTTCGTGGTTTTTCTCTTCAGGCTGGTTAATAACCACCTGGTAGCTGATGATTCCCTGAGAGGCTTCATAGTCTGTCTGAACAGTGATGTCTTCAATGTATGTCCGCGGTGTGGTATAGAGATAGACGGGTCTGTGGATACCGCTGTAATTAAAAAAATCATGCTGCTGTTTCTGCTTCTTTTTCCTGTTGCCATCGGCATCTTCCACGTAGTATGTTTCTCCGGGAGGTAAAGTTTGCCAGGTAAGCTCATTGTTAACACCAATCACAATGTGGTTTTCTTCTCCAAATTTAACGGCTTCATTAATACGGCTTTCAAAGGGCAAAAAACCACCGGTGTACGCCTTCACCAAAACCCCGTTCACCCATATCTTGGAATGATGGCTGGCGCTTCCAACTCTAATGAATACATTTTCGTTTTTCCACTGTTTTGGAATGACCACTTTTCTTTCGTACCAGACATCTCCCACAAAATCTCTCAACTTTGCATCAACAGAAATATCATTGTAACTGGCTGGTACCGGCATCAGTTCATATTCTTTTAATCCCTCCACATACCAATGGTTCACATAGCCTTCTTCCTTGTAATCCGCTTTAAAATTCCAAATGCCCGATAAGTTGATGAGGTTTCTTGAGCCTGTTAATTGTGGATATAGCATGTCATGTCACTCCCATGGATTCCATTATGTAATCTTGCATGTGCTTTTTCATTAAAAGTCCCAGCTCAAAGCTGAAGTGCTTTGAGCCAGGACTTTTTCAACCATTCTTACTCTTCCCGCTTAAGCGACCGCAAGCAGCTATTGGAGCTTGTAAAGCTTGTGTAGCTTGTAAAGCTTGTGTACCTTTTGGAGCTTTTGGGGCTATTGATTGTTACTCCAATGCCTTGAAGCTGTCCAGCAGGCTTTTCACTTCAGGATACTGGGCACCGTATTCATCCAGCATTGATGCCACTGCATCACGGAATGGACCTTTGTCAACTTCATGGAAGGTGACTCCCATTTCTTCTGTGGCTTCTGTGACAGCTTCGGCAATGGCCGCATCCCATAGCGGCTTATGGAATTCAGTTGATTCAACTGCTGCTGCTTCAATAATGGCTTTTTGTGCATCAGTCAGGCTGTCCCATACTCTGGCGCTGACAACAAGAATATCAGGAATCATGGTATGCTCATCATAAGAGAAATGCTTGGAAACCTCTCCATGCTTCCCATTGGTTAATGCGGTTTCATTACTTTCTGCTCCATCAATAATGCCGGACTGCAGTGAGGTGTACACATCTCCATAGGGCATACCCACCGGTGTGCCGCCAAGGGCCTGCATCATGTCTGTCTGGGATTGAAAGCCCATGACACGAATTTTAACGCCTCTTAAATCATCTGGATGCAAAATCGGCTTGTTAACCGTATAGAACGAACGTGCGCCGGATGTGTAGTAGGTTAGTCCCACAAACCCTTTGTCATGGGTGCTTTGATAAAGCTCTTTCACGGCATCAGATTCCATGGAGGTAAAGAAATGATTTTCATCTGCAAACACATAGGGTAATGTGAACGCGTTGTACCCGTCGTCATAGGGTGTCAGGGCAGCGGCAGAAACCTTTGTCATGGCAACGCCACCTGCCTGCAGCTGCTCTAAAACCTGTTCTTCAGAGCCCAGCTGTGCATTGGGGTAAATGTCTACCTTCATGTTGCCCTGTGATTTTTCTTCAATCAGTCTGCCAAACTCAGCCAATGCCAAATGAACGGTGTGCTGCTCATTTAAATTATGGGCCAGTCTCAGCGTCACTTCTTCGCCAATTGATTCACCGGCTTGTTCATTTCCTGCAGGACTTGCAGCAGGGCTTGCAGCAGGTTCACCCGCACCTGTGCCACATCCCATCAATAGCATCATGATTAATGAAACCGTTATCCCAACACTTAACAACTTTCTCATACTCTTCCTCCTTTTGTCATTAACTCATTTATTTGAAATCTTAACGTTTTCCTTCAACCGTGCCGTTGCTGCACATTCTGATCTGAGGAAAAAGTTAAGAAATCATTCTCCAGAAACGTCAAAATACCATACTACCATGCAAGTTTCGCCCCATCCCAAATGATACAGATGAACGCCGGGGGCTACTTGAAGTATTCAGGATATTTTCTTTTCAGTTCCACTTTCTCGATATTAAGTTTTTTCAGGTGTTTGCTCATAATCTCCAAACCCTTTCGGGTATCTTTGGTTCTGATGGCCTCAATGATTCCCTGGTGCTGTTCAATGGTTTGTTCCCAGTTGATATTGGCAATGAAACTTAACACCCTGATCCGCTTATACTGGCTGTTGACCTGATCAATAACAGACCAGGTTCTCATTTTGTTGCATTCCTGAAAAATGGTTTTATGAAAGGCTTCGTCCACTTCAAGAAACTCAGCGTAGGCCTTTTTTGCGATTTTGTTTTTTTGAGAAGCCACATTTTGCTCAAGTAAAAACAACGCATCTTCAGAAAACTGGCTGGTTGCAAGTTCTATCACAGATTTCTCCAGACTTTCTCGAATAAACCTGGCCTCTTCAACTTCATCTAAGTCGATGTAAGAAATATAGGTGCCTCTTTGGGGTAATATATACAGCAGGTCTTCTTTTGACAGCTTAATAAAGGCTTCTCTCACAGGGGTTCTGCTTACCTGAAGCAGCTCAGAAATTTCATTCTCGCTGATCCTGTCACCGGGCTTAACGTTCAACGCCACAATGTTTTTCTTTAGCACCTCGTATACATAGTCACTCACCGAGTGGCCATTTTGGGGTTGTTCAATTTTCCATTCCACTTTTCACCACTCCATTTTCCTGCAGCCAGATAAAAGATTAACTGCCACCATGCTACCATGGTAGTTTAGCCTTTGTCAATATGATTTATGCGCCTGAATTTTTCCATGAAAAGCAACCGCCTTTCTCAACAGGCTTTCTCCATCTGCTGCGACGATTTCGTAAAGCCGCTCTCTTATGACTGCGTCATCCCTTCAAAAGCACCGTATTGGCTGATTTTTCGTTTTTTTCAGACATCCTTTCGGCGTTGTTTTAGGGGTGCCATGATGGTAAAAAAAGACACCCATGCAACTTTTACGCCCCACCAGTGGCGATTTTTTTGATGTTTTATTTACATAAGAGGCTTTATACGACTAATGTATTCATTCAGAATTTTTCGTATGCTGAACTCAACATAAAGATTTCATCGAAAATAATAGGAGGCGAAACATGAGAAAAGCATTTATTTCACCAGGCAAATATGTGCAGGGAGAAGGCGAGTTACTGAATCTGGGATACTTTGTCAACACTTTTGGTAAAACCGCCCTTCTCATCGCGCATGCAGATGACGTCAAGCGTGTTCAGAATCAGCTGGATGCAACAAAGGAGACTTATGGTATTCAGTTTATTCAAAGCAACTTTGGCGGCGAATGCTCCCGGGAGGAAGTTAAACGGCTTCAGGCGCTGGCTGCTGAAAGCAACTGTGACTGCACCATTGGCTTAGGCGGTGGCAAAGCCATTGATACGGCGAAATGCGTTGCCCAGGGCGGCCCACTGATTATTTGTCCCACCATTGCTGCAACAGATGCCCCCACCAGCCACTCTGCTGTCTTGTACACACCTGAAGGCGCCTTTGATGACTATGCCTATTTTTCCCAAAACCCCAGCGTGGTGCTGGTGGATACCAAGGTGATTGCCCAGGCACCCACCCGATTTTTGGTGTCCGGCATGGGCGACTCCCTCTCCACTTATTTTGAAGCCAGAGCCACCCGCAGCTCCTACTCCCCTGTGAACGCAGGGCTGCCTTGCGGCTACCGGGAAGGTCACTGCCCGCCAGCCAGAGGCACCAACACCGCCTTTGCACTGGCGAAGCTTTGCTACCAAACCCTTTTGGCTGACGGCATCAAGGCAAAGCTCTCCTGCGATATTAACCAGGTAACCCCTGCACTGGAAAACATCATCGAAGCCAACTCCCTTCTTTCCGGTCTCGGCTTTGAAAGCGGCGGACTGGCAGCAGCTCATGCCATTCACGACGGCCTGACCATTTTTGAAGGCACCCACCAGTATTATCATGGCGAAAAAGTGGCTTTCGGCACACTGGTTCAACTGATTCTTGAAAATGCGCCGGCAGAAGAGCTGGAAGAAGTGTTGGATTTCTGTTTGTCAGTTGGGCTCCCTGTCTGCCTGGCAGATATTGGCGTGATTGCGCCTTCAGAGGATGAACTTTATCAGGCAGCCGAAAAAGCGTGTATTCCTGAAGAATCCATCCACGCCATGCCTTTTCCTGTCACAGTGGAAAACGTTGTCGCTGCCATCAAAGCAGCAGATGCCCTTGGCGCACAATGGAAATCCACCTGGAACCACCACTGATGTGGTATCCTTCATTTTATTCTGACAAGAGGGGAGCAATCACATGAAAAAAATCATGAATCAGCCGGAAAACGTTGTTTATGAAATGTGTAAAGGCATCGTCATGGCTCATCCCGAGCTTTGTTTCATTGAAAAATACAAAATCATTCAAAAAAATCGTATTGACCAGGACAAAGTGACCCTGATCAGCGGCGGCGGCAGCGGTCATGAGCCTGCCCATGCCGGTTTTATTGGTACCGGACTCATTGATACCGCCGTTTGTGGAGACGTTTTTGCGTCTCCCTCTCAGGTGCAGGTGTACCAGGCAATCAAAACCTCTGCTTCCAGAAAAGGCACTCTGCTGATTATCAAAAACTACAGCGGCGATATCATGAACTTTAAAAATGCCGCTCATCTGGCGGCTGAAGACGGCATTGAAGTGGATTTTGTGAAGGTGGACGATGATATTGCTGTGCAGGATTCACTGTATACCGTGGGCCGCAGAGGAGTGGCCGGCACGGTTCTTGTCCATAAGGCCACCGGTGCCATGGCACAAAAAGGCACCAGCCTTCAGGAGGTTAAGCGGGTTGCTCAAAAAGCCGTGGATCATGTGAAAAGCCTGGGCTTCGCCTTCAGCTCCTGTACAGTGCCTGCCAAAGGAACACCCACCTTTGAAATTGGTGATGATGAGATGGAATACGGTGTTGGCATTCATGGTGAGCCCGGTATCCAACGGGAGGCCATGATCTCCGCCGATGAGCTGGCTTCCAGAATGGTGCCAGCACTCCTTGAATCTCTGAAACTCACCACCGGAGAAGTGGCGGTCTTAATCAATGGCTTCGGCAGCACCCCCCTGCAGGAGCTGTATCTATTCAACCATTCCGTCTGCAGGCTGCTGACAGCATCAGGCATCACTGTTCACCGAACCTTCGTGGGTAACTTTATGACCAGTATTGATATGCTGGGTGCCTCCATTTCCATTATGAAGCTGGATGACGAGCTGAAGGAGCTGCTGGACGCTCCCTGCGAAAGCCCGGCTTTACAGATTTCAGGCCCCCCGTCGCCCATGGATCTTTCACCTTTGATGGTTCTTGAAAAGCAGGCGTCTTCCTCCCTTCAGGAACCTGCGGCGCTTCCTCAGCTTGATTCTCATCTTCATCACCAGCTGATTTCGCTGGCAAATATCCAGCATATGGTGCAGGTGATGGGCGACTGCATTATTCGCAATGAAGTCCCCTTCTGCCAGCTGGATGCCCATGCCGGCGATGGTGATTTTGGCATGAGTGTGGCCAAAGGCTTTAAGCAGTTACAACAGGAGTGGCCCCAGTTATTGATGGCATCTCATACCATCGGTGATTTTCTGGATGCCTGCTCACTGATTATCATGGAGCATTGCGGCGGCGCTTCAGGTCCCCTCTGGGGTGCTGCCTTCAGAGGAGCCGCCCGTTCTGCCGGCAATGAGAAAGCCTTGACCCTGGAGGCCTTCACGTCGATGATGGCGGCAGCCGCCGAAGCCATCCAGGCCACCGGGGAGCGCTCCTTTGGCCGGGGTGCAGTGGTGGGCGATAAGACGATGATTGACGCCCTGGTACCTGCCGTCAACGCTTTGAAAGACAGTGAGAAAGAAGCCGACACTCTTCTGGAAGCCTTGAAAAAATCAGCGGCTGCAGCTGTTCAGGGGGCAGAAAGCACCAAAGAAATCGCCGCAAAAATGGGCAGGGCCGGCACTGTGGGCGACCGCAGCCTTGGTCATCCCGATGCCGGTGCCTTTGCCCTGGGCGTGATTTTTACAGAAGTTGCCGCCAGCATGAAAGCTTAAAGGACCGATTTTGCTTCAGGCTTCTTCAGCGCTGGGCCACATGGTTAGCCTGAATACGGCGGGGGTCACCCCTGTTTCACGCTTAAACACTTTGATGAAGTAACTGGCATCTTCAAATCCGCAGGCTCCGGCAATTTCACCAATGGTACTGCGGGAGTTCAAAAGGAGTACCTTGGCTTTGTTCACACGCACATGGCACACATATTGGGGAACGCTTTTTCCCATCTGCTTGCAAAAGAGGCGGCTGAAATAGCTTTCAGAAATATTGCAGCGGTGTGCCAGTGCGTTGACAGTGCATTTTTTATCGTAATGCTGCTCAATATATGCCAGTGCCGGTTTAATCAAATCTTCTGTCGGGCTTGCCGGCAGCGGTTTATCAGAAGCCGCCATTTCATTGATCACCGTCAGCTCCTTCATCAGCTGCTCACCCGGGCTTTTCACCATGTACTGACAAATGGTTTCAATGATCTTTGCTGTCGCCACCACTTTTTCATAGGTCATCACCGGCAGCCGCTTATAGGCTTCCTGCATCACTTTGGACTGGCTGAAAACCCTGTTCAGATCCGTCATTTTATAGACCGGCTCTACTGCGTAGCTTTCAGCATCATTTTCCAGGCGAACCTGCCCCGCCATCACCGCCCCCAGATACAGCTCGTTGATAATGATGGGCACCGCAACATCCACAATATTGGCGTGGCACAGATACAAAAAAGCTTCCTTCGACCTTGCCGCCTCAACGCCGCCAAAGGAATCGCATTTTTCACACCGGTCACCATAGTCAGGGGAGTCTCTCAGCATCCGGCAAAAATCATGGCAGCCACTATGCCGGGTTAGCGGCATGCCCTTGTAGTCAACGGTGATCACCGCCAAGCCCGTTGACGTAGCCAGGTAATCCTGAAATCGTTGAAAGTCAGCATGCTTCAAAGTACCGTGCAAGATTTCCCATGCCCCGTTCATTTCTCCACCTCCACTTGTGCTGCTGGTGCCTTTTCCCAGGGTATTTTACTACCATCCTACTCTATTCATTTGTGAATGTCCATCCTCTACACATATGTCAGCAGAAAAGCGGGCCCCTGATTTGCGCAGAAAGAGGGACGGCATGAGCCGTCCCTCTGAGGTTGAAGACAAAGGGCTTTGGCCCGGCCAGCTGACTCCAATCTTGTGTGTTTTTAGTCGAAAGTCTCGAAAACAGCGCCTGAACTCGCTGCGCTCAAACAGCAGGCGCTGGCGGTTTTCTCATCTTTTCGAAAAAACACTGACAAGATTTCCAAGGCTGTCCTTTACCAAATCCCTTGTCTTCATCTTATTTTGTCTATAGTCTGAGAGGGACGGCCTGAGCCGTCCCTCTTTCTTGTGCAGTTACCAGCTTCTATTGCAGTTGCCAGTTTTTATTGCTTTCCTTTTGAATAAGCTGCCGCTTCTTTTCCGGCAATCACACCAGAATCAATGGCCAGCCCGTAGTAAGAGCCGGGAATATCATAGTAGGGGGACACGAAGAGGCTTCCGGCATCGGCCCCGATCACATACAGGCCGGGAATCGCCTTGTTGTCGGTGTTTAAAGCCCGCAGGCTGGCATCCACCCGCACACCGCCAATGGTGCTCCAGCCGCTGGGCTGGTTTTGGGTAATGTAGAAAGGCCCTTCCTTGATAGGGGTCAGGTACATGGCTTCCTTGCCAAACTGTGCATCTGCTCCTGTTTCGCAGAAAGCATTGTAGGCTTCAACGGTTTCAACCAGGTGATCCAGGCCAAACTGGGCCGCCAGCTCTTCAATGGTGTCGGCTTTATAGGCCCAACCCTCCCGAATGCCCTCTTCCATGTCTTCAAACACATTGTCGATGATTTTGCCTTTGTAGTATTCACCAATCACCCAGTTGTCCGGCGCACCCTTCTGTCGGGTGTGCTCATAAAGGCCAATGGTTGACATGGCATCCATGTAGGCCTGATCCACCACAGCATAGTAGGGGCTCATGCGAGTGATGGGCTCGCTGCCGAAGGACATGGGGTAATCCACCATCATCCCTTCATTCATGAAACGGTCGCCCTGGGCATCCACAAACAAACCGCCATACACGCCCAGTCTGAAGGCACTGTTCTGGTCATATTTATCCTGCTTGGCACTGCGTGTGGCCCGGGAATTGGTGCCGCCGTATTCATTGAGGCACAGGCCAAACTCTTTTTCCAGCACCGCACCTGCTTCAAGGGCCATGTTGATGCCGTCGCCTGTGCTGAGACTTCCCCCTGCCGGGTTGATCTGCGCTCCCGACAGATACTGGTTTATCATATCTTTGCTGCCAATGAAGCCGCCGGTGGCCAGAATCACTGCATCGGCATGAATGGTTACTTTAGTGCCGTCTTTTCGTGTGGCTTCCAGGCCCACCACCTGGTCGCCATCCATGAGCAGCTTTTCGCCGGTGGTGTCATAGAGCACTTCCACCTGATCTTCTGCCAGCTGCTGCTCCCAGATCATGACCCGTTCTGCAAAGGGTGTGAGAATCAGGTGGAAGCCGCCGTACTCTTTTTTAAAGGGAGTTTCAAATCTGAAATCTGCTTCCCTGAACTCATAGCCCATGTCCATTAACTGGGTCACCGCTTCACTGGAGACTTCCAGGCTGCGTCGAATCAGGTCTGCGTTCACGCCCCATTTGCTGTATTCCATCATGTGGTAGAAGGCTTTGTCCACTGTCAGCTTGGAGTCCTGCGCCTGAAGCACCGGGGTATCCACCGCAAAGGGACCAGAAACCCGCACGCCGTTGCTCACTGCCACGCTGGCCCCCTTCTCCACCGCCATTACTTTGGCACCGCTGGCAGCTGCGTTATGAGCCGCCATAAAGCCGGAGGCCCCCACGCCCACCACCACGACATCGGTTTCATAGACTTCGTCTGCCCCAGGAACGACCGGAATTTTGCGGGCTGCCAGGTCTGAGGTGCTGCCCCCTGCCTGCTGAACACACTGTCCCACCGCACTGACCACCGCCAGGCTGGACTTGGTGGCACCAGACACTGCATCCACCGCCAGCGACTGGTGATTGATGATTTCGGGAATCATGCGTTCTTCCACCAACGCCAGTAGTTCAGGTGTTTCATCATGGTTCAGTACGCGAATGGCTGTGATGGCTGAGTCTGAAAACTCTGTCTCAACTGTCAGATAAGAGAGGTATCCATACACTTCAGCCTGATAAGTGCCTGGTGTAAAGGATAAAGCAGGTGTATCTGTTGCTGCCGGTGTTTCCGCTGGTGAAGCTGGTGCTTCAGGTGCCGGTTCCGCTGGTGCCGGTGCTGTCGCCGGCGCACCGCAGCCAGCCAGCATGAGTACCACCATCATGATAACAAGTAAGAGCGCCAGCGTAGATCTATTCTTCATCCACATATCCTCGTTCCTCCGTTCAAGATGTTTGTTAAACTTTTGGCTTTTCAAGCGGGGCCCGTCGACGTTTAGCTCCCATTTAGCCTCATCTTAAACTATGAACATGGTTCAAGGTCAAGGATATTCGTTTGCATTTGTTAAATTATTATCTTTTTGAAGCAACCAGCTGCACCGGCGCCACCGGCACATACACAATTTCAATGTCCCGGCCCTTGCCGTCCAGGTTGAGAAATGAAGGCAACAGCAGTACATCGCTGACCACTTTAAGCTGATGTTTTTCCAAGAAGTTGAACAAATCACGAAATGATTCTTTTTGAGCGCTTTCCTGCCGGGTTTTTTCCCGGTAGTACCGCACACAGGTGCCCATGGTCAGTCGGCGCACGTGGGCCCGGGTATGTTCTCCCAGCATGCCTGCCTTGGAAACCGGCAGCGCCAGGGAATAGCTGGGGTTGATTGCCGGGTGGCTGCTTAATAAATCATCCCGATGAATAATGCGGGCATAAGCTGTGATGGGCAGCAGCTCCGCCAGCTGCTGCAGCGCCTTTTCTGTTTCATCAGAAATGGAAAAGTCCAGCCCCACAGATGCCAGCACATAAAGATGGTCTTCCACCTCTTCCAGCACCATGGGGTTCTCCATTCCCGCCTGCAGCAGCTTAATCACCCGGTCTGTCGTTTCATACCGTTTATTCATCAGCTGAATCTGGTGATGCAGATGATTGCGTTGCTTTTCCAGCGACTGAATAAAGGATTCACTGGATTGTCGCTGATCAATCAACCCGACGGCCTGCTCCACAGTGAACCCGTACTGGGTTAATACGCGAAAAGCGTTGATTCGAAAAGCATCTCCCGGTGTGAAATAGCGATAGCCATTTTCGTCCCGATGCACATCCAACAGCCCGTTTTTTTCGTAGAACCGGATTTTGGATTGGGGCAACCCCACCATTTTCGCAAAATGACTGATTCGATACATTCCGTTCCTCCTCCGGCTGCTCCGGCTGCTTTTCCCAGAGTGCACTTTCAGGTCCATCCCATACATTCTGACTCTTGCTCACCATGCTGCTTGCTGCTTGTTGCCGTGCATCTCTTTCCAAATCATATCCCATGGCTTCACTTTTGTAAATCAGGGACACACATCTATTGCCCTTGTGATTAGACCATAAAGAAAGCACCGCCTCTGCTAAACCTTATAAATCTGAGTGCCCTGGCATTTTTGATAATTATTTATCAACATCTCCTTGACTTTGTAGCAACTACAAAAGCTATGCTTTAATTATCAAATCAGGAGGTGTTGAAAAATGAAGAAAAAGTTCTTAACTGCTTTACTGGTGCTGCTGTTCGTTTTTTCACTGGCAGGCTGTGCCGGTACAAGCGAATCTCCACAAGATCAAGCCACTACCGGCACTGATGCCATTGATCCTGCTGGCGAGATTACTTTTAATGCTGGCACCTATACCGCTGAAGCACCAGGCATGAACGGGCCCATCAAGGTGGAAGTCACCGTCAGTGATTCCTCCATCGAAACGATCGCTGTGCTGACATCCTCTGAAACCGCAGGTCTGGGTGATGTGGCCATGGACAGCTTGACAAATGATATTATCCATCACCAGTCCATTGGTATTGATGCCGTCACCGGTGCCACCCTGACATCAACAGGTTTTCTAACGGCGGTGGAACAAGCACTGGTTGAAGCAGGCGGCGACCTCGAAGCCTTAAAGACCGCTGTCGCCAGGGAAAATGAAGGCCAAATCGTTGAACTTGAAGCCGATGTGGTGGTGATTGGCACCGGTGGTGCCGGCACATCAGCAGCAGTCACCGCCGCCGAAAATGGCGCGAAGGTTATCGTTCTTGAAAAAGCCGCTGTTGCCGGTGGCACAACGGCCATGGGCGGCGGCTTTTTTGCCGCAGACAGCGCTCAGGCAAGAGCGTTGGGCCACGAACCTGTGGATACCGATTATATCTTCGAAAAATGGATGGATGAAATGGATTGGTTGGCTGATGCCACATTGGTCAAGCAATTTCTCGAACTTTCCCATACAACTGCCGACTGGATGGAAGCCCGGGGAATCGAATTTCAAAAAACCAAGGCAGCTGTTCAGCAATCCCATGCAGAAGGAACCAATGGGTATCATAAATACAATGACCATACCAAAACATCTGCTCAACTGACAGCCATGCTGGACAAGATAGCGGCAGATCATGGCGCCACCATCTATTATGAAACCCCTGCCATTCAGTTGATGACAGACAGCCGCCAGGTCACCGGCGTGATTGCCAGTGCAAAAGACGGTTCCACCCTGCACATATCTGCCAAATCAGTCGTCATCGCCACTGGTGGTTTCGTAGGAAATACAGACATGGTAACTGAAGCCTTAAAAGGCGTTCAGGTCAATGCCTCCGGGTATAACTCCAATGTGGGTGACGGTATTCAAATGGCTGTGGAAGCCGGCGCTGCAACACGAGGATTATCGGCCATGGTAACCCACACCTTCGCCGTCGCCGGTGGTGATGCCGTTGAAGGTGACTACGAGTTCATGGAACGCTATCAAGCAACCAATTCTGTTGCCTACATGCCCATCATCCCCTGGATCAATGCCAGCGGTGTTCGATTCGCCAACGAAGACATCGTTTATGACCGCGCCCTGTCAGGCAACGCCGTTATGTCACAGGGAAACTATGCCTATTTTCTGTATAATGAAGCGCTCTTAAACCTGCTTGAAACACAAGGAGCCCGAGCCGCCGGCATGCTGGATAAAATTGCCATGGGGCCCATGCCCGAAATCACCCCCATGGACTTTGGCTGGAACAAGCTTACCGAAATGGTTGATCAAATGGTGGCCGCCGGCCAAGTGGTGAAAGCCGATACCCTTGAAGCTCTTGCTGAACAGCTGAATATGAATCCCCGTCAGCTGGCTGAAACAATGAAAAAATATAACGAGGATGCCGCCAAAGGCGTAGACACCCTGTATTGTTTAAGCCGAAACAAACTGACCAATTGCTGATGCTATTGCCTGTCCGAAAATTGCCGGATATAATGACCATAACAAATCTTGAGAAAGGAAAGACGCCCCTGTTTGATAGACTGCTTCCGACAGCAAGTCTCAGGGGCGCCTCACACAACTCTTATGGTCATTCTATCAAAATATGAGTTGTTTGAAAACCCTGAAACAGGTGTTTTTTGTTAGGAGTTTGGAGACATTTTGTTGTCCCAGCTGTCAGTGTGAACACTGCAGCGTCATCGGAAGCCGTAACCGCAAAGTCATTGAAGCCTTCGACACAAGTCGGAGCAAAACCTTTCGAATCAGACGCCTCAAATGTTCAAGCTGTGGTAGAATCCATCACGAGCTGCCCGGCACGGTGATTCCCTACAAACGACATCCAGCAGAAAGCATCGAAGCTGTTCTGGATGACACCGAAGTCGCTGTGGAAGAATCCACCATCAGACGCTGGAAAGCCTGGTTTAACGGCATCACCTGCCATCTGCTGGGTGTGCTGAACGCCATGACAGAAGACAACGCAATGGAAAAAACTCCCTTTCCCGGAACCCCACTCCAACGGCTCCGGCAGTCCGTAGGCGAGACAACCGGATGGCTAAGCCGCGTTGTCCACCAGACAGTAAAACTGAATCTTTGGGTACAGACCCGTTCGGCCTTTTCTGCCGGGTAAAGCCAGTGTATGGTGATGACAATCCCCTGTAGAAAGGAAGATAGTCATGACCAAGGAAAAACAACAAGCCCAGGAACGGATGAAACTCATCGCACCCCTCTTGGCCCCTGGCCTGGACAAAGCCAGTTACCAGAAACTGAAAGATCAGATCAGCCAGGAAACCGGCCTGTCAGAACGCACCCTGCGCCGATACCTTGCCCGGTACCAGCAGGCAGGCTACGACGGTCTGTTGTCTGTAAAGAAAAGGATGATTACCAGTGACGCTGTCCCGGAAGAAATCCTCCAGGAAGCCATCCTCTTAAGACGCCAAGTGCCCACCAGAAGTGTGTCACAGCTGATCCAAATCCTGGAATGGGAAGGAAAAATCCAGCCCGGCCAGATCAAACGCAGCACCCTTCAGGACAAACTGGCCCAGCGAGGCTACAGCAGCCGGCAGATGAAACAGTACCATCAAACCGGTAGCACTGCCCGGCGTTTTGTGAAACCACACCGAAACTGCCTGTGGCAGTCAGACATCAAGTATGGACCGTTCCTGCCCATGGGCCTGGGAGCTAAACCCCAGCAAGTGTTCCTGGTCACCTGGATTGATGACGCTACCCGGCTGATCCTGCACAGTGAGTTTTATCCCACCCTGGGCAGCCCCATCGTCATTGACAGTTTCCGCCAATCCCTTCTAAAACACGGTATTCCGGACGCAGTCTACTTCGACAACGGGTCTGAATACCGGAACAAATGGATGCAAACCACCACCGGGCTCCTTGGCATCAAACTGATGTACACAAAACCATACAGCCCTGAGTCAAAAGGCAAATCAGAAGTGTTTCACCACCAGGTGGACCGGTTTCTCACAGAATCCAGACTGGAAAACCTGGACAGCCTGGAAGACCTGAACCACCTGTACCAGGTCTGGCTGACAGAATGCTACCAGCATAAACCTCACAGTGCCTTGAAAGACAACAAGAGCCCGTACGTTGCCTTTCAGTCAGACACCCGGCCCATACGGTACCTGGACCCCAAGGAAATCCATGATGCTTTTCTCCACCGGGAAGAACGGAAGGTGGACAAAACCGGCTGCATCAGTTTTCAAGGCAAGTTCTACGAAGTGGGGCTGTCTTACCTGGGCATGAAGGTCACCGTGATCTACGACCCGGCAGATACTTCAGTTATTCAGGTACAGGCAGGTAACCTTCAACCAGTACAGGCAAAGGAGAGAACCATCGGTCCCTGGGCCGGCACAAGACCGACTCTGCCGGAACACTTAACCAAAGTGCCCGCCACAGAGTCCCGTCTGTTAAAGGCGGCCCAGAAAAAACACCAGCAGCGTCAGGGTCCCATGGTGATCAGTTACCGGAAAGCAGGTGAGCCTGATGTATGAAACCTTTTACGGCTGTGTTAAAACACCTTTTTCCCGGACCATTGATGCCACAGATTTGTACACCCCACCGGTACTGGAAGAAATTGCCGGCCGGCTGCACTACGCCGCCCAGCGCCAGCTTTTTGCCGTCTTCACCGGGGAAGCAGGGACTGGTAAAACCACCACACTGCGCTGGTTTAAGGAGCAACTGCCCCCCAGCAAATACCAGGTCTTTTATCTATCAGATTCCAAGCTGACACCCCGGCATTTCTACAAGGGCCTTTTGGAACAGATTGGTTGTGAAGCCAAGTTTTACCGGGGTGATGCCAAACGACAGCTACACCGGGAGATTGAACTGATGCGGGGGATTCATCACATCAGGCCGGTGGTTGTGGTGGATGAAGCGCATCTGTTGGACAGGGAGATGCTGGAAGAAGTTCGGTTTCTCCTGAACTTCCAGATGGACTCCATGAGCCCCATGACCCTGATCCTGGCCGGTCAGTCAGAACTGTGGGACCGGCTGAAACTTCAAAGCTTTGCGGCCATCCGCCAGCGTATTGACATGGTCTGCCGCCTGTCACCCCTGGACAGATCCCAGACGGAAGCTTACCTGAGACAACATCTTCTGGCAGCGGGTACTGACAGGGACATCTTTTCAGAAAAAGCACTGGATGCCATTTACGCTTACTCTGGTGGTATTGCCCGGCTGATCAACAAAGCGGCCACCAACGCCCTTATCTATGGCGCTCAAACCCAGAAACCCATCATTGATGAACACATGGTGAGCCTGGTCATCAGTGGTGAGGTGGCATAACGCGGATGCCTGAAAGCGAAAAACCTTCTTTTGACTTTGACCGGTTTTCTCCTTTCCGGGAGGATAGGGCTCTGCTGAGGAGCAACCCGAGCGCCTGGTGTGAATGTCAAGCACTTTTTTCACAGTTATGGTAAGCAGTTCTTTCGTCACGCAGTAAGGAGTTTTTTCCGACGGCCGGTAAGCAGTTTTTGCCTGGAGTCGGTAAGCAGTTTTTTCACCATGACGGTAAGCACTTTTTTCTAAAATCGGTATTTGGTTAAGTCGTTCAAGATCTTGCTCTTTGGCATTTTCAAACACAAGATTATTGAAAAACAAAGGCCTTTGATCAGCCAAATGCGAGAGGGTGCCGGCAAAGCGTCCTTTGCTTTGTCTTTACAAGGCGCCCGGCTCGCATAGAGGCCCCG